>NZ_JAGMUK010000207.1 GCF_019049245.1 Streptomyces sp. AC555_RSS877 | reverse complement strand
CCGCGCTGTTCGGGACGGCGGCGGTCGCTGTCACCGGCGGTGGGGTGGCGGCTGTGGCAATGCTGGTGCCGTTGCTGGTGCCGTCGCTTCGGAGGATCGAGATCAACCGGAACGGCGATTGAGCTTGCTGTGGGGTCAAGGCCCGGGATCGCTGTGAGAGGAGTCCGACGTCTGTGCGTGACGGTCTTCGGTCAGATGTCCCACGCCGTCGTCACCGCCGGTCGAGCGCGGTAGCGACCTGGTCCATGACACGCTGCCAGTGTGCCCGTTGCCGTTCGCGCTCTTCAGCGCCTGCCAGGTGCTCCTGGTGGAAGCGGAGCGTCGTCCGGGCTCCGTCGGCTGCGGAGGTGAGGGCGACCTGGACCGTAGTGGTGCCGTGGGTGACGCGGATACGGTCTGCGGGGCGGTAGCCGCGCACCTCGCCCGCCACGCCTTCGGCCGTCCGGTAAGAGGTGCCACGTTCGGGAGTGAGGACCGCGCCGGTGCCAAGCCAGAGGGCGATGCCTTCGGGACTGCTGATGAAGTCCCAGACGATGGCTGCGGGGTGGGGCAGGATGCGGGACACGCCGATCTGCCAGCCGGCGTCCTTGGTGAGTCCTGTGGGCATGAGGTCATCCTTCCTCGGTGTGGCGGGCGCGCAGCGCCCTGACCTTGTGGCGGTTGCCGCAGTGCTCCATAGAGCACCAGCGGCGGCGGCCGGGGCGTGAGGTGTCGACGTAGATAAGGTGGCAGTCCTCGGCGGCGCAGGTGCGGATGCGGTGCGCAAAGGGGCCGGTCAGCAGCTCGACGGCGTCCCGGGCGACGGTGGCCGCCAGGTGCGTGCCGATGAGTGTTCCGGCCCACTGCCGCTTCCCGGCCGGCGTGATGGCGGGGGCCATGGCCGGACGGGCGGCTGCTTCATTGATGGCCTCCAGGTCGCGGGGCGGGTGGAGCTCGCCGCGTGTGTGGGCGATGATCACCCGCAGCAGTGCGTCGCGCAGCCCTCGCATGTCGGCCACTTCAGCTTGGGAGATGTTCAGTGCGGGCGTCGGGGTCAGCCGCGACCGGTCCGCCCAGGCGGCCAGGTCGGCGGGCTCGTGCAGGACCTCGTACCGGCGGTAGGGGCCGGGGCCGCCGGTGGTCAGCAGTTCCAGGCACAGCGCGCCGGGGTCGAACCGGTAGGCGACGCCGGTATGGGAGTGCAGCGTCAGCCCCGTGGTTGCGGAGGAGTCCATGTAACCAATATAACCGGTTACATGACTCTGGGTTGGAAGTTGGTGGCGGCGGGTCGGTGAGGGAAGTGTGCATCGGGTTTCTCGGTGGGGTGGGCTGGTGGGGTGCGGGCCGGGTGCGGTCAGTCATCGGCCCGGACGAAGACCGGCTTCAGGTGCTTCTCCGGCAGCGCGGTCGGCAGGTCCTCCCAGTCGATGACGCGGGAGACGACTTTCTCGGGGGCGACCTTGCCGGAGGCGGCGAGTTCGAGGGCGTCGGGGATGTGGGCACGGACGTTGTCGCGGGCGATGCGCAGGGTGACGCCGTTGAGGTACATGTCGAGCAGGGGCAGTTCACCGGGACGGAAATGGTTGCCCGCCGACTCGCACATCCCTTCCGGGGCCAGGGATTTGACGGCGAGGGCGAGCTGGTCGACGCGGCCGGTGGCCTCGACGGCGATGTCGTAGCCCTGGGAAATCGGATCCAGGGTCTCGGCGGTGGCGGCCCCGAACGCGCGGGCCAGGGTGCGGTGTTCGGGGTCGGGGTCGACGTAGAGCACGTCGGAGGCACCGAGGGCGCGGGCGATGTCGCACACGTACAGGCCGATGCTGCCGCGGGCGACGACCAGGACGCGTGCTCCGGGGCGGGCCTTGAGGTGCGGGGCGACCAGGCGCCAGGCCAGGGACCAGTTGTCGCTGGCCGAGGCCATGGCGACCGGGTCGAGGCCGGCCGGCAGCGGGACGAGCATGGCGTCGGCGTAGGGCACGCGGACCAGGTCGGAGAAGAGCCCGCCCCAACTGCCGCCGATCGGTGCGCCGTACATCGCCATGTAGGGGACGGCGGTGCAGTGCGCGGTCAGCCCGGCCCGGCATCGCTCGCAGGTGCCGCAGTTGATGGACCAGGGGACGACGACCAGGTCGCCGGGTGCGACGGTGGTCACGGCGTCGCCGGTCTCGACGACCCGGGCGACGCATTCGTGGCCGAGGGCGAACGGTGGGTCGATGAAGCCGTGACCGGCCAGGATGGAGGAGTCGACGTCGCAGGAGGTGGCGGCCACCGGTGCGACGATCGCCTGCCCGTCGGACTGGAGTGTCGGGTCGGGCGTCTCGCGCCACTCGACGGTGCGCCGGGCGATGTAGGTCAGTTCACGCATCGGTGCGCTGCCCCTTCGCCAGTGCCACCAGGTCGGCGTAGCGGATGACGGAGCCGCCCGCACCCCAGGTGCCGTCGGGCTGCTCGTGCACAAGCACCCACACCCGCGGGGCGTCGTCCCGGCCGAGGCCGGTCGCGGCCAGGACGGTCTTCGTCGCCTCCTCGACCAGGCCCGCCTTGCGGCGCTCGGACAGGGCTCCCTGTGGGACGGTGACCTCCACCAGGAAGCGCGGCGCGTCGTCCTCGGCGGTGGTCTGGGCGCCTTCCGGCAGTTCGGTGAGGTAGCTCCACGCCTGGGCGCGGAAGAACGCCGTGTCGGGTGCGCCCTCCCAGCGCAGCAGCACCGCCGCGAGGTCACGCTGGATGCTCTGGCGGCCTTGTGCGGTCAGGGCGGCTGCCGGGGCGGTGAGCCGGATCATCGGCATGGCATACCTCGCGTTGTTTAGTTCGTCTTCTTGTCGTTCGACGACACAGATCTATGACGGTCGTTATAAGTGCCGGTCACGCTAGACTATGACGGCTGTTATATCCAGTGGGGTCAGAAGGGATCATGTACGTGACCAAGCCCAGCCCGGCGGCGCGCGAGCGGATCGTGGCCGGTGCGGCCGACATGATCAGCCGGCGCGGTCTGAACGCGACGAGCATCCGCGAGATGGCCAAGCACGCCAGGGCGCCGCTCGGCTCGACGTACCACTACTTCCCCGACGGCAAACAGCAGTTGGCCACCGAGGCCGTCCGCTACACGGGCGAGTGGGTCGCGCGCCGTCTGCGCAAGGAGCTGGAGGCGGGGCCGGTCGCCGGGCTGCGGGCATTCCTCGACCTGTGGCGCAAGATCGTCGTCGACAGTGACTTCCGGGCGGGCTGCCCGGTTCTCGCCGTCTCCATCGAGGAGCCGCCCACGGACGAGACGCCGGCCGCCCTGGTAGCCGCAGCTGACGTCTTCGACGCCTGGGAAATCCTGCTGGCCGACTCGCTGCACGAGCACGGCGCCGAGCGTGAGCAGGCGGCCCAGCTCGCCACCCTCGTCGTCGCGGCCGTCGAGGGGACCGTGGCCATGTGCCGCGCCAAGCGCAGCACTCAGCCCCTGGACCGCACCGCGGAGCAGTTGCAGGCCCTCGTCCTCGCCGCGATCAAGAGCTGACCGGGCAGGGGCGAGGCTCCGTGCATGCCTGGAAGCCCGCCGCTGTCGACTTCAGGCGCCCAGCGCGGCACGGACGGCTTTGGCCCTCTCCTCCGTGAACACACCGCTCTCGAGGAGCGGGAGGATGGACAGCACGCCCCCGGACGAGCCCCAGCTGCCCTCGTCGATCACGCGGAAGTTGACCCACCACGCCGGTGACGGCTTCTCCAGTCCGCAGGACTCCGCCAGCGCGGCCAGGACGCGCTCGATGACCTGGCCTCGTACGTCCGGCTGCCAGGCGGCGTCCATGACCGCGATGTCGATCACCATCACGTCGAGTTCCTGACCGGCGTCCGAAAGCAGCTGTCCCCCGATCGCCATCATGTCCGGCTCGCGCTCGACGAAGTGCACCTGGAACCCGACGCGGGCGGCCGGGACGGGCTGTCCCACCTCGGGCACCAGCACCGCGTCCGTCAGTGTCTCGGCCAGCTCACGGCGCTGCTCAAGGCCGAGGCGTCCCTTGGGAGCCTTCACGGTAATGATCGTCACGGCATCCTCCTATGACAGTCGTTATAGATCCAGAGCTTGAGGCTACATCCCTCTATAACGACTGTCATACTCGGAGTGCGGACACTCAGTCCGAGATCACGGCGGCGCGGTTGATCCACTCCCTGCCGTGTGCAGCCTGGTGCAGGAAGCCGGCGACGTCCGCGCGACTGATCGTCGGGTTGCCCTTCATCAGCAGCCGGTCGTCCGCCCTGTAGGTGCCCATGGCGGGGCCGTGGGTCAGCCTGGTGGGGTAGACCACGGTCCAGTCCAGCCCGCTGGAGCGGATGCTCTCGTCCGCTATCTCCTTGTCGGCGTAGATCGACCGCAGCAGCGTGCTGTAGATCAGCTTCTGTGCGGTGCTCGACCAGTGGAAGGTGTCGCCGACACCGAACGAGGACAGCCACACCAGGCGGGAGACACCCGCTTCCCCGGCTGCGCCGAGCACGGCCGCCGAGGCGCGCGTGAAGAGGCCGTCGGCGCGCACCGAACTGCCCCTGCCGAGCGCGGAGACGATCGCGTCGTGCCCGGCCGCCGCGGCTGCGAGGTCGCGGTGCGAGGTGGCGTCGCCGGTGACCGGCGTGACCCGCTCCGCCAGGTCGCCCAGGGCCGCCGGGTTGCGGACGAAGGCCGTGACCGAGTCACCGGATCGCACCGCCAGGTCGATGACATGACGACCGGTGGGACCGGTCGCGCCGAGGATCAGCAGCTTCATGGCAGGGGCTTCTTTCGTGTGCGATGTCAGGACAGGTCGGCAAGGTCGTCGTCGGTGAGGGTGATCGCGGCGGCGGCCATGTTGTCCTCCAGGTGCGGGAGGGATCCCGTGCCCGGGATGGCCAGGGCCACCGGGGAGGAGGCCAGCAGCCGGGCGAGGCCGATCTGGGGGACGGTGGCGCCGTGCCGGGCCGCCACCTTCGCAAGACGCTCGTCGTCGAGTTCCCGACCGCCGCCCACAGGGAAGAAGGGCACGAAAGCGATGCCGGACTCCTGGCAGGCGGCCAGGACGTCCGCTTCGTCACGCTGGGCGGCGTGGTTCTGTACGGCGGCGACAGGTGCGATGGCGCGAGCCTCCGCGAGATGGCCGGTGTCGACGTTGCTGAGGCCGAGGTGCCGAATCAGGCCCTCCTCGCGCAGCGCGGCGAGCGCCTCGAAGCGTTCGGCCAGCGACTCGCCGTGCGGGGATGTCATCGCCCCGATGCGCAAGTAGACGAGATCGAGCCGGTCCACGCCCAGGCCGGTGAGGTTGGCTTCGACAAGGCCGCGCATGTCGGCCGGGGTGCCCTGGTGGAGGCCGTCGGGACGGATGATCGGGCCCACCTTGGTCGCGATGACCAGGTGGGACGGGTAGGGGTACAGCGCCTCGCGAATCAGGCTGTTCGCACGCACCGCACCGCCGTGGCTGACGTAGAAGTCGGCGGTGTCGATGTGGTCGGCCCCGAGTTCGACGGCTCGGCGCAGTACGGCGCGGCCGGCCTCCGGGTCGCGGGCGGGGCCGCCCATACCGTCCTTGGAAGGCAGACGCATGGCGCCGAATCCGAGCCTGTTGACGTCCAGGTCGCCGCCGAGGCGGAATCTGTTGCTCATGGGCTTGAGCCTGTACGGCCCGGCACCAGCCGACGAGAGCGTGGCATGTTGCTGCCACCGGCACAATGAACGCATGCCACAGGTCATGATGCTTCGCGGTGATGTTGAGCTCTGGACGCGGCTCAAGCCCTTGACGGAGTCCGACGACACGGAATGGGTCAACGTCGCCCGCGACCTCGACACCTGGCCCGGCGCGCGCGAGGCCGCCCGCCTGACGATGCGCCGCAACGGGGCAGTTCCGGCCCGCAAGCTGTACAGCCCCGCCGTACTCGCCGACGAGCGCGACCGGGAAGCCCTGCGCGAGATGGCAGCACACGGCATGCAGATCCGGATCACCGCCGCCCCCTTGTCCCGGGGAACTTTCTTCATCGACCGGCGAACCATGATCCTCACCAGCCCCATCGCACCCGCACCGGCCGCCCACGGACACCGCACCTACACCATGAGCGCCACACCGGCCCTGGTCGACGGGGCCTACGCGCTGTTCCAAGCCGCCTGGGAGAGCGCCACCGACCTCGCGGCCTTCCTCAGCGCGGAATGGCCCCGGATCGACGCCCAAGCCGCAAGGGTTCTGCGCGCCCTGACCTCCGGCGCCACCGACGAGACAGCCGCACGGGAACTCGGCATGTCGCTGCGCACCTACCGCCGCCGGGTCGCCGAACTGCTCGTCACCCTCAACGCGGGCTCCCGTTTCCAGGCCGGAGTACGCGCGGGCCAGTTGGGCCTGATCCGCGGGTGATCGCCGCCATCAACCGACACGCTCAGCCACAGCCGCGGGCAGCCGCAGCCCACCACCACTGCAGAACATCGGCCGCGCACTCACGTTGAACCGCGACAGCTCAACGAAGGTCGCACGGATCATCGTGCCGGTGTTCCTGGAGCCCGGCGAGGACCCCACCGACATGGTCGCCTCCGCCAGCTTCCGCCCTCTTGTAGGTATACCGCCTCCTGAACGACGGCCTGCGTGCGCGGTCCACGGCCGCTGCCACGGCGCCGGCGCCCGCACCGGCCGCGGACCGCGTGAAAGTCCGGGAAGTCCTGCGCGCTGGTCTGAAGCTGGAGGAGGCGCCCGTGCTCTTCTTCCAGAGCGTGCCCGATCGCCCGCGCGGGCTTGTCCCAGGCATGTACACCGACGGTGGCCTGCGCGACGTCCTGAGCAATCAGGACACACTCCGGGGCACCCATGCCTGCAACTGGTCCTCGGATTACACGCGTCCGGCACCTCGTGAGGGCGGTGTCCTGCTCGCCGACGCTCCCCGCCGCGGACTGCTGGTCGAGTCGGACGGCGCGGTCACCGGGGCTGTGTCAGCGACCGCGGAGATGCTCGGCTGGGCGATGGAGCGGTACAACGACGGCAGCGGCGTGCGCAGGATCAACGTGTTCGTGCGTACCCACCTCCCGGACGGCGTAGTTCCGTCCGGTGCCCCCTCTTCCCGTACGGGGCACCGGACGGAACTGCCTCGAAGTTGCGCACAATATCCGATATTTCGAACATACCCAAAACCTCTGGGCAGTTGACGCAGAAATGGGACAAGCGTTGAACAGAACCCTCAGGGCGGTCCTCGCCCTCCTCACCTCGGTGGCCGCCCTGCTGGGCCTCACCACTGCCCTCGGCGGCACGGCCGGAGCCGCGGCCCCGCCCGCCGGGCAGGCGACGCGATACACGATGACCGCGTTCACCAACAACAGCGAGTCGAACATGTACGTGTACGACTCGCCTGACGCCACCGCGTTCACCCTGCGAAAGGGCCCGGCATACGTTCCGCCGTCCGGGATGATCCGGGATCCCAGCATCTTCAAGCACACCGACGGCTTCTACTACCTCACCTACACCACTCGTACCTGGTCCGCGCTGAGCACCACAATCGGCTTCGCCCGCTCCACCGACCGCCTCAACTGGACCTTCCTGTACGACTACACGGTCCCGATCAGCGGCCTGGCCCGCGCCTGGGCGCCGGAGTGGTTCGTCGACACCGACGGCAGCGTCAACATCATCCTGTCGGCGTCCACGACCGCTGGTGGCGAGTTCACCTTCAAGCCGTACAAGCTCACCGCCACAAACTCCGCGCTCACGGCCTGGAGCACCCCCACCGCGCTGAGCGGCATCAGCCCCAACTACATCGACACCTTCATCGTCAAGATCGGCTCCACCTACCACGCGTTCACCAAGAACGAGACGACGAAGTACATCGAGTACGCCACCGCCTCCAACCTCACCGGTCCGTACACATTCCAGAAGACCGGCAACTGGACGGGCTTCGGCGACTTCGTGGAGGGCCCCGCGCTCGTCCAGCTCGACAACGGCGGCTGGCGGATCTACTACGACGGTTACCGCGACACCAAGTACTGGTACAGCGACAGCTACGACAACTTCGCCACCTGGTCCGCGCCCACCGAACTGCCCGGCCTCAGCGGCACCGTCCGCCACCTGACCGTGCTCAAGGAGACGGTGGCCGGCGGCGTCACCCTGCCGACCAACACGACCCGTTCGCTCCAGTCCGTCAACTTCACCGGCCGCTACGGCGTCGTCCGCTCCGACAGCCTCGCCTACGCCGACCCGGTGACCTCCTCCAGCACCACCGCCGTCAAGCAGAGCGCCACCTGGACGATCGTCCCGGGCCTGGCCGACGCGAACTGTTACTCCTTCCGCGACTCCTCCGGCCGCTACCTGCGTCACTGGGACTTCCGGATCCGGTTCGACGTGAGCAACGGAACGGACATCTTCAAGAAGGACGCCACGTACTGCGCCCGACCGGGCACGACCTCCGGCTCCGTCCGCCTGGAGTCGTACAACTTCCCCGGCCGCTATATCCGGCACTACAACTACGCGCTACGCGTGGACCCGTACCAGGCCACGGACACCTTCCGCGCCGACAGTTCCTTCACGGCGGTGAACCCCTGGGCCTGACCAGATCGCCTTCCGCAGGCTCTGAATGACGAGGGTCCCGCCCGTACCCGGGCGGGACCCTCCTGCTTCTCGCCGGTCGCCGCGTCGGGAGCGCCGTACGCGGTGCTTCGGCCACCCGGCGCCCCTGCTGGTACGCGCCGACGGCACGATCGCCTGGCCCGAGCCTTCCTCCTACGCGCTCCCCCTCGGCTTGCGGCACATGGTACGGAACCGCCGGAGCCGTTCCGTGCCGACTTCCGCCCCGGCGATCAGCTCCTGCTCCACACCGACGGGATCTCCGAGGCACGCGACGCCGAGGGCCGTTTCTACCCGCTCGCCGAACGCGCTCACCGGCGCTGTCACGTTGGCTGACCGGTGGGATGATCTTCCCGTTGGTCAGCCTGGGAGGGGTGGTCCGTGAGGCGCGCGTCGCTGTCGTACAAGGGGCACCGGTACCCGGTCGAGGTCATCTCCCACTGTGTGTGGCTGTACCACCGCTTCCCGCTCCGCTTCCGCGAGGTCGAGGAGCTCATGCTCGAGCGCGGGATCGTGGTCTCCTACGAGACGGTCCGCCGCTGGTGCGCCAGGTTCGGCCAGGCCTACGCGAACGGACTACGCCGTCGCCGGCCCCAGCCCGGTGACAAGTGGCTCAACCTTCTTGAACGGGTTGGTCCTCCCGTTCGTAGGGTGAGGACACCCAGGGGAAGTCGGGTGTGGCTGACAAGTGGCTGCCGTTCGTGGCTTCAGGTGCTTGGCCGCCCGGCTCCCCACGACGACTCGGCCGCCGATTGGGAAGTGCGAACAAGTCGCTGTGTAGAGCAATGCCGGCGAGGTCGTCCGCAAGGCAAGTATGACGACTGGAGCACAATGAGCCGGATATGGGCGGGGACCGACTACGGCAAGACCCACCGCCATTGCCTGGTCCTGGACAGCGAGGGCGACACGCTGCTGTCGCGTCGGGTGGCCAACGACGAGCCGGAACTGCTGAAGCTGATCGGTGATGTTCTGGACCGCGCCGACGGTGGCGGGACGACCTGGGCGCTGGACATGACTGGCGGCGAGCCCGGCCTGCTGATCGCCCTGCTGGTCAACCATGGCCAGGAGCTCGTCTGTATCCCCGGTATCGCGGTCAACCGGGCCACCGACAGCTACCGGGGCCAGGGCAGGACGGACGCCCGTGACGCCCGCGTGATCGCCGATCAGGCCAGGATGCGCCACGATCTGCAGCCGATCCGCCCCGGCGACGAAGCCACGATCGAGCTGCGGCTGCTGACTGACCACCGCGTCGGTCTGGTCCCGACCGGACCCGCGCCACCAACCGGCTCAAGGCCCTGCTGAACAGCATGTTCCCGGCCCTGGAACGGGCTCTCGGGTCTTGTCAAGTTCGTTGGGCGGTGCGCGATGATCTTGGCTGGGGTCGTCGTGAGGAGGGGTTGCCGTGGAGTCCGGGGTGCCGTCGTACCAGGGGTTCCGGTTCCCGCCGGAAGTGATCGCGCATGCCGTGTGGCTGTACCACCGGTTCCCGCTGTCCTTCCGTGACGTGGAAGAGCTGCTCTTCGAGCGCGGCATCCAGGTGTCCTACGAGGCGATCCGCCTGTGGTGCGAGCGGTTCGGCCCCGAGTACGCCGCGCGCCTGTGCCGGCGTCGGCTGCGTCCGGGTGACAAGTGGCATCTGGACGAGGTGTTTATCAAGGTCAACGGGCGGATGCGGTATCTGTGGCGCGCGGTGGACCAAGACGGCAACGTGCTCGACATCCTGGTGACGAACGCGCGCGACACGAAGGCGGCGAAGCGGTTCTTCCGCAAGCTCCTCAAGACAACGGAGTGCGTGCCGCGGGTAGTGGTCACCGACAAACTCCGCTCCTACGGCGCGGCCCACCGCGAGGTCATTCCCTCTGTCGAGCACCGGACCTCGAAATATCTGAACAACAGAGCCGAAAACTCGCATCTGCCCACCCCGCGGCGGGAGTACGCGATGCAAGGCTTCCGCAGCGTCGGCAAGGCCCAGCGGTTCCTCGCCTCTTTCAGCCGGATCTCCAGCCACTTCCGACCCCGACGGCATCTGATCACAGCGAGTGACTACCGCACCTAGATGATCCACCGGTTCCGCATCTGGAAGACCGTCATCGGGGCACCCGCACACGCCTGACCACAGGACCGGCACTGCACCCGAGCACAATCAACGCGCCCCAACTCGCCTGCCACACCGGCAACTTGACAAGGCCTTCGAACGGCTTCGCCGCGAGACCGAACTGAACGCCGTCCTCGCCCTGCACAGCCCCCAATCCGGACCGAACTTCGTCGCCCCGCCCCCGCGCGGCCTCAACCAGACCTGGGAAGACGACCTGGCCATGATCCGGGTTACACAGCTGGAAGCGGCCCGCCACGAATTCGCCACCAACGCGACCGGCCCGTCCGCCCACGATCCCCGCGTACGCGCAGTGCTGGACTCGACGGACGCCGTCTCCAGGATCGCCGAGGCGATGGACCAGGCGTGGCACGAGCTGCTCGCCGCGGACTGGCCGCAACTGCGCGCGATCTGTGAGCGCGACATCGTGCACCGGGTGGGTGTGATCGGCGAACACGGATGGGTCACGACCATCGAGAGCCTGCACCCGAGCATCGCCTGGCAAGCCGGCGGTATCGAGATCGGACACTTCCCCCAAGTCGGAACAGTCCGCCTCGCCGGCGACGGGCTCCTGCTGATCCCCTCGGTCCGACGAGCGAATCGACCCCGAACGCCAGCCACGGATCCAGCAGTACGGCCTGCAGGCACCGCGCGATACCGGACTTCCCCGAGCTGGAACCGCCGTTGAGAATGATATTTCGGCAAGCTGGCCCGACGCTTCCCTCGCCGTCCTCGTGGACGGGCCCGGCGCCCACACCGCGCCCCAGGGCGGCTCCGGCGGTACGAGACCGACGCCTGCGTTCGCACATTGCAGTTTGCGGACCGATGCTGGGGTGAGGGGGCCGGACCGGGCGAGTGATGGGTGACTGGAGTACGCGTGGAAGCTGAGGACGCGCCGATGAGCGACGGCGGGGACATCTCGAGTGCCTACAACGAGGACAGTGTGCTCTTCCGGGTGCTGCGGCACCTGGGTTGGGAGAACCTGGCCAACATCGGCTACTTCACACTGCCCACCATGCCGGTCGCGGTCCTGGCCGGTCCGGCGCCCTTTCAGCGGCGTCTTGCCCGCCGGTCGTTGGCGTTGCTGCAAACCCGGCCCGGACAGCTCGTACTGGATGCCGGATGCGGTCGCGGTGACACTACGGCGCAGTTGGCCGCCGCGGGATGCCGGGCAGTGGGCGTGGACATCCAGCCCGCGCAGATCGACCACGCACGTCGCCGGTTCGTCCGGTGTACCGGCGCGCTGTTCGCCGTCGCCGATGCCACCGCTCTGCCGCGGCAAGCAGCGGGGGTCCCGCTGGCCGACGGCTCCTTCGATCGAGTGCACTGTCTGGAGGCCGCCTTCCACTTCGGCCACGAAGGCCGTCGGTCGTTCCTGCACGAAAGCTTCCGGCTGCTCCGCCCAGGAGGCCGACTGGTCCTCGTGGATGTCACTTCCCCTACGGAGCAGCCGTTCGAGACCCTTGACTCGACCGGCCTTGTACGCGGGACCTGGCGCTTCACCGACATCGAGCCGTACGCGCAGTACCCGCTGATGGCTTCCGCGGCCGGCTTCGCCCCGCCCCGCATCCTCGACTGGACCACGCCCGTACTCCACAGGGCAGGCCAGCTCTGTGCCCTGTTCGCCGGCCTCGCATCCACTCGTGTCGGCCGACAGGCCCTGTGCCTGCGGTGGCCCGGCCTGAGAACGCTCAGCGCACGCGACTGGGACCACGTCGTCGCCGTCGTCCGAGCTCACCGCGCCATCGGGCGCGACACTCGCTACACGGCGTACGTCCTCAACAAGCCCGACTGACGCAGGCCCCTGCCCTGTACGCGTCGTGCAGCTGCGTCTTCAACCGGTGCCACGCCGCCCCGCCGCTGAACCGGTGCCGGTGGGCTCCACTCGGTGGAGTGGATGCCGGGCATCGCCGGTGCGCACCACGGCATCGGGTGCGCGGCATCGGGTCCACTCAGTGGCCGGCCTCCCGGCCGCGGTGCGGTCCGGGCTCCTGCGGGCGGTGCGCCTGCTGGTCGTCCTGGCGCACCGGGCGCACTGCGTCGGCATCGTCCTGTTCGGCGTAGCGGTCCATGGTGGCGCGGGCTCGGTCGGCCGCCGCGGTAAAGGCGGCCCCGAGGTGGGGCAGTCGCTCGGCTGTGAGATCGAGGGCTTCCACGTCGGTGCGGGACTCCAGTAGGGCCCGCAGCGCCGTCAGGTCGATCGCCTCCTGGCGTCCGACCTCCGGGTCCTGGTCGTCGTGCTCGGGGTCGGCGGCCGGGGGCGCGAGCAGCTGCTCGGGCATCGCCGCCTGCTGGTGCGCGACGACGTCGTACGCCCGGCTCCGCACGGCGGTGGCGGTGGTGGTGGTGCGCAGCTTCTCCCGCACCACCGCACCGGGGAGGGCAGCTCGCTCGTACTGCAGCGGGAGTCGGGGTATCTCCCACTCCCCCGCGTCCTGGCCCGGGGCCCGGGGCGCAGCCGGCTCGCCGGTATCGGCCGGGGGCTGCCGGTCCGGGCCGGGCACGGGAGTTGGTGGGCGGCGCCGGGCGGGGAGGTCGGACAGGTCCCACCGGGCGGTGTAGAGGCGGTAGTCGGCCTCCAGGCCGCGCACGGTCTTCGGCTCGCTGATGTCCAGGCAGTGCGTGGCAATGGCGGCGGCCACGATCCGGTCGTCCAGGCCGGGGTCGCGGCGGCGGCCGCGCAGGACGAGAGCAAGGTGGCGGCGGGCTTCGATGTCGGATGGGAGGTCGCGCCCGGCGAGGGCGTGGGTGAGGAGCCGGTACGGGTCGGCCCATGCGCCGTGGATCCAGGATCTGGCGCGGTGGAGTGTGCCGGTGAGGGCGGTTTCGGTGTCGGGGTGGATGAGGACCAGGGCGATGGGGTTGGCGTCGGGCTGCTGCCCTTCAGTGGGACGCCCGCGCTCCAGGGCGCGGGCGTCGGGGGTGATTCGTACGGCGACGTCGCCGCGACCGGTCCACGGGGTCGGCTTCTGTCTGGCGGTGAGCATCGCGGTGAACTCTGCGACGGCCTTGTGGTCGCCGGGGTGGAGAGGACCGCTGCCGTGGCCGCAGCGTCGGAAGCGGGCGCTCAGGCGGCGGGGCTGTCGGCAATGACGAGGAAGCTGTCGGAGCGCAGGTCCATGACGACCCGGTGTGCCTGGGGGGCGCCGGTCGCGCGGCGGGTCTAGAAGGCAGGGCGTCGCGTTCGAGGACGGTCACCTTGTCCACGTACGGGGCCATGGCCACGGCGGCCAGGGGTTCCCGCCAGTCCGCCTCCCAGGATGACCACGTGACTCACGTCATCGGTGCTCCGTGTCCACTCAGGGGGCCGGTCTGGGCGGGGATGCGGGGGACCGCGCCGTAGCGGCGGGTGCGCCGGGCGTACTGTTCGATCGCTTCCCACAGGGTGCGGCGGTCCACCGCGGGCCAGGGGGTGTCGAGGAACAGCAGCTCGGCGTAGGTGGCCTGCCAGGGCAGGAAGTTAGAGGTGCGCTGGTCGCCGCCGGTGCGCAGGAGCAGGTCCACGTCGGGCAGTTCGGGGACATGGAGGTAGCGGGCGAAGGCGTGCTCGGAGACGGAGCCGGGGTCGACCTTCCCGGCGACCGCTTCCTGGGCGAGTTTCGCTGCGGCTGCCGTGATCTCGGTGCGGCCGCCGTAGTTCACGCACATGGTCAGGGTCATTCCGGTGCGGTCGCGGGTGGTCCGCTCGTCCTGGAGGAGTTGCTCGATGACGTCGGCCGGGAGGCGGGAGCGCACGCCGGCCCAGCGCACGCGGAGGTCCAGTTTCTCGTCCATCAGGCGACGCACGCCCTGGGGAATCTCGTACATCAGGGTCTGCAGTTCGGCGGCCGGGCGTTTCCAGTTCTCGGTGGAGAACGCGTACACGGTCAGGTACTTCAGACCGATCTCAAGGGCACCGTGGACGACGTCGACCAGTGCCTCGACTCCTTGCCGGTGGCCGTCGGTGCGGGGCAGGCCGCGGGCGGTGGCCCAGCGGCCATTGCCGTCCATCACGATCGCGACGTGGCGGGGCATATCTTCGCCGGGCAGTTGGGGCGGGCGGACTCCCGAGGGGTGGGGAGTCGGAGCGACGGTCGGGTGCCGCTGGGCGGCGGGCGAGCGCATCCCTTCGGCCTCGCCGGACCGTTCGGGCGTCTTGGCCGGTGCGGGTTGCGGCGGGCAGGGCTGGATGGGGAAGGGGAACAGGCCCCAGGCCAGCGCGGCCTTCGCCTGGGCGGGCAGCATCAGGCGCAGCCGGGTGCTTCGTGGCAAGGCCGGGCGACTGTGCAGCAGCGTGGCGGGGGCGTCGGCCGCGGTCTTCAGGCGTAGCCGGTACAGGTCGGTGTAGGCGCCGAGCGCGATGCCGACCGACGGGTGCAGCACCGGCGGCAGTGGCGTGTGGTCCAGCCAGGTGCGGGCCCGGTCGGCCAGGCGGCGCACCAGGTCCTCGAACTCCGGGGTGGTGCGCCGGGCCAGTAGGTCCGTCCGGTGCACGCCGGCCTCGTCCAGGGCTTCCTGCGGCAGCGCAACGTGGCCGCGGTCGAGGTCGTCGGAGAGGTCGACGAGGGCGTCGGTGAGGTAGATCGCCTCGACGGCGGTCTGGCAGGCCATACCCGCGTCCGGCACGGCTGCGGCGATCGCCTCCGGCTCGGTGGGCAGGCCCGCGGCCCGTAGCAGCAGGGAGCCCGCCCGCAGCACGAGCGGGGTGTTGATCAGGCTGTTGTAGTGCCGCCACTCCTGCCAGGTGGCGAACTGCCGTCCGCGGACGTCCTGGCGGAGTTCCTCGAACAGGGTGTGCAGGAATCCTGGCGGCAGGTTCCAGGTCAGCATGGTGTGGATCAGTGCCTGCCGTACCGGGTCGCTGCCGCGGCCTTCGCGCAGGTCCACGTCGAACGCCGAGATCCACGCTTCCAGCCGTTCGGCCCGCCCCGGATCCGCCTCGCCGGCGGATCCGACCGCGTCGGCCAGGTCGTCCACTGCCCGGACAGCGCCGTACAGCGCCCAGATGGCGGTCCGCAGCGGCGGTGGCAGCAGCAGCGAGACGGCGTACTCGATCTCGCCCGTCGCGCGGGTGGCGCGGCGGCACACCTCGTAGCCGCGGCGCAGGGCCGCGTCGTGGATGCTGCTGCGCCGGTAGACGGCGGCGGGCAGGGCGGGAGAACTCACCTCACGCCTCCTCTTTCTGGGGTCGAAGGTGCTTGCTGGGGGATCCAGGCCAGGGCGAGGGCGCTGCCGACGGCGGTGAGCAGGAAGCCCAGCAGCAGGCCGCCGAGGTTGGCGGCGACCAGGCTGACCAGGGACATGACGGCTGCCAGGACGCCGGAGAAGTAGCGCAGGGCAGGGTTGCGCCATGTCGTCACACCGGCGACGACGAACAGGGTGCCCAGGGCCCATGAGGCGGCGCCCGCGGTGCCGGTGAACCGCAGGAACCCCAGACCCACCCAGGAGACGCAGATCAACTCCAACCCTCCGAGCCCCAACAGCAGGCCCGCCGTGAACGGGCGGCCCCGACGCCACGCCCGCCACCCAGATCGCGGGCCGGGGCGGATCGCCGTACTCACCGAGCCGCTCCCGGCTCGCAGCTGCCTTCACCCTGGCGCAGATCGATGGTGACACCGCGGGAGGTGATCGTCCCGGCCGTGAAGGCATGCGGCTGTGTGGTCACCGTGCTGCCGCTGACTTTCCGCGCGCCGACGGTGAACAGGCCGGTGGGCCGGTTCGGGGACACCTTCGGGGTGCTGAACTTCGCGCCGGTGAGCTTCACCGAGCGGGCCGTGGCCTTGTCCGTCTCCACCGTCAGGCCAGCGGCGGTGGAGTGCTCGATACGTACGACTGCCGTCACCGCTCCGACGACCGGCAGGTGGGCGGTGGAGGTGACGCAGGCATCCTCCACCGTTGCCTGTTCCATCCGCGTGGCCAGCGCCGGCAGCAGTCCGCCACGGCCGGAGGCGGCCGGGGAGGCCGACACGCCGACTGCGGACACCCGCGCCGCGTGGACCGTCACCGGCACCTCCCCCGCGAACGCCACCGATACGGCTCCCTCGGCACTCCCGGCCAGCAGGACGGAGGCACCCACGAGCAGGGGTGCCAGCGCCAGAGCGAAACGCCGGCGGCTCGTCCGCCCGCCGCAGGTCCTCATGGGCAATTCGTCGCCGATCACGATCAGCCCAACGACCATCCCGGACCGAAGTATCGCCAAACACACCATCGGCTGATACGTCATCGCAGCCAGTTGCCGCGCCAGGCACGGGCTCCCCGGGTGCCGTTGGCCCCTGGACGAAGTGCACGGGATGCGCGGCGAGCCGACCTGGCCTCATGGACGCTTACGGGGGTGGCAGGTCATGGGCATCGGGCCCGGAGCGAGAAAGATGCCCACCCGCGGCCGGTAGCGGTGCCCCGGCGCGGTGCGCAGGGTCCAGTGGCCGGCGATGGTGGCCAGGGCGATGAGGATCTGGTTCATCGTCATCGCGTCGCCGATGCACTTGCGTACCCCGGCACCGAAGGTGAGGTCGGCGCAGCGGGGCAGAGGCTTGAGGCGCTCCGGCAGCCAGCGGTCGGGGTCGAAGCGCAGCGGGTCGGGGTGAACATCCGGATTGCGGTGTACCGCGTAGTTGTTGTACAGGAGCTCGGTGCCCGCCGGCAGTTCCGCCGGTCCGAGACGGACGGGCACGAGGGTGCGGCGGGCCAGCATCCACACCGCCGGGTACAGCCGCAGGGTCTCCTTGACGACGCGTCGGGTGTACGCGAGCCGGGCCAGGTCCTCGGCCTGTACAGGACGGCCCTGGAGGGCGGAGTCGATCTCGTCATGCACACGCTGCTCGATGTGGGGATGGCGGTGCAGCTCGTACAGGACGTGGGGCAGCACGTCCTTGAGGCCGTGGACGCCGGCGAAGAGCAGGAACAGCGTGTCGGCGATGATCTGCTGGTCGGTGAGCGGCTCGTCCGTGTCCGCGTACCGAGCTCGCAGGAGCTGGGAAAGGACGTCGTCGCCGCCGTCGCCGTGATGGCGGTGGTGGGTGAGAGCGGCGGTGACGGCGGCGCGCAGGCCGGTCAGAGCCCGCGTGAAGCGGCCAGTGCCCGGGACGTGCCTGAAATGGGCGAGCCGGGGAAGGGCCATGCGCCAGTACAGGCCCGCGGTGGTGTGCGAGGAAAGGCCCGCGATCCCGGCCACCACCCGGTCGTGGGCCGGGGTGTCTCCGCACAGGGCGTATGCGTTGACGGTGTACGCGAGTTGCGCCATCGCCAGATCCACCCGGAGCGTCTTGCCGGGCTGCCACCGGCAGGTCGCTTCTTCGGTGGCCTGCCGGACCGCGGGTGTCCCGGCGGCGATCCGGTGCGGGTGAAAGGCGTGCTGCACGGCACGACGGTGACGGCGATGGGATTCGAACAGCGTCAATCCGTCGAACCGCATGTCCATCACCAGGCTGAGGCCGAACTGGGAGCCGATGCCCTCGCTGATCCGCCCCTGTGCGTAGCTGCGGGCGTCGGTCACCAGCATCTGCCGGAGCAGGTCCGGCGAGTTGACCATGTAGACGTCAGGAGTGAACAGCGGGCCCCGCCCCCGTACCAGCGGCCCCAGCCTGCTGAGCGACACGACGAAGCCGAGCGGATCACGTACGGCCTTCAGCCCGTGCCCCAGCAGGGGCAGCGCCCCGGGAGCGGTGGGGACGGCAGGCAAAGGAGCGGAGGCAGTCACGGGCACTCTCCCGGATCGTCGCGAGCACATTATGCGACGGGTAATGTACTGGGCGTGACGGGTGGGGGTGGTCGTGGAAGCCGTGTATGACGTGCTGGTCGTGGGATCGGGGTTCGGTGGAGCTGTCGCGGCGCTACGGTTGGCGGAGAAGGGGTACCGCGTCGCCGTCGTCGAGACCGGGCCGTACCGGAGGCCGGAGGACTTCGCCGCCTCCCCGTGGCAGGCTCACCGCTTGCTGTGGGCTCCCTGGCTCGGGTGCCGGGGGATCGTACGACTGCGGGTACGGCGCCGGCTGGCCGCCCTGACGGGCATCGGAGTCGGCGGCGGCTCGCTTGTCTACGCGGGGGTGCACTACCTGCCGGACGCAGCCGTACTCCGGTCACCCTGCTGGGATCCGGCCGTCGACTGGGCTGCCGAACTCGCCCCGCACTACCGGATCGCGCAGCGGATACTGGGCACCACGCCAGTGCCCAGGCAGGCGGCGGGCGACGACGCCCTGCGGGAGGCGGCCGACGCCCTCGGGGTATCCGCAACCGTGCACGCCACCCGGGTCGGCATCCACTTCGGCCCCCCCGACCAACCGGTGCCCGACCCCTTCTTCAACGGCCGTGGCCCGGCACGCAACGGCTGCACCCTGTGCGGACGCTGCGTCCTCGGCTGCCGCACCGGCGCCAAGAACTCCCTGGACCACAACTACCTCCATCTCGCCGAACTTGCCGGAGCCGACATCCGGCCCCTGACCGAGGCCCGCACTCTCGTCCCGCTGCCGGAAGGCACCTGGCAGATCCATACGCGCGGCGGCCATCCAGTGCGTAAGAAGCGTGTGCTGACGGCGCGCCAGGTGGTGCTGGCGGGCGGCGCCTGGGGCACAGTGGAACTCCTGCACCGCTCCCGCCCTCACCTGCCGCGACTCTCGCCTGCGCTGGGCACGCACATCCGGACCAACCGCGAGGTGTTCACAGCCGTCTGGGCCGAGGACTTCGACGTCGGCCCCGGCGTCGCCATCAGCTCCGCACTGCGGCCACACCCCGATCTGCTGGTACAGATGTGCCGCATCGGATCCGGCTCCCATCCGGCGGCGCTGCTCACCGCGCCGGTGCCGCTTTCCTGGCGGGACTTCGGCCGTCGCAGCGCCGTGCTCTTCGCCATGGAACAGCGGGACTCACATCTGACCAGCCACTACCGACACGGCCCGTTCGGCGGGCGGATGAGCTTCCGCCCCGGCAGCCCCGAACCCGAACCAGTACGGCTACCGGCCGCCGAGACCGTCGCCAGCCACTACGCCCGCCTCATCAAGGGCCGGGCCCGCCCCCTGTGGAACACCGTCCTGGGACTGCCGGTCACCGCCCATCTCTTGGGCGGATGCCGCATCGGCACCGACCCCGCCACGAGTGTCGCCGACCCCTACCACCGCATCCACGGCTATCCGACCCTGCACATCGCCGACGCCTCCGCAGTTCCCGCCAACCTGGGCGTCAACCCGGCGCTGACAGTGACCGCGATGGCCGAGCGGGCCTTCGCCACCTGGCCCGACGCGGGCCGCCCCGATCAACGCCCGCACCAGCACGAGCCGTACCGGCCCATCCCCTTCCCCGCGACCCCGAGGACATAGCCCCCCGTGCCCCACCCGCTCGTCGTCCGCCTCGGCACCACCCGTGCCTTCACCCGGATCGCCCCCCATGTGCTGCCTCGATGCGACCTGCTCGTCCACCGGCTCACCCGCGGTCGGCTCCTGCCCAGTCGGCTGTTCGTCGACACAATCATGCTGACCACCACCGGACATCGCAGCGGCCGTACGCGCACCACGCCGCTGTGCGCCCATCAGGATCCGGACGGCACCTGGATCGTCGTGGCCAGCAACTTCGGCCGCAGCCGCGACCCGGCATGGAGCACCAACCTGCTGCACGACCCCAGAGCCACGGTCACCACCCAGGCCCGCGCCTGGCCGGTCACCGCACGGCAGCTCACGACCCACGAGAAGCAACAGCAGCGCCCCCGCATCCTGTTGGCTCTACCGGTATACGACACCTACGCCGCCCGCGCTGGCCGGTACATCCGCGTCTTCTGCCTCACCCCGATCACCGCTCAACCCACCGATCGAGCCCTCTTCACATGAGGACGGCACCGGCAAGGGGCTAGCGGGCACTGTCACGTTGGCTGACCGGTGGGATGATCTTCGGTTTGATCAGCCTGGGAAGGGTTGTCCGTGGGGAGTGCGTCGCTGTCGTACAAGGGGCACCGGTATCCGGTCGAGGTCATCTCCCACTGTGTGCGGCTTTACCACCGCTTCCCGCTCAGTTCCGCGAGGTCGAGGAGCTGATGCTTGAGCGCGGGATCGTCGTCTCGTACGAGACGATCCGCCGCTGGTGCGGCAAGTTCGGGCAGACCTACGCAGGCGCGCTGCGCCGCCGGCAGCCCCGGCCTGGGGACAAGTGGCATCTGGATGAGGTCTTCATCAAGATCAACGGGGAACAGAAGTACCTGTGGCGGGCCGTCGACCAGGACGGGAACGTCCTCGACATCCTCGTGCAGAACCGGCGGGACAAGGCCGCAGCCCGACGCTTCTTCCGCAGACTCCTCACAAAGACCCGCACGGTGCCCAGGGTGATCATCACCGACAAGCTCCGCTCCTACGGCGCGGCCCACCGCGAGGTCATGCTCTGCGTCGAGCACCGCCAGTCGAAGTACCTGAACAACCGGGCGGAGAACAGCCACCAGCCCACCAGGCAACGCGAACGGGCGATGAAAGGCTTCCGCTCCGTGGGCGGAGCACAGCGGTTCCTGTCCTCGTTCAGCAGCATCTCGCCCCACTTCCGGCCCCGCCGCCATCTGATCCCCGCACACGACTACCGCGCCGAAATGACCGTCCGCTTCGCAATCTGGGAGCACATCACCGGCGTCGCCGGCCCCGCCGTCACGGCCTGAGCACAGCCCGGAACCGGGCTCCACCACGCCACGACGCACCATCAGACACCTACCCACCCAACAACGTGACAGTGCCGTGCTGGATGAGCTGACAGGATCTCCGTCCGGCGAAGGACGCCGCATCCTACAGTGGGACTCGGATGTGACGGCCACCTCAGCCCACGGCAAGGTCGTTTCGCTCGGGCCCAGCAGAGGTGAGACAACCCTTCAGAAGGGAGTCGTGGCGGTGGGGCGGTTCTTTCTGAGTTACTCGGCACTCGATGGTGTGGAGTTCGCGCTGCGGTTGGCGGACGCTTTGGAAGCGGGGCCACCTCATTACGAGGTGTGGATCGACAGACGAGATCTGCGGCCCGGACGTGATTGGGACGAACAGCTGGAAGAGTGGTTGCGCGCCTGTCAAGGTGTTTTGTTCGTGATGACCAACGACAGTGTCAGAGACGGTTCGGGGTGCAAACTCGAGTGGAGCCAAGCGCTGAAATACGGGAAGCCCGTCATACCGCTACTGCTGGACGCTGATGCGGAACAACCTTTTCGGCTCGGCTCGCGTCAGCATATTCCCTTCACTGACTTCGATTCGGGGATAGCTCAATTGCGCCGGCATCTTTCCTGGACTACCAGCCGCGAGGGAATCCTCTCACAACTCAGTATCCGTCTGAGCGAGGTGAGCCGAGAACTGCGGCGCGCGACGGGGCAGGAACGTCCCATCATTGAGGCTGAGATGAGGGAGCTCCACCAGCAGATTAACCGGCAGCAAGCACTGATCGACGCCCCGACCACCGGCCCGACACCCGAGACTGCAGGAACAACCACGGCCACGGTCACCGCCGGGACCGGGACATCAGCGCCCGACATCGCCGACGCCCGGCTTGAATCCCTCGGCATGTCCAACCGGATCGGTGTCGACGCCCATCGGCTCGGAGCCGAATTTGTCGCTGGGTCGATCGTCGTCGACTCGACTATCTGCGACTATGCGGGCGTCGACCTGAACGGTGTCGTCGTGCGGGGACTGGGGGAACTAGAGGACTTAGAGGCCCACCCGTCATTCATCTCGGCCGATCGACGGGCCGGCGTCGAGCCCACACCCAACCGTCCCAAAGCTCATCTGGTCGACTGGAACGCACCAGTGATCGACCAGGGAGACGTCGTTACCCTGGACCTCGCCCGCTCTGACTACTGGACCTCCGAGGCGACCAAGCGCACGATCTCCCGGATTCAGAGCGAGGTCCTCAATGGACAGATCGATTACATGCGGCTGCCGCGCCGTCTGGACGTCCATCTCGTGGTGGTGTCCGGGGACGATGACATGGTCCTCCTGGCACGGCGCGGGAGCCACGTTGCGACGGAACCCTCCACGTGGATGGTGTCCGTGGGCGAGAGTATGGACTGGCAGCAGGATCAGGGGCCTGCCAAGGTTCCCCACCCAATGCGCACGGCGAAGCGCTGCCTTGCCGAGCGCGATGAGCTAAACCTCCCCCGCGAAGTCGTAGAATCCGCCAGCTTTCGGCTCGTCGCGGTGGCGACGGAGTGGGAAGAGATGCTCATCAATTTGATCGTCGTCGTACGCATACCTGGGATGACGTTCCACAGCCTCCGGCGTTATTTCCGAAAAGGGGAGAATCTCCAGTTGGATGCCATTCCCTTCGAACCGAAGTCCTGTGGCGCCTTCCTCCAGGGAGGGTCATACGCGGGCTTTAGCGGCGCAGGGGTGCGTATGCGGATCAGCGACATCTCCCGCTTCGCGCTGCTGGCCGCACTGTCGTCGGAGTATCCGCTTACTGAGATCACCGGATGAGATGGCGTCCCCTCTCACCAACGGAATATCAGCAGTAGGTTCTTTCGATGTGGTCGTCATCGGCTCCGGACCCGCCGGCGTTGCCGTGGCCGAACGGCTCTACAAAGAGCGGCCCAGCGTCACGATCGCCATAATCGAACGCGGTTCGACTCTGCTCCGTCGGCACTTCTATACGAACGGCGCCCTGATCGGCGAGCGGGACCGCTTCCTCGCACGTCATCAAGTCTGCCCATGGGAGGGAGACCTGGACGAAGGCGGGGCCCTCCTGCCGGCCTTGGGCGGCCGCGGCATCGTCGGGGGAAGCCAACTTCACCGCTTCTACGCATCGGATCTCACCCTGTGGCCGAACGGGCTGTGGCCGCTCACCGAAGGAGAACTCGATCCGTACTTCCGCGAGGCGGAAACCCGTCTGCTCGGAGGATCCCGGTGCGGCGGGCCGGCGCAGGAGTACGTGTGTGAGTCCCTCGCGAACCTCCACGCCCGGCATCCCCCGTGCGGCCCCGCGGTGGACACTGAGCGCAGGCCGAGTGTCGGACTACCTCACCACAGCAGTGTCGAGCGCCTCCTCGCGCTTCTCGACATGGACCGAGCCGCACCGTCCCGCCGGCTGAGGATCTTCACCGACACTCGTGCCGTCCGGCTGGTGGCCGATCCCGCGAGGCCTCGGCACATGTCGCGGGTGCGGTGTGTGCCTGCCGGAGAACCGGGCGGAGCGCACTTCGACGTGCACGGGGGAGCCTTCGTACTCGCCGCAAGCGCCGTCGAATCCGCGCGGCTGGTCCTTGTGTCCGGAGTTCAAGCGCTCAACGGCATGAGCACCAATGTCGGGCGTTATCTCATGGAGCACGTCTACTGCAGGGGCTATCTCGACGTGTCCAGACATCAGAAGATCCCTCCGGGCCCGATCAATGTCTTCGTACCGCCGCAAAGCGCCGCTCTGGAGAACCGGTTCCAGGTCGAAATATGCTCGGTCACGCATCCCGCTGACGGTCGATCGGTCCTGCGCGTCACGGGCTCCGCCGCCATGGATCCCCAACGGCAGAACCGAGTCACACTGTCTCCCGACCGCGTCGACGGTCACGGTGTGCCTCGGGCGTCGACCGTGCTGCGGTTGTCACCCGGCGACGAGCGGCGAAAGATGTCGCTCCTGCGCGGCTTGCAGAACATTGCCGCACTCCTGGGCGGTAGTTGGCTCGCCCCGCCCGCAGTCATGCCCCGGGGAGCCAGCTACCACGAGGCAGGCACCCTACGGATCGCACAATCCCCCGCGGAGGGAGCCGCCGCTCCTGACGGTTCGCTCTTCGGATGGGACAACGTGTTCACAGGAGACGCATCGGCCTTCCCCAGCGTGGGTGTCGCGAACCCGATCCTCACCATCACCGCCATGGGGTACCGGCTCGCCGACCGGCTCGCAAGCCGTCTTGGCATCTTCGAGCGTGCCTGACCTACAGGTCGGCTAAAATGGCGTCGATGGAGGCAGACAGTTCGCCGTCGGTCAGGGAGTGGTGCACCGACAAGGCACGGATCTGAGAAGCGCCCCGTTCCGCCTGGGGACACGCTCCGGGTGCGTAGGTCACATGCTTCGGCAGAGGCAGACCGAAGGGCGTACGGCGCTCTCTGTCCATCCGCTGGAAAGCCGGCTCAAGATAGGGAATCTCCTGGAACGACCCGCGACCGGCCGGGACGATGAATGGGTACCGCCAGTAGGACACGCTGGCCTCCGGAAAAGCCTGCAGCCTACGGATGGGAACGTCGTCCCGTCGCGCCAGCTCCAGCTCGATGAGCGCGACGAGTTCGGCCCTCCGCCGGTTGAACTCGTCAAGCTGGGAGAGCTGGGCCAGTGCGATAGCCGCCTGCATCTCACTGATGCGGTGGTTGTGTCCGAAGCCGATGTGGCCGCGGCCGACCGAACCAGGACGCTTAGCAGGGACCGGAAGGCCGAAGCGGAAGTGCGGGACGCCCGCGCTGGAGTAGAGGACGGCTCGTGTGTACGTGTCCGGGTCCGTGGTCGCGAACACGCCGCCTTCGCCGGACGTGATGTGCTTCGACTGCTGGAGGCTGAAGCAGCAGGCGTCCCCGAACGTGCCGACGGGTCGTCCCCCGATCAGCGTGCCGAACGCTTGCGCACAGTCCTCCACTACCTTCCAGCCCAATCTCCGCGCCATCGCCGTGATCTCGACTACCGGAGCTGGTAGCCCCCAGAGGTGCACCACCACCACGGCCCGCGTCCTGGCACTGACGACCCCCTCGACGGCGTCGGGGGCGAGCAGGAGCGTCTCCGGATGCACGTCGGCGAAGACGGGCACGCACCCCGCTGCGAGGACGGCGAAGGGAACGAACGCCGGACACGCCGCGGGGCAGATCACTTCGTCCCCCGGTTCGAGCCCCAGGCCGGCAATGGCCGCCTCATTGGCGGACGTCCCTGAATTGACCGCATGTGCGTAGGGCAACCCAAGCCACCGCGCGAAAGCGTCTTCCAACCGGTCGGCGGCGGCGTCGGCCGCGGAATCGTGCCGACTTCCCCAGCCGACGCCGTTGCCCCGCCAGAGCCGCCCCGACGCCAGTACATCCGACAAGGCGGCTTCCTCAATCTGTCCGAACTTTGGATCGGCCATGACGGCCATGCTATAGAGCTGGCTTACCTCTCAGCGCGGATGTACCAGGTTGACGCCCCGCCAGGCCGTTGATCCGTCGCGGGCACTGACCCGTCACCTCTGACCGCCACCCCAGCCACCGCCACACCGTCGCCCGACAGTGGGTCACATACAACTCAGCGTGCCACCGGCTGAGCCACGCCTCCGCGGTCATCGGCGCCGACGTCGGCAGCAGGTCAGGTCCAGGCGTGCGCAACCTCACGGCGAGGTGCCTCCTGGAGCACCGACTCGGTCAGCTGCAGGTGCTGCGCGCTCGGGTGGCAGCGGGCCGGGCCGCCCAGGCGTGCCCGGATGGGGGGCGGGCGACGCCACAGGTGGGGGCAGAAGGACAGCGCGTCCAGGTCGGGTTCGGCCTCCAGCTGATCCGCCCGCCTGATGCAGCGCCAAAGCCCATACGGTTTGGCGGCGTTCGCGCAGCGCGCCGATAGGGCGCCGGTGCGCACAAAACCACAACCGTTGAACCACCTGGCTGACCATCGTGCCCGGTTCACAAAAGTTGAGCCACAACCAGCACGCACCTTCCATTGTCGTCCACAATGGGCACTTCCGCCCTGTAAGTTCCGCAAGTCCGCAGCTCCGGCAGCGAGTAATGGTCTGCTTGGATCACTCGCATGCCGTAGGCTGCGGTCTACCGACGCGGGGTGGAGCAGCTCGGTAGCTCGCTGGGCTCATAACCCAGAGGTCGCAGGTTCAAATCCTGTCCCCGCTACCAACTCCGGCCCCCTTGACGCCATGTCACGGGGGCCGGATGCGTTATGCGGCACGGTGAATGACCTCGCCTCGCTCCTTCGTCCACGTTCGCAGAGGCTCGCGCTCCCCGCCACGACCCCTGGCCGGACGACCGAGGACCGCCACGGCGCGTTCCGGGCCTGGGTAGTACCTACTGCGTCCTGGGCGCTAGTAGGGCTTGGTCAGGTTCAGTCGCTGGTGGCGTGTCCGTTTGATGGGGCGGGCCGTTGACCGGGTGTGATGAGTGGGGAGTTGGCCGCGGTCCG
>NZ_JAGMUK010000206.1 GCF_019049245.1 Streptomyces sp. AC555_RSS877 | reverse complement strand
CAAACAACTCCGGCAAAGTCGACACCTCAGCATCCACCACCGTGTCATTCCACTCCACCAGCAAATTCCGACGCTCAGCAGAATCAAGAATCTCCACCAAGGCAAATTGGTGCTCCGGGTGGTCTTCGAGCGCAGTGACGAGGTTGTCCAGGCACGTGTGCAGCAGCCGGCACACCGCCTGCCCATCCACCGAACCCACCGCATCCACAGTCAGAGCGAACTCGGACTCGAGGTCCTCCACCGACACGGTCACTGGGTAATTCGTCGCCTCGCGTATCGAGACCGTGCTGATGCCCCCGGGCGCGGTACCGGCCTCCGGGCTGCGCCCGGCAGCGCGACGCTTGCCGTGGCGGTAGTTGAAGAGCGAGGTGAACAGCGGACTGCCGCCGGGCATGCCGCTGGCCTGCTGTGCGAGCGTCAGCGGGGCGTGCTCGTGCACCAGCAGTTCCGCCAGCTGGTCACGCACTCCCTCCAACGC
>NZ_JAGMUK010000026.1 GCF_019049245.1 Streptomyces sp. AC555_RSS877 | reverse complement strand
CGTGCCCCTCTTCCACTACGTACGCCTCTTCCTGGCGGCGCTTGAGATCCGTTGGGAGGCGCGGGCCTACCCGGAACGACGCGTCGACTGACCTCCTGGACGGAGCAAGTTGAGGGGAACCCGGCAATTTTGCCGGGTTCCCCTCAATCACACACCGCGGTCCCAACTGTGGAACCGACAAGCCTCGCTTTTCAGCTCAAAGGCGTTGCACGACGCGGGGGCGGGACCGCCCGCAGAAGGCCCACAGCGGACGCGAACCCGCCGCCCACACGCTGAGCGTCTGGCGGTCGACGACGTGCAGGCCCTGCTGCTTGGCGAAGGCCACAGCCGGGCCGGTCACCCGGCCGTTCGTGACGATCACCGCGACGTCCGCCCCGTGCACCTGCCGAGCCGTCCCTTTGAGTACATGTAGATCCGATCTGGGTCTCCTTGTTCAGCGCGCAAGCCGCATGAAGGTCGGGGCAGTTCGGACGCTGTGGCAGTCGACGGGGGTGTCGGTGTGCGGGGAGCGGCCGTGGGTCGGGCGCAGCTCCGAGAGGAGTTCGATCAGGTCGTCCTCCGTGTCGAGCAGGACGTCGATGTATCCGCGGCCGCAGGTGCACGGCACAATCAGGGTGAGGACGTCGCGGGCGCCGTCGGTCTCGCTGATGTGCAGGGTGTGGTGCAGCCACAGGCCCCCGTCCAGCCATGCCATGGCTGACGGTTCGAACCGGCGGCCGTCGGCACCCTCCCAGGCCGGGTAGCCCTGCCAGTCCGTCACCTCCAGGACGTGGGCGAGGGTGTGGGGGTAGTCCTGGTAGATGTGGTGGGCGGCGGTGGTCTGAGCGTCGTCGCGCTGTTCGTCCTCGCTGGGGCCGTCGGCGTCGGCGGCGAGGTCGAGCAGGTACGCGAGCGGGGAGTCCGGTGCGTACGGGCGCGTCAGGTGGGTGAGTGTCTCGGTCATCGGTTCTCCAATCGGGCGGGCTCCTGGGTGGAGCGGACAGGGAGAGCGGTGAGGGTGGCGCGGTGCTTGCGGCGCTGGTCGCGGTCGGCGATCGCGGTGACCCAGCCGGTGCCGAGGCGGTCGGCCAGCCGCTCACGGAGGCGGGTGCGCTGGCGGGCGGTGGTACCGGCCCACACCCCGACACGCGTCTCGGCCGGGTGGGACAGCGCCCACTTCAGGCAGCTCGCCGCGATCGGGCAGGCCGCGCACATCCGCTTGGCCTCCTCGATGTCGGCCCGTGCTGCGGGCGTGGTGGTCACGTCGTGGGAGAACAGGTGGGGGCTGCGCCGGCAGGCGGTCGGGGAGACAGCGACGGGGAAGGGGATCCGGTCGGCGTCCGGGTAGGCAGCCGGGGTCTGGCTCATGAGTGAGCCCTCCTTGCGGAGCGGTCAAGGGGATGTGGTTCAGGCGTGGTTGTCGTCGCGCTTGCGTTTGGGCTGGACGTCGGAGGCGAACCTGCCGAGGCGTGCCTCGGTCGGGTGCGCGGTGATCCAGTCCTCGGCACACGTCTTGTGCACGGGCTCGCTGTAGTGGGAGCGCATCGGCGTGGGCTGCGTGCACAGCACACAGGGCAGGTCCTGCCAGCGGTCGAAGTGCCGGCCGTCCCGCCAGTCCAGGAGGCAACCGGGAGCCGGGACGAGGCCCGGCTCCCACAACGGCTTCCTTTGGCGGCTGGCGCGCGGCCTCGGCTCCGGTGCGGGCTGCGCGCTCATGCGACGGGCAGGTGGGTGCCGGTGCGGCCGGCGCGGCGGCCGTTGACCGTGTCGGCGTACGCGTCCTCACGGGTCGCCAGGTACGGGAACGTCTCTGCCCCAGTCTTGACCTTGTACATGGCCATGTCGGCGCCGCGCAGGATGCGGCTCGCGTCCTCGCCGGGCAGGTCCGCAGCGCGGGCGATCCCGACCGACATGCCCACCCGCAGGGTGCGCCCGTCGTGGGTGAGGGGCTGCTGCAGCTGCTCACGCAGCGCGCCGATGTCCACGAGCGCGGACGCGGCGGGCAGGACGGCAGTGACGGCGAATTCGTCCCCTCCTAGCCGGGCTGCGAACGCCTGGCGGCCCGCCGACCATGCGGTTAGGCGTCGGCCCATGTGGCGGATGACGGCGTCGCCGGCGGCGTGCCCGTAGGTGTCGTTGACCGCCTTGAAGCCGACGGCGTCGAGCACCAGGACGTTCACGTTGTCCCGGCGTGCGGTGTGCAGGAGCCGTTCGGTGAAGGCCAGGACGTCGGGCCGGCCGGGCAGGCCGGACAGCGGGTCGCGGCGGGCGGCCTCCAGCTGGCGGCGGACCCTGACGTCGTCGGCGAGGGCGGCGAGGGCGAGCGGCACGGCGGCCGCGGCGATGACGAGTGTGCGGGACGGCTGCCGTAAGGCGCCGATGGCGGGCATGATGAGATCTCCGTTCCCCGCCCGTGCGGGCGGACATGGGAGAGGCGCACCCCGCGCTGTCCAGGCATTGGGGGTGCGCCTCTTGCTGCGTGCTGGGTTCTCCTTCGAGTGACTCGTTTGGTCAGGCGGCCAGCTGATGCGTGGCCGGGGGAGCGACGTAGCTGGAGGGGTCCGCCGGCGTGCCGTCGTGACACTCCAGGCAGCTGCCGAGGGTGCGCAGTGGAGCACGTGGTGGTAGCGGCGGCGGCACCGGGGGCAGGTTTGGCGGGCGGCCATCGCTTTGTCGAGCGCGGCCTCCTTCGCGAGCGTCATGGGGAGCTTCGGCTTCGCCAGGTCGATCCGGTACAGCCACGCCCACCGCTTCCCGCCGCGGCATTCGATCCGGGCGACGGGCTCGTGGCCGCCGGGGCGCAGTCCCATCTCCCGCAGCTGGCGTCGGGTCGCGAGGTTCTCGCGCCCGGCCTGCTTCCACCGGAAGACCGGCAAGGAGCCGTCGCCGGGGTCGTTCGGGTCGACGTCGACCAGGTCCTCGTCCTGGTCGGCCATCACCTGCTCCAGGGGCCGGGGAGGCGGGCGGGACGCTGCGGGTAGCGCAGGCCGGGGCGCTGCGGACGCGGGCGCCCGATCCGGCGGCGCGGACGGGGTACGAGCAAGGGATGTCCTCCAGCAGGTGTGAGGGCGGGCAGTGCTGCGCCCCGGCGACGGGCGGTCCGTCGCCGGGGCGGGAGGTGAAGGTGGTGGCCGGTCGGCCTGACCGGTCACCGGGACCGGCCGCCCCCCGAAGTAGGGGCGGCCGGTGCCGGTGGCCAGGCGGGGCGGTCGGAGCCGTGGTCAGAGGGCGGCGGTGACGAGAAGGAGGGCGAGGGCGGCCGTCCCCCCGATCAGGAGGGCGGCGCCGGCGCTGGCCCACCAGTAGTGGCCCACGGTCTTGATGTCGCGCAGGTCGCTGAGCGCGTCCGCGATGCGGGCGTGGAGCGCGGCCAGCGGGGGCAGGGCGGCGTACCAGCGGCCGAGGCGGTCTATCTGGCCGGCCATTTCGTCGTCGGGGAAGTGCCCGCCGTGGAGGGTCTGCCGGTGGGTCTCGCCCACGGCGGCCAGGGCCTCGATTTCGTGGACGACGGGGCTGGTGGTGCGGCAGACGGTGCAGCGGTAGCGGTATCGGCGCACGGTGGTCGGTCTCCCGAGAGATGGGTGGTGTGCAGGCAGGGAACAGCGACGCCCCGCCCGGAGGGTCCGGGCGGGGCGCGAGATTCGAGCTGGGTGAGGTCTGTTCTCCGCGTTCTGGGCGGGGAGGCGGTCAAGTGTTGATCTGACTGCGGACGTTCGCGACGAGGCGGAGGATCTCGTGGGCCATGTCGGTGATCGCCTGGAGCTGCCTGTCGATGTCGGCCGGATCCAAGCCGGTGAACGAGAACGAGCGGCCGTCGTCGCTGCCCGGCTGCGGACCGGTGAACGAGAACGACCGGTCGTCACGGTCCGGCTCGGGGTTGGTGAACGAGAACGACACGAGCAGCTCCAACCGGGTCAGATATTCATGTGGTGGGCGCGCCGGATGGCGGCCTCCCACACGCTACGCACCTGCGCTCCGGTGTGGGAGTCGTTCCAGGAGGGGATCGACTCCCACCGCTTGCCGTGCTGGCGGCGGGCCTCATCCAGGAGGAGGTTCCCGGCGTCGCAGTAGGCGGCGTTGCGGGCGCCGGCCGCAGCACGCAGCGCGCCGATGGAGCAGCGGGCGCCTTCGGGGTGGATGAGGGTGCGCCTGGCCCAGCCGTGGGTATCGAGGAAGGCGAGGGCATCGGTGAGGGTCTTCTCGACCGGGCCGGTCAGGCGCACCGGCGGGGCGGCGGGGCGGTTGAAGGGAACCGGCGCGGGAGCCGCGGGTTCCCGGGTGGGGTCGAGGAGCCGGAACGCCTTCGCGTACAGGTCCTGGTCGACGGGGGTGAAGTCGGTCTCGGTACGGGTGTTCATGCTGCCCTCCACAGGCCGTTCTCGTTGGTGACCTCGTCCCGCTTCTTCAGCTCGGACAGGCGCGGCTTGATGTTTTTGGCGGAGGTGCCCAGCTTTCGGGCGATGGTCTCGGCGGTCATCGGAATGGACTGCTCCCGCAGGAGCTCGAGGATGCGCGGCTTGATCAGCTCCTGTCCGTCAGGCGCCCCCGCGGCTACGCCAGGAGCACCGGGCCTGCTGGATCCGGCGATTGCCTGGGGGCCGCCGGGGTGGTGGTGGGGCGCCTCCTGCGAGGAGGGGGCGCCCTCCGCTGCGGCGAGGAGGTCGGCAAGGCTGCCGATCAGGTTCTTGCCGCGGCGGTCGACCATGGGGGTCTGGGTGATCGCGTCGCGCTCCCGCCAGGCGTCGCAGTCCTCGATCCCGACCGGCGGCTCGCCTCCGGCGAGGGAGGCGGGGGCCACGTCCAGGTGCAGGGAGCGGAACTGGACGGCCTGCGAGCCGGGGGTGAGGAGGTAGCCCAGGCCGAAGGTGCCGTCCTCAGGTGCGGCGGCGGCCTCAGTGGCGAGGCCGCTCATGTCCCGGTCGGCGACCTTGGCGTACTGGCCCGGCCACTGCGAGGGGATCATCGACAGGTCGATGCCCTCCGCGCCCTCAACAGCGTTCGCGCCGACCAGGGAGCCCTGGCCCTTGGCGCAGCGCAGGAACACCGCGCCGCCGCCGATCAGGAGCTGGGAGCGGATGACGGTGGAGTTGCCGAGGTCTTCGGCCAGCGGGGTCTGGGTGGCCAGGACCACGCCGATGCCCCGCTTGAGAGACCGGCGGGTCAGCTGCTCCACGATCGCCTTCGCCTCCAGGTGGTACGGGGAGGAGGCCGAGAGCAGCATGTGCGCTTCGTCGATGACGACCAGGACCAGCGGGTCGGTGAAGGGGAAGGCGGGGGAGCGGTAGCGGGCTTCGCGGTCGAGCATCATCGCGTAGGCCAGGCGCAGTGCGCCCATCGCCTCGTCCAGGCCGTCCCCGAGGTAGGCGGACAGCGAGGCGCCGGCGATGGTCCCGGCCTGCGGGGAGGCGAGGATCACCGCGATACCGGAGCGGTGGGCGGAGAGCAGGATCTGCTCCAGCAGTCCGGACTTGCCCGACCGGGACCCGCCGACGAGGTAGAGGTGGCGGGCGCCGGAGCCGGGCTGAGCCAGCGGCAGGAGGGCGGCCCGGCCGTCCACGTAGGTGCCGGCGCGGACGTAGCCGCGGGAGTCCATCGACAGTTCGTCCAGGACCGAGGAGAGCATCGTGCCGTGCATCAGGGCGTGTTCCCTCATCACCCGGATCCCCATCTGCGAGGGCTTGTCGCCGGGGGCGAGGGCGATCTGGATCGTCTCCAGGTCCAGATTGCCTGCGAGGTCCTGGAGGTTGACGGTGCCGATCGCCCTGCGGTCGCGGGTGGCGATCCCTTCCCAGTCCAGCGGCCCGTCGTAGCGGGTGACGGTCAGGGTGGTGCCGGGCATCGCGCCCTCCGGCACGCCGACGTAGGCGTCCCACAGTTCCTCGGGCGTCGTCGGGGTACCGGCCGCGATCTGCGGCTGCACCGCCGGCACCTTCAGGTACACGGTGACGGGCAAGGCGTTCGGCGCGTAGTGCTTGGGGTCTCCCAGCTCGACCTGGGAGACGGGGATCTGGTAGACGGCGGCGATGTCGGCGGCCCTGACCCTGACCTGCTGGCCCTGGGGCAGGGTGATGATCCCGGTGAACGACACGTGGTCGTCGTCAGCCTCGAGGGCGAGGTGCTCCAGGTTGGCGCCGGGCTGGATGAGCTTGCGGTCCTCGGTCTGAGTGGGGCCGGAGATGAACTCCTTCCACCAGGCGGTGATGAGCTGCGCCTGCGACGTCAGCCCGACCGCCGCGCCCGCCCCAGTGGTGGTGGTCGCGGGTGTGAGGGCGGGGGTGTGGCCGGCGATGTTGCGGTGGTGGGCCAGGGCGGCCGCCCCGGCCGGGACCGCGAGCCCCAGGGCGATCAGCGGGTTCCCGCCTGCGGCGAGGACCTCGTGCGCGGCGATGCCGCAGCCGGTGGCCGTGAACCCGCACGCGATCAGGGACCGCAGCACCGGGGCGGAGGCGTTGACGGCCCACGCTCCCGCTCCGGCCGCTGCGGCGGCGAGGGCGGACCAGGGGCCGGCGACGAGAGGCACCACCGCGAGCGCGGCGGGCGTGTACTGGATGAACTGTGCTCGGGTCGGCCCCACGGTCCTGATCTCCTTAACTCTGGGTGTAGAAGGCGGCTTCGGCCATGTCGACGGGGGAGGTGGCCACCGCGTCGGCGATCCCTCCGTGGTCGTTCTCGGTGGTGGTCTTCGCGTCGTCGGCGGCCGCGGAGGCGCTGTCGGCGGCGGAGGTGTAGGCGCCGGCCGCGTCCTTGACGCCGGTCATGGTCAGCGCGGCGTCGGCGAACTCGCTGGTGGTCGCGTCGTCGACGGCCAGCGCCTTCATCGTCTCGGCGGCGTCCAGCATCTGCTCGGCGGCGTCGTCGACGTCGGAGGCGAGCGTGGTGACGGTCTGGGCGTGCGCGTGGACCTTGTGGGTGAGCCAGGCCAACTTGGTGCGCAGGGCCGCGTAGGTCGCGGCGTCCTTCAGGTTCTCGGTGGCGCTCATGCGGGGCCTCTCCTCTTCTATCGGGCGTTGTAGAAGTCGCGTTCGGCGGGCTTGGTCAGGGGGGAGTCGGCGACGGCCCGGAAGATCGGCCCGTGGCGGAGCTCGGCGTTCGCCGAGGCGGTGCGGCAGGCCTCCTCGCCGCCCTGGATCTTGTCGTGGACGTCCTTGGCGGCGGTGGCCTGGAGGTCGAGCTGCTCCTTGAGCACCTCGCACTTGCCGATCAGGTTCGCGCCGACGCCCTTCGCGGTGATGTCGGCGATGAGCCCGTCGCAGTCCTCGGCCAGCTGCACGGCCTCGTCCATGAGGTCCAGGCACGTCTCGGTGCTGGACTGGCACAGGGTGGCCGAGCCCTCGGCGAGGTCGATGACCTGGGTGAGCGTCATGACCTCACCGCCGCTGTAGGTGCGGGTCTTCCCGGCGGCGGTCGTGACGTGGATGCCCTTGTCGTCGACGGTCGCGGAGTGCGGTACGGGCGGGTTGGGCTGCATCGCGGGGTCCTTCCTGATGTGGTCGGGCAGCGGGACGGTGCGGGGCCGCGGGACGGTGCCGACCGGGGGGACTGCGGACCCCGGCGGCACCGTCGGCGGCGGGGTCGTCGGGGGCGGGGGAGCCGTCGGCGGTGGGGGCGGGGACGGCGATGGAGGTGTTGTCGGCGGCGCCGCCGAGGGCGGGGTGCCCGCAGGTGGGGTCGCCGTCGGCGGGGCAGTCGTTGGGGGCGCCGTCGGTGCGGTCTGCGGGGTAGTCGGGGGTGTGGTGGGCTTGGGCGGCACGGTGGCCGCGGAGGGTCCTGGAGGGGGCCCGGCAGAAGTGGAAACGGAAGGTTTCCCGCTCGGCTTTTTGAGATATGCCGAGCGCCAGCCGTCCCGCAGGCCACCGGCAATATGGGCACCCGCCAGAAGCCCGTAATGCGTTTTTGCCGCGAAATTGTGGGGAGCGTTTCGGAATGTTTCCGGGGCCCGGGTCGGCGTCCATTTATCTTTCGGTTTGGCAGGGGGTTTCTTGATTCCCGCCTGCTCGTATTTCCCGTGCGTTTTCTCCACGCCGAACAGGTAGCTGATGGCGAGGAGTACGAGGAGTTCCACGGCCCTCCCTTCTGTGACTCTGTGTGGTTCCGGACGGTTACCGGTTACCGGTTACAGGCCCGTGGGACACCGGTTCGCGCCGCCCGGCGGGCAGTTCTGGGGGTGTCCTGGGGCTGTAACCGGTAACCGGTAACCGCTGGCGTGTACTCAGCGTGACGACGAGCCGATGTTGTTCACGGTCGTGTTCGCCGTGTTGAACACCGACTCCAGCGTGGTCCGGATCTGCTCGCTGAACGGCGTGTACGGCAGGAAGATCCCGGACACGATCAGCATGATGCAGATCACCATCTGCTTTCCCTTCGTCTTCTTGAAGGTGAAGAACAGGGCCCAGCAGAACAGGGCGAGAGCGAAGAACTGAAGCGTCATGTCATGCACCCTTCTCGAAGGTGAATCCCTTGTCGTTCATGGGGGTTACCGCGCCCGAACCAGAGGGCACAGAGAGCTTTTTGTAGGCGATGAATCCGCCGCCTCCGACGAGCGCAACCCACAGCCACGGGCTGGAGGTGATGCCGCCGCCGGAACCGTCACCGGCGGACTCCTGGGCCTTGGAGGCCGCATCGCCGAGGGTCGGGGCGTCGCATTCGGGGATCTTCGCGATGTCGTACGAGGCCGCCTTGGCGACCGCCTTCGCGCGGAGCTTCATGCACTCGCGGTAGACGGTCATCTCCCGCTCGTACGTGACCTTGGCGGCGGCCTCCTCGGTCTGCGCCCGCTGCTTGTCGGCCTCCGCCTCGACCAGGGCGTTCGCGGCGTTCTCCTTGGCGCGCGCACGCTCCTGGGCGGCCTGCTCGGCCTGCATGCTGGTGACGGCGACGACCGTGCCGCACACGGCGACGACGGCGATCGTGCCGCACACGGCGAGCGCCGCCGTGTTGCGGCGCATCCCGCCGACCGCGGCGGACAAACGCGAGGTCGCGGGCTTCTCCGGCTTCTCCGGTGTCTGGGGGGCGGGGCTCTGGGGGTCCATGCGGCTGAACTCCTTGTCCCAGTCGATTCCGGACATGGGCAGCTGACTCCTTTTCGATGTGGTTCGAGCCCGCCCAGGCATGCCGGAAGCGGGTTCTGATCAGGGCAAACGTGCTGTAAGGACGGGTGGCTGCTTCCGGCAGTCGCAGTGAGGGCCAGCCCGATTGCTGCGGGCTGGCCCTCACTGGCGTGTGCCGGACGGTGGATCACTTCAGGTACTTGTCCGCGTCGTCGGGACGCAGCAGGCCGGCCTCCTTCAGCAGCCGGATCGCGCGGGTCTGGTTGACGCTGAGCTTGGTGCGGGCCTGGTAGAGGGTGACGAAGCCGTCCTTGTCACGCGGCAGGTTCTGTACGAGCGGCAGGAGTTCGGCGTCCGTCCGTACAGGCGTACCGGGACGGTCCGTATCCCCTGCACCGCTGATTCCGGTTGCAGGAGAGGACGCGGCAGCCGTACCTGTACGGGCACCCGGTACACCGTCGCCGCCGGACTGTGTACGGACACTGACCGTGCCGGTACGCCCCTGTACGGCCGCGTGAGCCGTGCCGGTACGCCCCGCAGCCGGTGTACCTGTACGCGCCGCCCTCTCGGGAGTGGTGTGTACGCCGCCTGTACGGTCGCTGTACGCCCTGGTCACCGCCACTTCGGTCCCGCCATCGTGCGACGGGTGCGCGGCGGCGTGTACAGGGTCCGTACCGTCCCGTCCGGCGCCCGTACTGTCCGGCCGTACCGAGCCGTGAGCGGCGTACAGGTCGTGGCTGGCGGACCCTGTACGGCTGGACGACGCGGTGTCCGTACCGTCGGTACGCCGGTGTGTACCTGTACGGGCGGGGGTTCCGTTTCCGCTGTCCGTACCGGTACGACGGTCCGCAGCAGCTGTGCTGCCGTGCCCGTCCGTACCGTCGTCGTGCATGAGCGTGTGGACGCGCCAGATGACGGCCACGAAGATCAGCACGACGAACGTCGTCAGCTGCCACGGCGCGGACTTGCCTTCCTCCACCAGGTGCGCCTGCTCCGCCAGGTGGTAGGTGACATTCGCCGACGCCATCAGCAGCAGCGCGTACGGGATGTCCTTCTTGGCGCGGAACGCGGTGACGCAGTAGACGTCGATGGACACCGGCAGCAGGGGGGCGACGTACTGGTTGATGCCGACCATGCGGGCCAGCTCGTACTCGCCGGAAGCGGCGAGGCCGACGCCGGCGGCGAGCGCGATCCACGGGGCGGTCTTCCACGCCTTGCTGCTGAGGTTGTGCTGCCAGCCCCGGAAGCGGGAGTTGGCCTTCTTCGCCTCGCGGGCTTCCTCGAGCAGCCGGCGGGCTCGGGCCTCATCGGCCTGCGCCCGCTCGGTGATGCCCGCCGCCTTGCGCTTCGCCTCCGTGGTGATGCGGTCGGCCTCCTTCTGTGCGGCCTCCCGCAGCTGCTGCGCGACGGTCTTGGCTTCCTCCCGCAGCCGCTCGCGCTGCTTGTCGCACGCCGCCTTGAGCCCGGCGAGTTCGTCGGTGAGGGCCTTGCGCTTGGTCGCGGCCTCCGCGTCGAATTGGTCGGTGAGCTCGCGCAGCTTGTCGCGCAGCTCGGTGCGGGCCTGCTCCGCCTCGGTGTGTGCGGCGGCGACGTGGGCGTCGGCTTCGCGGCGCCGGTCGTCGGCGGCCTTGACCGCGTCCGCGTACAGCGCCTCCGCCTCCGCACGGCGGCCGTCGTACTGCTCAGCCGCCGTCGCCGCGAGCTGGGCGAACCGCTCGCGGGCCTGGTCGACCTCCCGCTGCGCCGCGGCCACCAGTTCGTCGGCCTGCTCCTGGGCGCGGGCAAGGATCTGGCCGGCCTCGATGCGGCGCTGGTCGACCAGGGCGCCGATCTCGGTGAGGTCGGCTTCGGCCATGCGCCGCAGCTCGGCAACCGCCTTGCCGGTCGCCTCACGGTCGGTGGTGACCAGCTCGGTCAGCTCGGCGACCTGCGCGCGGGCCTCCTTGACAAGGGTCGCGGCACGGTCGCGGGCCTCCGCCAGGAACCGTTCGGCCTCGCCGCGAGCCGTCTCCAGGTCGTTCTTCGCCGCCGCGCGCTGGGCGGTGGCCTCCTGGTCGGCGCCGGCAGTGATGTCCGCGGCCCGGGCCTGCGCCTCGGCCAGCAGCGCGGTGACCTGCTCGTGCGTGTCGGCGACGGTGCGCGCGGCAGCCGTCTCGGCTTCCGCCTGGAGGGCGGCGGCCTGCTCACGCGCGGTGTCGATGACGTCGGCGGCCCGGTCCCGTGCATCCGCGACCCACGCCAGCGTCTCCAGGTCCAGGTCCGTCTCCCCGACCGGGACCGGGGCCGGGTCAGCGGCGGGAGTGGTGGAGGCGGTGGGCTGCGGAGCCGGGCGGGCTGCCGACTTCTTGCGGGCGGTGGGCCTCTTACGGGTTCGAGTGGCGGCCACGCCGCCTCCTTCCAGGTCGGGTGCCGCCCAGGCGGGGCGGCGGTTCACGGATGATTCGGTCAGGCCACGACCGTGAGCGGCCGGTGCGGGGCCACGGACCGACCATCGGGAAGCAGCTCGCCGGTGTCGTCGAAGACCAAGACGCCGTTGCAGAGCAGGCTCCAGCCCTGTTCCGGGTGGGCGGCCACGACGCGTGCGGCCTCCCGGTCGGGGCTGTCGGTGGTCGGGCACTTCGGGGTGTGCCGGCACAGGCTGCTGGGCTGGGTACGAGATGCGGCGGTCAGCGGGGTGAGTGTGCGCATCGGAACCTCCAGGAGGGCGATGGGCTGCGCGGCTGCGCGGCTCCCCTGGACGCCGCCCGGACCGGCCGCCGTCGGGGGACGGGGCCGGGCCGGGCGGGTCAGGCAGCCGACAGAGGTGGCGATGTCGGGCTGGGGGACAACCGTCAACGGCGTTGCTGGCGCTGACGGTTGAGGTAGGCGTCCTGCAAGCGAGTGAAGGACTCGAACAGCCGCTGCCCGGTCGGGCAGCGGCTGGTGTCCGTGCACTCGGTGCAAGTGGCGTGGTGTGAGCGGTGCGCGATGTGCGCGACCTGGTAGCGGTCGTAGAGGTCTTCCGCGCTCACTTGGGGCGTTCCTCGGACCGCTTGTTGACCTCCTGGACCTTCCGGGAGAGTTCGGCGCGTTCCTCATCGGTCAGGTGGGTGATCATGAGGTCGCCTCCCCACTGGAGTGGCGGGCAGCGCGGCGGGCGGCGCGGCGCCTCAGTGAGCGCCGCTCCGCCTCGGACAGGCCGCCCCAGACGCCGGAGTCCTGGCCACTGGCCAGGGCCCACTGAAGGCACTGCTCCATGACGGGACAGCGGCGGCACACGGCCTTGGCCTCCTCGATCTGGAGCAGGGCCGGGCCGGTGTCACCAATCGGGAAGAAGAGGTCGGGGTCCTCTTCACGGCAGACCGCGTTGTGGCGCCAGTCCATTACTGCGCACCTCCGTTCGCGGCGGCCTCGCGAACCAGGTGGTCCGACGTCGTCCATGCCGAACCGACCACGAACGGCTGGCCGTCGGCGCGCAGGGTGTCGCGCACGATCAGTGCCCAGCGCGCGTTGCGGCGCAGAAGTTGCGAGGCTTCCGCCGGGTCGGTGACGAGCACCAGGACCTCGAAGTGGCCGTCGATGTTCGCGTAGATCGCACCGGGGCGTCGGGGGCCAATCTCATCGGCGGTGCCGGGCTGGGTGAGGGTGACGGTGAGCGTCATGCTGCGGCTCCGATCACGCTCGCGAGGCGGGCCACGGCCAGGCCGTCGGTGTAGTCGACGGCCTCCTCACGCCGGACACGCGCCAGCCGGTAGTGGTCGACCGCGCTACGGCGGGCACGCATCGCGAGGAAACCGGCCGGGCTGCGCAGTTCGTTGCCGCGCAGCAGGTGTTGCCAGGTGGCCAGCCACGTCTCCTGAGCGATGTCGTCGGCCAGGCCGCGGTCGCTGGGCCGCAGCGCGCGGGCCGCGACCCGGGTCACCATCGGCGCGTACTCGCGGTAGAGCGCGTCGAGCAGCTGCCGGGCGTCGGTGTCGTCGTGCCGCGCGGTGTCCGCGGCGGCGCGCCTCGGGTGGGGCCGGGTGCCGGACGGGGTGGGGCGGTCCGGGGTCCGCTCGTGCGGGATGGGCCGCCGGGGCAGAGGCGGGCGGGTGACTGCCATAGGGGCGTCAGCCATGATGGTCATGTGGTGGGTTCCCTTTCTGTGGAAGGGCGCCCGCCACATCCAGAACCCCCAGGGCTGCAATCCCTGGGGGTTCGTCATGTGGCGAGCAGTGCGTCCTGCGCACTCCGCCGGCCACCGACCCAGCCGCAAGGGCAGATCGGTGTGCGACGGGCAGCACAGGCTGCGGGTTGCGCGACACCGCGGGAAGCGGTGCCGGATCTCGGGAGACGCGGACCGCTACCGCCGGGAGATCCGTCCGGTCGGGTCTGCGGTGAAGGTTGTGCCGCGTCGTTCTTTAGCGTCGTGGGGGTGCCAGCCCTCCGGACTCTCCGTCAGTAATGAGCGCTCGCGCCGTCTTACCGGCCCGAACCGTCAGCCGAAGCTGACGCCTGATGGGTCACTGCCCGTGCTGACTGCCACCACCAGGGGTGATGGCGCCTCACGACGGGTCTCCACTCACCTCAGCCGGCGTGGTCACGGCTGTCGTAGCTGTGGTGGATCACGCTGTGGAGTTGTCAAGGAATGGCCGCTTCCTTTCCCTCCCGCTTGCGCGATCAAGGGGTCCGGCGCGGTGGTCGGAGCCGTTCGGGCATGCCAAGTAGCGCCATGGCATGACGGGGTGGCTACTCCTTGCGTTCGGCTACTCACCGGAGCTGGAGCACCTTGATTACAACGCCGCTATCCGACGAGTGTCAACCTGTCTAGCTAACCAATGTCCAAAACATGGCTTGACCTGGTGTTTCACAGGAAGAAAAACACGCCCTGATCGTTCCGACTTTCGAGAGACAACTAGACATGTCATGCTGTGCGCGTCGGGGAGCGAGATCAGCTGGCCGGCCACGAAGGGGAAGGAAGGGCAACTGGTGCCCAAGAAGGAGCCCGGGAAGGTTGAGCGGATCGCCGCCGACATCCGGGACAAGATCGAGCGCGGTGCGCTGCCGCCGGGGTCCCGCCTGCCTGGCGTCCCCCAGCTCCAGAAGGACCACGGCATCGCTTACCAGACCGCTCGGGATGTCTACGGGTCGTTGGAAGGCGAAGGCCTGGTGTTCTCGCGCCGCGGGAAGGGCACCTTCGTTTCACTGGTGGTCGGAAAGCTCCTCTCCGACCGGACCACCCGCTACCTGGCCGCGATTCGCGAAGCTGTCGGCGCCGCAGGAGCCTTCGAAGCAGAGCTGAAGGCGAGAGGGCTCACTCTCAAGAACCAGGTGGTCATCGATCGTGACGTGCCGCCCAAGAAGGTGGCAGAGATCTTCGGTATGCACCATCGCGCCAAGACCCTGAAGCGCGCACGGATCATGTCCGCGTGCCTGCCGGGCAACGAAGACGCAGCCGAGGTCATCCAGGTCGCGACAAGCTGGTTCCCGCCCGACGTGGTCGAAGCCTGCCCTGTCCTTGCAGAGCAGAAGACGGGCGCGGGAGGTAGCAAGTCCAGGCTGGCCGAAGCGGGCTTCAAGCAGGTTCGCCTTCGCGAGGAAATCGAGGTCAGGGCACCGTCCCTGGATGAGGCCGGCGCCCTCGGGATTCCTGCCGATCAGTCCGTCCTGGAGATCACACACAAGGGCCTGACCTCGGAGGACCGCGTGGTGGAGATCTGCCTTCACGTACTGCCACGGAACAAATGGGCGCTCGCGTATGAGTGGCCCATCGACAGCCCGGAACCCGGGTGACAAGTAGGAGCTCCTGCCCCTCTTTCTAGAGAGCCGGGCAGACCGAATACCCATTGACCACAACAGCTAGGAGCTTGCACCACATGGCCAGCAACCAGATCAGCGAGACCGGCACGATCGTGCGCGACGCCCGCACCCGGTACACCACCGCTCAGCGTGAGGAAAACGGTGCGCGCGGCGCGTTCGATGCAGAGTTGCAGCGCACCGGCCGGGCGCCGCGTTCCGAGGTCTCCGTCAGCCGCGCAGCGGCCCCGGCAGACGTTGCCGAGCTCTTGGGCGTCGACGGCGAGGTCGTCGTGCGCAGCCGCGAGATGTACGACGGCGACCGCCTGGTCCAGCTCGCCACCACGTACATCCCGGTCGACGTGGCTGAGGCCGCCGGAGTTGAGCAGGTGGACACGGGTGTCGGCGGCATCATCAGCCGTATGAAGGAGGCGGGCTTCGACCAGGGCGATGCCGCTACCGAGGACATTGCACTGCGTTCGGCCACGGCGGACGAGGCTGCGCGCCTCGGTCTGGCGGGGGGCTCGGACGTACTGACGATCAACCACGTCGGTCGCACGGCCGACGGACGGGTGGTTGAGGTGACCCAGCACGTGCTCGCGAAGGGTTGGACGCTGCGTTTCTCCGTGCCGCTCGCCTGAGTCCGTACGGCACTGGTCGGTGCCCTGCCTAACGCAGGGGCACCGCCCGGCCCCTCCTTCTGAACTCCTGGAGACTGAGCCCCACATGAACGCCGAGAAGCGCCTGACCAGCGAAGAGCTGGTGGAAGAGCTCCGCAGCGCGCTCGATGCTGATAGCGGCTGGATCCCTGCCCTGGTGAGCTCCGAAGGGCCTGTCGGCGTGTCCAAGGAGGCAGCGCTGGAAGCGGTGGTCACACGGCTCCAGGAGTTCGCGGAGGCGCCGACCATGCCGGAAACCGTGGCTCGCCAGCTTCGGATCGCAGCCGACGCAGCCGACGCGGCCCTCGTCACTGAAGGCAGTGCGCAGTACGGAGCCTTGGGGGCCGCCTACGCATACGTCCTCCAGGCCCGGCGCGCAACAAGCGAATGAGCCAGGTCCTGACGAACTGACCTTCGGGGCGTGAGAGACACATGATCGGCGGTCCGGGCGGGTCTCACTCCGAGGTTCACCCAAGTGGGTAACCCGAGTGCCCTGCCGCGCCGTTACAAGGGCATGTGATGGGCTGAAACGCTGACACGGTCTCAAGTGCACCATCCGGCGCAGCAATCCATGTACAGTTTCGGATCACACGCAGAAGGGGGAGTGATGACTGATCTCTTCAAGGCCGTTGACGCGCTGCTCAGCCGACCAGCTGATGTCCTGCCTCCGCCTGACGTGCGGGCCAGGCTCCGCAAGGCCTCCGGTCTGACCCAGGAGGAAGTCGCCGATGCCTTCGGCGTGCACCGGATGGCTTTCCTGCGTTGGGAAAACGGCCACTCCATGCCGCGCCCCAAGCATCGTGCTGCCTACTTGCGGCTGCTCAAGGGCTGGGCCGAGAAGCATCCTGATGCTGCCGCAGGCTTCGAACTCACGGAAGCGTGCTGACGTGGACCGATCTGCTCGTCCCCCGTAAACGCCGAAGCGGCCCCGTCGCCACAACGGGACCGCTTCCTAGCAAATCCGACTCGCACCCGATCAAAAGCTCGAGTCGTGAGCAGCGAGGTGACCTCGTCTGCCGGGTGATGCCCGTGGGCCCTAGAGCCCGCGTGGTCACCTATACCCAGAGTATGCGCTACAGATTGCGCAACGCCACTACTCCGGTGTAGTTCCAGGTCACATCTGCTGGTCACGGCTCCCCTACCTGGGGAGATGACCCCTTGTACAGCCAGCAATACCCATCCCCGCATACAGCCGTCGGCGCGATGCCCGTGGACGACACCGGCCAGATCAAGCCCTTCAAAGCGCCCGCGAGAGGCCGGGCAGCCATGAGGCGACTCGCCGCTGAGAGGGCCATCCCGGACGGCGCCGCTGCCCTTGCCCTGCCCGTGTCAGCCGCCGCTGCCCTCCTCACGCTGGCGGTGGCGCGGTGAGTTACCAGGCGCAGACGTGGGTGGACAAGGTCGGCATCAAGCACTGCAACAACAGTGGGGAACTGCTGATCCTGATCCGGGTAGCAAACCATACCAATGGCGACATGCGTGGGTGTTTCGCGTCGGCGGAGACGCTGGCTCGTGAGTGCCTGATGGGTGAGTCCACAGCGCTGAAACACCTGCGACGGCTAAAGGCCGCGGGAGTGCTGGTGCCGGGGGATCCGAACCTGGTGAGCCACCTGCGCGCGGACCGTCGGCCGCCGGTCTACGACCTGGCGGGCGGGCACGAACCGGGGTGCCCTGGCGGGCACGACGTCGACGGCGTGTGCCAGCTGGAATCGACGGGTGCTCGATCTGAACACCCGCCGAAGACCCCCCGCGCCACGGGTGCTCGATCTGAACACCCGCAGAAAAAGCGCAGGTCAGCGGGTGCTCGATCTGAGCACCCGCTGACGGAAACACTCGCTACGGGTGTTCAAATCGATCTCTCACGGGTGTTCAAATCGAGCACCAATAGTTCTAAGGATTTGAACTCTCTCTTCTTCGTCCCCGCTGGCGCGTTCGGCTCACAGCCGTCACAGCGGCCCCAGGAGCGAGAGAGAGAGGCGGCTGCGCCGGAGGCGTCGGGGGCTGACGTGGTCGTCGACGCGTACGTCCAGGCGTTGGGGCGTCCGCTGCTGAACGGCAGCCGCGAGGCGCTGCGGGCTCAGGCGGTGGAGCTGCTGGCGGCGGGGCTGCCGGTGGAGTGGGTGGCGGGCCGGGCGCGGGAGATGGCCGCACATCCGGAGTGGAAGGACCTGGTCAAGCACGCTGACCGGTCGCGGGTGCCGATCCCCGGGCAGGCCGGCCGGGCCGGTACGGGCGGCCGTGAGAGGTGCCCGGACCATCCGGCCCGTTACCGGAAGGGCTGCCTCGACTGCGCGATGGCCGTGCCGGTCTGACAAACCCGGTGCGGGCCGCTCCCCGGCATGGGAGCGGCCCGCGATTTCCCCTGAACGCTTGACCGAACAGGAGATCTCCAGTGTCCACCAGCATCCCTGTCCAGCAGGCCGACGCCCCGGGCGGTGACTTTGAACAGCGGGACGGCGGGCAGTTGGCCGCGTTCACCCGGGTGCCGCCGCAGGATCTCGACGCCGAGCAGTCCGTGATCGGGTCGTTGATGCTGTCCGGGAGCCCGGGCAGCGCGTCGTACCGGTTCTTCGCCGAGACCCTGGAGACGGGCATCGTCGCCGAGGAGTACTACCGGCCCGCGCACACGACCATCCACCGCGCGATCTGCGACCTGCGCGCGGCCGGCGAACCCGTAGACCCGGTCACGGTCGCCGACAAGCTGACCCAGCGCGGCGAGCTCGCCCGCGTCGGTGGCGCCTCGTACCTGCACACCTGCGTACACGCCGTGCCCACCGCCGCCAACGGCCCGCACTACGCCGAGATCGTCAGGGCCAAGGCCTACCGGCGCGCGGTCATCGAGTCGGCGCAGCGCATCCTCGAGTACGCCTACAGCGAGGCCGGTGACGAGGACGAGGTCCGCGACCTGGTCGAGCAGCAGCTCACCGGGATCATCGCGGGCACCCCGGGCCTGCACGAGGCTCCGCCCAAAGTCGGCGACCTGTACCTCGACTTCGTCGCGGACCTGGAGGACATCCAGGACGGCAAGAAGGTCGGTCTGACGTACGGGTTCGCCGACCTCGACATGATCACGTCGGGGATGCGGCCGGCCAACGTGACCGTCGTGGCCGCGCAGTCCGGCGTGGGCAAGTCCACATTCGCGCTCAACGCAGCCGTCGCCGCCGCGAAGACGGGTGCCAAGGTGATGTTCTCCTCGCTGGAGATGAGCGGCACCGAGCTCATGCAGAAGATCGCCGCCGCCGAGGGGAAGATCGCCCTGCACCACCTCACGCAGCAGGGCGGCCTCACCGCGGAGGGATGGGAGACCGTCCGGCGCCTGGGCCCGGAGCTGTTCCAGACGCTGCCGTTGCGGGTCTACCGACCCGACGGCGCATCGCTGGGGGACATCGCCTCTGCGGCACGGGCCTGCGCCCGCGACGGCGGCCTCGAACTCCTCGTCGTCGACTACCTCCAGCTCGTCGAGGTCGAGCAGTCCCGCACCATCACCCGCGAACAGGCCGTCGCGTCCGTGTCCCGGGGCCTGAAGAACCTCTCCGTCCAGCTCAGCTGCCACGTCATCGCCCTGTCGCAGCTCAACGACGACGGCCTCATGCGCGAGTCACGGGCGATCAAGAACGACGCGTCCATCGTCATCAAGGTCGAGCGGCCGGACGCGGACGAGCCGGAATCGCCGCGCGCCGGTGAGGTCGACCTCGTGATCGAGAAGAACAGGTTCGGGCCGACGGCCCGCGTGACCGTCGCCGCGCAGCTCCACTATTCCCGGTTCGTGGACATGGCACAGACGTGACGAGCTGAGCAGGCCCTCTAGGCCCTGTCCGGCGGATCTTTGAACCGCCTCGTGTCCCGGTCCGTTCGCATGGTCATGGGGCGGGGCGATCTCACGAACAGCGAATGGGCGCGGCTGCTGCCGCATCTACCGAAAACCGGCGGGCGGGGCGGACGCTGGGTCAGTCACCGCAAGGTGATCAACGGCATCCTCTTCCGGGAGCGCACCGGCGTCCCGTGGCGGGATTTACCAACGCGGTTCGGAAAATGGAAGACGGTCTACGAGCGGCATAGACGCTGGTCAGCCGACGGCACCTGGGAGGCGATCCTCCATGCCGTCCAGGCCGACGCCGATGCGGAAGGCCGTATCGACTGGAGCATGGTGAGCGTGGATTCGACGTCCTGCCGCGCTCACCAACACGCCGCCGGGGCCCGCAGGAATGCTCCGCGTGTCCCGAAAAAAGATCACGGCCCCGGCAGCACCGCCCTGACGAGGGACTCGGACGTTCCCGGGGCGGACTGACCTGCAAGATCCACCTTGCCAGCGAGGGCGGACGCCGCCCGCTTGCGTTCCTGGTCACGCCGGGCCAGTGGGGGGACGCCCCGCAGTTCATCCCAGTCCTGGAACGCATCCGCGTTGCCCGTCTCGAAGGCGGACGCCCGCGGACCCGGCCTGATCACCTTGGGGGCGACAAGGCCTACTCATCTCGGCGCAACCGTCGCTATCTGCGGAGGCGGCAGATCAAGCACACCATCCCCGAGCCACGAGACCAGCGGGCCAACCGCCGGCGCCGTGGCAGCAAGGGCGGCCGGCCCACCGGATTCGACAAGACGATTTACAAGCGCAGGAACGAGGTCGAGCGGACGATCAACGCCCTGAAGAACTTCCGGGCTGTGGCTACGAGGTACGACAAGCGGGCCTATGTCTTCCACGGCACCGTCACTGTCGCAGCGATCCGGCTCTGGCTCCGAACATGAGCTTGCAGGCAGTCTTCATCGCTGCCAGAGGAAGGCGGCCTCGCTACAGGGGTGGCAGTGAAAGACGTAGCCGCGGCCACCTCCGCCGAAGTTGGCGGAGGTGGCGAAGTCGGATCCCTCTTCAAGTTCGGCCGTGAATGTCATACGGGCGGCGCAGGAGGGACAGCCGGGGGTCTCGTCACCTTGGATCCAGTCGGGTTCGCCACCCAGCCGTCCCAGAACCGGCTCTGCGGTTGGGGTGTCGGCT
>NZ_JAGMUK010000205.1 GCF_019049245.1 Streptomyces sp. AC555_RSS877 | reverse complement strand
CGGCGCCCTGCTCACCGCGATCCCCACCCTGATCGTGTACTTCGTGCTCCAGCGCCAGTTCGTCAGCGGCCTGACCCTGGGCGCCAACAAGGGCTGACACATCCCCATTTCCCCTCTCCCCTACACCTCTCCCGGAGCACCACCAGTGAGTACCACACGCCGTCTTCGCATTCCTGGAATCGCCTACGGAGGTGACTACAACCCCGAGCAGTGGCCCGAGGACGTCTGGGCCGAGGACATGCGCCTGATGCGCGAGGCCGGGGTGACCATGGTCAGCGTCGGCATCTTCTCCTGGGCGCTGCTCGAACCTTCCGAAGGTGTCTACGACTTCGCCCGCATGGACAAGATCCTCGACCTGCTCCACGAGAACGGCATCGCCGCCGACCTGGCGACCCCCACCGCCTGCCCACCAGCATGGTTCTTCAAGACGTACCCGGAGGCACTACCCGTCGACCGGGACGGCCGCAAACTCTCGTACGGCAGCCGCCAGACGTTCTGCCCGTCCAGCCCCGCCTACCGCCGAGCAGCACTGCGGATCGCCGAAGCCCTCGCCGAGCGGTACGCCGCCCACCCGGCCGTCGCCATGTGGCACATCCACAACGAGTACGGCTGCCACAACGACGCCTGCTACTGCGACACCAGCGCCGCCGCCTTCCGCGCCTGGTTGCGAGCCCGCTACGGGGACGATCTGGACGCTCTCAACCACGCCTGGGGCACCACGTTCTGGAGCCAGTGGTACTACTCGTGGGACCAGATCCTGCCTCCCCGCACCACCGCGGCTCCCCCGAACCCCACCCACCAGCTCGACTGGCGCCGCTTCTGCTCCGACGAACTGCTCTCCCTGTGCACCGCCGAACGCGAGGTCCTGCGCCGGGCCGCTCCGGACACCCCCGCGACCACCAACTTCCTGGTCCTGCGCACCATCGACGCGCTCGACTACTGGCGCTGGGCACCCGAGCTGGACATCCTCTCCAACGACCACTACCTGCTCTCCGACGACCCGGAGGCCGAGGTCGACATCGCTCTCCACGGCGACCTGATGCGCTCGCTCGCGGGCGGCCCGTGGTTCCTCATGGAGCACTCGACCGGTGCCGTCAACTGGCAGCCCGTCAACCGCGCCAAGCTCCCTGGGGAAATGCGCCGCAACGCGCTCTCGCACGTGGCCCACGGCGCCGACGGCATCGCGTTCTTCCAGTGGCGGGCGGCGAGGGCGGGCGCCGAGCAGTGGCACTCGGCGATGCTCCCGCACGCCGGCACCGACAGCCAGATCTGGCGCGACGTCGTCCAACTCGGCGCTGACCTGCGGGCGTTGGCCGAAGTGCGGGACTCCACCAGCACGGCACAGGTGGCGATCGTGTGGGACTGGGACGCCCGCTGGGCACTGGAACTGCCCTCCCAGCCCAGCGGCGAACTGCGCTACCAGGACCTGGTACGGGACTGGTACACCCCCTTGTGGCGGGCCGGGGTCGCCGTCGACTTCGTACGCCCCGACGACCCGGGACTCGACCGCTACAAACTCGTCCTGGCTCCCTCGATGTATCTGGTCACGGAGGCGGCCGCGGCGAACCTCACCCGGTTCACCGAACGCGGGGGCACCCTGGCCATCGGCTTCCACAGCGGCATGGTCGACGAGAACTGCCATGTGTACCTCGGCGGTTACCCCGGCGCCTTCCGCGATGTCCTCGGAGTGATCACCGACGAGCTCTTCCCCCTGCTGCCGGGCCAGACGACCGGACTGACCGGCGACGTGCCTGCGGCCGCCACCGCCGACCTGTGGTCGGAACGCATCCGGCTCACCGGCGCGCAAGCCGTCGCCGCCTACGCCGACGGCCCCTTGGCGGGCCACCCCGCCGTCACCCGCCACCCGCACGGCGACGGCACCGCCTGGTATCTGGCCACCCACCCCGACCAGGACTCGCTCGCCGCCCTGCTCCACCGCATCCGCCAGGACGCCGGCGTCACACCGGAGCAGGACACACCCGCCGGGATCGAGGTCGTCCGGCGCCGGGGCGTGGAGGCCGACTATCTGTTCCTCATCGACCACACCGGAAAGGGCGCCGAAGCGCCCGCCGAAGGCGTCGAACTCCTCACCGGCAAGCCGGTCTCCGGCACCGTCAGCATCCCGCCCGGAGGCGTTGCCGTCATCCGCGAGCCACACTGACCAGGACGCAGGTCCTGGTCACCGAGGTGTGGGACCCGTGCTGATCCGGACCGGGCGCAGGACGGTCGCCTGCCTCGGGGCGCGTCGGAGGCTCTCCGTCTGCCGAAGTGACCGGTCCGCGGTACCCCACTCCTGCCCGGACCGATCAATTCCCCTGTGCCGGATCCCCTGATCAGTGCGGCCGGGCGGTCAGTCCGTACCGACCGGACGGCAGGCGCAACGACGACACTTCGTCCCTGTAGCCGAGGAGTCGCACCGTTGCTCAGAACCTCAGCGGTTCTCAGCGTTCCGGGCTTTTCTGCCCGGAAGGTCCGTCTCGTCACCAAAGCGTGAGGGCTTCGGCTTGAGGACGG
>NZ_JAGMUK010000204.1 GCF_019049245.1 Streptomyces sp. AC555_RSS877 | reverse complement strand
GGCCGGCGGCCACGGGGGTGGGGGTTTGTGCGGTGTGCCGGGTGCGGGTGCCTGGTGGCTGGTCGCGTAGTTCCCCGCGCCCCTGGGGGGAGGGTGCGGCCGACGCCAGTCTCTCGGGCGCGACAGCGCCGCCCGCTGCGAGGAGCTGGCGGCCGGCGGCCACGGGGGTGGGGGTTTGTGCGGTGTGCCGGGTGCGGGTGCC
>NZ_JAGMUK010000203.1 GCF_019049245.1 Streptomyces sp. AC555_RSS877 | reverse complement strand
TTGGAGGGAGTGCGTGACCAGCTGGCGGAACTGCTGGTGCACGAGCACGCCCCGCTGACGCTCGCACAGCAGGCCAGCGGCATGCCCGGCGGCAGCCCTCTGTTCACCTCGCTCTTCAACTACCGCCACAGCAAGCGTCGCGCCGCCGCACCCGGCCCGGAAGGCGACAGCGCGCCCAGAGGCGTCAGGATGCTGCTCTCCCGGGACGCCACCAACTATCCGGTGGCCGTCTCCGTGGACGATCAGGAGTCCAGGTTCGCGCTGCTCGTGGATGCGGTCGATCCGGTGGACGGACAGGCGCTGTGCCATCTGCTGCACACCTGCCTGGCCAACCTCGTCACCGCACTCGAAGACCACCCAGGCAGCTCGCTGTCGGCAGTGGACGTCCTCGACGAGGCCCAGCACAACCAGCTCCTCGCCGACTGGAATGACACGGCCGCCGAGGCGGGGCCCGAGGTGTCGATGGTGCCGGCGATGATCGCGGCGCAGGTGGTGCGGACTCCGGATGCGGTGGCGGTGGTGCAGGCCGGCGTGTCGGTGTCCTATGCGGAGCTCGAGGCGCGGGCTAATCGGTTGGCGCATTTCCTGCGGGCGCAGGGGGCGCGTGCCGAGCGGGTGGTGGGTTTGTGTCTGCCGCGCGGGGTGGAGACGCTGGTCGGGATTCTGGCCGTGTGGAAGGTGGGGGCGGGGTATTTGCCGCTCGACCCGGGGCAGCCGGCGGAACGTCTGGCATTCCAACTGCGCGACAGCGGTGCGGTGCTGACGCTGACGACGCAGCAGAACCTGGGGAGCATTCCAGTCGATGGGCATCGGCTGGTGGCGGTGGATGACACGGTCGTGGCGGCGCAGCTCGAGGCCGCTCCCGCGGTGGCACTGGAGGGTGTCGTGTCGTCGGGCCAGGTGGCGTATGTGATCTATACGTCGGGGTCGACGGGGCGGCCGAAGGGTGTCGCGGTCACTCACGAGGGGCTGGCGAATTATGTGTCGTCGGTGCC
>NZ_JAGMUK010000202.1 GCF_019049245.1 Streptomyces sp. AC555_RSS877 | reverse complement strand
GCGGCCGAGCGCCCGGCGCGCACCGCCGGCACGATCGTCAAGGACGAGGGCGAGGGCGGCAAGCAGCTCGCTGAGTTCCTCGCGGGCCAGAAGTTCATCTAGGTCCCACCCCCTTACCGCCCCTCAGACTTCGCAATCCGCAGGAGAGCATTCCCATGGCTGAAGTTCTCGTCTACGTCGACCACGTGGACGGCGCCGTCCGCAAGCCCACCCTGGAGCTGCTGACCCTGGCCCGTCGCATCGGCGAGCCGGTCGCCGTCGCCCTCGGCAACGGCGCCGCCGACACCGCCGCCGTCCTCGGCGAGCACGGCGCGGTCAAGGTCCTCACCCACGACGCCGCCGAGTACGCCGACTACCTGGTCGTCCCGAAGGTGGACGCCCTCCAGGCCGCGTACGAGGCCGTCTCCCCGGCCGCCGTCCTGGTCCCCTCCTCCGCCGAGGGCAAGGAGATCGCCGCCCGCCTGGCGCTGCGCATCGGCTCCGGCATCATCACCGACGCCGTCGACCTCGAGGCCGGCGAGGCGGGCCCGGTGGCCACCCAGTCGGTGTTCGCCGCCTC
>NZ_JAGMUK010000025.1 GCF_019049245.1 Streptomyces sp. AC555_RSS877 | reverse complement strand
GGCCGAAAGGGGGTGGTGGCGGAGGGGGCGCGGAGGGAGGCGGGGGTGCGTCCGAGGACATCCGCGGTGCGGCGGTGGTCGTGGTGGGGGGCTCCGCAAAGGTGCGGTCACCGGTCGCGGCGGCCGTACGGCCGGGGGGCGGCGGTTGCTCGGGGGCGGGCGGCGGTTGCCCGGGAGCCGCGCGGCCCCAGGGCGGCGACTGCTCGGCGAACCCCGGGGGCTTCGGACCGGGCGGGAAGGTCGCGGGCCCGGGAGGCCGGTCGGGCGGCGGCTCCCAGGGAGCCCGCAACCCTGCGAACCCCGCGCGCGCAGGGGGATCCACCGCACCGCCGCCACCGGCTCGCGGCGCGCCGCTCCCGGCCTCGGGGAGCCGTGAAGCGGCGATCCCGCCCTCCGCGACCCCGGCAGAACCCGGACGTGAACCGGCGACCCCGCCCGCCGCGACCCCGCCGGTACCGGCGTCACCGGACCCTGCCGCAGGCCTCGCGTCTTCCGCGCCGGCGGCGCCGCCGGGACGCTGTGCCGGAATTCCGCCCTGGTCCTCCCCCTGAGCCGCGCCGCGCCCCTCCACCGTTTCCGCCGCCGAAACGAACCGGTCGTCCAGTGAGTCGGGCGTGGGTGTGGGGCCCGTGTCCTCGGTGGTGTCGTCGTACAGCTGCCCCCACCAGTCGTCCTCGTGACCGCTGGCCTTTCCCCCCTGCTGGTTCATGCCCCCAATTGTCCACCGCGCGGGCCGTATGAAAACGGGGCATCCGGAAAATACGGCGGCGCACGGCACGTCGAAGGGCGTGTCGAGTGAGTCGTCGAACGGCCATACGGCGCAAGCAACCGGGCGGCCCCGCTGCCCGACGCGTCGGTGCACGGGCGTAGGCCCGCACCCTGACCTGCGTCTTCGGCCGCTCTCCGGCACCCTGGACAGATGGGAGTGGTGGATCTCCTGCTGGTCGGCCTGGTCATTCTGTTCGGTGTGGGCGGAGTGCTGGTGCCCGGCGTGCCCGGCTCGTGGCTAGTGTGGGCCGCGGTCATGTGGTGGGCGCTGAAGGATCCCAGGCCGCTCGCCTGGGCCGTCCTGGTGGCCGCCACCGCCGCGCTGCTCCTTTCCCAGGTGGTGCGCTGGGCGCTGCCGCCCCGACGGCTGCGGGCGAGCGGCGCCACCGTACGCATGGGGGTGTACGCCGGCGTGGGGGCGTTCGCCGGCTTCTTCCTGATCCCGGTGCTCGGCGCGATCCCCGGCTTCATGGGCGGCATCTACCTGTGCGAACGGCTCCGGCTCGGCCGGCACGGCGAGGCGATGGCGGCCCTGCGCACGGCGATGCGCTCGGGCGGCTCCAGCGTGCTGGCGGAGCTGTTCACCTGCCTGTTGATCATGGGAGCGTGGCTGGGCGCGGTGCTGTGGGGCTGAGCCGGGGGAAGCTTGCACCTTCGTTCACATGGGTGTGCGGGGCACCTCGGCCGTCGTAGGCCCCGGGAACCAGGACGAGGGTCCGATGCGCCCGGCAGGCCGGGGTGTTTGGGTGGCTGCCATGACCGAATTCAGCGAGGCCGAGCTCGCCTACCTCAGCTCCCAGCGCCTGGGACGACTGGCCACCGTCGACCCGCACGGCCAGCCCCAGGCGAACCCGGTCGGCTTCCACCCCCGGCCCGACGGGACCATCCTGATCGGCGGCTTCGCGATGGGCCGCACCAAGAAGTGGCGCAACCTCCGGCAGAATTCGAAGGTCGCCCTGGTCGTCGACGACATCGTGAGCCTGAAGCCGTGGCGGGTCCGCGGTATCGACATCCGGGGCGAGGCCGAACTCCTCACGGGCCCGCACGACTTGGGCCCGCACTTCAGCGAGGAGGTCATCCGCCTCCATCCGCGGCGGATCCACAGCTGGGGGCTGGAGGACGACGTCTAGGTTGCGCGGAGAGCGCTCAGAGGACGCCTTCGAGAGCGAGGAGCCTCGTCTTGCGCTCCAGCCCGCCCGCGTATCCGGTGAGGGAACCGTCGGCCCCGATCACCCGGTGGCAGGGCCGCAGGATCAGCAGTGGGTTGGCCCCGATCGCGCCGCCGACGGCCCGTACGGCGGCCCTGGAGGCGCCGATACGTGCGGCGATCTCGCCGTACGTCGTGGTCGCGCCGTAGGGGACGGTGTCGAGGGCGGCCCAGACCCGCTCCCGGAAGACACTGCCGTCACCGCGCAACTGCAGCCGGAACTTCTTGAGTTCACCGGCGAAGTAGGCGGTGATCTGTTCCTCGGCGGCACGGAAGAGGTCAGGGTCGTGCCGCCAACCGGCCTGGAGCGTACGGCCCTTCTTCTGGCCGGGCACGGAGAGGGAGGTCAGAACACCGTCCGGGCCGGCGGTGAGGAGGAGTTGCCCGACCGGGCTGTCCAGGGTGGTGTAGTGCGTGTCGATGGTCATCTGCGCTCCGGCGGTCATGGGTGCTCCGGCGGTCATCGGTACTCCAACTCCCCTGCTGCGCGCAGGTGTTGCACGGCATACGAGCGCCAGGGGCGCCAGCTGTCCGGGGTGTCCGGGCCGGGCGGCGTCACGTCCGGGTCTCCCAGGGCGCGGGTGCGGATGGTGGCGGCGGTGCGGGCGTCCAGGCCGGGCAGTGCCAGCAGGGCCGCCTCGGCGTCGTCGCGGTCGGCGCCCGGGTCCAGTCGTAGGACGCCGTCGGCGAGGGCGGCGGTGAGGGCCCCCAGGGTGCCCTCGGGTTCGGCCCCGGTGAGGACGGCCGGTTCCGGGAAAAGGTGGGTGAGGCTGCCGCAGGGGGCGTCCAGCGTCTTGCCGTAGAGCTGGACCAGCCGCTTGGCCTCGGCTCGTCCCACGAGGGCCCGCACGGCGAGCTCCTCCGGGTCGGCGGCGCCCGGCGACCGCAGTCCCGGCCGGGCGGCGACCAGCGGGGCGAGCCGTGCGTCGGTGCCGAGCCGTTCGTCGATGGCGTACGGGTCGGCGTCCAGGTCGAAGAGCCGGCGCAGCCGCTGAACGGCGGTGGTCAGGTCGCGGGGGTCGGTGAGGTGCAGGCGGGCATCCAGCCAGCCGCCCGGATGGGCGCCGGACGTGGACCTCGCGGCGCCCGGCCGCTCGTCGACGGCGACGATTCCGGTGCCGTGCGGCAGGCGCAGGGTGCGCCGGTACGTGCGTCGCCCGCGCGGCCCGACCACCTCCTCCACACCGGCCACCGCCTCGGCCGCCAGCAGGTCGAAGACGGCTGCGGACCGGTACGGGCCCCGGTGGGCGAGCCGCAGCGGGATCCCGGCGGTCGGTGTGGTCGTGCGGCGGGATGCCCGGCCGCCGGGCGGGGCGGCGGCCCGCAGCTCGCTGGGCGTCGAGGCGTACACGTCCCGCATGGTCTCGTTGAACTGGCGCACGCTGGCGAAGCCGGACGCGAACGCGATCTGCGTGACCGGCAGGCCGGTCGTCTGGAGCAGGACGCGCGCGGTGTGGGCCCGCTGGGCCCGGGCGAGGGCGACCGGTCCGGCGCCGAGTTCGGTGGTGAGCTGGCGCTGGACCTGCCGGGCGCTGTAGCCGAGCCGTGCGGCGAGCCCGGCGACGCCCTCCCGGTCGACGACACCGTCGCCGATCAGCCGCATGGCCCGCCCGACCACGTCCGCCCGTACGTTCCACTCGGCGGAGCCGGGCACGGCGTCCGGCCGGCACCGCCGGCAGGCCCGGAATCCGGAGCCCTGCGCGGCGGCGGCCGTCGCGAAGAACCGGACGTTGTGCCGCTTCGGGGTCACCGCCGGGCAGCTGGGCCGGCAGTAGATGCCGGTCGTCTCGACGGCGAAGAAGAACTCGCCGTCGAACCGTCCGTCCCGGCTGCGCACCGCTTCGTACCTGGTGTCCTCGTCCATCACGTCATCCAGTGTGGGCCAGGACCAGGGCCGGAGCTGGCGGAAATCGGACGTCGAGCTGCCCCTCCGGCCGCCCTACGCCCGTCTCCTCATGCCCAGCGTCCCCGCTTCGCCTCCATCGCCGCCTTGCCCTGCGCCCCCTTCCGCTTCCAGTCCCGTTTGATCTCCGCCCGCAGGCGTGCGTCGGTCTTGGCGACGATCCGCTGGTTCTCCCGCATGAGCTTGCGGTAGCTGTCCAGCCGCCGTTCGGCCAGTTCACCGTCCTCGATGGCGGCGAGTACCGCGCACCCGGGTTCGCTCTCGTGCGCGCAGTCGTGGAACCGGCAGCGCGCGGCCAGCTCCTCGATCTCGGAGAAGACCTGTCCGACGCCACTCTCGGCGTCCCACAGTCCGACCCCCCTGAGCCCCGGCGTGTCGATCAGGACACCGCCGCCGGGCAGGGCCAGCAGGTTGCGGGTGGTCGTGGTGTGCCGGCCCTTGCCGTCCGCGTCCCGGGTGGCCCGTACGTCCATGACCTCCTCGCCCAGCAGCGCGTTGGCGAGCGTCGACTTGCCCGCGCCGGACTGGCCGAGCAGCACGGTCGTCCCACCGGAGACGACGGCCACCAGGACCTCCAGTCCGGCCCCGTCCAGGGAGCTGACCGGCAGCACCGGCACGCCCGGCGCGGCCGTCTCGACGTCCTGGACGAGATGACCGAGCGTCACCGGGTCCGGCACGAGGTCCGCCTTGGTCAGCACGACCAGGGGTTGCGCCCCGGACTCCCAGGCCAGGGCGAGGAACCGCTCGATGCGGCCGAGGTCGACTTCGACGGCCAGCGACACGGCGATGATCGCGTGGTCGACGTTGGCCGCGAGGATCTGCCCCTCGGACCGGTTGGAGGAGGTGGAGCGCACGAAGGCGGTACGGCGTGGCAGATACGTGCGTACGTAGCGCGGGTTGCCCGCGGGTTCGACGGCGACCCAGTCGCCGGTGCACACGACCCGCATGGGGTCGTTCGGGGTGACGAACGCGGTGTCCGCCCGGACGATCCCGTCGGCGGTGACCACGTCGCACTGCCCGCGGTCGACCCGGATCACCCGTCCGGGCAGGAGCCCGTCGGGCTCGTGGGGGGCGAACTCGTCCGCCCATGCGTCGTCCCAGCCGTAGGGAGCGAGCGCGGAGAAGACAGAAGAAGCGGTGAAAGCGGATGAAGCGGATGAAGCTGCGCTGGAAGTCAAGGGAGACCCTTCACAAGGGCGGCCCCGGCACGCGCGTCACGGACGCGCGGAGTGGTGAGGAGTCGTGTCAGCCGGCGGCCACGGAGGTGGACTTGATGAACTTCTGGATGAGGGCAGCGCCCATCTCAAAGACAGCCATCGGTCACACCTCCCGTTCCTGAACGACTGACGGCGGCGGCCGACGGCCACCGCGCGAAGCTCCGCCAGAATAGGGACACACGAGCACGCGCGCCAACCCTTTTTTCCGGCCCCCGGCCACACTCCGGCCCGCTCAGGGCGGTGGCCCCGACCGAGGAGCAGTCGGGGCCACCGCCGGGTCCGGACCGGGCTAGCCGATGATCCGGCCCAGTTCGATCCGGTCGATGTCCGGGGCCCAGGCGCTCGCGTTCCCGAAGGTCACACTGTTGGAGCCCTTCTTCAGGTCGACGGGGACGCCCAGCGTCCAGTAGTCGTCGACGCTCCAGGTGTTCTTGAACGTGACCTTCCGGGGCGCCGCGTTCCCCACGGTGATGTCCGCCGTGCGGGACATGATGTCCGTGTTGTAGGCGTGGCCGTTGTCGCGCCGGTCGTTGTGCGCGTAGTGGACGACCAGCAGGTAGCGGCCCGACCTGGGCGCGTCCACCGTGAACTCGGCGGTGCTGGAGGCGCTGTTGCCGAGCCGGCCGATGTACGAGCCGGCGGAGGCGTGCGCGGAGTCGACCAGCTCGGCGCCGCCCGCGAGGGTGGCCGAGGCGCCCTCGTAGGAGAGCGTGCCGTGGGTCGAGCCCTCGCCCGAGACGTCGAGGGAGTGTGCGGAGGCGTGGGAGGCCGTCATCGCGACCCGGTTGTTGCCCGCGACGAGGTACAGCCGCAGCGGCCGGCCCGGCGCCGCCGACACCGTCTCGCCGTGCAGGGTGAGGCGTACCGGCGCCGAGGTGCGCGGCACCACGGTGAAGTAGCCGTCGCGCGGGGCGTAGACGTCGAAGACGGCCTTGTCGCCCTTGCGCAGGACGAGGGCGCCGGTGCCCACGCCGGCCGACGAGGAGTAGTCGTACGACGGGTTGCCGCTGATGTCGGCGAGGGTGGCCTCGTACGACGCGGAGGGCTTGGCGGCACGGGCGGTCAGGTCGACGCGGTCGAGGGTGACTTCGGCGTCGCCCTTGGCCAGCGTCAGCGTGTGGGTGCCGGCCGGCAGGTCGAGGCTGACGTCCTTCTTGGCACGGTAGGTCCAGTTCTCGGTGGACGGGTAGGTGACGGTGACCGGGTCGCCGCCGTCGACCGACAGCTTCTGCGTGGAGGGGCCGCCGGACTGGTTGCCGTAGAGGATCGCCAGGTCGTAGGTCCCGTCCTCGGGCACCGTCACGGTGAAGTCGACCTTGCTGGAGGCCTGGTTGAGCGAGCCGACGTCCTTCGTCCCGGAGGCCGCGTAGCCGTTGGCGTTGCTGACCGTGCCCTGGGTGTACACCTGGCCGCCGGTGATGGCGGCGTTCTCGGCCTCGTACGACGCCGACCACGGGACAGTGGCCGCGGTCGGGGTGCCGGAGCCGCCGGGGGTGAGGACGATCCGGTAGGCGGACATCTTGTGCAGGCCGCGCAGCGGGACGGTCACCGTGCCGTCGGCCGCCACCTTCACCTTCGTACGGGCGAGGACGCGCGGCGTGGCGTGCTGCCCTTCGTAGCCGGACCAGGCCGCCTCGGCGACGGTCGCGGTGACCGTGCGGCCGAACACGGACCGGGGGACGTTCTGGACGACGACGTCGGAGTCGCCGGCGGAGCCGCCGAGCAGTACCTGGGCCTGGCGGCGCGAGGGGTCGAGGGAGGCGAGCCCCTGGAGGGTGTCGATGGTGTTGGCCTGCGGCGGGGTCACCTTGACGGTGTCACCGGTCATTCCGGCGTACCAGCGGAACAGCCACCAGCCGCCGTTGGGGATGTTGGACCGGACGACGTTGCCGTCCATGTTGCCGGCGGCGTCCCAGTAGGCCTGGTTGGCGTACACCTTGTTCCGCTCGAACATCGAGACCCACTGCACGAGCTGCCCGGGGACGGACAGGTCACGCCGGTTGGCGTACTCATCGATGTTGATCTTCAGCGGCGCGATGCCCAACTTGCGCTCTATGGAGCGGTAGTTGTCGTAGTTGCCCTGGAAGTCGCGCAGTGAACCGGAGCTCAGTTCGTGCCAGGTCATCACCTGCGGCAGGACGTTCTCCCGCTGGGCGAAGGTGAGGAAGTCGGTCAGCAGGCGGGTGTGGTAGCCGGCCTCGTTGGGGCCGGCGATCCGCGCGTCGGGGTCGATCGCGCGGATGCGCTGGTAGACCGTCTTCCAGTCCTTGAAGAACCGGTCGCGGTTGGCCTCGTACTGCGCCTGGTCGGAGGTGCCGAGGTTGTACCAGATCTGGTCGGGCTCGTTGAACGGGATGTAGACGAAACGGTCGCTGTTCGGGTCCGCCGACACCTCCTTGACGATCTTGTCGACCTTGGGGAGGTAGTCGTCGATGCCGAGGTCCTCGTAGGGCCACTTGGCGTAGATGTCCTGCATCATCACGTTGATCTCGCCGCCGCCATTGCGGAAGAACGACTTGGAGACGGTGAGCGCGTCGCCGTTGGGGTGCTGGGCGCCGCCCTCCGGCTTCTGCGAGATGCTGGTGATCTTCAGGGGCTCCAGGGCGGCGTCGCTGGGCACGCCGTCGTCGCTGAGCCCGTACAGCGCGCCGTTGGCGCCGAGCATCACCGGACCTTCGGAGGCGCCGAGGTCGACGGTGAGCCGCTGGGGGTCGATGGGGGTACCTCCCGCTCGAGCGAAGTCGAGAGTGGGGGATGCTGCCGCGGAACCCGCGGCGGGGAGGGTGCCTGCCATGGCGGCGACTCCGAGTGCGGTGGTGACGAGAACTGTTCCGAGACGGGATCTCGTGCGGGTGGGGGTGATCACGCGGTTGGACCTCCGGTCACTTGACGGCTCCACTGGTGATTCCGGACACGATCTTTCGCTGGCCGACGAGGAACACGGCGACCATGGGCAGGCTCATCACCACGACGTACGCGAAGACGAGATGCCAGTTGTTGAGGTAGAGCTGGGCGCTGGCGACCTTGTAGAGGTTGAGCGGCAGGGTCGCCCTTTCTCCGCCGCCGAGGACGAAGAAGGCGTAGAAGATGTCGCTCCAGGCGTAGAGCATCACCATGATCGTCGCGGTGGCGATCACGGGCCTGAGCAGCGGCAGGATGATCCGCAGGAAGATCCGCGCCGGCCGCGCCCCGTCGATCCGGGCGGCCTCCTCCAGTTCGAAGGGGATGGCGCGGATGAAGCCCGTCATGAAGAAGATCGACGTGGACAGGTACATCCCGGTGTAGACGGCGATCATCCCGGGCCGGGTGTTGGAGAGCCCCAGCTGCCGCAGTTCCATCACGATGGTGATGACGGCGGGCGGCAGCAGCAGTCCGCTGATGCACAGCGCGTACGCGGCCGAGACCAGCTTTGACTTGCGGCGGGCGAAGACCCAGGCGGCGCCCGCGCCGAGGATCAGGACGAGGATCACCGAAGGCAGCACGACGAGCAGCGAGTTGACGAAGCCGCGCAGCATCTCGCCCTGGCCGACGGCGTCCGCGTAGTTGCTGCCGGCCTGCCAGTGCCCGGGCGGGTCGAGGTTCGGCTTGATGGCCTCCGCCTGCGGTTTGGCGGAGGTGACGGCGACCAGCCACAGCGGTACGCCGACGGCCAGGGCAGCGATGGCCACGATCAGAGCGGGGCGACCGATGCGCCACAGACGTGGGCCGACAGTTGGTAGGCTTATCGACGTGTTGCGCGAGAACCAAGCCAGCACATCAACCTCCCTTCCTTCGGGGACCGGGCTGGTTCCAACCCGGCTGGTGCTGATCGTGTGAGTCTCGGTCGCTCGTTGAGCGACAGAGCAGTGTGAGCCAGCCTCCTCGCCCGCGAGGAGGAGGGTTCAAAGCAGTTGCTCCCTTCGACGCAAGCCGAAGACAAGCGGAATCGCCAAGGCCACCACGATGAGGAAGAGCACCAAACTCATCGTGGAGGCTTGGGCGTACAGCCCTTGTCCGAATACGCGGAACATGTAGATGTTGAAGACCTCCGTGGATCCCGCGGGCCCGCCGCCCGTCGTGGCCTGCACGATGTCGAAGGTGTTCATCGAGCCGATCAGCGCCGTGGTGACGTTGAAGGTGACGGCCGGCGCGAGCATCGGCCAGCGCACCGACCAGAAGGTCCGCCAGGGCCCGGCGCCGTCGCACTTCGCGGCCTCCAGCATCTCGCCGGGGATGCCCTTGAGGCCGGCCAGGTAGATCAGCATGGCCAGGCCCATCCACTTCCAGCCGTGGATGAGGGTGACCAGGACCAGCGTCCAGGTCGTCGAGCCCAGCCACGGAATGTCCGTGCCCAGGACGGAGTTGACGGCGCCGTCCTGGTCGAGGAGGGCCTGGAAGACGTATCCGGTGGCGAGCGCGGAAATGAGCACGGGCAGGAAGAAGACGGCGCGGAAGAACCGGTTGAAGCGGCTGTCGGCCTCCAGCAGCAGGGCGAGCACGAGCCCGAAGCCGTTCTGGAACAGCGCGGCCAGCAGGGCGTACAGCAGGGTCGTACGGATCGCGCGCAGCAGGGAGCCGTCGTCGGCGATGGTCTTGAAGTTGTCGAGGCCGGTGAAGGCGATGTCCGCGTGGTACGAGGACCAGTTGGTGAACGGGTAGTAGAAGTTGAGCAGGTTCGGCACCAGGAAGAAGCCCGCGAAGACGACGATCGCCGGGAGCGCGAACCACCAGGGGTGGTGCACGGCGGCGCGCGGGAGCCGTCCCACCCGCCGGGGTCCGCCTGTCGTGGATGCCTGCTTGCGCGTACGTATGGCTGTGTCCGCCATCGAAAAGCCCCGTGTCGTCTAGAAGCCGGCCGCGCCCTGGGCCTTGGCCACCTGCGCGAACTGGTCCTGGATCGCCTGGGCGACCTGCTGCGGGCTCTTCTTGCCGTAGAGCATGTCGGCGAGGTAGAGGTGCGTGTCCGGGGCGACGATCGCCTTGGCCTGGAAGACCCCGATGGCTTTGGGCAGGGCCGCGACCTGGTCCTTGGACGCCTCGGGGAGTCCGTCGGGGGTGGGCACGGACGGCTGCACGGACGGGATCTTCATCGCCTTGATGTAGTCGGCGTAGTCGGGGCCGAGCCAGAACGCCAGGAACTGCCGGGCGGCGTTCTGCCGTTTCTCGTCGCCGGTCTTGAAGGCGACCACGCCGTTGGTCTGGTCGGGCGAGTACAGGCCGGTGGCCGAGGAGTTGGCGACCGGGAACCAGCCGATCTTCTTGTCGATCTCGGCGGTGGAGTACTTGGCCTGCAACTGACTCTGGAAGGAGGTGACGTTGAGGACCATGCCGGCCTCGCCCTTCCAGAGGGAGTCGGCCTGCCCGGTGAAGGTGCCGGTCCTGTAGTTCTTCTGGGCGAGCCCGGCGTCGAGCAGCTTCTCCTTGTACTTCTTGATCGCGCCGACGACGACCGGGTCGGTCCACTTCTTCTTGTTCTGGTTCAGATCCGCCCACCACTGCTTGTCGAGGTCGGTGAGCTGGACCTGCATCTGCCACTGCAGGGGCCACTGGTCTCCGCCGGCCTCGTAGAAGCCGGCCGCGTCGGTCTTGGCGGTGACGGTGCGGCCGAGGTCCAGCAGGTCGTCGTACGACTTGGGGAAGTCCTTCTCGGCCAGTCCCGCCTGCCGGAAGACGTCCTTGTTGTAATAGACGCCGAGCATGGCGGGGCTGGTGACGATCGCCGCGTACCGCTTGCCGTCGATGACGCCGAGGGACCGCTCGGTGGAGCCGAGCTTGGAGACCCACTCCTCCCCGTCGAGGGTGAGCAGGTTCTGCTGGGGCTGGATGAAGGGCAGCGTGGAGATGGAGGGCTGCCAGAACATCAGGTCCGGCCGGTCGCCGGAGGCGAGTTTGGTCGGCACGTTCTGCTCGTAGAGGTCCGGGATCGCCTGGGTCTCCACTTCGGCGCCGGTGGCCTTCTCGAAGGCGTCGACGACCTGCTTCGGTGCGTTGACCGTGTTCTGCGCGGTCCACATGGTCAGCTTCACGCCGTCGAGCCGGGCGGTCGGGTCGACGGCCGTCTGCTTCGCGTCCGTACCGGAGTCGCCGGAGTCACCGGCGGTGGGGTCACTGCACGCGGTGACGGCCAGGCCGACGGCGCATATCAGGGCCAGGGCGGGGAGAGCTCTTGTCTTCATCACGTACCTCAAGTGCCTTTCACGAACGGGGGGTTCAGGACGGCGGTACCGAGATCTCAGTCGCGGGCGGACGGGGGTCCCGAGCTCTCCCTCACCACCAGCTCGGGTACGGACACGGGGTGCGGGGCGATCTGCGCGGACTCCTCCAGCACCCCGTGCAGCAGGGCGAACGCGGACCGGCCGAGGCCGGTGAAGTCCATGCGTACGGTCGTCAGTGACGGGGTGAGGAACGCGGAGTGCGGGGCGTCGTCGAAACCGGCCACGCTGACGTCGCCGGGGACGGACCGGCCGGACTCGTACAGGGCGCGCAGCACCCCGAGGGCGAGGTCGTCGTTGCCGCACAGGATCGCGGTGACGTCCGGGTCCTTCGCCAGTTCCAGGCCCGCGCCGTGACCGCCGGCCGGGCCCCAGTTGCCCTGCACCGGGCGGGGTTCGGGTGCTCCGGCCTCCTTCAGCGCCTGCCGCCAGCCGGAGGTGCGGGCGCTGGTGCGGCGGGTGCTGGAGGGGATGGCGACGTAGTGGACGGTGCGGTGGCCGAGGGAGAGCAGGTGGCGGGTCGCCTCGTAGGCGGCCTCGCGGTCGTCGGTCCACACCCAGGGGCGGTCGCCCGAGGGCGGGCTCGTGGGGGTCTCGACGACGCCGACGACCGGCAGTTCGGCGGGGACGGCGGCCAGGGCCCGTACCCCGGCCGGATCGTAGGCGATCACGATCAGTCCGCCGCCCGCGTCCGCCGCCCGCTGCACTTCGGCGGCGACGGCGGGCTCGTCCGCCGATTCGAGGACGCCGATCCCCACCGCGTAGGACGCGGCGCGGGCGGCCTCCTCGATGCCCTGGAGGATGGAGGCGTAGCCGTAGTGGGTGGTGTTGGCGGTGAGCACGGTCACGGCCCTGCTGCGGCCGCTGGCCAGGGCGAGCGCGGTGGCGTTGCGCCGGAAACCCAGCTCGTCGATGGCGGCGAGCACCCGTTCCCGGGTGGCCGGTTTGACGCTGGGATGGCCGTTGATCACCCGGGACACGGTCTGGTACGAGACCCCGGCGGCCGTCGCCACGTCCCGGATGCTCGGCGGGCGGCTTGTGTGACCGGTCACATTCATGCCAGGATTGTGACCGGTCACAATGCGGTCGTCAAGAGACCGTAACGATGGATTCACGCGACTGACGCAGACCGCCGCCGCCGAGGAACGACAGGGGCGGGGTCAGGAGGGGGACACGCCTTGGCCGGTACGGCGGATGCGACGAGGAAGATCGCCAACCACCCGGAGGACACGTTCCGTTGGGATCACTCGGGACTCGGGACCGAGTTCGCCACCGCCTCCGACGGGACCCTGCGGCTGGTCCGGCTGGCCGCTCCCGGCGACGCCGGGCCCGCCTGTGACCCGGAGGCCGCCCTCCCCCTCGTCGAGTTGACCGCCCTCGGCCACGGCAGCGGCTGGTCCGGCCCGCGCTTCACCGGCACGGCCTTCGGTACGCGCCTGCGGTACCGCGGCCACCGCAGCGGCAGACGCGCCGACCGGGAGTGGCTGACCGTCGAACTCCACGACTCCGCCACCGGGTTGACGGCGTTCGTCGAACTGACGTCCCCGACCGGACTGCCGGTGCTCCGCTCCCGCGTCCGGCTGCGCAACGAGGGCACCGAGCCCCTGGTCGTCCAGTCCGTCAGCAGCCTGCTGCTCGGCGGCCTGCCTTCTGCGGACGCGCTCGACGTGCACCGGGCGCGCAACGACTGGCTCGCCGAGTGCCGTTGGTACGCCGAACCGCTGCGCGACACCGTCGCCGACATCAACGTCGGTGCCCACCAGCACGACAGCCGGGCCGCCCTCGTCCTCGCCGGGCGCGGCAGCTGGCCCACCGACGGGCACCTGGCGATGGGCGCGCTGACGGAGCGGGACGGCGGCCGGACCTGGCTGTGGCAGACCGAGTCCCCGGCCGGCTGGCGGTGGGACCTGGGCGAACACGCCCGCGGCACGTATCTGGCGCTGAACGGCCCCACCGACGCCGAACACCAGTGGCGGGTCCGGCTCGCGCCGGGTGAGGAGTTCACCACCGTGCCGGGGGTGCTGGCCCTCGGTTCCGGGTTCGACGCGGCGATGGGCGCGCTGACCTCGTACCGCCGTGCCGTCCGCCGCCCCCACCCGGACCACATCACACTTCCGGTCGTCTTCAACGACTACATGAACACGCTGATGGGCGACCCGACCACCGAGAAGCTGCTGCCGCTGATCGACGCGGCCGCCGAGGCCGGCGCGGAGTACTTCTGCATCGACTCGGGCTGGTACGACGACGACACCCGGGGGTGGTGGGACAGCGTGGGCGAATGGCTGGCCTCGCCCCGCCGCTTCCCCGACGGCGGGATCGGCAAGGTCCTGGACCGGATCCGGGAACGCGGAATGGTGCCCGGCCTGTGGCTGGAGCCGGAGGTCGTCGGCGTGCGCAGCCCCGTCGCGTCCGCACTCCCTCCGGATGCCTTCTTCCAGCGGGACGGCGTACGCCTGACCGAACAGGGCCGCCACCAGCTCGACCTGCGGCACCCGGCCGCCCGCGCACACCTCGACAAGACGGTGGACCGGATCGTCGGCGACTGGGGGGTGGGCTACCTCAAGCTGGACTACAACATCGTGGTCGACCCGGGAACCTGCGCCCCCGGAGACACGGGCGTCACCGGGGACATCGCACCGGGAGCCGGACTCCTCGGCCACGCCCAGGCCTACCTGGACTGGCTGTCCGACGTCCTGGACCGCCACCGCGGGCTGGTCGTCGAGAACTGCGCCTCGGGCGGGATGCGCATGGACGGCGCCACGCTCGCCGTCGCCCAGCTCCAGTCCACCAGCGACCAGCAGGATCCGCTGCGCTACCCGGCGATCGCCGCTGCGGCACCGACGGCCGTCCCGCCCGAGCAGGGCGCCGTCTGGGCCTACCCGCAGCCCGACTACGACGACGACCTCATCACCTTCACCCTGGGCGGCGCACTGCTCGGGCGGATCCATCTGTCCGGTCATCTGGACCGCATGTCGGCACACCAGCTCGGGCTCGTGCGGGACGCGGTGGGGACGTACAAGACGATCCGCGAGGACCTCGCCCGAGCAGTGCCGTTCTGGCCGCTCGGTCTGCCCGGGTGGACGGACGAGTGGCTGGCTCTGGGACTGCGCGTGCCGGACGGCTGCACGTACGTCTCGGTGTGGCGGCGGGGTGGGGACAGCGAACTCCACCTGCCCGTAGGGCACTTGGCCGGTCGTGAGGCCCGGGCGGACATCCTGCACCCGTCCGCCGCGGGTCCGGGCTCGGCGGTCTGGGACGGCGACGGACTGCGGGTGTCGCTGCCGCGCACACCAGGGGTCCTGCTCGTCCGGCTCATCCCGGGCGGTTAGGGGAGCGAGGAGGGCGCATGCCCAGCGCCGGCCTCCGGGGGACGCGACGGGCCTCGGCGCCGCGGAAGCCGGAGCGGGCGGCCGCCCGGCCACGCCCTCGCGGGCCCCGTCGTGGGGATCTACCAGCAGACGGGCCGGCCGGCGGGCAGGCGGCTCGGCCTCAGCCAGTCGGTCCGTCCTCCCCAGTTCGTGTGCCGCACGCGGTACTCGCCACGCGGCACGGCAGAGCGGCTGTGCCGCCCGGCGTCCATGAGGTCGGCCGCAGGTTGGCGGCAGGACGTCACCGTCGCCTGCCCCGTGCTGCTGGACGCCTCCGAGGCGTCGTCCTCACGCCTTCGTGCAGGTGTCCCCGTTCAGTGTGAAGTCGTACGCCGGCGAGTTCTTCCCCTGCCAGGAGGCGAGGAAGCCGAAGGCGAGGCTGCCGTCGGCGGGGACCTTCTTGTTGTAGTCGGCGGAGGTGGCGGTGACCCGGGACTTGTTCTGGGCGAAGCTCGCGTCCCACATCTGGCCGACCTTCTGGCCGTCCCGGAAGGACCAGGCGACGCTCCAGGAGTCGAGGGGGCGTTCGGTGGTGACCGTGACGGTGGCCTGGAAGCCGTCGGGCCACTCGCCGACCAGGTCGTACCGGACCCGGCAGGACGCGGGCTCGCTCTCGCCGGGGGCCGGTTCCGCGCCGCCGGGGGCGGTGGAGGCGGCCGTGCCCTGGGGCGTGGTCCCGGGGTTCTTCCCGTTGGGCGCCCGGGCGGTGCTCGGCGAGCCGGCGGCCGTCGGTTCCGGGAAGGCGGACGAGCTCTCGTCGTCGGACGGGACGGACGGACGCGGGTCGGCGACCGGCTGCCGGTCGGCCGAGTCGCCGGGCGACGCGACGCCGTCGCCGGTGCCCGCGCCCGGCATCATCGAGACGGCGAGTGCCAGCAGGGAGACCAGGACGGCCGCGACCAGAAGGCCGTTGCGCACGACGCGTGCCTTGTGGGCGTCCGGGTTCGGCGGGCCGTTCTCGCTGTCCGCCGGTGCCGGGCGCCCGGCACCGAGACGGACCTCGGCGGCCCGTCGGCGGCGCTCCAGGTAGGCGAGGCCGCCCCAGCCGATCACTCCGCCGGCGAGGGCCGCGGGCGTTCCGCCTCCCTGCAGCCGGAGGCAGGCGGCGGCCTCCGCGCACTCCACGCAGCGGGCGAGGTGCCGGGAGAGGTCGTTCGGGGTGTCGGCGGCCGGCGAGCGGGTGACGGCGTCGAGGAGCCGGGCGTAGCTGCGACACTGCGCGTCCATCGGCGAGTCGAGATGGTTGCGGTGGCAGCGGTCCCGGAACAGGCCGCGCACCTGGGTGAGTTCCTCCCCCACGACGGCCGGGTCGAGGCCGAGCCGGCGGGCCACCATGGTCAGGGGCAGCGCCTCCACCTCGGCCAGCCACAGCAGGGCCGCGTCCGGTTCCTGGAGGTCGCGCAGGCCGCGCAGCGCGAGCGGGCGCCGCAGCGGGGGGCCGGTGTAGCGGGCGGCCTTGTCGGAGTTGAGCCACAGGCGCAGTTCGGGGTCGAGCTGGTGACCCTGTCCCTGGATCTCCCAGGCCGCCGCGGTGTTGCGCACGGCGGTCAGCAAGAGCGGGATTCTGGGCAGGCGGGCCGGGCGGCGGCCGGCGCTGCGGGCGGGAGCGGACTGCGCGTCGCGGGCTTCGCGCATACCGAGGGAGAACGCCTCCGTGGCCAGTTGGGTGGCCGCGGTGGAGCCGGACGTGCACAGGTCCGCGTAGGAGAGCACGGCATCCCAGCACTCTGAGAACAGCGCGGCCTCGGCGGCGTCCTGGGGAGTCGGCAGGTCGGGCATGGGTCTCCTGCGTATACATGCGAGGTCAACTCGCCATACTGGCAAAGGAGTTGGGGGGAACCTCGCGGCAGGGGAGGAGTTTTTCACGCCTCCCACACAACTGACAAGCGCCCTGTTCAATTGTCATGTCCGGACAGCCGCACCCTACAACTCCTACCTGTAGTACGGATGCGACCTCCGTACGACTCACCTATACCGTCGCCGATTTCTCCGCGGGAAGACTGTCCATGAAGGAACTGACGGAGAACACCGCGCGACCGGGGCCGGGCGGGCCGTAGCCGGGGGGCGAGGCCAGGCCGAAGTCGTCCATGGTGGCGCGGTAGGCCTCCAGGAGACGGATGTGGTACTCCAGGGGCGCGCCCTGCGGATTGGCCTTGCCGAGTGGGGTCGTCGGCTCGGGGCACCAGGTGGTGAAGCGGGGCGTGATGCCGTGCGACATGAAGAAGCGCAGGCCCTCGGTGGTGGAGGCGATCGCCTCGTCGACCGTGGTGAAGCCGAAGGGCTCGGCCATCTCCACGCCGGCCACGAAGTTGGGGATGACGTTGCGCGCGCCGAAGATCTCCGCCGAGTCGAGGATGCGCTTGTGCCACTCGTCGCGGCCGACGTAGCGCTCCTTGCCCGGGCAGTACATCTTGAACAGGTACTCGTCCCACACCTCGTAGTTGGGGTGGTAGATCTGCACGCCGTGGTCCTTGAACCGCTGCACGTCGTCGCGCGGCAGCGCCTGGGCCACGACCTTGCCGATCCAGCGTCCGGGGAAGCGCTCCTCGATGGCCTTGGCGTAGTGGCCGTAGAAGTCGGCCTCGTCACGGCCGGAGACCGTCTTGGTGATGGCGCCGCCGGTGAGCGTGTAGGCGGTGGACGCCTTCGCGGTGTCGTACCGGTCGATGATCTCCAGGGCTTCGAGGACCTCCTCGACGTCCTTCACACCGGTGTACGGCCGGCCGGCCGCCTTGTGCTGGCGCCAGTTGTGGTTGATGTCGCAGTACTGGCACTCCTCCTTGGCGCCGAAGTACTGGCAGACCCGGAAGACGGTGAGGTAGATCAGGTAGCCCCACTGGATGGTCGGGGCGACCTCCATCACCGACTTCCCGCTCGCGAGCGTGTGCCGGTAGTACTCCGGCATCGGCGGCACCCCGACGTCGGAGATCCGCTTGCCGTCGAGGTAGAGCCCGAGCACACCGCCCTCGTCCGCCGCCACCCGGTACGGCGAGGACGGATTGACCCGCACGGACACGACGGTCCGCCGCAGGTCGTACGGTCCGCCCGTGAGGATGATCTCCTCCGGCGGGCGGCGGAGCGCGGCCTCGCCGAGTTCCGGCAGTGTGCCGTGGTCGAAGGAGAAGATGAAGTACGACTTCGGCTTGACCTCGCCACCCTCGTTGTCGCTCAGGGCGGATGGATCGAAGGCCACCCCACCCCGGAGCAGATCCTCCTTGAAGACGGCTTCCCTAGGTACGTGCGGGAACCTCTCCATCAGATCCTCGACGAGTGCGGTACGGCTGCCCATCCGTGTCTCCTCCCGGCTCAGGCGTACGACTACTCACGGTATGCCTTCGCCCGCGGCTCAGCCGTGCCGGGTCCCTCACGTCGCCCTCTTTGCATCGATTCGGGATGTTTCGCCGAGGGCTCGGACCGCCCCGTCCCGCGCTCGGCGACAGGGTTGCAGAAACCGTTCTCCACCGAGGTCGGCGACAAATGAGAAGGTCAGCGCAACACACCATCCGAAAGGGGCGGCAGAAAATGGCCGAAACGGTCACCAATTGGGCGGGCAACATCACGTTCCTCGCCAAGGAGCTGCACCGCCCGCACTCGCTCGCCGCGCTCGGCGCCCTCGTGGCCGACAGTGCGAACGTACGGGTACTGGGCAGCGGGCACTCCTTCAACGAGATCGCCGAGCCGGGGCCGGGCGGGGTACTGCTGTCGCTGGCCGCGCTGCCGGCCGAGGTCGACGTCGACTCGGCGGCCCGGACGGTACGGGTCGGTGGCGGTGTCCGGTACGCGGAACTGGCCGGCCATGTGCAGGCCCACGGGCTGGCCCTGCCCAACATGGCCTCCTTGCCGCACATCTCGGTGGCCGGCTCGGTGGCGACCGGCACCCACGGGTCGGGGGTCGGCAACGGCCCGCTCGCCTCGGCCGTGCGCGAGGTGGAGATCGTCACGGCGGACGGGTCGACGGTCGTCATCGGGCGGGGGGACGAGCGGTTCGGCGGTGCGGTGACATCCCTGGGCGCCCTCGGAGTCGTCACCGCGCTCACCCTCGACCTGGAGCCCTCCTTCGAGGTCGAGCAGCACGTGTTCACCGAGCTCCCGCTCGCGGGGCTGGACTTCGAGACGCTCGAGACGGTGCTGGCGGCGGCGTACAGCGTGAGCCTCTTCACCGACTGGCGTGCGCCCGGCTTCCGGCAGGTGTGGCTGAAGCGGCGCACCGACCAGCCGCTGCCCGACTTCCCGTGGGCCGCGCCCGCGACCGAGAAGATGCACCCGGTGCCGGGGATGCCGGCGGTCAACTGCACCGAGCAGTTCGGGGTGGCGGGGCCGTGGCACGAGCGGCTGCCGCACTTCCGGGCCGATTTCACACCGAGCAGTGGCAGCGAGTTGCAGTCGGAGTACCTGCTGCCGCGTCGGCACGCCATCGATGCTCTGTATGCAATCGACGGTATCCGGGATGTGGTCGCCGGTGTACTGCAGATCTGCGAAGTGCGTACGGTCGCCGCTGACGAGCAATGGCTGAGTCCCGCGTACGGCCGGGACACCGTGGCCCTGCACTTCACCTGGATCAAGGACACCGCGGCCGTACTGCCCGTCGTGCGGCGACTGGAGGCGGCGCTCGACACTCTCGACGCGCGGCCGCACTGGGGCAAGGTGTTCGCCGTCCCGTCGGCGGCACTGCGGGCGCGTTGTCCGCGCCTCGGCGACTTCCGGGAGTTGGCACGTACGCTCGACCCGGAGGGAAAATTCGCCAACGCGTTTGTCCGGGACCTTCTCGCCGACTGACTTTATAAAGCCCCTTTCCTAACCCCTTGTCGAAAGTCCCTCGCAGCCCATAGCCTTGCGCCGCGCCGGTGCCGATGTCGTCCCGGCACGATCTGAAGGGATGGGGCCGGGCCGGTGAAGCGCACATCACGGGACATCCGCACCGCGAACCGCTACGAGGTGTTGCGCCAGATCATCGCCGAGTCGCCGACCTCCCGGCAGGAGCTGGCGGCCGCCACCGGCCTGAGTCTCGCCACGGTCGCCACACTGGTCGGTGAACTGCTCGACCTCCGGATGATCACGGAGGTCGGGTTCGAGGACTCGGCGGGGGGCCGTCCCCGGGGCCTCGTGGCCGTCAACGCGTCGGGGGGCGCGTTGATCGGCGTCGACATCGCGGAGACGTACGTCCATGTCGAGCTGTTCGACCTCGCGCTGAACGTCCTGGCCCGCGCCGAGGAGGACGTCCGCCCCGGCGAGAGCCGCCCCGAGCAGGTGGTCGGCCATGTCGCCGCCGCCCTCGGCTCGGTGGTCGCGCAGGCCGGGATCGAGGGCGCCCGGGTACTCGGCGTCGGTGTCAGCGTGCCGGGGCAGGTGGATCGTGCCACCGGCATCTCGGAGTACGCGCCGAACTGGGACTGGCACGACGTGCCGCTGCTCGACCTGCTCACCGAGCACATCGCCTACCCCCTCTACCTGGACAACCCGCTGCGCGCCTGCGCGGTGGCCGAGCTGTGGTTCGGAGCCGCACGCGGGCGCGGGAACGCCGTGGTGGTCAACCTCGGGACCGGGGTGGGCGCGGGCCTGGTCCTGGGCGGCGCGCTGCACCGGGGCGTGAGCAACAGCGCCGGCGAGTGGGGCCACACCACGATCGTCCTGGACGGCCGGCTGTGCCACTGCGGCAACCACGGCTGTGTGGAGACGTACGTCGGCGCGCCCGGCATCATGCTGAACCTGCGCGAGCTCAGCCCCCGCAGCACGCTGCTGCACCCGGAGGACCAGACCGCCACCATCGACGCGCTGTCCCGGGGCGTGCTCGCACAGGACCCGGTGGCGCTCAAGGTGGTCCGTGACACCGCCCGTTACCTCGGCGCCGGCATCGCCGACCTGGTCAACCTGTTCAACCCCGAAGTGGTCGTGCTCAGCAGCTGGGTCGCGGCCACCCTCGGCGAACCGCTGGTCGCGGAGGTGCGCGAGGCCGTCGCCCGGCACGCGCTGCCGCGGCCGATGGCCGCCACCGAGATCGTCCTCTCCCCGATCCCCACCGATCCGGTGTGCCTGGGGGCAGCGACCTTCGCGCTCGAAGGGGCGCTCCAGTCGGTCGGACCGAGGAACGGAAAACGCACCACCCCCGCAAGGAGCCGTACCGCACCACCTTCATGACGACGGAAGGGATGCACTTGAATCCTCCCCCAGCTGAGAGCAGGGGGATTCCTGGCTCAGGCCGCCTCCTGGAGCGGCGCTCCAGGAGGTCTTACGCCCTCGACACCAGCCGGGTGGAGACCAGCCCGGACCAGCATCACGCGGGCGGAGTTCTTGTCCCGGGGGGACACGGCTCCGCACGCGGTGCAGGTGTAGGTACGTTCCGAAAGAGGAAGTGCGTGCTTGGTTCTTGCTCCACACGACGCGCAGTCCATGGTGGTGTGCGCTGGGTGCACGAGGCGGACGTCTCGTGCGTGCTTGCGGCCCACCTCCAGCAGGGCCCGCTTGGTGGCGCCGATGGCCGCGTCGGCGGCCTTGCGGGCCATGGTGGTCTTGGCGAGGAACTTCGGGCGGAAGTCCTCCACCGCGATGGCGTCGTGGTCGGTCACGACCTTCTTCGCCCATGTGCGGCCGGTGTCCTGCCGTTGCCGGGCCGCCTTCTTGTACGCCTTCGCCCGCAGCTTCTTCGCCTCGCGATAGCCCTTCGACGCCGCCTGTCCCTTGGCGGGTTTGCGGCGGGCCATCATCCGGCCGTACCGCGACAGCTTCGTCTGGGCCTCCCGGCCGTACCCAGCATGCGGGAGGTCATAGGCGTCGCTGGTGGTGGTCGCGGTCTCCTTCACGCCCCAGTCCACGCCGATCACCGCGCCCGTAGCGGGGAGCGGCTGGACTTCGGCGGGCACGACGAACGAGGCGTACCAGTGGCCGAGGCTGTCTCGGTACACGCGCACGCTGGACGGCTCGGCGGACAATGGGCGCGACCACACCACGGTCACGACGATGCCGCCCGCGAGGTGCAGGCGGCCGTCCTTGAGCCGGCAGCCGCGCTTCGTGTAGTTCAGCGTCGGGTCGGCCTCGCGCTTCTTCTTGTACCGGGGCATCCCGGCGCACTGCCACAGGGGCAGCCGATCCTTGATGTCCTTCTGCGCCTTAGCACGCGACTTGCCGAAGTCCCGGATGGTTTGCTGCTGCGGCACCGAGGAGCCCTCACGCAGCCATGTCATGTTGGTGCGGGCCTCGGTCAGCATCCTGTCCAGCTGCGCCGGGCCGCAGGTCCGCTTGTCCTCGCCCCCGGGCCGGTTCCGGTTCCGGGCATGCACGGCTTTCGACTTGGCCACGCACTCGTTCCACACCCACCGGCACCGGTCCCACTCCGCGAACAGCGCTGTGCGGGCCGGCGACGACACACGAAGTCGTTAGGTGTACCGAGCGCGCCCACCCTCCCCGGCCTCCTCCATCACCTTCACAACACCCCCCTCACGCCCGTCTGTCACCCGGCTTCCACGACGAAACCGTACGTGCGACATACGCACACCCGTGCCCCATCACGACACCGCCACCACAATCGGCGATTACAGGAACATCTGTTCGCCTTCCCGGCTCTGTCGGGCGGTGGCGTGGGCACCCCGCATCCCCATCAGACCGGGCACAGCGACACTCCGCGTCGCTGTCACGGAATGCAATTCCTCCCAGACGTCAACGCCGGGGCATCTTCGCAGACCAGATGGCCGGGCACCGGACGGCGCCGAAGTGTCGACGTACGGCCCGGCCGGCAAAGCGATGCGTCCGGCAAGCGCCTGGACGTCGGTGGTCAGGCGACCGCCAGTAGTTCCCCCACCTGGCGGGCCGCTGGTGCGGCGGCCCGCCACCCATGCCGTCCGGAATCCCGAACGCTACACAACGCTTCGAACAGACTTCGTCCAACCCCTTGCCGAAGCCTTAGCCGAAGGTTAACGTCCCGCACCGCAACCCCTTTTGAGCCACCTGGCGCTGAGCGACAGAGCCGCAAGCCGCCTCGAGACAAGGACGTCACCATGTCGGCAATGAGCAACACCAACTGGGACCGCCGCAACGTAATGCGGGCCGCGATGGGCCTGGCCGCCGCCGGCGGTCTGGCCGCGTGCGGCGGGAACACCGGCCGCAGCAGTGGAGGGTCGGGCGACGCCCTCGTCCAGTACTTCCACGCGTACGGCGAGGCGGGCACCGAGCAGGCCATCAAGCGCTACGCGAAGGCCTACAAGGACGCCAACGTGACCACGCAGTGGATCACCGGCAGCAACTTTGAGAACAAGCTGTTCCCGGCCCTGCTGACCAAGAACGCGCCGGACCTCTTCGAGTTCCACCCGCAGCTCCAGATGGTCAAGAGCGGTCAGGTGGCGGACCTGAGCGACATCATCAACCCGGTCAAGGACGACTTCAACCCGGCCGACATCGCCTCGCACACGGTCGACGGGAAGATATACGGCGTCCGGATGATCGACGACCCGCAGTTCTTCTACTACCGGCCGTCGCTCTTCGAGAAGGCCAAGATCGAGGTCCCTCAGACGCTGGACGAGCTGATCGAGGCCATCAACAAGCTCACCACGGACAAGGTCAAGGGCGCGTTCCTCGGCAACGACATCACCCCCGTCCAGAGCCCGCTGATCTGGTCGGCCGGTGCGGACACCCTCAACGACAAGAACGAGATCGCCTACCACACGGACGCCGTGGCCGACGGTCTGGCCCAGCTCCGTAAGCTGTTCACCAGCGGAAACCTCCTTCTCGACGCCCCCGCCGACTGGTGGGACCCCTCCGCCTTCACCCAGGGCCTGACCGCGATCCAGTGGTGCGGCATGTGGGCCATGCCCGTGATCCAGAAGGCGCTCGGCGACGACGTCGGTATCTTCCCGTTCCCCAAGGTCGGCGACGCCGGCAAGCTCTCGGTCACCAACGGCGGCTGGTCGATGTTCGTCAACGCCAAGGGCAAGAACGTCGACGCGGCCAAGGAGTACGTCAAGTGGCTGTGGATCGACCAGAAGGAGTACCAGGAGGACTGGGCGCTGTCCTACGGCTTCCACGTCCCGCCGCGCACGTCGATCGCCCAGTCCGCCACCAAGCTCAAGTCGGGCCTGCCGGCCGAGGGCGTCAAGCTCTTCACCGACTACGGGCACTTCGACAACATCGCCTGGACGCAGTCGATGATCGCCTCGCTGAACGATGTGATCGCCAACTCCGTGCGCAAGAACGGCAGCCCGGAGGCGGCGCTCGACGCCTGTGACAAGAAGGTAAACGCCGAACTCAAGAAGCTGTTCGGATAGGCCTCGGACGGACTACGACATGTCGACCACCACCAAGATCGACCTCGCGCCCTCCGCCCCGGCGGGACCTGAAAAGGCCCGGCCGCGGCGGAGTCTGCGGGCGAGCGCGACCCTCAACTTCTGGCTCTTCACCGGGCCCTTCCTCATCGGCCTGGTGATCTTCGTCTTCGTGCCGATGGGCTGGAGCATCTACCTCAGCTTCTTCGAGGCACGCTTCACCGTCTCGCCGAGCACCTTCATCGGCTTCGACAACTACCAGGCGATCCTGGACAACCCCGACTTCACCGGGTCCCTGGTCACCTTCACCGTCTTCGCCGCGTTCATCGTGCCCACCACCTGGGCGCTGTCGCTGGGCCTGGCGCTGCTGGTGCACCGGCTGACGTTCATGAAGGCGTTCTTCCGGTCGGTGTTCTTCATCCCGACCGCGGTCTCCTATGTGGCCGCGGCGCTCATCTGGAAGATGTCCATCTTCAACGGCGTCCGCTTCGGCATGGCCAACACGGTCGTCGGCTGGTTCGGTGTCGACAACGTCGCCTGGCTCGCCAACCCCGACCCGCCCTGGTACTGGCTGGTCATCGTGACGCTGCGGCTGTGGCTGCAGGCCGGCTTCTACATGATCCTGTTCCTGGCGGCACTGCAGAACATCCCGGCGGAGCTGTACGAGGCCGCCGCGATCGACGGTGCCAAGCCGGGCTGGCAGACCTTCTGGTACATCACCCTGCCCCAGCTGCGGGCAACCTCGACCGCGGTGATCCTGCTCCTGTTGATCGCCGCCTACCAGGCCTTCGACGAGTTCTGGAACCTGCTCGGCAAGGCGACCTGGGGCCAGCCACCCCTCGTGGAGCTGTACAAGACGGCCCTCGGTGAAAGCCAGGACTACGGCCAGGGCAGCGCGGGCGCCGTCATCCTGACCCTGCTCATCCTCGTGATCACGCTGTTCCAGGGCCGGATCATGGGCTTCGGAAGGGGTGAGGAGTCCAAGTGACCACCACCGCACCTGACGTCAGGAAGACCCCCGGCAAGAAGCGCGGGGGCAAGGTCATCGGCAGCACTGGTCTGTACATCGCCACCGGTGTCGCCGCCCTGCTCTTCCTGGTGCCCTTCTATCTGATCGTCCGCAACGCCCTGATGACGGACCCGGAGATCACGGGCGAGAACTGGAAGTGGTTCCCCACCGACATCCAGTGGGGCAACTTCGCCGAGCCGTTCAACGACGAGACCGTCGACTTCGGCCGGGCCCTGTGGAACTCGTGGGTCGTCGCCATCCTGCACACGACCGGCATCCTGCTGATCTGCTCGCTCGCCGGCTACGGCCTCGCCCGCATCCCGTACAAGCACGCCAACAAGATCTTCTACATGGTCCTCGTGACCCTGATGATCCCGACGGCCGTCACCTTCGTCCCGAGCTTCGTGCTGGTCTCGTCGCTGGGCTGGGTGGACACCTACCGCGGTCTGATCATTCCTGCCCTGTTCAGTGGTTTCACCTGCTTCCTGTTCCGGCAGTACTTCCTGGGGTTCCCCAAGGAGCTGGAGGAGGCGGCACGCGTGGACGGACTCTCGTACTGGGGGGCGTACTGGCGGGTCGTCGTGCCCAACTCGCTGAACTTCTTCGCGGCCATGGCCACGATCACGTTCATCAGCGGCTGGAACTCCTTCCTGTGGCCCCTGGTCATCGGTCAGGACCCGAGCTCCTGGACCATCCAGGTCGCGCTGTCCTCCTACATGACCAACCAGACCGTCAACTACCACCTGATCTTCGCGGCCACGGCCATTTCCATCCTGCCCCTGCTGCTGGTGTTCCTCTTCCTCCAGCGGTGGCTGGTGCAGGGGATCGCGCAGACCGGCATCAAGGGCTGACACCTTCCTCTCGATACCTGGAGACCGATGTCTTTCCGCACCACGACGGCCATCGATTACGTCGAGGACGTCTCACCGGGCAGCGGGGCCCTCCCACCCCGCGCCTGGTACTCGTCCTCGGACGCCACGTCCCTGTCGCTCAACGGCAGTTGGCGCCTTCGGGTGTCGGCGACAGCCGACGCCGAGGACGACTCCTTCGCCGGGGAGGGCTACGACGCAGGTGACTGGGCCGAGGTCTCGGTCCCGGGGCACTGGGTCCTGCAGGGCGACGGCGCGTTCGGGTCGCCGATCTACACGAACCACCTCTACCCCTTCCCGGTCGACCCGCCGCACGTCCCCACCGAGAACCCGACCGGCGACCACTTGCGGGTGTTCGACCTGCCGGACGACTGGCCCGCCCTGTCGGAGGGCGGCGCGGTGCTGCGGTTCGACGGTGTCGAGTCGTGCGCGCGGGTCTGGCTGAACGGCACGGACATCGGCGAGTTCAAGGGCTCCCGGCTGCCGCACGAGTTCGCGGTCGGCCACCTGCTGAAGCCGGCCGGCAACGTGCTCGCGGTCCGCGTCCACCAGTGGTCGGCGGGCTCGTACCTGGAGGACCAGGACCAGTGGTGGCTGCCCGGCATCTTCCGTGACGTCACCCTGCTGCATCGCCCGGCGGGCAGCGCCCTCGACTTCTTCGTGCACGCCTCCTACGACCATGTCAGTGGCGAAGGCACCCTGCGCGTCGACTCCGACGTGGAGGGGCGCGTCACCGTGCCGGACCTCGGCATCGACGTGGCGACCGGCGAGTCGGTGACCGTCCTGGTGCGGCCGTGGACGGCGGAGACGCCCCACCTGTACGACGGTGTACTGGCGACCGAGGGCGAGCGGGTGCCGCTGCGCATCGGCTTCCGTACGGTCGTCCTCGAGGACGGCCTGATCAAGGTCAACGGCAAGCCCGTCCTCTTCAAGGGCGTCAACCGGCACGAGTGGCACCCTGAGACGGGCCGCGCGCTCGACCTGGAGACGATGCGCGAGGACGTGCTGCTGATGAAGCGGCACAACCTCAACGCGGTCCGCACCTCGCACTACCCGCCGCACCCGGCCTTCCTGGACCTGTGCGACGAGTACGGCCTGTGGGTCATCGACGAGTGCGACCTGGAGACCCACGGCTTCACCGAGCAGGGCTGGCGGGACAACCCCGTCGACGACGACCGCTGGACCCCGGCCCTCCTGGACCGTGCGGCCCGGATGGTCGAGCGGGACAAGAACCACCCGTCGATCGTCTTCTGGTCCCTGGGCAACGAGGCCGGCACCGGCCGCGGTCTGACCGCGATGGCCGAGTGGATCCACGGCCGCGACTCCTCCCGGCTCGTGCACTACGAGGGCGACTGGGACTGCCGGGACACCGACGTGTACTCGCGGATGTACGCCTTCCACGCCGAGGTCGAGCAGATCGGCCAAGGACTGGACGGGGGCACGCACAAGCGGCGCGAACTCCCCTTCATCCAGTGTGAGTACGGGCACGCCATGGGCAACGGCCCCGGTGGGATCGCCGACTACCAGCGGCTGTTCGAGAAGTACGAGCGGCTGCAGGGCGGCTTCATCTGGGAGTGGATCGACCACGGCGTCAAGCACCCCGAGCTGGGCTACGCCTACGGCGGTGACTTCGGCGAGGAGCTGCACGACGGCAACTTCGTCTGCGACGGGCTGGTCTTCCCCGACCGGCGGCCCTCCCCCGGCCTGGTCGAGTACAAGAAGGTCATCGAGCCGGTCCACGTCGAGGGCGACGGCACGGACGGCACCGTAAGGGTCACCAACCGGCACGACTTCGCCGACCTGTCCACGCTCGTCTTCGAGTGGCAGTACCAGGTCGACGGCGAGACGGTCGAGGCGGGCACCCTGAACGTCCCGTCGCTCGCCCCCGGCGAGACGGCCGAGGTGAAGCTGCCCGAGCCGCCCGCCGACACCCGCGGCGCCGAGTCGCTGTGGACGGTACGGGCGCTGCTCGCGGCCGACACCGCGTGGGCGCCGAAGGGCCATGTCGTCGCCTGGGGCCAGTTCCCGGCCGCGGCCCGCCCGGCGCCGTCCGTCGCGGCCACCGGCCGGCCGGTGGCCGAGGGGAAGCTGATCACCCTCGGCCCGGCGTCCTTCGACGCCCGTACCGGTGCCCTGAAGGCGATCGGCGGGGTGTCGGTCGTGAACCCGCGCCTCGACGTGTGGCGCGCGCCCACCGACAACGACGACGGCGCGGAGTGGCAGACCGACACCCGGTACGGGGTGCTGTGGCGCACGCTGGGCCTGCACCGCATGCAACACCGCCTGGACTCCGTGGAGGTGGATGCGGGCGCGCTGACGGTACGGACCCGGGTGGCGCCCGCCGCCCGCGAGGTGGGCCTGAGCACGGTGTACCGCTGGACCTCGGACGGCGACCGGCTGCGGCTGACCGTGTCGGTGACTCCCGAGGGCGAGTGGACACTGCCGCTGCCCCGGCTGGGCATCCGGCTCGGACTGTCCGAGGCGGACCAGGTGAAGTGGTTCGGCGGCGGCCCGGGCGAGGCGTACCCCGACACCAAGTCGGCGTCGGTGGTCGGCCGTTGGCAGTCGACCGTGGACGGTCTGCAGACTCCGTACGTCCGCCCGCAGGAGAACGGCGCCCGTGCCGACGTCCGCTGGGTGGAGCTCGGCGGCCTGCGGATCGAGGGCGACCCGGAGTTCTGGTTCACCGCCCGCCGCTGGACGACCGAACAGCTGGACGCGGCCGCCCACCTCACCGACCTCACGGCCGGCGACACGGTGTGGGTGAACCTCGACCACGGCCTGCACGGGATCGGCACGCAGTCGTGCGGTCCCGGCCCGCTGCCGCAGTACTTCCTGCGGGCCGAGCCGACGGAGTTCTCCTTCGTGTTCTCGGTGATCGGTTAGTCCTGCTCCGTCAGTCCAACTCCGTGATCGATTAATCCATTGACCGATTGATCGACATTCTGCGACGGTCGTGAGGTGCCCGCGGCCGGTCGGCCTCTCCAGCCGACCGGCCGCACTCACGTTCCGAACGAGGGAGTTGGCAGTGTGAGCGGAAACATCGAGGTCCGCGGGCTGTCCCGCACCTTCCACACGACCGTCCGCCGCCCGGGCTTCACGGGCGCGCTGCGCTCCCTGGTCAACCCGGAGCGGGTCGCCAAGCACGCCGTGTCCGACGTCACCTTCGACGTCTCGCCGGGCGAACTCCTCGCCCTGCTCGGTCCGAACGGCGCCGGCAAGTCCACCACCATCAAGATGCTCACCGGGATCCTCACACCCACCTCCGGCGAGGCGCGGGTCGCGGGTGTGGTGCCGTACGAGGAACGCGAGCGCAACGCCCGCAACATCGGCGCGGTGTTCGGGCAGCGCACCCAGCTGTGGTGGGACCTGCCGGTGCGCGAGTCGTTCGCGATCCTCCGGGACATCTACGAGGTGCCGAAGGCCGAACACGCCGCCCGCCTCAAGGAGTTCGACGACCTGCTCGACCTGTCGTCCTTCTGGGACACCCGGGTGCGCCATCTCTCCCTCGGCCAGCGCGTCCGCAGCGACCTGGCCGCGGCCCTGCTGCACGACCCGCGGGTCGTCTTCCTCGACGAGCCGACCATCGGCATGGACGTGGTGGTCAAGGAGCAGGTGCGGGAGTTCCTGCGGCACCAGGTGGAGCAGCGCGGCCGCACCGTCCTGCTGACCACGCACGACATGACGGAGGTCGAGCGGCTCGCCGAACGGGTCGTCCTGATCAACCACGGCCGGCTGGTCCTGGACGGCAGCCTGGACGAGATCCGCCGCAAGTTCGGCTCGACCTGGCAGGTGCGGGCGACCCTCGCCGACCCGCACACGGAGGTCGGACCGCTGCCGGGGATCGCGCTGCTGCGGCACGACGGGCCGCACGTCGTGTTCGGTCCCGAGGAGTCCGACGGATCCGGCGCGCCGACCGTCCACCAGGCGCTGAAGGCGGTCATCGAGCGCTACGAGGTGACGGACATCGCCCTGGACGAGGCCGACCTGGAGGACGTCATGCGGGCCGCCTACGTCCAGGCCGGAGACCTGTGATGGCCGTCCTGCACGCCTGGCGCACCGCCCGTGTCACCCCGCTCGGCGAACTGCACACCCCGCCGCGGATGACGGCCGTCCTGCTCCGGCTGACCGTGCAGATCGTGCTGGTGGCATCCCTGTGGCACGGCCTGTACGCGCACACCGGCACCACCGCCGGACTCGACCGCGACCAGGCGGTCACATATGCCGTGCTCGCCGTACTCGCGTCCCGGCTGCGGGAGTTGGACCAGTACGCGGGCCGGGACACCGTGCTGCAGCACATGCACTTCGGCACCATCATCTACTGGTACCTGCGTCCGCTGCCGCCGCAGCGCTACCACGTCCTGCGCGCCCTGGGCGAGCAGTTGTACGGCTTCGTGTGGGCGCTGGGCGGATACGCGGTCTGTCTCGCTGCCGGAGTGATCGAGCCGCCCCGGTCGGCGGCGGTGGCGGGGGTGTTCGCGCTCAGCCTGCTGCTCGGTCAGTTGGTCCTGTACCACGTGATGCTCGTCCTGGACCAGCTGTGCTTCTGGACGGTCCGCAACAACGCGGCGATGCTGATCCTGATCTTCGCGCAGAACCTGCTGTCCGGGGTGTACGCGCCGCTGTGGTTCTTCCCCGACTGGTTCGTGACGCTGAGCGCCTTCCTGCCCTTCCAGGCGACGCTGAGCGTGCCGCTGTCCCTGTACATCGGCCGGATCCCGCTGTCGGACGCGGCCGGGCAGCTGGCGGTCCAGGCGGTCTGGGTCGTGCTGCTCACCCTGTTCACCCGGTTCCTGTGGCGGCGGGCCGCCCTTCGTGTCATGTCCCAGGGAGGTTGATGCCGGTGAACGCCGTCCGGATCGTGTGGCGCGTGACGCTTCTCAACTTCCGTGCCCAGTTGGAGTACCGCACCGAGTTCCTGCTGATGATCGCGATCGGTGCGATCTGGCAGGTGTCGGTGATCGTCTTCGCGACGGTGCTGCTCACCCGGTTCACCGGGATGGGCGGCTGGGACAGCTCGGAGGTACTGCTGATCCCGGCGACGCGGATGCTCGCGCACGGGTTGTTCGTACTGTTCCTGGGCCGGGTGCACGGCTCCGGCCGGCAGATCCAGGAAGGCATGATCGACGTCTACCTGGTCCGTCCCATGCCGGTCCACCGTCAGCTGCAGCTGCGCTTCTTCCCCACCAACGCGATCGGCGACCTGACGGTGGCGGCGGGCCTGATGGCGGGCGCGCTCAGCCGCAGCCACCTGGACTGGACGGCGGGCCGGGTCTCGTACCTGATCGCCGCGATCCTGGGCGGCATGCTCCTGGAGGCGGCCCTGTTCACGGCGGTCGCCTGCGCCTCCCTGCGCTTCCCGGCCGCCGACTACTGGGGCCGCTGGCTGGAGGAACTCCTCGGCACCTTCGGCAGCTACCCGCTGAACGTGCTGCCCAAGGCGGTGGGCGGCCTTCTGACGTACGGTCTTCCGCTCGCGTTCGTCGCGTACTTCCCGGCCGCCGTCCTCACCGGGCACGGCCACGACACCGGCGTCCCGTACTGGCTGGCGGCGGCCTCACCGCTCCTCGGTGTGCTGGCGTACCTGGGGTCGCGGCTGCTGTGGCGGTGGAGCCTCAGGCACTACGCGGGCGTCAACGGATGATCCCTGCCCCGCCTCCGGGCCACGTTGCCGCCGCGCGGTAAGGGGTCCTTTCACTATGAGCGTCCGATCAGGTCCCGTGGTCTGGTGCCGTGCATCGCAAGGCGCCGGAGCGGCCGCGATGGGGGTCCCCCCGCGCGAGGTTGTTCGAGCGTGGGGGAGGAGCCACGTGGGCGTTTCGGCAACGCGGCGAGGTGCGGTGCCAGACCACGCGACCCGGACGGGCATAGCGAAAGGACCCCTTAAGCCTCGTGTTCGTCGTTTCCGGGGCCACGCAGGGCGGAGCGGCTGGACGGCCCTCGTCCCCGCCGAGCGTGGTGTCAAGGCCGCCGGGTGCGGAGGCGGCGCGAGGCGTCCTCGGCGGCCGCCTCGTCGTGCGCGTCGGTCAGACCGGCCGAGGCGACGACCGTCACCGCTGCCGGGCCGAAGGATCCGACGGGGTTGCGGGAGCTGCCTGGTCGCCCTGATTCCGGCCTGCGTGAGCCGCCGGTTCCGTGGCGCGTGAGGTCCGGATCGGCGTGAAGAGGGCGATCACCGCGATCAGGACGCAGCACGCGCCGGCGACCAGGGCGACCGGTGCGGTACCCCGCCGTTCCGCGGCCCAGGTGAGGACCGCCGCGCCGATCGGGGCCGCGGAGTACTGGAGGGTCCAGAACGCGGAGGTGACGCGGCCGAGCAGCGGTTCCGGGGTCACCTCCTGACGCAGTGACATCGAGCAGGTGCCCGCGATGCCGCCGCAGGCGAGGAACGCCGCGCTCAGTGCCGCGACGACGGTCACGTCCCGCGCCCAGCCCAGCCCGGCGAACGCCAGTCCGCACACCGCGACCGCACCGGTCCAGGTCGGCCCGAAGCCGAGGCCCCGGCGGATCCTGGCCACCAGCAGGGCACCGGTGATCGTGCCGAGCGCGCCGACTGCCATGACAGTGCCCACCGTTGTGTCGTCGTGGCCGAGGTCGTGCTTGACGTGGTAGATGACCAGGTCGGTCATGCCGAGGGTGAGGAAGCTGAAGACGAACAGCAGGGCGGTCAGGGAGCGCAGCACCGGATGGCCGTACAGGAAGGACACCCCGGTCCGCAGGTCCTGCCACAGGCTCCGCTTCCCGACCTGGCCGCCGTCGTCCCCGGAGCGCGGGGCGAACCGTACGAAGAGCATGCAGGCGGCCGACACCCCGAAGCTGGCCGCGTCCACGCCCACGGCGGCGGCCGGGCCGGTCCAGGCGGCGACGAGTCCCGCGCTCAGCGGGCCGAGCACGCCCGCCGCGGCGGCGGTCGCGTTCAGCCGGCCGTTGGCCTCGGTGAGCTGCCCGGTGCCGACCAGGCTGCGGACGACGGTGACGTAGCCGACGGCGAAGAGCATGCCGACGGCCTCGCACAGCGGCAGGACGGCGTACAGCAGCCAGACCTGCGGGCCGAACAGCCACACCAGCGGGATCACGCCGTACAGCACCATGCGCACGAGGTCGCAGACGATGAGCAGCCGGCGGCGGTCGACCCGGTCCACCAGGGCCCCGGCGAAGACGGCCGCCAGCACCGAGGCGGCTCCGCCGACCGCGGTGAGCAGGCCCATCCGGGCGAGAGAGCCGGTGGCCTGGAGGACCAGCAGGGGCAGGGCGATCAGGGCGAAGGAGTCACCGAGGACGGAAAGGGTCTGCGCGACCCAGAAGACCCCGAAGTCCCGTTGCCGCCACAGCGGACGGCGGCTTTTCGCGGGCGGCGGGCCGGCTGATCGTGAGGGCGGTGCGGGTGGTGTCCGGTCGCCCGGCTCGCCCTCGCGCTGCGCCTCGTACGCCACGCGGCCCCTCCCCCTTGTCCTGGACCCGGCAACCCTACGGCTGCCCTGCGGTGACCCGCACCTGAATTGAACGCCGCCGCCGGCAGTCGGCCATGCCCCTCACCGGAGTGGGTGGGTCCGACGCGGCGGGGTCGCACGCCGCTACGGTGACGCCATGACCGTGGGCACCGAGGAAACCCGGCTGATCGTCCTGCGCGGCAACAGCGCCTCCGGCAAATCGACGGTCGCGGCCGGCCTTCGAGACCGCTTCGGCCGGGGACTGGCCATCGTCGGCCAGGACAACCTCCGCCGGGTCGTCCTGCGCGAGCGCGACCGGCCGGGAGCGGCCAACATCGGCCTGATCGACACCGTCGCCCGCTATGCCCTCGACGCCGGCTACCACGTCGTGGTCGAGGGCATCCTCTACGCCGACCGCTACGGCGGCATGCTCACCCGGCTCCGCGCCGACCACCGCGGCCCGGCCCACGCCTACTACCTGCACGTCCCCTTCGAGGAAACCCTCGCCCGGCACGCGACCAAGCCCGACCTGGTCGACGTCACCGAGCGGGATCTGCGCTCCTGGTACCGACCCCTCGACCTCCTCCCCGACGCCACGGAGACGGTCATCGACGCCGCGAGTTCCCTCCCCGAGACGGTCGACCGCATCATGCGCGAGACCGGTCTGGCGGGGCTTGGGGCGCTGGAGAGTCGACGAGGGTCAGGTCTCACCCTTCCTACGTCCGACTCGGCTTGAGGTCAAGGCTGCCCCGGACAGCCGACCCGGGGCACGGCGATCCACCTCGTCTCTCACTGTTCCCCCAACTGACGTTGCCCGTCACACTGTTCGCCGGTGAACCTGAGCAGCGTTCACCTTCCACCCCCCGCTTCCTCCCACCGGAGAGACACCCCCATGAGACGACTCATCGGCACCCTCGCGGCCGCCGCCCTCGCCGTGACCGGTCTCGCCGCCACCGGCACGACGCCCGCGGCAGCGGCCACCACCGGCTCGTTCAACGTCCTGACGTACAACGTCGCCGGTCTCCCCGAAGGCCTCAGCTCCGGCAAGCCGGCGACGAACACCCCGCTGATCTCCCCGCGTCTGGCGTCGTACGACATCGTGAACGTCCAGGAGGACTTCAACTACCACGCGGCCCTGTACGCGGGCGACAACCACCCGTACCGCACCGCGACCAGCGGCGGTGTGCCGTTCGGCGACGGCCTCAACACCCTCTCGGACCACCCCTTCGAGGACTTCGAGCGGGTGAAGTGGAACAACTGCACCGGCACCAACTGCCTGACCCCGAAGGGCTTCACGCTCGCCCGGGTCCGGCTCGCCGAGGGCGTCTTCGTGGACCTCTACAACGTCCACACCAACGCCGACGCGACCGACGACGCGCTGGCGGCCCGGCGCGCCAACATCGAGCAGCTGTCCGACTTCATCCAGGCGAACTCCGCGGGCAACGCGGTGATCGTGATGGGTGACACGAACACGCGGTACACGCGCACGGGCGACAACATCCGCACGCTGGTCACGGAGAACGGCCTGACGGATCCGTGGGTGAAGCTGGTGAAGGGCGGTGCGGCACCGGCGCAGGGCGCCGACGCGCTGGTGTGCCCGACGACGGCCCCGACCGACGACTGCGAGGTGGTGGACAAGGTCCTCTACCGCGGCAGCGAGCTGCTGACCCTGGACGCCACCCGCTACCACAACGAGTGGGCGTCCTTCCTCGACTCCGCGGGCGCCAACCTGTCCGACCACTTCCCGCACACGGTCGACTTCTCCTACACGCTCGACTCGTCCCTGAAGGCGAGCGACTTCATCGGCGGCCCGCACGGCACGGCCTTCAACGACGCGGACGACCTGCCCGCGACCCCCTCCCCCCGCACGCTGACCCTCCGCGGCGGCTCCCGCCTGGACGCCGTGTCCCTCACCCACGACGGCGGTACGACCCTCACCCACGGCGGCACGGGCGGCACGGCCGGCTCCCTGACCCTCGCCGCAGGCGAGCACCTCACGTCGGCAAAACTGACACAGGGGCAGAAGGACGGCCGTACGCGGATCTTCTCGGCGGCGTTCACCACCGACAAGGGCCGCACCCTGTCCTCCGGTACGGCGACCACGGACACGAAGACCTTGACGGCCCCGACCGGCTGGCAGATCGTCGGCTTCACGGGCCGTGCGGGCGGCGAGATCGACAAGCTGGGCGTGCTGTACGCGCCGATCCGCTGAGGCCGGTCGGCGTCACGCGCCGGACAGCCGGGCGTCACCCTAGGGCACCTAGGCCATAAGCTAGGTGCCCTAGCCGACGGTATCGCGGAGGTCCCCCCAGTGCCCAGAGCCGGCCTCACCCCCGACCGCATCACCGCGGCCGCCGCCGAACTGGCCGACGAGGCCGGTTTTGAACACGTCACGCTCTCCGCCCTGGCCCGGCACTTCGGCGTCAAGGACGCGAGCCTGTACTCGCACGTCAGGAATCTGCAGGACCTGCGCACCCGGGTCGCCCTCCTCGCCGGCGGGGAGATGATCGACCGGATCGCCGCCGCCGTGGCGGGGCGGTCGGGAAAGGACGCGCTGGCCGCCTTCGCCGGGGCCTACCGGGAGTACGCCCTCCAGCACCCGGGCCGGTACGCCGCCACCCGGATCCGGGTCGACCCGGCCCTCGTCACCGGCTCCGCCGCCATGCTCCGCACCGCCGAGATCACGTACGGCATGCTCCGTGCCTACGGTCTCGACGAACCCGACCTCACCGACGCCGTACGGCTGCTGCGCGCCACCTTCCACGGCTACTGCGCCCTGGAGTCCGCAGGCGGCTTCGGTCACCCCCGCGCCGTGCAGGCGTCCTGGGACAGGGCGATCGACGCCCTGCACATCACCCTCGAACACTGGCCCCGCGAGACGAAGAGCGATGACTGAGCCACCACTCCACTACGACGTTCGTGGCGAGGGGCCCGTCCTCCTCGTCATCCCCGGTGGCGCCGGCCATCCCATGGGGCTCGAGGCGATGACGGACGTGCTCGCCGAGCACTTCACGGTCGTCACGTACGACCCGCTCGGCCTCGCCCACGGCCGCCTCGGCCGCCCCGTCCACGACCAGCGGGTCGAGGAGTGGAGCGACGGGGCGTACCGGGTGCTCCAGCGGACGCTGCCCGAAGGGGAGTTCGCGTATGTTCTCGGCACCAGCTCGGGCGGCATCGCGGCCCTCGACCTGCTCGCCCGGCATCCTCGGCGACTGCGGCACGTCGTCGCACACGAGCCGCCGTGCGTGGGCGTACTGCCGGACGGGGACCGGCAGCGGGCCATGTTCCGGGAGGTGTACGACACCTATCGCGCGGCGGGGCTCCAGGCCGCCGGCGCACGGCTCGGCGCCGGACTGACGGGGCAGACGGTGGAGCCTCTTCAGGGTCAGTCCCTCTCTCGTGACGAGGAGTTGGGTCATCCGATGGCCGTCTTTCTCGCCCATGTCCTGGTGCCGTTCACCTCCTACGTGCCCGACCTGGGAGCCTTTCCTCCGCGTCTCACCCTCAGCGCCGGATCCGTCTCACGGGGGCAACTCCTCCACCGCACCGCCGAGTTCATCGCCGATCGGACCGGGAGCGACTTCGTTGAGTTCCCCGGTGGGCACATCGGCGCCGTCGAGCACCCCCTTGCCTTTGCCGAACGGCTCAGGGAGACCCTGCTTCCGGCCGCCTGAGGGGCTCCCCGACCACGCCTCGACCTCGGCGTACGACGGTGCCGCGCCCCGGGGTGCACGGCCCGCCCGGATCTCCGTCACCGTCTCCAGCGCCGCGCCCAGCGCACGCCGGTACAGCAGCGAACCCAGGCTGACGCGCCGTACGCCGAGGTCGGTGAGGTGGGGGACGGTCGGGCCGGTGGGCGAGTAGAGGAGGTTGAGGGGCACGTCGAGGTGGCGTACGAGGGCGGCGATCCGGGCCGGGTCGGTCAGGCCGGGGACGAACACCCCGTCGGCGCCCGCCTGTTGGTAGGTGTCCAGGCGGGTCAGGGTGTCCGCGAAGTCGCCGTCGCCCAGCCAGTGGGTGTCGGTGCGGGCGTTCACGAACAGGGCGGGGGCCGCGGACTTCACCGCGGCGATCTTCCGGGCGTGCAGGGCCGCCGGGCCCAGGCCGTCCTCCAGGTTGATGCCGGCCACCCCGACCACGGACAGCTCGCGCGCCAGCTCCGCCACCCGCTCCGGGTCCTCGCTGAAGCCGTTGGCCGCGTCGACGGAGAGCAGGAAGGGTTCCGTGCCCAGGGTCAGGGCGAGTTGGAGGGTGTGCTCGCGGGTGGCCGGTGATCCGTCGGGCAGCCCCACGGCCGCGGCGACGGCGAGGCTCGTCGTGCCGATGGCACGGAAGCCCTGCCCGGCCAGGGCCGTCGCGGAGGCGTGGTCCCAGGCGTTGGGGAGCAGCAACGGCTCCTTGGCGTGGTGCAGTGCGGCGAACGCGGTCATGTCCGCCACGGTAGGGGCGGCTCGGTTCGGTGCCCGCCGAAGTGTTCCGGCGGCAGCCCGAGCTCCCCTGGCCCGCACGGCAACCTTTGATCGTCCGGCGGCGACTGACCGACATGACATCCGCAAGACGCCCCGTACGGCAAGGACCGTCTGCTGCTGTCCTGGGAGTCCGTCAACTTGACCCGGCCCTAAAGGACCGGGCTTGGAGGTAGTGCCCAGCTGGCTGCTGGGGTGGACTCCTCCGTCCAGACACCCCTATGGGGTGGCAGGGACGCGTGACTCACGCCCCGCATTCCACGCGATCTCGCCACGGGTGGCGATGTTGTGGGAAGCATTCCGGTCGGCGTGGGCAACGACCCCGCACCCCCGGCAGATGAAAAGCCCCTGGTCGACACGGTTTCGCTTGTCGACGTGGCCGCACTCGGCGCACGTCTGCGACGTGTACGCGGGATCAACGAAGACCAGGGGCACCCCGGCCCGCTTGGCCTTGTAGACGATGAAGTCTCCGAGCTGGGCGAAGGCCCAGGAGTGGAGTGCGACCCGTTGGGGCTTGCGGAGCCGTACCCGGTTGCGGATGCCCTTGAGTTCTTCGAGGGACAGGCCGCGTCCGGTGCGTTCAGCCTCGGTCACGATCGTCTTGGAGATGATGTGGTTGGTGTTCGCGGCGTGCCGCGCTTCCTTGCGGGCACGGGCCTTGAGCCGCCGCTTGGCGCTCTTGGTGCGCTTCTTCTGGAGCTTGGCCCGCAGGGCAAGCTGTCGCTTGCGGTACCGGTTGAGCCCCCGCCCGGCGGCGAGGTAGCCGGTGGAGGCGGTGGCGATGTTCTCGATCCCGAGGTCCACGCCGATGAAGCCGTCCGGCTCGTACTGCTCGGCCTCGGTCACGTCACAGGTGGCGACGAGGTAGAATACGCCGTCGCGCTCGATCAGGTCGGATTCGCCCTGCCGGTGCGCCTGGAGCATCTTGAGCGCGTCCGGGGAGCACACGAACGGCACGTTCTTGACCCGGCCGTCCACGGTCCAGATGGACACGGTCTGCTGGTCGTACTGCCAGCTCAGACACCGGTCGTCATACGGCTGGGCGGCCTCGGGGCGAAAGGTGATCGGCTTGGACTCGGCCTTGCGGCGACGCTTGGAGCCTTCCTTGCCGAGGTTCCCGGCCCGGATGTTGGCCTTGAGCGTGGTGTACGAGTCGCGCACCTTCTTGATGACGTGTTGCGCGGCCTGAGCTCCCAGCCCACGGGCTTTGAGTTCGGCGTAGGTGTGCTTGCGCAGCTCGTACTCACGCGACACGCCGTGTTCGAACGCCACCTGCGACACCCAGTTCGCGGCGTCATTGACCGTGCGCAGGGTGCGCTCAAGCACGAATGCCTGCACGGCATCCGGTGTGAGTTTGACCTGCGTCACGATCTTCACGGGCGTGATCGTAGCATTGATCTATGTCACCACGCTGGGAGCCAAACCCCGATATCCGCAGGGGCCGTAGCGTCGTCTACACCCTCCACGCGCACTTGGTCTTCACTCCCAAGTACCGGCGCGGACCATTCACCGACGAGATCCTTCGGCGCTGCGAAGAGGTCATGCGCGACGTGTGCACCGACTTCGGCGCGGAGCTGCGGGAGTTCAACGGCGAACGCGATCACGTCCACCTGCTCGTGCACTACCCGCCCAAGGTCGCCATCTCCCGGCTCGTAGGCTCCCTCAAGGGTGTCTCCGCCCGGCGCCTACGGCAGGAGTTCCCCGGCCACATCCGCAAGTACCTGTGGGGCGAGCACTTCTGGTCGCCGTCCTACTTCGCCGCCTCGTGCGGGGGCGCCCCGCTCGCCGTCATCAAGGAGTACATCGAGAACCAGAAACGACCCGCCTGAGCTGGCTCAGGTCAACAGTGCAGACCCGTGCACCCGCGCGGGTCAGAGCAGCGTTAAGAAGCGCTTCCTCCAGGGCGTGAACGCCCGGGGTTCCGCGCTAGATCATGCTGAAGAACGCCAAGTGCGCGAGCGGCACCTGCACGGGCACCTTCACGGGCACGCATCTGCGGCTCATCGACTGGAACGGGAAGTTCCAGAGCGCGGACAAGGTCGTCGCGGCGCGGATGACGGGTGACATCGCGGTGCAGAAGGACGGCACGCTGATGTGGGCGTACGTGCCCGTGACGCCGAGCTACGCGACCGCGCTCACCGGCGCGTCGCCGGCCTCGACGAGCCTGAGGATCGCCCGCGTCACGCCGTGAGGGCGCCCGCGGGCCGGCCCGCGGGCGCGCCCGCAGAAGATCAGCCACCCGTGGCGCGGGAGGCCGGCACGGCTGTTCACGGCCGTGGCGGGCGCGCTGCGCTCACCCGCGGGTCATCCGGCCGGGCGGGACTCGACGCGTACGGCGGACTCGTCCAGCCGCACCCGTGTCTCGGGCCCCTCGCTCCACCGGACCGTCAACTCCCCTGCCGCGTCCGTCCGTACGCTCACCGTCTCCCCCAGCGGTACGGGGTCCGGCTCGGCGGTGAGCCGGGCCAGCGCGACGAACAGGGTGCCGCCGTCCCCGGTGACACCCGTGAGCTCGTCGTCCAGGCCGACCACGGGCACCAGTTCGGCGCGCACCCCGTCGCCTGCCACCCACCCGGTGACCCGCACCGCGGTCCCCGGCGCGGCACCCGACACGAGATGCGCCCGCACCTCGCTCACCCCGCGCGCGAGCACCACGCTGGTCACCCGCGCTCCCCCGCCCGCCGTGTGCCGCGAGGCCACCCAGCCGTCGCCGACGCCCAGGGGCTCGATCCCGGTACGGCTCGGGTCGTCGCCGACGATCACGCTGTTGTCGTACGACGGTGAAGGCGTCGTCACCGTCGAGTAGGCGAGGCGCGTGTAGTACGGGTCGTAGCGGACGTCCTCGCTGCCGTGGTTGTGGAGGCGGACGAGCCCGTCCGAACGCGTGGACTGCAGCAGCCAGTTGGGGGCGGCGATCGACGTCACGGCGTCGGACCGCTCGGCCGGGCCCGGTTCTTCGGCGGCGGTCCACACCTCGTGGTCCGGCGGCAGGAGGAGCCCGAGGAAGCCCTTGCTGGCCCAGTACGGGGAGGCGGGGCCCGAATAGCCCTGCAGGACGGCCGGGTCGGGCCCGTGCCAGCCGAGGGTGAGCAGGCCGCGCGAGTCGACCGCGTCCCGGTCCAGGAAGTACTTCAGCGCACCGGAGGCCAGCCGCCGCGTCTCCCCCGGTGCCAGCGGCGTACGGCCGGTCATCGCGCCGAGCCACAGCGGGGCGGTCGTCGCGAAGCGGTACGTCAGGGAGCGGCCCTGGTGCAACGGGGCGCCGTCGCCGCCGAACAGGCGGGCGTAGTCGGCGAGGTGGCGTTCCAGGCGGCCGCCGTAGAGGTCCAGGAGCCGGTCGTCGTCGGCGAGCCAGGCGTGCAGCACCGGGTAGAGGTGCATGGCCCAGCCGTTGTAGTAGTCGAACTTGCGGCCGTCGCCGTCGGTGTACCAGCCGTCGCGGACGTACCACTGTTCGATGCGTTCCAGGCCGTTGTCGATCGCCTTGCGGGACGCGTCGGTCTCGTGGCCGATCTCCTGGAGGAAGCCGCCGACCGTGACGGGGAACAGCTCCCAGTTGCAGGGCCAGGCCTCGGCGGTGAGCGCGTCGCCGAGCCAGGCCGCCGCCCGCTGGCGCACGCCCTCGTCCAGGCGGTCCCACAGCAGCTGCCGGGTCAGCCTGAGCGCGAGGGCGATCGACGCGGCCTCGACGAGCGGCTGGCTGCGGTCCTCGATGCGCGGCCAGACGCCCGACACGCCCGCGGCGAGCCCGTCGGCGTAGCGTTCCAGGGCGGTCTCGTCGCGGCGGAAGGCTGCCAGCAGCAGGGTGCGGGCGTAGCCCTCCAGGCCGTCGGAGAGGGTTCCCGACCAGCTCTCGTGGCCGCCGGGGAAGTGGTAGAGGGCGCGGTCCTCGGTGGCGTACGGCTCGACGGCCGCGAGCAGGGCGTCGGCCGCCGCCTCCCAGTGGGCGCGGGTGCAGCCGGTGAGCGGGCTGAGGGTGCGGTCGTCGGGAGGCAGCTGCATGGGTCTCTTTCGTGCGGGGTGTGCTTGCTCGACTCGAATCGGCCTAAGGGGTCCTTTCACTATGAGCGTCCGATCAGGTCGCGTGGTCTGGTGCCGTGCATCGCAAGGCGCCGGAGCGTCCTCGTGGCGGAGCCACGTGGGCGTTTCGGCAACGCGGCGAGGTGCGGTGCCAGGCCGCGCGACCCGGACGGGCATAGTGAAAGGACCCCTAAGCCTGGGGCGCCCCGGTTCCGGTCGGAGCGCCCCAGGGGTCTATGACACCCGCACCAGGCCCTTGGGCACCAGATGCTGGGCGACGAGTTCGTCACGGACCAGTTGCGCGTACACGGTCGCGCCGTGGGCGGATGTGTGCGTGTTGTCCCGTTTCTCGTTGTAGAGGTACAGCGCCTTGGAGCCCTCGACCCCGAGCGACTCCACGACCGCCTTCGTCTTCGCCGTCAGGTCGATCAGCGGGACGTCCTCGGCGGCGGCGACCGAGCGGACGACCTCGGGATGGTTCACACCGAGGCCGTTGACCAGGAGCGCGGTGCCGTTGTTCAGGGTGCCGTCGGAGTTGAACCAGCGGCGCACGATCGGGGTGACGAGGACCGGCTTGCCGCCCTTCTCCCGTACGCCCGCCACCAGAGCCTCCAGGTTCGCCCGGTAGGTCGCCTCGTCCGTCGTCTTGTCGTTGTGGGCGAGCTGGATCAGGACCAGGTCACCGCGGCGGATCTGCGGTTGGACGGTGGCCCACAACTGGGGGTTCCCCAGATACGTCACCGTACTCTCGCCGGAATCGGCGTAGTTGGCGACGGACACGCCCTTGCGGAGGTACTGGGGCAGTTGCTGGCCCCAGCCGGAGTACGGGTCGCCGGGCTGGTCGCAGACCGTGGAGTCGCCGACGAGGAAGATCTGGCGGGCGTGCCGGGTGGTGGTGACCTTGATGTCGGCGAGCGCGGGCGCCGTGCCGCCCAGTACGAGGTCCAGGCCGGGGGTGCCAGCGGGTCCGGTCGGCTCGCCCTCGGGGGTACGGACGTTCACGGTGAAGCTGCGGGCGACCCGCTCGCCGGCCGCGACGGTGGTCTCGGGGAGCATGGAGCGCCGGGTCTCGCCGGCGATGCTCGTGCTCGACCCGGCGTCGCCGCCGAGGAGGACCAACACGTCGTAGGTGCCGGGCGGGAGGTCGAAGTGGCAGGCGGTGGCGGTGCAGTGGTCGATGCCCAGGGGGCGCTGACCGCCGTGCGCCTGGGCGGGTACGGCGATCACTGTGGCGCTCAGGGTCAGCGCCGCCAGCACGGCGAGGTTGAAACGTCTCATTCGGCTCCTCCGAGGGTCCTGCGGCAGGGCGACAAGGCCTGGCGGCTGGACCGTACCGCTCCTGGCAAGCGCTTTCTAGTCCTTGGATCGTTTTCACATGATTGCCAACTCGAGAGCAGCGAAAGCCCTTTCGCGAAATCGATTCAACTGTCACTCTGCCAACCAGGATCGCCGGGCAGGCCCCGGCACCCGACCCCCACACCAACTGAAGGAGGCACCCCCATGTCCGGAACCGCGAACAACAGACCGGTCCGACGCCGTACCTTCGTCCTCTCCGCCGCGGCCGCCGCCGGTACGGCCGCCCTCACCGGCCCGCTCGCCCAGACCGCGTCCGCCGCGGCCTTCGGCTACACCGACGACGGGTCGAACTACGTCGTCGACACCGGTGCCAACCTCGTCTTCAAGGTCAGCAAGACCAACGGCGACCTGACCTCGCTCGTCTACCGCGGCGTGGAGTACCAGGGCTACGGCGGCATGAACTCGCACATCGAGTCCGGCCTCGGCGCCTCCACCGTGAGCATCAGGCAGTCCGGTACGACGATCCTGATCTCCGTCGCGTACGGCACGCTGAAGCACTACTACGCGGCCCGCAGCGGCGAGAACAACGTCTACCTGTGGACCAACAAGGCCGACACGTCCGTCTCCGCGACCCGCTACATCCTGCGCGTGAAGAAGGGCCTCTTCCTCAACGACGAGCCCGACTCCTACACGTACACGAACAGCACCATCGAGGCCTCGGACGTGTTCGCGAAGTCCGACGGCCAGACCCGCTCGAAGCACTATTCGAAGCTGCGGGTCATGGACTACGACTACGTCGGCTGGACGACCGGCAGCGTCGGCCTGTGGATCGTCCGCAGCAACCACGAGAAGGCCTCCGGCGGTCCGTTCTACCGCTCGCTGCTGCGCCACCAGAGCGCGGACGGCGGCGGCCTGTACGAGATCCTGTACTACGGCCAGAACCAGACCGAGGACCAGCGCTTCGGTCTCCAGGGCCCGTACGTCGTCTCCTTCACGGACGGCGGAGCGCCCTCCTCGTCGCTGTTCCCGGGCACGCTCACCACCTCCTGGGCCGACTCGCTCGGCATCTCGGGATACGTCGGCGCGAGCGGCCGGGGCCGGGTCGCGGGGGTCGGCATCACGGGACGGAACACGGCGCACCCGTACACGGTCGGGATCGCCAACTCGGCGGCACAGTACTGGGGTTCGGCGCGGGCGTCCGACGGTTACTTCTCGATCGGCGGGGTGCTGCCGGGGACGTACACGCTGACCGTCCACAAGGGCGAGCTGGCTGTATACAGTACACAGGTGACCGTGTCCGCGGGCGGTACGACGACCCTCAACTCGATCGCGATCCCCTCCACGAACGACCCGTCCAACGCGAACGCCATCTGGCGGATCAACGACTGGAACGGCACGCCGAGCGGCTTCAAGAACGCCGGTCTGATGACGTACGCGCACCCGTCCGACGTCCGGGCCGCCTCCTGGACCGGCAACGTGGTGATCGGCAGCGGCAGCGAGACGTCCGCCTTCCCCTGCTACCTCTGGAAGGACGTCAACAGCGGTCTGCTGGTGTACTTCAAGCTGACCGCGGCCCAGGCCGCCGCCGCACACACCCTGCGGATCGGCGTGACGACGGCCTACGCCAACGGCCGGCCGCAGGTCGTCGTCAACGCCTGGACGTCGGCCATCCCCTCCCCGCCCACCCAGCCGAACACCCGGTCGCTGACCAACGGGTCCTACCGGGGGAACAACCACACGTTCACCTACAGCGTTCCGGCGAGTGCCTGGCTCACTGACACCAGCCAGTACAACGTGCTGAAGATCAACGTGGTGAGCGGATCGGGGACGACCTCCTACCTCAGCGCGGGCACGGCGATCGACGCGATCGACCTGCTGGTCTGACCTGACAGAGCATCATGTTCCGCGTGTCCACTGCTGGTTGGTCGCCCCGTTGCAGGTGTACGTGATCACCGAGGCACCATTGGCGGTGGACGCGCCGTTCACGTCCAGGCACTCGCCGCTCGTGCGGGCCTTTACGGTGACGTACGAGCCGCTGGTGGTCAGCGACCACTGCTGACTGGTCGCGGAGGTGTTGCAGTTCTCCTGCGTGACCGTGTTCGCGTTCTCCTGCACGCACAGGGAACTGCTCCTGACCATCAGCTGGTAGTAGCCGCCGGAGAGAGGCTTGAACCAGTACTTCTGGTTGTTGCCGCCGTTGCAGTCGTACTGCTTGATCTGGGCACCCTGCCACAGCGACTGGCTCGTCACGTCGGCGCACTTGGCCGAGTTCCGGGCGATCAGCGTGTTGTACGTGGCACTCGTGCCGCTGACCGTGCCGGCCGCAGTGTCGACGGTGACCTCCGGGGACCAGGACATGGACATCGAGGTCGAGCTGGGGAAGCTCAGCGGCAGCCACACGTACCGGGAGTCGTTGACGGTCCCGCCGAAGGAGTTGCCCCAGCGGTCGCCCAGGTAGAGGTACGACGTGCCCGAACTGCCCTGCACGGGCAGGACGAACGCGGTCTGCGAGCCGTACGTCGTCGAGTCGCCGACGTTGGTCATCGCCGACCAGGGGCCGGACAGCGAGGTGGCCGTCGCGTACTGCTGCTGGTTGGGGTTCCAGCCGGTCGCGCCCGAGGTCAGCATGAAGTAGACGTTGCCCCGCTTGAACAGGGCCGGCGCCTCGCGGTGGCCGCCGTGCCAGGGGTCGGCGACCAGGCTCGCGATGCCGGTGTAGTCGGCGGTCAGCCGGTAGATGTGCAGGTCGTAGTTCTCGCGGGCGGCGGAGATCATGTAGCCGGCGCCGTCGGTGTCCACGAAGACCGTGATGTCGCGGGACATGTGCTGGCCGAGCGGGCGGAAGCTGCCCCGCCAGGTGTAGTTGCCGTCGACGGTGTCGGAGACGGCGACGGCGGCGCGGGCCTCGCTGTAGTCGGTGCCGTTCTCCTTGTGCATCCACATCACGAACTTGCCGGTGGACGCGTTGTACATGACCTTGGGCCGCTCGATGTTGGCGGTGGCCAGCTCGGGGTCGGTCGCCTCGGTCAGGACGTGGTTGCGGAACTCCCAGTTCTTCAGGTCGGTGGAGCGGTAGGCGTCCACGTACCGGAAGGTGTTGTCGGCGTTGCGGTTCTCACCGAACCAGTAGTAGTAGGAGCCGACCTTGAGGACCCCGCCGCCGTGGGCGTGCACGGGGTTGCCCGTCGTGTCCGTGAACTGGGTGCCGTTGGTGATGGTCTGGGGTGCGGCCTGGGCGGGGCCGGCGGTGGCCAGGGCGCCGAGCAGCGCCAGGCACAGGGCGAGCAGTGCGGCGTAGGCACGTCTCATCTCAGGCACTCTCCTTGACCGGTTCGACGGAGGCGGTCGGCGCCGTGTCCGCCACGGGGATGCCGAAGTCGGGGGTGCCGTCGGCCTTCCAGCCGAGCTTCTGGACGCGGGTGTGGCGGTTGGGGTCGTTCAGCGGGTCGCCGACGATCTCCTTGTACTGGCGGGCGTGGTAGACGAGGACGTCGGTGCGGCCGTCCTCGGCGACGGTGAACGAGTTGTGGCCCGGCCCGTACTGCTTGGTCGTGTCGTTGCTGGTGAACACCGGCGTCGGCGACTTGGCCCAGCTGGCGGGGTCCATCAGGTCACTGCCCGCGTCGGCGGTCAGCAGGCCCATGCAGTAGTTGAAGTCGGTGGCGCTGGCGGAGTACGTCATGAAGAGGCGGCCGTTGCGGCAGATGACCGACGGGCCCTCGTTGACCTTGAAGCCGATGCACTCCCAGTCGTACTCGGGGGTGGAGAGTCGGACCTGAGGGCCCGTCAGGGTCCACGGGTTCGCCATCCTCGACAGCCACAGGGCGGTGTTGTTGCCCATTCCGGGCTCGTGCTGCGCCCAGGCGAGGTAGCGGCTGCCCCGATGGGTGAAGGTGGTGGCGTCCAGGGAGAAGGTCTCCCAGGCGGTCTTGAGCTGACCGCGCTCGGTCCAGGTCCCCTTGAAGGGGTCGCGGTGGGCGTTCTCCAGCACCCAGATACGGATGTCCCAGATCTTCTCGGCGGGCGCCGCGGCGAAGTAGATGTACCACTTGCCGCCGATGCGGTGGATCTCCGGTGCCCAGATGTGCGCGCCCATGTCGCCGGTCGCGTGCTTGGTCCAGATCACGGACTCGGCGGCGGTCGCGAGCCCGTTCAGGGTGCGGGAGCGGCGCAGGATGATGCGGTCGTACTCGGGCGCGGTCGCCGTGAAGTAGTAGTGGCCGTCGGAGTGGCGGTGGATGTGCGGGTCGGCGCGGTTGCGGACGAGCGGGTTCACATACGGGGCTGCTTTCCGGGTCGGGGCGGCCTGGGCGATGCCGGGGGCGGCCGCCGCCAGGGCGCCCGCGGCCAGGGCGCTCTTGAGCAGCAGTCTGCGGTGGGGGTATTCGGGCAGGTCGGTGTCGCGGCTCATACACACTGCCTCTCGCGGGGGGTACGAGATGTTCGGAATTACGAACGACATCTGTCATGACGAACGCCGAAAAGGTACGGGTGTGCAACCGGGAGGTCAACGGGTTCGACGAGACTGGAGAAGGCGCTTTCTACCGGGCGAATTTCTGTTATCCGCAGGCGTGCCGATCCGTCTCCGATCCGTGCGCAGCCATACCCACAAGACAGCAGCGGCCGCCGGCGCCCTCGCGGCCGTGGCCGCCCTCCTCGCCACCGCTCCCCCGGCGACGGCCGCCGGGAACCGGGACGTCACCGCCGACGTGCTCGCGGACCGCGACGTGACCCTCACCGGCGACACGGTCGTCACCGTGCCGTCGGGGACGACGACGTACGACGGAGTCTTCCGCGGCGAGGGCACGCTCACCGTGCGCGGCAGCGGGACGCTGGTCCTGACCAAGGACAGCGACTTCACCCTGCCGAAGTCCCGTCAGCGGCAGAAGGTGGCGACACCCGGCGGCAACCACCCCTACGTCACCACCGCCAACCCCGATCCGCCCGCGATCACGGTCCAGCGGGGCGCCACCCTGCAGTACGGCACCGGCGGGACCACCGGGCTGATCGGCCACTTCCCGTACAACACCCCGGCGTTCCGGCTCAACCAGGACAACATCCGGGTCGACGGCACCCTGCGGCTCTCCCTGAGGAGCGCCTACAACCTGGGCACCATCAGCGGCTCAGGACTGATCACCCAGCCGCGGTTCCTCTGGGGCACCTGGGACTTGTCGGGCACCCACTCGTTCTCCGGAGTGATCGACAACGGCACCCAGGTGAACGCCGGACGGCCCGAGTTCGCGACCTCACTGCCGAACGTGCGCAAGGTCCTCAACCAGGGCACCTGGACCGTGGACACCCCGCTGGGCCAGACCGTCACCGAGGGCATGGACTTCTACCAGCGCGAGTACGGCAGCGACATCAACGTCCAGTCGCGGCCCGGCAGCAAGGTCGTCCTCACCGGCCAGTACAGCTGGTCGGACCAGGGCGGCGACACCAACCCCTCGCTCAGCGACCCCGCCCTGAACTGGACGCCCGCACGGAAGAACGTCAACAAGCGCGGCACCAACATCAAGGGCGCCAACGTGCAGTGGGGCGACGGCACCACGAACAGGATCTTCATGCCGGGCACCGCCGAGACGGTCTACATCAACCTCCTTGCGGCGCGCTCCCGTTCGCTCCTCACCTTCGACTACAACGGCCCGGTGACGCTGGGAGCGCCGATCGGTGGCGGCGTGTTCCACGACACGCTGTCCGCCCCCGGAGCCGGGGACGTCGTCATCGCGGGGACGCGCGGGAACGACGTCACCTTCGCGGCCAAGCAGTACTACGACGGTTCGACGACCGTACGCAAGGGCGCGGTGCTGCGGCTGGGCTCGGCACAGGGGGACGGTTCCCTGCTGACCGGCACCGAGCGCCGACGGGTCGTGAACGACGGGACGCTCGTCGTGAACAACGCGAAGACCCCGGTCTCCCTGGCGCACTTGAGCGGGAGCGGTGCGCTCACGCAGGCGGGGGCGGCCACGACGACCCTGACGGGCGGCGCGGTGACGTACACCGGGGCCACGACGGTGAAGAAGGGGACGCTGGCCCTGCGGTCGGGGGCGACTCTGGTCCGCAGCAAGGTGATCCGGCTCTCCTCGGCCAGGTCGCGGCTGGACGCCGGCCCGTCCGGGCTGCGGGTGGCGACCACGCTGACCGGCACCGGCACGGTGAAGGGAGCCGTGACGAACGAGGGCGTCGTCGCGGGCGGCCTCACGGTCTCCGGCGACTACACGCAGCGTGCGCAGGGCGAACTCGTCCTGCGGGACAGGCCGTTGAGGGTGACGGGGGCGGTGCGGCTGGCCGGGGAACTGGATCTGTCGGCCGCCGGGTCCGCCACCGCGCGCGAGATCACCGTGCTGGAGCACGCGGGGCGCGCCAAGACCGGCGGTGCGTTCACCGGCCTCAAGGAGGGCACGAAGGTGAAGCTCGCCGACACGACGTATCGCATCAGCTACAAGGGGGGCGACGGAAACGACGTCGTGCTCGGTGCGGACGCCGTGAGCCCGTCGCCCTCTGTTGCTCGCGGGACGGAGTCGGCCGGAGCCGTTGCGGCCGACACGCGTGCGGTCAACGCTGCGAGTGGCGGGCTCGGCTGGTGGCCGTATGCGCTCGCGGTGGGACTGTTTTTGGGGCTTGTGGTGCCGGCGGCCCGGCGTGGACGGCGGAAGGGCGGGCGACACGCGGCTCATGGGTAGCGGTGCCCGGCGTTGCGGCTGGGGTCGCGGGGTGTCGCTTTACCGCGCTTGCGGGGTGCCGCTGCGCCCACACGCGCCGCCCCAGCGGCACGACTGCCCGCAGCTGGGGCGCGGCTGGGGTGTCAGCGGCCGCTCGGGGCCTCCGGGAAGCCCAGCCTGGGCGCGAGTGTTCGGGCCTCCGTCGCCCACTCCGCCAGGAACGCGAGGGTCGAGCCGCGTTCCCGGTAGCGGCGTTCGGCGTCCACTGGGCGGTCGCCGCCGTAGGCCAGCTGCTCCTCGCCCGCGCGGGCCAGCATGAGCGCGGTGAGCCAGTCGTACTTGACGGCTGAGGCGCAGACCGCGAGCCGTACGAGGTTCTCGTCGCCCTTCCAGCCGCTGTCGCGCAGACCCCGCAGATACGCCTCGTAGGCCCCCGCCGCGTACTCGGGGAGGCGAGCGGCCGGGACGAACAGGTCGAAGACGGTGTCGGGGAGGTAGTTGCCGAGGTCCTCCCCGAGGGCTCCGTCGCCGGCGAACGCCCAGTCGAACACGACGCTGCGGGGGCCGTCGGCGCAGGTGTTGGCGGGCCACAGGTCGAGGTGGCTGAAGGTGCGCGGCAGGGCCTCCATGACGTCGAGGAACCACTCGCGGTCGTGGTGCAGCCGGACCATGTCACGGCGCAGACCCTCGGGGAAGTGGTCGCGGACCAGGGGTTGCTGCCAGGCCTCGTCGTCGTCGAGGAGTTCCTGGCCGAAGATGTTGCTGCCGACGTACTGGCGCAGGAAGCGGTGTGAGAGCCACGGCTCGTCGGCCACCGCGCCGACGGCTCCCTGGGCGGCGCCCAGGCGGCAGGCGTGTTCGATGTGCCGGGCGGTCTTCCAGCGGGTGGCGGGTTCTCCGCGTACCCGCTCCAGCCACAGCGCGATGTCGCCGTCGGGCCGTTCGACGGGGGCCAGCAGCCGGGGTGCGCGGACACCGTACGGCTGCCAGACCTGCGCGAGGCCGGACGTGTAGACGTCGGCCTCGCGCCGCCAGTAGTTCCAGTGCCGGGGGTCCTCCGAGGCCGCCCAGCGTCCGGTGGCCTCCTTGGAGCGGGTGAGGACCTTCAGGATCGCGGAGCGGTCACCGGCGTTGACGACCCAGACGCCGCCGGTGACGCCGTTCTTGGGGTTGTGGGTGAGGGGCGCCAGGAAGACGGGCCCGGGGAAGGGGCCGAGGATCTGCCGGGCCTCCTCGTACACACCCTCGGCATCGGCGGCTTCGGCGCCCTCCGCGTCCACGGCATCGGTGTCGGACATCCCCCAAGGTTAGGCGGACTCCTCCGCCGGTTCCCGGCGTCCACGCAGCCACACGTACACGGGGATGCCCGCGAAGAGGAACAGTACGCCCTGGTAGACGGCCGCGTAGCCGGCGCCCGCGATCAGCCAGAACGCGAAGGCGAAGGAGAGCGCGGCGACGATCAGGTCGCGGACCAGGCCGGCCGGGCGGACCCGTTCGCGGGTGCCCTTGGCCAGCCAGTACAGCTGGGCGGCGGCGGACAGCAGGTAGGGCACGCAGCCGGTGAAGGTGGTGATCAGGACGAGGACGCGGAAGGTGGTGTCCGGGCCCGCCGTGTAGTTGAGGCCGATGAGGAGCGTGCCGAGGACCACGCAGGCCCAGACGCCGAAGCCGGGCACCCCGCCCTTGCCGACCTTGGCGAACCGCGCCGGGAAGAGGCCGTCGCGGGCGGCGGCGTACGGCATCTGCGCGGCCATCAGGATCCAGCCGTTGAGGCAGCCGGTGATCGAGGCGACGGCGACCAGGGCGATCGCGGTGCCGCCCCAGGTGCCGCCGGCCATCGAGTTCACGGCGTCGGCGAAGGGGGCGCCGGAGTCGACCAGCTTGTCGTGCGGGACCAGGCCGAAGACGGCGACGATGCCGAGGATGTAGACCAGGGCGGAGGCCAGGGTGCCCAGGACGCTCGCGCGGCCGACGTTGCGTTCGGGGTCGCGGACCTCGCCCGCGCTGACGGCGGCCGACTCGACGCCGAGGAAGCTGTAGAGGAGCAGCGCGGCGGAGGCGGCCAGCGCGCCGGAGACGCTTTCGCCGGAGGCGTTGAACGGGCCGTAGTTGTCGGCGTCGACGAAGAAGAGACCGACGGTGGCGACGAGCAGCAGCGGCACGAACTTGAGGACGGTGGAGACGACCTGGACCGCACCGACCCAGCGGGTGCCGGCGAAGTTCGCGGCGGCCGGCAGCCACAGCGCCGCGAGCGCGACCAGCGCTTCGAGGGTGTGGTTGCCGTGGAGGGGTATGAGGACGTCGACGTAGCCGACGACCGCGACCGCGAGCGCGGCGATGCTGACCCAGCACATCGTCCAGTACGACCATGCCGACAGGAAGCCGGCGAAGGGGCCGAAGGCGTCGCGCGGGTACACGTACAGGCCGCCGGTGACGGGGCTGCGCCGGGCCAGTTTGCCGAAGAGCAGCGCGAGCAGCACCGCGCCGACCGACAGGACGACGAAGGCGACCAGGCTGACACCGCCGTACGGCGCCACGGTGGCGGGCAGCGCGAAGATGCCGCCGCCGATGATGTTGCCCATGACGAGGGCGGTGGCGGCGGCCGGGCCGAAGGTGCGGCGGCGCGAGGTGGCGGCAGCCTGTTCGGCCGGTTCCGGCTCGGCGGTCTCGGGGGGGCTGGGGGCGGTCATGGCGGATCCCTGGGGAAAGGGGGCGGGGGGCGTGATCCTAACCTGGCATTCCACATGCTGGGCAATCTGTTCATGTACCGGACACACGCGGCTGTTCCGCGGCCCCGTCGACTAGCGTCGTGACATGACCAGCGACACGCCTTTCTCTCTCTCCGCAGCCCTCGCCGCCGGGACGGTCGTCCTCGACGGCGGCTTGTCCAACCAGCTCGAGTCCGCCGGGCACGACCTGAGCGACGAACTCTGGTCGGCGCGGCTGCTCGCCGAGCGGCCCGAGGCGATCGCCGAGGCGCATCTCGCCTACTACCTGGCGGGCGCGGACGTGGCGATCACCTCCAGCTACCAGGCGACCTTCGAGGGCTTCGCGAAACGCGGGATCGAGCGGGAGCGGGCAGCCGAACTCCTTTGCCTGAGCGTCGGGCTGGGCCGCGACGCGGCGGCGCAGGCGCGGGCGAAGGGAGTCACCCGGCCGCTGTGGGTTGCGGCCTCGGTCGGGCCGTACGGCGCGATGCTCGCGGACGGCTCCGAGTACCGCGGCCGGTACGGGCTCAGCGTGGCCGAGCTCGAGGCCTTCCACCGGCCCCGCCTGGAGGTGCTGGCCGCCGCCGGTCCCGACGTCTTCGCCCTGGAGACGGTGCCCGACGCCGAGGAGGCCGAGGCGCTGCTGCGGGCGGTACGCGGACTCGGGGTGCCGGCCTGGCTGTCGTACAGCGTCGCGGGCGACCGCACCCGCGCCGGCCAGCCCCTCGACGAGGCCTTCGCCGTGGCCGCCGACGCGGACGAGGTCATCGCCGTCGGCGTGAACTGCTGCGTCCCCGAAGATGTCGGCAACGCCGTCGAGACCGCCGCCCGCGTCACCGGCAAGCCGGTCGTCGTCTACCCCAACAGCGGCGAAGCCTGGGACGCCGAGGGCCGGGCGTGGAAGGGCCGTTCCTCGTTCGCGCCCGAGGAGGTGCGGGGCTGGCGGGAATCCGGGGCCCGGCTGATCGGCGGGTGCTGCCGGGTGGGGCCGCGGGCGATCGCCTCCATCGCGGGGACGCTTGCGCAGGCGTGAGTCGCGGCCGAGGTGCGGTCGCTGACGGGGCGTGAGCCCGGTCCTGTCGTTTCCCCTCGTCCCTGCCCGCCACCGCTGCTAGCCTCCGCATCGGGAACCGGTTTCCCTCCGTGTTGCCACTGTTCCCGAGGGGTGGGCGACGCGGCCCGGGGAGAGGGACGAGGCAGGGATGACGGTAAAGAACGCCGACGTGGGGCGGAGCACGATCCGGGACGTGGCGACTCGTGCGGGGGTGTCCGCGTCGACCGTGTCGCGGGTGCTCGGCGGCGTGTACCCGGTGAGCTCGGCGACCCGCACCCGGGTGATGCGGGCGGTCCGTGAGCTGGACTACGTCGCCGACGCGCGCGCCAAGGCGGTGGCGGGCGTCGGCACGCCCACGCTGGCGTTCGTCCTGGAGGACATCACCGGACCGTCGTTCGCGCTGATGGCGCACGGCGTGGAGCGTGAGGCGACCCGGCTCGGGCACCTCTGCCTGGTGTGCAGCACGGAGGGGGACGTCCGGCACGAGCTGGAGTTCGTCGAGATGATGCGGGCCCAGCGGGCCGCCGCCGTGATCCTGGTGGGCGGCGCCGCCGACACCGCCGAGTACCGCGAGCGCACCCGCCGGATGGCCGACTCGCTGGCGTCGGCCGGCTCCCGCCTGGTGCTGTGCGGCCGCCCGCCGCTCGGACCCGGGGCACCGGTGACGGTCATCGAGTACGACAACGAGGGCGGCGCCTACGCCCTGGTCGCCCACGTCCTCGCCCAGGGCCACCGGCGCGTGCTGTTCCTCGGCGGCAAACCGGACCACACCACCGCGCAGGGCCGCGAGCGCGGCTATCTGGCCGCCCACCGCGCCCGCGGTGTGGAAGCCGACCCGGCGCTGCTGCTGCACGGCGACTTCACCCGCGACGCGGGCCACCGGCTGATGCGCGAGGCCCTGAAGGACGGGCTGGACTTCACTGCCGTGGTCGCCGCCACCGACATGGTCGCCGCCGGCGCGCTGACCGCGCTGCACGAGGCGGGCCTGGACGTGCCGGGCGACGTCTCGCTGGCCGGCTACGACGACATCCCGTTCGCCCGCGACCTGCACCCTGCGCTGACGACGGTCCACGTCCCCTACGAGGAGCTGGGCCGCCTCGCCGTCCGCACGGTCCTGGGCCGCACCGCCGGGGCCCCGGACGAGCATCTGCTCCTCGGCACGCACGTGGTGATGCGCGACTCGGTGAGAGCTGCGGCAGCAACCGGTTCCTGAGCCGTTTCCGACCCGGGCCGCCGGTCAGGGGCGGCGCACCGACCCGGGCAGCCGCAGCCGCCGTACCACCGAACGCAGTTCCGCGCTGCGCGCCGCCGTCGTACCGCGCACGGCCGCGATCCGGGCGGGCAGACCGGCCTCGCCGGGCAGCGGCCCCTCCCCCGGCTCCTCCGGCCGGTCTTCCGCGCCCGCCCGCGCCTGCGCGTCCGCCGTCCACACCGCGAACTCCCCGTCCCGCGGGCCGTACGCCGTGCGCGGCTCCCCGTCGCCGAAGACCCGCACCGGGTGGGAGGCGTCCCAGCTCTGCCAGCCGGGGTCGCCCTCGGCGGCGAACCGCACCCACGCCCCGTGCATCGCGTCGGCCAGTTCCCGCGGGGTGCCCCAGCCGGCGAGCTTGGCGGAGTCGGGGAGCTCGCCGGTGTCGAAGACGAAGCCGAGTTCGAGGGCGTGGCAGGCGCCGAGGCCGGGGAGGTTGGAGGGCCAGGCGAACTCGTAGACGTACGACGATCCGGGGCGGGCGTCGGCGAGGCGGTGCAGCGGGCGGCGGAGCAGGTGGTCGGTGACCATCTGCCCGACGATCTCGGCGGTGCCGGCCTCCGGGTGCAGGGCGCGGTAGCCGCGGGGCACGTCGTGGCCGCAGTGGCAGCGGGCCATGGCGCCGGCCAGCGCGACCGCGCCGAGCCGGTCGACGCGTTCCAGGAGCCCGCCGGGCACCAGCCACAGCCGGTACTCGTCGCGGGTCCAGCCCGTCATCAGGTCGACGCCCGCCGCCACGTCACCGTCGACGAGTGCCTCCAGCGGGTCGCGCGGCACGAGGTCGCCGTCGACGACGATCCCGAAGGCGGGGCCGCCGAGCACCGGGCTGCTGAGTCTGCCCACCTCCGCCTGGGTGCGCAGCAGCAGGTCGCGGTCGACCTCGGCGAAGGCCGCGGCGGTGGCGGGGATCTTCAGCCGGGTCGCCATCCGGCGCACCATCCGCCGTACCTTGTCCCGGTCGCTCGCCTCGGGCGGCCCGCTCTGCAGGATCGCGCGCCGGAACAGGCCCTGGGCCTGCGGTGCGGCCAGCAGGGCGCCGGCGCTGATCGCCCCGGCGGACTGACCGGCCAGGGTCACCCGGCCGGGATCGCCGCCGAAGGCCGCGGCCGACTCGCGCACCCACTGCAGTGCGGCGAGCTGGTCGCGCAGGCCGGCGTTGGCGGGGGCGTCCGGGAAGAGGCCGTAGCCCTCGACGCCGAGCCGGTAGTTCACGGAGACGAAGACGACTCCGTCGCGGGCGAAGGTGTGCCCGTCGTACACGGGCACGGCCGATGAACCCCGGGTGAGGGCGCCGCCGTGCAGCCACACGACGACCGGGAGCCGGGCACCGGGGCCCGGCTCCGGCGTCCAGACGTTCAGGTTGAGACAGTCGTCGCCGGGCACGACCGGGTCGGACAGGTACTGCGCGAAGGCCTCCGAGTACGGAGGTTTCGGCGCGGTCGGCCCGAAGGCGACCGCGTCGCGCACGCCCTCCCAGGCTTCGGGCGGCTCGGGGGGCCTGAACCGGCGCGGTCCGACCGGCGGGGCCGCGTACGGGATGCCACGGAACACCGCGACACCCCGTTCGTACCGGCCGCGTACGGCCCCGTACGGCGTCCTGACCACCGGGTCCCGGTTCGTCCGGCCCGCCTGGTCCGCCTGGTCCGCCTGGTCTGCCGCCGTCATGCGCCCACCAGCCTCCCGCGCCGCGCTCGTGCACCGCACTCGTGCACCGTGAAGAACAGAGCACCACATGGTGGCCCGGTATTCCGGCGCACGAGCGCGGCTTTGCGGCTATTTGGCGTACATCAGCGTGCCGAAGCCGAGCTGGTCGAAGCCGCCGCTGACGGAGCCGTAGTCACCTCCCCCGCCCTCCGGGGCGACCGAGAAGCACATCTGGGAGATGTACTTGTCGTCCAGGTAGACGCGCCGGTTGTAGTGGTAGTGGAGCATGGCCCACACCGGACGCACCTGGCCGCGGGAGGCCGAGGAGATCACCGTCTGCGACTGCTGGGCGCAGCTCTGGCCGGTGCCCCAGGTGTAGGTGGTGAAGGGCACGTCGTTGCCGAGGTTGTACCTGGCGACGTACTGGGCGCCCTTCATGAAGCGGCGGCCGTCGTACGAGTAGAGGTCCTCGCCCTGGTTCCACGCCATCTCGCAGATGGCGCCCATCTGGCCCATGCCCATGACGGTGTGACCCTGGTCGCGGCCGGACTCCTGCCACTGGCCCAGCGCGTAGCCGTCCACGTCGGTGTACAGGTAGGGCACGGCGTGGGCGAGGGAGCCGTTGCCCGCGCCGGACTTGAAGTACGTGACGGCCTGGTCGTACTTGGCGCCGTCGTCGGTGAGGATCCCGATGGCCAGGATGGAGGCCATGTTGCACAGGTCCCAGTTGGCCCAGTAGTTGGTGATGCAGGCGTCGTTGTGGCCGGTCAGGAACTGGTTGTTGAGCGGGTAGAAGACCTTGACCATCATCTGCTGGAAGCGGGCGAGGTCGAACGCCGGGTAGTCCCGCATGAGTTCGGCCGCGTTGGCGAACTGCCAGCCGTAGATCCCGGCGGCGAGGAACCGGTCGGCGTTGCCGGTGACGGTCGTGAGGGTCGTCGCCCAGGCGTTGAGGATCCTGGCGGCGCACTGCGCGTTGGCCTCGGTGCCGCCGACCTTCCAGCGCAGGGCGTTCTGGTAGGCGGCGGCGATGTCGTTGTAGAGGAGGCCGTAGTTCTCGCCGGTGCCTCCGCGGATGACCGTCGCCGTCGCCCGGGGGGTCCAGGTCGACTGGGAGTGGGAGTTGGCGGTCAGCTTGTTCCAGCCGGACAGCCAGGGATCGTCGCCCGCGGCGACCCTGACCTTGGCGCGGTTGATGTCGCCGGCGTTGTGCAGCATGCCGGGGTGGGTGAAGGCCGCGGGCGCCGCGTCCGCCGTGGTGGCGGCGAACGCGGAGCCCACGGTGAGAGCGGCGGTGAGACCGCCGGCGGTCCTGAACAGACCGCGGCGGCTCAGCTCGGTGTGCGGAAGGTACCGGTGGGGGGATGTGCGGCTCATTGCTGTGCATCTCCAATCCGTGGGGGGATCTAGAGGGGCGTGATGCTCACCCCTTGGAACTGCGCTGTGCCGAGGGCCAGCGGGCTGCGGGAGCAGACCACGAGACCCACGTGGTAGGGGGCGTCACCGAAGCCGGGGACCTCGCCGGAGGCGAGGGCGGTCCAGGTGGCGCCGTCATCGGTGGAGACGGCCGCGGTGAAGGCGGTCCCGGTGCGCTTCAGCCGCAGCAGCAGGGGGAGCTGAAGGGGGGCGGCGGTGCCGGAGAAGGCGGAGGCGCCCGCCACCGTCTTGCGGAGCATGAGCTGTGCGGTGGTCCCGCCGGTGACGATCGCCCCGGCCGCCTGGTCGAACGGCGACAGCGACTTGGCCATCAGCAGCCCGACCCGGTCGGCGGTGGCTCCGGTACGGGAGACCAGCCGGGCGGTGACCTCGCAGTCGCCGGTGACGGGCCGCCGTACGAACTGCCCGGTCATGCCCTGGTTGTTGACGGTGAGGTCGGTCCCCGCGCCCCGCACCACGAAGGTCCCGTCCTCGTGGGCGGTGCTGCCGGGGGTACGGATGGCGACCACGCCCAGCGTCCCGAAGGCGCGGTCGTCGAGGACCACGTCTCCGAGGTCGCCGTACGTCCAGGGGGCGGGCGGGGGTGTGCCGACCGTGAGGGTGAGGGTGCCGGTGCCCTCCCCGGCCGCGTTGCCCACACCGGTCGTGACCGTGAACTCGCCGGTCACGGTGGGGGTTCCGGAGATCAGTCCGGTGCGCTTGTCGATGCGAAGGCCGTCCGGCAGACCGCTCGCGGTGAACCGGACGGGCTCGTGCGAGCCGCGCAGCAGATACCGGAAGGCGTCTCCCTTGTTGGCGAACGCCGTTGCGGCGGAGGCGACTTGGGGCACGGCGGGGGCCGGCGTCCGGGCGGCGGCGGAGGCCGACAGCGGGCCGCGTCCGGCGGTGTTGGTCTTCGCGACGGCGTAGTGGTACGTCGTCCCGGGTGTGCCGGTCGCGTCCACGTACCGGATGCGGGCGCCGGACCCGACCGGACCGATGCCCGTCGCGAGGGTCACGTAGGGGCCGTCGGCGTCGGTGGCGCGCAGCACCTTGTAGCGGGCGGAGAGGTCGGGGTCGGTCCAGGCCAGCCGGACGGCGTCGGCCCCGGAGGTGGCCCGCAGGTCGTCGGCCGCGCGGGCCGGCCGGGGCACGGACCACACCTCGCCCGATGCGGAGGTCACGCTGACGTTGTCGAAGGCGCCGGTGCCGGTGTCGGCGTACTCCTCGTCGACGCCGAGGCAGGAGGTGAGGACGAGGCCGGCGTATGCGGTATACGGCATACCGTCGACCTGGGTGCGGCCGACTTCCGTCCACCGTATGCCGTCCGGCGAGATCGCTCCGGTACACCACCGGCCCTTGCGGGTCACGCGCACCCAGTAGGGCGCGCGCAGCCGGTATCCGTCGCCGGCGCCCTCCACGTAGGGCGCCTCCAGCGGGGTCGCCGACTCGGGCAGGGAGCCGAGGCCGGAGATCGGGAAGGCGGCGGACGTGGTGATCGTCTGCTGCTGGGAGGGCGGTACGGGGGTACTGCCGGTACCGGAGACGCCGGCCCCGGCGGAGGGGCGTACGCTCCACACTCCGCTCCAGGTGTGCAGCGGCAGCCCCTGGATGAGCATGGCGGCGTGCGCCGCGTCCGCGTCGAGGGAGGCCCGGAGGCTGACGCCGATCTTGGAGTACTGCGAGCTGAGCGGCCACACGATCCGCGCGGTGACCGTGCCGTCACCGGGCAGCGGAAGATGGACGGAGCGGTAGGTGTCGGCGGTGCCGGACGCCTCCAGTACGAACCGCTCGCCGTCGAAGGCGGCGGAGCCGGGGATCCTCACCTCCCCGAGGTCCTGCGTCGACCAGGGCTCGGGAAGCCCGGCGGTGACGGCGACGGGAGCCGAATCCCCACTGGTGCCAAGGGAGTTGGCGGCCGTGACGGTGTAGCAGTACGTCCGTCCCGGGCGCACCGCGCTGTCCGTGTACGCCGGCTTGTCGACGCCGGTGGCGATCTCCTCGTACGGGCCCTTGGGGACGGTCGCCCGGCGGACGGTGTAGGTGGCCGCCCCCCTGGACGGCAGCCAGTTGACGGTGACGGACCCTGCGTCGCCGGCCGCGGTGACGCCCGCCGGTGCCGTGGGTGCGGCAGGCGCGGGGGCCGTCGCGCCGGCGTAGGCGAAGGTGCCCCAGCTCGGCAGGTCGTCGTTGCTGCCCTCGACGAAGCGGGCGCCGCCGGTGCCGCGGAAGACGGCCGCCTTGGTGTACGGGGCGTCGAGGCCGCGGATGCCGGCGTAGTGGGCGTATGCCATCTCGTAGATCGGGGGCAGGTTGCCGCGGCCGATCGCCGAGACGGTCCTCTTGACGTACTTGCCGGTCCGGTCGAGGTCGGGGACGAAGGGGACGTCGCCGCCGAGGTTGTAGCGGGCTGCGTACTCGAAGTTGGCTAGGATGCGGTGGTCGTCGTACCCCCACAGGTCGACGCCCTGGTTCCAGGCGACCTGGGCGAGGTCGCCGGTCAGGCCGGCCGCGAGCTGTTCGTGGCCCTGGTCGCGGCCGGTCTCCTGGCCCTGGCCGGCGTCGGTGACGACGCGGTGGCCGATGCTGCCGTTGCCGGCGCCGGCCGCGGCGAAGCGCAGGGCGTCCTCGAAGAGGGTGGGCTCCTCGCAGAACACGCCGATGGCCAGGATGGTCTGCATGGCCGTCAGGTCCCAGTTGCCGTTGGCGTACAGCATGTATCCGGACACGGCCGGATACCAGACGTCCAGGAAGGACCGCTCGCAGCGGGCGATGTCCTCGTCCGCCCAGCCGTCGTAGCCGGTGTGCCGCAGCAGCTCGGCCGCGTTGACGAACTTGAAGGCCTGGAGGCCCGCGCCCAGTGGTCCGTCGGCGCCCGTGACCATGGTCAGGGAGGCCGACCAGGCGTTGAGGATGTCGCGCGCCTTGTCGGCGTGGGCGCGGTTGCCGGTGGCGCACCACATCAGGGCGTTCTGGTAGGCGGCGGCCGAGTCGGCGACGGCCTGGTTCTGGAAGTTCGTGGGGCCACGGCCCCAGGAGGTGATCTGGCCGGTGTTCTGGACGGTGTACGTGGACTTCGACCGGGCGTGCGCGGCGAGGGCGAGGTAGCCGTCGTAGACCGGGGCTTCCCTGGCGGCGACGGCGGCCTTCATACGCGATATGTCGTTGACTGTATGCAGCAGGCCGGGGTGTGTGAACCGTATGCGACGGGTCTGGTGGCCGGCCGCCCGGGCGGTGGCGGGCGCGAGCAGTCCGCTCGCACCCGCCACCAGCAGCAGGGCAGCCGTGCCGCCGAGGAAACCCCGGCGGCTCGGTCCGTGGTTCATCATGCGGCGGCCGCCTCGGCGGTGGTGAGGAACCTGAGGTTCGTCACGTGCTCGTTGACGAACATGGGCACGCCGTCCGAGGCCAGATACCACTTCGGCTTGCCCGTGCTGTCGGCGATCACCTTGCCGTTGACGCGGAGGTTCTCGAAGGTGACGTCCTTGATCGCGTGCTCCGCGTCGAGGCCGGCGATGATCGAGAGGTCGGCGTTCTCGCCGTTGTAGCTGAGGTCCTTGATGTAGACGGACTCAATGCCACGGCCTGCCGAGGTGTTGTACTTCGGGTTGTACTCGACCCGCATGTGGATGAGCTGGCCCCAGCGGAAGTCCTCCACCCGGATGTTGTCGAACCTGACGTCCCGGACGATGTTGCTGTCGCCGACCATGAAGGCGATGGCGCCCTGGTAGGTCACCTGCGGCTCGCGGTGGTCGAGGATGTCGATGTTCTCGTAGCGCAGGTTCTCCAGCACCTCGGGGGTGTCGGTGTTGCCGTGCACGCCGATGTTGATCGGGTGGGCGACGTCGGCCCAGAGGGAGCAGTTCTTGACGGAGATGTTGCGGGTGTCACCGTAGAAGTCCCAGCGGTGGGTGTAGAGGGCGACGCAGTCGTCGGAGGTGCGCAGGAAGCAGCCGTCGATCGTGACGTTCTCGGAGCAGTAGAGCTGGATGCCGTCACCCCAGCCCTGGTGGCTGAAGGCGCGCAGGTTCTTGATGGTGAGGTTTCTGGACTCGGCGACCCTGATGTTCTCGTAACGGGGGTTGAGGATCGTGACGCCGTCGATCGTGACGTTCTCGCACTTGCGGACGAAGACCGCGCCGCCGGTCGTGTCGTAGACCACGCCGCGGCCGATCAGCCGGGAGTTCTCCACGCCCTCGAAGATCACGCTGGAGGTGAGGACGGCGCCCGGGGCCAGGTAGACGGTGGTGCCGGTGGGCACCTTCAGGGTTCGGTCGGGGTGGGTGTGCAGACCGGGCCCGAAGTACATGACCTTCTTGTCGCCCTCGGTGGGCACGTCCTGCTCGATCGGGTTCGCGAACAGGTGCAGGCAGTCGAAGATCTTGTCGTCGATCTGCACGACGAGGTTGCGGGGCCGGTCCAGGGTGAAGCGCGCGGTGCTGCCGAGCACCTCGGGCTTGATGCCGTACGAGTCCGGGCGGATGCGGACCTTCTCGCCGCCGCCCGGGTTGTACGTGACCTCGACCTCGACCGTGCCGGAGAAGTCGAAGGCGGCCCAGGAGGAGCTCTGGGCCCTGTTGCTTCCGGTGTTCGCGTCGATCAGTGCGAGCTTGGCAAGGTAGACGCCGAGCTTCTGCCAGGTGCCGCCGAGCGGCCGGACCTTGACGGTGAAGGAGTTGTTGACAGGCACCTTCGGAAGCGTCGGGTGGATGACCACACGGTCGCCGGTGGTGCCGGTCTCATCCGCCGCGGCGGCCTGCGCGGCGCCCGCGATGCTGCTGGCCAGGCCGGCGGCAGCGATGACACCGGCGGCCTGGAGGGTGGTCCGGCGTGACAGGGGCGTGTTCATGCGTAACTCCTTGCAAAAGGTTCGGTAAGAGGGGCTACTTCAGTCCGGTCGTGGACATCCCGGCCACGAATCCGCGCTGGGCGACGAGGAAGATCAGCAGAATCGGCACGACGTACATCACGGAGGCCGCGGCCTGGAGGTTGGTGACCGGGGTGCCGGCCGAGGTGACGTACGTCGACATGACGGCGACCGCGAGCGTGGACTTGTCGGTCGACAGCAGGAGTTGGGGCGCGATGTAGTCGCCCCAGGACCAGGTGAAGGCGATCACGAAGCTCGCGGACAGCACCGGCCAGGACTGCGGCAGGAAGATCCGCCAGAAGATGGTGGCGTACCCGCAGCCGTCGATGATCGCGGCCTCCTCCAGCTCGCGGGGCAGTCCCGCGAAGAACTGCCGGAAGAGGAAGACGAGATACGGGGCGGCGGCCAGGCCCCACAGCACCCACGGCCAGTACGTGTCGACCATGCCGAGCTTGGCGAAGATCAGGTAGGTCGGCAGCAGCGTGATGAGCTGCGGCAGCATCATCGAGCCGAGCAGGATGCCGAACAGCGTCTTCTTGCCGGGCGCGTCCAGGCGGGCGAAGCCGAAGCCGACCCAGGCCGAGCTGAGGGTGACGAGAGTGGCGTACATCGTGGCGATGATCAGGGAGTTGCGGGCGTAGCCGAGGAAGTCGATCAGGTTGAAGGCGTCGGCGAAGTTGTGCCACTGGAAGTCGGTGGGCAGCCAGTGCACGGGCGAAGCGGCCAGTTCGGCCGGGGACTTCAGGCCGGTGAGGACGAGCCAGCCGACCGGGCCGAGGAACAGTCCGGTGAGGGCGACGAGCACGGTGTAGAGGACGAGGCGGTTCACGCGTAGCCGTACCCGGGGCGCGGAGTCGGTGTCGGTGGTCAGGCTCGTGGCGGTCACTTCTTCGCCTCCGGGTCGACGTTGTAGAACACCACGCCGGACGTGAACTTGAAGATGAGTCCGGTCACGATGAGGATCAGTACGAAGAGCACCCACAGCAGTGCGGAGGCGTAGCCGTAGCGGCCCAGCGCGAAGTACTGCCCGAACACGTGCATCATGTAGAGGTAGTTCGACTGCGGCAGCGCGGTGACGCCCGCCGTCGTGCCGTCCGGTGTCAGCAGCAGCGGCATGATGGTCTGCACCGAGGCGATCACGCCGGTCACCGTCTGGAAGAGCAGCACCGGCGACAGCAGCGGCACGGTGATGCTGCGGAAGGTCCGCCAGGCGCTCGCCCCGTCGATGCGGGCCGCCTCGTGGAGTTCGCGGGGCACGTCCTGGAGACCGGCCAGCGAGATGATCATGATGTTCCCGGCGGCCCACAGCACGCTCATCAGGAGCACGTAGCGGGCGTACGGGTCGGCGAGCCAGCCCAGCGCGTCGAACCCGAAGAGGGGCAGCACACCGTTGGCGGCACCGGAGTTCTGGTCGAAGACCGCCTTGAAGGCGAGACCCACACCCACCGGCGGCACCACCGCCGGCAGATACAGCAGGGTGCGGAACAGACCGCGCGCCTTCAGCGGCCGGTTGACCAGGACGGCGAGCCCGAGCCCGGCGATGATCGACAGCGGCACCGAGGTCACCGCGAACAGGCCCGTACGGCCCAGCGAGTCCCAGGTCCGGGAGTCGGCAAGCAGCTCGTCGTAGTTGCCGAGGCCGACGTACCTCCAGTGGGGCGAGATGCCGTCGAACGTGGTGAAGCTCAGCCACAGCGCGTACGCCATCGGGACGATGGTCAGCAGCAGGAAGCCGACGATCCAGGGCGAGGTGAACATGTAGAACGCCCGGTGCCTGCGCGCGGTCATGGAGGTCCGCGGACGTTCCGCAGCCCGCGCCCGGCGCGCACCGGCGGTCGGGCGGGGCGGGTCCGTGACCGCGGAGACCTGGTCGACCGTCATCCCACTTGCTCCTTACCGCGCTTCAGCTGCTCGTTCATGACCGAGTTGAGGCGCCCCGCCAGGGTGTCGACCGACATCCGGCCGTTCATCGCGGCCGGGGCGACCTGGTTGAAGAGGGCGTAGAGCGCGTCCGCCGTGGCGTAGGGCGTGAACGCGATCACCGAGAAGTGCTCCAGCTCGGCGTTCTGCACCTGAAGCTCCCGCTTCTGGTAGTCCTCCTGGGCCGGCATCAGCGGCCGCAGGGACTTCAGCGTGGGGATGCCCCAGCCGCCGGACGCGCGGCCCTTGGCGGGCGCCTCGCCGAAGAACCACTCGAAGACCCGCCAGGCGGCATCCTTGTTCCGTGCCTTGCTCGGCATCCAGAAGCCGGTGCCGGCCTGGCACGGACTGACCCGCGCGCCGCCCTGGAAGACGGGGGCCGGGGCGAGCCGGGAGACCCGCGCCAGCTTCTTGTCGGCGTTGATCAGACCGCCGAGCCAGTAGCCGCTGCCCGACATCGCCATCCGGTTCGCCTGGTAGGTGGGTCCGTCCCAGGCGTTGGGGTCGGGCTGGATGATGCTGGGGCCGACCTTGGTGCGGGCGTAGTCGATGTACCAGCCCAGTGCCTTGCGGGCCTCGGGGGTGGTGAAGTCGATCCGGGAGAAGTCGTCGCTGAAGAGGCTTCCGCCGGCGGCCGCCGTCAGGCTCGCCAGGAGATTGGTGGTGTTCACGCCGTTGTAGCTGCCGCCGAAGACGGTCGTCTGGCCGTTCCTGCGCCGGGTGAGCCGCTTGGCGGTGTCCAGCCACTCCTCGAACGTGACCGGCTCCAGCTCCGGCGGGTGGCCGACGCCCGCCTGGTCGAAGAGCGCGGCGTTGTACCAGAACATGGAGTCCTGCGAGAAGTCCTTCGCCATGCCGTAGCGCGGGCCCTTGCCCTGGGAGCGGCCGTCGTAGCGCCACAGGTCGTTGACCGGATCGAGGTCGTCGAGCCTGAGCACCGTGCTCCTGGCGAAGTACGGGTCCAGGTCCTCCATCACGTCCCGCGCCGCGAAGTACGGCGCGTCCGTGGCACCGACACCGCGCACCAGGTCGGGCGGATTGCCGTTGGTCATCATCCCGATCAGCTTGGTGAGGTCGTACCGCACCGTGACGATCTTGACGCCGACGTCCTTCTGGGCCTGCTCGATCAGGTCCGGGGAGATGTCGTCGGCCTTCGCCATCACCGTGACGGTCTCGCCCGGGCCGCTGACGCCGGTGGACACCTGGAGGGCGCAGCCGCTGAGCACCGCCGCGCCGGCCGTGGCTCCGCCTGCCGAGAGGGAGAGAAATCGGCGGCGGCTCAGGGGGGCACCGGCATGTGGGCGCATGAACGCACCACCTCCTGCTCTGTCCGTTCGGATTCGGCCAGGGATCGGCCGGGCTTCGGTCGGGGATCGGGGATCGGTCGGGACCCGGTCGGGATCCGGTCGGGGAGTTGCCGGGATTCGTCGGGGAACTGCCAGGGACCGGCCGGGGTCGACCAAGAGATCGCGGTAACCGTTTAGGCAACCGGTTGTCCACCGCTGGGGCAGAGCTTCTTCCTGTCCGGAAACGACGTCAAGAGTCCTGACGAACTTTCGAAAAGACTGCGTAACCTCGGCGTCACGGCCGACCGGTCGAACATGGACGGTGGAACGCGGTCTGATCTGCGAAGGCGATCGGGAACCGGATGGGGTTTTCGGTGCTGGGGGCTTGGGAACCGGTTGCCGTCGATGGGGCGAGAAGTTCCCCGATGCGGACGTCGGGCAACCGGCAGGGCACCCCGAAGGCGCCGCCCAGGGTCCACACAGGCCGCGGCGTCCGCACGGGCGCAATACACGATTTCACGCCATCCCAGGGTGCCCGGCCCAGCCATGTCGGCCAAGACCGTCCCCGCCACACCGTCCTGCCGATTGACCGCCCGTCACCGCCAGATCTACGGTAGAAGACGCTTTCAGAAAATGTTTCCAGCCCGTGCGTCAGGAGAGACATGCCCAGCCCGCAGCCACCCAGGGCCGTGTTCGCGATGGATCCGGTACACCTCCCCCTGCTGTTCCCCCCGCCGCTCACGGCACGGCTGACGCAGGCCGCCGGCCTCGACCCCGCGCTCGTCGTGCGCGACTTCACCGACCCGGCGTCGGCAGACGCCCTGGCCCACGCCGAAGTGCTGATCACCGGCTGGGGCTGCCCCCGCCTCGACGCCGACGTCCTCGCCGCCGCACCCCGGCTGCACACCGTCCTGCACGCCGCCGGCTCGGTCCGCTCCCTGGTCGGCGACGCCCTCTGGGAGCGCGGGATCACCGTCTCCAGCGCGGTGACCGCGAACGCCCTGCCGGTCGCGGAGTACACCCTCGCGATGATCCTGCTCGCCGGGAAGGACACCTTCACCCACCGCGAACGCTTCCGCGCCACCCACACCCACCCGACCCACACCGAGACCGCCCACACCGGCAACGTCGGCCGCCGCATCGGCGTCATCGGTGCCTCCCGGGTGGGCCGCCGACTCCTCGAACTGCTCCGGCCCTTCGACTTCTCGGTCCTGCTGCACGACCCCTACGTCAGCGCCGCCGAAGCCGCCGCCCTCGGCGCCGAACTGCTGTCGCTCGAGGACCTGCTCAGGCACAGCGACATCGTGTCCCTGCACGCCCCGGACATCCCCGAGACCTACCGCATGCTCGACGCCGGCCGACTCGCCCTGATCAGGGACGGCGGCACCCTCATCAACACCTCCCGCGGCGCACTCATCGACCCCGACGCGCTCACCGACGAACTGGTCTCCGGCCGCCTGCACGCCATCCTCGACGTCACCGAACCCGAACCACTGCCCGCCGGCTCCCCCCTCTACCGGCTGCCCAACGTCTTCCTCACCCCGCACATCGCCGGCTCACTCGGCAACGAGCTGGAAAGGCTGGGGCGCATCGTCGCGGAGGAGCTGGAACGGCTGATGGCGGGGACACCCCTCACCCACGAGGTACGGCACTCGGACCTGACCCGAGTCGCATGAGGTGGGTTGTGCTGGATGGCTCAGTCGCCTACGGAGCGCTGTCCCGGATGGCTCGGTCACCTACGGAGCGCTGTCCCGGATGGCTCGGTCACCTACGGAGCGCTGTCCCGGATGGCTCGGTCACCTACGGAGCGCCCAAGCCGGTGTCGAGACCTCGACCGTGCTCAGCCCTTCGGCCCTCCGCGCGCTCGAGGTCTCGACACCGGCGCGCCCCTTCGGCTCCCTCGCGGCCGACGCGTCGGACCAGTGCCCTTGGTGGGCTCCTGCCGCTCGCCGGTCACCGGCCGGCCCTGTCGGTCATGCCGGACAGCCGGGCAGGCGGACAGGCGGGCAGGCGGGCAGGCGGGCAGGCGGGCAGGCGGGCAGGCGGGCAGGCGGGCAACAGGCGACAGGCGACAGGCGACAGGCGACAGGCGACAGGCGACAGGCGAACCGATCTCCTGGACCGCCCGGCGGGAACACGACTCCCGGAATCCGGCGAAAGCGGCCCCGCACACCGCACTGGACCCGGCTCCCCGCACCGGCGAAAACCGGCTCCGCCCACCCCGCAGAAACCATGGGATACGGTTTCCGCACCGGCGTCGAGCCGGTCCCCCCGACCCTCCGCCCGGAACCGGGCATACGGTCCTCCGGCGAAGCAGTCGCAACGATGAAGGAGCCGCAACGGTGAGTCAGCGCAAGGCGGCCGGTGACGCCGGACGGGCCACCATTCGCGACGTCGCGGAGCAGGCGGGCGTCTCCGTCGCGAGCGTGTCGCGCGTGCTGTCGGGCAACTACCCGGTCTCGGAGGAGCTGCGCCGCCGCGTGATGAAGGTGGTCGGCGACCTGGACTACGTCACCAACGCGCACGCCCGCTCCCTCGCCGGGGGCGGTACGCCGACGGTCGCGATCCTCATCAACAACATCACCGGCGCCGCCTTCGCCCACGTGGCCAAGGGCGTCGAGGGCGCCGCCACCCTGCGCGGCTGGCTGTCCCTGGTGGGCACCACCGGCGACGATCCCGAGCGGGAACTCGCGCTGGTCAACCTCATGCGCCAGCAGGGCGTCGCCGCGGTGGTCCTGCTCGGCGGGGCCTACGACTACGACGAGTACCAGCTGCGCATGGCCCGCTTCGCCCGCTCCCTGGACGCGGCCGGCTCGCATCTGGTCCTGGTGGGCAGGCCGCCCCTGGAGGGCGACGTGCCGGCCACGACCGTCGACTACGACAACGAGGGCGGCGCCTATGCCATGGCCAGCCATCTGCTGTCTGCCGGCCACCGCAGGGTCCTGGTGCTGCCGGGGCACGCCGAACTCACCACTGCGCAGGGCCGGCTGCGGGGCGCGCAGCGTGCCTTCGAGGCGTACGGCGTGGCGTTCGACCCTGACATGGTGCGGCACGGGCCGTACGACTACGAGCACGGGTACGAGGCCGTCGAGGACAGTCTGCGCGACGGGCTCGACTTCACCGCGGTGCTGGCCGGGACGGACGTGGTCGCCGCGGGGGCGATGCAGGCGCTGCGCGCGGCCGGTCTCAGGGTGCCCGAGGACGTCTCGATCGTCGGCTACGACGACATCCCGCTGGCGTCCCAGCTCACCCCTCAGCTCACCACCGTGCACGTGCCGTACGAGGAGATGGGCCGGGTCGCCCTGCGCGCGGTCGCCGACCGGCGTGAGGGTGGTGGAGGCCGCCGCAAGGGCAGCGACGGCGACCATCTGGTGCTGGGCACCCATGTCGTCGTACGGAACTCGGTACTGCCGCCTGCCCGGCGCCCGTAACTCGACTCTTCAGGTCTGCTCGGCAGCGCGTTTCGTAAACGTTTTCCGGATGTTTTTGGCAGAGGTCCGGGGGCCTGGGGGGGCGCGGGACGCGCTCGGCCCGGATTCCGGATCAGGGCTGCTGACCTGTAGCTTTGCTGGGTCTGGCACGTACGGCCGACGTGCACCGCACATAACGCCATGGACAAACCGGCGTAACAAATTGCCGCGCACCTCTTGCTATGAGCAGGACCATCGTCCTACCGTCCCAGCAACCGCTTACTACAGCTTCCGCTTGGCCGACCCCCCGCAACCGCGAGCCGATGGTTTCCGGCCGCCGTTCCCGGCCCACATCGAGGCGCCGTTCTCTCCCCTCCGAGTCGCCCTACTCTTCGAAGGAACACGGTCAGATGAACTTCACCAGCCCCCGGAGAAGGTTCGCCCGCGCAGCCGTGGCGGGACTCGCGTTGTCAGGCCTGCTCGCCGCGTGCGGCGGCTCCGACTCCGACTCCGGTGACGACGCCGGGTCGTCCGGTCCGGTCACCCTCCCCTTCTGGGGCTGGGCGAACGGCCAGGAGGCCGTCGTGAAGGCGTTCAACGCCTCGCACAAGGACGTCCAGCTCAAGTACACCAAGGTCACCGACCAGCTGACCATGCAGAAGCAGCTGACCAACGCGGTCAAGGCCGGCAACGCGCCCTGCCTGCTGCAGAACACCGGCGAGTACGTCACGAGCTGGGTCTCGCAGGGCGCCCTCGCCGACATCACCGAGTACGTCGAGGCCGACAAGGACAGGTTCAACCCCGGCGCGTGGGCCGTCGGCCAGGTCCAGGGCAAGGTCTACGGCATCCCCACCAGCTCGGCGCCGGCCTTCACCATCTACCGCACCGACGTCTTCCAGAAGTACGGCCTGAAGGCGCCCGCGACCTGGGACGACTTCATCGCCGCCGGGAAGGTGCTGAAGAAGCACGGCATCAAGATCACCAACTACGCCGGTGAGGACCCGAGCACCCTGGAGGTGCTCGCCATGCAGGCCGGGGCGCACTGGTACGCGATCGACGGCGGCTCCTGGAAGGTGGACTTCCAGGACGAGGGCACCCTGAAGGCCGCCGAGGTGATCCAGGAGATCGTCGACAACGACCTCAACTCAAAGCTCTCCTTCGCCGACTACGCGGCCGTGCAGCGCAACTACGACGAGGCCGGCACCGTGACGCGGCAGATCTCCACCTGGCAGATGTCCGGCATGGTGCAGAACTTCACCAAGTCCTTCGGCAAGTGGGCGCTGGCCCCCTGGCCGACGTTCACCGGCGAGGCGCCCAAGACCCCTGCCGGGACCAACCAGAGTGGCGGGCTGACGCTGGTGACCGAGCAGTGCAAGAACAAGGAACAGGCCGCTGAGGCGGCTCTGTGGATGTCCACCGACTCCGGTGCGGTCAAGACCATGGCGAGCCCGGAGACGGGCAGCGGTGTGATGCCCGCGGTGGCCGACAACAGCTCGTACGTCCCGGAGGCGATCCCCGAGAAGCTGCTGGGCAAGAACTACGGGCCGGCCCAGAAGGTCGTGACGGACAGCATGGGCACCATCACCGACGACTGGACCTTCGGCCCGAACTGGACCGCGATGTTCACGGAGATGCAGGACGAGTGGGCCGCGGTCGTCGCCAAGAAGCAGAAGGTCACCGATCTGCTCGCGCACATGCAGGAGTGGACGGTCAACGACCTGAAGCAGCGCGGCATCAGCGTCAAGGGCTGAGGCACACGACATGATTCGCTCGCAGCGCTGGAAGGGTGCCGCCTTCACGGTGCCCTTCCAGCTCGGCTTCGTCTTCCTCTACCTGCTTCCGATCGGCTACGCGGTCCACGAGTCGCTGTACCTGGAGAAGCAGTCCGGACTCGGTCTCGGCGGCTCCACCACGGAGTTCGTCGGGCTGGAGAACTACCAGCACGGCCTGACCGACCCGGCGTTCATGACCTCCATCCTGAGGGTGGTGCTGTTCGCCTGTGTCCAGATCCCGTTCATGCTGCTCGTGAGCCTGATGCTGGCGCTCTGCCTGGACGCGGTCACCTCGCGGGTGGCCGGCCGGTTCCGGATCCTGCTGCTGGTTCCGTACATGATCCCCGGCGTGGTCGCGGCCATCGTGTGGATCAACCTGTACAGCCCCGAGGTGGGTCCCCTGACACCGCTCGGCGAGCTGTTCGGGTTCGACTGGAACTTCTTCTCCCCCTCGATGGTGTGGCCCTCCATCGGCAACCTGCTGACCTGGCACGGCATCGGCTACAACATGGTGATCATCTACGCGGCGCTCCAGGGCGTGCCCCGCGAACTGTTCGAAGCCGCCCGGCTGGACGGCGCCTCGGAGCTGCGGATCGCGCTGAGCATCAAGATCCCGTTCGTGCGCGGCGCGCTCGTCCTGACCGCGCTGCTGTCGATCATCCAGATGCTGCAGATCTTCAACGAGCCCGCGCTGTTCCGGAACGTGACTCCGCAGACGGTGAGCGACAGCTTCGCCCCGATCATGATCATCTACAACCAGGCGTTCAACGCCGGCAACTACCACTACGCCGCGGCCCTGTCCGTGCTGCTCGCCCTGTTCCTCGGCGTCGCGTCCTTCCTCTTCTACCGGCTGACCTCGAGGGAGGCGGACTGATGGCACTGACGGAAAACCGTACGGAGAACGGCACCGAGCGGCCCCGCGGGCGTACCGTGCGGCGGCTCACCCGTCCGGACCCGGCGGCGCGTTCCCGGGGCGGCCAGCGCTTTCTCCTCGTCGGTCTGGCCCTGGCGAGCGCCTACAGTCTGTTCCCGGTCTACTGGCTGATCATCGCCGCGACCAAGGACCGTGTGGGGCTGTACCAGAGCAACGGGCTGTGGTTCTCCGACATGCACCTGTGGGACAACCTGCGCCAGGTGTTCACCTACGGGGACGGCATCTTCCTGCGCTGGACCGCCAACTCGTTCCTGTACGCGGGCGTCGGCTCCCTGGGCGGCACCCTCATCGCCCTCGCCACCGGCTACGGCCTGGCCCGCTTCGACTTTCCGGGCCGCAGTGCCGTGTTCGCGTGCGTCGTGGGCTCGTTCCTGATCCCGATCGCCCTGCTCACCCTGCCGCTGTACCTGCTGTTCTCGGAGATCGGCATGGTCGACACGCCCTGGGCGATGCTGATCCCCTGCCTGATCAACCCGTTCAGCGTGTACCTCGCCAAGGTGTACACCGAGGCCACCATTCCCTTCGAGCTTCTTGAGGCGGCCCGCATCGACGGCGCCGGTGAGCTGCGGATCTTCTTCAGCATCGTGCTGCGGATGATGACGACCGGCGGGGCGACGGTGTTCCTGCTGGCCTTCGTGAACACCTGGAACGCCTTCTTCCTGCCGTTGACGGTGCTGCGCGGCGAGGAGAACTGGACCCTCAACCTGGGCCTGTACAACTGGTCCGGCAAACGCGCGGAGTCCGGCGTCGACCTGACCAGCCTGGTGCTGACCGGAGCGCTGCTGTCCATCGTGCCGATGGCGATCATGATGGTCGCCATGCGCCGCTACTGGCGGTCGGGCGTGACGATGGGCGCCCTCAAGTGACCGCGAACCAGGGAGACGTGAAGTGACCCGACTGCGCAATCCCGTCATCCGGGGTTTCGCCCCGGACCCGTCCCTGGTGCGGGTGGGCGACTGGTACTACGTGGCGACGAGTTCCTTCGAGTGGTTCCCGACGATCCCGGTCCACCGCTCACGGGACCTCGCGCACTGGCAGTACGCCGGACACGTGCGGGGCGCGGCCCCCGGCGACTCGCTCGCGGGGATCCCGGACTCGGGCGGCATCTGGGCGCCGTCGCTGAGCTGGGACGGGGAGCGTTTCTGGATGGTGTACGCCGTCGTCCGCTCGGTGGGCACGCCGTACTTCGACCTGGACACCTACGTCTGCACGGCCACGGACGTGAGCGGCGAGTGGTCGGCGCCGCGCCGGATCGCGAGCCACGGTTTCGATCCCGCGCTCTTCCACCACGAGGGCCGGCTGTGGCTGCTCAACATGCAGAGCGACCACCGGCCGGGCGGCAGGCGCTTCGCGGGCATCGTGATGACGGAGCTGGACCGCGAGACCCTTGCCCCTCTCGGCGACACCCATCTCCTGCTCCAGCACGAACGGCTCGTCGAGGGGCCGAAGTTGCTGCACCGCGACGGCTGGTATCACCTCGTGCTCGCGGAGGGCGGCACGGGCCTCGAGCACGGGGTGCTGGTGGCACGCAGCCGCGCGATCACCGGCCCGTACGAACTGGACAGGCAGCCCCTGCTGACCACGCGCGACGACGCGTCGGTGCCGTTGCAGAAGGCCGGGCACGCGGAGCTGGTGGAGACACCGGACGGCGAGTGGGTCATGAGCCACCTCACGGCCCGCCCGCTCCCCACGCCGGACGGCCCGCGCTGCACCCTCGGGCGGGAGACCGCGATCCAGGCGCTGACCTGGGACGAGGAGGGCTGGCCCAGGCTCCGGCACGGTGGCTGGCATCCGGCGGTCGAGGTCGACGTACCGACGAAGCGGCAGGAGCTCGGACCACACGTTTCCGAGGAGCCGTTGGGCTGGCCGTGGAGCACCCTGCGGGCCCCCGCGGACCCGTCCTGGGCCGATACCGGTGCCCGCCCGGGGTGGATCCGGCTGCGTGGCCGGCACGGTCCCGAGTCGTGGTGGGCGCACAGTCTGCTGGCCCAGCGGATCACCGAGCACCGCGCGGAGGCCGAGGTCACCGTCGAGGCACGGCCGCGCACCTTCACTCAGGCAGCCGGTCTGGTGCTCTGGTACAACACCGAGGCCTATCTCGCCCTCGACCTGACCTGGGCGGAGCCCGAGGGCGAGGGGCAGCACGGCCAGCAGTGGCAGGGGGGCGGGCGTACGGTGCTCAGCCTCGTGGAGCGCGAGGAGGGCGGCACCCGGCAGGCCGCGGTCGTCGAGGTCGACGCGGACGGCCCGGTCACGCTCGGGGTGACGGTCGACGAAACCCGGGCGCGGTTCTGGTACGTCCGGGAAGGGGTGCGCACACCGGTCGGGCCGGCGTTGGACTTCGGCAAGCTGTCCGACGACCACGGGTCCCGGCTGCGCTTCACCGGGTCGATGGCCGGCGTCCACGCCGTGGATCCGGTCGACGCGGCGTTCACGGCCGACTTCACGGGGTTCCGGCTCCTTTGCCGGTAGTTGCCCGCCCGGTGTGGGGGTTTCGAAAGTGGGGGCCCGCCAAGACCTGCGAACCCCGGCCCCTTCCCGAGGTCCTGCGGCGAACCTAGGGTAGAGAGCGCTTACTATCCGTTTGGTCTCCCGACCGCGGAAGCAGCGCTGTCGAAACTTTCCATGGCCCTCGGGCGGGCCGGAGAGGTGGTTCCCCATGGTCCGTACCGAGAGCGCCGGCATGACGGCCGGGCCGACCCTTGCGGTCGTGGCCCGGGAGGCGGGGGTCTCCGTGCCCACCGCGTCCAAGGTGGTCAACGGCCGGGAGGACGTCGCCCCCGAGACCCGCCGTCGGGTCACGGAGGCGCTGGACCGGCTCGGTTACGTCCGCAGACCCCGCTTCGACACGGCGAAGGCGTCGGGGCTGGTCGACCTGGTCGTGCACTCGCTGGAGAGCTCCTGGTCGGGGGCGGTGCTGCACGGGGTGGAGGCGGCGGCCCACGACGTGGGTCTGGAAGTGGTGGTGTCGGCCGGCCTGAACAGGACCCGCGGCGGCCGTCCGGAACGCGGCTGGCTCGACAAGCTCATCGCCCGCGGCTCGTCGGGGGTGCTGTTCAACCTGGCCGAGCTGAGCGACTCCCAGTACGCGTGGCTGGACCAGCACCGCATCCCCTTCGTGATGATCGACCCGGTCCTCGAACCGCCGCCCGGCGTGGTGTCGGTGGGCGCGGCGAACTGGCACGGCGGGGTGACGGCGACCGAACACCTGCTGTCGCTCGGCCACGAGCGCATCGCCGTCGTCGCCGGCCACCAGCGCAAGATGTGCAGCAGCGCGCGGGTCGCGGGCTACCGCTCGGCGCTCGCGGCGGCGGGGGTGCGGCAGCGTCCCGAGTACGTCCGTCACGCCGGCTTCGACGAGAGCGTCGCCCACCGCCGGATGCGGGAACTCCTCGACCTGCCCGAGCCGCCCACGGCCGTCTTCGTCTGCTCGGACCGGATGGCCCTCGGGGTGTACGAGGCACTGGCCGAGCGGGAGTTGAGCGTGCCGGACGACATGAGCGTCGTGGGCTTCGACGACCTGCCCGAGGCCCGGTGGCTCTCCCCGGCCCTCACCACGGTCCGCCAGCCGCTCTCGGAGATGGCGGCGACGGCCCTGCGGTTGCTCGTGCGGATGATGGAGGGCGACCGGCCGGAGAGCAAGCGTACGGAGCTGTCGACGCGGCTGGTGGAGCGGTCGAGTACGGCCCCGCCGCGCGCCCGGACCGGCGCGTGACCCACCTGCCCCCGGTGTCCGTGGAGTAGCCGCACCTCACCGCACGGGCCGATGCCGTCCCGGACGTCTGCATGGGCCACCCACCGCCGGATTCGCTCACTTTTGCTCATATACGGAGGGAGGGAACTGGCCGGGTCGGCGGGGCGTCGAAGGATGCGGCGGGGAGGGGGGCCGTCGCTCGGGGTCGGAGCGGCGGCGAGTACTTGGGGGACGGACCATGACACGCTGGCGGCCGCTGCCGGATGCGCTGCCGAGGGAGGCACGGCACCTGGTCGGGCAACTGCGCGCGCTGAAGGACCGTACGGGCCTGAGCCTGGCCGAACTGGCCCTGCGGACCGCGTACAGCAAGTCGTCCTGGCAGCGGTATCTCAGCGGGACCAAACAACCGCCCAGGGGCGCGGTCCAGGCACTGTGCCGGGTCGCGGGAGCGGATCAGGCGCGGCTGCTGGCGCTGTGGGACCTGGCCGACCCGACGTGGCCGCACGGAGCGTCGGCGCCCGCGGTGCGATGGGAGACCACACCGGCGCTGCCGCCCGGCGCCGAGTACCGGCGCTGGCGGACGGCGGCGCTGGTCGCGTTCGCCGTCATCGTGCTGCTGACGGCGGGACTGCTGTGGGCGCTGCCCTCGGGGAGCGGATGACCCCACGGCCACCCGCTCCCGGGCTCGGCCCTGTCAGCCGACCTTGTCGTAGTACGCGATCTTCCAGGATCCGGTGCCCTTGAGCTTCACCCGGTACTTGCCGCTGACCCGCTTGAAGGTGACGGTCCGGGCGCTGCCCCAGTACTGGACGGTGCCGCCCGCGTTGGGCCCGTTGAGCCGGTTCTGGGCGGACTGCCAGCAGTCGTCGGTGACGACGCCGTCGTCCTCCGGGATGCCGTAGTGGTTCTGCCACCACTGGGTGGCCGATTCGGTCTCCGGACCGAACGAGCCGTCGATCTTGTTCCTCGTGAAAGCGTGCCAGTCACCGTCCTCGTCCTCGTACATGGCGCCGTCCGCCCACAGGACGGTCTCCCACAGGGCCGTGGCGTTGCTCTGGGCGTAGTCGTCGACGCCGAGGTTCTCCTCGTCCTGCCAGTCGTCGTGGACGAAGCTGCTGCCGTCGACGCCGTGATAGGCCGCGGCGTTCGCCGCCGGCGCCAGGGCCGTCAGGCCGCCCCCGGCGACCAGCAACGCGGCCGACACCATCGCCACAGCCCGATTGCGCTTGCTCATACGGTCTTCCTTTCCGAACCGCCGGCCCCCGTGGTTCCCCCCTGGGGCGGCTCGCCTCGCTTGGCACGACCCAGCGTCACGGTCACGGGGCGGCAAGGCGAGGCCTGACGGCATACGTGGACCGGCAGGGGACGATCCACCCTGGGTACGGCCATGTCCCCATCGAAGGCGGGTCGTCCGGGGACCAGGTGGGACGGGGTGGGACGCGTTCCTCCTCACTCAGCCCTCGTCCTCGTCCAGCCGTGCCGCCCAGGTGATCCCGCCCAGCAGATGGGCGCGGAAGTCCGGATCCTCGTAAGCCTCGCAGGCGTGCCCGAGTGCGGTGTAGAAGACCCGCCCCGCCCCCTGCTCCCTGCACCACACCAGCGGGTGGTCTGCGCCCATGGCACCACCGTCGTACGACGACTCGTCGGCAGCGGCCAACACCCGTACGGCGCCACGCGGGTTGGTGCGGAAGTCGTACCACTCGTCCGTGAACTCCCAGACGTCGGGCAGGTGTCGTGTCGCCGGATGGGTACGGTCCTCCACCACGACCCTGCCCGGCTGGAACTCTGGGTGCCGGTCGAAGCGGGCGCCGAGGAGTTCGCCGTAGTACGGCCACTCGTACTCCGTACAGGCCGCCGCGTGCACCCCGACGAACCCGCCGCCGCCGTCCACATACCCGGCCAGCCGCTCACGCCCGGCCGGGGTGAGGATCTCGCCGCTGGTGGAGAGGAAGACGACGGCCGCGTACGCATCGAGGGGGCCTTCGAGCACGGCGGGGTCCTCGGTGGCGGTGACGTCGAAGTCGCCGAGGGTGCGGACGGCGGCGATCGCGGCCGGGATGGAGTCGTGCCGGTAGGCGGTGGTGCGGGTGTGGACGAGGAGTCGGGGGGACATGGCACCCGACCCTAGGGGACAGCCTCGGTGGCCGTACGGGTGTTCCCTTCCCGTTGCCGGAGTGCGTAGCCTCTGCGGCGATGAACGCCATCCCCGCGACGCTGGACCACCTCGTCCTCGCGACCCCCGACTTGGCGGCGACCGTCGCCGACTTCACCCGGCGCACCGGCGTGGCCCCCGCCCCCGGCGGCGCGCACGTCGGGCTGGGCACCCGGAACCAGCTGGTCTCCCTGGGCGGCGCCCGCTACCTGGAGATCATCGGCCCGGATCCGGAGCAGTCCGCACCCGGCCTGCCACGGCCCTTCGACGTCGACCGGCTCCCCGGGCCGCGAACGATCACCTGGGCGATCAGCCCGCCCGACCTGGACGCGGCGGTCACGGCGGCCCGGGCCAGGGGCTACGACCCCGGCGCCGTCCGCCCGATGAGCCGTCGCAGACCCGACGGCACCCTCCTGCGATGGCGCCTGACCGACGGCGACCCCGCCCACCCGTCGGGCCTGGTTCCCTTCCTCATCGACTGGGGTTCCTCGCCCCATCCCTCGGCCTCGGGCCTGCCCGCCACTCCCCTGCTGGAGCTGTCCGCGAGCGCCCCGGAACCGGAGGAGATCCGGCCGCTGCTGGCCGCGGTCGCAACCGAACTGCCCCTCGTTCGGGGCCCGGTGGGGATCTCCTTCACGGTGGACACGCCCCGGGGGCCGGTGACGTTCGGCTGACGGGCGAGCTCACGGCACTGTCCGCACGTGTCCGATTCCTTCAAGACCGGCCCCCGTACCCCTGCCTACGGTGGTCCCATGACTCCACGATTCGACGCGATCGGCCTGGTGGCCTCCGACATGGCCGTCTCCATCGCCTTCTACCGCCGACTGGGTCTCGTGTTCCCCGAGGGGGCCGAAGAGCAGCCGCACGCCGAGGCCGGGCTGCCGGGCGGGCTGCGGTTGATGCTCGACAGTGAGGAGAGCGTGCGCCAGCTCCAGCCGGAGTGGCAGCCGCCGGCCGAGGGCGGTCGCATCTCGCTCGCGCTGCTGTGTGACAGTCCGGCCGAGGTCGACTCGGTGTACGAGGAGCTGGTGGGCGCCGGGTACCACGGGGAGCTGAAGCCCTGGGACGCCGTGTGGGGGCAGCGGTACGCGGTGGTGCTCGATCCGGACGGCAACGGGGTCGACCTGTTCGCGCCGCTACCCGGAGCGGCCCAGTAGTTCCGTCAGCGGCAGTCCGGCCAACTCCCTTACGTCCCTTGCCAGATGGGCCTGGTCCGCGAAGCCGGACCGGGCCGCCGTCTCCGCGAAGGGGACGCCGGAGCGGGCCAGGGCGAGGGCGCGCTGGAGGCGGAGGACCCGGGCCAGCGTCTTGGGGCCGTAGCCGAACGCGGTGAGGCAGCGGCGGTGCAACTGGCGGGCGCCGACGCCGAGTCCGTCCGCGGTGGCGGCGACCGGGCGGCCCGCGTCGAGGGCGGCGACCACCTGCCGCAGGAGCGGGTCGAGGGGATCGGTGTCCGCGGCCCGTTCCCACGCCACCCGCTCCAGGCCGCTCGCCGGGTCGTCGGCCGCGTTCACCCGGGCGGTGACGCGTCGTACCTCCGCGGCCGGCCACAGGTCGGCCAGATCCACCCGCCGGTCGCGCATCTCGTGTGCCGGTACGCCCAGGAGGGCGGGCGCGGTGCCCGGGTAGAAGCGGACGCCGGCCCAGGCGCTCGGCCGGCCCTCGGTGACGTACGCGCGCGTGTCGGGCCCGGCGACCACCAGCCGGCCCTCGTGCCACAGCAGGTCCATGCAGCCGTCGGGCAGGACGCGTCCGGCGCCGGGCCCGGACGGGGTGTTCGTCCACACCACCGCCCCGGTCAGCCGGGACGCCCGCTCCGCGTACACGCCGCCAGGCTACGCCGTGTGCGACACCCGCGTCCGATGCTCCTGCGGGCTCACCCCGTACACCCGCTTGAAGGCGCTGGACAGGGCGAACGCACTGCCGTACCCGATCCGGCGGGCGATCGCCTCCAGGGTGTCGTCGGTGTCGCGGAGGCGGTCCGCGGCGAGGGCGAGACGCCGGCCGGTGAGGTACGTCATCGGGGGCTCGCCGACGAGTTCCGTGAAGCGGCGGGCCAGCGCGGCCCGGGACACCCCGGCCTTCGCGGCGAGCGAGGCCACCGTCCAGGGGTGGGCGGGGTCGTCCTGGAGCAGGCGGAGCACCCGGCCGACGACGGGGTCGGCGAGTGCCGCGTACCAGGCGGGCGGCGCCGCTTCCGGGCGGGCGAACCAGGCGCGGAGCGCGGCGATGACCAGGAGGTCGAGGAGGCGGTCCAGGACGACCTCCTGGCCCGGTTCGTCGCGCACGACCTCCTCCATGAGGACGGGCGTGAGCGCGCACCGCCACATGTCGGACGTCAGGTGCAGCAGCGGCGGCAGCGCGTCCAGCAGCCGGTCGCTGATCTCGCCGTGGACCAGGTACGTCCCGATCAGCATCACCGTGGAGCCGTCGGTCCGGTCGCCCCAGCTGCGTACGCCGATGTCCATGGAACCGTTGAGCGGACGTCCGTCGGGGTAGCGGCACTCGGCGCCCGGCAGGATCACCGCCTGGGGCGCGGTGCCGGGGTCGTCGGCGCAGGTGTACGGGTCGGGGCCGCGCGCGATGGCCAGCTCGCCTGCTCGCAGCCGCACCCGCTCCCCCGTGTCCGGCACGATCCAGGACTCGCCGCGGACCATCAGCATCACGGTCAGCGGGGCCCTGTCCTCGATACGGACCGCCCAGGGCGGATCGAAACACGCACGGATCATGAAGGCGCCCCGGGCGCGGGGACCCTCCAGGAGGCCTGCGAGGGGGTCCCCCCGCGTGAGCATGTTCGAGCGTGGGGGCGCGTCCATGGCGTCAGCGTAGACGCCCGCGCATGGGAATGAGCCGTTCGGCGATGGGCCGTTGCAGCACGCGGCCGTTGACTGAAGGCATGACGGACATCAGGAAAGACACGGCGAACACGCAGAGCATGACGGTGGTGGTGACCGGTGCCTCCGGGCGTACCGGGAGCCGGGTCGCCCAGGCCGCGCGGGCGGCCGGGCTCACGGTGCGGGCCGCGTCCCGCGCCCGGGGCTTCGACTGGGAGGACCCGACGACGTGGGCGGACACGCTCCGGGACTCCGACGCGGCATACCTCGTGTACCCGTCCGACGTCGGCGCCCCCGCGGCGGCCGAGGGGGTCGGCGCGCTCGCCCGGGAGGCGGTCGGTCTCGGCGTACGACGGCTGGTGCTCCTGTCGGCGCGCGGTGAGGCGCAGGCGCTGCCCACCGAGGAGGCGCTGGCGTCGTCGGGCGCGGACTGGACGGTCGTACGGGCCTCGTGGTTCGCGCAGAACTTCAGCGAGGGGCCGCTGGTGGAGGGGCTGCGCCACGGGGAGCTGGTGTTCCCGGCGGGTGAGGTGCGGGAGCCGTTCGTCGACCTGCGGGACGTCGGGGAGGTCGTCGCGGCGGTGCTGGCGTCCGGGGACCGGTATGTGGGGCGGACGCTGGAGGTGACCGGGCCGCGGCTGCTGACCTGGCGGGAGGCGGTCGCGGAGATCTCGGAGGCGACCGGCGTCAAGATGACGTACACGCCGGCGCCGGTGCGGGCGTACGGACAGACGCTGGCGGGGTTCGGGGTGCCGACGGAGGAGGTGGAGTTGCTGATCGAGGTGTTCGAGGGGCTGATGGACGGGCGTAATGCCCGGCTGACCGACGACGTGCGTCAGGTGCTGGGGCGGGAGGCCCGGGACTTCGGGGAGTTCGTGCGGGAGGCCGCGTCGGCGGGGGCGTGGCACGTGTAGCGGGGAGCGCCGCAGGGGTGCGGGAGCTTGCCGGCTTCGGGGCGGTCGGGGCTGGTCGCGCGGTTCCCCGCCCCCTCCGGGGCGCACGGCCGGCCCACGTCTTCTAGGAACCCTCCGGCTTGTGCGGGGAGTGGGGGTGGGTGCTCTTCACGTGGGTGCGCAGGCGGGAGGTCACGTCCTCCGGCGGCAGGAAGCGCGACCAGCGCTCCGGGAACTCGGAGGGCATGTCCGGGTCGTCCGGATCGTCCGGGACCGACGCGCGGGCCGCGGTGGCACGGGCTACGTACTCGGCGACCTGCGCCTCGCGCAGCCGTTCGTTGGCGGCGCGGGCCGCGGCCGTCGCGGCGGCCGGCCAGACCCGGTCGATCGCGGCGTTGACCGCGGCGCCGACGAGGACGGCGAACGCGGACACGCCGATCCAGAGAAGGACGGCGACGGGCGCGGCGAGGGAGCCGTAGATCGTGGGGCCCTCGACCGTGTTGGTCAGGTAGATGCGCAGCAGGAAGCTGCCGAGGACCCACATGCCGAGGGCCATCAGGGCGCCGGGCACGTCCTCGATCCACGGGGAGCGGACGGGGACGGACACGTGGTAGAGCGTCGTCAGGAAGACGATGGACAGCACGATGACGACGGGCCAGTAGAGCACCTGTACGACGGTCTCGGACCACGGCACGATGTTCACCACCGCGTCCGGCCCAGCCACCATCAGCGGCAGCGCGACCGAGCCGATCAGCAGGGCCACGATGAACAGCAGGAAGGCCATCAGGCGGGTCTTGACGATGCCGCGCACGCCGTCGAGGCCGTACATCACGGTGATGGTGTCGATGAAGACGTTCACCGCGCGGGAACCCGACCACAGGGCGAACAGGAAGCCTATGGAGATGACGTCGGGCCGGCCGCCCTTCATCACGTCGTGCAGGATCGGCTGGGCGATCTCGGTGACGCCCTTGTCGGACAGGATCGTGCGCGAGGCCTCGAGGAGGTTGGTCTCCAGGCTCGCGATGGTGTCGGCGCCGGTCCAGTCGTCGACGTAGCCGAGGAGCCCGATCATGCTCAGCAGCAGCGGCGGCACGGACAGCAGCGTGAAGAACGCCGCCTCGGCCGCGAGGCCCAGGATGCGGTACTCCATGCATGAGTTGACCGTGTCCTTGATCAACAGCCAGGCGGTCCTGCGCTTCGAGACGTTCCGATAGAGGGCACGCGCCCGGTGGAGGCGGCCGGCGGGCGGCTGAGGGGATTCACTTGCTGGCTGCACGAACCAAAGGTATCCGTCGTGCCTGGCTGTGCTCATCCCCCCGGGGCTGCGGCCGGGCGGGGACGCGTCGGTTCCGCACCCCCCGGCCCCCGGGACCGGCCGCCACGTCGGTGTGGTGAGCTCCGCCGGGCGGGGTGAGGAACTGCTGCCGGTGTACTGAGCAGAAGTGACTTCTGGTGAGCGTGAGTGAGTGCCTGTACTGGATGTGGTGGTTCATCTGTGCGTCAGGAGGGTCTTTCGGAGGGGGTGTGCCGTGGCCTGCGGTTTGAGAGGGAACGGGAGTTCGTGGGTCGAATGGGTGACCTTTGCGGACGTGGCTCGTTGACTGTGGTGACGGGGATCTCGGTCCGGGCAGGGGGTGGATGCGTGGGCGGGTTGCGGGAGGTGGCGGCGTCGTTCGTGGTGCGCGGCCCGACGGGGGTGGCGATTCGGGACCGGCTGCGGGTGAGCGAGTCGGATGCGGTGGTGCTCGCTGAGGTCGGCGTCTACTTGGGTTCGCTGGCGGCCGGGGATCTCGCGGAGCGGTCCCGGCAGGGATTGGCGCATGATGCGGCCGGGTGGGCGGTGCGCAAGCGGGAGCTGACCGGGAGGTCGTCGGCGCGTTGGGCGGGCAGTATCACCAAGGCCACCCATGAGCAGTGGGCGCTGGCCCGGCGCGGACAGGCCGCGTACCTGGCCTGGCTGCGTACGCAGATTGCTTCCATCGAGGCGCGCCTGATGCGGCCGCTGGGCGCGAAGGCGGACAAGCGGGAGGGGCTGGTGTGCGGCTATGCCTCGCGTGGTGAGTGGCATGCCAAGTCCCGCCGCAGGTACACCCTCAAGGACCGACTGACGATGGTGGAGGCGGACTGGCAGGCGGGCCGGGTGCACGTGGTGCGCGGCGGCAAACGCCTCGCGAACACCCGCCACCACCTGGCGGCGGCCGGGCTGAGTGAACGGGCCTGGCGGGAGCGGTGGCGGGCGGAGCGGATGTTCCTGGCCGCCGACGGCGAGACGGGCAAACGCTTCGGCAACGAAACCATTCGCGTCACCGACACCGGACAGGTGTCCATCAAGCTCCCAGCCCCGCTGGTCCGCCTGGCCAACGCCCCCCACGGCCGCTACGTCCTCAACGCGACCGTGGCGTTTCAGCACCGCGGCCAGGAGTGGCTTGATCGGATCATCGCGAACCGGGCGGTCGCCTACCGCATCCACCACGACACGGTGCGCGGCCGCTGGTATGTCACCGCGTCCTGGCAGCGCGCCGCCGCCCCCGTCCTGCCCAGGGAAGCGGCACTGGCGCGGGGGGTGGTGGGGGTGGACATGAACGACGACCACCTCGCCGCCTGGCAGCTCGACGTGCACGGCAACCCGGTCGGCGAACCACAACGGTTCTTCTACGACCTGAGCGGCAGCGCCGGGCACCGGGACGCGCAGATCCGGCACGCGCTGACCCGGCTTCTGCACCACACCCGGCGCTGCGGGGCCGCCGCGATCGCCATCGAGGACCTCGACTTCACCGACGGCACCAGCCGGGAGAAGCACGGCCGCAACAAACGCTTACGCCGCCTGCTCTCCCGCTTCCCCACCGCCAAACTCAAAACCCGCCTCGTCTCGATGGCCGCCGAACAGGCAGTGGCCATCGTCGCGGTCGACCCGGCCTACACCAGCCGCTGGGGTGCCCAGCACTGGCAGAAACCCCTGACCACCCCACGACGCAAGATGTCCCGACACGATGCGGCGAGCATCGCGGTCGGGCGACGCGCCCTCGGACATCCGATCCGGCGACGGACGGCACCGCCCCACCCCGACCAGAGTGATCGTGGTGGGCATCGGACCGTCCAGGCCCGACCGGACACCCGACGGCGCGAGGAAACCCGCCCCCACCTGCCCGGACCACGCACCAGATGCGCGCCGCCGGGTCGTGGAGTGAAAGCGGGCGACCAGGGTGCCCAACACCGTTCGGAGCACCCGGCTGAGCAGGACTCCTGGCAACAGGACACACTCCCGCTCAGTCCGTAGGAACGGTAGGTTCGCTGACATGGCAGGCAGCACCCACACCGTGACCAACCAGCCGCCGCCGTTGGTCGGGTACGACGCGTTCACCGCCGACCGCGCCCTGACGGCGGCGGTGGACCGGCACACCGCCCCGGACCTGCTCGGCGAGGTGCGCGCAGAGCTCGCGGCGCTCGGCCGGGCCTGCGGCTCGGCGCAGGTGCAGGAGTGGGGGGCGCAGGCGAACGAGAATCCGCCCGGGCTGCGCACCCACGACCGCTACGGGCAGCGCGTCGACGAGGTCGACTTCCATCCGGCCTGGCACCGGCTGCTCGGCAAGGGTGTCTCGGCGGGCCTGACCGCGGCCTGGTCCCGGCCCGGCGGGCACGTGCGGCGCGCGGCCGCCTTCCTGCTGTGGACGCAGGTCGAGGCCGGCAACCTCTGCCCGCTGTCCATGACGCACGCGGCGGTGCCCGCGCTGCGCGCGGATCCCGCTCTCGCCGCCGTGTGGGAGCCCCGGCTGGCCTCGATGGTCTACGACCGTGAGCTGCGGCCGGCCCGGCTCAAGGCCGGGGCGCTGTTCGGAATGGGCATGACGGAGAAGCAGGGCGGCAGCGACGTACGGGCCAACACGACGGCGGCCACACCCCTCGCCGAGGACGGGACGTACCGGCTGACCGGGCACAAGTGGTTCTGCTCGGCGCCGATGTCGGACGGGTTCCTGGTGCTCGCCCAGGCCTCGCAGGGGCTGACGTGTTTCCTGGTGCCGCGGGTGCTGGAGGACGGCACCCGCAACGTCTTCATGATCCAGCGGCTCAAGGACAAGCTGGGCAACCGGTCGAACGCGTCCGCCGAGGTCGAGTTCGACGGGACGTGGGCCCGCCGGGTCGGTGAGGAGGGGCGCGGGGTGCGCACCATCATCGAGATGGTCGCGGCGACCCGGCTCGACTGCGTCCTCGGCTCGGCGGGGCTGATGCGGCAGGCCGTCGCGCAGGCCGTGCACCACTGCACGCACCGCGAGGTGTTCGGCGGCAAGCTCGTCGACAAGCCGCTGATGCGCAACGTCCTGGCCGACCTCGCCCTGGAGTCCGAGGCGGCGACCACGCTCGGGCTGCGGCTCGCGGCGGCGTACGACGACGGCGGCGAGCAGGAGCGGGCGTTGCTCAGGATCGCGGTGCCGGCCGCCAAGTACTGGGTGACCAAGCGGTGTTCGCCGGTGGCGGTCGAGGCGTCCGAGTGCCTGGGCGGCAACGGGTACGTCGAGGAGTCGCAGATGCCGCGGCTGGTGCGCGAGTCGCCGCTCAACTCGATCTGGGAGGGGGCCGGGAACGTCCAGGCCCTTGACGTGCTGCGGGCGCTGCAACGCGAACCGATGGCGCTGAACGCCTACCTCCAGGAGGTCGGCACGGCACGCGGCGCCGACCACCGTCTGGACGCGGCGATCAAGGACCTGCTGACCGAACTCGCGGACCTGGAGGGCGCCGAGGCCCGGGCCCGGCGGCTGACCGAGCGGCTCGCACTGGTGCTCCAGGGGTCGCTGCTCGTGCGGTACGCGCCGCCGGAGGTCGCCGACCTGTTCTGCGCGTCCCGCCTGGGCCGCGACGCGGGCGCGGCCTTCGGAACGCTGCCGCACAGTCTGGATCTGGCGTCGGTGGTGGAGCGGGCCCGGCCCGAGAGCTGACCGGCGCCGGCCGGCGAAAGCCCGCCGGGTGGCCTGATCGGTACGTCCGTGCCCGCGCGGCGCGGAGGTGGTGCTGCGCCGACACGGCACCACCCCCGCCACTGGCCCCTTGGAGCCATGCGCGCCGCGCTGGGCGGCGTCGCTCAAGTTTCGAGCACGGCAGGGCAGTCCACCAGGGTTGCAGGGGGTTGCAACTTGTCGGCGTCTGTGCGCGGACTGGGTCCTTCCGTGTGGGGCAGGCGGCACTATGAGACGGACAGTCAGGACGGGCTTTCGGACCGTGGCCGGAAAACCACCGCGAACCGGTTGTCCCGAGCCCTTCTACCGGGAGGTCCCGTGGCACTCTCGCCGGCCGACGTGACGCAACTGGCCGCCGTGGACTTCGCGCGTGCGGCGAGGGTGCTGAGCGAGGTCCGCTCGGCCACGCTCTCCGGGCAGCGCGCGCCGGTCGCGCCCCGGCCGGTGATCGAGCAGTCCTGGGAGCGCATGCTGCGCGGCGGCGTCGATCCCGACCACGGCTCCCGGTCGGGGCTGTTGTCCCGCGAGGAGGTGCAGCGGCGCCGGGAGACGACGGCCCTGAAAGACGTGCTGCCGGTGCTGCGGGAGGGGCTGTTGTCGGTCGCGGACCTCGCCCACCACATCATGGTGGTCGCCGACGAGCAGGGCCGGGTGCTGTGGCGCGAGGGCAGTTCGCCCGTGCTGCGCAAGGCCGACGGGCTCGGCCTGGAACTCGGCGCCGACTGGCGGGAGGACGTCGTCGGCACCAACGGCGTGGGCACCCCGGCCGTCGTACGGCGGCCCGTGCAGGTCTTCGCCTCCGAGCACTTCGTGCGCTCGCACGCCGGCTGGACCTGTACCGGCGCGCCCATCACGGATCCGCGGGACGGCCGGCCGATCGGCGTGGTGGACGTGAGCGGGCCGCTGGAGACGATGCACCCGGCCACGCTCGCCTGGGTCGACTCGGTGGCCAAGCTCGCCGAGGCGCGGCTGCGTGAACTGCACGTGTCCTCGCTGGAGCACCTGCGGGCGGTGGCCGCGCCGGTTTTGGCCCGGCTCGCCGGGCGGGCCGTGGTGGTGGACCGGGACGGCTGGACCGCCGCGGTGACCGGGATGCCGTACACGAACCGGATCGCGCTGCCCAAGTCGCTGGCGCCGGGCCGCCGGTGGCTGCCGTCGATCGGGATGTGCGTGCTGGAGCCGCTGCCGGGCGGCTGGCTGGTCCGGGCCGACGACGAGCCGGTGCCGCGGAGCGTCACCCGGATCGTGCTGGACCTGACGCAGTCGCGCCGCTGGTCGGTGACGGCGTCGGGCCCGGCGGGTTCCTGGAGCCACGAACTGAGCCCTCGACACGCCGAGTTGCTGTATCTGCTGGCCGTGCACCGCACCGGCCGCAGCGCGGCGGGGCTGGCCGAGGACCTGTTCGGCGATCCGGGCCGTACGGTGACCGTTCGGGCCGAGGTGTCCCGGGTACGGCGGTATCTCGGAGGGCTCCTGGAGCACCGGCCGTATCGCTTCTGCGAGGACGCCGACGTCGAGGTGCTCCTCCCGGACGAACCGCACGATCTGCTGCCCTGCTCGACCGCGCCGGCGGTGGTGGCGGCACGGGCGTCCGCGGGAACGAACTGATCGGCTCGCAGCCCACTTGAGCAACCTTTTGAGCGGTCTGAGCAATTCAGGAGTGCATCTTCCGCATAATTGCAGGTTCTTCGTCCGCTGCCACCCCCACTGCCGTAGCATCCCTCTACGGGCCACCCCACCTGCTCCTCGGTCAACGTACGGATCACCAGGCGCAGTTGGCTCGCCTCGGGAGGACGAATGAAGCAACGCGGGAGACACCGTCGCCGCAGGCGGGGCAGGGCGCTACGCGCTTTCCTCGCCGGGACCGCCCTCGCTCTGACCGGCGCCGCCACCCTGATAAGCGCCTCGCAGGCCACGGACAGCGAGGATCCGGGGGCGCTGAAGCCGATCACCTCGTCCGAGCGGATCGCCTCCCTGCAGCTCCAGGAACAGCAGGTGCCCGAGGCCACGCTCGACCGCCTGGCCTCGTCGATGGGCCGGCCCGTCGGTGTCGGCGCGGTACTCGAGGACGCCGACCGCGGTCTGCGCGCCGCGGCCGACTGCCCGGCCGAGGACCGCACGACGCTGCCCGTCGAACCGGTGGCCACCCGCGCCCAGTGCTGGGACGCCGCCGACACCGACTCCTGGCAGCCGGGGGCCGTCACCACCTCCGGCGACGCGGACGACGACGGCCTCTGGGGCCAGAACCGCGTGATCCTCTCCGGCTGGTCGCAGAACGCCACGGCGTCCGGCCACGGCCTCGCCCGGGTCGCCTTCGTCGACGCGAACGACCTGGACCGCCTCACCTACACCTGGGTGCTGCTCACCGTCCCGGTCGACGGCGGGCGCGACTACCGGGCCCTCGACTCCGACGTCTCCGGCATGGTCTGGTACCAGGACAAGCTGCTGGTCACCGCCGCCGACGGCCTGTACGCGTACGACATGAACCGCGTCCAGCGCGCGACCGTGGACAGCACGGCGGTCGGCCGGGTGCGGGGCGGCTGGTCGGCGCACGGCGCCCGGTTCGTCCTGCCCGCCGTCGGCTCCTACCGTCCGACCGGCACCGGCACCGGCACCGGCACCGACGCCCGCCCCGGGGGGCTGTCCCTCGACCGCAGCACGTCACCCGACAGTCTGGTCGCGAGCGAACGGGCCTCGGCGGACGGCGACGGGCCCGCGCTCCTGTGGCGCTACTCCTTCGCCACGGACCCGGCCCGCTCCGGTCTCCTGGCCACCGACTTCGCGGGACGCGCGGACGCCACGCAGGCGTACGAGACGAAGGCGGCCGACGTCCGGGGCGTGCTGTCGTACCGCTCCGACTGGTACCTGAGCCGCGCCTCCCACGCGCCGGACGGGCGTGGCACGCTGTGGCGGCAGGACGCCGACCGCGCGCAGGCCACCCGGTGCGGGTCCGACGACACGCAGCACTGCTGGAGCGCGCGCACGCCGTCCCTCTCGTACTGGGAGGCGACCGGCGAGGTCTGGTCCCAGTCGGGCCGGATGCTGTTCGCGGTGCCGCTCACCTCGATCGACAGATCACTGGGGTAGATGGTTTTCTGGCGGTCATGACCAACATCCCCGTGACCACCTGGTCCCTGGAGCAGACCGCCGCGACCGACCTCCTCCCGGCCGCCGCGCCGGACGGTGACGTGCGGATCATGCGCTCCGAGGTCCCCTCGCCCGAATTCAGCCGTTTCCTGTACGCGTCCGTCGGCGGGGACATCCGCTGGATCGACCGGCTGGGCTGGGCGTACGCGCGGTGGCAGGAGCACCTGGGCCGGCCGGGCGTGGAGACCTGGGTCGCCTACGACCGGGGGACACCCGCCGGCTACGTGGAGCTGGAGCCGCAGGACGACGGGGTCGTGGAGATCGCCTACTTCGGTCTGATTCCGGCCTTCCGCGGGCGGCGGATCGGCGGGCACCTGCTGTCGAAGGGCGCCGCCCGCGCCTGGGACCTCGCGGACCGCTGGCCGGAGCTGGCCCCGACCAAGCGGGTGTGGCTGCATACGTGCAGCCTGGACGGCGAGCACGCGATGGCCAACTACCAGCGCCGGGGCTTCCAGCTGTTCGACACCAGGGTCGAGGAGCAGCCCGAGCTGACCGCCCCGGGTCCCTGGCCGGGCGCTTACCCCGTCTGACCTGCGCCGACAAGGTCTCGTGCGGTCCATGTGACCGAGAACACCCTTGTCTCACTCTTCGGGACAAGGGTGTCCACATGGCGGACGAAGCTGGACTCTGTCCAGATCGCCATGACACGCTTCCGTCATGTCTGGAACTGGAATTGCCTTGGTGAGTCGGCGGCACGTCGACCTCGGCCGCATGTCCAGCGCCATCTGTCCGGTGCGCTGACGAGCCGTCGCGCCGCCCGACATCCCCCACTTCGCCTCATTCTTGCGCAATGACGCGCATGTCCATCCATGCGCCCGCGCGCGCAGGTCAGAGCCGCTTTCCCGCCTGTCCCGAAGGACGTATCAACCATGGCCGCCACCCCGCAGAACCCTGCCGCCGCGACTCCCCGCCGCAAGGTGAGCCGTCACCGCGGTGAGGGTCAGTGGGCCGCGGGGCACCACACCCCGCTCAACGGCAACGAGCAGTTCAAGAAGGACGACGACGGTCTCAATGTGCGGACACGCATTGAGACGATCTACTCGAAGCGCGGCTTCGACTCGATCGACCCCAACGACCTCCGTGGCCGGATGCGCTGGTGGGGGCTGTACACCCAGCGCAAGCCCGGGATCGACGGCGGCAAGACCGCGATCCTGGAGCCGGAGGAACTGGACGACAAGTACTTCATGCTGCGCGTCCGCATCGACGGCGGCCGGCTCACCACGCAGCAGCTGCGCGTGATCGGCGAGATCTCGCAGGAGTTCGCCCGCGGCACCGCCGACATCACGGACCGGCAGAACGTCCAGTACCACTGGATTCGCATCGAGGACGTGCCGGAGATCTGGAACCGCCTCGAGGCGGTCGGCCTGTCCACCACCGAGGCCTGCGGTGACACGCCCCGCGTGGTCCTCGGCTCGCCCGTCGCCGGTATCGCCGAGGACGAGATCATCGACGGCAGCCCGGCGATCGAGGCGATCCAGCGCCGGATCATCGGCAACAAGGACTTCTCGAACCTGCCCCGCAAGTTCAAGTCCGCGATCTCCGGTTCGCCGCTTCTGGACGTGGCCCACGAGATCAACGACATCGCGTTCGTCGGCGTGAACCACCCCGAGCACGGCCCCGGCTTCGACCTGTGGGTCGGCGGCGGCCTGTCCACCAACCCGAAGATCGGCGTCCGGCTCGGCGCCTGGGTCCCGCTGGACGAGGTCCCGGACGTCTACGAGGGCGTCATCTCGATCTTCCGCGACTACGGCTACCGGCGGCTGCGCACCCGCGCCCGCCTGAAGTTCCTGGTCGCCGACTGGGGGCCGGAGAAGTTCCGCCAGGTTCTCCAGGACGAGTACCTCAAGCGCGAGCTGGTCGACGGCCCCGCCCCCGCCCAGCCGGTGGAGCGCTGGCGCGACCACGTCGGCGTGCACCGCCAGAAGGACGGCCGTTTCTACGTCGGGTTCGCCCCGCGCGTCGGCCGTGTGGACGGCACGACCCTCACGAAGATCGCCGAGCTCGCCGAGGCACACGGGTCGGGCCGGGTCCGTACCACCGTCGAGCAGAAGATGATCGTCCTCGATGTCGAGGAGCCGCAGGTCGAGTCGCTGGTCGAGGCGCTTCAGGCGCTGGACCTGACCGCCAAGCCCTCCCCGTTCCGGCGCGGCACCATGGCCTGCACCGGCATCGAGTTCTGCAAGCTCGCGATCGTCGAGACCAAGGCCCGCGGCTCCCAGCTGATCGACGAACTGGAGCGCCGGATCCCGGACTTCGACGAGCCGATCACCATCAACCTCAACGGCTGCCCGAACGCCTGCGCCCGTATCCAGGTGGCGGACATCGGTCTCAAGGGCCAGCTCATGCTCGACGGCCGGGGCGAGCAGGTCGAGGGCTACCAGGTGCACCTCGGTGGTGCGCTCGGCCTGGAGGCCGGCTTCGGCCGCAAGGTGCGTGGCCTGAAGGTCACCTCCGAGGAACTGCCCGACTACGTCGAGCGCGTCCTCAAGCGCTTCCAGGCGGAGCGCGAGGAGGGCGAGCGCTTCGCCGCCTGGGCCTCGCGGGCCTCCGAGGAGGCCCTGTCATGAGTGAGCGCGCGGCCCCCTTCTACTGCCCCTACTGCGGCGACGAGGACCTCCGGCCGAGCGAAGCCTCGGAAGGCAGCCACGGCGCGTGGGAATGCGCGGCGTGCAACCGCGCATTCCAGTTGAAGTTCCTCGGGCTGCTCGCCCGTGGTCTTCAGCACTCCGACGCAGGAGGGGATCAGATATGACGACGACTCAGGAAGAGCGCACGACAGCGGATCTCAAGGAGCTCGCCGAGCGGGCGGGCCGCGAACTGGAGGACGCCACCGCGCTGGAGATCCTCCAGTGGGCGGTCGACACCTTCGGCCCGCGCTTCTGCGTGACCTCCTCGATGGAGGACGCGGTGGTCGCCCACCTGGCGTCCCGCGTGCGCAAGGGCGTGGATGTCGTCTTCCTCGACACCGGCTACCACTTCCCCGAGACCATCGGCACCCGGGACGCGGTCGAGGCCGTGATGGACGTCAACGTCATCACGCTCACCCCGCGCCGCACGGTCGCCGAACAGGACGCCGAGTTCGGCCCGAAGCTCCACGACCGCGACCCGGACCTGTGCTGCAAGATGCGCAAGGTCCAGCCGCTGGAGGAGGGCCTGACCAACTACCAGGCCTGGGCGACCGGTCTGCGCCGCGACGAGTCCCCGACCCGGGCGAACACCCCGGTCGTCGGCTGGGACGAGAAGCGCCAGAAGGTCAAGATCTCCCCGATCGCCCGCTGGACCCAGGACGACGTGGACGCGTACGTCGCCGAACACGGCGTACTGACCAACCCGCTGCTGATGGACGGCTACACCTCCGTCGGCTGCGCCCCCTGCACCCGCCGCGTCCTGGAGGGCGAGGACGCGCGTGCCGGCCGCTGGGCGGGCCGCAACAAGACCGAGTGCGGACTGCACTGATGACGACCACCCCCGACCTACCCGAGGAGAAGCACGTGACGACCGGAGCCACCGTCTGGCTCACGGGTCTGCCGAGTGCCGGCAAGACCACCATCGCGTACGAGCTGGCCGGCCGGCTGCGCGAGGAGGGCCACCTCGTCGAGGTGCTCGACGGCGACGAGATCCGCGAGTTCATCTCGGCGGGCCTCGGCTTCAGCCGCGAGGACCGGCACACCAACGTGCAGCGCATCGGTTTCCTCGCCGAACTGCTCGCCCGCAACGGCGTCACGGCGCTCGTCCCGGTGATCGCTCCCTACGCCGACAGCCGCGAGGCGGTGCGCAAGCGCCACCAGGAGAGCGGAACGGCGTACATCGAGGTGCACGTGGCGACTCCGGTCGAGGTGTGCTCCGTACGCGATGTGAAGGGTCTGTACGCCAAGCAGGCGGCGGGCGAGCTGACGGGGCTCACCGGGGTCGACGACCCGTACGAGGAGCCCCTCTCCCCCGACCTGCGGATCGAGTCGCAGGACCAGACCGTCCAGGAGTCCGCGGCCGCGGTCCACGCGCTGCTCACCGAGAGGGGACTGGCATGACGACGACCGCAGCCCAGGTCAAGGGCGGCGAGGGCACTCAGACCCCGTACGCCCTGTCGCACCTGGACGCGCTGGAGTCCGAGGCGGTGCACATCTTCCGCGAGGTGGCGGGCGAGTTCGAGCGGCCGGTGGTCCTGTTCTCCGGCGGCAAGGACTCCATCGTCATGTTGCACCTGGCGCTGAAGGCGTTCGCCCCCGCGGCGGTCCCCTTCTCGCTGCTGCACGTGGACACCGGGCACAACTTCCCCGAGGTCCTGGAGTACCGCGACCGCACGGTCGAGAAGCACGGCCTGCGGCTGCACGTCGCCTCCGTGCAGGAGTACATCGACCGCGGTGTCCTCAAGGAGCGTCCGGACGGCACCCGCAATCCGCTGCAGACGCTTCCGCTGACGGAGAAGATCCAGGCCGAGAAGTTCGACGCGGTGTTCGGCGGTGGCCGTCGCGACGAGGAGAAGGCCCGGGCCAAGGAGCGGGTGTTCTCGCTGCGGGACGAGTTCTCGCAGTGGGACCCGCGCCGCCAGCGGCCCGAACTGTGGAACCTGTACAACGGCCGGCACGCCCCCGGCGAGCACGTCCGCGTCTTCCCGCTCTCCAACTGGACCGAGCTGGACGTCTGGCAGTACATCGCCCGCGAGGGCATCGAGCTGCCGCAGATCTACTTCGCCCACGAGCGCGAGGTGTTCCAGCGGGCCGGCATGTGGCTGACCGCCGGTGAGTGGGGCGGGCCGAAGGGCACCGAGACCGTCGAGAAGCGGCAGGTCCGCTACCGCACGGTCGGCGACATGTCCTGCACCGGCGCGGTCGACTCCGACGCCACCACGCTGGCCGACGTGATCGCCGAGATCGCCGCGTCCCGGCTCACCGAGCGCGGCGCCACCCGCGCCGACGACAAGATGTCCGAGGCCGCGATGGAAGACCGCAAGCGCGAGGGGTACTTCTAAGCATGAGCACCATCACGACCGAGGAACTCTCGGAAACCACCCTGCTGCGGTTCGCCACCGCCGGCTCCGTCGACGACGGCAAGTCCACGCTGGTGGGCCGGCTGCTGCACGACTCCAAGTCGATCCTCACCGACCAGCTGGAGGCCGTCGAGCGCGCCTCGGCCGGCCGCGGCTCCGAGGGCCCCGACCTCGCGCTGCTCACCGACGGCCTCAGGGCCGAGCGGGAGCAGGGCATCACCATCGACGTGGCGTACCGCTACTTCGCCACGCCCCGGCGCCGGTTCATCCTCGCCGACACGCCCGGCCACGTGCAGTACACCCGCAACATGGTGACGGGTGCCTCCACGGCCGAGCTGACGGTGATCCTCGTCGACGCCCGCAACGGCGTCGTCGAGCAGACCCGCCGCCACGCGGCGATCGCCGCGCTGCTGCGTGTGCCGCACGTTGTCCTCGCCGTCAACAAGATGGACCTGGTCGAGTACCAGGAGTCCGTGTTCGCCGCGATCGCCGAGGAGTTCACGGCGTACGCGCTCGAACTGGGCGTCCCGGAGGTCACCGCGATCCCGATCTCCGCGCTCGCCGGCGACAACGTCGTGGACCCGTCCGCGAACATGGACTGGTACGGCGGCCCGACCTTCCTGGAGCACCTGGAGTCGGTCCCGGTCAGCCACGACCTGAGCCACTGCCACGCCCGGCTTCCCGTGCAGTACGTGATCCGGCCGCAGACCGCCGAGCACCCGGACTACCGGGGCTACGCGGGCCAGATCGCCGCCGGTTCCTTCCGGGTGGGCGAGCAGGTCTCGGTGCTGCCGTCCGGCCGCTCCACGAAGATCGCCGGCATCGACCTGCTGGGCGAGCCGGTCGACGTGGCGTGGACGACGCAGTCGGTGACCCTCCTGCTGGAGGACGACATCGACATCTCGCGCGGCGACCTGATCGTGCCGAGCAAAGACGCGCCGCCGACCACCCAGGACATCGAGGCGACCGTCTGCCACGTGGCCGACGCCCCGCTGACCGTCGGCCACCGGGTGCTGCTCAAGCACGGCACCCGTACCGTCAAGGCGATCGTCAAGGACATCCCGTCCCGCCTCACCCTCGACGACCTGTCCCTGCACCCGCACCCAGGACAGCTCGTCGCCAACGACATCGGCCGGGTGAAGATCCGTACCGCCGAGCCGCTGCCCGTCGACTCCTACGCCGACTCGCGGCGCACCGGTTCGTTCATCCTGATCGATCCGAACGACGGCACCACGCTCACCGCGGGCATGGTCGGCGAGTCGTTCGCCGCCCCGGAGCCCGTCAAGGACGAGTCCGATGACGACGGGTGGGACTTCTGATCATGAACACCACCGATTTCTTCTCCTCGTTCGCGAAGGAGGGCGGCCGCGTCGGCAGCGGTGCTCTCGGCAGCGGGCAGGGCGGGGTGGCGCGATGTGTGTGCTGACGTACGCGCACTGCCTGCGCGCCCGCACCCCCCACCGCCGTAGACGAAAACCTGCCGACCTCCCGGCCACGACCTGAGAGACCGTGACCGCCGGGCCAACGAGGGGAAAACCTCCCGTGCCTGCCACACGATCCGCCCTTTTCCGCCGCGGTGTCGCCGCTGTGACCGCTCTTCCGCTGCTCACCCTCGCCGCCTGCGGTTACGGCTCCCAGGCGACGGACAACGAAACCGCCCAGGTCGCCGCCGGGGCGAAGAAGATCGACGGTCTCGACTCCGTCAAGATCGGCTACTTCGGCAACCTCACCCACGCGACCGCGCTGGTGGGCGTGCAGAAGGGCTACTTCCAGAAGCAGCTGGGCGCCACGAAGGCCGCCTACCAGATCTTCAACGCCGGCCCGTCCGAGATCGAGGCCCTCAACTCCGAGTCGATCGACATCGGCTTCATCGGCCCGTCCCCGGCGATCAACGGCTACGTCAAGTCGGGCGGCAAGAACCTGCGCATCATCGGCGGCGCGGCGTCCGGCGGTGTGAAGCTCGTGGTCAACCCGGACAGGATCAAGTCCCTGAAGGACGTCAAGGGCAAGTCCATCGCGACTCCCCAGCTGGGCAACACGCAGGACGTGGCGTTCCTCAACTGGATCGCGGAGCAGGGCTGGAAGGTCGACGCGGAGAGCGGCAAGGGCGACGTCTCGGTCGTCCGCACCGACAACAAGGTCACCCCGGACGCCTACAAGTCCGGCTCCATCGACGGCGCGTGGGTGCCCGAGCCGACCGCCTCCAAGCTGGTCGCCGAGGGCGGCAAGGTGCTGCTGGACGAGGCCGACCTGTGGCCGGACAAGAAGTTCGTGATCACGAACATCATCGTGCGGCAGGCCTTCCTCAAGGAGCATCCGGAGGCCGTCGAGGCCGTCCTGAAGGCCTCGGTCGAGGCCAACAAGTGGATCAACGCCAACCCGGACGCGGCGAAGGCCTCGGCGAACAAGCAGCTGGAGACGGACTCGGGCAAGCCGCTGCCGGCCGCCATCCTCGACCCGGCGTGGAAGTCGATCCAGTTCACCAACGACCCGCTGGCCGCCACCCTCAACACCGAGGCTGAGCACGCGGTCAAGGCCGGCCTGCTGGAGAAGCCCGACCTGAAGGACATCTACGACCTCAAGCCGCTGAACAAGGTCCTCAAGGCCGAGGGCGAGAGCACGGTCAGCGACGCCGGTCTCGGCGTCGGCTGAGTCAGGACCCGATGAGTTCCCAGGAGGTGACGACCATGGCCACGACCTTCGCCAAGGCCGCCGAGTCGGTGGAGCACGCGGCGCGCATTGAGCATGTCTCGAAGTCCTTCGCGGGCCCCGCCGGGCAACAGCTCGTCCTGGACGACATCAGCATCGATGTCGCGCCCGGCGAGTTCGTCACCCTCCTGGGTGCCTCGGGCTGCGGCAAGTCCACGCTGCTGAACCTGGTGGCGGGGCTGGACGAGCCCACCGTCGGTTCCATCACGACGGAGGGCCGCCCGGCCCTGATGTTCCAGGAGCACGCCCTGTTCCCGTGGCTGACCGCGGGCAAGAACATCGAACTGGCCCTGCGGCTGCGGGGGGTTCCGAAGAACGAACGGCGCGACAGGACCGAGGAGCTGCTCGAACTCGTCCGGCTGAAGGGCGCCTACGGCAAGCGGGTGCACGAACTGTCGGGCGGTATGCGCCAGCGTGTGGCGCTGGCCCGGGCGCTCGCCCAGGAGAGCAACCTGCTGCTGATGGACGAGCCGTTCGCGGCCCTGGACGCCATCACGCGGGACGTGCTGCACGACGAGCTGACCCGCATCTGGGCGGAGACCGGCGTTTCCGTCCTGTTCGTGACGCACAACGTGCGCGAGGCGGTGCGGCTCGCGCAGCGCGTGATCCTGCTGTCCTCCCGTCCGGGCCGGATCGCGCGCGAGTGGACGGTCGACATCCCGCAGCCGCGCCGCATCGAGGACGCGCCCGTGGCGGAACTGTCCGTCGAGATCACCGAAGTACTGCGTGGGGAGATCCGCCGCCATGGCCAGCACTGACACGAAGACGACCGGCGCGGGTGCCAAGGACGGCTCCGCGCTGGGCGGCATCGAGGCGGGCCTCGACGCGCTGGAGACCTCGGTCACCGGACGTCCGACCTTCCGGCAGACCTTCCGCGAGAAGATCTTCCCGCCGATCGTCGCCACCGTCGTGGTGCTCGCGATCTGGCAGGGCCTGATCTCCCTGAAGATCGTCGACGACGCATCGAAGCTGCCCTCCCCCGGTGCCGTGTGGGCCGAGGCCGAGGACGCGTGGCTCAAGGGCACCCTGCTCGACTACATCTGGACCAGCGTCTCGCGGGGCCTGTTCGGCTTCGTGCTCGCCCTGATCATCGGCACGCCGCTCGGCCTGATCGTGGCGCGGGTGAAGTTCGTGCGCGCGGCCATTGGTCCGATCCTCTCCGGTCTGCAGTCGCTGCCGTCGGTGGCCTGGGTGCCGGCCGCCGTGATCTGGCTGGGCCTGAAGCCCGAGATGATGTACGCGGTGATCCTGCTCGGCGCGGTGCCGTCGATCGCCAACGGTCTGGTATCCGGCGTCGACCAGGTGCCGCCGCTGTTCCTGCGAGCGGGACGGACGCTGGGGGCGACCGGTCTGCGCGGCACCTGGCACATCGTGATGCCCGCGGCGCTGCCCGGCTACGTGGCGGGTCTGAAGCAGGGCTGGGCCTTCTCCTGGCGTTCGCTGATGGCCGCCGAGATCATCGCGCAGGCGCCGGACCTCGGCGTGGGTCTCGGCCAGCTGCTGGAGGTGGGCCGTACCAACAGCAGCATGGCCACGGTCTTCCTCGCCATCCTGCTCATCCTGTTCGTCGGCATCGCGATCGACCTGCTGATCTTCAGTCCGCTGGAGCGGTGGGTGCTGCGCAGCCGAGGCCTGCTGGTGAAGAGCTGAGCCCCATGTACACCATGTTCAGGAAGCCGGTCCTCCTCGTCATCGCCCACGGCAGCCGCGACCCGCGGCACGCCGCTACGGTGCACGCCCTCGTACGGCGGGTGCGCGCGCTGCGCCCCGACGTGCGGGTGGAGACCGGCTTCCTGGACTTCAACGTCCCGTCCGCGCAAGGGGTCCTGGAGTCCCTGGCGGCGGAGGGCGTCCGTGACGTCGTGGCCCTCCCGCTTCTGCTGACGCGCGCGTTCCACGCGAAGGCGGACATCCCGGCGGTCCTGCGGGACGCTCCGCCGCAGCTGCGGATCCGGCAGGCGGACGTCCTCGGCCCGTCCCCGCTGCTGCTGTCGGCGCTGGAACGGCGCCTGTACGAGGCGGGGTTGACGCCCGCCGACAAGTCCTCGACCGGGGTCGTCCTGGCCTCGGCGGGGTCCACCGACCCGGAGGCGATCGCAGTGATCGCAGCAATCGCGCGGGAGTGGCGGCACACCGGTTGGTGCGCCGTGCGGCCTGCGTTCGCCTCCGCTGCACTCCCCCGCACCGAGGACGCGGTGCGGGAGCTGCGGGCCCTGGGCTGCGCGAAGGTCGCCGTCGCCCCCTACGTCCTGGCCCCCGGCTTCCTCCCGGACCGCATCGCGCGGGGCGCGGCCGAGGCGGACGTACTGGCCGACGTGCTCGGCCCGGCGCCGGAGGTGGCGCGGGTGCTGCTGGCCCGGTACGAGGGGGCGCGGGTGCCGCTGCGGGCGGCGATCGGGGCCTGACGTGCGGTTTTCCTGACCGGTCCGAGCTGCGCGGATTCCGAAGAAGTTCCCTCCTTACGGCCCGGTATCTGCTGGGATGGTCCCTCGGAGAACCAGTCGGGGGAGAGCGGCACACGTGGCGGGTCGTGAGTTCGGGCATCATCTGGGGCTGCCGCGGGCGCTCTCCGGGCTACCCCTGAGCCCTCTCGTCCCCGCCTACGCCGAGCTCGTGGCAGCCCAGAACGCGGCAGGGTTACGGCACCTCGGCGATGCCCTGGTGCCTCCGGGCGGCGGATTGCACGTCCTCGACGGCCTGTCCGTGTCCTCCGGACGGCGCGGACCGCAGCGGGTGGACAGCGCGCTGCTGGCGGACCTGGCGCGTTCCACGGCGTCGGCGGCACCCTTCGTGGAACTGCTCGCCGGGCTGCACCGCGGCGACCCCCAGGCACTGCGCAGGGTTCTGCTGTACCAGCTGATATGCCTCCTCCAGGACCGTCCGGAAACGGAACGCCGCAGCGCGGCACGGGAGTTGGGGATCCATTCCGACGAGGTCGCCGGCCTGGTGGCGGCCGCCCGGCTGCGCCCCACCCTCACCCCGCGACAGCGCAGTGCCGGCGAGTCCGTCGCCGACGCCTGGGCGCACCATCGGCTGCACCAGGTGCGCGCCCTGCTGGACCGGCTGCCGGCGGACGACGGCGATCCGAACCTCCGGGCGCTCCGCGCCACTGTGGCCGCCCGGCTTGCCGCCGTCGAGGCGGCCCTGCTCGCGGCCCGCCACGCCGAGGATCGCGGGGACACCGGAACGGCGAGCACCCACCTGTTGCGCGCGCTGCGGGAGGCGGTGGACGACCGGCGGGCACTGGGCGGCCTGGTGCGTGTCCACCGGCCCCGTCCCGGGCGCCGGGCCCCACTCCACGCCGAACTGGCCTCGCATCATGTGGAGTTGTCCTGGGACACTTGGGGGCCGGCGGACGGCGACTGGCGGCTTGTGTGTCTGTACCGCTCCGAACAGGGCGCGCAAAGGGTGCGCGAGGTGACCGCACAGGGCGGCACGGCACGGGACGAGAACGCCGCGCTCGGCACCTCGGTGCGCTATGCCGCCCTGCCGCTGCGGGACGGGCTCGTGGACGGCCCGCCGCTCGTTTCGCACCGGATACTGGTCGCCCCCGAGGTGACCGGGACGGTCCTCACCGACGGTCCGGAGCGCGTCGGCTGCTCCTGGCGGCGGCCGCCGGGCGCCGCCGAGGTGACGGTCGAGCACATTGGGCCGGCCTCCGAGGCGGGCGGGCAGGTGAGCTCCGGCGCCGACGGATTCACCGCGACCCGGCTGCCGGCCGGCCTCCACACCTTCCGGATCGCATGCCGGTACCAGGCTCCCGGGGGAGCCCTGGTCTCCTCCCGGGGGATCCGCGTCACCCGTACCGTGCATCCCTGGCCCGACCCCGTCCGCACCCTCACCGTGCGCCCCGGGGAGGCGTCCGTCCGCTTCGACTGGACCGGTGGGCGAGACGCGGACGTCCGGTTGGTGGAATGGCCCGGCGACGCCCCGGAGCCCGGCACCGAGCTGCGCACCGCCGACCTGCCGGCCGGGCTGGACTGGCCGGAGAAGGACGGGGGGCTGTGTCCGCCGCCGGGAACCCATGCCCGGGTCGCCTCCTTGGCCGTGCTCGGGGAGCGCGCGCTGGCCGGCCCCGTGGCCGACGTCGAGGCGCTCGGGCATGTCACCGGGCTCACCGCGCAGCGGCTGCCGGACGGACAGGCTCTGGTGAGCCTCGACTGGCCCGACGGCGCCGGACAGCTGACCGTCACCTGGGAGGATCTCACCGACGCTCCGGCCGGACCCGGCGGCACCCGGACCGTCACCGCGCACGCCTACCGGCGGAACGGGCTACGGCTGCCGGTCGGCCCCGGCGGCGTCCGCGTCCGCGCGGCGGCCTCGGCCCGGACGCCTGGCGCCGTCGTCGTACCGGCCCCCGTCGCCGAGGTGCTGCTGCCACCGGACACGGCCGTCGGATACCTGCTCGTGCGCCCGCCGCGCCGGTTCCTCGGCCTCGGCCGCGGCCCGGCTCGGCCCTTGCTGCGGATCACGCTCTCCGCAACAGGAGGCACCCGTCCGGACGTCCCCGAGTTCGTGTGTGTCGCCCGCAGCGGCACACTGCGGCCCCGCAACGCGACCGACGGCACCACACTGCTGCGCGTCCCCGGCACCGACCTCGTCCGCCTCGGCACGGTGGAGGTGGAACTGCCGGCCGCACCCTGCCCGGCTCCGTACACGCTGCGCGGCTTTCTGCTCGGCGAGCACGCGGCCTCCGTACGACTCGAAGAACCGTCCCCCGCGACCCTGGTGGTGCGCTGATCCATGACGACCGTCATCTGCCCCTACTGCTTCGACCGCTCGTCCGCGGCCAAGCTGCCGTACCGCTGTCTGATGAGCCCGAGCGGTGTCCGCGGGGGCATGCCCTGCGGTCCCGAACGCGACGACGTCTGGGCGGGGTTCATGGGCCCCGGCGTGCCCCCGGCGGCCCGGATGCGCGGGCCCGTCTTCACTCCGGCGCGCGGTGTGGCCGCGCTCAGGTCCGGACTGCTCGGCGGCACCGCGGGCAGCAGCGTGCCGTGTCCCGGCTGCGGGGTGAGCACGCCGGTCCGGGTCTGCCGCTCCTGCCACAGCGACCTGCCGAGCGACTACTGCGACCAGGACAGCCGCATCATCGCCCTGGTCGGGCCGAAGGCCTCCGGCAAGAGCACCTACGTCTCGGTCCTGGTCAACGAGTTGAACCAGCGGGTGGGCCAGGCCTACGGGGCCTCCCTGGCGGCCATGGGGCAGAGTACCCAGCAGCGGGACCGGGAGATGGCCGAGGACCTGTACGAGCGGCTTCGGCTGCCCGACGCCACCCGGCCGGCGGCGCTCGGCTTCAACGACCCGCTCCTGTACCGGCTCAGCGTGCCCCGGAGCGGCCGCCTGGGCAACGGCACCCGGCACACCACGCTGGTGTTCTTCGACGCGGCCGGCGAGGACCTCGCGGGTGCCGAGGCCATGGACCGCTACACCCGCTACCTCAGCGCGGCCGACGGCATCGTCCTGCTCGTCGATCCGCTGCAACTCGGCTCCGTGCGCGACCGGCTGCCGGTCCACGACGGACCGCCGCTGCCGATGGTGGAGACGCCGCCGCAGCAGATCGCCGCCGATCTCGCGGCTCAGCTGCGCGCGCACGGCAAGGGCGGGTCGCGGGGCCGGGTGAGCACGCCGATCGCCGTGGCGGTCACCAAGTCGGACATGCTCAAGTCCCTGCTCGACCCGCACTCGCCGCTGCTGCGCAACGCATCGCACCCGCAGGGCACCTTCGACGAAGACGACCGGCTCGCCGTGCACGAGGAGATCCGGTCCCTGCTGACGGACTGGGACTCGGGCGCGCTGGTGCGCCAACTGGAGTTGGACTTCTCCCGGTTGTCGCTGTTCGGTCTGTCGGCGCTCGGTGCGCCGCCGCCCGCGGACGCGCCCGCGGACGTGCCCAAGTCGGGTCCGCAGCCGGTCCGGGTCGAGGATCCGCTGCTGTGGCTGCTGGCCCACCGAGGGCTGCTGCCGGTCCGCGCCGCCGGGAAGGAACGAGTCAAGTGAGCCTCGCCCAGCTGCACTACACCTCGGCCCCGCCCGGTCCCGACGGGTCGGGCTTCCGGTTCACCGCGGTCAGCGCCGGCGTCCCGCAGGGGCTGCTGCGCGAGGCCGAACAGCTGATCGGATACGAGCCTCCACGGGACCTCCCCGCCCGGCCGGACGCCGAACAGCTCAAGAGCTTTCCCAAGGCTCTCACTTTCAGCGAACTCGCCGACGGCGGCAGACTGCTCAGCCGCAGTGTCTACACCGGTGCCGACTACAGCGGGCGCTGGGGCAACTTTCACGCCCACGCCTTTCATCTGCCGGCCGGAGCACGGCTGCCGGACGGGGCGTTGCCCGTCACCGCGTGGGAGTCGCCGCGCTGGGCCGACGCCACTCCCCCGGGCGGCCGGCCCGAGCCCGTCGACCGCATCGAACCGTCCGGGATGTTCCGCACGGAGAGCCTGGTCGCGTTCGCGGTCTCCCGGGCCGACCGGCTCGCCCCGTTCTTCGCCGATCTGCGGGCACTGACCACGGGCCAGGACGCGGGCCAGATCGTGCTCGTGGAGCAGGACAGCGCCGACGTGGCCCAGTGGCTCGCGCTCGCCTGCACGGTGCTGCCGCGCGAGCAGGCCCACGGGCTGACCTTCACCACGTACACGCGCCGCCCGCAGCAGGCTCGCCAGCAGATCGTGGGGGCGCTGCCGTCCTCCGAGTCGGTGGCCCACGACCACCGCTTCCGGGTGCACGACTGCACCGCGCGCCCGCCGTCGCAGCCGGTCACGGACGTGTGGGCCGACCTGTGCGCCCGCATCTGGTGCGCCGGACGGCCCGACCTGTTCCGTGACGCCGGAGACGACCTCGGCGGGCTCGCCGTGGCCGCGCTGGCCGCCGGCATCGCCCTGCGCGGCGACGCCCGCACCACCGCCGCCCGCTGGGCGACCGCCCACGCGGACACGTCGGCCGACGGAAACCTGGCCGCGCTGGTGGCGGGACTGTGCGCGGGCACGGGCGCCGAGCCGGGCACCGTCCGTCCTCGCGATGCCGGGTACGGGCGGGACGACGTACGACATCGGGCGGATGGGCGGGACGACCTGCGGCACCGTGCTGACGGGCCGCACCGTGAAACGGCGGCCGCGCACCGCCCGGGATCCGCGCCGCCGGCCCCCGCCACGCCACCGTTCCCCTCCGCGCCGCCCCGACCCGCCGCGCTGCCGCACCCGGGTGCGGCAGCGCGGGCCCCGCGGTCGGTCGCGGCAGCGGCCTCGACCGTCGACGCCGCTGTCCCCGATCCCGCTGACGACGAACAGAGCGCGCTGGCCGCCTTGTTGGCCCGCATCGAGGGGCAGGTACCGACCACCGTGTCCGCGCCGCTCGCCGCGCGGGTGCTGTCCTCGGCGGTGCTCGGCCGAGGGCCCGTGCCCGCGCTCGGCGGCGGGTCGCTCACCCCGCAGACCAGGACCGCCCTCGCCCGGGACCTGGCGCCGGCACTGCGCTCCGGCATCGCGGACACCGGGGAGCCGGCCGCCGGGCGTCCGCTCGCCCTGCTGCACGTCGCCGATCTGCTCGACGTCGACTGCCAGGACCTGCTCCCGCACCTCGCGGGACGGCTCGCACGGGGGCTGGTCGACGAGGAACGCCCGGACGGCCGCGGAACCGTGGCCGTCCCCGCGCCACCCGCCCTGCTCGACGCCGTGCACGGCCACCCGGCGCTGCGGATCGCCCTGTTCGGCGCCCTCGACGCGCTCGCCGCCGCCGATCCGCCGGCCGTCGCCCGGACGCTGTCCGGATCGGAGCTCCCGGTCGCGCCGGCCCCCCACTCCCCGCATCTGCGGATGTGCGTCACCGCGTCCGGGGCGGACGACGGCCCGGGCAGCGACCGGCTCGCGCGGTTCCATGCCGTCCTGCGGACCGCAGGCGTCTCGCCGCACGCCGACACGACCGTGCTGCGCACCGCGCTCCGCCTGGTGTGGGACGACGAGCTGCCGACCGGCCAGGAGGCGAGCCTGCTGCTGAACCAGTTGGGTTCCGACATCCACCGGTCGGCCGGCACCCGGGATCAGCTGATCGAGGCCGCCCTCGCCGCGCCCGCCGACGACCCCGGCGTCCCGGACCTCGCCACCGACCTGTTGCGCTGCTTCAGCACCGAACTGCGCCCCGGGCAGCGGGCGGCCCTGCTGCTCCTCGAGTTCGCGGGGCTGCTGGGCACCGAGGGCGAGGGCGAACAGTGGGTGGACCGGGTGCTGGCGCTGCGCGACTCGGCGACCGAGCCCGTCCCCGATCCGGTGACCGAGCGGGTCTACCGGGCCCTCGCCCGGCGACTCCTGAGCGGGACGGCTCCCGAGAACGAGGTGTACTCGCTGGCCCGGTCCGCCGAGCCCGCGATGCTCGCGGCCTACGAGCGGGCGGGGCGCTCGGACCGCGTGGGTGACCGGCTGCGGACCGTTCCGGCGTACGTGGCCGCCCGCTTCTGCGACTGGAGCGCGTACCCCGGTACCCATCCGTCGTGGGACGCGACCCGTACCACCCTGCTGACGAAGGTGCTGCGGCCGATCGTGCGGGCACTGCCCGCCGAGGACCACGCCGAGATCGAGACGGCCCTGGGTAAGGCCGGGCGGGGCAAGCTCGACGCGTTCCGCTCCTGGAACCGGCCGGGTGCGCTCGGCCGGCTCGCGGGGCGGCTGTCCGGACGCGGCCGGGGCGGGGAACCGCCCCCCGGCTGGACCGGGGACGTCGAACCGCCGGCCGAGGGCGGCCGCCGATGACCGCCCTGACACCGGTGTTCGCGTTCCTCGGCTGGGTCGCTCTCGTCGCCGCCGCGGTCTGCCTGGGCCATGTGCTGTGGCAGCTCCTGGGGATGGGCGTCCATGCCGTCTGGCGTGCCCTGGGGCCCTGGCAGACCGGCCTCGGCGACCAGCGCGTGCCGCTCGTCGGACCGGCCGAGCCCGCCCACCTGGGCTACTGGTGGCGGCAGATGGGAGTGGACGCCTCGACGGCCGCGGGCTACGGGATGCGGGTCGTCTGGACCGCGTTCTCCGATCCCTGGCTGGAGCGCATCGCACGGAACCTGTTCCACGGCCGGCGCCCCGGCGGCAAGCCCGGCGAGGTGCCGCTCACCCGGTTCCTGATGATCGTGTTCGTGGCACCCGGTACGGTCGTGGGCGCGTTCCTGGGCGCCCTGCTCGCCTCCGTCCTGCTCGGTGCCGCGCTGGCGGTCTTCGCGCTGCTGCTCGCCCTGGTGTGGCTGGGCTGCGCGGCGGCCGTGCCCGTACTGCGGGGCGTGGAGCGCGGCTGGGCGCTGGCCCGGGGCATCCGCGTCAAGTGCCCCTACCCCGGCTGCTACCGGCCCGTCCCGCTGGCCGTGCACCGGTGCCCGAACTGCCCGGCGCAGCACGGCTCGCTGCGGCCCGGGCGGTACGGCGTGCTGTGGCACGTCTGCACCTGCGGGCACCGTCTGCCGACCACCCGGATCGCGGGCCGGGGACGGCTCACCGCGCTGTGCCCGCACTGCGACCGGAACCTGCCCGGGACGGCCGGGACCACCCGTGTGGTGCACGCGCCGCTCGTGGGCGGCACCTCCTCCGGCAAGACGATGCTGATGGCTGCCATGGTGGAGGGACTGCACGCCTGGGCGCGGCGCGGGGACCTCACCGTCGAGTACGCCTCCGACGACGACCGTCGCACGGCCGCCGACCTCAAGCAGGAGCTGAACCGGACCGGTTGGGCGCACGCCACGACCGGCGGACAGCCGCGTGCGCTGATGCTGACCGTGACCCGCGGGCGGCGGCGCCGGCTGCTGTATCTGTACGACCCGATGGGCGAGTCCGTGAGCGAGGCCGAGCGGGTGCGGGCCCAGCAGTACCTCGCGCACGCGGACGGCGTGCTGCTGGTCGCGGACGTCCTGGCCGACCCGAAGGTGCGGGGCCGGCTCGGCCCGGACGACGCGGCACGGGCAGGAGCGGCCCGCCCCTCGGCTCAGGGCCCGTGGGACACGTACCAGAGGCTGACCGGCGAGCTCGCCGCGCTGACCGGGCGCCGTGCGCGGCTGTCCGTGGCCACGGTCGTCACCAAGCGGGACGTCCTCGACCAGTTGGTCTCACTGCCGGTGCCCGGCGCGCGGATCGACACCTGGCTCGAGGAGATCGGCCTCGGCGGTCTGGTGCGGGCCCTCGGTCACGACTTCCGGGCGGCCCGCTACTGGGCCGTCAGTGCCCATGCCGCCACCGGGACCGGCCCGCTGGAGAGCGAGCAGCGCCGGGCCGCCGAACCGCTGCTGTGGCTGCTCGCGGCCTCGGGCCTGCGGACCGGCGCACTGGCCGGACCGGGCGGCGACGGGGGCGGCCGGGAACGCCGGCTGAGGCTGCGCCCCGGCCAGGACCGCGAGAAGAGGTACAGCCCCGCATGACCAAGGTGACACCACCCATCGGACGCGGACGGCGGATGACGGCGGGCCTGTTCGTCGCCTCCCTCGTCCTGGCGGCCGGAGCCGCGGCGTACGCCGTGCGGCTGCTGCTGCCCTGAACCCATCCCTCACCAGGAAAGGACATCGAGTGAGCGACATTCCCGGCGGGCCCATGGCCAACCGGCCGGTCCACTTCATCTGGCTGCTCGACTGCTCGTACTCGATGCAGGGCGAGAAGATCGCCCGGCTCAACTACGCGATCAGGGAGGCCGTTCCGGAGATGCGGTCGGTGGCGCACGACAACCCTGCCGCCCAGCTGCTGCTGCGCACCGTCACCTTCTCCACCACGGCCCGGTGGCACCACCAGACACCGGTCCCGGTCGACGACTTCACCTGGCAGGACGTCGAGGTCGACGGCATGACCAACCTCGGCGAGGCGCTGACCCTGGTCTCGCGGGAGCTGCAGAGCCCGCCGATGCCGGAGCGCGCGCTCAAGCCGGTGCTGGCGCTGGTGTCGGACGGTGTGCCCACCGACGACTGGAAGGCGGGCCTGAAGGCGATAGACGCGACGCCGTGGGGGCGCAAGGCGGTGCGGGTGGCCATCGCGATCGGCACGGACGCCGACCGTGGCGTGCTGCAGGAGTTCCTCGCCAATCCCGAGCTCCAGCCGCTGGACGCCAACAGCCCCAAGCAGCTGGCGGCGGCCATCCGGTGGGCCTCCACAGCGGCGGTGAAGGCGGCCTCGCAGCCCGTGGCGGGCTCGGCGGACACGGCGGCCAAGCAGCCGTACGCCCCGCCGGTCCTGGACGACGACGATGACGACGACGTGTGGTGACGCTCCGGGTACGGCGCTGGGAGACCCTGGGAGACAGCGTCCAGGGGGTCGGCAAGCGGTGCAACCAGGACTGGCACGCCTGCGAGGGCGCCGGTTCCGCGGACGACCCGCTGGTCCTCGCGGTGGCCGACGGGCACGGCTCGGCCGCGCACTCCCGCAGCGAACTCGGCGCCCGGTTCGCCGTGGACCGCTTCGTCGCGCTCGCGGCCGGGTTCGGCCGGGCGGCCCGCGACTGCCATGAACCCGGGCGCCTGGCACGGCTGATGACCTACGCCCGGGACGACTTCCCGCGCGCCCTGGTGCACGACTGGCGCCAGGCGGCGCTGGGCCACTGGGCGCGGCACCGCCCGGTGGCCGACGACAGCGCACGGGAGCCCACGCCGGACGACAAGCTGCTGTTGTACGGCTCGACGCTGATCGGTGCCGTGCTGACGCCGTGGCTGCACGTCGCGTGGCAGCTCGGCGACGGGGATCTCGCGGTGGTCGAGCACGACGGCACCGTGCGCCGGCCGCTGGCGCCCGTGGAGGAGGACCTGGGCGACGAGACGGAGTCGCTGTGCGGCCGGGAGGCCTGGCGGGCCATGCGGATGCACTGGGCGCCGGTGTTCGACGAGGCGCGTACTCCGCGCCTGGTGGTGCTGTCGACGGACGGGCTGTCGAAGAGCTTCGCGGCGGCCGACGGCTACCGGGAGTTCGTGACCGGCCTGGACGGCCGGCTGGCCACGGAGGGCAGCGAGGAGGTACGGACCGCGCTGCCGGGCTGGCTGCGCCAGGCCTCGCGGTACTCGGGGGACGACACGACCCTGGCGGCGGCGCTGCGTCCCGCGGGGATCCTGCCCGCGGAGGCGGAAACCCCGCTGACGGAATCGGAACGGAAGACGGAGACATAGATGAGCGGCATGCTCGACAGCGGGATGCGCCTGACCGCGGAGAACGGCGACGAGGTCGAGGTCGTCGACATGCTGGGCGCGGGCGGCCAGGGTGAGGTGTACCGGGTCAGGACGCCGAGCGGGGAGAAGGCCCTCAAGTGGTACTACCCGACGTGCGCGACACCCGATCAGGAGGCGATCGTCCGGGATCTGGTGCTGCGGGACTTCGACGACGACCGGTTCCTGTGGCCGGAGGCGTACGTGCCGGCGCACCGCGGCTCGTTCGGATACCTGATGGGGCTGCGCCCGGAGCGCTTCAAGGGTCTGCCGGCCCTGTTCAGGCGACAGCTGCGCACCAGCACCGGGGCGTTGCTGACCGCGTGCCTGTACACCGTGGAGGCGTATCAGGCTCTGCACTCGCGCGGGATCGCCTACCGGGACATCTCCTGGGGCAACATCTTCTTCGACCCGGCCACCGGTGACGTCCTGGTGTGCGACAACGACAACGCGGTCGTGGAGGGGGCTGCCAGCGGCATCTCGGGGACGATGGAGTTCATGGCCCCGGAACTGGTGCGCGGCGACCCGGGGGCGCGGCCGGGCACCCAGTCCGATCTGCACTCGCTGGCCGTGCTGCTGTTCATGCTGCTGATGAACCATCACCCGCTGAAGGGCAGGCGGGAGCTGGGCATCCACTGCCTCGACGAGGCGGCGGAGCGCAAGTTGTACGGCAGGAGTCCGCTGTTCGTCTTCGATCCGGCGGACGACTCCAACGCCCCGGACCCGATGGAGCACACCACGGTGCTGGCCACCTGGGGCGCGGCGGCGGGCGCGTTGCAGGACCTGTTCCGGCGTGGCTTCACGGTCGGTCTGCACGACCCGGCGGCCCGGGTGCGGGAGTCCGAGTGGCGCGACGCGCTGCGGGCGGTGCTGGACTCCGTGGTCGAGTGCGCGTCCTGCGGCCGTCAGAACATGACGGAGCCGGGCGAGAACCCGCCGCCGCGCGCCTGCTGGGGGTGCGGCGCGCAGCTGGTGCTGCCGCCCCGGCTGACGGTGACCACGCCTTTGCCGCGCGCCGAGCGGCACATCCGGCTGCGCCGGGCGGCGCGGGTCCAGGCCCACCACCTGCTTCCGGAACCGACCCGGCACGACTGCTCCGACGGCACCCTGGTCGCCGAACTGGTCGAACACCCTGCCAAGCCGGGCAGGTTCGGCATCAGGAACCACTCCAAGGAGCCCTGGACGAGCACTCGTTCGGACGGCACGCCCCAACAGATCGACCCGGGCCAGACGGTCCCGCTGCGCTCGGGCCTCGAACTGGACCTCGGGGGCGGGGTCCGGGCGGTGGTACGGGCGAAGTGACCGCGGGCCGGCCGGCCGGACCGCTCACCGCGCCTCCGGCCGACCGCTCACAGCCCCAGCGCGCGGGCCAGTTCCTGGGCCAGGGCCAGGCTGCCGCTGCCGGCGGCGACACCGATACCGATGGTCTCCAGGGCCGCACGGATACGGCCGCGGTCGGCGACCCGGCCCTCCTGCCCGGCCTGCACGAGTTCACCCTGGATGACCTGCGCCTGGGCGACGAGTGACGGGGACTCGCCGCGCAGCCGCTCGACGAGTTGGTCGGCCACCTTCAGGACGGCTGCCGCGTCGGCCCCGTGGTTGATCTCGATACGGCCGTTGTCGCCGAAGTTGGACGGCCCGCTGATGTTGCCGTGGAAGTTGTACGTGCCCATGTGTGGCTCCTGTTCGTACTCGCTCAGGGCTGCGGCGACCCGCCGTGGCCGTGGCCACCATGTCCCGGACCACCCTGCCCCTGTTGCCCGTTGAGGCTGATCTGTCCGTTGTTTCCGAAGTTGCTCGGGCCCGTGATGTCCCCGGAGATGTTGTAGGTCTGCGTGCTGATGATCTGCTGCGCCTTGTCGAAGGAGCCGGTGTCGACGTTGTGGTCCTGCAGGAAGCGTTCGGTGGCGACGAGCACTCCCTGCTGGAGCCGGAAGAGGAAGTCCTGCGCGTCGATGCGTTCCGCGTATCCCGCCTGGTCCCAGTCGCCGATGTCCTCGCGCAGGCTGCCGTGGGCACCGCAGTCGACGAGGAGGTTCTGCTCCGTGATGTCCCGCCGCAGCCGCGTCAGGTTCCGCTCGGTGTTCCGGCGCTGCCGGTTCCGCTCACGGCGGCGGCCCCACGCGCCCCGCAGCTCCGGCCAGGTGCGCGAGGTGGCGTGCGAGACCAGGCTCCGCCAGCGTTCGAAGGGGGCCGAGGGCAGCCTGTCCACCCGGTAGAAGCGGCCGCTCAGCGGCGGGATCGCGTAGGCGGCGACCTCCCAGGTGAGGCTGGGCGGGTGCAGGATCGCCCGCAGGTACATGGAGACGATCAGCCGGCCGCCTTCACCGACCCGCTCCAGGCACAGGTGCGTCCGCATGCCCGCGCCCGGGCTGAGCAGGCCGGCCTGCACGAACTGCTTGGGGATCTGGGCGCGCGGGCGCGCGGTCCGCTCGGGCAGCAGCTCCGGCAGCAGGTAGGCGTTGCTGCCGAGGACGTAGAGCCGGTTTCTGGCCCGCAGCCCGTCCAGGCCGGAGATGCCCTCCATCTGGCGGGCCACGTAGGTGTGGAGGTCGACGGCGTCGAAGGGGAGCAGCGGGAGCTTTGCGCCGCCGGGCCCGTCGGCGGGCCTGCTGACGTCGATGGGCTGCCAGACCACTTCCTTGATCTTGCTGCCGCTGCCGACGAACGGGGTGGTCCGGGCCGCCGCGTCGGCGTACGGCAGGACGTTGGCCCGTTTGAGGTCGTGCAGCCAGGCCTCCGCGTCCGGTTCGACCGGCGGTACCAGCTTCTCGACCTTGTCGGAATTGCGGAGCACGTTCTGGGCCGCCTCGCGGGCCTGCGCCTCCGTCCGGTGGACCAGCCACCACGAAGCCGCCAGGACGACGACCGGGCCGTAGACCCCCACCAGTGCGACCGAACCGAGGCCGCTGCCCAGCCCCCACAGGGCGGTCAGCAGCGACACCAACAGGGCCACGCCGAGCCAGGCCAGTTGGCCGTCCAGCGCCTCGCGGCGTGCCACGGCTGCGCGCGCGTGCCGGGCGAGCGCCACGAAGTTGATGCCGAGGGTCAGGCCCATGGCGTCCAGCCGGTCCCCGGTGAGGTCGCGGTTCACCCTGCGGGCGAAATCCTCGTCGAGATGGACCGACGCGCACAGGCGTCGTGTCACCCCGTCCTTGCGGTACTGGGGCAACGACGGTAACGCTCTGCCCACCACGGTGACCTGCCCTTCCCCCACGATCTCGCGCGCTTCACCCTAGGGACAACGGGCGTCGCTTGTCCCGGAGTTCGTGCGAGTCGTCCGGCGGAGACCGGTCGTGGCGGTGACGGGAGGGCTCAGCCGCCCGCCGGGCCCAGCGCACGCTGTCGCGGGTCCCGGCCGCTCGCCGCGAGTGCCCGCTCGAACACGGGCGCGTCGTCCGGCACCGTCACGACGTCGGCGAAGCCGTCGTACTGCCGGTAGAGGTCCCCGTGGGTGACGACGACGTCCAGGATCAGCCGGGCCGCGCCCGGCGAGACGTGGAACTCCTGGCCGGTGGCCGTCGCGACGTCCCAGCCGTGCACCGCCGTCTCCTTGATGATCAGCGAGACGAGTTCGGGGGCGGGCATCGTCCCCATGCCCAGGTCCACCTCGCCCTCCCACACCGCGGCGTCCGCCCAGGCGGCGACCGCGCGGTCCAGCTGGGCGGCGTACGCCTGGGCCCAGTGGGGGTCGGCGGTGAAGTCACGGGTGGTCAGTGCCTCGGGGAGCTGTTCGCGCCGGGCGCGGTGTTCCAGGCCGTGGGAGGTGTAGAGGACCCAGTGGTTGACCAGGGCGCGGACGTCCCAGTCCGGGGTGGGGGTCCCCCCGCTCGAGCGAAGCCGAGAGTGGGGGAGGGTGGGGTCGTCGAGCTGTGCCGCCGTCACGCCGCGGGCCACGCGGGCCGCCTCGGCGGCGCACTCCGTCAGGTACGGATACAGGTCGTCCTTGTTCATGTGTCTCACGCTAGGGAGGGCGCGGCGAGGTCTCTTGAACAAACGCGACAGGCGTCCAGTGGCCGGGTTGACCCTGCCCCAGGGGCAAGGCCGAGGGTCCCGGGCATGGACTTCCACCTGAAGCAGACGCCGTACAGCGATCCCGGCGGTCTGGACCTCGATGGCCTGCCCCGCGATCCGGCCGAACTCGCCCATCTGGTGAGGGATTTGATCATCCATCGGGGGGAGAGCGTCCGCCTCGGTCACCCGATTCCCGAGGACCGGCAGCTCGACGACCCCCAGTCGCGGTACGTCTGCGAGATCCTGCGGATCGTGCGTGAGCGCCGGGACGGGCCGCTGACCGTGAAACGGCCGTACGACGAGCGGTTCGCGGGCACCTGCCGGGACTTCTCGCTGCTGCTGTGCGCGCTGCTGCGGGCCACGGGTACGGCGGCCCGGATCCGCTGCGGTTTCGCCGGGTACTTCGTGGAGGGCTACCACGACGACCACTGGGTCACCGAGTACCGTCTCCCGGACGGGAGTTGGCGGCTGATCGACGCGCAGGTGCTGCACCCGGCCCACGAGCTCAGCGTCGACCCGCTGGACGTGCCGAGGGACCGGTTCCTGGTGGCCGGGGACGCGTGGCGGGCGTGCCGGGAGGGCGGGGCCGATCCGAGGACGTTCGGGGTCTGGTTCCACGGCGACCTCGACGGCCTGTGGTACATCCGCACCAACGTGTTGCTGGACCTGGCCGCCGTCAACGGCGTGGAGCTGCTGCCCTGGGACGTGTGGGGCCGGGTGGTCCGCGGCGACGCGGGGCTCACCGAGGACGACCTCGCTCTGGTGGACGCGGTCGCCGCGGCCCGTACGGACGACGACTTCCGACGGCTGTACCGGGATCCGCGGCTCGCGGTGCCGGACGAGGTCATGTCGTACACCGCGCGCTCCGGCTACCGCGATCTGCGGACGGTCAGTCTCCGGAGGGCCGTGTCATCTCCACGAGCTTGACGACGGTGTTCCAGTTGCGGCTGGTGGCGATCAGGCCCCTGCTCAGCCGGGGCTTCGACAGGTGCTCGGCGAGCTTGGAGCGGCCCAGGCCGTTCGGGGCGTACAGGTACAGGGCGCGGTCGCCGAGCCTGAATTCCTCGGGCAGGTAGGCGGCCTTGTCGATCTCCGCGAAGCGTTCCGCGTCGACCGGCGCGGAGAAGTAGGTGACGTGGAGCTGCTTGGCCTCCAGCTCGGCGGCCGGGAACGGGCAGGCGTCGGCGACGGCCTGCAGATAGGCGTGGTCACGCACGATCACGTCCACGGCGAAGCCGAAGCGCTTCTCGATCGCCCCGGCGAGCTCCGCGGCGAGGGAGTCCTGGTCGCCGTGGCCGCTCGCGAACACGGCCTGGCCGCTCTGCAGGTAGGTGCGGACGCCCTCGTGGCCGAGGCCCTCCATCAGGGTGCGCAGGTCGGCCATCGGGACCTTCTTGGCGCCACCCACGTTGATCCCGCGCAGCAGCGCCGCATACGTCGTCGTCATCCGCACACCATAAAGCGGCCGACGTGCCCCGCTCGGGCGCCGGGGCCCTGCCCCGACGGACCGGGCATCCCGGTAGATGTAAGGGACCACTGTCCTCCCCAGTGGGGAGGGCCGGGGTCCGGGGGGATGACTCCGCCCCGCCGCACCTCACCGGACAGCACGAGGAGATGGCTTTATTCGGCCCATACCTTCGAAAGGAAAGGTGGCGGCAGGGGGCTGCCACCGCTCACGAGGGGGCAAGCCCATCATGGGGAACGGAGATACACGGGTACGGGGACTGGCCGCCCGGGCCGGCGGCTGGAGTGCCCGACACCGATGGGCTGCCGTCGGCATCTGGGTGCTGTTCGTGGTCCTGGCGATGGGGCTCGGTTCGGCGGCCGGCCGGGTCGACGTCAAGGACAGCGACCAGCTGAAGGGGGAGACACACACCGCCGCCAAGATCATCGAGGACGCCGGCATCGACGAACCGGCCGGCGAGAGCGTACTGATCCAGGCGAAGGACGGCGGCGTCAAGGCCACGGACGCCGAGTTCAGGGCCGCCGTCACCGCGGTCGTCCAGGCGGTCGAGAAGACCGGCGAGGTCACCGACGTGACGTCGCCGTACGACACGGACACGATCTCGAAGGACGGCCGCAGCGCGCTGGTGCAGTTCGACATGCGCGGCGACGCGGAGACCGCGGGCGAGCGGGTCGAGCCGGTGCTGAAGGCCGTCGAGGGGGTTCAGAAGGACCACGGGTCGCTGCGGATCGAGGAGATCGGCGGCGCCAGCATGATGAAGACGTTCGACGACGCCTTCGGGGACGACTTCAAGAAGGCCGAGTACTCCGCGGTGCCGGTGGCCCTCGGCATTCTGCTGATCGCGTTCGGCGCGCTGGTGGCCGCGCTGCTGCCGGTGGCGCTGGCGGTCACCGCGATCATGGCGACGATGGGCCTGATGGGCGTCGTCAGCCATGTGATGCCGATGAGCGACACCGCCAACTCGGTGATGCTCCTGGTCGGACTGGCCGTCGGCGTCGACTACTGCCTGTTCTACCTGCGCCGCGAGCGCGAGGAGCGGGAGGCCGGACACGACGCCCAGACGGCCCTGAGGATCGCCGCCGCGACCAGCGGCCGCGCCATCATCGTCTCGGGTGTCACGGTGTGCGTGGCGATGGCGGGCATGCTGTTCACCGGGCTCGCCGAGTTCGAGGCGATGGGCCTGGCCTCGCTGATGGTGGTTGCCGTGGCCATGGTCGGTTCCGTGACCGTGCTGCCCGCGCTGCTGTCCCTGCTGGGCGGGCGGGTCGAGAAGGGCCGCATCCCGTTCCTGCGCCGCCGTCGCACGGGTGGCAGCAGCGACAGCCGGTTCTGGACGGCCGTCCTGAAGGGCGTGCTCGCCCGGCCCGTCATCTCCGCCGTGGTGGCGGCCGGCGCACTCCTGGCGATCGCGGCGCCCGCGGTCGGCATGAAGACCCAGAACCTCACGCTGGACCAGGAGTTCGGCGACTCGCTGCCCATCGTGCAGACGTACAACCGGGTCAACGAGGCGTTCCCGGGCGGCTCCGAGCCGGCCGAGGTCGTCGTCAAGGCCGATGACATCAACGCTCCCGCGGTGCGGGACGCGCTGGCCGCCTTCAAGGCCCAGGCGGTCGCCTCGGGCGCCTCGCGCGGCCCGGTCGAGATCAAGCTGCACGACCAGCAGAACATCGCCTTCGTGTACGTCCCGCTGGTCGGCGGCTCCGACCTCGACAAGGCGGGCGAGAGCCTGGACACGCTGCGCGACGAGGTGCGTCCGGCCACGCTCGGCAAGGTCGACGGTGTGCAGGCGCCGGTCACCGGGCAGGTCGCCGGGTCGAAGGACTTCAACGACCAGCTGGCCGGAGCCGTCGTCCCGGTCTTCGCCTTCGTGGTGGTCTTCGCCTTCGCGCTGATGCTGCTGTCGTTCCGCTCGCTGACCATCGCGATCACCTCGATCGTGCTGAACCTGCTGTCGGTGGGCGCCGCGTACGGCATCCTCGTCGGGGTCTTCCAGCACGGCTGGGGCGCGTCCCTGGTGGGCGCGGAGGGCGTCGGCGCCATCATCACCTGGCTGCCGCTGTTCCTCTTCGTGATCCTGTTCGGCCTGTCGATGGACTACCACGTGTTCGTGGTCTCGCGGATCCGCGAGGCGCGGCTGCGGGGCCGTACGACGAAGGACGCGATCCAGCACGGCGTGGTCACCACGGCGGGTGTCGTCACCAGTGCCGCGGTCATCATGGTCGCGGTGTTCGCGATCTTCGGCACGCTGTCCATGCAGTCCATGAAGCAGATGGGCGTGGGTCTCGCGGCCGCGGTGCTGATCGACGCGACGATCATCCGGGGCGTGCTGCTCCCGGCGGTGATGGCCCTGCTCGGCGAGCGCAACTGGTACCTGCCGAAGTGGCTGCACCGGCTGCCCGACCTCACCCACGACGAGTCGGCCGAGGCCGTGGAGCGGCCCGTGGTGCGGGACGACGAGGGTGAGCGGCTGGGGGTCTGACCCCCGTGTGACTGGGGTTGAACCCTTGTGACTGGGCTCTGAACCCCTCTGGACTGAGGGCCCGTTGGCTGCCGGGGAGCCAACGGGCCCTCTTCTGTGCTCGTTGTCCTCCGTTCTACGCCTGCCGTGCGGGCAGTTCCGCCTCGATCAGATCGGCCGCCCGGCGCGTGCCGCCCTCCCTCGCCATCTCCGCCTGGGTGTCCTTCAGCCGGCGGGCGGCCTCGGGGTCGTCGACGAGCGCGAGGGCGGCCTCCCGCAGCGCCGCGGCGGTCGCCTCCTCGGTGTCGAGGCGGCGGGCCACCCCGAGGGCCTGGAGCATGTCCGCGTTGCCGAACTGGTCCACGGCCTGCGGTACGGCGATCATCGGTGTGGCCGTGGCCAGGCCCTCCTGGCTGCCGCCCGCGCCGGCGTGTGTGACGAACAGGTCGGCCTGCCTGAGGATCGCCAACTGCGGTACCCAGGAGTGCACTTCGACGTTCTCGGGGACGTCCCCCAGCTCGGCCGCGGTCACGTGCTTGCCGACCTGCAGCACCAGGTGCCAGCCGGGGAGCTCGCCGAAGGCCTTGACGCACTCCCGGTAGAAGTCCGGCTGCTTGGTGAAGGAGGACCCGAGGGAGACCAGGACGACCTTCTCGGCGCCGGCCGGCCGCTGCCAGTCGCCCTGGGCCGTACGGTCGCCCTGGCAGGCGCCGACAAAGGTGTGGACGGTCTCGTCGACCCGGTCGGCGTTCGGCTGGAGCGCCTTGGGGATCAGCACGAGGGAGCGGTCGGGGCGCCCCGCGAAGTCATCGGGATGCCGGGTGATGCCGTTCTCCTCCAGCCAGGCGTGGAAGCGGGCGTAGTAGGCCTGCCCGCGCTCGGTCTTCTTCGGCTCCGCCCACATCGGCTCGGCGACCTCCTCCTCGTAGCCCTCCCAGGCGACGAGGTTCGGCGACAGGGAGACCGCGGGGACGCCCCAGCGGTGGGCGAGGACGCGGGCCGGGTAGGAGGTGATGTCGTGGAGCACGAGGTCCGGCACGTCGGCCGCGTTCGTCTCGTATGCCTCGATCAGCTGCGGCAGCGCCTGGATCGCGTCGGCCAGGAACGGCTCCACGTTGTCCAGGAGGGTGGTGCCCCAGGCTTCCGGGTCGTCGTCGGGCCCGGGCAGGGTCGAGTTCCAGGGCTTCACCTCGGCACCGGTCTCGGCGACCTTCTCGGCGAACAGGGGCGGAATCGCGTACGTGACCCGGTGTCCGCGCGCCACGAGCTCGCGGATCACTTCGAGGCTCGGGTTCACGTGGCCGTGGGCGGCGATGGAGAACATGGCGATGTGCGCGGGGCGACTGGTCATGTCGACGACCGTATGCGAGACGAGACGTCTCGTGCAATGTGTTTCCCGAGATGCCGCCTCGATCAGCCGTCGGAACAGCTCGCACCGGTCCCCTTGGCGGGCCGGCCGTCCGGGCCCGTGACGGTCACCGGCAACGGTTCGGCCCCTGGGACGGCGACGCGCTGCGCCCCGAGGGCCGTACAGACCAGCTGGTCCACCGCGAGGCCGGGCAACTCCCCCACGGCCGGGGACAGTTCGATCGACACGCGGTCGCCCCGCGCCACCACCTCGACCAGGTCAGCCGCGACAGCCTCCCGCGGCGCCTCCAAGGCGCCGTCGGTTGCCGAGGGCGCCGGAACGGCCGTCGGCAAGAGCCCCGGCCGCGGCAGCAGCGTGGCCAGGCGCTTGGCACGTTCCGAGCCGGTCGGGCCCTGGAACAGCACCTCCATCGCCGACTCGACGTCCACCGGCGCGGCCGTCCTGCGGGGGATCGCGACCAAGGTGTCGTCCGCCACGAAGTAGACCCGGATCGTCGGCACCACCCCGCCGGCCGGCCCGCCCGCCTCCACCACGCCGGTCGTGGGGATGCCACAGGAGGCGAGCGCGCACAGCGCGGGAACGGCCAGGAGCACGGCTCGGCGCACCACGGTCCTCACTGTCCGCTCCCCGGGGTCGACTCGTCCCGTCGCAGCGGGAGTTCCACCGTGAAGACCGCGCCGCCCTCGAGGCGGTTCGCCGCCCGGACGGTGCCGCCGTGCATGCGGACGTTCTCCGCCGTGATGGCGAGGCCCAGTCCGCTGCCCTCGGTCCGGGTGCGGGCGGCGTCCGACTTGTAGAATCGCTCGAAGACGTGGGGCAGCACGCTGTCGGGGATACCGGGGCCGCTGTCCAGCACCTCGATGACCGCGAACCGCTCCCCGTCTTCGTACAGGCGCAGTCGGACGGGCCGGGCACCGTGCCGCAGCGCGTTGCCGACCAGGTTGGCGACGACGACGTCGAGGCGGCGCGGATCGACCCGTCCGCGCAGCGCGTCGGGCGGAGGCAGGCGGACGTCCACCAGGTCCGTCCAGCCGCGGGCGGCCAGCGTGCGCCGCAGGGACTCGGCGAGGTCGATCTCGTCCAGGTGCAGCACCGCCGCGCCGGCGTCGAAGCGGGAGATCTCCATCAGGTCGTCCACGAGCCGGGCCAGTTTCACGGTCTCCTCGCTGATCAGCCGGACCGCGGTGGCGGTGTCGGGGTCGAGGTGGGCGGCGTCCTCGTCGAGGACGTCGGTGACCGCCGACATGGCGGCCAGCGGGGTGCGCAGTTCGTGCGAGACGTCCGCGGCGAACCGGCGGGCCCGGGCCTCCATGCCGCGCAGTTCGGCCACCGACTCCTCCAGGGCGGCGGCCGTTTCGTTGAACGTGTGCGACAGGTCGGCCAGTTCGTCGGAGCCGTCGACGGCGAGCCGGGTGTCCAGCCGTCCCTCGGCGATGCTGCGGGTGGCGTGGCGCAGCGCGCGTACCGGCCGCAGCACCCCGCGGGCGGCGAGCAGCGCGAGCAGCACGGCGAGGCCGAGGGCGGGCACGGTGGCTCGCTGGACGGCGGTGACCAGGGCGTCGACGTACGCCTGTTCCGTGGTCTGCGGCACGGTCAGGAAGACCTGGACGCCGGACGCGGGCCGGGTCTCGGCCGGAGTGGAGCCGGTGAAGGTGACCGACATGCCGACGACCAGGGAGGTGTGGTCGCCGCTGTCCACCCGCTGGAAGACGGTGGCCGTGCTGGAGTCCACGGCCGCGCGCAGGGCCGGAGTCAGTTCCTCGAACGGGTCGTCGGGAGCGGAGGTGGCGGTCAGCCCGCCGTAGGCGACCAGCACCCGCCAGGTTCCGGCGGGTTCGGCGTCGGCCACGGAGGCGGCGAACCGCCGCAGTTCGAACTCGCTCGGTGGCACGCCGAGTTCGGGGGCGAGCCGGTCGACCTGGGTCCGCAGCAGCTTGATCACGGTGTCCTGGCTCTGCTGGAGCACCCCCGTGCGCGCCTCCCGGAACGTCAGGCCACCGGTGGTCGCGGCGGTGAGCGCGGCGACGAGCGCGAACGCCACCACCAACCGCATCCGCAGGCCGCGCAGTTGGGGGACCCTGACGCGGTCCTTCAGCACGCGTCCCACCGGGACGCGAACCGGTAGCCGAAGCCGCGCACGGTCTGGATGTAGCGGGGCTCGCGCGAGGGTTCGCCCATCTTGGAGCGCAGCCGTTTGACGCAGGCGTCCACCAGGCGCGCGTCGCCGTGGTAGCTGTGTTCCCAGACCGCTTCCAGGAGTTGCTGGCGGCTGAACACCTGGCCGGGCGAGGCGGACAGGGTCAGCAGCAACCGCAGTTCGGACGGGGCGAGCGGGACCGGCGCGCCCTGCCAGGTGACCGAGAGGCCGGCCCGGTCGACGGTCAGGTCCCCGTACGTGTCGATCTTCGGGATGCCGCCGTCGGCGGACGCCCCTGCCGCCCGGCGCAGGACGGCACGGATACGCGCCGCCAACACCCTCGCCTGGACGGGCTTGACCACGTAGTCGTCGGCTCCGGCCTCCAGTCCTACGACGATGTCCTCGTCGTCGCCCCGCGCGGTGGCCATGATGATCGGCAGCGTCTGGTCGAGGGCACGCATCCCCCGGCACACGTCCAGGCCGGGCATGCCGGGCAGCATCAGGTCCAGCACCACGACGTCCGGCCGGAAGGACCGCAGCCGCTCCAGCCCTTCCTCGCCCGTCTCGGCGGCGGCGACCTCGTGTTGCTGGCGGCGCAGGGCGAGTGCGACGCCCTCCCGCACGGCACGGTCGTCTTCGATCAGCAGAACGCGTGGCATGCGCTCAGTATCCGCACGTCCTCCACACGTCCGGGACACTGTTACCGGATGATCACATGAGGCCCGACGGGAACCCCGTTACCATTTCGTTACCATTCGGGCCAGATCCGATCACATGACGGTCACAGCCTGAACGACCATGACCGTGCACCGAGCAACCCCGTCCAGCAACCGCCGTCGTAGGAGCGGCCCTGCGCACGCCTCAACGGGCGGGCGGAAGGGATCGCTGTGGGGAGGACTGGCCGCGCTGACCGTCCTCGGGGCCACCGGTTTCGCGGCCGTGGGGTGGACGTCCGCGGACCGGGGCGACTCCGGCGCAGGCACCGAGCCCACCGAGCGCGCCGCGTCCAGCCCCGCACCGCCCCGTCCTTCCGTCAGCCCGTCCGTGAGTGCGTCCGTCAGCCCGTCCCGCTCCTCCGCCGGCTCCTCCGAGCCGGTCGTCCCGGCCACCGGACCGGGCACCTTCACGACCGCAGGCGGCGGCAGCGCCAAGGTGGGGAAGGGACCGGTCCTGCGCTACCGGGTCGATGTCGAGGACGGCCTGAAGCTGTCCGCCGCGGCGGTCGCCGAGCAGGTCGAGCGCATCCTGGCCGACCGGCGCGGCTGGACGGCGGACGGCCACTCGGCGTTCCAGCGGGTGTCGGACGGCAGCACCGACTTCGTCGTACGCGTCGCGACACCCGGGACCGTGGACAAGATCTGCGGGCAGTACGGGCTGGACACCGGCGGCGAGGTCAACTGCAACGTGGCCAAGAGCGTCATGGTCAACCTCAAGCGCTGGGAGCTGGCGACACCCGTGTACGCCAAGGACGTGACGTCCTACCGGGCGCTGATCATCAATCACGAGGTCGGCCACTTCCTCGGACACGGCCACGTCGGCTGCCCCGGCCCCGGCAGGCCGGCCCCCGCGATGATGCAGCAGATCAAGGGCATGAACGGCTGCGTGCCCAACGTCTGGCCGTACGACGAGGACGGGCAGTACGTCACCGGCCCCGCCACTCCCTGAACGCGGTCTCAGCGCTGGTACCGGGCCAGCACCAGGTTGCCGTCCTCCTCGAGGCGTTCGCGCAGTTCACCCAGGCCGATCGCGCCGCTGTAGTACTCCTGGAAAGCGGGCGTGGCGACCTTGTCCTTCCATTCCGGATAGCCGCGCACGGACTGCGCGGGTGCCGGGCGCAGGTGCGCGGCGAGGGCGGTGCCGGTGGCCCAGCCGTCCTTGGCGGTGTGCAGCGCGGGGTCCTTCAGGGCCTGGGTGCCGGTGGGCAGCATCCAGTCGCCCAGGGCGAGCCTGACCATGTTCGGCGGCCGGAGCAGGAAGTCGAGGAACGCGACCGCCTCCTTCTTGTGCGGGCTGTCCTCGGCGACGGACAGAGTCTGCGGGCTGACGCCCTGGGTGAGCCCGCCGGCGCCGGCCGGGGCGGGCAGCACCTGCCACCGGAAGCCCTCGGGGGCCTGCTGGGCGATCTGCTGACGGTAGGAGAAGCCGAGCGGGACCATCGCGTACCTGCCGCCGAAGAAGCCGGGCAGGGTGTCCGAGCCGCCGCTTCCCAGGGTGGTGGGCGAGGCGCTGCGCTCGGTGTTCGCCTGGTCGTGGATGGTCCGCGGCACGGTCTGGTCCGCCGTCCCGAACCGGATCGCCACCTTGCCGTCGGTGCCCCGGTGGAAGAGCTGTCCGCCCGCCGACAGGGACAGGTTGAGGGTCGCGGAGACGGGCTCCTTGAGGGGCCAGGCCACGCCGTACTTCCCGTCGCCGCTGAGCTGTTCGGTGATCTGCCGGAACTCCTTCCAGCTCCACGGCTGTTCGGGGGTGGGGATGCGGACGCCGGACTCCTTCAGCCACGTCGCGTTGGCGATGAGCACGCGTGGCTCCTGGAGGAAGGGCACGCCGTAGACGCCGTCGCCGAACGTCGCCGTGTCCCAACTGCGCTGGGGGATGTCCGACTTGAGACGTTCGGGCAGCAGGTCGGTCAGGTCGGCGAGATAGCCGCCGTACGCGAAATCGGCGAGGTCGTCGGAGGCGTCGTGGATGATGTCCGGTGCCTCACCGCCCTCGAAGGAGGTGAGGAGCTGGTCGTGGACGCTGCCCCAACTGCCCTGGACGTACTCGACCTTGGCGTCCGGGTGGGTCGCGTTCCACTCCTTCACCAGTTCCTGGTTGGCCTCGATCGACTCCTCCTGCCAGGCCAGGGACTGGAAGCGGAGGGTGACCGGGCCGTCCGAGGACGTGCTGCCGCCGCCGGTGCAGCCTGCCAGCAGCAGGGCCGCGGCCAGGACGCCTGCGAGTTTGCCGCGCATCAGCTCTTCACCGCCCCGGCGAGCATGCCGCCCGTGATCCGCCGTTGGATGATCGCGAAGACGACCAGTGAGGGAAGGGTGGCGAGGAAGGCGGCGGCGGCCAGCGGGCCGAGGTCGGCGACGCCCTCCGCGCCGATGAAGTGGGTGAGGACGACCGGCAGGGTCTGTTTCTCGGGTGTCTTCAGCAGCACGAGGGCGAAGAAGAACTCGTTCCACGCGGTGATGAACGCGAACAGTCCCGTCGCCACGATCCCGGGCGCGAGCAACGGCGCGGTCACCGACACCAGCGTCCGGACCCGTCCGGCCCCGTCGACCGCCGCCGCCTCCTCCAGCTCGGCGGGCACGGCACGGACGTATCCGACGAGCATCCACAGCGCGAACGGCAGCGCCCACACGACGTACACCATCACCAGCCCCGTCAGGGAGTTGATCATCCGCAGGTTCTTCAACACCAGGAACAGCGGGATGATCACCAGCACGAGCGGGAACGCCTGGCTGACCACCACCCATCCGGTGGCGGCCTTCGCGAGCCGACCGCGGTGCCGGGCCATGACGTATGCCAGCGGCGTCGCGATCAGTACGGCGATGAGCGCGGCGCCGGCCGCGGCGAGCAGGGAGTTGCCCGCGGCGCGCAGCAGCGGCTGCTCGTCGAAGGCCTGCCGGAAGTTGCCGAGGGTGGGGTCCTCGGGGATCCAGGAGGGGTGCAGACTGCCGAGCTCGCGCGGCGACTTGAAGGCCGTGGACAGGAGCCAGAGGAAGGGGAAGGCGAGGAAGACGAGATAGGCGAACAGCGCGGCGTACTGGCCGACGCGGCCGCCGGTGCTGGTCCTCATGCGTCGTCGCCTCCCCTGAGCCGGCCCACCAGGAAGAGGGCGAGGAGCACCGAGATCACGGCGACCATCACACAGCCCATCGCCGCCGCGTAGCCGAACTGGCCGTACCGGAAGGCCTCTTCGTAGGCGAAGAGCATCGGCAGGCGGGTGCGGCCGCCGGGACCGCCGCTGGTCAGGACGTAGATCAGGGCGAAGGAGTTGAAGTTCCAGATGAAGTTGAGCGCGGTGATCGCGAGCGCGATGGGCCTCAGGGCCGGCCAGGTGACCGTCCGGAAGCGGCGCCAGGCGCCGGCGGCGTCCATCGCCGCCGCTTCGTGGAGTTCGCGCGGGGTGTTCTGCAGGCCGGCGAGCAGGGCGACCGTCGTCTGCGGCATGCCGGCCCAGACGCCGACGACGATCACCGCGGGCAGGGCGGTCCCCAGACCGCTGAGCCAGTCGCGGCCGTCGCCGAGGCCGAGGTCGCGCAGGGTCTCGTTGAGGACGCCCGCGTCGGGGCTGTAGACGAGCCGCCACATCACGCCGACCACGACCTCCGGCATCGCCCACGGGATGATCGCGAGGGCCCGGGCCAGCCAGCGCAGCCTCAGCTCCTGGTTGAGGAGGAGGGCGAGGCCGAGGGCGAGCAGGAACTGCGGGACCGTCACCCCGACCGCCCAGACCAGGCCGATCCGGAACGACTCCCAGAACAGCGTGTCGTGCAGCAGGTCCCGGAAGTTGAGACCGCCGATCCACTGCGTGGGCCGGGTGCGGCCCGACTGGGCGTCGGTGAAGGCCAGCAGGATGCCGTAGAGCAGGGGGCCGACGCTCAGTACCAGGATCGGGATCAGCGCGGGCAGCACCAGGAACCAGGCCCCGTGGTCCGGCGGCCGCCGGCCCCCGTCGGCGGGGCGCGCGCCCTGCGCCGACCGCTTCGTCGCGGTCACCAGTGTCACGTGATCGGCTCCTTCGCGCGGCTCGCGACGAGGGTTCGTCGGACAGGCCCCGCCCCGGCGCGGGCCCTCGTCATGGTCGTGAAGGCCCTGTACGCCGTCAAGGCACCTCGCACACGGTCCGACCTGTGCGAATGCGAGACTGGCCGACGGATGGCGGGAACTCGACGGCGTGTGCGGCAGCGGGCGCGGAGCGAACCGCCGCATCCGGCACATCGAGGACGGACACGGAGGCGGACGCATGGACGAGGCACGGGCACGGGAGGTACTGGCCGCGGCGGGTGTGCTGCCCGGCCCGGCGCGGCAGGCGCGACTGCTCGCCCTGGGCGAGAACGCGGTGTTCGCCGCCGGTGCCCTGGTCGTCAAGGTGGGCCGCGACGCCGAACTCCTCGACCGTGCCCGCCGCGAACTCGACATCGCGGCGTGGCTGGAGGAGGCGGGCCTGCCCGCGGTCCGGGCCGCCGAGTCCAAGGCGCTGCTGGTCGAGGGGCACCCGGTGACGGTGTGGCACCGGCTGCCCGATCCGGTACGGCCGGCCGAGCCCCGGGATTTGGCCGAATTGCTCCGGTCCGTCCACGCCCTGCCCTCCCCCGCCTTCACCCTGCCGCCCCGCGAGCTGCTGGGAGGCGTGGAGCGCTGGCTGCGCCTGGCGGGCGACGCGATCGACCCGGCCGACGCGGCGTATCTGCGCGAGCGCCGCGACGGGTTCGCCACGGCCGCGGCTGCGCTGACGCCCCACCTGCCGCCGGGGCCCATCCATGGCGACGCACTCCCCCGCAACGTCCATGTGGGGCCGGACGGGCCGGTGCTGGTGGACCTGGAGACCTTCTCCGGGGATCTCCGGGAGCACGATCTGGTGGTGATGGCGCTGTCCCACGACCGCTACGGCCTGCCGACCGAGGCGTACGACTCGTTCACCGAGGTGTACGGCTGGGACGTGCGGGCGTGGTCAGGGTGTTCGGTGCTGCGGGGCGCCCGGGAAACGGCCAGCTGTGCGTGGGTGGCTCAGCATGCGCCGAGCAGTCCGAAGGCGCGGGTGGAGTTCGAGCGGCGGGTGGGGTCGTTGCGGGACGGGGACGAGACGGTGCGGTGGTATCCGTTCTGAGCGCCTGTTGACTCCGGGCTTGATGCCTTCGGGCGGCTGCGGGTCCGCTGGGGCTGGTCGCGCCCACGCGGCGGAGCCGCATATCAACACAGTCCCGCGCCCCTTCAGGGCGTTGTGTTCCCGCTCTGGATGGTTCTTGCCGCTTGTTGTAGTTCCGTCAGGACTGTGCGGACCGCTCTGCGTGCCGCGCGTTCCGGGCGGTGCAGGGCGTCGATGTGCCGACTCGCCTGCACCCCGCTGAGCGGTCTCAGGACCAGGGCGGGGTGCGGGCGCATCGTCCAGCGCGGCATCAGCGCGATGCCGCCGCCCGCGGCCACCGCCTCCGCTGCCACCGAGAACTCGTTGATGGTGTGGGCCAGCTGGAGCCGTCGCCCCGCCGCCGCGGCGATCGCCTCGACGGTCGCCCGCACCGGGAAGCCCTCGTGCACGGCGATCCACGGCTCGTCGGCCACGTCGCCCGGGGTCAGCCGCCGCTTGGCGGCGAGCGGATGGTCCGCGGGCATGGCCACGTCCAGCGGCTCGCGCAGCAACGTCGTTGCGGTCACCGCGCGCGGCCACGGCGGGGCGTGGTCCAGGCGGTGGGCCAGCACGATGTCGTACTCGCGGGTCAGCCGCGGGAAGTCGTCCTGCGCGACGTCCTGGTCGGCGAGCGCGAGCACCGGATGGCCGGGGCCGGCGAAGGCGCGCAGCAGCAGCGGGAAGAAGGCCGCACCCGCGCTGTGGAAGGCGGCCACCGACACCTCGCCGTCCGGCCGCCCCACGAACTCCTCGACCGTGTGCCGGGCGCGCGCCAGCGCCGTCTCCACCTCCACGGCCGCGCCCGCCAGCGCCTTCCCGGCGTCGGTGAGCACCAGCCGCCGCCCCTCGCGCTCGGTCAGCGGCACCGGGATCGAACGCTGCAGCAGCCGCAGCTGCTGCGAGATCGCCGACGGTGTCACCAGCAGCGCCTCGGCGACCGCGGTGACGCTGCCCAGCTCACCGAGCTCCCGCAGGATCCGCAACTGCCGTTCGTCCATCCCGTCAGTGTAGAAGGACACTGTAGGCCTGCTAAAAGATCCTTTAAGAAGGTGGCTCTGGGCTTCAGCGGCGTCCCGGTGCACGGTGGGCAGGTGTCCGACGCCCGCCGTACCGATGCGGTACTCCTCCTGGTCGCGCTCGTCTGGGGTTCCAGTTATCTGTCCGCCCAGACCGCCACCGCCGCCCTCCCCGTCCTGCTGGTCCTCTTCGTGCGGTACGCCCTGTCCGCACTCGCCTGTCTCGGGCTCGTCGCCTCCCGCGCCGGGTCACGCCACCGCTCCCGCCGCTGGACCCGCGACGAACTCCGGGTCGGCGTGCCGCTCGGCCTCACCCAGGCCGCCGTCCTGGTCGTGGAGACGTACGGTGTCGCCCACACCACCGCCGCCAACGCGGGGCTGATCATCAGCCTGACCATCGTCCTCACCCCTTTCCTCGACCGCACGGGCCACCGGGGCGGTCTGCCTCCCGCCTTCTACGTCGCGGCCGGCGTGTGCGTCCTGGCCGTCGGGCTCCTCATGTCCGGCAACGGCTTCCACGCGCCCCGCCTCGGCGACCTGCTGATGCTGGCCGCGGCGTTCGTCCGGGCGGCGCACGTGGCGCTCGTGGGCCGGCTCACCGCGGGCCGCGCGATACGTCCCCTGCACCTGACCACGGTGCAGACCCTCGTCGGCTCGGCCCTGTTCCTGGCACCGGCCGCGCGCGAACTGCCGGCACTGGCCCGCACCGACGCCGCGACCTGGACGCAGCTGGTCTATCTCGCCCTGTTCTGCAGTGTGTTCGCCTTCCTCGCCCAGACCTGGGCGGTCCAGCGCACCTCCGCCAGCCGGGCCAGCCTTCTGCTGGGCACCGAGCCGATCTGGGCCGCCGCGGTGGGCATCGCCCTCGCGGGGGAGCACTTCACGCCGGTGACCGGCCTCGGTGCGGCCCTGATGGTCGCCGGCACCTACTGGGGGCAGGCCGTGGAACGCCACCACCGGACGACGACACAGAAGGCCTCCGCGCCCGCGGCCACCTCCTCCCCGACCGCAAAGGAACCCCCATGTCCGGCCACGACACTTACGAGCACCTGATCTCCCTGCTCGACACCGCCTCCGTCGACCACCACGTCATCGACCACGAGCCCGAGGGCACCACCGACAAGGTCTGCGCGCTGCGCGGACACCCCGCCTCCCAGGCCGCGAAGTGCATCGTGTTGCGGGTCAAGGTGGACCGGCGCACCACCCGCCACGTCCTCGCGGTCGTCCCCGGAGACCGCCGGGTGGATCTGGGCGCCGTCCGCGTGCTGTTCGACGCCCGGTATGTCGGTTTCAGCGATGCGGAGACGGCCGAGCGGCTGGCCCGCGCGGTGCCCGGCACGGTCCTCCCCTTCAGCTTCGATCCCGACCTCGAAGTCATCGCCGACCCGGACGTGGTGGCACAGCCCAGGCTGTACTTCAACGCGGCCCGGCTGGACCGGTCCCTGGTCGTCTCGGGTGCCGACTACGAGCGGGTCGCCCGGCCCCGGGTGGAGCGCATCGCGGGCCCCGTCGAGGCGTGACGCCCGGGTCAGACCGGCTCGTCCGCGAGTTCCCGCAGCGGCCAGGTGCCGTCCACCACCGCGTCCGTCTCGCCCTTGCGGCGCAGGAAACTCTGGAAGTCCGCCGCCCACTCGGCGTACCACTCGATCTGGCGGCGGTGCAGTTCCGCCGGACCGAGGCCCGCGACCTTGGGGTGGCGGCCGGCTATCGCGCATGCCAGCCGGGCCGCGGCGAGGGCGTCGGCCGAGGCGTCGTGGGCGGCGTCGAGCCGGACGCCGTACTCCGTGCAGACCGCTTCGAGGTTGCGTTTGCCTCGGCGGTAGCGGTCGGCCCAGCGGTCGATGGTGTACGGGTCGACGACCGGGGCCGGGTCGACGCCGCCGAGGCGGTCCCGCAGGGACGGCAGGCCGTGCCTGCGCAGTTCCGCGGAGAGCAGGGTCAGGTCGAAGGCCGCGTTGTAGGCGACGACCGGTACGCCCGTCTTCCAGTACGCCACGAGGACGTCGGCGACCGTGTCCGCGACCTGGTCGGCCGGGCGGCCCTCGGCACTCGCGCGCTCATTGCTGATGCCGTGCACGGCCACCGCGTCCGCCGGGATCTCCACGCCCGGATCCGCCAGCCACTCCCGGCGCCCGAGGGGCTGCCCGTCCCTGACCTCGATCACGGCCGCCGTGACGATGCGCGCCTCGCGCGGATCGGTTCCCGTGGTCTCCAGGTCGAAGCCGATCAGCAGCTCCCGGTGCCAGCCCATGGGTGGTCCCCCCTTCTTGGTGGTGCTTTCCCCCAGTGGTCTCCACGATCCCATGGGCCACTGACAATCCGAGGACCGCATTCCGCTTACGGGCTTGCGCGGGGGGACAGTTCAGGACACCGGCCGTGAATCCGCCCAGGCCACCTCGAACTCCTCGCGATAGGTCGGGAAGAGACCGGCCTCGTCGGCTTCGCCCGACCTGACCAGCTTGCTCCCGCCGCGCAGGACCAGCACCGGCGCCTCCATGCCCCGCGAGCGCCGCAGATAGGACTGCACCACGGCGATGCCGTCCGCGCCGTCACCGTCGACGAGGTACGCCGTGAAGCGGGGCGTCTCGTCGTAGACCTGGATCTCGAAGGCCCCGGGGTCGCGCAGTTTGGAGCGCACCCGGCGCATGTGCAGGATGTTCATCTCGACCGCGCGGCTCATCTCGCCCCGTTTGATGCCGAGTTCGCGCTCGCGCCGCTTGACCGCGCTGGAGGCCGGGTTGAGGAACAGCAGCCGTACCCGGCAGCCGGACTCGGCCAGGCGCACCAGGCGGCGGCCGGAGAAGTTCTGCACGAGCAGGTTGAGGCCGATGCCGACGGCGTCGAGCCGGCGGGCGCTGCCGAAGATGTCCTCGGCGGGGAACTGGCGCATCAGCCGCACCCGGTCGGAGTGCACGGCGACCACGTCCCCGTACCGGTCGCCGACGAGGTCCTCGACCGCGTCGACGGGGAGCCGGCGGGCGGAGGGCACGTCGCCGGCCGTGCCGAGTATCTCCAGGAGCCGGGCGGAGGCCCGCTCGGCCTGGCCCAGGACGGCCTCGGACAGGGCTCTGTTGCGTGAGACGACGTTCCGGGTGACCTCGAGCTCGTCCAGGGCGAGTTCGACGTCCCGGCGCTCGTCGAAGTACGGCTCGAAGCACGGCCAGTGCTGCACCATCAGCTCCCGCAGCTGCGGGAGGGTGAGGAAGCTGAGGACGTTGTCGTCGGCCGGGTCGAGCAGGTAGCCCTTGCGGCGGCTGACTTCGCGTACGGCGACCGCGCGCTGCACCCACTCCTGGCCGGCGGGTCCGGCCGCGGCGACCACCCACTCGTCGCCGTGGACGGGTTCGTAGATGGGGCGCAGCACGGCGGCCACGACGGCCCGCAGCCGCTGTTCGACGAGGTTCAGCCAGATGTAGGCCCGACCGGCACGCTGGGCGCGGGTACGGACCTCGCGCCAGGCGTCGGCGTCCCAGTCCAGCTCCGGCCCGATGGTGGCACCCGCGTCCATCGGCCGTGCCAGGGACACCGTGCCGGGCGGGGCGTCTGCGGAGTTCCCCTCGTGACCCTCGTCACCAGGGGGCAACTCCAGCCCTCCCGAGCCCACCCGCGCACCGCCTTCCGCTCCCCCGAGCACTCCCCGTGCCAACGATCAAGGAAGGGTACTCCGGGAGCGGTCGGCGGTGCAGCCGGATGGACAGGTCGTTTCTCAACTACCGTCCGTCGGAGCCCCGTTCTCCCCGGCGAGGGCGGGCGGAGTGAGCGGATTCATAGCGGTGACGTCACGTGGGGCGATGGAGAAGCCCTGCCAGTGGACCGGCATGGGCTGCTGGTCCTCGTCCCGGGCTATGTGGTGGAAGCCGACGTTCACCCAGGTCACGGGGTGGGTGAGGGTCTGCCCGCTCACCCACTTGTCGACGGACTTGGGATGGGTCCGGGGGCAGCGCGGGTTGTTGCTGGCGAACAGCTCGCACTTGTTGTACTGGGTGAAGTAGACGTCGTGCTGGGTGAAACCGCGGCCCGGGTAGCGGGTGGTGGGGCCGGGGACGATCTCGTACGACCGCGCGTGCCCGTCCTTGTTCTTTCCGGTCGCGCTGACCATGCGCCACCAGCGATAGGCCTTGGCGTCGCCGGCGCGTTCCTTGGTGACCTTGGTGCGGGTGGTCTTGGTCGTCGGGGTCAGCCGGCCGCGGGTGGTGACGGCCGAGTCGAACTGCTCGACCCGGTTCTTGGTGGAGCCGTCGAGGGCGAAGTCGAGCCGCCAGAACGCGTTGTGGCTGTGGCTGGTGGCCTTGCCCTTGGCACCCTTGCCGATGGGCCAGCCGCGCCCGTCGCCCGCGTCGTAGTCGACCGGGGAGAGGCTGCCGGTCGCGCCGACGTTCATGTTGACGGTGCCGTCGTCCTGGAAGCGCCACTCGGTCATGTACTCGTACCAGCCGACCTGGTTGACCGTGTAGACGAGCAGGTCCTTGCCCTGGGCCTGGTAGACCTTGTTCCCGGTGTCGCCCTGCATGCGGTAGGCGTGGCCGCGGGAGCGCGTGGTGGTGCACAGGCCCTTGACGTTCGGGTTCTCGCCCGGGTACTGGTCCGGGATCTTGACGGTCTTGATGGTGCCGCCGGGACACTCGGCCGCCGCCAGCGGCATCAGGTCCTTGGCGAAGTCCTGGCCCGTGAGGTCGTCGTACTCCTCCTTCCCGTCGTCGTACGGGACGTGGATCTGGCCGAGCCGGGCACTGTTGAGGACCTTGATCGGCTTGGGCTCGCCCTTGGGCTGGTAGGAGACGTCGTCCAGGATGAGGCCGGCCATGCCGTCGTAGCGCCAGCACATCCGCCAGGTCGTTCCGGTGGAGAGCTTCCGCTCGATGCGGTAGGCGGCGCTGCAGTCGGCGGCCGCCGCCGCGGCGGCCGCTCCCGGCTGGGCGGCGGCCGGTCCCGCACCGGTGGTCAGGCCGGCGGCCAGCGCGGCCACGGCGAGGCCGAGGGCGGCCGGCCGCTTGCGGGCACGGCTGATGGTGTTCACGCGCATGAAGGAAGTGACTCCCTTGCAGGAGATGCAGGTACGGAAGGTGGACGAAGGCCGGACAAAACCGGTCGAAGGCCGGATGGCGGTCGAAGACCGGTCGAAGACCGGTCGAAGACCGGCTCAGCGGTCGAGCTCGGCGACCTTGCGGGCGCTCAGGTCGATCACCAGGGACCTGGTGTCGATCCACGGCCCGTTCTTGACCTTCAGGAACAACCGCACGCAGCGGTGCTCACCGCACGTGTCCAGTGCGGCGGGCTGGGCACCCGGCGTGGCCCGGTAGACGCCACCGCTCAGCTTCAGCTGGTCGGGGGAGGTGAGCTCCTTGCCGGTGGCGTCCTGGTAGTCGGCCTTGAGACCGGCGCCCAGCGGGTCGCCGATCAGGAGGTTCGCCGCCTCGATGCTCTCGGCCCGGCTCGGCGGCGGCTGCACACCCTGCTGCTCGGTGGTCCGGACGACCTTGCCGGCATCGAGGTCGACGGTGCGGGTGACGAGGGTGTCGTCCCGGTAGTCGTAGAACGTCACGTCGGCGCGCCGGGGCGCGTTCGTGGCGTCGGTCTCGTCCGCTTCCGGTTCGGCGAGGTCGACGGTGAGGCGCTGCGGGCCGCGCTCGCCCCCGACGTCCTCGCTCGCGTTGAACATCTGCCGGCTCACGGCTATCTGCTCGACCCGCTCGATCTCGTCGCCCGTCAGCGGATCACTTCCCCTGCCCTTCTCGCCCTCGGCCGGGGCCTGCTCGACCACGCCGGGCGCGACGGCCGCGCCCTGCTCCTGGCCCTCGTCCCGGCCCTGTCCCGCTTGCTGTGTGGACTGGCTGCCCGCCCGTCCACCACCCGTTTCGTCCGCCCCCGCCGATCCCGGCAGGGTGATGGCGACCATCGCGGCGGTCGAGGCCACCGCGATGGCCGTACCGGCCACCACCTTGCCGAGATGACGATGCACTGCGTCGCGCACGTCTTCCCCCTGCTCCCCCAAGATCCCGGGAGTGCGAATTTGCCCCACTGGTTCGGCATACCGGCCGCATGAGGCGGGGTATGCACTGGTCGCTCGGTAAGAGGGAGCCACGTCATAGGTGGTTCCACTAGTTTCGTGGACACTCGGGGCCAAGGCGCCCCAGCGGCGCAGGACACCTGGAAGAGTCGTATCCATGCAGGTCTGGCCTGGAGAGGCATATCCGCTCGGCGCCACGTACGACGGCGCCGGCACCAACTTCGCGGTCTTCTCGGAGGCCGCGGACCGAGTAGAGCTGTGTCTGCTGCACGACGACGGCTCGGAGACGGCGGTGGAACTGCGGGAGAGCGACGCGTTCGTCCGGCACGCCTACCTGCCCGGCATCATGCCGGGACAGCGGTACGGCTTCCGTGCGCACGGGCCGTACTCCCCCGAGCGCGGTCTGCGCTGCAACTCGTCGAAGCTGCTGCTCGACCCGTACGCGCGGGCGATCAGCGGCTCGATCCACTGGGGCGAGGAGGTGTACGGCTACCACTTCGACGCGCCCGAGCGGCGCAACGACCTGGACTCGGCGCCGCACACGATGACGTCCGTCGTGGTCAACCCGTACTTCGACTGGGGCGACGACCGGCGGCCGCGCACCGAGTACCACCACACGGTGATCTACGAGGCCCACGTCAAGGGCCTCACGATGCGGCACCCGGGGCTCCCGGAGGAGCTGCGCGGCACCTACGCCGCCCTCGCGCACCCGGCGATCATCGAGCACCTCACCGAGCTGGGCGTCACCGCACTGGAGCTGATGCCCGTACACCAGTTCGTGAACGACCACCGGCTGGTCGACATGGGCCTGAACAATTACTGGGGCTACAACACCATCGGCTTCTTCGCCCCGCACAACGCGTACGCCTCCTGGGGCGACCGCGGCCAGCAGGTCCTGGAGTTCAAATCGGCCGTGCGGGCGCTGCACGAGGCCGGCATCGAGGTCATCCTGGACGTGGTCTACAACCACACCGCCGAGGGCAACCACCTGGGTCCGACGCTGTCCTTCAAGGGCCTCGACAACCCGCAGTACTACCGGCTGACGGACGACCCGCGCTACTACATGGACACCACGGGCACCGGGAACTCGCTGCTCATGCGGTCCCCGCACGTCCTGCAGCTGATCATGGACTCGCTGCGGTACTGGGTGACCGAGATGCACGTCGACGGATTCCGCTTCGACCTCGCGGCCACCCTGGCTCGGCAGTTCCACGAGGTGGACCGGCTGTCGTCGTTCTTCGACCTGGTGCAGCAGGACCCGGTGGTCTCCCAGGTGAAGTTGATCGCCGAGCCCTGGGACGTCGGCGAGGGCGGCTACCAGGTGGGCAACTTCCCGCCGCTGTGGACCGAGTGGAACGGCATGTACCGCGACACCGTACGGGACCTGTGGCGCGGCGAGCCGCGCACCCTCGCGGAGTTCGCGTCCCGGCTCACCGGCTCCTCCGACCTGTACCAGGACGACGGGCGGCGCCCGCTCGCCTCGATCAACTTCGTGACCTGCCACGACGGCTTCACCCTGAACGACCTGGTCTCGTACAACGAGAAACGCAACCACGCCAACGGCGAGGACAACCGGGACGGCGAGAGCCACAACCGGTCCTGGAACTGCGGGGCGGAGGGCGAGAGCGACGACCCGGCCGTGCTGGAGCTGCGGGCGAGGCAGAGGCGGAACTTCATCGCCACGCTGATGCTGTCCCAGGGCGTCCCGATGATCAGCCACGGCGACGAGGTCGCGCGCACCCAGCGCGGCAACAACAACGCGTACTGCCAGGACAGCGAGCTGGCCTGGGTCCGGTGGCCGGAAGCCGGGGGGCCCGAGAGTGAGCTGCTGGACTTCACGCGCGCGATCGTGCGGCTGCGCAAGGAGCATCCCGTCTTCCGCCGACGGCGCTTCTTCCACGGGCGGCCCGTGGAGGGCACGCACGACGAGCTGTCGGACATCGCCTGGTTCACCCCCGAGGGCAAGGAGATGACCCAGCGGGACTGGGACCGCTCGCAGGCGTCGGCGCTCACGGTGTTCCTGAACGGCAACGCGATCTCGGAGCCCGGCGCGCGCGGGGAGCGGATCACCGACGACTCGTTCCTGCTGATGTTCAACGCCTCGCCGAAGACCCTCGACTTCGTGGTGCCGGTCAACCACGGCCGGCAGTGGCAGGTACTCGTCGACACCGCCCGCACGGACGGGGTACCGCCCGGCACGGTGGCGAAGGTGCAGGCCGGCGACCGGCTCACCCTGGTGGACCGGAGCATGACGGTGCTGCAGCGGCCGGTCTAGCCGGTCGCGCGCGACGGCATATGGAGGGAGTGATGACACGAACGGCCGCCAGGCGGGTACGTAGCTCTGCATGACACCTGAGCGATCTGACCCGGCGGTGCCGTCGGCCACCTACCGGCTGCAGCTGCAGCCCGCCTTCCCGTTCTCGGCCGCGGCGGCGGCCGTGCCGTACCTGGCATCGCTCGGCGTCTCGCACCTGCACCTGTCGCCGGTCCTGGAGGCCGTCCCCGGCTCGGCGCACGGCTACGACGTCGTGGACCACGCGCGCGTACGCGAGGAACTGGGCGGCGAGGCGGGGCTGCGGGCACTGGCGCGCACCGCGCGGGAGCACGGGCTCGGCCTGGTGGTGGACCTGGTGCCCAACCACATGGCCATGGCACCCCGGCACAACCACGCCCTGTGGGAGGTCCTCAAGGAGGGCCCCAAGTCGCCGTACGCGCGCTGGTTCGACATCGACTGGGAGGCGCAGGACGGGCAGGTGCTGCTGCCGGTGCTCGGGCACCCGCTCGGCACGGAGATCGAACACCTGCGGGTCGACGGGAGCCTGCTGCGCTACTACGACCACGTGTTCCCGCTGCGCGAGGGCACCGAGGAACTGCCGCTGCCGCAGCTGCTGGACGCGCAGTGGTACCGGCCGGTGTGGTGGCGCCTGGCCCGTACGGAGCTCAATTACCGTCGGTTCTTCAGCATTTCGGAGCTCATCGGGGTGCGGGTCGAGGACCCGGAGGTGTTCGAGGCCACGCATGCCAAGATCCTTGAGCTGCTCCACGAGGGCGTGATCGACGGCCTGCGCATCGACCACCCCGACGGCCTGGCCGACCCCGAGGCCTACCTCCTGCGGCTGCACGAGGCGACCGGCGGCCGCTGGACGGTCGTGGAGAAGATCCTCGCGGACGGGGAGCCCTTGCCGGCCTCCTGGCCCGTAGCGGGCACCACGGGCTACGACGCCCTGCGGCACGTCGACGGTCTCTTCGCGGACCCGGCGGGGGCCGGGGAACTCCTCGGGCAGTACCGGCGGTTCGCGGCCCCGCAGACGGACCGGGGCGGGGACTGGGACGCGACCGTGCGGCGGGCGGCGTACAAGGTGCTCACGCACGAGCTGGCGGCGGAGACGGACCGGCTGACCCGGGCGGCGAGCCGCCTGTGCGCCCTGTCGCCCGAGCCGGCGCTGCGTGACCGGGCACCCTGGGCGCTGCGCACCGCGCTCCAGGAGCTCCTGGTCCGACTGGAGGTCTACCGGCCGTACGCCTCCGGGGACGCGGCCCGGGTCGTCACCGAGGAGGCCGCGGCCGAGGCCCGGCTCGCCTTCGTCGTCCCCGAGGAGGCCGCCGCGGTCGACGTCGTACGCGACCTGGTGCTCGGGCGTTACGGCGACGGTCCCGGGCACGTGGAGTTCCGGACCCGGTTCGCGCAGACCTCGTCGGCGCTGCGCGCCAAGTCCGTGGAGGACACGGCGTTCTACCGCTACGTGCCGCTGCTGTCGGCGACCGAGGTGGGCGGGAATCCGGGGAGCCCGGCCGTGTCCCCGGAGGACTTCCACGCCTACTGCGCGCGCGTGCAGCGCGACTGGCCGGCGTCCGGGACGGTCGTGTCGACCCACGACACCAAGCGCAGCGCCGACGTGCGGGCGGCGCTGGCGGTGCTCACCGAGTGCCCGCAGCGCTGGGCCGACGTGCTGGCCGAGGTCACCCGCACCGGGGAGGGCGTGCCGGACGCGCAGCTGGCCTGGGCGGCCTGGGAGACGGTGTTCGGGCTGGGCCCCGCGGCCCCGGAGCGGGTCCAGGAGGCCCTGCTGAAGCACGTGCGCGAGGCCGGTCTGTACACGAGCTGGACAGAGCAGGAGCCCCCGTACGAGGAGGCGGTGGCGGCGTTCGTCGCGGCGGGGCCCTGCGGGACGCCGGGCGAGCACGTGAACGCCTTCCGGAGCCTGCTGGAGCCCCACATCCTGGCCAACCTGCTCGGCACCGCCCTGGTCCACCTGACGATGCCGGGTGTGCCGGACATCTACCAGGGCACGGAGAGCGAGTACCGCGCCCTGGTCGACCCGGACAACCGCCGGCCCGTGCGGTTCCCCCCGGAGCATCCCGGTGCCAAGGACGCGCTGACGCGCGCGGCGCTGGGTCTGCGCGCCCGACGGCCCGACGTGTTCGGCGACGCGGCGACATACACGCCCCTGACCGCCGAGGGCCCGGCGGCGGCCCACTGCGTGGCGTTCACGCGCTCGGGAGAGGTCCTCACGGCCGTGACCCGGTTGTCGCTGCGGCTGGCGGAGGCGGGCGGCTGGCGGGACACCGTGCTGCCGCTTCCGGCGGGCCGGTGGGCCGACGTCCTGACACCGGGACGGGAGTTCACGGGGCACGCGCGCGTGGCGGAGCTTGTGGAGGGTCTGCCGGTGGCGCTGCTGGAGCGGGTGGGCTGAGGCGGACCGGCGGTGTGCCGCGGTGGCCTCTCGCCCGGCGTGCGCCACTCGCCGCGCGCCGCGGCCCCCGTCCTCGCGACCGGCGTGCACCCGCGCGCGCTCCCGGGGCGCGTGCCGGGGGGCCGGCGCGTGGTGGTGGCCGCGGGGTGCTGGAGCCGAGGGGGCTCGACGAGGGCGTACGCGTGCGTGGGCACGCGGCGGCCGGTGGGTGCTGCCGGCGTCGGCCGGTGTGTGGACCGTGACGGCGGTGCGTGCGTGGCCCGCCGCCCCGGCGGGCCGGGTGTGCGTAAGGCTCCGGCACGTACGGCTCTGCCCGTCTGCGGGCAATGCTTCCGGGCGCCCCCTGGAGCCTCCCCCCAGGCCTACTTGACACGTCAATGACAGCGTGGGCTACTGCGATGGCGAAGCCGGGCGGATGTGACGGGGGTGAGTCTCCTGCCGGAGCTGCGCTACCCCACGGTGACCGAAGTGGTCGCGTCCGCTCGGGCGCTGGCCGCCCACCGGCCCGGCGTGTGCGCCCTGAGGCAGGTGGGCGTCTCCCGGGCGGGCAGACCCCTGCTACTGCTCTCCGTAGGGCACGCCCGCCGTGCCGTGCTGGTGGTCGCGGGCGCCCACGCCAACGAACCGACCGGCGGCGCCACGCTCCTCGCGGTCGCCGAACGGGTGCTGGGGGAACGGGGGTTGCGCGACGGCACGTCCTGGCACTTCCTGCTGTGCGCCGATCCCGACGGGGCGAGCCTCCATGTCACCCCGGCGCCGCGCAGCCTGCTCGACTACCACCTCGGGTTCTTCCGGCCCGCTGGACCGGAACAGCCGGAGTGGTCACCCTCGGTGCTGCCTCCCGACCGGCTGCCGCCGGAGACGCGCGCTCTGACCGGAGTCATCGACGAGCTGCGTCCCTATCTCCAGGTGACCCTGCACGGGACGGATCTGGGCGGCAGCTGGGTGCAGTTGACGAAGGACGTCCCGGGCCTGGCCGAGCCGTTCGCCAAGTCCGCGGCGGAGCTGCACATCCCGGTGGAGACGGGTGCCTCGGACGCGGCGGGCTGGCCCGCCTCGGGTCCCGGCGTGCACGTCATGCCCGCGCCGGGCGCGGGCGCCGCCTACCCGAGCATGCCGGACGACGCCCGGCACAGCACCTGGTACCACACCCACCGGTACGGCGGTCTGACCGCGATCGTCGAGGTGCCGATGTGGGCGAGCGACCTGGTGGACGACCCGGCGCCGCACCCGGCACCGGCCGCGGCGATGCGGCAGCTGGCGGGACGGCTGCTGCGGGACTCGCTGGAGGTGGAGCGGGTGCTCGCCGACGCGCTGCCGCGGCTGCGGGGCGCCGACGGGCCCCTGCTGCGGGCCGCCAGGTGGGGGCTGGAGCTGGTACCGGGGCTGGCCGCGGACCTGATCCACACTCCGCCCGCGGACAACACCAGGGCGTACGTGGGCAGTGTGGACGCCTTCGCGCGCCGGGTGCCGCTGCGGGCCGCGGCCATGCTGCTGCGGGTCCTGCGGGAGACCGACGACCGTGCGGCACCGCGTCTCGAACCACTGGTGGCGACCTGGAGCCATGCCTTCGCAGAACGCTTCCGGGCTCGCTGGGTGCCCCTGGAGCATCAGATCGAGCACCAGTCCCGCACGGTCGTCGCGGCGGCGCTGCACGCCCGCGACCGGGTGGCGTGAGACTGCCGTCATGCGTCAGGCGTCAACCGTCAGCCGTCAAGCGCGAAGATCGCCCCCGTGCGCGCCTGCAACACACAGGTGTTCGAGAAGGTCTCCCGGTACTCGACGGGCCGTCCGTGCCACTCCCCGCGCGCGTGGGCGGTCACCGGCGCGTAGATCATGGAGCAGTACGTCTCCCGGGTGGGGACGGCGCCGATGTCGCCGTCGGCGGCCGCGAGTTGCGCGCAGGCCTCGGCGGCGCGCCCGTGGCCCTGCGGCGGGTCGCAGAGCAGGAGGGTGCCGCGGGTGTCGCTGGAGCGGGTGTCGCCCGTGGTGAGCGTGACGAAGAGCCAGTCGCCCCCCGCGGACTGCCGGGGCGCTGCCTGCGCCGGGGCCGCGGTGGCGAGGAGGAGGGTGGCCGCCGCGAGCAGGCCGCCCCGTACCGCTGTCGCTGTGGTGGTGTACGTCATTCCTGGTGCATCGGCACGGCGGCCTCGGAACCCCAGCCCGACTCACCCGAACGGGAGCGGGCGGGCGCGTACCGTCCGGCGAGCTCGAAGGCGGCGAGGACGACCCGCGACTGGTACTCCACCTGGCGTGCGACGGGGATCCAGCGCGCCCCGCAGTCGTCGCGATAGTCGGCACACCACTCGTCGACCAGCCGGTCCAGCTCCGGCAGCGCACCGGCCGGGTCGATGCCGGAGCGTCTCACGAGCTGGTGCAGCAGCCCCGCCGTCCGCAGAGCGAGGCGTCGTCCGGCGATGCGCAGGGCCGTCAGGTGGGCGGTGCTGAGGGGCGGCAGCGGGCGCTCGCCCACGGCGACGTCCGGGTCCCAAGCGTCGGCGAGGCCGGGGCAGACCAGTAAATAGTCCTCGACCGGGGCGAGCAGGTGGGCCGCGTCCGGTGCGGCGGCCAGGTGGGGCCGGATCCGGGCGAGGATCCGCTCCAGAAGGTCAGCGTCGTGGCGCAGGGTGTGACTCACGGTGCGCAGCACCGCAGCGGCGTCGGCGGGCGTCGCGTCGTCCGCCACGGCGGCCACGCCCCACATGGGCGCCTCCACGACGGCGGTCACGGTGCCGTGCCGGTGCGGGTGGAACCAGGTGGACTCGACGGCGGCCTCGGTGATCGCCGCGGCCAGGTCGGTCGGTCTGGGCGGCGGTATCCGGTAGACGGCGGGCCCGAGGTTCGGCCAGTACAGGGTGTCGTACGGGCCCAGCTCGCGCGGTATGCCGAGGCGGGCCGCGGTGTGCGCGACGCGCTGCGCGAGGCCGGGCAGGTCGCGGGTGAGCTCGACGAAGCCGCCGCCGACGTCGACGCCGTGCAGGGAGCACTGGAAGAAGGGCCGCAGTTCGTCCTGGAGGTCGAGCAGGGCCCGGGTTTCGGGCAGTACGGCGCCGGCCGCGCCGTCGGGCAGCCATTCGGGCTGTTCCAGGAAGCCGGGCCGGAAGAAGTTCCGGAAGTAGTGGCCGAGCGTGTATGGGCCGCGCAGCCAGCGTTCGTTGCGGCGCAGGCCGTCCGGGTCGAGGCAGAGCAGCAGGTTCCAGGTGGCGTCGGCGCCCACGGTGAGCGTGGGATCGGCGAGGGCACGCTCGGCCAGCCGCAGGACGGTGGCGCCGCCCACGGGCTCGTTGGCGTGCGGGCCCGCCACGACGAGGGCCTGGCGGCTGCCGTGACCGACGGAGAGCAGCCACATGGGGGTGCCCGCGCGCGAGGTGCCCGCCCGGCGCAGTCGGGCGTCCTCGGGGTGGCGGGCGACGAGGGCGGCCGCCCGGGCGCCGAGTTCGTCGACGGTCGGGTAGCGGAGGAGTGGCGGCAGGGCGCACCTCCACAAGGTGGTGCCGTCGGTTCACCTGATGTACATGGTGTACGCACAGTCAGTCACGAGTTGACGGGTACGTCAACACCACGAAGGGCAAAGGGACTTGAGACAACACAGTGGGTAAAGCGTGGGCCAGAACCAAGCCTTGATTCCGTGGACTCCGTGGAATCAGTGGACTCAGTGGGTCGAGAGGCGGAACGCCATCCGTCCGAACCCGACCTGGTCGCCCTCGCGGACCACGGCGGCGCCGATGACCCGTCGCCCGTTCACGGTCGTGCCGTTGGTCGAGCCGAGGTCGCGCAGCACCCACATGCCGCCCTGCCGGCCGAGTTCGGCGTGCACCCGGGACACCGTCTCGTGGGTCAGACGCAGCCCGTTCGCCGGGTCGCGGCCGATCCGCAGCGCGTGGCCGTTGCCGGGATGGGGCAGCAGCAGCTTGGGCAGCCGCTCGGCCTGCCAGGCCCTGCGCAGCCGTACGGTGAATCCCGAGACCGCCTCGACGGTGCCGAACACCATGCGGGAGAGGCGGCTCTCGGTGGGCAGGTCGGCGGTGAGCACCGCGAGCTCGTCGGAGCGGCGGGCCGAGAGCGCCAGTTCCATCCGCCGGACGAACGTGTCGTGCGAGAGCCGTCCCATCGCGACGCCGTCACGGAGCACCTGCAGCGCCTTGTCGCGCTCCGCGTCGGACAACCGCGCGGGGTACGTGTTGAACTCGAAGGACGACGTCACGTTCGTGATTGTCGGCCAGTGAACGCCGGGTGTCCAGAAAACCCGGAAACGGCCGCCACTCCACGCCCACCTGGCGACACCTGCCGCAATGGGACGGATTCACCGGCACATTGATCGCGTTTGAAGCACGATGGACGGGCTACATCACTGAGCAGACGAAGGGGAACCGTCCGTGCAGTTCGAGGTGTGGGCACCGCAGGCCGATCGTGTGACGCTCCATTGCGACGGCGCCACGCGCGCGATGGAGCGCGATCCGGCGCGCGCCGGCTGGTGGCGGGGAGATACGGAAGCGCGGGACGGCACGCGGTACGGCTTCGCCGTGGACGACGGCCCCGTGCTGCCCGATCCGCGGTCGCGCCGGCAGCCCGACGGTCCGGACGGGCTGAGCGCGGTCGTCGAGCACGACCGGTACACGTGGCGCGCCCGGTGGCCGGGCCGGCCGCTGCCGGGCGCGGCGCTGTACGAGCTGCACGTGGGCACGTACACGCGCGAGGGCACCCTGGACGCGGCGGCCGAGCGGCTCGGGCACCTCGTCGAACTGGGCGTCACGCACGTCGAGTTGATGCCCCTGTGTCCCTTCCCCGGGCGGCACGGGTGGGGGTACGAGGGGGTCTCGCTGTGGGCCGTGCACGAGCCGTACGGCGGCCCCGAGGCGCTGAAACGCTTCGTCGACCGGGCGCACGAGCTCGGTCTGGGCGTCGTCCTGGACGTGGTGCACAACCACCTGGGGCCCTCCGGCAACTACCTCCCCGCCTTCGGCCCGTACTTCACGGACACCCACCACACGCCCTGGGGTTCCGCGGTGAACCTGGACGCGCCCGGTTCGGACGAGGTGCGGACGTACCTGCTGGACAGCGCGCTGGCGTGGCTGCGTGACTACCGGATCGACGGGCTGCGCCTGGACGCGGTGCACGCGCTGGCCGACACGCGCGCGTGCCACTTCCTGGAGGAACTGTCGACGGCCGTGGACGGCCTCGCCGACGACCTGGGCCGGCCCCTGTTCCTGATCGCGGAGTCCGACCTGAACGATCCGCGGCTCGTCACCCCCCGCGCGGCGGGCGGGCTCGGGCTGCACGCGCAGTGGAACGACGACTTCCACCACGCTCTGCACGCCGCGCTGACCGGCGAGTCCCAGGGCTACTACGCCGACTTCGCGCGCGCCCCGCTCGCGGCGGTGGCCAAGACCCTCACCGGCGGCTACTTCCACGACGGCACGTACTCGAGTTTCCGGGACCGCCGCCACGGGCGCCCCCTGGACCGCAACCGTGTGCCGGCGCACCGGCTCCTCGGCTACACCCAGACCCACGACCAGGTGGGCAACCGCGCCCAGGGCGACCGCCTGGCCGCCTCCCTCTCCCCCGGCCTGCTGGCCTGCGCGGCGACGCTGACGCTCACCTCCCCCTTCACGCCGATGCTGTTCATGGGCGAGGAGTGGGCGGCGGGCACGCCCTGGCAGTTCTTCACCGACCACACCGATCCCGAGCTCGCCGAGGCCGTACGCAAGGGGAGGCGGCGGGAGTTCGCCCCGCACGGCTGGGCCGAGGAGGACGTCCCCGACCCGCAGGACCCCGCGACCCGTGACCGCTCCTGCCTCGACTGGTCCGAGCCCGAAAGCGAGCCCCACGCGCGCGTGCTGGCCTGGTACCGCCGGCTCATCGCCCTGCGGCACGAGCAGGCGGACCTCACGGATCCGGATCTGGCCGACACGAAGGTGGCGTACGACGAGGAGAGCCGCTGGCTCGCCTTCCGGCGCGGTGACATCCGGGTGGCCGTGAACCTGGCCCAGGAGCCGGCGGCGATCCCCCTGGGCTCCCGCCCCGCGCAGGTCCTCGCCGCCTGGGAGCCCGTCGAGGCGCCGGGCCCGGACGGGGCGCTGCGTGTGCCCGGCGAGTCCTGCGTGGTGCTCCTGCAGGACTGAGTCCGTCCGGCTCGTCGCCCCTCGGCGGCGGCCCGGAAGGCGTCACCGGCCCGGAACCCGGACATCCCGGTACCGCTACTCGTCCGTCTCCTCGTCCCGCAGTTCCGTCACCCGTTCCAGCAGGATCGCCTCCCAGGCCCGCCGCAGCCGGGTCCTCAGGAGGGGCAGGGGGGTGTCGTCGCGGCCCTGGAGGCGGGCGGCGAGGTGGACGACCGTGTCGCAGCGGGCCAGCCAGAGGCCGCGCAGACAGGGGCGGGCGCCGTAGCCGGCGAGGGTGGCGGCGCGGACGGCGGCCGGGGAGCCGACGGCGCGGGCGAGGCCGGCGATGTCCTCGGCGGGGTCCCCGATGACCGCGTCGGTCCAGTCCAGGACCCCGCGCACCCGGCCGTCGGCGCTGACCACCAGGCGGTCGCCGGTGAGGCCGTGGTGGACGAGGACCGCGCTGCCGGACTGGGCGGCGAGCTGGACCGCGGCCGGGGCCGTGAGCTGCTGGAGGCTGGCGGGGTCGAACTCGTCGGCGGCGGCGAGACGCGCGGCGGCGCGCTCGGCCTCCCGGCGCAGGCCCTCCAGGGACCGCGGGCCCGTGCGCGGCACCCCGAGCGCTTCCGCCTGGCGGACCGGCACCTCGCGCAGGCCGGTGAGCAGCCCGGCCAGGTCGGCCTCGCCCACGGCGGACACGTCGTGCTCCTCCCCCGAGCCGCCGGGCACCTTGGTGTCCAGCGTGTACGTCAGCCCGGGCGCCCACTCGCCGTGCGCCACGCTCACCGGCACCGCTACCGGCAGGTGGGGGCGGACGAGGTCGCGCAGGCGCAGTTCGCGGCGGCGGCGGACCGCGGCCTCGCGGTCGGGGGCCAGGCGCAGCACATGGCGTGTGCCGACCCACCAGGTGGCGGGCTCGCCGCCCTCGGCGACGGGCCGGACGTCGGGGCCGGCGGCGTTGGCCGCGCTCTCCTTGAGGAGCGTACGGACCAGCCGGCGGACGGTGTCCGCGGTGGGTGTCGGTGCCTGGGTCATGGTCGCGCCGTTGTCGTTCCTGAGGACGTAGGGGCTCCTGCTCCTGCCGGTGTCACCGCTGCTGCGTCTGCGTCAGTCCACTGTCACCATCTCGCGGGTCGTGTCGTTGAGGCGGCGGCCGCCGTCCCCGGTGACCGTGACGATGTCCTCGATGCGTACCCCGAACCGGCCCGGCAGATAGATCCCGGGTTCCACGGAGAAGCACATTCCTGGCACGAGGGGCTGTTCCTCGCCCTCGATCATGTACGGCGGCTCGTGCGTGGTGACGCCGATGCCGTGGCCGGTGCGGTGGATGAAGTACTCGCCGTACCCGGCGTCGGCGATGACCGCGCGGGCGGCCCGGTCGACCTCCTGGCAGGCGATGCCGGGCCGTACCGCCGCGAAGCCCGCCTCCTGGGCCTCGCGCACGAGGTCGTGCACCCGTCGCTCCTCGTCGGTGGGTTCGCCGACGTGGACCGTGCGGGAGGTGTCGGATCCGTAGCCGTCCTTGAGGCCGCCGAAGTCCAGGACGACCATGTCGCCGTGCTCGACGACCCGGTCGCCCACCTCGTGGTGCGGGTTGGCGCCGTTCGGGCCGGAGGCGACGATGGTGAAGTCGACCTGCTCGTGCCCGTGTGCCCGCAGCAGCCGGGCGAGGTCCGCGGCGATCTCGGACTCCCTTCGGCCCGCGAAGGGAACGTTCCGGATCTCCTCGAACGTGGCGTCCGCGGCCGCGCCCGCGGCCGCCATCAGCTCCAGCTCCGCCGCGTCCTTGACGGCGCGCAGCATCGGCAGGGCCTCGGTGAGGGACGCGTAGGACGTGCCGGGCAGGGCCCTCTGCAGTCCCAGGAGGTGCATCGCCCAGGCGTTGTCGCTGACGCCGAAGCGGCCGGAGGCGTCGAGGAGGGCGGCGGTGACGGCGTAGGGGTCCTTGCCGTCGGTCCAGTCCCGCAGGGTCATGGCGGACGCGCCCGCCGCCTTCGCCGCGTCCGGGGCCTCCAGGGCGGGGACGACGAGGACGGGGTCCTGTTCCGGGGCGAGGACCAGGAGGGTGAGCCGTTCGGTGGTCGCGGGGGGCGCGTAGCCGGTGAGCCACACCAGGTCCGGTCCCGGTGCCACCAGCAGCGCGGCCAGCCCGGCGTCGGCGGCCGCCCTCGCCGCCCGCTCCATACGGGCCCTGTAGTCGTCGGCGGTGAAGGGCGCGGCCGTACTGCCGGTCATCCGGGCCTCCCGGGGCAGGTGAAGGGACTACGGGCAGCATCCTGCCCGGACAGCGGGGGCAGCGCGAGCCGGTTGCCAGGTCTTTCGGTCGCGCCGCCGCACACCTCGGCTGACGTCAGGGCGTTGCGCCACCAGGAAAGCCAACGCTCGGACCCCTCATTCCATCAAGCGCACATCAGGCGTACTCGCCCACATCAGCGCTCTGCACCTGGACGACCCTGCTCGCCCTCCACCACCCGCCGGTCGCGCTGCACCACCCTGCCCACTGCCTGAAGGGCGGGGGGAGGTGCCCCCCAGCCCGACGCCTACCGGCTGCCCCGGCCCGGCCGGGCCGGGCCGGCGGCGCTGCTGGAGCCTCGGCCCGAGATCGACGGACTGATCACCCCTCGCGCGCACATACCCGCCGCCGCGTTCGCCGGGCGGCCGCTGGTCGTCGGAGGGCGAGCAGGTCGCGGACCGGGACGCGCGCCGGCCTTTCCTGTGCGGGACGGCGAGCGGCGGCTGACGAGTCACTCGCGGGGGGTCACGTGACCACGCCGGGGCGGACCGTCAACTGCTGGTAGCCGCCACTGCGGTGCCGCACCGTCAGCACGACCGCCTTGCCGGGACGCGCTTGGGCGACCGCTCGGGCGAGGTCGGCCGCCGAGTCGACCCGGGTGCGGCCGAACACGAGGAGCAGGTCGCCGCGGACCAGGCCCGCCGTGTACCCCGGGCCGGGGACATGGACGCCGACGACCAGGGCGCCCGCCTTCTCGGCGTCCACGACCTCCAGGCCGAGGGTCGCGCGGACCGGCGCCGGAGAGGCGGTCGTGGGCGGCGCGGAAGAGCCGGGGTGCGCGGAGGCCGACATGCTCCCCCGGACGCCCGGCGCTCCGGCTCCCGGTCCCGCCTGCCCCTGTTGCCCGGCCTGCCGCTGGAGGTCGGCGAGCTTGCTCATGCCGATCACGGTGGCGCCGACCGTGCCGAGGCCGATCCCGGACAGCACCAGGACCGTGCCGGCGAACACGCCGAACAGCAGGGTCCGCAGCCGCCGGCCGCGCCGGCGCACGGCGTGCGGGCGCCTGGCAGGACCGGACCTGGTGTCGCCGCCGGGTTTCCGGCCGGGCATCGGCTTGGGTCGCAACGCAGTCTGTTCCATCGATCGCCTCCGGATGTCGATCTACCCGGCACACCGGCGCCCGACAAGCCACGAACGAGTGAGACTGCCCCCCGGTCAGGAGCGGGAAGGTACTCCCGCCCGCCCACACCAGCTCCGTCCGGCGCACGACCCGCGGCTCGGTGACCGGGACGGCGACCGCGCCCGGCGCCCCGATCGCCGCCGGCCGGGGCAGCAGGGTCGGGCCGTGACCCGCCGCGGACGGGGCGGTCAGGGCACGCACGGTCGGTGCCCTCGTAGCGCAGGGCGGGACGGAAGGCGTGGCCGCCGTCTGCCGCACGGGGCTGGGCGAGGGGCCGGCCCCTGCCCTCGGTGCGCGTCCGGTGCGTCCGGCCGGCGCGCGTCGGCGAGGTCCGTGAGGCGCAGCCCGGTGCGCCGGGTCAGGGGACGGGTGTTCGGGGAGCGGGACGCACCCGGGCTCCTCGCCGACGCCGTCGTGGTCAGCGGGGCCACCTCGGGCAGCCGCAGCGGATCGCCGGGCGCGGCCGGGCCGTCGAACAGGCCCAGGCCGGCCGTGCCGGTGGCGACGGCCGCCGGGATCCCATCGCGGGCCGGCACCCCTACCGGCACGCGAGCCGAGGGCGGTCGGTGCGACGGCGAGGGTCAGCCCGGGCTCGGGTGCGGCGGCCCTTCGTACGACGCGCTGCGCGAGCGCGGCCTGCGCCTCTCCGGGGACGACGAGGACGGCCACCTCCGGATCGCCGAACTCTCGCTGCCCGGCGGTTCTTCCTCGCCTCCCGCTTCCAGCCGGAGCTGTCCGGCGACGGCTCGCGCCGGCGCGAGCGGCGGTGGAGCACGCCGAGCGGGCCGCGGGACAGCCCGTGTGACCCCTGGACCTCAGCCGACTGGCACGGCGGGAGGCCGGTCCGGAAGAAAGCCGTGGGCCCGCCCGGCCAGCCAGTCGGCCTTGTAGCGGTCGACCTCGCGATGCCAGTTCAGGATGCCCGCCATCCAGTTCTGCAGGTCGAGCACGTAACCCTCCATGACCTCGCGTGCCTCGGCCGAGAGCGCGAAGTCGTCGTACACGATGGGCAGTTCGTGTGCGGCGACGTGCTCGAACTGCTGCATGCGCTGGGTCATCAGGTCGTGGACGACGGCGAGCGCGGCCGGGTAGTCGCAGCCGAAGAAGTTCTGCACGACGAGGATCGCGTTGTGGATCTCGCCCTCGTACTCGATCTCCTTCTGGTACGAGAAGACGTCGTTCAGGAGGCACGCGTAGTCGACGGCGGCGTTCTCCAGCGAGCGGACCGGCCCGGTGCGGTAGACCTCCGGCGGGACGGCGGGGCCGTGGCCCATCCGGCACAGGCTCATGGTGAGGTCCGAGCCGAAGGTGGCGCGGCGCATCTCCAGGTAGTCGACGGGGTCGGGGACGCGGTTCTGGATCTGGTTGGACACCTCCCAGACCCAGCTCTCGGTCATCACGTTCACCGCGTCCTTCAGGCCGCGCCGCTGGTCGGGCGTCATCTCGGCCGTCGTCCGCGCCCACAGGTCGACCAGTCCGCGCTCCATGGCGTTGAGCGGGACGGCGATCTCCTCCCCGTCGACGGACATGCAGTCCGACAGTCGCTGGGTGGTCACCCGGGCGGTGGCCAGGTCGCGGCGGTGGCCGAAGACGAGCGGGTAGTAGTCGTCGCCGTACGTCCCCCAGGCGAGCCACTGCGAGCTGAGGTCGAGGGCCTCGGGCGTCGCGTCCGGGTCGATGCCCGCAGCACACAGCGGAAGGTCGTACGCGGCGAGCTTGTCCTCGTCCCAGACGCCCTCCTGGAGGATGCCCATGGCGTTCACCCAGTCGGTGAGGCGGTGGCGGGCGCCCTCCAGATGCGGGCTGAGTTCGAGCGGGAAGGGCATGTAGAAGTCGGGCAGCAGGGAGGGGCCGACCTTCTGGAACGGCACGTGCGTGTAGGCGCGCAGGCGTTCCGCGCCGGCCGACGCGAGCAGCGCGCGGACGTCGGCGGCGGAGGTGCCGGGGCCGGTCAGGCCCTGCCAGGGGGCGGTGGACCGCGCGCGTGCGTTCATGTACCGGCTGGAGCGCATGTGCCACTCGTGGCCGCCGGACTGCCAGTCCTGCAGGCCCTGCGTGTACTTGGCCACGGCGGCGACCTCGGCCGGGGCGAGGCCCTTCTCCAGGGCCAGTGCGGGCACTTCGGTGAAGGCGGTGTGCTCGAACTGGTGGAGCCGCGAGGTGAGGATGTCGTTGACGGTCTCGGCTGCCTCCTGGGTGGTGCAGCCGAAGAAGGTCTCCAGGACGAGCACGCCGTTGCTGAGCTCGCCCTCGTCCTCGACCTCCCGCTGGTAGGAGAACAGGTCGTTGCGCAGGTGGACGCCGTCGGAGAAGGTCTCCATCAGCACCCTGAGCGGCCTCGACTCCGCGACGGCCGGGGGCACTTCGGCGGTCGCGTACTCCACGAGTCCGGCCGACCAGGGGGCGCCGCCCACCTTGCGGCGCATCTCGATGTACTCGACGGGGTTGGCGATCCGCCCCTCGTTGATGTTGGACAGCTCCCACAGCGACTCGTTGAGCAGGTGCTCGGTGGCCACGGCGAAACGGCGGCGCCAGTCCGCGGACATCGACGGCACGGTGCGCGCCCACAGGTCGGCGAGGCCCGCCTCGACCGGGTTCTGCGGCTCGGGCATCGGCGTCGACAGGTCCATCGGCATGAACAGCGGCAGCCGGTCCAGGTAGGCCTTGCCGCCGGCCCGGTCCTGGGTGCGCTTGAAGATCTCCAGGAAGTGGTCGTCGAAGAAGAAGACCCACACGTACCAGTCGGTGATCAGCGAGAGCGCGGGGCCGTCGCAGTCGGGGTGGGTGTAGGCGCAGAGCAGGCCGTAGTCGTGCGCGTCGAGGTCGGCCTGCTCCCAGACTCCGGACCCCTCCAGCATGCCCATGTCCCGCGCCCACCGGGTCGAATGGGCGCGGGCCTCGTCGACGTGGGGGTTCAGCCGCGCGGGATACGGCATGTAGAAGTGCGGGAGTTCGAAAGGCTGCTGCGTCATGGCCGGGCCCTACCCAGGGCCCTGTCGGGGCATCCGGAGGGCCGGGGATGATCACACCATCGTGTGAATCTGGCCGTCAGTCCTTGGAGAACCGGCCCTCGCTCCTCGGGAAAAGTGCCCTCACTCCTCGGCGGAGTGGGAAACGACCTCGCCGGCGACCCAGGCGAGCGCGTGTGCGCATGTCGAGGGCTCCCTCGCTCGGTGTCACCGCAGACAACACCGCGGCCACCGTCGCTCATCCCGCACTTTCGGACGTCGCCTGCGCTTTCAAATCCCCTTCCGTGCACGGGACATGAGACCCTGAAGTCGCGAGAGGGGTTCGGACGTAGCCGTCGAGGTGTGTGCCGACAGGGGGTCCTCGATGTTCGGGGCAGAGTTGTTCACCCAGACCGCTGCCGCCGCCGCGGGCACGATGGTCGCTCTGATGACCACGGACGCTTGGCAGGCGGCCCGGCAGAGGATCGCACGGATCCTGGGGCGCGAGGAAGTGGCGGAGCTGGACCGGGCGCGGGCCGCGCTCGATGCCGCACCGCCGGGCCGGCAGGAGATCATCCTGCGCGAACAGCGGGAGCGGTGGGACGCCACGCTGCGCACGCTGCTCGCCAGGAACCCGGAGCTGTCCGGCCAACTGACCGCGTTCGTGGAGGAGTTCTCCGGCGCGGGTCGGCCGATCGTCATCCATGCCCCGCACGCCCAGTTCGGGCTCCCCGCGGCGGCACCCGAGTCGCCCGCCCCGGGCGCGCTGACCGTCGCCCCGCCGCTGGGCCGGCTCGACCGCCGGGTGCGCGGGCGGGAGCCGCTGCTCGACGCGCTCAAGCAGCTGGTGGGCAAGCCCACTTCGGGCGTGCGGGTGCTGCACGGGTTGGGCGGTGGCGGCAAGACCACGGTCGCGCTGGAGATCGCCGCGTACGCCTCCGCGCTGGGCGTGGACGTGTGGTGGGTGACCGCGTCCAACCCGGCCGCGCTGAGCGCCGGGATGCGCGAGGTGGTGGCCGCGCTGGGCACGCCCGCCGATCTCATCGACCGGGCCTGGTCGGGGCGTTCCAGCGCCACCGACCTGCTGTGGCGGCGGCTGTGCGACCGGACGGAGCCGTGGCTGCTCGTCGTGGACAACGCCGACGAACCCGAACACCTCGCCCCGCAGGGGCGGTTGGCGGAGGGCACGGGCTGGATCCGGCCGGCCGCCGAACTGCCCGGCCTGGTCCTCATCACCAGCCGGGACGGCAGCCCGGCGACCTGGGGCCCCTGGGCGACCCTGCACCCGGTGGACGCGCTGGCCGGCGCCGACGCCACCGACGTACTGTGCGACCTCGCCGGGGAGCGGGCCGGGTCGCGCGAGGAGGCGGAGCTGCTGGCGCAACGGCTCGGCGGGCTGCCGCTGGCGCTGCGCATCGCGGGCTCCTACCTCGCGGCGGCGTCCGCGTTCCCGGCCTGGCCGGGCACCAGCGCCGTGCGGAGGTACACCGACTACCACGCGGCCCTCGACGAACGCTTCACCGAGCTCCTCGACGAGGACCCGCCCGGCCAGCCCGGCGGCACCAACACCGCGACGGTCAGCCGTACTTGGGAGCTCTCCCTGGATCTGCTGGAGCGGCGCGGCATCGTGCAGGCCCGTCCGCTGATGCGCCTGCTGTGCTGCCTGGGCGACGCGCCCGTGCCCCTGGTCGGGCTGCTGCGCCCGGACCGGCTCGCCGAGTCGGCGCTGCTGCCCGGCATCACCCCGCAGGAGCTCTACACCGCGCTCACCTCGCTCGCCGACTTCGGCCTGGTCGAGCTGCACACCCCGCGCGGCGGCGACGAGCACGCGCGCAGCCTGCTGCTGCACCCGCTCGTCCGGGACGCCGGCCGCCGTCAGCGGGACCTCGCCGAACACCTCCAGGAGTACGGCGCGGTGGTCGCCGACCTGGTCGTCGCGGCCACCTGCGACCTCAGCGAGGACGACCCGCGCGACTGGCCGCTCTGGCGGCTGCTGCTCCCGCACTGCGACGCGCCGCTCGCCCTGATCGGCGATCCGTACGAGGCCGACGACGAGCTGGTCTCCAAGGCGCTGCGCGCTGCGGCGGCCGGGGCGCGGCATCTGTTCCGGCGGGGCTGGCTCGACCGGGCCGAGGCGGTCCTCGACGCCTGCGAGCCGGTCGTCCTCGCCTGCGGGCCCCGTGACCCGGACGCGCTGGAAGTACGGTCCGCCGCCGCCCACCTGCTGCAGTTGCGCGGTCGGCTCTCCGCCGCCGAGTCCCTGGTCCGTACCGTCCTGGAGGACACCCGCGCCCTTTTCGGCGACGCGGCGGGCGAGACCGCCGACGCCCGCTACGCGCTCGCGGAGCTGCTGGGCGACCGGGGCCGGCCCGCCGAGGCGGAGGCCGAGTACCGCACGGTGTACGCGAGCCGGCGCGCCCTGCTCGGCGAGCGGGACCCGCAGACGCTCGCGGCCCGCAAGGGCGTGGCCCGGATGTCCCGGCAGCGCGGGCTGCTCGCGGAGGCCGAGGAGGAGCACCGTCTGGTGCTCGACGCCTACCGCGAGGCGCTCGGCGACCGCCACCCCGACACCCTGGCGAGCCGCCACGACGTGGCGCAGGTGCTGCACGAGCGGGGGATGTTCCGGCAGGCCGAGCTGGAGCTGCGGGAGACCCTGGAGGTGTGCGCGGAGGTCCTCGGCGAGCGCAATCCCGGCACCCTCGCCGTCCGCCACGACCTCGCCGACGTGCTGCGTGACCGCGGTCTGCTGGCCGAGGCGGAGCGCCAGTTCCGTACGGTGCTGGAGCTGCGCGGCGACTCCTACGGCGAGGACCATCCGGACACGGTCGCCGCCCGGCACGGCCTGGCCACCGTCCTGCGCGACCGGGGCTGGCCGGGCGACGCGGAGAGCGAGTTCCGGGAGGTCTTCGAGGTGCGCCGCAGGCTGCTCGGCGACATGCACCCGCACACCCTGGTGGTCCGCCACAACCTCGCCGACCTGCTGATGGAACGCGGCCAACTGGAGGCGGCGGAGACGGAGTTCCGCGAAGTGTACGAGGCCCGGCGGACGGTGCTCGGCGAACAGCACCTGCTCACCCTCTCCGTACGGCACGGCGCCGCCCACGTCCTGCACCTGCGCGGGCGCACCGACCGCGCCGAGACCGAGTACCGCACCGTGCTCGCCGACTGCGTCGACACCCTCGGCCCCCGCCACCCGGGCACCCTCGCCGTCCGCCACAACCTGGCCGACCTGCTGACGGACCGGGGCCGGCTGGAGGCGGCCGAGGCGGAGTTCCGGGAGGTGTACGAGGCCCGGCGGACGGTGCTCGGCGAGCAGCACCTGCTGACGTTGTCCGTACGGCACGGCGCGGCCCACGTCCTGCATCTGCGCGGGCGCGTCGAGCAGGCGGAGGCGGAGTACCGGACGGTGCTGACGGATTGCGTGGAGACGCTGGGGCGGCGCCATCCGGGGACGTTGGCGGTACGGCACAACCTGGCCGACCTGCTGCGTGGCAAGGGTGAACTAGCCGCCGCGCAGGACGAGTTCAGCGAGGTCCGGGAGGCGTGCGAGGAGGTGCTGGGGCTGCGGCACCCGCGGACCCGGGCGGCACGGGAGGCGCTGGATGTCGTGGCCCGGCTACGGGCCGGGGATCGGGGGACGACGGACGAGGACCCATCGGCCCGCCCCGGGGCTCACGCGCCCAGCGACCCCGACTCGGCCGCCGCCGGCTCGTAGCCGGGGAAGCGGGCCGGGATCTGCCCGAGGTCCCAGAGCGCGAGCGTCTTGTCGTCGTAGAAGTCGTCGGACTCGTCGTCGCCGATCACCCGCAGCGGCTCGGGCAGCCCGAAGGGGGCGAGCCGCAGGTTGATCGGTCGCCACCAGCCGGTGAGGATGTCCGTGTTGGCCGGGGTCCGGGAGAAGGTCGTGGTGAGCAGGTAGCGCGAGCCGCTTTCCCGGAAGCGGGTCAGCGCCTCCACCACGTGCTGGTAGGAGAAGTGCACGAGAGCGTCCCGGCACAGGATGAGGTCGACGCGCGGCACCGGCTGGGCGGTGAAGTCGAGAAGCTGGAAGTCCCGGCCGGGCGCGCGGAAGCGGGCACGGTTGCTCTCGACGAGTTCCGCGACGACGTCCCCGCCGAGGTAGCCGGCGCCGTGCAGATCGACGTGCCGCATCCAGTTGAAGTCGCCGCAGGGTGCGTCCAGCACCGAGCGCACACCCAGCTCCCGGACCAGCTCGCCGATCTGGGCCATGACCCGCTTCATGCGCTGCAGTTCGGAGCCGGGTCCGGAGCGGGTCTCGTCGGAGCCCCAGCGGTTGGTGCGGTAGATGTCCGTGAACACGTCGTGCAGGTCGGCCTCGTCCCGGGCGTCGGTGACCTCGACGTACCGCCGTGCGTCCACGTCGTAGACGGGCTCCCCTGGATTTCTCAGGTACCGCGGGGTCAAGGCCGTCCTCTTTCGCTGCCCGTCGGCGGGACGTATGGCAGCCCACCCGTACAACTCGGCAGCATAACGCTCCTCATGGCCTGACCTGGATCAGCGCATGGGTGCCGCCGGTGCGCCAGCGCTGCCCCTCGGCGGCGACCAGGGTCGCCTCGGTGTCCGCGTCGAGGCCGGTGATCACGTCGGACTTCAGGGTGCGCAAAGCCGCCACCCGGCCGGGGAAGTGGGCCGTGACGTCGGCGAAGGGGGTCGTCGGGGGCCACGTGCGGTCTCCGACCAGGCGGCGGTAGTTGAGGTCGCCCTTCACGACGGTCAGCGCGGCCCCGGTGAGCTCGGCGCGGAGGTCGTCGGGCATGTCCGCGTACGGCAGCGGGGCGCAGGAGAAGGGGTGGGCGCGGACCGTGAGGCGGCCGTCGGCCATGGCGGACCACAGCAGGCGTCCGTGCACGCCGGCCTGACCCGGTGCGGCCGCGAGCCGGCGCAGCGCGTCCACCACGTCGGCGGTCGTGGCGTCGGAGACGTAGTAGGGGTACGGCTTGACGTGCAGGACGGCCCGCTCGATGCGGCCGTGGGCGAGGAGGTGGGCGATGAGCAGCAGGTCGGGGATCAGTTCACGGCCCGCGTTGTCGGCGATCAGGTACAGCGTGCCCGCGCCGGTGAGGAACGACCAGAGGGTGTCGCTGTCGTCGGCGACCAGGCCCGGGGCGGCGGCCCGGGCCTCCGCGGCGGCGTCGGAGAGACGGAAGCCGAGGTCGGCGCGGTTGCCCCACAGCGAGCCGTGCAGCAGAGCCGTGGCCTGTTCGTCCTCGGGCCGGTCCGTGAGGTCGTCGAGGGCCGCCAGTTCGTCGTCGGTCTCCGGGGAGTGGAGCTCGGCGAGCTTGGAGGGACGGAAGGGGTCGATGCCCTGCCAGGCGCCGGGGCCGAAGTAGCCGACGGCGTCGAGGAGCCGACGGTAGAAGTGGCTTTCGGACCACAGCCAGGGCACGTCGAACCAGGAACGGCCGGCGTACGTGTCGATGCCCCAGGTCTTCCACCGGTCCCGGTCGTGCGCGTCGGCGGGGAGCGCTTCGATGACACCCTCGGCGCAGCTCGCGAGCAGTTCGTCGAGGGCACGGTGCTGCTCGGGACCGTACGGGAACGCCTCACGCACCTGACGGACGATGGCCGGATGCCGCTCCGCGAGCACACTGCGCGGGAAGGAACCGGGTGCGTTGCCGAGGATCACGGGCGACAGCGGAGAGTCGGGCATGCGCCTCACGCTACCGGGCGGCTCCGGCTTCTCCCGTCAGACCGCCCTCACCTCCCGCTCCAGCTGCGTGACCAGCGTCAGATAGCGGGCGCGGCGGGGTACCGGGACCAGGCCCCGGATCAGGAGGTGCCACATCTCGGCGAGTCTGCGGGGCTGACGGGTCACGGGTTCGAGGTGGCGGCTGACCACGCGGGTGCCGACGAAGGAGCAGACGAGGGAGTGGGCCGCGGCGTCGACGTCGGTGTCCGGGTGGAGGTCGGACTCACGGACCGCGCTGAGGAGTTTGCGGGAGGCGATGTCCAGCCACTCGGTGAAGGGGTGCCGCAGCGGGGCGCGCACCTCCACTCCCCCGGTGGCGAGGCGGAGGCCGGCCCGGGGGATCGGGTCCTCGACGGACAGGTGCGCGATGCCGAACGTGAGGCGCATCAGGGCTTCGAGTGAGGTGGAACTGCGGGCTTCCATCTCGTTCGCCAGTCCGCGCGAGGCATGGGACTGCAGCTCCATGATCGCGTGCGCCAGGTCTTCCTTCGCCGCGAAGTGGAAGTAGAGGGCACCCTTGGTGACTTGGGCGTGCTCGACGATGTCGCTCAGGCTGGTCGATTCGTAGCCGTGCCGGTCGAACAGGTCGGCTGCGGCCGTGATGATCGTCGCGCGGGTCTGCTCGGCGCGTAACTGCCTCGGCATCGACTGCACACTCCTGGTGGAAAAGAACGGTCTGCGCCGTTTGTTTCTTCCCCCGCCATACGATAACTCACCCCGCCGCACAGCCCCGACCGGTTTTTCCGATCAGGGGACGCGCCTCCTCTCCGTCGCCCCCTACGGCCTCTACCTCCGCCTTCGACGGGCCAACCCCCTGCGGAAGAGGAGGAGTCGACCCATTCGTCACGCGGTGTGGCGATGCGGTGACCGTCGTGTGGGCGTGCCGTCGGTGAGGGCGCCGCTCATCGGCGCGGTGACTCTCCCGGTGGTGTGACGGGCCGGCAGGTCCTCGTGGGTGCGGTGCGCCTGCTCCGGGCGGGTACTCGGCGGCCGGTGACCGGCCGCAACCGCCCCCGCAGGGGGAGTTCGAGCGGTTCCTTGCCTGCCCTACCGCTGGGAGTCCGCCTCCGGGGCGACTTCGCGCGCCGCCTCGGCCGCGGTCCGGGCATCGGCGAAGGCGCGCTCGCCGCGTGCCGGCGAGGTGTCCACCTGTCCCAGCAGACCGGGGACGGCGATGCTCGGCAGCACGAGGTCGTAGAGCAGCGAAACCCGCTCGGCGAAGTCGGCCATGTCCGTCGTGGCCTGGGACATCAACTGGATACCGGTGAACGCGGCGACCATCGTCTCGGCGGTTCTCACCGGATCCACGTGCGGCAGCACTTCACCCTTCTCCTTGGCGACGGCCAGCCGGTCGGCCGTCACCGCCGACCATTCCTGCCAGGGCCGGCCGAAGAAGCGCTGCGCGCTCTGGTCGGCCGCGAGCCGGGCGGCACCGCGAAGCAGTGGTTCGCGCGGCAGCCGGTAGGCCAGGATGAGGCCCATGTCGACGAACGACTGGACCTTGATCGGCTGTTCCGTGGGCAGTTCGGTCACGGCGTGTTCGAGCACACCGTGCGCCAGGTCCTCCTTGGACGGGAAGTGGAAGTACAGCGCTCCCTTGGTGACCTCGGCACGCTCAAGGATCTCCACGATGGTGGCCGATTCGTAACCCCGCTCGGCGAAGACCGCCGCCGCGGCCTCGAGTACCGCGTTGCGAGTCCGGATCGCGCGTTCCTGTCGTGCCATGCGTGGTCTCCTGCCGAGTGCCAAGATGTCTGGCAAACCCTGTTTCAAACCGGTTGGGCCGTATGATACGGCACGGTTGACGACCGTTACCAGCCATGGATCACGCGAAAACGCGCTGTTTCCCGGGTTTTCTCGAAGAAAACAACCGCGTGTCCCGTATGTGCGGCGTCAGCCCCGCACTGCCGGGTGGCGGCGGCGTCGTTCACGCCGCGCTCGCACGGGCGGGCCGGCCTGTGCTCCATCCGCACCGGCCGGCCCGCCTGTTGTCTGTCCGTCCTGCTGTCTGTCACGCCTGACGGCTCAGAAGGTGAGCTTCCAGCCGTTGAGCGTGCCCGTGTCCTGCGCCGCGGTGTCCTGGACGCGCAGCTTCCAGGTGCCGTTGGCCGTCTCCGAGGAGGCGTTCACGGTGTAGGTGGTGGCGACGTTGTCCGCGGAGTCCGAGGAGCTCGCGGCCTTCAGGCGGTATGCCGTGCCGTCCGGTGCGACCAGGTCGAGGACGAGGTCACCGCGGTAGGTGTGGGTGATGTCGACACCGACCGGGAGGGCGGAGGGGGCGCTGCCGCTGCGGCCGCTGACCGCGATGGAGGACTCGACCGCCGAGCCGTTGTCCGGGATGGCGACGGCGGTGGTGCTGGAGAAGGTCGTCCCCGTGCTCGTACCGCCGCTGACGGCCGCCACGGTCTTGGCCGCGTCCGCGAGACCGGCGCCGCAGCCGCCCGAGCAGGCGCCCGGCAGGGCACGGGCGTTGTTCTTGATGGCCGTCTCGATCTGCGCCGGGGTCAGCGCCGAGTTGGCCGACTTCAGCAGCGCGATCAGGCCCGCGATGTGCGGGGTGGCCATGCTGGTGCCCTGGTAGTAGGCGTACGACTCCGAGGACGGCGTGCTCGCACCGGAGTTGAGCGTGGACAGGATGCCGTTGGCGGTCCCGGTGCTGGTCTGGCCGCCGGGCGCCGAGATGTCCACGAGGGCGCCGTAGTTGGAGTACGAGGCCTTGGCGCCGGTGCGGTTGGTCGCGGCGACCGAGATCACGTTGTTGCAGTTGCCCGGCGAGTGCGCCGACACGTTGTCGTTCTCGTTGCCCGCGGCGACGGCGATGGTCGTACCGCGGTTCACCGCGGCGTTGATGGCGCTCTGGGTCGCGCTGGTGCACGCCCCGTCGCCGCCCAGGCTCATGTTGATGACCTTGGCGACGTTGGTGTTGGCGGGGACACCGGAGACGGTGCCGCCGGACGCCCAGGTGATGGCGTCGATGATGTCGGAGTCGTAGCCGCCGCACTTGCCGAGCACGCGCACCGGGGAGATCTTCGCGCCGTACGCGATGCCCGCGACACCCTTGCTGTTGTTCGTGACCGCGGCGATGGTGCCGGCGACGTGCGTGCCGTGCCAGGAGGAGCTGCTGGCCGGGATGCCCGAGCCGCACTCGTTGGCGGCGTAGTAGTCGCCCGGGTCGGCCGGGTTGCTGTCACGGCCGTTGCCGTCCACCGAGACGGCGGTGTCGGCGATGAAGTCGTAGCCGGCGACGATGTTCGCGGCGAGGTCGGTGTGGGCGACGTAGCCGGTGTCGATGACGGCGACGGTGACGCCGGTGCCGGTCGTGGTGTTCCAGGCGCCGGGCACGTTCATGCCGGCCGTGGACTCGAAGAGGTCCCACTGCTTGGCGTACTCGGTGTCGTTCGGGTCGGCCTTCGCGGTGTTCAGGCGGTCCGGTACGACGTAGGCGACCTGCGGGTCGGCCTCGAACTCGGCGACGACGTCGGCGACGTCGGCCCGGGTGAGGTCGGCGCCCAGGTCGACCAGGGCGGCTCCGGTGCCGAGGCGGCGCTGGAAGTCGAGGTCCTCGCCGGCCTCCTTGCCCTTGGCCGCGGCGTCGGCCTCGGCGGCCTTGTTCGACTTGGCCTCGGCGGCGCCGGACGTGTAGCCGACGATCAGGCGCTCGGCCGCCGTGCCGGGGGCGGCCTCGGTCAGCGCGGCCGGGACGGCCAACTCCTGGGAGGCGGGTTCCTGGGCGACGGCGACCGTGGTGGTGGCGGCCGTCAGGAGGGCGGCGGAGACCGCGGCGACGGATATCAGCTTCCGTCTGGAGGAGAGAGAGGTACGCAAGGGCTTGCCTTTCGTGGCCGTACTCGGGGCAGCGCGGAGTGGCGGTCGAATCGCTTCGTCGGTGAAGCGGCGGGGGGTGAAGCCGAGTGGGGGGTGAGGCTGAAGGGCGCGACGCTGAAGGGCGTGGCGCTGTGGGGGGTGACGCTGTGGGGGGAAGCGGACGCCGTGGGGCGGTGACGCTGTGGGGTGAGGCGAAAGGGCGCGCGGTGGCCGACCAGGCGCGGGGCCGGCCCGTTCGGGGTCACCTGTGGGGCGGCTGTGCCCGAACGATAGGCAAAGGAACGGTCACGGGGATACAGGGGAAACCCTTGATCCGGCCGGGAACCCACCCTCGACACCGGGCGGTTGACCGGGAACGGTCTGCTTTGCGCCGGTTGGCGGCCCCGTGAACGCGCCGGGCCCGTTGCCCGTACTCCTGGGGAGCACACCGTTCACCGCACGCGAGCAGTTCGATCCCGTTCAGGCCGAGGAGACGTTCCGGATGTCCCGGACCACCGCACACCGCACCGCCGCCCTGGCGGCCTCCCTCACGAGCTCGCTGCTGCTGGGCGTGTGGGCGGCGGCGCCCGCGCAGGCGCACGGTGCCCCGACCGATCCGGTCAGCCGGGTCTTCGCCTGCTCCCCCGACGGCGGCAGCGCGTCCGGGTCGGCAGCCTGCCGGGCGGCCGTCGCCGCCAACGGCACGTCCTTCACGGCGTGGGACAACCTGCGCGTCGCGAACGTGAACGGCCGGGACCGGCAGACCATCCCCGACGGCGAGCTGTGCAGCGGCGGCCTGCCCGCCTACCAGGGCCTGGACCTCGCCCGCTCCGACTGGCCCTCGACCCGGATGACCCCCGGGGCGACGCTGACCATGCGGTACGTCTCGACCATCCCGCACACCGGCACCTTCCGGCTCTATCTGACGAAGCCGGGCTACGACCCGGCAAAGCCGCTGACCTGGTCCGACCTGCCGGAGCGGCCGTTCGCGCAAGTGACGGACCCGGCACTGACGGACGGCGCGTACCGGTTCAGGGCGACGCTTCCGGCCGACCGGACGGGACGGCAGGTGCTGTTCACGATCTGGCAGAACAGCAGCACGCCGGACACGTACTACTCCTGCTCGGACGTGGTGTTCCCCGCGGCGAAGAGCGCGGGGGCCGCGGCGAGTTCCCCGTCGCCCACGGCGGACCGCGGCGACGCGGACCGGGACCGTACGAGCGCGACTGCCTCGGTGACCCCGACGCCCGCCAAGAAGAGCACCCCGCAGGCCGCCCCGCCCGCTACGGCGAGCCGGACGGCCGGCACCGACGCCGCGGCCGGCGCCGCCCCCGACAGCACGCCGGTGGCGGCCACCGGGGACTCCGGCTCCGGCCCGTCCGCGCCGACACTGGCGGGCGGCGCCGCCGCGATGCTGGTGCTCGTCGGGGGCGCCGCCCTGGCGCTGCGTCTGCGTCGACGCTGAGCACCGTGTCTGCTTTTCCGGTGCTGGACTCCTCTGTCCCCAACCCTCTTGCTACGAGGGTCAGTTGACGTATACCAGGGCGTCCCCGTCGGTCACCGGGGCGTACTTCGCGGTGAAGTAGCCGTTGGCGAAGCAGAGCGAGGAGCCGGACGTCTTCGTGAACTGCTGGTTGACGAAGGCGATGCTGTTGTCGGCGTTGTCGGCCGTGCCGACCAGGGCGGGCGTCTGGTAGACGCAGTTGATGCTGCCCAGCAGGGTGCGCAGCACGACCGTGGTCTGGATGGCGGAGCCGCTCGCCGCGGTGACCGTGACGGTTCCGTCGGAGGTCACGGAGGTGGTGTACGGCAGGTTGTTGACCGTGATGCTGGTGACGCCGAGCACGCCGATGACGTTGGCGGTGCAGGAGCCGCTGGCGAAGGTGTGCGCGTCGAGGGACTCGGTGGCCGTGCCGGGCGCGGCCGGGTTGTCGGTGACGGTGGCGGTGAACTGCGAGGACGTGCACGAGATGCCGCTGGTGCCGGTCGCGCTGGAGTAGAGCGTGGCCGCGGTGCCGGTGGCCAGCGGCGCGGTGAGAACGTCGCCGACCGCGGCGGCGGTGCCGCCGAGGCCGCCGGTGGTGAGGACCGCGCCGTCGGCCGCCGCGGCGGGCGAGAGAGCGGGGAGGGTGAAGGCGGCGACGGCGGCGGTGAGGGCGAGGAGGGATCGCGTACGCATGCGGGTGCCTCTTTCTGGGGGTGGGGGCAAGGGCGACCGGCACGGCCCAGGGAGAAGCGGCCGTGCGGGTGCCTTGGAGGGGACGTGCTCGTACCGGGTCGGACTCGGGGTCGAGCGCGGGGATGCACTCGGGTTGCACTCGGAGGTGCACGCGGGCAGTGAAGTGCCCTACTGGACAGAACGTCCGGGAAGCGGCTGGATCCGGCGCCACGGATCTGGGGGAAGCCAGGGAGAGTTGTAGACCCGCCGATCCGCCAACGTCAAGGATTTGTACGGGAGTTGGCACTGCGGAACACAGGCGGCACACAATCACCACACTTTTCTCGCAACATGCTTGACCCCCTGATGTAACCCCCGGTAACTTCCTCGACGGCTACTGACGCGTAACCAGAGAAAGCCCTTGCATCCGCCGGGAGTCGCGAGGGACGTGCGCCCAGTTCCGCTGTCCGCGCCAGGACAACGTGTGCCACTGAACCCCAACCGCATTGACTATGCCCACGGGAGCAGAACCATGGCCTCGTCCTCTCCAGCAGTCCCCGAAGCCTCACCAGCGGTCCCCGAAGCCTCCGAACCCCCCGCGAGACGCGGGCGGGTCCGGGCCAGACGGGCCGCGATCATGGCCGTACCGGCCGCCGCGGTCGCCGCAGGGCTCGCGATCCTGACGGCCGAAGGGGCGCTGGGCGTGCAGTTCGCCATCTCCGGCATGCCCTTCACGGTCACCGCCACCGAACTCAACGGCACCGGATTCGAGCAGTTCGGCGGCCTGGACCAGATGGCACCGGGCAGCCCCAACGAGGGCGACACCGGCGGCCAGGTGCTGGTCATCACGTCCGCGATCAAGAAGGCGACGCTCACGAAGCTGTGCCAGAGCGTCGACCTGGGCGGCACCAACCTGCTCATCACCGCCGGAGGCGGGAAGGACAAGGTCGAGGCGACCGACCTGACCACCGACTCGACCGAGCTGTCCGGCGACGCCTCCTTCGAGAACATCGAGATCGGCAATGACGCCAGCACCCTCACCAAGGCCGGCGTGAAGGGCCCGATCGGTGTGTTCAGCCAACAGGCCGACACCGTGCGCATCGCCAATCTGCGGCAGACCAACTACGCCACCACGGCCGCGGTCTTCAAGCTGCCGGGCCTGAAGCTCGGCTTCAGCAGCAAGGGCTGCTGATGTCGGAGCGGCCACGTCAGGGCATGCGGTCCGCCTTCCGGCGCTGGCGGGCCGTCCGTCCGTTCTGGGGCGGGCTGCTGCTCGCCCTGGGCGGAGCGGAGATCCTGCTCACCGTGAAGGCGTCGCTCGAGGTCATGCTGCACGCCGGCGCACAGGCTCTGGCGGGCTACCTCCTGCCGGCCCTGATGCTGGTGCTCGGGCTGCTGATCCTCTTCAACCCCGTGCAGCGGCTCTTCTACGCGATCACCGGTGTCCTGCTGTCCCTGGGCACCTGGGCCACCTCGAACCTGGGCGGCTTCTTCATCGGCCTCCTGCTGGGCGTCGTGGGCAGCTGCCTGACCTTCGGCTGGCTTCCCGACCAGGAGCCGCGCCCAAGTCGACGGCAGCGGCGCCGCGAGAGGGGCGAGACGAAGGCGGTCCAGCAGGCCGCGTAGGCACCGGACCGGAGGAACCCCCTCTCCCTGCTCAACTGTGTGTGATTAGAAGCGAGTTGAGTATGGGAAGGGAGGTGCATGGAGCGAGACATCGACACCGGGAGCGCGCACTCCGCGCGGATCTACGACTACATCATCGGCGGCAAGGACCACTACCCGGCGGACCGCGAGGCAGGCGACGCCATGTGCCGGGAGTGGCCCGCGCTGCCGGTCCACATGCGGGCCAACCGCGACTTCATGAACCGGGCGGTGCGGCATCTGGCCGAGGAGGCGGGGATACGCCAGTTCCTCGACGTCGGCACGGGCATCCCGACCTCCCCCAACATCCACGAGATCGCCCAGTCGGTGTCCCCGGACGCCCGGGTCGTCTACGTCGACAACGACCCCCTCGTCCTCGCGCTCTCCCAGGACCTGCTGAACGGCACGCCCGCCGGGAGGACGGCGTACGTCGAGGCGGACATGCGGGACCCGGCGAGCATCCTGGACGCCGCCGAACTGCGCGCGACCCTCGACCTGACGCGGCCGGTGGCCCTGACGGTCATCGCGATCGTCCACTTCATGATGGACGAGGACGACGCCGTGGGCATCGTCCGCCGCCTCCTCGACCCGCTGCCCTCCGGGAGTTTCCTGGCGATGTCCATCGGCACCGCCGAGTTCGCACCGGACGAGGTGGGCCGCGTCGCCCGGGAGTACGCGGCGCGGGGCATGCCGATGCGGCTGCGCACCTTCGCCGAGGCCGAGGAGTTCTTCACGGGACTGGAACTCGTCGAACCGGGGATCGTCCAGGTCCACAAGTGGCGTCCGGACGGCACTGGCACCGGCACCGGCACCGGCACTGGCACCGAGGTGATCCGGGACGAGGACATCGCGATGTACGGGGTGGTGGCGCGCAAGCCGTGACTGGGGCGCCGCGGCGCCTTCGGATGCGTTGCCCGGGGGGCGGCGGGTGCCCGTCCCGCCACCTCGCGGGCACCGCCGTCGGCCCTCCCGCCAGCGGCGGGACCATCACGATGCGGCACCGACAACTCACTGCGAGCGGTCGATCACTTGACTACCGGCGGTCACACACGGTTGGCTCCGAGCCAGTGAAAGTTCAACCGGCCGGCGCACCTGCGATTCGGCCTCACTTTCGTGTTCCACTTGCTCGGCCGCACAGCGAGGTGCTCCCTCATGAACAATCCTCCCCCACCTCAGGCCTCCTCCGCTCCCGTCCGTGGGGCCGCGGTGGCCGCCGCGGTCTGTCTGCTCCTCGCCGGCTGTTCCGGTTCCGGCGGTGCCCGGCTCGACGCGGACGCCAACGCGGCGGGCAAGGCGGGCTCCGGCCGGCTCAAGGTCGCCCTGATCACCCACGGCGGCAAGGGGGACGACTTCTGGGAGCTGGTGCAGAAGGGCGCCCGGGTCGCGGCCGCCAAGGACGGCATCGAGCTGACGTACGCGAACGACTCCGACCCCGACGGGCAGGCGGAGCTGGTGCGGGACGCGATCCGCGACAAGGTCGACGGCATCGCGGTGACCCTGGCCAAACCGCAGGCGATGAAGGGGCCGGTCGCCGAGGCCAAGGCGGCGGGCATCCCCGTGGTCGGTCTCAACTCCGGCATCGACGCCTGGCGGTCCGCCGGCCTGCTGCAGTACTTCGGCCAGGACGAGGGCGTCGCGGGCCGGGCCGTCGGGGACAAGCTGGACGGCCTCAAGGCCGCACACGCCCTGTGCGTCATCCACGAACGCGGCAACGTCGCCCTGGAGGCGCGCTGCGCCGGCGTGAAGAAGACGTTCACCGGCGAGACCGAGATGCTCTACGTCGACGGCACCGACATGGCCGCGGTGAACGCCTCCATCACGGCCAGACTCCGCCAGGATCCCAGCATCGACGAAGTCGTCACGATGGGCGCGCAGTTCGCGCTGGCCGCGGTCGAGTCGGTGAAGACGGCGGGCAACGGCGCCCGGGTCGCCACCTTCGACCTCGACAAGGACCTGGTCAAGGCCGTGCGGGACGGGGACGTACAGTTCGCGGTGGACCAGCAGCCGTATCTGCAGGGCTACCTCGCTGTGGACTCCGTGTGGCTGTACAAGACCAACGGCAACCTGAGTGGCGGTGGTGTGGCTCCCGTACTGACCGGTCCGGCCTTCGTCACCAAAACGAACGTCGCCTCGGTCGCGCGGTTCGCCGCGGCCGGAACCCGCTGACCGGACCGGGCGACCGCAGGCCTCGGCCGCTCACCCCTCCCCCTCCCTCACCTCCCCGCCGATCGCCCAAGGACGGCCATGTCTAGACGGACAGGTGCCCGACGCCGCCGCCTCGGTTCCATACGTCTCTCCCTCATCCTTCTCGCCCTGGTCCCGAGCGTCACCCTCGCCGCCATGTGGGCGCTGACGACGACGCAGATGTTCTCGGAGGGCCTTCGGCTGCGCTCGCAGACGGCCCTGAGCAGGTCGACAGGCGCCATGGGCACCGAGGCCACGCTCGCGCTGCAACAGGAACGCGGCCTGTCGGCCGCCTGGCTGGCCTCACAGCCCGGCGCCCGGGCCGCGTTGGAACGGGCGCGCACGGAGACCGACGCAGCGGTCGCCAAGCTCGCCGGCCACACGGACCAGCTCGAGCGGGCCCCGGCCCGGATAGCGGACCGGTTGTACTCGGTGGTCGGGTCGGTGGGCAGCCTGGAGTACTACCGGAGTCAGATCGACGACCCGAGTGACATCACCGCCGAGCAGGCGCTGGACCAGTACACCTCGATCATCGACGACCAGATCCACGCCTTCCAGGAGCTCTCCCAGGTCGACGACGGCGACCTCACCTCACAGGCCGGTCCGCTGGTCTCGCTGGAGCACGCGGCGGAGCTGGTCTCCCAGGAGGACGCGCTGCTCACACTGGCCTGGCCGGCCGGCTACCTCGACGAGAAGCGCTGGACGGTGTTCGCCGAGGCGGTGAGCTCACGCCGCTGGATCGTCGAGGACGAGATCATCCCGTCGCTGCGCGGCAGCACGAAGACGCAGACCGAGCGCATCCTGCAGAGCCCGGAGTGGCAGACCCTGCAGACCGTCGAGGACAAGGTGCTCGCGGCCCGGCCGTCCGGCGACGCCCGCAGGATCAGCCTGCCCGCCGATGTGCGCAAGCAGTGGACCACCGCGCTGCAGAAGGTCTCCGACGAGTACGGCCTCCTGATCCAGCAGCAGACGTCCGGACTGCTCGCCCGCAGCTCCGAGAAGGCCGACGACCTGCTCCTGACGGCCGCCTCCCTCAGCGCGGGCGGGCTGGTCGCCCTGCTGCTGTGCGCCGGCATGTCCTGGCGGATCACCCGCTCCCTGTCCCGGCGGCTGCACGGCCTCAGGCAGGCCACGCTCAGTCTGGCCGAGGACCGGCTGCCCGACGTGGTCCGCCGGCTGGACAAGGGCGAGACGGTCGACGTGGACCTGGCGGCGCCCCCGCTGGACTACGGCTCGGACGAACTGGGGCAGGTGGCGCAGGCCTTCAACACCGCGCAGCGCACGGCGGTGGTGACCGCCGTCGAACTCGCCGACACCCGTCGCGGCTTCCAGAAGGTGATCCTGGGCATCGCCCGGCAGAGCCAGAACCTGGTCAACCTCCAGCTCAGCCAGCTGGACGCGCTGGAACGCGAGCACCAGGACCCCGACGTCCTCAAGGGTCTGTACGAACTGGACTCCATGGCGAGCCAGTTGCGCCGCTACGAGGAGAACCTCGTCATCATCAGCGGTGAGCAGCCGCGGCGCAGCTGGACCGAACCGGTCGCGCTGATCGACATCCTGCGCAGCGCGGTCGGCGAGGTCGCCGAGTACCGGCGGGTGGAGGTGCACACCGACGAGGAGGTGTGCCTGGCTCCGCCCGCGGTGGCGGACGTGATCCATCTGCTGGCCGAGCTCATCGACAACGCCACCGTGTACTCCCCCGCGCCCAGCCCCGTCGGGGTGCGGGCCGCGATGGTGGCGAAGGGGCTGGTCGTGGAGGTCGAGGACCGGGGCCTGGGCATGTCCGAGGACGACTACGCCTCACTCAACGCCCAGTTGGCGGGGCCGTCGAAGTTCGACGTGGTGGCCCTGGCCGACGACCTGAGGCTCGGCATGTTCGTGATCTCCCGGCTCGCCAACCGGCACGGCATCGCCGTGACGCTGCGCTCCTCGCCGTACGGCGGGACCACGGCGATCGTGCTGATCCCGCACGAGATCGTGGTGCGGGAGGACGCCGACGCGGGCCCGGACGACATGGCGGACGCGGAGGCCGTACCGGACGCCGAGCTGGTGCAGGTCGGGTCCACGGCCCGGTCGGCCCGGCCTCTCCTGGCCGCACGCACCGTCCCCGTCCCCGCCGCCGTGCCCGCGCCCGCCGCTCGTGCCTCCCGGCCCGACGGACTCACCCCGCTGCCCCGCCGGGTGCCGCAGACGAACCTGGTCGACGAACTCCGCGAGGACTCTGCGCCCGCCGTGGAGGACGACCTCGAGGACTTCACCGCGGAGCGAGCCGCCTCCTCGCTCGCCGGTTTCCAGCGCGGAACGCTCCGCGCCAGGGACGACGACGAACACAAGCCGCACGACGAGCAGGTGCCGGACGGCGACGACGCGCCGGCCGTCACCCCGACTCCGCACACCGACCGCTCATGAAGGACACCGCCATGACACGCCCCACCCCCGCGACCGACACCGCACTGGACCAGTTGCTCACCGGCCTCGTGGACCGGGTCGCCGACGTGAACCACGCCGTGGTGCTCTCCGAGGACGGACTCGTCGTCAGCAGGTCCACCGGGTTCGTGCGCGACGACGCCGAACGGCTGGCGGCGACCGCGTCCGGTCTGATGAGCCTCAGCAAGGGCGTCAGCATGGACTTCCGGGGTGGTCCGGTGCGCCAGGCACTCATCGAGATGGCCAACAGCTACCTGATACTGACCGCGGCCGGCCCCGGCGCCCACCTGGTCGTACTGACCGGGCCGAAGGCGGACGTCGGTGTGGTGGCGTACCAGATGAACATGCTGGTGAAGAAGATCGGCGAGCACCTCGGGGCGGCGCCGCGGGCGCATGTGGGCCCAGCGACCGCCACCGGCGAGTGAGGTGAGCGGAAGCGACGCGGCGGGCCGGCTGGTACGGCCCTTCGCCCTGACCGGCGGCCGGACCCGGCCCAGCCGCGCCGACTTCACCCTCATCACGACGGTGACCGCGGTGAACCCGCCGCCGGAGCGGGCCCCCCGGCCGCAGCCCGAGCAGGCGCGGATCCTGCGCCGGTGCGAGCGGCCGCTCGCCGTGGCGGAGCTCGCCGCCCGCTTGGACCTTCCGGTGAGCGTGGTCGTCATCATGCTCTGCGATCTGCTGGAGGCCGGCCTGATCACCGCCCATCCTCCGCACCCCGTCTCCCGCATCCCGGAACTGGACCTGGACCTGCTGCAGAAAGTGAGGGACGGCCTTGGCCGGCTCTGATCCCGCCGCCCGGGCGGCACCCGAGGCGACCGGCGCGTACGTCGCGCCCGTCGCACCCGACACCGTCAAGATACTGATCGCCGGAGGGTTCGGCGTCGGCAAGACAACGATGGTCGGTTCGGTCAGCGAGATCGTTCCGCTGCGCACCGAGGAACCCCTGACCGTGGCGGGCCTCGGCGTCGACGATCTCGCCGGCATCGAGGCGAAGGCGGCCACGACCGTGGCCCTGGACTTCGGCCGGATCACCATCAACGACCGGCTGGTGCTGTACCTCTTCGGCACCCCCGGGCAGCAGCGGTTCTGGTTCATGTGGAACGACCTGGCCGTCGGCGCGCTGGGCGCCGTGGTCCTGATCGACGTGCGCAGACCGGAGTCGAGCTTCGCCGCCGTGGACTTCTTCGAGCGGCGCGGCATCCCGTTCGTCGTCGGGGTCAACGGCTTCCACGGGAAGCACCCGTATCCGCCCGAGGAGATCCGGGAGTCCCTGGCGCTGCCGGAGCACGTTCCGGTGCTGCTGTGCGACGCGCGCGAGCGCGAGTCGAGCCGGGACCTGCTGATCGCGCTGCTGGACCTGCTGATCGCCGAGGCGGGCGGCGGTGGCGCTCAGCTCACTCGTCCGGGCCGGTGAGCTCCCTGTTCGAGGGTGCGATCAGCCGGGCCGTGAGGTCCGGGTCGGGCATCTCGGCGTCGAGGGGGAACAAGGGCCGGCGGATGCGGCGGTGGCCGAGCCGGGTCAGCTCCTGGTCGACGCCGCCCGGCGTGAGCGCCATCTTCCAGTCGGCGGCCATGGCGAACAGCTCGGGCTCCGGACAGCCGATCTTCACGATCACGATGTCGGCCGCCCTGGGGTCCAACTCCAGGTCGGTGAAGTCGTGTTCGTGGTGGTACGGCTTGCGCTGCCGGGTCAGGACCACGCGGACGCAGCCCACCCGCAGCACGACCTCGGTCTGCGCGTCCCGGTCGCCGTGCCGTACCGAGTGGACCACGCCGGTGAGGGTGAGCGGGCCGGCGTGGCGGTCGTCGACCTCGGCGCCCGCGGTGACCGTGACGGTCGCGCCGACGCCGGCCGCCACGGCGGTGTCGACGGCGCCGGGGCCCGGCAGTGAGGCGTAGATGACCGTGGGCCCCGACGGTTCCTTGAACTCGGGGCGGTCCAGGACCCGCTGGAGTCCCCACGTGACGTCCCCGGCGCCGCCCGCCGTCGGGTTGTCGCCGGTGTCGCTGACGAAGTAGGGGCGGGCCGTGGAGGCGAGGGCGGCGTCCAGGCACTCGTCCAGTGAGGCGGTCGGCGCGACGGAGTCGAAGGAGTGGCGGGCCTTCCAGAAACCGGCGGCCAACTGCTCCGCACCGACGGTGACGGCGTCCGGCGAGGGGCCCGTGACGACCACCGCGGCCCGGTTGCGCGGTTCGTCCGCCCAGGCGTAGCCGACCCAGATCGCCGCGTCCGTCACGCCGTCGGCCGCCTCCACCTCGTCCACGGCCGCGTACACGCTCTTCGCGGGTTCGGTCCGGGTCGAGGTCTGCTCGCCGGTCAGCAGCACCGGCACCGGGATCCAGGCCTTGGCGGGGCGGGGCGCACCGCTCGCCAGCAGGTCGACGAGGTTGCGGGCCGCGCGTTCCTCGGTGTCCATGGCGTCCTCGTGCGGGGCCATGCGGTGGCAGGTGATCAGGTCGCTCTGGTGGACGAGGTCGCGGGAGACGTTGCCGTGCAGGTCCATGGAGGTGGACACGAGGACGTGCGGGCCGACCACTTCCCGGATGCGGTGCAGGAGTTGGGCTTCGGCGTCGTCCAGTCCCTCCACGGTCATCGCGCCGTGGATGTCGTACCAGAGGCCGTCGATCGGCCCCAGCTCGCTCAGGCTGTTGAGGAGTTCGGCGGCCAGTTCCGCGTACGCGGTGGAGGTCACCGTGCCGCCGGGCAGGGCCTTGCCGACCAGGGCGCCGCGCCAGTCGGCTGCCGTGTGCAGGGGCTGCCCGGGCGCGAGGAAGGGGTAGCGGGTCAGGACGTCCGTGCCGCGCCGCGGATGGAAGGCGGGGGCCCTGGTGCGGGCCGGGGAGAAGGTCGAGGACTCGATGCCGAGTCCGGCGACGGCGATGACGGGACGGGCTTGCGGCATGAGAGCTCCCTACGTCGGCGGAAGGTCAAGCGTGACCGCCCGTGGCTCAGGAGTGGTTGCCGACAGGTGAGGAGTGATTGCCGGCAGGTGAAAGGTGCGCGCCGGTGACCGCCTCCAGCGCGCCCGCTGCAGTGCGAACTGCCCCGCGCCCGCCAGGCCGGCGTCGGCGCAGAGGCCGCGTGTCGTGCCGTCGAGGACGGCGCGGGTGCCCTCCGGGTCGGAGGGCACCCGCGGCGGCCTGGACGGCACGTCCGGGCGCGGGTGGGTGGCGTCAGTTGAGGCCGACCGACTTCAGCCAGGCCTTGGCGACGTCGAGCGGGTCCTTGCTCTCGAGCTGCACCTGGGTGTCCATGTCGAGGAGGGCCTTGGTGTCCAGCTTGGCCGAGACCTCGTTGAGGGCGGCCACGCCCTCCTGGGAGAGGCCGGACTTGTAGACCAGCGGGGTCACGTTCGCGAAGCCGAAGAGGTTCTTCGGGTCCTGCAGGACGACGAACTTCTCCTTGGTGATGGTCGGGTCCGTGGTGAAGATGTCCGCGGCCTGCACGGTGTTCTTCGTCAGCGCCGCCTGGGTCAGCGGACCGCCCGCGTCGAGCGCCTTGAACGACTTGAACTCCAGGCCGTACGCGGACTTCAGGCCGAGCAGACCCTGCTGCCGGGTCTGGAACTCGGGCGAGCCTCCGATGACCAGCTCCGGAGCGATGTCCTTGAGGTCCGCGAGGGTGGACTGGGCGGTCAGGTTGTACTTCTTCGCCGTCTCCGCGTTGATGCTGACGGAGTCCTTGTCCTCGGCGGGTGCCGAGTCCAGCAGCGTGAGCTTCGAGTCGAGCTTGGCCTTCGCGGCCGCGTTCACCGACTCGGCCGTCTTCTGTTCCGCCTTCGGGTCAAGGTAGGCCAGGAGCGAGCCGTTGTACTCCGGCAGGACCGTGATGGAGCCGTTCTTCAGCAGACCGTAGGTGGTCTCGCGACTGCCGATGTTGGGCTTGTAGGTGACCTTGATGCCCTTGGCCTTCAGCGCCTCGCCGTAGATGTCGGCGAGCAGGATGCTCTCGGCGAAGTTGTTGGAGCCGACGACGACGGTGCCGCCGTCCGCCTTGTCGCCGGCGAGCGGGTCCGACGTGTCGTCGGAGGAGGAGCATCCCGCGAGCAGGGCCGCGGCGGCGGCGAGCGCGACGGCGGCCACGCCGGGGTGTGTCCTGCGGAACCTGCTGTGTGCGGTGGTGGAAGTCACGATTCCCGTTCCGGACTCTGGATGGATGCTCGGAGATGGTTGCTCGCAAGCTCTTGCGCTGATCCAATCCAGCCGGTTCTTGGTCAGTCAAGTGCAGCATGGTCACCAATTGGCTTCAATGCGTTGCCCATTGTGAACACGGTATGAACGGGCCGGCACCGGACCCGCCGAAGCGGAGCGGGTCGTAATGGATTCTTGACTCAGGGTGGCACGAACCGGTGTCCCAAGAGGCTGTAGTCTCGCGGAAGTTGGCGCCGCTCACTGTGGCGTGCGGGGGCCGCACCGGTGTTGTTCCGCACCTTGACCGGGGCGTTCACACCGACGTGGGTGCCTCTGGCACACCGGACCGCAAGCGATCACAATCGGTCACGAAGGAGGCCTGGTGTCCACGAACGAGCCCCGGGGTGGCGTTCGGGGATTCGCCGACCGCTGGCCGTTCCGCCGCAAGCTCAACGTCCTCGTCGGCGTGCCGCTGGCCGTGGTCGCCGCACTGCTCGCCTACCTCATCGCCGACCAGGTGGACCAGGCACGGAACGCGAACGCCGCGGCCGAACTGGTCCGGAGCAGCACACAGGTCGCCGAGTTGGTGGACCGCGTGGAGCTGGAGCACCAGCAGGCCATCCTGCTGTCCGTGCGGCACGAGGCGGCGCCCGAGGGGGGCCGTCCCTCCGACGCCGACTACCGCAAGGCGCAGGCCGCGGTCGACTCCCAGGTGGAGAAGGTGCGCGACACCTTCGGCGGCCGACTGCCGGACACCGAGGCCCAGGCGCTGCGCGAGATCAACGGCCTGACCAGCCTCCGCGACACCGTCGAGCAGGGCTATCTGCCCGCCGACAACATCGACCCGGCCTACACCAACGCCTCCACGGGCCTGATCGACGGCCTCGGCCTGGACCACAACACGGCCCTCGCCGGCACCTTCACCGGCAACCTGCTGGACTCCCTGCTGCGCGCCGACGCCGCCCACAGCGCCTTCGAGACGGCCGTCTTCTCCGCGCGCACTGGTGACAGCAACGCCCAGATCGAGTTCATCGGCGCGGTCGGCTTCGAGAACGAGTACAACCACCAGGCCGACCGCTTCGCCCGGTTCGCCACCGAGGCCCAGGCGAACGAGCTGGGCGGGATCGAGCACAACTCCTCGCAGGCGACGATCGGCCGGCACTACGCCGAGCTGCAGATCGACCCCGGCAACCTCCAGGCCGGTACACCCGCGCAGATCCGCGAGGCCTTCACCGAGGCGCTCGGCTCCTATCGCGACTACCGGCTGCAGTCCGAGACCCGGCTGAAGATCACCGCGTCCCTCATCGACCAGATCGCCGACCGTGCCGACGCCGCCTCCAGCGAGGCCGCATGGCGCGCGGTCCTGCTGCTGGGGCTCGCGCTGTTCCTCTTCGCCGTGTGGATCACCTTCGCGGTGCTGGTGCGCCGCTCGGTGGTACGGCCGGTGCAGGCACTCACCGGTGCCGCCCGCGAGGTCGCCGACGTCGCCGGCCGCGAACTCGCCCGGGTCGCCGACGAGGACACCGAGGACGACGGGCCGGTCCGGCTGCGCGAGATCCCGGTCACCGCGAAGGACGAGATCGGCGACCTCGCCGACGCCTTCAACCACGTCCAGACCACCGCGTCCGCGCTGCTGGAACGCCAGGTGCTCAGCCGGCGCAACGTCGCCGAGATGTTCGGCAACGTCGGCCGCCGCGTCAGCAACCTGACCACCCGGCAGCTGGCGCTGATCGACGCGGTGGAACGCGGCGAGACCGACCCCGCCCTCCTCGAGCGGCTCTACAGCATCGACCACATCGCCGTCCGCCTGCGCCGCAACGCCGACAGCCTGATGCTCCTCGCCGGTATCCGCGAGACCGTCCTCGACTCCGGACCGCTCGCGCTGACCAACGTCGTACGGGCCGCGCTCGGTCAGATCGAGGGCTTCCGGCGGGTGCATCTGCACGCCGCGACCGAGGTCATGGTGGAGCCCGACATCATCGGCGACCTCACCCTGATGGTGGCCGAACTCGTCGAGAACGCCGTGTCGTTCTCGCCCGAAGGCAGCCCCGTCGAGGTGACCGTCCGCGACAGCGCCGAGGGCGCGCTGGTCGTCGTCTGCGACCACGGCCTCGGCATGAGCGCCGAGCGGCTCGACGAGGAGAACGCCCGCCTGATCCGCCGCGAACGCCTCGACCTCGTCCCCACGAAGGTGCTCGGCCTGTTCGTGGTGGGCACGCTGGCGCGCCGCTGGGAGGTGGACGTGATCCTGTCCCGCACGCCGGGGGGCGGCGTGACCGCCGAGGTGACCATTCCGTCGTCCCTGCTGCTGACGATGAGCCCGATGGCGATCACCACGGGTGTCTCCGGCGGTGCGGGAGCCTCCGGCGGTGCGACGCAGGGCGCGAGGCGCGCGTTGGCTTCCGGGTCCGCTGCGGAGTTGACGGCGGGCTCGGTTTCGACCTCAGGTGCGGGTGCGGGTGCGGCCGCAGGCTCCGGCTCGGAGTCGGAGGCTGGCTCGGGTTCGGGTCGGCTTTCGGCGACAGCGGCCGTGCCTGCCGGCGCGGCCGGTCGCGCGGGCCCGCCCGAAGCGGTCACGGGCGCCGGCTCCACGGCGGACCAGCCCGTACACACCGCCCGCACCGCTTCCCCGCACGGCACCGAGCCGGTCGACGGCGAGCCCGCCCCGCTCCCCCGCAGGGTGCCCCGGCGCGACCCCGCCCCGGCGGACACCTCGCCGGCCTCGGAGCGCAACGGCACGTCAGGCGCCCCTGGCCTCGACGGCGGGTCAGCCGTCCCCGGCCCGAAGGGCAAGGCCCCCGACGACTCCCAGCCCGCCGATGCCCCCTTCATCCCGAGGGCCCGCACCGAGGGGAGGGTCCCGGCCGGGACACCCACGCCCGCCACCGGCCCCGTCTCCGACGACGGTCCCGACGCCCGCCCGCTGCGACGCCGCGTCCGTGGCGCCACCCTCCGTACGACCTTCGGAGCCGACCCCGACCAGCAGACGTCCCGCCGGGACGCGCCCCGGGCCGCCGACGCGGACGCCGTCCGTGACGCGCTCGAGGAGTTCGAGGCGGCCGTGGAACGCGCCCACCGCGACAGCGGAAACGACACCGCCACCACCCCCTACCCAGCGACCCCACCCAACTCCCCGCACCATCACAACCACTCCCCGGAAGGAGCGGAGCAGTGAGCACGTCGACAGGTGACACTCCGACGGGAGGCACCACGCCGGCCGAACTCCAGGCCGCCGCAGCCGACTTCACGTGGCTGTTGAATCGTTTCGCGACGGAGACGGCGGGCGTCGTGGACGCCATCGCCGTGTCCTCCGACGGCCTGCTCATCGCCGTGTCCGAGCTGCGCGAGCATGCCGACTCCGAGCGCCTCGCGGCGATCGTCTCCGGCATCACCAGCCTGGCCGCCGGCGCCTCCGGCAACTACGGCCTGGGCGGCCTCAACAAGGTCATCATCGACCTGGAGGGCGGCCACGTGCTGGTCTCCGCGGTCGGCAGCGGCGCCGTCCTCGGCGTCGTCACCGACAAGGAGGCCAAGCTCGGCAACATCGCCTACGAGATGACGCTGTTCGCCAACCGTGCGGGCAGCGCGCTCAGTCCCCAGCTGGTGCTCGAACTGAAGAACAGCGTCGGCGCCGCGTCGAAGCGCTGACCGGGCGCCCGCCCGGCCGAGGAGGAAGAACGACCCATGGCGGACGGCCGCACTCCCAGCAGTGCCGGCGAGGACGGGAACACGCCGCCGGGCCCCGACCCGGGCGGCCCCGTCGCCGCCGTACGGCCGTTCCTGGTCACCGCCGGCCGGGTGGCACCCAGCGCCAACGGCCGGACGATGCCCGTCGAGACCCAGGTGGTGGCCACCGCCGAAGGGCTCGCCGAGCTCGACCGGCTCTCCTTCGAACAGCACGACATCGTCGCCGCCTGCCGCCGCCCGCAGTCCATCGCGGAGATCGCGGCCCGGCTGCGGCTGCACCTGAACGTGGTCCGCATCCTCTCCGAGGACCTGCGCGCGGCGGGGCAGCTGACCGTGCACGTGCCCGACTCCGGCGTCACCCACGACGCATCCGTCCTGCGAAGGGTTATCGATGGCCTCCGGGCCATCCCCGACTCCCGAGGGGTTCTCCGTGACACCGACTGAACCGGCCACCCGCCCCGGGGCCGCGCAGGCCCCGGCCGTACGGCCGCCGCTGCCGGTCAAGATGGTGATCGCGGGCGGCTTCGGGGTGGGCAAGACCACCGCCGTCGGCTCGATCTCCGAGATCGCGCCGCTGACCACCGAGGCCGCGATCACCGAGGTCGCGGCGGGCGTGGACGACCTCAGCCACACCCCGCGCAAGACCACCACCACGGTCGCGATGGACTTCGGCTGCATCACCATCGACCCGACCCTGAAGCTGTACCTGTTCGGCACGCCCGGCCAGGAGCGGTTCGGGTTCATGTGGGACGACCTCGTCGAGGGCGCGATCGGCGGGCTCGTCATCGTGGACACCCGCCGCCTCGACGACTGCTACGCGGCCGTCGACTACTTCGAGCACAAGCAGATCCCGTTCGCGGTGGCCGTCAACGCCTTCGACGGCAAGGTCGGGCACACGCTGGACGAGGTCCGCTGGGCGCTCGACGTCAACGACCGCGTCCCGGTCGTGGTGTTCGACGCCCGCGAGCGCGGCTCGGTGCGCGACGCGCTGCTCGTCGTACTGGAACAGGCCCTGGCGCGCACCGAGGGCTGACACGTGACAGGGCCCGGGGCGGATCTCACCACCGCCCCGGGCCCTCGGCCGGCTGCTTCCGGGTCAGCCGCTTCGCCGTACCCCGCGCGACACCGCGGTCCGGTACACCGCCCAGAACACCGCGAGCGTGACCAGTGCCAGCCCGGCCACCAGCGTGGCGCCGCCCACGACCTTCTCGTAGTCGCGCTGGTAGAGGCCGTCGACGATGTACCGGCCGAGGCCGCCGAGCGAGACGTACGCGGCGATGGTGGCCGTGGAGACGATCTGGATGGCGGCGGAGCACAGGCCGCTGAGGATCAGCGGGAGCGCCGCCGGCAGTTCGACCTGGAACAGCACCTGGGCCTCGCTCATGCCCATGCCCCGGGCGGCGTCCACCGGCGACGGGTCGACGGAACGCATCGCCTCGTAGGTGGTGACGAGGATCGGCGGGACGGCGAGGACGACCAGCGGGATCATCACGTTCACCAGACCGAAACCCAGCAGCAGGGTCATCAGCACGAGCAGGCCGAAGGTGGGCAGGGCCCGCCCGGCGGTGGCGATCAGGGAGAGGGCGTTCCCGCCGCGCCCGTAGTGACCGGTGATCAGGCCGCCGGGCAGCCCGATCGCGGCGGCGAGGACGAGCGCCTCCAGGGTGTACTGGATGTGTTCGCCGACGCGCGTGGGGATACCGTCGTAGCCGGTCCAGTGGGCGCTGTCGCTGAAGAAGGCGTTGATGAAGTTGAGCAAATTCACCGGGCTGCGTCCTCCAGGGCGAGGGCGGCCGGGTCGGGCCGGTCGGCCTTGGGTTTCGTGTGCGCCCGGCGCGGCATCCACGGCGTCAGCAGGAGGCGCAGGGCCACCAGGAGGCCGTCGGCGAGGATCGCCAGGGCGGCCATGGTGAGCACGGCGTTCACCGCGAGTTCGGGCCGGTTGTAGATGGTGGCGTCGTTGAGCAGGTTACCGAGGGCGCCCTGGTTGCCGATGAGGGTACCGACGCTGACGAGACTGATGCTCGACACGGTCGCCACCCGCAGCCCGGCGGTGATCGCGGGCACCGCGATCGGCAACTGGACCTGGATGTAGCGGCGTACGGGCCCGAAGCCCATGGCGGTCGCGGCGGCCAGGGTCTCCTGCGGCACCGAGCGGACGCCGTCGACGATCGACGGGACCAGGACGACGAGGCTGTAGACGGTGAGCGGGATCATCACCGTGAGCTCGGTCTGTCCGGTGTAGTCGATGAGGAGCACGAAGAAGGCGAGCGAGGGGATGGCGTACAGCACGGTCGTGATCCACAGCACCGGCGGGTACAGCCAGCGGAAGCGCACGCACAGTTGGGCGAGCGGCAGCGAGATCACCAGCCCGGCCAGCACCGGCAGCAGGGCCTCGCGCAGGTGCAGGCCGACGAGGCCGAGCCAGCTGTGCTGGAGGTCGCTGGGGATGTCGAAGAAGCCGTTCACGGCGCGATCCGTGCGGCCTTGGTGACCGTCGAGGCGGCGGAACTCCCGCCGTTCGTACGGCCTTCCGCGTGGGCGCCGCGGATCGCCTCGCCGATGGCCTGCTGGGAGACGACTCCGGCTGCCCGGCCCTCGCCGTCCACGGCGACGGCCCAGCCGGTGGGCGAGAGCACCGCGCAGTCGAGGGCGGCCCGCAACGAGTCCTTGCCGGCCACGAACGGCCGCCCGTACGGCAGGAGTTCCGCCGCCTCGACGGCGCCGGCGGTCAGGTCCCGCGGCTCGCTCCAGCCGAGGGGCCTGCCGTCCAGGTCGGTGACGAGGAGGTAGGGGGTGTCGGCCGCGCTGCGGGCGGCGATCTGCTCGGCGGTGGCGTCGATCGCGACGATCGGCGCGGTCAGCAGGTCGAGTCCTGTGGAGGAGAAGAAGGACAGCCGCCGGATGCCGCGGTCCGCGCCGAGGAAGTCCTCGACGAAGGCGTCGGCGGGGCTGGACAGCAGCTCGGCGGGCGGCGCGAACTGGGCCAGCTTGCCGCCGGTGCGCATCACGGCGACCATCGTGCCGATCTTGACGGCCTCGTCGATGTCGTGGGTGACGAAGACGATGGTCTTGCCCAACTCCTCCTGGAGGCGCAGGAGTTCGTCCTGAAGCCCTTTGCGGACGACGGGGTCGACGGCGGAGAACGGCTCGTCCATGAGCAGCACCGGCGGGTCGGCGGCGAGCGCCCGGGCCACACCGACGCGCTGCTGCTGTCCGCCGGACAGCTGGTAGGGGTACCGCTTGGCGAGCCCGGCGTCCAGACCGACGCGCTCCATCAGCTCACGCGCCCGCGCCCGGGCCTTGTCCTTGCCCCAGCCGAGCATGCGGGGCACGGTGGCGATGTTGTCGACGATCGTGCGGTGCTGGAAGAGCCCGGCGTTCTGGATGACGTAACCCATGGACCGGCGGAGCGTGTTGACGGGCTGCTGCAGGATGTCCTTGCCGTCGAGGAGGATGGTGCCCTCGCTGGGCTCGACCATCCGGTTGATCATGCGCAGGGTCGTCGTCTTCCCGCAGCCCGAGGGTCCGACGAGGACGGTGATCGAGCGGTCGGGTATCTCCAACGAGAGCCGGTCGACCGCCACCGTGCCGTCCGGGTACCGCTTGGTGACTGAATCTATCCGTATCAAAACGCCGAATACCCCTCGGGTTTGGCAGAAGCTGCCCGTTTTCGGTCACGCTCGTGCAGGCCGTTGCGGGGAGAGTCTAGACCTCGTGTGTTGCGGGCCCTTGTCGGACGAGTGGCCGGTTCTCCCGGGTGGCGGGCCGGAAGGGCCCGCCTGCTCCGGCGGTGGGGCGTCGTTTCGTTCCGGCGGTCCGTCCAGCATCGCGGCCGGGCGTCATGCGGCCGCCGCGTCCTCCCCCGCGACGGGGAACCCCGGCGTCCGAAGGACCCGCCGCTCGGCGTCCACGGCCAACACCTCGCACCCGGGCTGCCCGGCGGCCCACTCGACGCCCTCGGCGCCCATCGCGAAGGCCGCCGTGGCGACCGAGTCCGCCTCGGTGAGGGTCGGGGCGACGACGGTCAGGCTGAGCAGACCGGTCGCCGGGCGGCCGGTGCGGCCGTCGATGATGTGGTCGCCGCGCTCGTAGCGGGCGGAGGTGGCGACCGCGCCGTCGGTGACCTCCAGGACGGTGCACAGCTTGTCGGCGTGTTCGGGGTGCCGTACGCCCACGCGCCAGGGACCGCCGGCGGCGACCACGTCACCGCCCGCGTTGAGGCAGAAGCGCGTCGCCCCGGCCGCCGTCAGCAGTTCCGCCGCCCGCTGCACCGACCAGCCCTTGACCACCGCGCAGGGGTCGAGGCCGCGGCCGGGCAGCCGTACGTCGAAGGCGCCGCCGGTGGCGGCCCGGTAGTGCTCGCACAGGTCGAGGACCTCGCGCAGGTCCGCGCTGAGATCTCCCGGCGACAGCTCGCCGCGGTCGAGGCGCGACACCTCGCTGTCGGGCCTGAACGGACTGAACCGGACGTCGACCTCGTGCAGCCACGCGAACACCGCGTCCGCGGCCGATTCGGGGATGTGCTCGTCGTCGACCCGCAGTGAGACCGGGAAGCCCATGACGTGTTCGACGCGGTGCATGACGGTCAGCCCTTCGCGTCGATCGCGGCCTGGAGGGACTCCCGGTAGCCGTCGCTGGTGATGGTCGCGCCGGACACCGTGTCGACGTCCGCGCTCTGCGCCTGAAGCGTCTGGGCGATCAGCTTCGGCACCGCCGCCGTGGTCTGCGGGTGGTTCGGCTGCTGAAGCATCCTCACGGAGCTGATCTCGTCGCCCTCGAAGGTCACCTCCACCTGCACGGGGCCCTTCTCCGTCGTCACGGTCGGGCCCGCGACGACGTGGGAGGAGGATCCCGAGGTCCCGGACGAGGGGGACGAAGACGGGGCGGGCGTGATGACCTGGACGGTGGACGTGTCGGCCGACGGTTGGTAGAGCCAGACGGGGACCAGGCCCGCGATGCTCAGAACCACGACAGGGATTGCTCGTTTCACGGTGTCTTCCTCATCCCGCCAGGCTGAAGCGCTCGAAGTGGATCTGCGGCTTGGGCACGTCCAGCTCGCGCAGGCTGCCCAGCACCGCGTTCATCATCGGCGGCGGCCCGCACAGGAAGACGTCCCGGTCGGCGATGTCCGGCACCAGCCGGGCCAGCTCGCCGGGCGCCAGCCTGTCCGGGACGGCGGGGCCGGTCACCAGGTGCAGTTCGCAGCCCTTGGCGTCCGCGAGGTCGCGCAGCTCGTCGTAGAGGACCGCGTCCCGGTCGGTGGCGACGCGGTAGATGACGACAGCGTGGCCCTGCAGTTCCTCCAGGAGGGCGCGGATGGGCGTGACGCCGACGCCGCCGGCGATGAGCACGGACTCGGGGCGGGTGCGGTGCAGAGCGGTGAAGGCGCCGTAGGGGCCCTCGGCGAAGACGCGCGTGCCGACCTTGACGTGCCGCAGGGAGGCGCTGCCGGCGCCCGCGGCCTTGGCGGTCAGGCGCAGGGTGCGGCCGTCGGGCGCGGCCGACAGGGAGAAGGGGTTGGCCTGCCACCAGCGGTCCCGGGTCATGAAGCGCCACAGGAAGAACTGGCCGGCCCGGGCGGGCATGCGGTCGAGGTCGCGGCCGGTCATGTAGACCGAGACGACGTTGTCGGACTCGGGGACGACCGCGGTGACGCGCAGCTGGTGGCGCCAGTTGCGCCACAGCGGCAGCACCAGGCGGCCGAGGAACACCGAGGTGAGCGCGACGCCCCACACGCCGTACCAGTACGTCGTGGCGGCGGACGACGAGGTGAAGCTGGTGCCGACCGCTACCTGGTGGGTGAAGGCCAGCACCACGGCGACGTAGGTGTACAGGTGGATGAAGTGCCAGGTCTCGTACGCGAGGCGGCGCCGGGCGTAGCGGCCCGAGACGGCGCCCACCACGATGATGATCGCCATCGCGACGACCGCGCGGAGCACGCCCTCGACGGTCTCGGCGAGGTCGACCAGCTGGCTGACCGGGTCCATGCCGGAGGACTCGGCGTAGCCGAAGCTGATGAAGACGACGTGCGCGAGCAGTGTGAAGAGGATGCCGAAGCCGGTCCAGCGGTGCCAGGAGGTGAGCCGGTCCATCCCGATGCGGCGGTCGAGCCAGGGCAGCCGGGCCACCAGCACCAGCTGGAAGGCCATCAGGAGCGCACCGTACAGACCCGCCAGCCGGCCCAGCACGATGAGGGCGTTCGACGCGAAGCCGGCCTCGGTGAAGAAGTAGGTCACCACGGCCGCGTTCGCGGCCAGCACGGCGTACAGGCCCGTGCGGGCCACCACCCTGGGTCGTTTTATCACCGTGGGGGGCGCGGGGGGCGATTGGACGGCAGTCACTCGGCGAGCTCCTTGATCGGGGCTGGGGTACCGAGCTTCCCCGCAGGGAGCTGTCGGTTTACTGTCGTACGACTTTCAAGTGCTTATCGATGTGGCCACGACGGACACCGGCGCTCCGGCACGGGGGTCCGGTGACGCAGTATGGGCGGGTGGACAAAGTACGACTCCTCGTCGTGGACGACGACCCGCCGATCGCCGACCTCGTGGCGACGGTCGCCCGCTACGAGGGATGGGACGCGGTCACCGCGAACTCGGGTGAGGAGGCGCTGAGCCGCGCCGCCGAGTTCCATCCGGACATCGTGGTGCTCGACCTCATGCTGCCCGACATCGACGGCTTCGGCGTGCTGGACCGGCTGCGGCGCTCCGGGACGATGGTGCCGGTGGTGTTCCTCACCGCCCGGGACGCGGTCGCCGACCGGGTGGCGGGCCTGACCCGGGGCGGGGACGACTACCTGGTCAAGCCGTTCGCGGTGGAGGAGCTGATGGCCCGGCTGCGGACGGTGCTGCGGCGCAGTGCCGGGCCCGGGTTCCAGCGCTCCGTGCTGCGGGTGGCGGATCTGACGATGGACGAGGACACCCGTGAGGTGCGGCGCGACGAGCAACTGCTGACGCTCACGCCGACCGAGTACGAGGTGTTGCGCTATCTGATGCGCAAGTCGCCGACCGTGCTGACCAAGGCGCAGATCCTGGACCACGTGTGGGAGTACGGCTTCGGCGGCCGCTCGAACGTCGTGGAGCTGGTCGTCAGCCGGCTGCGCCGCAAACTCGACGCGACGGGCGAGCCGCTGATCCACACCGTCCGGGGCTTCGGCTACGTGGTCCGGCAGGCCGCGGAGTGAAGGGTGTCCTCCGGCGCTTTCGCCACGTCTATCGCAGGCTGCGCCTGGGCACCCGGCTGGCGCTGGGCCTCGGTGCGCTGTCCCTGGTGGTCTTCGCCGTCGTGGGCTACGCCCTGACGATGTACATGCGGGACTACCTGGACAGCCAGCTGGGCTACCAGCTGAAGGTCGTCCAGACCGTGCAGTCCAAGGACGCCGCGGCCAACGGCACGGTGACGCAGAAGCCGTACTGGGGCTGGTTCACCGCGGTGTACGACGTGTCGGACAAGGCGGCGGTCCTGCGTCAGCCCGCCGACATCCCGCACGACACCCGCCCGCTCACCACCCTCGCCGAGAGCATGGCGCACTCCGACACCGAGCTGATGAGCACCGTGAACATCGACGGGGAGGGCCTGTACCGGCTGCGGGCCTGCGAGGTCGAGCCCGGGGTGGTGCTGGTCAGTGCCGCTCCCATGGCGGAGATCGAGGACACCGTGGACCGGCTGATCACCGTGCAGGTGATCGCGTTCGCCCTGGCGGTGCTGGCGCTGGTGGTGCTCGGCCGGAAGCTGCTGCGGCGCGGACTGCAGCCGCTGAGCGACATGGCCTCCACCGCGCACGGCATCACCTCGCACGACCTGACCGAGTCGGCGGCCCGGCTGCCGCTGCGCGCGGACGGCCGCGACGGCGGCCCGGAGGTGGACGAGCTGCGCACGGCGTTCAACACGATGCTGGAGCACATCGACGACTCCCTCGCGGTCCGTGCGGAGGCCGAGCAGCGGCTGCGCCGCTTCGTCGCGGACGCCTCGCACGAGCTGCGGACCCCGCTGATGTCCGTACGGGGCTATGCGGACCTCTTCCAGTACGCCGCCGCCAACGCCCCCGGGGAACGCGACAAACACCTGGCCCGGCTGCGCGCCGAGGCCGCGCGGATGGGCTTCCTCCTCGACGACCTGCTGCTGCTCGCCCGCCTCGACGCGGCGGATGTGGAGACCCCGCTGCGCCCCCTGGAGGCCGACCTGGTGGAGCTCGTCGATCACGCGGCCGACGCCTTCCAGGCGAGCCACCCCGACCATCCGCTGACGGTGACGGCCGACCCCGAGACGCTGACACTGCGCGTGGACCCGCAGCGCATCCGCCAGGTCCTGGACAACCTGCTCACCAACGCGGCCGTGCACACCCCGGCGGGCACCGAGGTGTCCGTGACGGTCTCCGCCGAGCCCGGCCGGGCGCTGGTGCGGGTCGCGGACGCGGGCCCCGGCATCCCGCCCGACGACCGCGCCCGGGTCTTCGACCGCTTCTACCGCGTCGACAAGGCCCGCAGCCGCGACCGCGGCGGCAGTGGTCTGGGCCTCGCGGTCGCCCGCTCCCTGGTCGCGGCGCACGGCGGCACGATCGAGCTGAGCAGCGAGCCGGGGAGGACGGTCTTCACGATGGCGCTCCCGCTGGGCCCCCCGGGTCTTACGAAGCCGTGACGTACCGGGCGCGGCCGGGCCGTACGGGCCGCCCGCGGTCCTAGCGTGGCCGCATGCGTGTACTGGTCACCGGCGGTGCCGGGTTCATCGGGTCCCATGTCGTCGAGGCCCTGCGGGCTCGCGGGCACGAGCCCCTTGTCTACGACGTCCGCGCCGACCCGGCCTCGGACGTCCGCAACCCCGACACCGTCAGCCGCGCTCTGACCGGCGTCGACGCCGTCTGCCACCAGGCAGCGATGGTCGGTCTGGGCGCCGGCTTCTCCGACGCGGCGGAGTACGTCTCCCGCAACGACCTCGGTACGGCCGTGCTGCTCACCGCCATGGCCGACGCGGGCGTACGCCGGCTGGTGCTCGCCGGGTCGATGGTGGTGTACGGCGAGGGCCGCTACACCTGTGTCCGGCACGGGGTGGTCCGGCCCGGGCCGCGTGCCGTCACCGACCTGGACGCCGGGCGCTTCGAGCCCCTGTGCCCGGTGTGCGGGGCGCAGCTGTCGCCCGGCCTGGTCGGCGAGGACGCCCCGGTCGACCCGCGCAACGTCTACGCGACGACGAAGCTCGCCCAGGAACATCTGGCGGCGGCGTGGGCGCGGGCCACGGGCGGCTCGGCGGTGTCGCTGCGCTACCACAACGTGTACGGCCCGGGCATGCCCCGCGACACCCCGTACGCCGGGGTCGCCTCCTTCTTCCGGTCGGCACTCGCCCGCGGTGAGGCCCCGCGGGTCTATGAGGACGGCCGCCAGCGGCGGGACTTCGTGCACGTACGGGACGTGGCCGCGGCCAATGTGGCGGCCCTGGAGGCGAGTTCGCGCGGGGGCGCGCTGACCGCGTACAACACCGGCAGCGGCAAGCCGCACACGGTCGGCGAGATGGCCCGGGCGCTGGCTTCTGCCTGCGGCGGTCCGGAGCCGGTGGTGACCGGGGAGTACCGGCTGGGGGACGTACGGCACATCACGGCGGACTCGGCGCGGCTGCGGGCGGAGCTGGGGTGGGAGGCGGGGGTGAGCTTCGGGGAGGGGATGCGGGAGTTCGCGCGGGCGGGGATGCGCCAGGGCAGGTCCGGCTGATCAGGTGCACGATCCGGACCACCAGGCCCGGCCATTAAACCAAATGCTGACTATTCACCCTTTCCGGGCATTCGGATGAGTTCTAGGATCATGTACAGAGGGCGGGCGGATGGCCGGCCTGTCGACCACCGTCGCCTGTACCGAGCGGAGGCGGAGATGAAGGCGTCGATACGGCGGTCCGCGATCTTCACGAGCGCGGCCGCTCTGGTGATAACTGTCTGCGGTACGACGGGCAGCGCCCGGTCCGCGGTCCCGGCCGAGCCGGGCGATGGTGAGCTCCAGTTCGGCTATGTCCTGCCCGAGACGGGGCAGCTGGCCTACCTCGGCCCGCCGCAGATCGAGTCGCTGAAGTTCGCGATACAGAAGATCAACGACGCCGGCGGGGTCCTGGGCAAGCCCGTGCCGACGGTGGTCTCCAGTGACGAGGCGGGCCAGGAGGCCGTTGCCGCGCAGTCGGCCGACCGGGTGCTCGCGGCGGGCGTCGACGCGGTCATCGGTGCCGCGGCCTCCGGCATGTCGCTGGCGTTCATCGACCGGGTGACCGGAGCGGGCGTCGTGCAGTGTTCGGGGTCCAACACCGCGCCCACCTTCACGGACTACGAGGACGACGGGTTCTATTTCCGTACCGTCCCGAGCGACTCGCTGCAGGGGCCCATCCTGGCGGACGTCGTCCGCGAGGACGGCCACAACCGGGTGGCCCTGGTGGCACGGGCGGACGACTACGGGCGCGGCCTGCTGGAGGCGACCCGGAAGACGCTCGAGGAGCGCGGTGCGACGGTGACGCTCGCCGAAACCTACGACCCGAAGGCGAGCAACTTCGACCAGGTCGTCCAGAAGATGGAGGACTCCAGGCCGGACGCGGCCGTGGTGATCGCGTTCGAGGAGGGCACGCAGATCCTTCAGGGCATGATCGAGTCCGGACTCGGGCCCGACCGGATCGGTGTCTACGGCGCCGACGGACTGCGCAGCGAGGAACTGGCCTCGCTGGTCTCCCCCGGCCAGCCCGGCAGGCTCTCCGGCATGAAGGGGACCGCACCGGCGTCGGCGGAGAACGAGAAGTACGTGAACGACCTGAAGAAGTTCGCACCGCAGCTCAAGGAGCTGCAGTTCGCACCGCAGGTCTTCGACTGCACGACGACCATCGCGCTCGCCGCCGAGAAGGCGGAGTCCGACGACCCGGGCGAGTACGTGAAGGAGATCAACGGGATCACCAAGGACGGCGAGAAGTGCAACTCGTTCGCCGCCTGCAAGGAACTGCTCGCCGACGGCAGGAACATCGACTACGACGGTGTGAGCGGTCCGCTCGACTTCACCGGCAAGGGCGAACCCGGCCAGGCGACGATCGAGGTGTACGGCTACGACGGCCAGGGGCAGTTGCAGACCCTGCGGACCGAGACCAGCAAGGCCGAGGAGTGACACCGGGAGGAGGGACACCGGAAGGAGCGACAGGGACGGGAGTCAACGGACGCGGGCGAGCGTGCCGAGGTAGAGCTCGATCACTTTCTCGTCGTGCAGCAGGGCCGTACCCGTGCCGGTGTACGCGTTGCGGCCCTGGTCGAGGACGTAGCCGCGGTCGCAGATCTGCAGGCACCTGCGGGCGTTCTGCTCGACCATGAGGATGGCGACGCCCGCGCGGTTGATCAGTCCGCACCGGTCGAAGACGTGGTCCTGATGGAGCGGCGACAGACCGGCCGACGGCTCGTCGAGCAGCAGCAGTTGCGGCTCCATCATCAGCGCGCGCGCCATCGCGAGCATCTGGCGCTCGCCGCCGGACATCGCGCCGGCCTTCTGCCTGCGTCGGTCGGCCAGTACGGGGAAGAGCTCCTCCACCGCGGCTGCCCGCCGCGCGTAGTCCTTGGGCCGCAGATAGACGCCCATCCGCAGATTCTCCTCGACGGTCAGCGAGGGGAAGACGTTCTGCAGCTGCGGTACGTAGCCCACGCCCCGCCGGACCAGCTCGTGCGCCGGCCGGTTGGTGACCTCCTCGCCGTGCAGCCGCACGGTCCCGCCGCGCACTCTCAGCAGCCCGAAGACCGCCTTGACGAGGGTCGACTTGCCGGCGCCGTTGGGGCCGATCACGCCGACCACCTCGCCCGGGCGCACCTCGATGCTGCAGCCGCGCAGCACGTCGACACCGGGGACGTATCCGGCGACGAGGTCGTCGGCGGCCAGTACCGGTTCCTGCTCCTCGGCGGACATGGCTACTCCTCCTCCTCGGTCGCCGTCCCCGGTTCGTCGTGCCGCTTGCCGAGGTAGGCGTCCACGACCGCGGCGTTGCGGCCGATCGTGTGCGGCGGGCCCTCGGCCACCAGGCGGCCGTCGGCCATGACGGCCACCCAGTCGCTGATGCCCATCACCACGTCCATGTCGTGCTCGACGAAACACACCGTCAGTCCCTCGTCCCGCAGTCGGGTGATGTGCCCGAGCAAGGACTGGGTCAGCGCGGGGTTCACCCCGGCCATCGGCTCGTCGAGCATGACCATGACCGGCTGGGCCATCAGCACCCGGGCCAGTTCCAGCAGTTTGCGCTGACCGCCGGAGAGCGTGCCGGCGTGGTCGTCGCGCAGGGGCCCGAGCCGGAACCGGTCCAGCAGTTCACCGGCCCGCCGCTCGAACTCCCGCTCCTGCCCGCGCCACAGCGGTCGCAGCAGCGCGGGCAGCGCCCCCTCCCCGCGTTGCCCGGGTGCGGCGAGCAGCATGTTCTCCATCACGGTGAGCCGGGCGAGCGTCCTGGTGAGCTGGAACGTACGGACCAGCCCCCGCCGCGCCACCCGGTGCGCCGGGGAGCCGGCCAAGGGCTGTCCGTCGAACGACCAACGGCCGCCGTCGGCCCGGTCGAACCCGCTCACCACGTTGAACAACGTGGTCTTCCCGGCGCCGTTGGGCCCGATGAGCGCCGTGATGACCCCGCGCTGCAGCTCCAGGTGCTCGACCCGCACGGCGACGAGGCCGCCGAAGGTACGGGTCACCTCGTCCAGGACCAGCAGAGGATCCGGTTTGCGCACCCCCGGCTCGGCAGCGATCCCGGAGAGCCGGCCGGCCCCCGTGCCCCCATGGGCCCCGGGACCACCGGATCCGAACGTGTCAGCGGCCACTGAGCAGCATCTCCTTCCGGCTGCCGAGAATGCCCTGCGGCCGGAACGCGACCAGCAGGATCAGGGCGACCCCGACCAGGGCGAAGCGCACCGCGCCGACCTCGGAGGTACTGATGAGGTCCGGCGATATGTACTCGGCGTCGATCGCCTGCCTCAGCGCGCTGTCGAGGAAGCTGAGGACGAACCAGAACAGGATCGAGCCGACGACCGGCCCGAGGATCCGCCCGGCGCCTCCGAGGACGAGCAGCGTGTACAGGAAGAACGTGACGCCCGGGTCGTAGTTGTCAGGATTCACGGACTGCACCTGGATCGCCTGCATCATGCCCGCGACCGCTCCGATGACGCCGCCCAGCACGAGGCTCTGCATCTTGTACGCGTAGACGTTCTTGCCGAGGCTGCGCGCGGCGACCTCGTCCTCCCGGATCGACCGGACGACCCGGCCCCACGGGCTGTGGATCAGCAGGGCGAGCAGCGCCGCGGCCGCCGCCACCAGCGCCCAGCCGACGATCATCACCCACAGGTCGCGGGAGCTGAACCTCACCAGCCACACGCCGTAGGTGCCGGGATCGATGGGGTTGAGCGAGTAGAAGTCCTTCGCGAACTGCTGCAGTCCGAACACCCCGCCGGTGACCGGCTCGGCCCAGCTGGACCGGTAGAACAGCCGGAGCGTCTCCCCCGCCGCGATCGTGGTGATCGCGAGATAGTCGGCGCGCAGCCGCAGGGTGGGCAGGCCGAGCAGCAGGGCCAGCACGATCGCGCAGGCCACTCCGGCCAGGACGCCGAGCCACATCGGGCCGTCGTACGTCGACACCGTGATGGCGAGCCCGTAGCCGCCGACCAGCATGAAGCCGACCTGGCCGAAGTTCAGCAGTCCCGTGTAGCCGAAGTGCAGGTTCAGGCCGATCGCGGCGAGTGCGTAGACGGCCGCGATGGGGCCGATGCCGGAGCGGAGGGCGTCGGAGAAGATGACCGAGAAGTCCATGGCGCGCCCCTCACCCGACCCGCTCCGCACGGCCGAGGATGCCCTGCGGCCGGACGAGCAGGACGACGATCAGGACGAGCAGCGCCCACGCGTACTGCAGGTCGACCGGGAACCACAGGGTGGACACCTGGGCGACGACGCCGACGACGAGGCTGCCGACCATCGCGCCGTAGGCGGAGCCGAGCCCGCCCAGGATGACCCCCGCGAACATGAGCAGCAGCAGCTTGAAGCCCATGTCCCAGGTGATGATCTCGACGAGGCCGAAGAAGACCCCGCCGAGTGCGGCCAGCCCACCGCCGAGCATCCACACGTACAGCACCACGCGCTGAACGTCGATGCCCGTCGCCTCGGCGAGATCGCGGTTGGCGGAGACGGCCCGGACAGCCGTGCCGATGCGCGTCTTCTGCAGGAGCGCGGCGACGCCGAGCAGCACCAGCACGGCGAGCAGGGTGACCGTGAGGTCCCGGGGGGTGATGCTGGCCGGCCCCACGCTGATCGCGCTCTGGATGTCGTACTGCGCGAAGGAGGCGGGCCGGGTTCCGTACAGCACGAGAACCACGTGCCGCAGCACCAGCGAGAGCCCGATGGTGACGATGAACATGTTGATCAGGCCGGTGCCCCGAGCCCGCAGCGGGCGCCACAGGCCCCGGTCGACGGCCCCGCCCAGCAGGGCGCCGAAGACCACCGCGGCGAGGGCGGCGGGGATCAGGTGCCAGCCCGGGCCGGCCGCGGAGGCGTTGAGGAAGAACGCGAAGGTGGCGCCGATCGTGACGAACTCGCCGTGCGCGAAGTTGATCAGGTGGATGGTGCCGAAGATCAGCGAGAGTCCGACCGAGGTGATCGCGATGATGACGCCGAACTGGACACCATCGATCAGCGCCTGCGCGGCGCGCGCGCCGAACGTGGGGCCGCGCGCGGGTTCCTCGCCCTGTGCCCGCACGGCGACCGCGGACACCGACACGAGGACCAGGGCGAGGCTCAGTACGAACATCCGCTGGTAGCGCACGGGCGGTTCCGATATGTCACGAACGTCCCTTGTGGCTCAGTGTAAGGCGAGCCGGACCGCTGCACGAGGGGCAGGCCTCGGCCGCCGGGTCGTACGCGGACAGGACAGCGGGGGGTCGCGCCGGGTCACGCCTCGCCCTCGAAGCGATAACCCACTCCCCACACGGTCTGGATCAGACGGGGCCTGGCCGGATCGTCCTCGACCTTCCCCCGCAGCCGCCGGACGTGGACGGTCACGGTCGACAGGTCACCGAAGTCCCAGCCCCACACCTCCCGCATCAGGTCCTCACGGCTGAAGACCCGGCCGGGGTGCCGCAGGAAGAAGGCGAGGAGGTCGAACTCCCGGACGGTGAGGGCGAGTTCGGTGCCGTGCTTGGCGGCGCGGCGGGCCGCCGGGTCCAGGGCGAGCCCGGCCGCGCGGAGGGTGTCCGACGGCTGGGCCGGGCGGGCGCGGCGCAGCACGGACTCCACGCGCAGGACGAGTTCACGAGGGCTGAAGGGCTTGGTGACGTAGTCGTCCGCGCCGACCTCCAGGCCGAGGATGCGGTCGTCCTCGTCACCGCGGGCGGTGAGCATGATGACCGGGACGGGTCCGCGCCCGCGCATCCGCCGGCACACTTCGAGACCGTCCATCCCCGGCAGCATCAGGTCGAGGACGACGAGGTCCGGCCAGTGCGCGGCGGCCAGGGCGAGCGCGTCGGGCCCGTCCCCGGCGCGGTCGACGACGTATCCGGCCCGGTCGAGATACCCGGAGACGACCTCGGCGACGGTCGGGTCGTCGTCCACGACGAGGACCCGGGCCCCGGCCCGTTCGTACGGCTGCTGCTCCATGCCGCCAGCCTCGCACCGTCGGCGGTCCGCCGACGCCCCGGGCTGCCGACGTCCGCGTTTCGTAAGAAGCCGGGGCCCGATATGCGAGTTTTGCGCTCGTAGGGTGAGAGCCGTGACCACCTCTTCCGATCCCGCCCGGGGCCCCGTCTCCGTGGACGTCGTCCTCCCCTGCCTCGACGAGGCCGAGGCACTGCCGTGGGTGCTGGAACGCATCCCGCCCGGCTGGCGGGCGCTGGTCGTGGACAACGGGTCCACGGACGGCTCGGCCCGTATCGCCCACGCCCTCGGCGCGCAGGTCGTGCACGAGGAGCGGCGCGGATTCGGCGCCGCCTGCCACGCGGGCCTGACGGCCGCCACGGCCGACATCGTCTGCTTCTGCGACTGCGACGCCTCCCTCGACCCGGCCGGCCTGGAGCCGTTCGTCCACGAGGTGCAGGCCGGTGAGGCGGACCTGGTCCTCGGCCGGCGCCGCCCGCAGACCCGCGGCGCCTGGCCGCCGCACGCCCGGGCCGGCAACCTCGCCCTGACCCGGCTGCTCCGCCGCCGCACCGGACTGCGCCTGCACGACCTCGGCCCGCTGCGCGCCGCCCGGCGCGAGCCGCTGCTCGCCCTCGGCCTCACGGACCGACGCAGCGGCTATCCGCTGGAGATGGTCGTACGCGCGGCCGACGCGGGCTGGCGGATCACCGAGCACGACGTCCCCTACCGACCGCGCACCGGCGCCTCCAAGGTGACCGGCACCTGGCTCGGCACCTGGCAGGCGGTACGCGACATGAGCCGCGTACTGACCGGGACCGGGACGGCCACCGAGAAGGGAATCCACGCGTGACCACACTGCTAGTCATCGCCAAGGAGCCTCGCCCGGGCCGGGTGAAGACCCGGCTGACCCCGCCGTTCACGCCCCGGGAGGCGGCCGCGCTCGCGGAGGCGTCCCTCGCGGACACCCTGGACGCGGTGGCGCGGACGCCCGCGCGGCGCCGGGTCCTCGTCCTGGAGGGCGAGCCCGGCCCTTGGCTGCCGCCCGGCTTCGAGGTCGTACGGCAGTGCGCGGGCGGCCTCGACGAACGGCTGGCCGCCGCCTTCGCGGGCTGCGACGGCCCGGCCCTCCTCATCGGCATGGACACCCCGCAGGTGACGCCGGCGCTGCTCACCGTGGACTTCGCGGACTGCGACGCGTACTTCGGGCCCGCCGAGGACGGCGGCTTCTGGGCGCTGGGCCTGACCGCTCCGGACCCCGCGCTGCTGTTGGGGGTGCCGATGTCGACGCCCTCGACAGGGGCCGCCCAGCGGGCGCGGCTCGCCGGGCTGAAGGTGCGGGACCTGCCGCCCCTGCGGGACGTGGACACGGCGGACGACGCGGCCGTGGTGGCCCGCGCCGCCCCCGGCGGGCACTTCGCGACGGAACTGGCCCGGCTCAGCGCGACCGGGGCCCGATGAGCACGGCGGGGGCTTCGGGGGCGATGAGTACGGCGGGGGTATCAGGCGCCACGAGCACGGCAGGGGCTTCAGGCACCACGAGCGCTACGGAGGCTTCGGGCGCCATGAGCACGACGGAGGTCAAGGGGCCGATACGCACGGCAGGGGTCACGGGCCCGACGCGCACGGTTGAGGCCACGGACCCGATACGCACGGCAGGGGTCACGGGCCCGACGCGCACGGTTGAGGCCACGGACCCGATACGCGCGACCGGGATCGTGCGGCAGCGGGTGCCTGTCGCCGACGCCGGGCCCTGGTCCGCCGACCCCTACGCGGACGCCCTGCGCACCGGTCGCGGCCCGCTCTTCCTGCGCCGGGACGACGGCTGGCTGCTCCCGCTGGAGGTGGAGCGCTGGTGCGCGGACGCCGACGCGGCGGACCTGAAGGTGCTGCGGCACTGCGAGGGCGCGGTCCTCGACGTCGGCTGCGGGCCGGGGCGTCTGGTGGCGGCCCTGGGCGTGCGCGGGCGGCGGGTGCTCGGCATCGACGTCAGCGAGGCGGCCGTCTCCCGGACGGAGGCGCTCGGCGGACCGGCGCTGCGTCGCTCGGTCTTCGAGCCGCTGCCCGGCGAGGGCCGCTGGGGCACGGCGCTCCTGATCGACGGCAACGTGGGAATCGGCGGTGATCCGGCTGCCCTTCTGGACCGGATGACCCAACTTCTGAGTCCGGGCGGCCTGTTGATGGCCGAGACCGTGCCGGGGCTGGACCTCGACGAACGCGTACTGGTTCATGTGACCGACGCCCGGGGCGCGACCGGCAGCCCGTTCCCCTGGGCACGGCTCGGCACACCGGCCCTGCTGCGGTATGCCGAGCGCGCGGGGTGGTGTGCCGACGGTCAGTGGGCGGCCGACGGGCGTTCCTTCGTCGCCCTGCGCAGCCGCAGCCGCAGCAGGAACAGCAGCGCCGAGCCGCCGAACAGTGCGGCCGTCAGCAGCAGCCAGCGGGCCAGGAAGCCGTCCGGGGACAGGCCGGTGGCGGAGGCGTAACGCCCCGACACCCGCCCGCTGATCAGCGGGAACCACACGAGCAGCAGCAGCCCGGAGAGGGCGGCCGGCACGCGGACGTACGCCACCTGCGCCCGCCTGCGGCCCGCCGCCTTCACGAGGGCGCGGTCGAGCACGGTGTACAGCGGCAGCAGCACCAGGTCGTGCAGGAGGGCCGCGCCCACGATCCACAGCGCGACCCCGAACCAGTCCCCCGCGAGCAGCCGTACGCCCGCGTACGCGGCGAGGGCGAACGAGCAGGCCAGGAGCAGGAGCTGCAGCGGGCTGCCGACGACGAACCGGGGGCGGGGGCGCCTCACAGGTCTCCTCCGAATGTCATCCGGGCCACCCACTTGGTGTTGACCACCCCGGGCGCTGCGGGCACGATGACCCGCGCCGGGTGGCCGTGATCCGGGGTCAGGTCCTCGCCGTTGACGAACAGGGCGAGCAGGGAACGCGGGTCGGCGACCTGGTTGGCGCGCAGGGCGGCCCGCCGGAAGGCGCCACGGCGTTGCAGGGACTCAACGAGGACGTCGGGCGGGTCGTCGTGTCCGACGAGGCCGGCGAGGTCACGCAGCCGCACGCCGCGCCACCACTGGTCGGAGGTCGACCAGCCCTCCACGCAGGCGATGGGCAACGCTGCGCTGTGCAGGGGGAGTTGAAGCAGGTTGGCGCGGCTGAGCCGTACGGTCCCATCACGCCCGACGACGATCAGCCGCCACGCCTCCTCGCCCGTCTCGGCCGCGTCGATCCCGGCGTACGCGGCGGTCTTGTTGATCTGGAAGCCGCCGGGCCCGCCGCCCGGTTCGGCACCCCCGTGCGGGGCGAGCAGGGCGGTCCTGCGCAGCGGCCCGTCGAAGTTCTGCCCGGCCGTGGTGGCGAACAGCAGCAGTGAGCCGCCGCCGACCAGCCCGAGGGCGCCGCGTCGGGTCACGGTGGGCTCGACGGGGTCCGGGGACATCAACTCGCTTTCTTCTTGTCGTAGTTGACGCAGATTGCGCAAAGCCATCGGCGTCTTGAGTACGGCGTGCGCGACGAAGGCGGCGAAGAACACCCAGGCGCCGTAGAAGTGCAGGGGATAGAAGGAGCCGGGGAAGACGTAGTCCAACTGGACGTTGAGCACGCCGGTCACGAACTCGAAGAGGCCGCCGCCGACCAGGAGCACCAGCGAAAGCCGCTCCAGCGCGTGTGCGAGCGACCGGGCGGGCGGCAGCGTGAACAGCTTCGGTACGACGGACCACAGCTTGGCCAGGAGCACGGGGATCAGGGTGATCCCGAGAGTGACGTGGACGCCCTGGACGAGGCGGTACAGCCAGTGCGGGTCGGTCGGCCAGGAGAAGAGATAGAAGCCGAGGAGCCCCTTGTCCGGCGTCGTGTCGTTCACCCGTGACAGGTCGGGGTTGTAGGCGGCGTACGACAGCAGCCCGGTCACGAACAGCACGGTGATCCCGCCGAGCAGCACGACACCGAGCACCGAGGTGAACCAGGGGCCGCGCAGCGGGCTGCGCCAGAACGCGGGCGAGAAGGGAGTGCGTGGCGACGAAAGGGGGCGTGGCGAGGAGGAGGTGCGTGCCATGCCCCGACCGTAGGCCCGCCTCCGCCCGGGAACGGGCCCGCGAACCATGACGAATCCCTGACGTCCGCGCCTGTCAGCCGTCCGGACGAGTCCTCGCGACCTAGCGTTTGCGCGTGAACCGCGATCTGAGACGTGACCTGTACGCGGCCCTGGCCGCAGCGCTGCTCGTGGCGACGGCCGTCCTGGTCGGCACCGCCGTCCAGGCACGGGACGGCACGCTCCGCGTCGGCTGGCCACCCCTGCTGGCGACCTGGGATCCGCATGTCGGCCCCGGCACGCCGGCCGCACTGGCGATCGGGGTGGCGGTCGTGGCGTACGGCCCCGTCCTCGCCGCCCGGCTGCCGTGGCGCGCGCTGCTGCCGACCGTGTGGGCCGTCGGCATGGCCTGGACCTGGTCCCTCGCGCTCGTCGACGGCTGGCACCGGGGCGTCGCCGAGCAGCTGACGACCAGGAACGAGTACCTCCGGGCCGTCGACCGCTTCCCCGACATCCCGGCGGCCCTCGCGGACTTCCACCACCACATCCTGATCGACTCGCCCGACAACTGGCCCGCCCACGTCGCCGGCCATCCCCCGGGGGCCACCCTCACCTTCGTCCTCCTGGACCGCCTCGGGCTGGGCGGCGGGGGCTGGGCGGGCACCTGGTGCATCACCGTCGGCACGACGGCGGCGGTCGCGGTCCTGGTCACCGTACGGACCCTCGCGGACGAGTCGCTCGCCCGCCGCGCCGCGCCCTTCCTCGTCCTGGCCCCGGCCGCCGTGTGGGTCGGCACGTCCGCCGACGGCTACTTCGCGGCGGTCGCGGCCTGGGCGGTCGCGTTCCTCGCCCTGGCGGTGACGGGACGCCGGCCGGGGTGGACCGGGGTGGCCTCGGGCCTCCTGTTCGGCCTGACCCTCTACCTGTCGTACGGCCTGACGCTCTTCGTCCTGATCGCCGGCGCCGCCCTCCTCCTGGGCCCGCACCGCATCCGCCCGCTCCCGTTCCTGATGGCCGGGTTCCTGGTCGTCCCGGTCGGGTTCACCGCCGCCGGATTCGACTGGTGGGAGGCGTACCGGCTGCTGGTCCGCCGCTACCACCAAGGCTCGGGCGGCATCCGGCCGTACGGCTACTGGGTGTGGGCGAACCTGGCGTGCACGGCGCTGATCGTGGGACCGGCGACGGTGGCGGGGCTGCGGCGCACCGGCGTCACGCTCGCCCACCGGCGCCGGCGGCCGGACACCCGCCTGGGTGTGCTCGTGCTGGCCGCGCTCACCGCGCTGCTCGTCGCGGACCTGTCCGGCATGAGCAAGGCGGAGACGGAACGCATCTGGCTGCCGTTCGCGGTGTGGTTGCTGCCTGCGTGTGCGTGGCTGACAGGAGTGCGGGGATGGCTGGCGGCACAGGCGGTGCTGGCGCTGCTGATCAACCACCTGCTGCTGACCGGTTGGTGACGGTCGAGCCGTCTCCCGACACCAGATGCGCCGTCGTCTCCATGAGGGAGATGGTGAAAGGGTGTTGAGGGCGCGTCAGTATCTGTTCCGTCGGCCCCTGTTCGACGAGTTCGCCCGCGTCCAGTACGGCGATGCGGTGGGCCAGGCGCGCGGTGTCCAGGTCGTGGGTGACGAGGACGAGGGACAGGTCGTCGTGGTCGCCCACCAGGCCGGCGAGGAGGTCGAGGAGGGCGCGCCGGGTGACGGTGTCGAGGCCGGAGGTGATCTCGTCGCAGATCAGGATCCGGGGGCGGGCGAGCAGGGCGCGGGCGAGGGCGGCGCGCTGGAGTTCGCCGCCGGAGAGTTCGCCGGGAAGCCGGTGGGCGAGCTCGGTGGAGAGGCCGAGACGGCCCAGGGTGGCCGACGCCTCCTCAGTGGCCGTACGGTCGTCCGCGCCGCGCAGCCGGATCGCGGTGCGGGCCACCTGGCCGAGGATCGCGCGGTGTTCGTCGAAGGCCGCTCGGGCGTCCTGGAAGACGTACTGCACGGCGGCGAGTTGTGCACGGTCGCGGTGGCGCAGGCTGCGCGGCAGGGCGCCGCCGTCGAGCAGGAGCTCGCCGTCGTGATCGCGGTGCAGCCCCGCCAGACAGCGGGCGAGGGTGGTCTTGCCGCTGCCCGATCTGCCGACGACGGCCAGGCACTCGCGGGCGCGCAGGGCGAGCTGCGGGACGCGCAGGACGGTGGTGCGGCCGTGTGCGGCCGTCAAGTCCCGTACCCGCAGTACAGCTTGGCCGTCGTCGACGTTCGTCCCTTCCTGCGGGGACGGCCGCTGCACGTCGAGCAGACGACGGGTCCACTCGTGCCGGGGAGCCCGCCACAGCCGCTCCGCCGGCCCCGACTCCACGACCCGGCCCGCGCGCATCACCAGTACCTCGTCCGCGAGCGCCCGGACGACGTCCAGGTCGTGGCTGAGCAGGACGACCGCGATGCCGCGCGCCGCGACCGCCGCCAGCTGCTCGACGATACGGCTCTTGGTCAACGCGTCCTGGCCGGTGGTCGGTTCGTCGGCGACGACGACGCGGGCGCCGAGCAGCAGGGCCTGGGCGAGGACGACACGCTGCTGCTGGCCGCCGGAGAGCTGGTGGGGGTGGCGGCGCAGCATGGCGGCCGGATCGGCGAGTTGGGCGTCGGACAGGGCGCGCAGGACCAGCGCGCGGGCCGCCGTACGGCGTTCGGCGCGGGGCAGGTGGCGGACCTGGGGGCGGGCGATGTCCTGGAGCAGGGCGCTGATGCGGCGGGCGGGGTTGAGGACGGCCGCGGGGTGCTGGGGCACGTATCCGACCAGGTCGCCGGTGCCGGCTCGGCGGATCTCTCCCGTGACCCGGGCGCCGGGCGGGTACTCCCCCAGCAGGGCGAGCCCGGTCGTGGTCTTGCCGCTGCCGGAGGCGCCGACGATGGCCGTCACCTTCCCGGGCGGCACCCGCAGGTTCACTCCGTCGACGATCGCGCGGCCGTCGATCTCGACACGCAGGTCGCGGAGCTCCACGACGGGGTCCGTCTCGTGGTTCACGGACGTCGTCCCTTCTTCACCGGGGTCTTTTCGAGTGCCGCGTCGAAGAGCAGGTTCGTGCCCGTCGTCAGCGCCACGATCAGCAGCGCGGGCACCACCACGGCCCAGGGCTGGACGAACAGGCCGGTGCGGTTGCGGTCGACCATGACCGCCCAGTCGGCGGCGTCCGGAGCGACGCCCACGCCGAGGAACGCGGCCGTGGAGACCAGGTAGAGCACGCCGGTCAGGCGGATACCGGCGTCGGCGGCGAGGGTGCGCAGGGCCGAGCGGCCGACGTAACCGACGGCGATGCGCCACCACGTCTCGCCCTGCATGCGCAGCGCCTCCACCGCGGGCCGGGCGGCGGCCTCGCCCGCGGCCGCCCGTACGATCCGGGCCGCGTCGGGCACGTTCACCAGCGCGACGAGCAGCGCGATCCCGGCCGCGCCCGGCGTGAACACGGACGCCACGAGCAGGATCAGCAGCAGCGACGGGACGGCGAGCAGCACGTCCAGCGGTCGCATCAGCAGCTCCTCCAGCCGCCGTACGTGGGTGAGCGCGCTGACCAGACCGACGGGCAGCGCGACGAGGTAGGCGAGGGCGGTCGCGGCCAGGGCGGTGAGGACGACCGTACGGCCGCCGTGCAGGACCTGCTGCCAGACGTCCCGGCCGACGAAGTCGGTGCCCAGCCAGTGTCCGCCGCCCAGGGTGAAGGACGGGGAACGGGGGCCGGGGGCGCCGGTGAGCAGGGGGCCGAGGAGAGCGAGGCCGAGAGGGACCGCGACGACGGCGAGGCCGAGGGCGAAGCGGCGCCGGGTCATGCCGCCACCCCCGCCCTCGGCGTCAGCCGGTGGGCCACCACGTCCGCACCGAGGTTGAGGGCCACGGTCAGCACCCCGAACACCACCGCCAGCCCCTGCACCACGGGTACGTCCCGCTCGGCGACGGCGTTGAGGAGGACCGTGCCGAGACCGGGGATCACGAACAGCGCCTCCACGACGATGACACCGCACAGCAGCCAGTCGATGGTGCGGGCGAGTTGCTGGGCCGCCGGGGCGAGGGCGTTCGGCAGGGCGTGGGCGTAGCGGACGCGGGCACCGGGGACGCCGTAGCGGCGGGCGTGGGCCGCGTACGGGGAGGCGAGGGCGTCGACCATGCCCGCCCGCACCAGGCGCGACAGGGAGCACACCGGGCGGGAGAGGAGGACGAGGACGGGCAGGACCAGTGCGGCCGGGTGGGCGAGGAGGTCGGTGCCGTAGCCCACGGCGGTCGGCGGCAACCAGGCCAGTTTCAGCGCGAAGACAGTCACCAGCAGGACCCCGAGGGCGAACTCGGGGACCGCGTACACGGCGAGCGTCACGCCGCTGACCAGCCGGTCGACGAGCCGCCCCTCGTGCCGGGCGGCGAGCACGCCGAGCCCGAAGCCGAGCGGGACGAGCAGGGTGAGGGTGAGCGCGGCCAGCAGCACGCTCGGACCGAACCCGTCGGCGATGTACTGGGCCACCGGGCGGCCGGAGGCCAGGGAGGTGCCGAAGTCGCCGTGCAGCAGCCCTGCCGCCCAGTCGGCCAGCCGCTCGTACGCCGGCCGGTCCAGGTCCATCGCCTCGCGGATCGCGGCGATGCGCGCCGGGTCGGGCTGGTCGCCCGCGAGGGCCACCGCGGCGTCGCCCGGCAGCGCCTCGGTGAGCGCGAAGACCAGCAGCACGACGGCCACGGTCTGCGCGACGCCGAGGAGCAGCCGCCGGGCGACGAAGGAGCGCAGACCGCTCGTCCGCGGGCTCTTGCTCACGCCAGCCAGACCTTGTCGAAGCGGGCCCAGTCGAGTGTGTTGGCGGGCGCCTTCGCCTCGACTCCCTTCACGGTGCGGGCCGTTCCGAGGATCCAGTCGGCGAAGCCCCAGATGAGGAAGCCGCCCTCGGTGTACAGGCGGCGCTGCATCCGCTCGTAGACGGCGGCCCGTTCGGTCTTGTCGCGGGTCGACTGGGCCTGCTGGTACAGCGCGTCGAAGTCCTTGTGGTGCCATTTGGTGGCGTTGGTGGTGGAGTCGGTGAGCAGGCGCTGGGAGATGTGGGCCTCGATGGGCATGGCGCCGGAGCGGTAGCAGCACAGGGTGCCGTTGTCGAGGATGTCACTCCAGTAGGAGTCCTTGCTGCCCATCTTCACGTCGACGGTGACGCCGGCCTTGGCCGCCTGGTCGCGGAAGATGCTGGCGGCCTCGGTGAATCCGGCGGCGACGGCGGAGGTGTCCAGGGTGACCTTGAGGTTTTCGGCGCCGGCCTGCTTGAGCAGGGCGCGGGCCTTGTCGAGGTCCTGTTCGCGCTGCGGGAGGCTGTCGGCGTAGTACTCGTAGCCCTTGCCGAACAGGTCGTTGCCGACCACGCCCGCGCCGGACAGGGCGCCGTCGACGAGTTCCTTGCGGTCGGCGATGAGGAAGAACGCCTCCCGGACCCGCTTGTCGTCGAAGGGGGCGCGGTCGGTCTTCATGCAGAACGCCTGCATGGCGCTGCCCCGCAGCCGGACGATCTCGATCTGGCCCTTGCCCTCGTGGGCGCGGGCGGTGGTGGGGTTCAGTTCGTGGGCGTACTCGACCTGGCCGCCGAGGAGGGCGCTCACGCGGGCGGACTCCTCGTTGGCGACGACGAACTCGAGCTCGTCCAGGTGCGGGGCGCCCTCCCAGTAGTCGTCGTTGCGGCGGAAGACGGCGGAGCGGCCGGGCGCGAAGGAGACGAAGCGGAAGGGCCCGGAGCCGACGGGCTTCGTGTCGAAGTCGGATGCCTCACCGGCGTTCTCGGGGATGATGTACGCGCCGAACGCGGCCAGGATGTTGGGGAATTCGGCCGTCGGCCGCTTCAGCACGAACTCGATGCCGTTGTCGCCGGTGGCGCGGCTCGCGTCGAGGTCGATGGGCTCCAGGGACGCCTTGGCCCGGAAGGTCTGCTTGGGGTCGGCGATCCGGCGGTAGCTGTGGAGGACGTCCTTCGCGGTGACCGGCTTTCCGTCGTGGAAGGTGGCCTTGCGCAGGGTGACCTGCCAGCGGTCGAGCGTCTTGTTGGACTCCCAGGAGGCGGCGAGTCGGGGCTGGGCGGACAGGTCGGGGCCGTAGTCGGCGAGCTTGTCGTAGAGGGCCTTGGCGCGGGCCACGTCCGCGAACAGGTTGGCCAGGTGCGGGTCGAGGGTCTCGCTGGCACCGCCCCCGGCGAAGGCGGCGCGCAGCCGTCCGCCGCGTCTGGGTGTGCTGCTTCCCTTGTCCGCCGTGTTCTCCGTGCCGCCCCCGCAGCCCACGAGGGTGAGGGCGGCGGCCCCGGTGGTGGCGGCGAGGAAGCCGCGGCGGCGCAGCCCGGAAAAGCGTTCGTCGTGCATGAGTGTCCCTTGTCCGTTGGAATGTCGGGTGTGTCAGTGGGTGGTGTTCAGACGGCGTGCCACGAGGTGCAGGCGGTCCCCGTCGGTCGTCGCGCCGGGCAATCGGCCCTCACGCCAGGCGGGTTCGGTGCGGGGTCCGGGGCCGTCGTGGAGTTCGAGGACCTCGAAGCCGTGCGTGCCGAGGAAGTGCCGTAGCTCCAGTGGGAACACCAGCCGCCAGGCGGAGTGCTGTTCGACGGGCGCTGCGGCGTCATCGGACGTCCAGACCCGCTTGCGGCGCAGCAGTTGCGCGGTGCGGTCCACGAACACGTGCGTGGTGGAGCGGTAGCTGACGCCCTGCCACTCGAAGCCGCTGACGGTCGGGGTGTCGAGCAGGTCGGTACGCCCGAGGAAATAGGCCCCGTTGCGCATCTCCGCGACGATCAGCCCACCCGGCGCAAGCGCCCGGCGGCAGGACGCGAGGAACCCGTCCAGCTGGGCGTTGGTGTGGCAGTACAGCAGTGAGCTGTCCAGGCAGACGACCGCGTCGGACACGGACGCACCGAAGTCGAAGCCGTGCAGGTCGGCCCGGACGTAGCGGGGCCCCGGATGGTGGACGCGGGCGTACTCGAGCATCGCCTCGGACACGTCGGCACCCGTCACGCTGCGGCCGGCCTCATGCAGACGAGCGGCGTCACGGCCGACTCCGCAGCCCATGTCGAGCACACGCCCCCCGGCACCGTGACGGTCGAGGCAGTCCTCGGCCCAGCGCCCCGCCAGCCGGCCGGGGTCGGGGAAACGAGCCTCGTACAGGGCGGGGTTGTCGGTGAGAAGGTTGCGGCCGGTCCCTTCGGCACGAGCGGCAGCCACGCCGAGCCCTGCCCGCTCGGCCCGGACGGCAGCCATGCCGGGCCTCGCATGTCCGGCCCCGGAGCCTGCTCCCCCGTCCCGAGCGGCGGCAGTGTCGGCACTCGCCTCCTCGGTCTCCGCGGCGGTCACACCCGAACTCGTCCCTCCACCCCCCGTGCCGGTCACGCCTTGCTCCTCTCTCCCGCAGGAGCAGCCGTCGTCGTGGGGACCCGGCTTGCCGGCAGCGACCCGCCCCGGTGCAGCCATGCCACTCCGGCCGCCGAGGTCAGGCCGAACAGGGCGCAGCAGATCCACGGCAGCCACTCGGTGTCGTTGGCCTTGCCGGTGTCCATGGCCCAGCCGACGACCGTGTTGCCGAGGGCGGCGGCGATGCCGGAGACGACGTAGAAGATGCCGAAGTACGTGCCGGTGAGTTCCGGGCGGCCGAAGCCCGGGATCAGCTCCATGACGAACGGTGAGGCGATCATGATGCCGACGTAGAGCAGGAGGGTGCCGAGAAGGACGGGGACGGCCTCGAGCCGGCCGTCGGATGTCGAGCCCGCCACCCACGCCGGTGGCAGGAACGCCAGGCCCATCACCGCGAGCCCCAGGGCGATCCAACGCGGCTTGTGGCCGCGGGACTTGAGCGTCCGGGTGATCCGCAGCTGGAGGGCGAGGTTGGCGAGGGTGCCGACGAGGAAGACGAGGCCGGCCGCGCCGTCCCAGCCGGTGGCCTGGCGGGCGCCCTCGGGCAGCAGCAGGTAGAGCTGGTTCTCCAGGGTGAACATGCCGACCATGGCGAAGGCGAACGCCAGGAAGGCGCGGTTGCCGAGGACTTCACGCCAGTCCGAGAGGACCCCGCCGTTGCTCGGCTCGACCTTCCGTGCGGGCAGCACGAGCGCCTGCGCCACCGTGAGGACGGCGAAGATACCGGCGGCGGTCAGCGCGGACGTACGGAAGTCGACGAGGAGCAGCGCGCTGCCCAGGAGCGGGCCGATCAGCGCGCCGACGGTGGCGAACACGTTGAACAGCGCGAACGCCTCCGCCTTGCGCTCCCCGGCCTCCTGGGAGATATACGCCCGTACCGCCGGGTTGAACAGCGCCCCGGCGAGTCCGCTGAGCACGGACGCGCCGAGCAGCACCGGCAGCCCGTCGCCGAGCGCGAACAGTGCGAACCCGACCGTCCGCAGCGCGCATCCGGCGATGATGACGCCCCGCGCGCCCAGCCGGTCGGCCGCGGAGCCGCCGATGATGAACAGGCCCTGCTGGCTGAGGTTGCGCACGCCGAGGACGACCCCGACGACGGCCGCGGACATGCCCAGGTTGTCGGTGAGGTGGGTGGCGAGGTAGGGGATGAGGAGGTAGAAGCCGGTGTTGACGCCGAGCTGGTTGACCAGGAGCAGTTGGACGGCGAGCGGGAAGCCGCGCATCTCACGCCACGTCTTCATGCGCCACCCTCACCTCCTCGACGCCCAGCCCGGGCAGGCCACTGGTGCGTACGACACCGTCGGCGCCGCCGATCCCCGACCACGGGTCGTGGGCGAGCAGCAGGTGTCCGTCGAGGTCGGCCCAGCGGGCGCGGTCGGCGAGGTGGACGGCGGGGGCGAGGCCGAGGGTGCTCGCAGTGAGGCATCCCAGCATCAGTTCGGTGCCACTGCCTTCGATCAGCTCGGCGATGCGCAGGGCCGCGTGCACGCCGCCGCACTTGGCGAGCTTGACGTTGACGCCGTGCACCCGTCCGGCGAGGCGGCGCGCGTCCTCGAGGTCCACCGCGTCCTCGTCGGCGATGACGGGCAGGGGTGAGCGTTCGGCGAGGGCGGCCAGCGCCTCGGGGTCGCCGGGGGCGAGGGGCTGCTCGACGGCTTCGACGCCGAGGCCGGCGAACCGGGGCAGCAGGGCCGTCGCCTGCGCCCTGGTCCAGGCCCCGTTGGGGTCCAGGAGCAGCCGGACGCCGGGCGCCGCGTCACGGATGACGCGGACGCGCTCCACGTCGTCCTCGGGGTCGGGTGTGCCCGCCTTGACCTTGATCAGCTGGAAGCCGCTCGCGGCCAGGCGGCGGGCCTGGGCGGCCGCGTGCATGGGCGAGGTGATGCCGATGGTGCGGGCGGTGGCGGCCACGGGCGGCGCGGCGGCACCCAGCAGGCGGTGCACGGGGGTGCCGGCGCGCTTTCCGGCCAGGTCGAGGAGCGCGGACTCCACGGCGGCGGTGACCGCGGGCGGCACGGCGCGGGGCGAGGCCAGCTCCCCTGCCCGCAGCGCCTCCAGGGCGCTCTCCGGCTCGGCGAAGCGGCTCAGGTCGACGGCCGTCAGGAGCCGTACGAGCGTGTCGGCGTCGAGGCCGTAGTACACGCTGCTGACGGCCTCCCCGTGGCCGTGCAGCCCGTCGTGCCCGACGCTCAGCCACACCGCCTCGCGTGCGGACATCGTGGAGCGGGAGATGCGCAACGGCTCGGCGAGTTCGAGGCGTTCGACGCGCAGGCGGGCTTTCACGGGGTGCCTTTCAGAGGCTGGAGGCTGCCGAGCGGATCGGTGACCCGCGTGCACCGCGCCCATCCGGCCGCCTCGGCCGCGTAGGGGTGCGGTATCTCCACGGGCCGGGTGGCGGCGGTGGCGGGGTCGAGGCCGTGGGTGGTGGTGAAGTCGTCGTCGAAGACGGTGCCGAGGTAGCGGTGCGGGCCGTCGGGGAAGACGGTGGCGACGACCGCGCCGGGGTGGACGCGGGCCGCCCAGGCGGCGACGCGGGCGGCGGCCCCCGTGCTCCAGCCGCCGCTGACGAAGCTGCCGCGGGCCAGCCGGCGGCAGCTGTCCACGGCTTCGGCGGGGCCGACCCAGTGGATTTCGTCGAAGGCGTCGTAGGCGACGTTGCGGGGGTGGATGCTGCTGCCGAGGCCGCGCATCAGGCGGGGGCGGGCGGGCTGGCCGAAGATGGTGGAGCCGGTGGCGTCGACGCCGATGAGGCGCAGGGCGGGCCAGTGGCGGCGCAGCGGGCCGATGACGCCCGCGCTGTGCCCGCCGGTGCCGACGCTGCACACGAGGATGTCCAGGTGGTCGATCTGGGCGGTGAGTTCGGCGGCGAGGGAGGCGTATCCGGCGGTGTTGTCGGGGTTGTTGTACTGGTCGGGCCAGTAGGCGCCGGGGAGTTCGGCGAGCAGTTCGCGCAGCCTTGCGAGGCGGGCGGCCTGCCAGCCGCCCTGCACGGCCGGATGCTCGACGAGTTCCAGGCGGACGCCGTAGGAGCGCAGCAACTGCCGCATCGACAGTTCCAGTTCACGGTCGCCGACCAGCACGATCGGGTGCCCGAGGGCCTGGCCCGCGAAGGCGAGGCCGATGCCGAGCGTCCCGGAGGTGGACTCGACCACCGGTGCGCCGGGGCGCAGTTCACCGCGCTCGCGGGCCCCGAGCAGCATGGACACGGCGGCCCGCGCCTTCATCCCGCCGGCCGCGAGGCCTTCGAGCTTGGCCCAGAAGCCGGGGTGGGCGCCGGGCAGGTCGGTGGTGACGTGCACGACCGGCGTCCGGCCGAGCAGGGCGAGCAGTTCCGGGCGGGCGGTGGGGCGTAGGACGGTGGCGGTCATCGCTCGCCTCCCGCGTAACAGTGCACGGCTCCGGGTCCGCCGTCGAGCCAGAAGAAGGGGTACGGCTCCGCGCACACCGCGCTCACCCCGTGCCCGAGGAAGCGGGGCAGGACGGCGCTGCCGGTCTGCGCGAACATCACCAGCCGTTTGTCGTGCGCGAGCGCGTGCCGTCGCAGGGGTTCGAAGGTGCCGTTGCCGAGGGTCATGCCGGAGACGAGGAGGGCGTCGCAGCGGCCGGCCGCGGCGAGCGCGTCGGTGAGGACCGGCTCGCCCCACTCCGTCACGCCGCCCTTGAGGTCGCACGGGAGGTAGCGCAGACCGCGTGAACGCAGCGCTTCCAGCAGGGAGTTGACCACCCCGACGACGAGGACGGTGGACCCGGCCAACAGGTCGAGCAGCTCGACGACGGCCTTCGCGCGGACCCGGGACTTCTCCAGGGACGACCCGGCGGGCAGCGGGGCGGCGAGCGCCCCGTGGGCCGGGGTGTGCGGGGTGACGTGCATCAGGTAGGCGTCGAGGGCGGCCACCCGCACCGGCAGCAGCGGATGCTCCAGGAGCCGGGCCACGTCCGCGCCGACGCAGTCGTCGAGCGCCCCGTCGGGCAGGCTCCCTGGCTCGACCGCGCAGGAGCCGACGGCCTCGGCGAGCCGCAGACTGAGGACCTCGTTGCGGTAGCCGGTGCCGCGCCCGTCGTGCCGTACGGCCTGCCGGGTGGTGAAGGCGACGGCGATCCGCTGTGTGGCCGGGTCGGGGCCGAGAGCGCCCGCGCGGACGCGGGCCACGAGCTCGTCGTACGCGTCGGACGCGTCGGACGACTGCCCGGGCGGCACACTGACGGTGGTCATCGGATCACCAGCCCGGCCCGTATCCCGGCCAGCAGGGATGCGACGCGGTCGCGGGCGCCGAGGCCGTCGGAGTCGCCGGCCATGACGTGTCCGAGGTACTCGTTGTTGCTGCCGGCCGCCTTCACCTCCCTGCCGGGCTCGGCGAACTGGGCCTCCAACACGCCATCGGCTTCCTGGAGTTCGCTGCCGTCGAGCGCTTCGAGGGTGCCCGCCCGGTCCGGTACGAGGAAGCCGATGGCGGCGCTGCGCAGGCCGGTGTCCGTGCGCCGCAGGTCCGGTGCGCGGCCAAGGGCCACGTCCACGAAGGCGGCGGCGAGGTCGATGCCCGTGACATGACGGACGAGTTCGGTGATGCGGTTGCCGGCGGGGCGCGGGTTGACCTCGACGACGCGCGGGCCGGCCGAGGTCAGCTTGATCTCGGTGTGCGCCACCACGCCGTCGACCAGACCGAGCGCCTTGAGGGCGGCGAGGGCGGTCTGCTCCGCGGCTTCGGTGTCGGCGGACGTCAGGGCGGCGGGGAACATGTGGCCGGTCTCGATGAAGGCGGGCGCTCCGCCGATGCTCTTGTCGGTTATGCCGACGACATGGACCGCGCCCGCGTGGGACACGGTCTCGACGCTCACCTCGGGGCCGTCGAGCAGCTCCTCGACCAGGACGGCCGGCGTGCGACGCTGGCCGCGGGCGTTGACCGGGAAGTCTGCCAACGCCCGTACGGCCTCGGCGAGTTCGGACTCGTCGTCCACGCGGCGGACGTACATGCCCGCGCACAGGTCGACGGGCTTGACGACCAGCGGGTAGCCGATCTCGCGCGCGGCCCGCGCCAGGTCGGCCCACTCCTCGTGCACGGCGAAGCGCGGTCCGGGCACACCGGCGTCGGCCAGGACGCGGCGGGTGGCGTCCTTGCGGCAGGCGTCGGCCACCGCGTCGGGCCCCGGCCCCGGCAGGCCGAGCCGGCCGGCGATGCGGGCCGCCGTCGGCAGGTAGTAGTCGCAGGACGTGAGCACGCCGTCGAATTCCAGCACCGCGTGCAGCCGCTCGACCTCGGGCAGCAGGGTTTCGACGTCGTTGGTGTCGGCGGTGATCACGTTGCGGGCACCGAGCAGCGGGTGAGCCACGCCCTCCGGGGCCGAGCGCAGGTAGTGGTGCAGGTCGCGGGTGAGGAACGTGAAGTCGTGCCCGTTCTCCCGGATCGCCCGTGGCAGCAGCCTGCTCATTGATCCGACCCAGCTCTCGACCAGCAGCAGATGAGCCACAACTCCCCTTTTCGTGCCGTGAGTTCAGACGTCAGGGCAGCCCGGCAGGCCCCTCACCGGGAGGGGGCCGGGCTTTGCGCAACGACAAGCTATCGATAATCATTTTCATTTACTAGTCCGTTAGCGACTTCGCTTGTCGGCCGGGCCGAATGAGAGGGGTGCCCGACGGCGGCACGCTGTGGATCCCCGACTGCGCGGACGGCACGGTCCGGCCCCTGAACACCGCCGCTTTGCGGGCGGGCGCGGCCCGTGCCGGTCGGCTCCGGGCCGCGAACATGACGGACGCAAGCGGCGAGTCGGCAGACCCGCCTTCGATGTGGGCCCGACCGGAAACGGCAGGGCGGTGCAGCCCGTGGAGCCGTGGTTCAGCTCGCGGTGCGCCGGATCCGTCCGGCGTACCGCTTCTCCAGCTCCCGGTTGCCCTCGAAGCCGCCGGGCACGTTGGCGGAGACGTACACCGGCGGCCGCTCACCGGCGGCGAGCAACTGGGCGGAGGCTTCCGCGACCGCCATCTGCACCAGCATCACGCCGGTGAGGGTGGACAGGGCGCACACCGCGCCACCGCCGGGGAGTTCGAGGAGGGCGTCGCCGCGCGGGGCCGCGTTGTCGAGGACGACGTCGGCGAGGTCGGCGAGCTTCTTGCCGCTGGGGTGGCCGGCGGGGACGGCGCGGGTGTGGCCGAGGGAGGTCACGGCCAGGATCTTGTGGCCCTGTTGTTTGGCGTGCAGGGCCATCTCGACGATGACGTTGTTGACGCCGGAGTTGGAGATGATGACGAAGAGGTCCTCGCGGTGCGGGGCGGCGAGAGCGTAGAGGCGCGCGGCCACGCCTGCCCGGCGTTCCAGGAGCGGGTCGTCGAGGACGCTCGGGTCGTCGCCGCCGTACAGGACCAGGTCGGCGATGCTCAGGCGGTTGGTGGGCACCAGGCCCCCCGCACGGCCGGCGACTTCGAGGACCATCGCCTGGGAGTGGCCGGTGCCGAAGGCCTGGAGGACGCCGTCGGTGCGGACGCAGTGCGCGATCAGTTCGGCGGCGCGGGCCACGTCCCCCCGGGCGGACTCGGCGATGTGCCGGAGGACGGCCAGGCTCTCGCGCGCGAACCCCTCGGCGCTGACGTTCTCGACGGACACGCGACACTCCCCACTCATCGATGGCTTGAACCACCCTCTGAATCTTCAGCGATGAATCAATAAATCATAAGAGGGTCCTGGTATTCAATCGGACCCCTGAACGGTGGCTGATACATTCTTTGCATGCCCCCGACGGACGTCACCACTCTCATCCGTACCGAGCTGCCGCGGCTGGCCGGCTCCCTGCGGAAGGTCGGCGAGCTGATCCTGGAGGATCCGGCCGCCGTCACGCACTGCTCGGCCGCCGAACTGGGCCGCCGCACCGGCACCTCCCAGGCGACGGTGACCCGGTTCTGCCGGGCCATCGGCCTCGACTCCTACCAGCACCTGCTGATCGAGCTGGCGCAGGAGCGCGGCCGCGGCGAGGTCTCCGACTGGGGCAGCGCCGAGATCGGGCCGGAAATCTCCCCCGAGGACGACCTCGAACGCGTCGTGCAGGTCGTCGGCACCGCGGACCTGCGGGCCATCCAGCAGACCATCGACCGGATCGACCTCGACGCGATCGAGCGCGCGGCCCAGGCCCTGGCCCGCGCCCGGCGCATCGACGTCTACGGAGTGGGCGGCAGCGGCGCGGTGGCACTGGAGACGGAGACGCGGCTGTTCCGTATCGGCTGCTCGGTCCGCGGCTGGACCGAGGTGCACGGGGCAGCCACCTCCGCGGCCCTGCTCACCCCGGCGGACGTGGCCATCGGCATCTCCTACTCCGGGGCGACCCGGGAGACCCTGGAACCGCTCGAGATGGCCAAGGAACGCGGCGCCACCACCGTCGCCCTCACCACGGACCCGCGCTCGCCGCTGGCCAAGGCCGCCGACATCCGGCTCATCTCGTCCTCCTCGGAGACCATCTTCCCCGGCCGCACCGGCAGCATCGGCGGCCGGCACTCCGTGCTCGTCCTCATCGACTGCCTCTACGTCCGGGTCGCCCAGCTCTCCTACCAGCGCGCCAGCGCCTCGCTGGCGCTCACCGACCACATCACCCCCCAGCACGCGGTGAAGAGCCGCCGGGCACGCTGACCCGATCATGCATGGATGAACCACCGAGGAAACGTAAGGATGGTTGTTTGAATCATCTCCTCGGTGCCACGATGGGGCTCCCCCGAGCATCCTCGTAGGAGCCCCATGCGCGTGACGTCTGTCGAGTCGACCGAGCTCTTCACCGGAACCACCGAGCAGCCGCGCCAGGTGGTGGCCGTCGAGCTGAGCCACACTCCCGGCCGGACCGTCCGTCTCACCGTCGAGGGCCCGCAGATCACCGGCGAAGCCCTCGTGGAGACGGGCGAGGACGGCACCGGGCGCGCCGAGATACCCGTGCACAGCGATCTGGCCGTCGGCGAGCGTCGCGAGATCACGGTCACGGCCGCCGACGGCGACCGACTCGCCCGCCACACCGGCGAGTTCACCGCCGCCGAGCCCGGCTGGACGATGTTCATGGTCAGCCACTTCCACTACGACCCCGTCTGGTGGAACACCCAGGCCGCCTACACCGAGACCTGGGACGTCGCCGACGACCCGGCGCTCACCGGCCTGCCCGCCCGCACCTTCGACTCGCGCGGCCAGTCCGGGATGAGCCTGGTGCGGGCCCACTGCGATCTGGCACGGCGCGATCCGGCGTACACCTTCGTCCTCGCGGAGGTGGACTACCTCAAGCCGTACTGGGACTCCTTCCCGGAGGAGCGCGCCTTCCTGCGCGAGCTGATCCGCACCGGCCGCGTCGAGGTCATGGGCGGCACCTACAACGAGCCGAACACCAATCTCACCGGCGCCGAGGCGACCGTACGCAACGCCCTGTACGGCGACGGTTTCCAGCGCGCGATCATCGGGGCGTCCCCGGAGACCGCCTGGCAGCTGGACGCGTTCGGGCACGATCCGCAGTTCCCGGGGCTGATGGCGGACGCGGGGGTGACGTCCAGTTCCTGGGCGCGCGGACCGTTCCACCAGTGGGGGCCGACGCTGTCGGTGTTCGGCGAGGAACCCCGCGATCCCGGACGGATGCAGTTCCCGGCCGAGTTCGAGTGGATCGCCCCCTCGGGACGCGGACTGCTGACCGCGTACATGGTCAACCACTACGCCGCCGGCTGGGCGATCGACAACGCGCCGGCCCTGCCCGAGGCGGAGGCGGCAGCACTCAAGCTGTTCAAAAGGCTCAAGAAGGTCGCCCTGACCCGCAATGTGCTGCTCCCGGTCGGCGGGGACTACGCGCCGCCGTGCCGCTGGGTGATGGGCATCCACCGGGACTGGAACGCCCGGTACGTGTGGCCGCGGTTCGTCAGCGCGATCCCGCGGGACTTCTTCGCCGCCGTGCGCGCGCAACTGGAGTCGGAGGGGCGCAGGGCCTCGCCGCAGACCCGGGACATGAACCCGGTCTACACCGGCAAGGACGTCTCCTACATCGACACCAAGCAGGCCCAGCGGTACGGCGAGACCCTTCTCTCCGACGCCGAGGCCTGGGCGACGCTCGCCTCCCTGGTCGCCGGGCACCCCTATCCGGAAATGGCCCTCGACAAGGCCTGGCGGCAGTTGGTCTACGGCGCCCATCACGACGCCATCACCGGCTCGGAGTCCGACCAGGTCTACATCGACCTGCTCACCGGCTGGCGGGAGCTGTACGACCTCGCCGAGACCGTGCACGCCGACGCGACCCAGGCCCTGGCCGACCTGGTCACGCCGGGCAGCGGAGACGACCTGGTCGTCTTCAACTCCGCGACCTGGCAGCGGCGGGACGTGCTGGCCGTCGACGATCCGGGGCTCGTGCCCCTGGGCGACGACTTCCGGCCCCTGCCCGCCGTACGCGAGGAGGACGGCCGGCTCCGGGTCGTCGTACCGGAGGTGCCGGGCATGGGCCTCAAGGCGCTCCCCCTCGCCGCGGGCTCGGTACCCGAGTGGACCCGCGGCGAGGGCCTGAGCATCCGCAACGAGTTCTACGAGGTGACCGTCGACCCCGCGCGCGGCGGCGGCGTCAGCGGCCTGCGGGCGCTCACGGAAGAGGGCGGCCGGGAGCTGCTGCGCCCCGGAGACATCGGCAACGAACTCGTCGTACAGGAGGAGTACCCGAGGCACCCGCGTTTCGGCGAGGGGCCGTGGCACCTCACGCCCACCGGGACCACCGCGGCCCGCAGCCGGGACGTGATGGCCGACATCGATGTCGAGCACTCCCCCGCCGGGTCGCGCATCACCGTCCGCGCCGACCTCGGCCTGTTCCGGTACACGCAGCGGCTGACCCTGTGGACGGGCGTCGACCGGCTCGACGTCGCGACGACCGTCGACGGCTACGACGGCGCCGACCGGCTGATCCGCGTGCGCTGGCCCTCCGACGTGCGGGGCGGGCTGCCGGTGCACGAGGTGGCGGACGCCGTCATCGGGCGCGGGTTCGGGTTCGTGGAGGTGGACAGCGAGCGGTTCCCGTGGACGCTGGACAACCCCGCCCACACCTGGTTCGGGCTGGGGTCCACCGCCCGGGTCGCGGTGCGGGACGACTCCGGGACGCTCCTCGGGCACCGTTCCATCGGAGTCGCCGAGCTGGTCTACGCCGACTGGGACGCGGCCGGCGAGCTGGGCACGCCCCTCGCGGCGGCCCTCGTCCGCGCCGGGGTCACCGCCACCTCGACCATCGCCGGCGGTCCCCGCTACGGCGACCTGGAGGTCGACTCCAACCTTCCCGACATCCGCGTCGCCGTCGGCGGCCCCGAGCGCAACTCCGTGGTCGCCGAGGCGCTGGGCTGGGACCCGGCCGCCGGACGCGAACTGAGACGGCAGCTGGCCGAGCGGGGCGTGGCCGCCGTGTGGGTGGCGCCGCGCGCCGGCCTGCGGGAGGAGTGGGTGCCCGGGGCCGACCTGCGCGATCTGGAGCGGCTGCCGCTGCTCGTGGTGGCGGGGGCCGGGCCCGAGGGCGACGCCCAGGCGGTCGACGCGCTGATCGCAGACCTGGACGACTTCACCGTCACGGCGACCGCGGCGGGCGGCGGCGAGGCGCTGCCGCCGGGCGACGCCTGGGACGGGCGCGGCTTCGCCGTCCTCAACCGGGGCACGCCCGGCTGCGTGGTCACCGCCTCCGGCGATCTCTACATGTCCCTGATGCGCTCCTGCACGGGCTGGCCCTCGGGAATCTGGGTCGACCCGCCGCGCCGCACGGCTCCCGACGGGTCCGCCTTCCAGCTCCAGCGCTGGTCGCACACCTTCGAGTACGCCGTCGTGGTGGGCGAGGGCGACTGGCGGGAGCAGCGACTGCCCGCGCGAGGACACGAGTTCAACCATCCGCTCACCGCCCGGCTGCGGGGCGGGGAGGGAACCGGGCAACTGCCCGGGAGCGTCTGCCTGTTCACCCTGGAACCCGCCCGCGAGGTGCTGCTCGACGCCCTCAAGCCCCTCGGCTCCCCGCTCGCCCGGGGCAGTGTGGCGCCCGCCGACCCGGGGCGCGGGATCGTCGTACGGATGCACGAGGTGAACGGGCGGCCGGTGCGGGCGCGCGTGCACGGACCCACCAAGTGGGCGCAGGGCATCCGTGCGGACGTGCTGGAGCGGCCGGGGGAACGGCTGGCGCCGGACCGGGAAGGGGGCCTGGACGTCGGTCTGACCGGCTTCGAGGTGGCGACCGTCCTGGCCACGCCGACACCGGGCGTGCGGTCGGAGCCCGGCCCCGGTGTCGCCGCCCACGAGCCCGCCCAGCCGGTCCACACCCGCTACTGGCTGCACAACTCGGGTCCGGCCCCGCGCGGCAACCTGCCCGTGGCGGTCTACGTCTCGCCCGGCGCGCTCACCGCCTCCGGTCCCGTCACCGCGACCGTCCGGGTCGGCTCGGAGCTGACCGACACGCCCGTGTCCGGCACGGTGGCCTTCGAGGTGCCGGCCGGCTGGTCCGCCGAGCCCGCCGCACTGCCGTACGCGCTGGGCCCCGGCGGGTTCACCCTCGCCGAGCTCACCGTGACGCCGCCGGCCGGTGCCGAGCCCGGAAGGCACTGGCTCGCGGCCCGGCTCTCGTACGGCGGGCAGACGTACGAGGACGTCGTGGCGCTCGACGTGCCGGGTGGGCAGGGCGGTCCAAGTGTGGTGTCGGAGCTGGGAGTCGAGCGGGTCACCGTACGCCGGGGCGAGCGGGCCCGGGTTCCGGTGAGCCTGCGCAACACCACTCTCGGGCCGGTGAGCGGGCAGCTGTGGGCCGTGTCGTCCTGGGGCACCTGGCCGGGGGTCGGGCCGGGCGTCCAGGGGTTCACCCTGGCCGGCGGGGAGCGGCGGGACTACGTGATCGAGGTGGACGGCTCGGCGGTGCCGCCGGGGTCGTACTGGCTGATGGCGAAGGCCGGCTGGCACGGGTGCGTCGCCTACACGGAGGCGGTCGAGCTGGAGGTGACTCCATGACCGGGCACGCCGCTGTGGTGGACGGCGAGGCGGTCGCGAAGGGGCGGGTGGACGCCCTGCTGGCGGCCGTCCCGGCGCGCGAGGGCGAGACCCGGCCCGAGGCCCTGGCCCGGGCCGAACGGCAGCGCAGGCGCTGGGCGACCCAGGTGGTGGTCACGGACGAGCTGGCCCGCCGGGCCTGCGCGGACCGGGGGCTGAAGCCGCCGGCGGAGGTGTCGCCCGCGCGGGTGCTCGCCGTGGCCGAGACCGACGTGGCCGACCTCGGCAGCATCGTCGCGACGGCGCTCGCGCACTCCCCGGCGGCACGGGTCCTGCTCGACCGTCTGGAGCGCGAGCAGGACGTGCCCGAGACGGCCGCACGGGACTACTACGAGCGCAACCGGGACCGCTACCTCACCCCGGAGGCGCTCAGACGCGGCGCCGACCCCTTCGGCGGCGCGGTCGCCGAGGACTTCCTGCCGTACGAGGACGTCCGCGAGGGCGTCGTACGGGAGTTGCGGCGGGCGGCGGGCCGACGGGCCTTCTTCGACTGGCTGGACCGGGCGCGGGCTGGCGTGGTGTACGCGCACGGGTACGAGCATCCGGGCGATCCCTCGCACCCGGACCACGAACACCGGCACTGAGCTCCCAAAACCTAAACGCAACACGGCAACCCATTGACCTCCGATGAATTCTGGTCCACATTTTCATCACTCGGAATCGAAATTGGTTGATTGAACCAGTCAGCACATCCCTGACTCGCCCGGTCGCAGGAGGGCCCATCACATGCGTGCAAGAAGACTGACCCGCACCCTGACCTGTATCGCCGTTCTGTCGCTGGCCGCCGCCGGCTGCGGTCTGTCCGGCGGTTCCGGCAGTGGCGACGCCACCGCCGGCGGCTGCAAGGTCGACAAGGGCAACGTGGGGCCGGGAAAGCTCACCGGCGACGTCAAGGGCGACATCACCTTCCAGACCACCAACCTGAAGAAGGACTTCGGGGGCTACTTCAACGGGGTCATCGCGGCCTTCGAGAAGGCGCACCCCGGTACCAAGGTCAAGTGGATCGACGACCCGGGCGACGCCACCTTCACCCAGCGCCTGGTCGCGGACGCGCAGGGCTGCACCCTGCCGGACGTGGTGAACATCAACGTCAACACGGCCATCGCGCTCACCAGGAACGGCTACCTGCTCGACCTGGACAAGAAGGCCCCGGACGCGGGCAAGCCGTTCGTCCCCGCGCTGTGGAAGTCGAGCATGTACGCGGACGCCTCCGGCACCAAGGTGCACAGCGTGCTGCCCTGGTACTCCGGCGGCATCGTGCAGACCTTCAACACGGACCTAATGAAGCAGGCGGGCCTGGACCCGGCCAAACCTCCGACGACCGTCCTCGGCCTGTTCGCCGACGCCCAGAAGGTGGCCGAGGCCTCGGACGGCAAGTACTACGCCTTCCTCGCCAACCCGCAACTGCGCATCCCCGCCGACTGGCAGCAGATGGGCATCAAGATCTTCTCCGCCGACGGCAAGAAGTTCACCTTCGCCGACGACCCGAAGACCGCGCAGTGGGTCGAGGCCATGACGAAGCTCTACAAGGCCGGTGGGATGCCCAGGGACTCCCTCTCCTCCACCCAGGACCCGGCCAACGTCTTCGGCCAGGGCAAGCTGGTCTACGGCCCCACGAACCCCAACTTCCTGCGCTTCATCCAGCAGAACAACCCGAGCGTCTACGAGAAGACCGGCGTCGCCCGCTTCATGCTGGACGACCTGGGCCACACCGTCGGCGCCCCGCAGTACATAGGCACGGCCGCCACCAGCAAGAACGCGCCGACCGCGCTCGCCTTCGCGCAGTTCCTGACCAACGCGCAGAACCAGCTGGAGTGGGCGAAGGACCCGAACGTGGTCATCTTCCCGTCCACCACCGCCTCGCTCGACGACCCGTTCTTCCAGTCGGTCGAGGGCACGGACCCCTTCGCCGAGGCCCGCAAGATCGTCGCCAGTGACCGCAAGACCGCGACGGCCGACGAAGTCGCCCTCACTCCGGGCGAGTTGAACGCCTTCTCGGCCCAGATCCAGCTCGCCATGCAGGGCAAGAAGAGCGCCGAGGACGCCCTCGAGGAGGCGCAGTCCAAGGGCAACGAGCTGATCGAGCAGGGCAGCTGACGATGGCTCAGCACACTCTCGACCAGGCGCCCGTCCCCGCCTCCCCGGGGGCGGGCGCCCCGAGCCCCGGCACTTCCTCGCACCATCCGCCGGGGCGCCTGCGCCGCGCCCTCCGCTCCGTGGTTCCTGGCCCGACCGCGGACGCGGGGGGCGCGGCCCTCTACCGCCGGTGGTGGCTGCCCTGGCTGTGGATGGCCCCGGCGATCGTCGGCACGACGGTCTTCGGGGTCTTCCCCTTCCTCAACACGGTCCTGGTGTCCTTCACCGACGCCAAGCCGCTCGGCGGCACCTACAACCTCGTGGGGCTGGACAACTACACCCGGATGTTCGGCGACCCGGACTTCTGGCTGGCGACCCGCAACAGCGTCCTGTACGCGGTGATCGTCGTCCCCCTGATGATCCTGCTGCCGCTGCTGCTGGCGATCCTCGTGGAGAAGAACCTCCCGGGCATCGGCTTCTTCCGCTCCGCCTTCTACACGCCCGTCCTCGCCTCCAGCGTGGTCGTCGGCCTGAGCTGGCAGTGGTTGCTGAGCGACCAGGGACTGGTCAACACCTGGCTGGAGAAGGCCCACATCATCCGGGAGGCCATCCCGTTCCTGTCCGACTCGTGGCTGATCCTGCTGTCGGCGATGGGCCTGACGATCTGGAAGGGCCTCGGCTGGTACATGATCTTCTACCTGGCCGCGCTGGGGAACGTCCCGAAGGAGCTCCACGAAGCGGCGGCCGTGGACGGCGCGGGCTCGATCCGCCGCTTCTGGCACATCACGGTGCCGGGCGTGCGCCAGTCGATGATGCTGGTCGGCACCCTGACAGGCATCGGCTCGCTCCGGGTCTTCACCGAGATCTACATGCTCGGCGGCTCCACCGGCGGCCCCGGCGGCGCCGACCGCACGCTCCCCTTCTACATCCGGGACGTCGGCCTCGACCCGCTCACCGGCAACGCCGGCTACGGCGCCGCGGTCAGCGTCGCCCTGTTCGCCCTGACATTGGGCCTCACGCTGCTCGCCCAGCGCCTGACCAAGGAGGACGAGTCATGACCACGGCCGTGGACAAACCCCGGCGCCTCGTGCCGCGCTGGCGGGACTACGGCCGCCCCCGCGAACTCGTCGTCCGCTACCTGCTGTTGGTCTTCGTGCTGTTCATCACCGTGGGCCCGCTGCTGTGGCAGCTGCTGTCATCGCTCAAGGGCCCCACCGAGGACGTCTTCGGCTCCGGCGCCTCGCTGTTCCCGCACCACCCGAGTCTGCGCGCCTACCGGCAGGTCTTCGACCAGGTACCGGTGTGGACGTACATCAGGAACAGCTTCTTCGTCGCCGTCATCTCCATCACCAGCCAGCTCGTCTTCTCCACCATGGCCGGCTACATGCTCTCCAAGCCCGGCTGGAAGGGCCGCAAGCTGGTCTGGGTCGTGCTGATGGCGTCCATGATGTTCCCCTTCGAGTCGATCATGGTGTCGCTGTTCCTCAGCATCCGCGACCTGGGCCTGGTCGACAACCTGGTCGGCGTCTGGCTGCCCGGCTTCGTCGCCGCGATCAACGTCCTGATCATGCGGGCCGCCTTCCTCGCCGTGCCGCGCGAGATCGAGGACGCGGCGATGCTCGACGGGGCGGGCGAGTGGAAGCGGTTCCGGTACCTGTACCTGCCGTCGGCGTACGGCGCGATCCTGGTCGTCACCATCAACACCTTCATCAGCGCCTGGGACGACTTCCTGTGGCCGCTGATCGTGCTGCGCACGGAGGACCACTTCACCCTGACGCTGGGGCTCTCCCGCCTCCAGTCGTCGTCGTTCGGCTACGACCAGCGGCTGGTGATGGCCGGTTCGGTGATCTCGGTGATTCCCGTGCTGGTGCTGTTCGTCATCACCCAGCGGTGGTTCTACAAGGGCGTGTCGTCGGGGGCCGTGAAGCTCTGACGTCTCAGACGAGGGGGACGCGCAGGGTCGCCGGTACGGCGGTCAGCGCGTCCCCCGCCGACTGCGCGACCCGGATCTCCAGCGTCCCCGGCAGTACGGCTGTCTCCAAGTCGGCGCCGACCTGCGCGAGTTGGTCGGCGCCGAGCGAGAAGGCGACGGTGCGGGACTCGCCCGCCCGAAGGTCGACAGCCCGGAACGCGCGCAGTTCAAGGGTGCGCGGCCACACGGGGGTGACCAGCCGCCGGATGTAGAGCTGGACGACCGTACGCCCCTGCCGCTCCCCCTTGTTGGCCACGTCGACCTCGACGGTGTGCCCGGACAGCCGCGGCGGTCCGTACGCGAAGCTCGTGTAAGCCAGCCCGTGCCCGAAGGAGTAGAGCGGTGCGGCGCTGTCGTCCACGTAGTCGCCGTACTCGTTGTCCTTGTGGTTGTAGTACACGGGGAGCTGGGCCGCCGAGCGCGGGACGGAGACGGGGAGGCGGCCGGTCGGTTCCCGGAGCCCCAGCAGGATCTCGGCGATCGCCTCGCCGCCCCACGGGCCCGGATACCAGGCGGTGAGCAGCGCCGCCGCCCGCTCGGCCGCCTCGGGGACGGCGTGCGGGCGGCCCTGGACGAGGACGACGACCGTGGGCGTGCCGGTCGCGGTGACGGCGTCGAGCAGGGCGTGCTGGGCCCTCCCGAGCCGTAGTCCCGCGAGGTCGACGCCCTCGCCGCAGGTCATCTCGGAGACGGCCCCCCGGGCCGCCCCGTTGGCGTCGAAGTCGGTGTCCGGGGTGCGCGCGCTGCTGCCGCCCAGCACCAGCACGGCCAGGTCGGAGGCGGCTGCCGCGGCGACCGCTTCGGGAATGCCGGAGAGGTCCTGGCCGGTGAGGGCGCAGCCGCGGGCGGGACGGATGTCGACGCCGGGCGGGGCGAGTCGCCGCAGCCCGTCGAGAACGCTGCTGCCGGTGCCGGGGCGTTGCGGGGCGGTGTAGTCGCCCGACTGGTGGGCGGTGGTGGCGGACTGGGGTCCGAGGACGGCGATACGGGAGACGCCCGCCGCGACGGGCAGGACACCGCCGTCGTTGTGGAGGAGGGTGACCGCGGCCCGGGCGAGCTTCGTGCTCACGTCCCTGCCGTGGGCCGGAAAGTCCGTGGGCGTGGCGTGCTCTTCGAACAGGCCGAGACGGAACTTGAGCCGCAGGACCCGCGCGACGGCCGCGTCGAACGCATCCTCGCTCACCAGCCCGCGCTCGACCGCCTCTTCGAGGTGGGTGAAGCCCTCGTCCCAAAGGCTCAGATCCACACCGGAGTTGAGCGCGAGGGCCCCCGCGGAGACCTGATCGCCGGTGATGCGGGCCAACCGGTCCACGGCCAGTCCGTCCGCCATGACCAGCCCGTCGAAGCCCCAGTCCTCGCGCAACAGCACGGTGAGCAGGGCCCTGTTGCCGGAGCAGGGCATCCCGTCGACCTCGTTGTACGCGGCCATGACGGCGGCGGCTCCGGCGCGGATGCCGGCCCGGGCGGCGGGGAGGTGGATCTCGTGGAGTTCGCGGGGCCCGAGCTCGGACTCGGCGGAGTTGCGGCCGCCGACGGTGGCGCCCTGTCCGGCGAAGTGCTTGAGGACGACGGGGGCCTTGTCGGCGGCGAATCCCGCCGCGTGCTCCCCCTGCATGCCCCGTACCAGCGCCTCGGTGAGCCGCGCCGCCAGGTACGGATCCTCGGTGAAGCACTCCTCCGTACGGCCCCAGCGCGGGTCGCGGGCGATGTCCAGCGCGGACACGAGGGCGACATGGCCGCCGCGGGCCCGCAGTTCGGCGGCGGCGTGGGCGGCGGCGTACTCGTACAGGCCGGGGTCCCAGGTGGCGCCGACGGCGAGGTTCACGGGCAGGACCGTGCCGTCGAGTGCCATGTGGCCGTGCGGCATCTCCTCGACGAACAGCGCGGGGATGCCGAGCCGGCTGCGCTCGACGACATGCCGCTGCACGAGATCGGCGAGGGCGGCGCCGTCCCCGGCACCGGGCCCGTCGGTGTGGTCGACGCCGGACCAGGCGTCGGCGCGCTGGAGCCCGTACAGGGCGCCGAGTCCGGCGAAGCGCTCGGTCTCGGCGTACAGGGCGTCGGTCAGTTCGAAGCCGCCGTCGGGGGTGCGGCGGTAGGCGTCCCAGCCGTACATCCGCTGGTTGAGCTGGCCGGCCTTCTCGCGCAGGGTCATCCGGGAGAGCAGGTCGCGGACGCGGGCGTCGACGGGGGCGGTGGGATCGCGGTAGACCATGTCGTTCATCCGGCGCCGCCGTGTGCGAGCCGGGCGAGGGCCACGGCGCCCCGGCAGCCGTCGGCCACCCAGTCGAGCGTCAGGCCGAGGGGGGTGAGGCGGCCCGCGAGGAGGGTGGTCAGCGGGCCGTCGGGGCCCAGCAGACCGCCGGTGGCGACGAGCGGTTCGCCCGGCTGCGGGTACAACGCCCGTACGGTCTCGGCCAGTTGACCCGCCGCCTCACGAAGGATCGCCTCGGCGACCGCGTCCTTGTCCCGCGCCGCCTCGGCCACCAGCGGGGCCAGCCGGGCGAGCCGGATCGGGGCATCGGCCATGACGGCCGGGAGCAGATGCATGCGGTAGGCCTCCCGCTGCGGGCGACTCCAGCCGGCCTCGCCACCGAAAGGCAGCGGACCACCCGGCCCACCGTCGTGGGGCAGAACACGGCCGGGCCCACCGTCGCGAGGCACGACGCTCCCCGGCCCACCGTCGCGAGGCACGACGCGGCCCGCCGCACTGCCGTACGGCAGGACGCTGTCCGGCAGTCCCAGCCTCCGCCCCACGGACCCGGCCAGGGCCGTCGCGGGCCCCCGCCCGTCCGCCATGCGCAGCGCGGCCCGTACCGCGGTACGCCCGATCCAGAAGCCGCTGCCGTCGTCGCCGAGCAGCCAGCCGTCGCCGTCCACGGTGACCGCGCACCGGCGGCCGGTGATGCGCATCGCGACCGCGCCCGTGCCGGCCACCAGGGCGAGACCGTCGGCCGGGGTGCCGGGGGCGGCGGCGAAGGCGGCCTCGATGTCGCTGCAGATGGTGACCGATGCGGCCGGGATGCCGAGCCGTCGCAGGGCCGCGGTGAGGGCGGTCCGGGCGTGGACGTGGCCGGGGTCGTCCGGGGAAGCCGCGGTGGCGCCGGCGAAACCGCCGGCGACGGACACGACCCGGCCGCGCGTCTTCTCGGGCACCGCCCGGGCGACGGCCTCGGCCAGGTGCTCGGTGAGCCGCGGCACCGGGACGGTCAGGGCGTTGCCCGGACCGGCGGCGCCCTCGCCCAGCGGGCGGCCGTCTGCCGCGGCGGCGAGCACGACACGGGTACGCGTGCCGCCCGCGTCGAGGCCGACGACGAGTTCGCCGTCCCACTTCTGGTTCAAATCATTGCCCATCACTGACTATGGTGGTTGATACATTCGCGCAGGACAAGCCCCGGACCCGAGGAGGATCCCATCCGTACACTCCGCTTCGGCGTCAACTACACGCCCCGCCGCGGCTGGTTCCACTCGTGGCACGACTTCGACGCCGTGCACACCCGCGAGGACCTGGACCAGATAGCCGGGCTCGGCCTCGACCACGTTCGCGTCTTCCACCTCTGGCCGCTCCTGCAGCCCAACCGCACGCTCATCCGCAGCGCCGCCGTCGACCAGCTGGCGCTCCTCGTCGACCTGGCGGCCGAGGCGGGCCTCGACGTCCTCGTGGACGGCGTCCAGGGCCACCTGTCCAGCTTCGACTTCTACCCGGAGTGGACCCGCAGCTGGCACCACCGCAACGTGTTCACGGACCCGGAGACCATCGAGGCACAGGCCGCACTCCTGCGCACCCTGGGCAGCGCCCTGGCCGACCGCCCCAACCTGATCGGCCTCCAGCTGGGCAACGAGCTCAACAACCTGGTCGAGCACAACCCGGTGACGGCGGCGGAGGTCGACCACTACCTCGACACCCTGCTGGCCGCCGCCCGCGAGAGCGTGCGCCCCGGTCACCTCGTCACCCACTCCGCGTACGACGCCGCCTGGTACGGCGACGGCCACCCCTTCACCCCCGAGGCCTCGGCCCGCAAGGGCGACCTGACCACCGTCCACCCCTGGGTGTTCTCCGGCGACTGCGCCCGCCGCTACGGCGCCCGCTCCCCCCAGGTGCACCACCTCGCCGAGTACGGCACCGAACTCGCCACGGCCTACACCGAGGACCCGGCCCGGCCCGTCTGGGTCCAGGAGACCGGCGCGCCCGAGCCGCACATCCCGGCCGCCGACGCCCCCGAGTTCGCGCGGGCGACCGTACGGAACGCGGCCGAGTGCGCGGCCCTGTGGGGTGTGACGTGGTGGTGCTCCCACGACGTGGACCGCTCACTGGCCGACTATCCGGAGCTCGAGTACACCCTGGGCCTGTTCGACTCGGCCGGCCGCCCCAAGCCGATCGCGGACGCCCTCGCCGCCACGGTCGCCGACCTGCGTGCGCAGCCGCCGTCGCCCCGGCCGCGTAAGACGGCCCTGGTCCTGGACTGCACACCGGCCACCCGTTCCGTGTCCGGTCCGGGAGGCGCGTTCTTCGAGGCGTGGATGCGGCTGCGCGCCGAGGGTGCACGCCCGGCGGTCGTCCTGGCCTCACGGGCGGACGACGAGGGATACCTGGCGGCGCGCGGCATCAAGAAGGTCGTACGACTGCCGTAGGGCGAGGCCTCGCTCCCGTCACGCTCCGGACAGCGCCTCCGCGACCGCCCGCAGGTTCACCTTCCCGCGCCCGTACGAGCACAGGGCACCGTCCTCCGGCAGTCCGGTGGCCACGCGCACCGCGTCCGGCCGCCGGGTCAGCAGGGCGTCCCGCAGGGCCGCCTGCCAGGGGTGCAGCCCGGCGTCGCAGGTGGCGACAGCCAAAGGCAGGTCCCGGGCCAGACGCAGGATCCCGTCGGCGAGGGCGGCCGGGTCCGCGGGCTCCCCGGTGACGCACGTGCCCGTGGCGGCCGGATCGACGGCACGCAGCTCGGTCAGCAGGTCCTCGCCGCCCCAGTTGAGCGCCGGATGCGGCGGCGGGAACAGGTCGACGACATGGGCGCCGCGCACGGGCGCCGGCCCGCTCCGGCTCCGTACGGCCCGGCGTGCCGCCTCCAGTCCCGCCTCGGTGTCCCACCCGGCGACGCCGGTCGCGGGGGCGGCGTACCTCTCGGCGAGCCGGCGCACCCGCCCCGCGGCCTCCCCGATCCGCTCCTCCGCCAGGGTCCCGTCGCCCAGCGCTGCGAGCACCGCGTCCCGGCAGCCCAGCGTGACCTTCAGGTCCGGTACGGCGACGATGACCTGGTCCGCCCCCGCCGCGAGCGCGATCCGCGCCCCGGCCGCCTCGCCGTAGCGGTCGGCTATCGCCTTCATCTCCAGGGCGTCGCTGACCAGGACGCCGTCGAAGGCGAGTTCGTGCCGGAGCAGATCGCCCAGGATGCGCCGGCTGAGGGTGGCGGGGCGGTTGGCGTCCAGCTCCGGGAAGACGACATGCGCGCTCATCAGCATCGGCACCCCGGCGACGATGGCGGCCCGGAAGGGCGCGAGGTCGAGTTCCTCGTACGGCCGCGGATCCACGGCCAGGTCGTGGTGGCTGTCGGTCACGGTGCCGCCGTGTCCGGGGAAGTGCTTGGCGCAGGAGGCGATGCCGCGTGCCTCGGTGGCGGCGATCCAGGCCGCCGTGTGGCGGGACACCAGCTCCGGGTCGGTGCCGAAGGCGCGGGTCCGCACGATCGGGTTGTCCGGGACGTGCTGGACGTCGGCCACGGGCGCGTAGGAGGCGGTGATGCCGAGCGTGGCCAGGTGCCCGGCGAGCGCGTCGGCGCACCGGGCGGTCAGCCCGAGGTCGTCGGCGACACCGAGGGCGAAGGACCCGGGGACCTCGGGGGCGCCCGCGCTGACCAGGTGGCCGATGCCGCCGCCCTCGTTGTCGATGCCCACGAGGAGGTCGGGGCGCAGGGCCCGCAGGGTGTCGGTGAGCCGCCGCACCTGCCCCGCGTCGCGCACGTTGCGGGTGAACAGGATGACCCCGCCGAGGCCGCGGTCGACCAGCCGTTTCAGGGTGTCGGGGACGGCGGTGGTGCCGTCGAATCCGGCGACCAGACAGCGGTGGGCCGCTTCGTCCAGGTCGACGGGGAGAGCGGTGCCGAGGGTCACGCCTTGGGTGTGGCTCATCACCCAGGAAATCTTCTGGATCGTTCAGCCAAAAGTCAACAGTTGCGTGGATCGGTGATTCAACACCCCGAGGCCCGGGACTGAGATCCGGACCCGCTGGGCACACTCCTTTCCGACGACCGCAGGTCCACGCCCCGTCGGCTCCCGGTCACCACGGCGTCACACCGAACGGGAAGGTCTGGGTGGTCCCCGCTTGCCCGCCGGCTCTCCCGCTCCGCCGCTGTCCCGCCCCTGCATCGCCTCGGATCCGTCACGCCGCGCGCCGCACCGCGCCGGACGTGACGCGGAAGGACGACGTGCGCCGTGTCTCTGCTCCCGCTCGACGGTCCCCCCGGAACGCGCCCCACGCCCAGCCGCTCCCCCGCCGCCGCGCGCCTCCTCCCCACGGCGCTGAGCCTGCTCCCGCTCCTGCTGATCGGGGCGTGGGCGGCGTTCGACCGGCACACCGTGTACGAGGGCGCCGCCCGGCTGGCCGGCGCCGACCCCTGGTGGCTGCTGGCGGCGGTGTTCTTCACCTGCCTCGGCTGGGTGGCCGCCGCGTGCGTACGGCAGGGCGCCCTGCCCGACCGGCTTCCGCCGGGGCTGCTGCTCGCGTCACAGTTCGCCGCCGGTGCCGCGAACCACGTACTCCCGGCAAGCGTCGGCGCCCACGCGGTCACCCTGCGTTTCCTGCTGGGCCGGGGCGTTCCCCTCCGCCGGGCCGCCGCCTCCCTCGCTCTCTACTCGCTGGTCAGACCGATCGCGAAGACGCTGGTCCTGCTGGCCTTCCTCGCGGCCTCCCCCGACCTGCTGCCCTGGGACCAACTCGCCCCCGAGGAAGGGACGTTGCTGCTGGCCGCCGGTGCCGTGGCACTCGGCCTCGCGGCCCCCGTCCTGCTCGTGGCGGCCGTACCCCCACTGCGTCGTCCCGCCCTCACCTTCGTACGCACCGCCCTGACCGACGCGAGGCTCCTCCACACCCGGCCCGCCCGTGTCGCCGCCCTCTGGGGCGGGGCCGCCGCCACCCCGCTGCTCCAGGCAAGCGTGATCGCCTCGGTCGGCGCCGCGCTCGGCCTGCCGCTGACGTGGACACAGGTCACCCTCGCGTTCCTCGCCGCCGGGGCGGTCGCCGGGGCGGTCCCCGCGCCGGGTGGCATCGGCCCCGTGGACGCGACCCTGGTCTTCGCGATGGCCGCGCTCGGAGCGCCCCTGAGCCTGGCCACGGCGACGGTCATCGGCTACCGCGTCGTCACCATCTGGCTTCCCCTGCTCCCGGGCGCCCTCGTCCTGTCGGCACTCGTGCATCGCAAGGTCCTGTGAGCATCCGGACGGCAGATGACCCCCGCGTCAGCGCCGCGGGGGTCACCGAGAGCCGGGTCCGGCCCGGTCAGGGCTGCTGGACCGGCTTGCCGCGGCCCCACGCCCAGGCGAGGCGGTCGGCGCCGGACTGGTTGGTGGTGGCCAGCCAGGGGCGCGCGGGGTCGCCGGTCAGGGTCTGCAGCGAGTAGGTGTCGTCGGTGCGCAGGCCCGGCCAGTAGACGGAGCCCATCTTGAGCTCGCGGAAGGTGTCGGTGACGGCCTGGAGGAAGTTGACGAAGTTGTCGTCCGGGGTCGGCACGTTGTAGTTCAGGCCGGTGGTCATCGGGGATCCGAACTCGTCCGCGACGGTCCGGTTCGCGCAGTCGCCGATGCGCACCTTGAGGTCGGCGACCCACTGGTCGTAGGTCGCGTACTCCTTCCAGAACCCGTAGTGGTGCAGCGACAGGTAGGTGCCCTTCAGGCGCGGGTCGGCGCATACCGAGGTGACGTGGTCGTTGTAGCCGGCACCGCTGACGAAGATCCGGTTGCGCGGGACCGACGGGTAGGTCGACAGCCACTGCGCGGCCTTGTCGGCCCACTCGGTGTCGGTGTAGCCGTGCGGCTCGTTCATCGGCTCGAAGTAGACACGGCTGTCGTTCTTGTAGGCCTTGACGACGGTCTTCCACATGGGCCAGTAGGTGGCCTCGTCGTCGATGAAGCCGTCCTTCTGGGCGCCCGTGCCCTCCCAGTAGGAGACGATGACCTTGAAGCCCTTGTCCGACGCCGCGTCGATGACCCCGCGATACGACTTCCAGTAGGCGCCGTTGACCGTGTACGGGTTGATGGGCAGCCGCACGGTGTTCGCGCCGAGGTTCGCCCGGAACGCGGAGATGATCCGGCTCGCCTTGGTGTAGGTCTGGGCGTAGGTGTCGGAGAGCGACAGGCCGGACAGCACGACCGGGTCGTCGGCGAAGTTGTCGCGGGGGTCGGCCCAGTTCACGCCCTTGAACTGGGTCGTGTCGGTCTTCGGCGCGGCGGCGGAGGCCGGGCTGCCGACGAGGGTCGTGCCACTGATCGCGGCGATCGCGACCGCGGCGAAGGCGGTACGCAGCCGGGGCGTGAAGCGGGCTCGGGTGGGGGTCTTGCGCATCGACGTGCCCTTTCAGGAGCGCGGATGTTTACGTGAACACGCACGGCGACAAGTGGGGGCCGGTTCTCGGGCGGGGGGACCCGGGGCGATGTTTACGTAAACTTGGCGGCGCCGGAATCGTGACATCCACCCCAGCGGCCGTCAAGGTTTCCCCCGCGTAACATCCGGTGCGTCGGGCAACAGGCGGACCCGCGTCGAAGGAGGCACCAGTGGTGGAACGGGGCGGCTCGGGCGTGCCCGGCGGGCGCCGCAAGCAGCGCGTCTCCATGGCCGATGTCGCCAAGGCCGCGGGCGTCTCGTCCCAGACGGTCTCGCGGGTCTCCAACGGCCATCCCGGAGTGATCAGTTCGACCCGGGAGCAGGTGCTCGCCGCGATGCGCGAGCTGGGCTACCGGCCCAACAGCGCGGCACGCGCCCTGCGCTACGGCCAGTTCAACACCATCGGCGTGATCCTGTTCAGCCTGTCCTCGACGGGCAACAGCCGCACCGTGGAGGCGATCGCCACGCACGCCGCGGCCGAGGGGTACGCGATCACCCTGATCCCCATCGACGTGCCGACCCAGGACAACGTGCTGGGCGCCTTCACGCGCATGGGCGAGCTGGCCGTCGACGCCGTCGTCGTCATCATGGAGATCCATCTGCTCGACGCCGCCACGGTCCAGCTCCCGCCCGGCGTCCACGTCGTGGTCGTGGACTCCGACGCCGGGGACCGCTACGGCGTGGTCGACACCGACCAGGCCGACGGCGCGCGGAAAGCCGTACGACACCTGCTCGACCTCGGGCACCGGACCGTATGGCACGTGACGGGCCCCGAGGCCTCGTTCGCGGGCCAGCGCCGGACCCAGGCCTGGCGCACCGTCCTGGAGGAGGCGGGGCGCCCGGTGCCGCCGCCGCTGCACGGCGACTGGACGGCCGAGTCCGGCTACGCGGCCGGCCTCGCGCTCGCCGACGACCCCGGCTGCACCGCGGTGTTCGCCGCCAACGACCAGATGGCCCTGGGCCTGCTGCGCGCCTTCCACGAACGCGGCCGCTCCGTCCCCGAGGACGTCAGCGTCGTCGGCTTCGACGACATCCCGGACGCGGCGTTCTTCGTCCCGCCCCTCACCACCGTCCACCAGGACTTCGCCGAGGTGGGCCGCCGCTGCGTGCAGGGCGTCCTGCGCCAGATCCGCACGCACGGCGGCCCGAGGGCCGGAACCGACCTGGTCCCGACGAGCCTGGTCGTCAGGAACAGCACGGCAGCGCCGCGCTGACCAAGGCGCGGACGCGCCGGATACGCGTGGGCGGCCAGTGGCAGAAGATCCGGGACACATGGAGAAGCCGTTGGTCGTGCCGCTCTTCGAGCGGACCAGCCGCAGTGTCGGTCTCACCGCGGCGGGGCAGGCGCTGCTGCCCGAGGCGCGTGCGGTCCTCGCTGCCACCTACCAGCTGCGCCGTACGGCGGGCGCGCAGCGGCGGCAGCTCTCCGGGCGGCTCGCCGCCCGGACCATGGGCGCCGAGGCCGCGATGCCGCACACCCGCGCTGTCCTCCATGCCCTCCAGGACCGGCACCCTCACATCGGAGTGCCACTTCTGCGAGTTTTCCACCGTGGCGGTCATCCACTGCCTGATCGCGGTGGAGATCGTGCTACGTGATCGCACCCCGGGCGCGGGCGGGAAGCCGCTGCGGAAGCTCATCGAGCAGAGCGCTGACGCGTGGCGGGATTCCGTCCGGCACCAGGACGCACGCGCCCGCGGGGCACTGCCCGGCTGGGCCCCGTAGCCTCGGCCCCCCCCGGCGGCCTGTGGACCGTGGGCCGTCCGGTGCGGCAGCGGACCTGAAGCCGCGCCTCGACGCATGCGTCACGTCTCCTCATGCCAGGGGAAGCCGTCCACGTCCGCGGCGGCACGGGTCCAGACCCGCTCATCGTCATGGCCGCGGATCTGGTCCAGGAACGGGAAGTCCTGCGGCTGCACAGTTTGGCGACAGGGGTCACCGGTACGGGACTTGCCCACTGGGGCAGTTGCACCGAGACATCGCCGACCCGCATCCGCGGCTGCAACTCGAAGGTGTCGGCGGGCAGCAGGTACACCGTGCCGGGACGCCAGGGCTGCTGCTTCAGCGCCTGCGCGCTGATGGAGAAGTAGTAGTGCGGCTCGCCGAGCCGCTCGCTGCCGTTGGCGAGGCGGGCGCAGCCATTGATCAACGACATCGGGTGGCGGTCCCGGTCCAGGATGGCGTAGTACATCGGCCAGAGTCCGTCGCCGGCGGCGAAGACGGCGCGCCGGTTGCCGAACTCGCTGTTGTCGTCCGGCTGCCGGGGTTCGAAGCGGCTGATCGCCGGGTCGCCCGAGCCGTGCAGCAGCAGTCTGCCGCGGTCTGCGGCATGGCAGAGGAACTGCCATTTCGGCGCCTCGAGCCGGTAGTCGACGGGCGCGTCGGGACCGTTCGCCAGCGCCTGCTCCAGCAGTCGGTCGAAGGATGCCGACGTTTCGCGGTCCGGGGGTGGAGCGGGACGCGTCATCCAGTACGCCGGCAGCTTCATCAGAGCAACCTATCCAGGGCACTGCTCGGGACACCACGAATCCGGCTGGATGCGCTCCCCGGGCCGGCAGCGAAGCAGGCCGACCATCAGCAAGATCCGGCTGATCGCCGTCACCGCCGGCCATGACGCCGGTCACCTGCCGATCGATGACGGCGTGGTCCTGCAGGCGGGAGCCGCACGGTGATCTCGAAGCGGCCACCCGGCAGCAGGACGAGTGCGAGCGCGTGCCGGCGAATACGATGCGGCAGGAGAGGCCCGCCCGCGTCGAGCGGCTCTTGGGCCCGGCCTTGCCTGCCGACGGTCAGCAGGCAAGGAGTCGCCTCGATGTACTGCTTTCCACCGGGAGTAAGGTGCGCTCACCCGCCCGGTAACAGTCGGTCGCTGTGCTGTGGGGCCCACAGGACCGTGTGTGAGCGGCCCTCCGACCACCGCCCACGGGGGGACCCCATATGCCCGGCACCAGCCCCGCACTCGCCGACCTGGCGGGACTCTGGCGGCGCTCGCTTCTCGTCGACGAGCGCGGCCGTGACACCACGAGCTCCGTCACCTGGGTCCAAGGGCCCGCCCGCTACGCCGATCTGCGGCAGCCGGCCGGTCTTTCGCCGCCCCGGGGGACCGGGAGTCTGGCCGACCTCTCCTTCGAGCAGTTGCTCGACCTCGCCGGGCAGGAGGCGTTCGCCGGGCGCCTGCGCCACGCCGAGGGCGCCTTCCACTGGGGGCGCACCATCGACTATCAGCCGCCCGCCGCCCTCCCGGACGCGGGGCGGCTGGAATGGCACGGACCGGTCCTGGTGGAGAAGGGCCTGCACGCGCCGTACGTGGAGCACTGGCATCCCGCCGAGGAAGCCGGTGGGTCCTGCGCGGCCGCGGAGCTGGTGGGCCCGCGGTCCGGCCGGGCCGGCTTGCTCGTGCGGGCCGGATCGTGGTTCGGCTACGCCCGCGGCCGGAGCGAACCGCTGCCGGCCCACGCCTCGCTGGCGGAGCTGGTAGCGGGGGCCGGGCACCTGGGCCGGGCCCGTGAGCTGCTCGACTGTGAGGTGTCGCTGGGCCGGATCACCGGCGATCGCTGGATCGTCGAACGCTCGACTCTGCCGCACCGCGAAGGCCGCTCCCTCGCCCCGGCCCTGGCCGGCGGCGCGGAACTGTCGGTGAGCGACACCGGCCCGGGCGGCACCGCCTACCAGCTCAGGTGGGAGATCAGCGCCGCCGAGGGGCCCCTCCACGTCCTCGCCGGAAGCTGACTGACGGCCCGCGCTTCGCCTCCCGGCGGCGGTCCGCCCAAAGCAGCTCAGCTCGCGTGAGGGACGCGGCTGCGGACCAGGTCATGGGCGTGTACGGCGAACCACAGCTCGGCGATGTGGTCGGTCCGGGTCACCCCGCGGCCGGTCAGCTGCTCGATCCTGCGCAGCCGGTAGCCGAGGGTCTGTTTGTGGATGTGCAGTTCGTCGGCGGCCGACTGCCAGGACCGGTCGCGGCGCAGTACGACCCGCAGCGTGTGCAGGTAGTCGGTGCCGTGCTCGGCGTCGTGCGCGATCAGCGCCCCCAGCACTCTGGACGCCAGCACCTGCGCCTCGGCCGGGGTGCGCGGCAGCGGCAGCGCGGTCTCGTCGCCGTACCGGATCAGGCGCCGGTTCTCGGCCTCGGCCGCTCCCAGCGCCCAGCGGGCCTCCTGTCCGGCTTCCGGCAGGCGCTCCGCCGTGCCGATCCGGTCGCTCACGCCCATCGGGGCGGAGGTGTCCAGCAGCCGGGTCAGGTGCGCGAGCCACTGCGGCCGGTCCTCCACCACGATGTGGAGGCTGTCGTCGCGCCGCAGCAGCAGGTGCGGGACGCGCAGCCTGGACAGCCGTCTGCCGACGTGGTCGGCGGTGTCGTCGCACGCGGCCGGGGTGAGCACGACGACAGCGGCGGCCGGCCCGATGCCGGTTTCCGCCAGCCGCTGGCGGGCGGTCGTCGGGTCGAGCCCGCGGTCGAGAAGGAGGCGGAGCAGGTCCGCGCCCCGCCGGCGTCGGCTCTCCCGGTCGGCCGTGAGCTGGGTCAGTTCCAGGGAGCCGAGGGCGGCGACATGCTGGAGCAGGTCGAGGCCGGGCAGCTGTTCCCCGGTCGGCTCGGCGACCAGAGCGGTCGGCTGGTCGCCCGGTACCGCGACGGCCAGGGCGATCGCCGCACCCGAGCCGTCCTGTCCGCGGTGGCGCAGCCGCAGTACGCCGGGGATGGCACCGCCGTGCGCCGCGTACTCGGCGACCAGTTCCCGCGCGAAGCCGGTCTCCGGTCCGTCCTCGAAAAGCGACAGGCCGGTCTCGGGGTCGACCAGATACAGCCGCGCCTTCAGCTCCGCTCCGAGCCTGCCGAACGTCTGCGGTCCGGGCAGCCCGCCGGCCATGGAGGCCCGCAACAAGGAGTACAGGCGGGCGACACCGGCGAGTTGCCGGGCTTCCTCGCGCTCGTTGACCTCGGCCACCGCACGGACGACCGCGCTGAACGGCACGCTGTACGGCACGGACACCACCGGCAGCGACAAGTCGTCGGCCCGGTCGGTGAGCGCGCGGGTCAGCGGCGGGCCCTGCATGCCGAGGCCCAGCCCGAAGGCGCTGGTGCCCGCCTCCGCGAGTCTCTCGATGAAGCGTGCCTGCCCGGCGGGGTCGGCGGCCAGCCCGGTGCCGTTGGTCAGCAGCAGCTCGCCCGCGGAGAGCCAGGCCCACGGGTTGGGCAGGTCGGAGGGGTGCGCCCAGCTGACCTCGCGGTCGAGCCCGTCGGCACCCGCGTGCAGCGACATCTGCAGGTGCGGCAGGGCAAGGAGTTCCCGCACCGTGACCGCCATCGCCGCCTCCTCGTTGTCCGCCCCCCCGTCGCCCGGCGCCTCGCTGGTGAGCGTCTGGAACGTATCCGCGCCGCCCACGCCGGTGATGAGACGGGCGTGAATTCCCTGTTACCGGGTGCACACACGGGCCGGACCCGGGTGACATGAAGGCAGCCTCATACTCCGGTACGAGTACGCGTGGATGTTCTGCGCCGCAGTCGGATGGCGGGGCCGCCCCGGCCGTCCCCATGCTGTGCGCATCGAACGAGCGGAGAGTGCGCCATGGCGGAAGCAAAGGCTTCTCAGCGTGATGTCACCACGGCTGCCGGCCGACGTGATGTCACCACGGCTGCCGGCCCGATCGGCTGGCCCGACGGCTTCACCTCGGCCGCCTGCCTGACCTTCGACATGGACGCCGAGGCCGCGGTGCTGAGCACCGACATCGCCTCGGTCCACCGTATGAGCCCGATGAGCCACCAGTCCTACGGACCGCTGGTCGCAGTGCCCCGGATTCTGGCCATGCTGGAGCGCCACGGCCTCAGGGCCACCTTCTTCGTTCCCGGATACACCGCGCACCGCTACCCCCAGGTCGTGCGGTCGGTGGTCGAGGCAGGGCACGAGGTGGCCCACCACAGCTACTTCCACGAGAACACCGTCGGAATGGACGCCACGACCGAGGCGGACATGCTCGACCTCGGGCTCAAGGCCCTGTACGAGGTCGCGGGCGTCCGGCCGGTCGGCTACCGGGCGCCGATGTGGGAGCTGAACTACCACACCCCCCGCTTGCTCGAGGAACGCGGATTCCTCTACGACTCCAGCCTCATGGACGCCGATCACCCCTACCGGCTGGCCGTGGACGGACGGGCGCAGGCCCCCAGCATCGTGCAGGTGCCCGTCTCCTGGGGACTGGACGACTGGGAGCAGTACGCCTTCCTGCCCGGTCTGATCGGCAGCGGCGTGATCGAGAGCCCCGCCAAGGTGCTGGAGATGTGGACGTGGGAGCTGGAGGCCATGTACCGCCTCGGCGCCTGCTTCGTGCTCACCTGTCACCCCTTCCTGTCCGGCCGTCCCTCACGGGCCGAGGCCCTGGAGCGGCTCATCGAGCGAATGAAGGCGCTGCCCGGCCTGTGGATCACCACGGTCGCCGAGGTCGCCCAGCACACCGCGTCCCTGGATCTCTCCCCGCGCGGCTGCCCGCAGCCGGAGCTCCCCGACCAGGCGTACTGGGTGCCGCAGCGCCCCTGACGCCCCCCTCTCCCCATCGCGCACACAGGCAAGGGCGCCTGTCGTGTCACTCCTGTATGCCCTCCGTCGGCTACCGCGCCGCCCCTTCGACAGGACACCGAGATGACCTCAAGCGCCCAGACCGCACTGGCCGGCCCGCCCGGCCCCGGCATCGGCTCCGAAGCCACCGGCGGACTCAAGCAGCAGTACAACCTGAGATCCGCCTTCGCCCTCGCCTTCTCCGACGTCTCTCCCATCGTGGGCATGTACGGCGTCTTCGCCCTCGGTGTCATCACCGCCGGGCCCGCCTTCTGGTGGGCCTTCCCCGTCGTCCTCGTCGGGCAGCTCCTGGTCTGCGGGGTGTTCGGCGAACTGGTCTCGCGCTGGCCGCTGCAGGGCAGCGTCTACCAGTGGGCCCGCCACCTGATCGGCCCGCGCTACGGATGGTTCACCAACTGGGCGTACATGTGGGGCCTGACCCTCGCCCTGTCGGCCCTGTCCTTCGCCGGATCCGGATTCCTGCTCGGGGCGCTCGGGGTCACCGGCTTCAGCCGCACCGAGCAAGCCCTGACCGCGCTGGGCGTCCTGCTGTTCGGCTCGGCCGCGAACATGATCGGGGGACGCGTCCTCAAGGTGCTCCTCTACGTCAGCCTGACCGCGGAGCTGATCGCCACCCTCGGCATCGGCACCGTGCTGCTCTTCGCCCACCGCACCCATTCCTTCTCGGTCCTCTTCAGCGGGGAGGGGACCGCGCACGGGTCGGCGTGGCTCACGGGACCGTTCCTCGGCGCCGTCGCGATCGCCGGCTGGTCCTTCGTCGGGTTCGAGTCGGCCGGCTCCATCGCCGAGGAGGTCAAGGAGTCCCGGCGCGTCCTGCCCAAGGCGATGGCCCTGGCCCTCGCCGCCGTCGGCATCCTCGTCATGTACGCCAGCCTCGGCATTCTGCTGGCCATGCCGGACATCGGGGACGTCCTGAGCGGAAAGGACGCCGACCCGATCGCCACCACCCTGGAGGCCGGACTGGGCTCGGCGACCGGCAAGGCCCTGCTGATCGCCCTGGTCATCGGGTTCGCGGCCAGTCTGATGGCGGTGCAGGCGGCGGTCAGCCGGGCCATCTGGGCCGGAGCGCGCGACCAGGCCCTTCCCGGAGCCCGGTTCCTGGGCAGGCTGTCCGGCAAGGAGCGGGTGCCGCGCGGCGCGATCGCCCTGACCGCGGTCGTCGCGGGCTCGCTGCTCTTCGTCAGCGCGTCGAAGATCTACGCGCTGCTGCTCTCCTTCGCCAACGCCGGCTTCTACCTGTCCTACGCGCTGCCGGTGCTCGGCGCGGTCTACGTCAGGCTGCGCGGCACCTGGGAGCCCGGTGAGTGGTCCCTGGGCCGGTGGGGGAAGCCGGTGACGTACGCGGCCGCCGTGTGGATCCTCTTCGAATCGGTCAACATCGCCTGGCCGCGCGCCCTCAACGGCGTGTGGTACCTCGACTGGGGACTGCTGATCATGACCGGGGTGCTCGGTGCGGTCGGTGCGCTGGTGCACTGGTCGGTGACCCGGCCGGACCGCGTGGCCCCAGTGGTCGCCCTCTCCCCGGCCGCCGCTGATCGGGCCGGAGAGTGAGCGGCCGGGTCGCCCTGATCACCGGCGCTGCAGGCGGCATCGGCGCCGCGACCGCCGAGGTGTTCAAGGAGGCGGGCTGGCGCACCGCCGGGCTGGACCTCAACCCTTCCGTGACGGACCTGCCGGTCGTCGTCGATGTGACCGACCGTCAGGCGGTCGCGGAGGCGGTCGCGCGGGTGGCCGAGCGGTTCGGGCGGCTCGACGTGGTGGTGACCGCGGCCGGGTACTACGAGGAGGGCATCGATGCCGCCGACCTCACGCTCGGTCAGTGGGACCGCATGTTCGCCGTGATCCTCGGCGGCACGGTCAACACCTGCGCCGCCGCGCTGCCCTTCCTGGCCTCGGGCGGCGGTGGCACGGTGGTGGTGATCTCCTCGGAACTGGCGCTCACCGGCGGCAGCGGCGACGTGCACTACGTCGCCGCCAAGGGCGCGGTGCTCGGCTTCGCCAAGTCGCTGGCGCTCGAGGTGGCCGACGACGGGATCCGCGTCAACATCGTCGCCCCGGGCCCCACCGACACACCGCTCCTGGCGGCGGATTCGCCCTGGCGCGATCCGGCGTACCTGGCCACGCTGCCGCTCGGCCGGCTGGTCACGCCGGCGGAAGTGGCGTACACCGTGCGCTATCTGGCCACCGAGGGCGGCATGTACTGCGGGGACGTCCTGTCCCCGAACGCCGGGGCGGTGATCTGAGGTGACGTCCGACATCAAGGAGGGCAGCCTCGCCCTGGTCACCGGAGCCGCCCAGGGCATCGGCCGGGCGACCGCGCTGCGGCTGGCCGCCGACGGCCACACCGTCGCGGTCAACGACCTCACCGACGACGGACGGCTGACCGAACTGTCCGAGCGGATCGGCGGGATCGCCGCGCCCGCCGACATCGCCGACCCGGCCGCGGCGCGCGCCATGGTCGCCGAGGTGGAGCAGCGGGCCGGGCGACCGGTGGGCGTCCTGGTGGCCAATGCCGCGGCGATGGCGATGAGCCCCTTCCTCGACCAGCCGCCGCAGCAGTGGTGGCACCAGATCGAGGTGAACCTCTCCGGCCACTTCCGCGTCGTCCAGGCCGTGCTGCCGGGGATGCGGGCGCTCGGGCACGGCCGGATCGTGGTCATCGCCTCGGAGTGGGGGGTGATCGGACAGCGCAACGCCACCGCCTACGCGGCGTCGAAGGCCGGGCTGATCGCGATGGCCAAGGGCCTGGCCCGCGAACTGGGCCCGCGGGGCGTCCTCACGAACTGTGTCGCGCCGTCCTATGTGGACACCGACCAGCTGCGCGTGGACGCCGAGGACGCGGGCGTCACGCTCGACGAGCTGCGGGCCCGCTACCGGCGCCTGATGCCGGTCGGCCGGCTGGCCGAGCCCGCCGAGATCGCCGCGGCCGTCTCGTTCCTCGCGTCGCCCGGCGCGGGCGCGGTCATCGGTCAGGTCCTCCAGCCCAACGGCGGTTCCACCAGAGGCCGTGCCTGAACGCTCTTTCTTCCCTCACCCTTCCCGCAGCGAGACAGAAAACAGGAACCCCCCATGCCCGACTCGTCCCTCGGACCGATCCCTCCGATCCGCCCGGCGAACGGCACCACCGTCCCGCGCTTCGCCGGGAGCGGGAGTTTCGCCCGGCTGCCGGAGATCGGCCAGGTCGGCGACTACGACGTCGCCGTGCTGGGCGTGCCGTTCGACACCGGCACCTCCTATCGCCCCGGGGCGCGGTTCGGCCCGATGGCCGTCCGGCAGGCGTCCCGCCATCTGCGCCCGGCGTTCCATGTCGAGCTGGACATCGCTCCGTTCGACGAGATCCAGGTCGTCGACGCCGGTGACGTTCCGGTCACCCCGTACTCGATCGACACGGCGCTGAGGCAGATCGCCGACCACGCGCGGGAGGTGGCGCGCGGCGGCCACCGCCTGCTGGCGATCGGCGGTGACCACACGATCGCCCTGCCGATGCTGCGCACGGTGGTGCGCGAGCACGGTCCGGTCGCTCTGGTGCACTTCGACGCGCACCTCGACACCTGGGACACCTACTTCCAGGCGCCGACGACCCACGGCACGGTCTTCCGCCGCGCCTTCGAGGAGGGCCTGCTGATCGAGGACCACTCCATCCATGTGGGCATCCGCGGTCCCGTCTACGGGCAGGCCGACCTGGACGCCGACAAGCGGTTCGGCTTCCGTACGATCCGGGCGGGCGACCTCGACGTCCTCGGCCTGGCGGGCACGATCCAGGCGATCACGGAACGGGTCGACGACCTCCCCGTGTATCTCTCCGTCGACATCGACGTCCTCGATCCGGCCTTCGCCCCCGGCACCGGCACTCCGGAGGCCGGGGGACTGACCAGCCGCGAGCTGCTGCACGTGCTGCGCGGGCTGACCGGACTGAACCTGGTCGGCGGCGATGTCGTGGAGGTGGCCCCCGCCTACGACCACGCCGAGGTGACCTCACTCGCCGCCGCCACCGTGCTGTTCGACCTGATCACCCTCATGGCGTCGGGCTCCGGCAAGCGGTAGCCGACCTGCCGGCAGCTACTCCCTCGTCAGGCGTCAGGCGTCAGACGAAGCGAGATCGAGTTGATGCAGTACCGCTGGTCGGTGGGGGTCGGGTAGCCCTCACCCTCGAACACGTGCCCGAGGTGCGATCCACACCGGGCGCACCGCACCTCGGTGCGCACCATCCCGTGCGACCGGTCCTGGACGAGCTCGACCGCGTCCGAGTCGCGCGGGTCGTAGAAGCTCGGCCAGCCGCAGTGGGACTCGAACTTCGTGGTGGAGGTGAAGAGTTCGGCGCCGCAGGCCCGGCAGGAGTAGACGCCCTCGGTCTTGGTGTCGGTGTACTCACCGACGAAAGCGGGCTCCGTACCGGCCTGCCGCAGCACGGCGTACTCCGCCGGGGTCAGCTCCGCGCGCCACTGCTCGTCCGGCTTCTCGACGTCGTACGACATGTCGGCCAACCCCTCTACTTCTGTGCGAGACGGTCCAGGATCCGCGGGCCGAGGTCCGTCACGTCACCCGCGCCCATGGTGAGAACGAGATCACCGGGCTTCGCCATTCCCGCGACGGCATCCGGGACCGCGCCCTTGTCGTGGACCGGCATCACGTCCGCGCCCGCGGCCCGCGCCGCCTCGATGATCAGCTCGCTCGTCACGCCCGGGACCGGGTCCTCGCGGGCCGGGTAGATGTCCAGGACGACCGACCCGTCCGCCAGGGACAGCGACCGGCCCATCTCCTTGCCGAGCTCCTGCGTCCGGGAGAAGAGGTGGGGCTGGAAGACGACCAGGATGCGGGCGTCACCGGCCGCCGCGCGCATCGCCTCCAGGTCCGCCGTCATCTCGGTCGGGTGATGGGCGTAGGAGTCGATGACCTGGACCCCCGCCGCCTCGCCCTTGAGCTGCAGGCGCCGCTTCACACCGGTGTACGCGGCCAGCGCCGGGGCCAGCTCGGTGGCCGGGACGCCCAGCGCCACGCCCGCCGCGAGCGCGGCCACCGCGTTGTGCGCGTAGTGACGGCCGGGCACGGAGACCGTGAAGGTGAGCTCCGCACCGTCCAGCAGGACGACGACCTCGCTCTTCAGCCCCTGCGCCGTCACGGACAGGACGCGCACGTCGGCGTCCTCGGACTCGCCGTACGTCACCGTCCGCACCGACCCGGCCAGCCGCCGCGTCAGCTCCCGCGCGCCCTCCTGGTCCGCCGTGATCACCAGCGTGCCACCGGGCACGATCCTGCCCGCGAACGTCTCGAAGGACTCGTAGATCTCGCCCATGGAGGCGTAGTTGGCGTGGTGGTCGAGCTCGACGTTCAGGACGATCGCGACCTCTGGCGCGTACTTGTGGAAGCTGCGGTCCGACTCGTCCGCCTCGGCGACGAAGATCTCGCCCTCGCCGTGCAGGGCGTTGGAGCCGGGCGCGTCCAGGTCGCCGCCGATCGCGTACGACGGCTTCAGGCCCAGCTCGCTCAGCGACACGGCCAGCATCGACGTGGTCGTGGTCTTGCCGTGCGTGCCCGCGACCGCGATCGGCCGCAGGCCGTCCATCAGCCGGGCCAGCGCGTCCGAACGGTGGACGACCGGAATGCCCAGTTCGGCCGCCCGCGCCAGCTCCGGGTTGTCGGCCCGGATCGCCGACGAGACCACGACACAGCTCGCGTCGTCGGCCAGGTGCTCCGCCGCGTGCCCGATGTGCACGCTCGCCCCCAGTGCGCGCAGCGCCTCGGCGGTCTCGGACTCCTTGGCATCGCTGCCCGCCACCTTCGCCCCGCGCTGGGCGAGGATCTTGGCGATCCCCGACATTCCGGCGCCGCCGATGCCGATGAAGTGCGGTCGGTCCATGGCGGGGGGAAGGCCGGGTGCCATGCGGGTCTCCTGGGGTGGTACGGCGGACTTTCAGGTACCGGCAAACCCTATGACACCCGCGACGGGCCCGGGGGCGGACGTCAGGCCTTGCTGTGCGAGAAGAGCTTGAGCACCGGCACCCCCACCTTGTGCCGCGCCCGCGAGGCCCAGTCCCGGTGGAAGAACTCCTCCACGTAGTGGGGATCGGTCAGCACGATCACCTCGTCCGCGTCGGTCTCGCCGACCAGGGACGTGAGCGCGTCCAGGGGGTGGTCCTCGATCAGCCGCCCCACCGCGTCGCTGCCGGCCGCCCGCAGGGCCCTCAGCGACACGTCGAGGGCCTGCTCCCCGAACCCTCTCGCCTCGTCGCCCTCCGGCATCTCCCGCTCCCGGGCCGCCTCGTCGAGTTCGCCGAGCGCGACGTCGTCGATGGCCCGCAGCAGCCGGTCCGCCTGGTCGCCGCGGGGCTGCAGCAGGACGTGGAAGGCGACCCGCTCGTCCCCGTGCAAGGTGGTGACGAACTCCACGTCGGCGGACGTAAGGGCCTTCTCGATCATCAAAACGCTTGTGAACACCAGGCGCCCCTTCTCCTTCGAGGGCCGAGCGCCCTCTCTCCTCCGTGGGCCGTTCAGGCCCTGCGGAAACCATCCTGCCCCGAGATCGCACGGGTACTGCCGGTTTCAGTGTGCCCGTCGAAAGCTAAACGGAACGGGATATTCCATCGATGTCGGAGCCAGCGGTTCCGATCGATCCCGTTCCCGCCGCGGCCGGGCTCACGACCGCTGGTAGCGGCTGAAGAGGAAGCCCTCCTCCTCCAGCAGGGACGCCAGCGCGAACCGCTGCGGGACCGCCACCGCCGGCCCTCCCGCGATGCGCTGCGCGTCCCCGGCGGTGAGCATCGGAGCCACGGTCAGGCAGAGCTCGTCGAGCACCCCGGCGGCCACCAGCTGCCCGAGCAGCCGCGGGCCGCCCTCCGTGAGCAGCCGGGTGTGCCCGAGCTCCGCCAGGGCCCGGACGGCACGGGCGGGCTCGACGCCGACGCCGTCACCGGCGACGACCACCCGGGCGCCCGCCTTCTCGGCCGCCGCGATCCGGTCCGGGGCCGCCGCGGCGCCCGTGAGGATCAGGGTGGGCACCAGGGGCGAGGTGAACAGCGGCAGCGTGAAGTCCAGGTTCAGACTCGCGCTGACCACCGCGATCGCGGGGACGGGCCCCTGCCCGGCCGCCTCCCGCATCTGCGCGAACTCAGCACGCGCGCGTGCGGGTCGGTACCCCTCCTGGCGTACCGTTTCCGCGCCGGCGATCACCACGTCCGCGAGGGCCCGCAGGGTGCCGAAGATCCGCATGTCGGCGGCGCTGGAAATGGGCTTCGACCGGCCGTCGTGCTGGGCGGCCCCGTCGAGCGTGGAGACCATGTTGGCCCGCAGCCAGGCCCCCGGCCCGCCGGACCCGGCTCCGGCCGCGCCCTCGGGCCCGAGTTCGGGATACGCGTAGGCGGCGGCCAGCTCGGCCAGACTCCACTCCCGATCCACGAGGTGAGCGCGCCCGACTCCCCCGGCACCGTCACCCCCGGAGCCCTCGGGAACACCCCCCACCCCCTCCCCACCAGGAGCCTCACCCGGGGTCCGGGCCACGGTTTCGTCGGTCACAGGGAACAGGCGTCGCATGCCTTGCAGTGTGGCACGGAGCCTGGGGCGCGCCGGGGGCTGCCGGTGCCCACCGGGCCGGTCCAGCGGGGGCCGCGAGGGCCCGGTCGACCCTCTGGGCCTCGCCACAGGGCCTGCCTCGGTCTGCCTCGACAGCACACCCTGCCCGCCCCGCCCCGGGACCGCCAGACAGTCCGCTCCCAGCCAGGGCCGCAGAGGCCCGGCGCGCCCTGCCCCGCCGTAGTCGCCCTGGCCCACCCGGCCCCGCCAGGCCCACCAGGCCGCTCCCACCCGCACCGCGAGGGCTCCCGACCGATCTCGCCCACACCGCAGTGGCCCGCACACCCCCGCCACGCAGGGACCCGGCGGATCCGGCATCCCCACCACCCAGGGGCCCCGCACCCCTGCCTCACCACCCTCGTCCCACCCCCGCCCACCCCGCCC
>NZ_JAGMUK010000201.1 GCF_019049245.1 Streptomyces sp. AC555_RSS877 | reverse complement strand
GAGCGGTTGCGTGGGCGGGGGGTGTCGGTTTCGGTGCGGGCGTTGTTCCAGACGCCGACGCCGGCCGGTCTGGCCGCGGTCGCGGCTCCGGAGGCGGTCGAGGTGCCGCCGAACCGGATCCCGGACGGCGCCGACCACCTCACCCCGGACATGCTTCCCCTGGTCGACTTGTCGGCTGCGGAGGTCGAACGGATCGTCGCGGCCATCGAGGGCGGCGCGGCGAACATCGCGGACATCTACCCGCTCGCGCCCCTCCAGGAAGGCATCCTCTTCCACCAC
>NZ_JAGMUK010000200.1 GCF_019049245.1 Streptomyces sp. AC555_RSS877 | reverse complement strand
ACGGCGCTGAAGCGCCCAAGGGGCGCGGGGCTGTGTAGATGTGCGGTTCCGCCGTGTGGGCGCGATCAGCCACAGACGGCCCGCAGCCGCCGTACGAGCAACGACCCCCACGGCGCTGAAGCGCCCAAGGGGCGCGGGGCTGTGTAGATGTGCGGTTCCGCCGTGTGGGCGCGATCAGCCACAGACGGCCCGCAGCCGCCGTACGAG
>NZ_JAGMUK010000199.1 GCF_019049245.1 Streptomyces sp. AC555_RSS877 | reverse complement strand
AACGCGATCGAGGCGAAGGCCGTCACCCACACGAGGGCGACGTGCAGGAGGGTGGGCAGGCCCGCCATCAGCGCCAGGATGAACCGGTCCCGGCGGGTCAGCAATCGCTGGTGGCCCTGCGGAACCCGCCTCTTCGGCGTCGCGGCGCCCGGAGGCGGCACCGCGGCCGCCTCCGGGACCTTCGTGGTCGTTTCGGAGCTCATGGTGTCGGTGTTCATCCACTTCAGAAGGGGGATCGGGCTCAGTCGGACGCGAAGATCGTCTTCTTCTGGCGCTCGATCGAGGACAGCAGGCTGTCGATCCCCTTGGGGGCGCGGATGAACTTCTGCAGCGCGGGCTGCATCACCGTGGACGTGAAGTCCGGACGGCTGTCACGGTCCATGAACTGGGTGAGATGCTTCGCCTGGCTGATCATCTCGTAGCCCTTCTTCTGAAGGGCGCTGTAGCCGGAGGTGTCGGCCTTTGTGGAGGCGGCGATAAGGCTCGGGTCGGCCTTCAGGTAGATCTCTTCGGCCTGGGCCGTACCCAGGAATTCGAGCAGCTTGACGGAGCCGGCGTGGTTCTTGGGCTTCTTGCTGAGCATGATGCCGTCGGTCGGCGCCTCCACGGTGTCCTGGCCGTACGCCGGGTCGATCTCGGGGAAGGCGAAGAAGTCGAGGTCGTCCAGGTCTGCCTTGTCGCTGAACTGCTGGGCCACGAACATGCCGAGCATATACATGCCGGCCTTCTTCGCCACCAGAGTCTGGGCGGCGTCCTGCCAGGTACGGCCGACCGCGCCCTCCTGGTGGTAGGGGAGGGTCTCGGCCCAGGTGTCGAAGACCTTGCGGACCTTCGCGTCGGTCCACGAAGCCTTGCCTGCCATCAACTCGACATGGAAGTCATAGCCGTTGAGGCGGAAGTTGATCTGGTCGAAGGAGCCCATCGCCGGCCACGCGTCCTTGTCGCCGTACGCGATCGGGACGAGGCCGTCCTTCTGCATCTGCTTGCACAGGGCGACGTACGCGTCCCACGTGGTGGGGACCTCGTAGCCGTACTGCTGGAAGACACTCTTGCGGTAGAAGATCGCCCATGGGGACGTGGTGAGGGGTACCAGGTAGTACTTGCCGTCCTGACCCTTGCTCAGGTCATGCATGGCACTGGGGAAGTTGCCGCCGATCGTCTTCCACACGTCGTCGATCGGGGAGGCGAGCCCCTTGGCCGCGAAGAACTGCATCCGGTAGCCGGCGAACCACTGGAACACGTCGTCCGGGGTGCCCTGCAGATAGGTGTTGATCTGCTCCTGGAACGTGTTGTGGTCCTTGGTGTTGATGTCGACCGCGATCCCGGACTGCTTCGTGAAGGCCGCGTAGACGTCGGCGTACCCCTTCTTCGGCACGGCGTCGGACGCGTTGGAGCCCACGGTGATGGTCTTGGCGTCCGACGAGGCGGAACTGCCGGCGCAGGCGCTCAGCAGGGGGATGCCGGCACCCAGCAGCGCGGCTCCGCCGAGTCCGCGCAGCACGGTGCGGCGGCTGGTGCCAGGCATGGACTGGCCAAGGAATGAATGGTGCATTTCGACTCCTGACGGGCTGGCGGTACCCAGACTCGGCGCGTCAGCCGGAAGAGGGTTGGCGGAGAGGCAGCCGCTGAGTGACCAGAACCAAACACGATCAAACAAACACGATCGGTGGACGCCAGGAAGCGTGGACGCTCTGTGCGCTCGATGTCAAGACTCCGCGTCCGGCAATGCGTGATGGATCAGGTCCGGTCAGGAGCCCGACGTGCGGGCAGCATAAGTCGGCGGACAGGACTGGTCCGGCTGGTCGTCGAATCGTCCCGCATGGAGAGAACACCACTTGAGCTGCAGGAATGAATGCCGGGGCACGTTTCCTCGAGCGCCTGCGGCACCCCCTCCGCCCAGCCGCGGGCCCCGATGTCCGCTCGCACCGGAGGCGAGTGGCGTTGCGAGAACTCTTGACGTGCGCTCGGCGGGTGCGTACACATTGACCGCGCGGTCATGTAATTGACCTCGTTCGATGGAGAACACACGGCCATGAGGAGACTCCATGACAACAGGGCTGGAGCGCAGTGCGAGCTCCTCCGCGCCGCGCAGTGAGGACGTGGCCAGGCTGGCCGGCGTCTCACGCAAGACGGTCTCCCGGGTCCTCAACAACGAACCGTACGTCTCCGACGAGTCCCGCCGACGCGTCCTGGCGGCCGCCGAGGAGCTCGGCTACCGGCTGAACCACGCGGCCAGAGCACTGGCCTCCGGCCGTACCCGGTCCATCGGTGTGGTCGCTCTGGCAACAGCCGGGTATGGAACCGCCTCCCTGCTGGTGGGCATCGAACAGGCCGTACGGGACGCCGGCTACGCGCTTCGCGTGGTCAACACACCCGACGGCGATCCGCAGAGCATCGCCGGCGCGCTGGAGTCACTCCTGGAGCAGGGCGTGGACGGCATCGTCGTCTCCGTACCCATCGTTGAGGGTGAAGTCCCGCTCGGTGTTGACGTGCCGGTCCTCTTCGTCGGAGCACCACCCGCCTTCACCGCCGCCCGGACACTGACTGTCGGCGTGGGCGCCCATGAGCTGGCCCGCGCGGCCACCGAACACCTGCTGGACCTGGGGCATTCGACCGTCCATCACCTCGCCGGTCCGCGCCGGTGGTACGCCACCAAGGACCGCATCGAGGGATGGCGGGCGGCACTGGCGGCCCGGGGCGCGCACGAACCGCCCCTGCTGAACGGCGACTGGTCGGCGGCCTCCGGGTATGCCGCGGGCCTCGGGTTGGCCTCGGACCGAACGGTGACCGCGGTGTTCGCCGCGGGCGACGAGATGGCCATCGGACTGATCCACGGCCTGCTGGAAAGCGGTCGTCGTGTGCCGGAGGACGTCAGTGTCGTCGGTTTCGACGGCAACCCCGTCTTCGCCTACGTCTCCCCGCCTCTGACCACCGTCCGTCAGCCCTTCGAGGCGGCGTCGAGCGAAGGAATCCGGCTTCTCCTTCACGCCATGGAGAAGCCTGACACCGAGCTGCCGCCGGCGAACGACCCACCCGTCGAACTGATTGTCCGCGGTTCTACTGCGCCTCCTCCGTCCTCCCTCTGATCCACCCCGCCCCCCTGCGCCACTGCTCCGGCGCACCCACACGCCGGGGCGTTCCACCTCCACCATTCCGCGCTTGTCGCGCCGCGCTCCCCGCGCTCGCGCGCCGCGCCCGGCAGTGTCGCCCGGCTGTCCCCCGGGCCACGCACTCAACGAACTCCGCCGCATCACTCTGAGCCGTTCCGAGCCAGCGGCGGACACCTAAACACACCTTCCCCTGGGAGCCGCAATGTCCCCTGCGCAGACAGGCGCCAGACCCGGCGCCGCTCCGCGTTCCCGTCCCGTCTCCTTCTTGTCCCTGGCTTTCATCCTGCTCGTCGCGGCGGTGGCCATGGTCATGCCCGCCGATCGGGCGGACGCCCTGGCCCGTTCCTCGCAGACGATGTACAGGCCGCCGTCGGGTGCGCCCTCGCCAGGGTCGCTCTACCCGCGGGCGATGCGGATGCAGCACAACGGCTCCGCCAACGGCACCATCCTCGCGACGTTCGAGCAGTACACCTCCGGCACGCCGGTCTTCCCGATCTACCGCAGCACGAACAACGGCAACTCCTGGTCGAAGATCTCCGAGGTCGCCGACACCCAGAATGGCTGGGGCATGCGCTGGCAGCCCGAGCTGTTCGAACTGCCCACCGCCGTAGGCGGCTTCCCGGCGGGCACCATCCTGGCCGCCGGCGCTTCGGTCCCCTCCGACCGCTCCGCCATCAAGATCGATGTCTATGCCAGCACCGACCGCGGACAGACCTGGACGTTCGTCAGCAACATCGCCACCGGCGGTCCGGCTTACGACGAGAGCGGCAACGGCAACACCCCCGTATGGGAGCCCTTCTTCCTCTACGCCAACGGCAAGCTGATCGTCTACTACTCCGACCAGCGCGACCCCGACCACGGCCAGAAGATCGTGCACCAGGTCACCACGGACCTCCGCAACTGGGGGCCGGTCGTGGACGACGTGGCGATGCCCACCTTCAGCCAGCGCCCGGGTATGGCCACCGTCGCGCAACTGCCCAACGGCAACTACGTCATGACGTACGAGTACGGCGGCTCTCCCGCGGGCCACTTCGCCGTCCACTACAAGATCTCCGCCGACCCGGAGGCCTTCAACTCCGTCACGGGCATTCCCCTGCGGTCGACGGACGGCGTGGTCCCCACCAGTACCCCGTACATCACGTGGCTGCCCACCGGCGGTCCGAACGGCACCCTTGTCGTCGGCGCCTACAGCACCAGCGACCTGTTCCTCAACACCCAGAACGGCGCCGCGAACACCTGGACGCGTATCAGCTCCAACGTCGCCAACGGCTACAGCCGCGGCATGGTGCCCCTGCCCGACGGCCACAGCCTGCTGGTGCTCAGCGGCGGCAACGGAGGTCCCGATCTCTCCAACCCCGTCACCTACAGCACCATCGACCTGGGCGGCGGCATCTCTGACGGTGCCACCTACACCGTGTCGAACGTGGGCAGCAACCTCATGCTGAGCATCGCGGGCGGCTCCACCACCAACGGCACGAACGCCACCCAGCAGAACGCCGACAACGCCACCGACCAGCAGTGGCGCTTCGTGCAGCAGAGCTCCGGCTACTTCAAGATCTTCAACGTCGCCGGCGGGAAGGTCCTGGGTGTGGAGAGCCAGTCCACCGCAGACGGCGCCAAGATCCTTCAGTGGGACGACAACGGCACCCTGGACCACGAGTGGGCCGTCGCCCCGCACCAGGCCGGCGGATACACCATCACCAACCGGGTGACGGGCAAGCGCCTGGAGATCCCGAACGCCTCCACCGCCGTGGGCACGCAGGCCGTCCAGTGGAGCGGCACCAGCTGCGCCTGCCAGCGCTGGAACCTCACCCAGACCGCCCTGCCGCCGCTGGGTACCGGGCAGTACGTCCTCGTCAACAAGAACAGCGGGAGATACCTGGACATCCCGCAGGGCTCGACCGCCACCAACACGGCAGCCCAGCAGTGGCAGAACTCGGCCTGCTTCTGCCAGCTGTTCACCTTCCAGTCCGCCGGCGGCGGAGCCTGGACCATCAGGAACGCCAACAGCAACCTGAATCTGGACATCCGTAACGGCTCCACCACCGCCGGAGCCGCCGTCGTCCAGAACACGCCGTCCACTGCGAACTCGCAGAAGTGGACCCTTACTGACGCGGGCAACGGCTACTACGAACTCAAGAACGTGGGCAGCGGCTTCAACGCCGCCGTCGCCCAGTCCTCCACCAGCAACGGTGCGGCAGTCGTGCAGTGGAACGACCTGAACATCGACGACCAGTTCTGGAAGATCGTCCGCATCAACTGAACGACTTGACGAAGGGCCTCCTACCGGCTCGGGATCGCGATGCGAACCGAGTGGCAGGAGGCCCTGGTGGCATCTGAAAGCACGCCCGCTCTCCGCATCCGGCAAGAGGGTCTCCTCCTCCCTGCAGAAGCACTTCGACAAGGGCATGCCAGCCATCAAGGGGTGAGGCGACACGCCTCCGTTCGCATTGCCGTTGCGACTGGGCGAGCCGACTCCCTTGCGCCGGCCGTCCCCTACGTGATCGGTACGGTAGTGCCGGGACGACGAGAGGGGCGGCGCTGCCGTGGGTGAGGAACCGGAGATCAGGACGGCGAAGGAGGCCGCCGACCATGAGCTCATCCTTGCCTTCGGGCGGCTGCAGGGGGCGGCGAACCGGCTGGAGTACATCCTCGGCCGGGCCCTTGAGGTGGAGTGCGGCATCAGCCATCTGGTCTTCGAGGTGCTGCTGATCCTCGGGCGGGCGAGTGAGCCGGGGCTTTCCATGCGGGCCGTCGCCCAGGAGCAGGTCCTGACCACCGGCGGCGCCACCCGGCTGGTGGATCGCATGGAGGCGGCTGGTCTCGTGACGCGCGCGGAGTCCCCTGACGACCGGCGCGGGAAGCTGGTGCGGTTGACCCCACTGGGCGAGGAGACGGCCGTACGCGCTGCCAGGGTGCACTTGGAGAACATCAAGCGGTACTTCGTGGAGCCCCTCCCGGCGGCGGACCGCGAGCGGTTCGCGGAGGATCTGCGCATCCTCAGCCACACAGCCCGGGACGTACTGCCTCGACTTCCCTGACCTGCGGACCGGCGGCAGCGCAGGTCTCATGGCATTGGCCGCTCTCATGTGTCCCAGATCATATGAGTCAAGAAATATCTGATGAGTCAGCTACTGTTTGGTCAGGTGAATCGCTCGCAGTCGGCGAGCGCCCCTCTCTGTCGAGGTCTTCGATGAAGCTTGTCTACGTCTTCGACGCCTATTGCGGCTGGTCGCACGGATTCACCGCGACCCTGCGCGAGATCACCTCGCGCCACCCCGACCTGCCGGTCGAGGTGGTCTCCGGCGGTCTGTTCACCGGCTCGCGACGGGTGCCGATCCGCGAGTTCGGCTACGTCCAGGGTGCGAACGCCAAGATCGCCGAACTGACCGGTGCCACGTTCGGCCAGGCGTACGAGGAGCTGATCGCCGACGGTTCGTTCGTGATGGACTCCGAGGCCGCCGCCCGTGGTGTCGCAGCCGTGCGCCAGGTGGCCCCCGACCGCGCGGCGGAGCTGGCCGCGGACTTGCAGCACGCCTTCTACATCGACGGCCTGAGCCTGTCGGAGGCGGCCACGTACCGGACGGTCGCTCAGGCGGCCGGGCTCGACGCGGATGCCGTCGTCGCCGCCTTCGAAGCGCCCGAGGCGCAGACCGCGGCCCGAGCCGACTTCCGCCGCGCGGCCCAGCTCGGGGTCACCGGGTTCCCCACTCTGCTGGCCGTCGACGGCGACTCCGTCACCCCGCTCGCCTACGGCCACGCCACCGCCGACGAGGTCGACGAACGCCTCGCCGCTCACTGAGCTTCCCCCGTCCCCACTCCATCCCTTACGAAAAGGAGCGCCTAGCATGAGCACCCTCGACTTCAAGATCCTCGACCTGGACTTCCCGGCCGGCAGCAAGAACAAGACCGCCACCCTGGTCACCGGTGAGAACGAGGCGCTGCTGGTGGACGCCGCCTTCACGCGCGCCGACGGTCACCGCCTGGCCGCCGAGATCCTCGACTCCGGCAAGAAGCTCACCACCGTCTTCGTCTCCCACGGCGACCCCGACTTCTACTTCGGCGCCGAGGTCATCGCCGACGCCTTCCCCGAGGCGAAGTTCGTCGCCACCCCGATCGTCATCGAGCACATCAAGCACTCCTACCAGGGCAAGCTCAAGGCCTGGGAGGCGCTCGGCCCCAACCTTCCCACCCGCCTCGTCGACCTGGAGCCGCTGACCGGCGTCCTTACCCTTGAGGGCCACCGCTTCGAGCTCAAGGGCGGCTCCGAGGAACTGTCCGACCGGCACTACCTGTGGCAGGCCGAGTCCCGCGCCGTCCTCGGCGGTGTCCTGCTCTTCCAGCAGGAGCACGTCTGGGTCGCCGACAACGCCACCCCCGCCTCCCGCGCCGCCTGGATCAAGCTGCTGGACGAGATGGCCGCCCTTGATCCGCAGTTGGTAGTCCCCGGCCACCGCCTGCCCGGCACCGCGGCCGACGCCTCCGCCATCGCCACCACCCGCGACTACCTCCTGGCCTTCGAGGAGGAGCTCGGCAAGGCCGCCGACGGCGCCGCGCTGACCGAGGCCCTCGTGGCTCGCTACCCCGACAACGGCATGCTGATCGCCGCCCAGATCGGCGCGAAGGTCGCCAAGGGCGAGATGAAGTGGGGCTGACCATGAGCGAGTTCGCCACTTCCACCGCGCCCGCCGATGTCGTACGGCGTCAGTATCTGGCCTCCGCGGCAGGTGACCTTGAAGCCCTGCGCGCCACGCTCGCCCCGGACGTGGAGTGGACGGAGATGGCCGGCTTCCCGCTGGCCGGCACCTACCGCACCCCCGACGGGGTCACCTCCCACGTGATGGAGCAACTGGGCAAGAAGTGGGATGACTGGACCGCCCACGACGACACCTACGTAGTCGACGGCGAGAACGTCGTCGTCCTGGCCCGCTACACCGCGACCAACAAGGCCACGGGAAAGCCGATCGACGTACGCGTCGCGCACCACTTCGTCGTACGGGGCGGACTGATCGTGCGCTTCGAACAGTTCGTCGACACCGCACTCGTCCGCGACGCGATGAACGCCTAGAAGCCGTTGCTCAGAACCTCAGCGGTTCTCAGCGTTCCGGGCTTTTCTGCCCGGAAGGTCCGTCTCGTCACCAAAGCGTGAGGGCTTCGGCTTGAGGACGGTCTCTCGTTTCTGTCTGCCGCTGCTGCGGCAGGGTTGCGCCACCTGCCCGCCCCGCCTCCGCCTTGCGGCGGGGGCGGGTGGCGCGGGTCTTACGGTCGGCTCCACGAGGCTTCGACACCACGGGGGTGTCTTGGTCTCCGGCCACTCCGGTACCAGTGGTGCAGGCCGCCGCGAGGGCGGCGAGGTTGAGCGCGGCGTTGTCGTCCCGGTCGATGGCCAGGCCGCAGGCGTCGCATTCGTAGGTCCGGATGTGCAGCGGCAGCTTGGCTTTCACCGCGCCGCACCCGGAACAGGTCTTGGAGGAGGGGTACCAGCGGCTCGCCACGATCATGCGGGTGGCGTGGCGCTGGGTCTTGTAGGTGAGCTGGCGGCGGATCTCACCGAATCCGGCGTCGGCGATCCTGCGTGCCAGGCGCCGGTTGCGGAGCATCCCGGCGACGTTGAGGTCCTCGACCACGATCGTGCCGTACTCGGCGGTCACGGCGGTGGTGAGCTTGTGCAGGGCGTCTCCGCGGAGGT
>NZ_JAGMUK010000198.1 GCF_019049245.1 Streptomyces sp. AC555_RSS877 | reverse complement strand
GTGTGTATCGCTACTCATGCCTGCATTCTCACTCGTCAACCGTCCACAACTCGCTTACGCGGCTGCTTCACCCGGCAGACGACGCTCCCCTACCCATCCATACGGGCGTTGGCCCTATTGTATGAATGACACGACTTCGGCGGTACGCTTGAGCCCCGCTACATTGTCGGCGCGGAATCACTAGACCAGTGAGCTATTACGCACTCTTTCAAGGGTGGCTGC
>NZ_JAGMUK010000197.1 GCF_019049245.1 Streptomyces sp. AC555_RSS877 | reverse complement strand
GGTACCGGTGACGGACGACCCGATCGCGGATCTCTTCGCCATGGCCTTGGCCTGCCGTCGGCTGGCCCGCGAGAACCCTCACCTCCACGACCTGATGTTCGGGCTGTCCACTCGGGCGACGTACCGGCCTCTGCCGGATACGGACCTTCGCCTGAGCGGGCATTCCCCGGCCTTTCGGGAAGCCCACGCCCATGTCACCGC
>NZ_JAGMUK010000196.1 GCF_019049245.1 Streptomyces sp. AC555_RSS877 | reverse complement strand
GGGCTGCAGGCGTATGCGCATCAGGATGTGCCGTTCGAGCGGCTGGTGGAGGAGCTGGCGCCGGCCCGGTCCGCGGCGCGGCACCCGCTCTTCCAGGTCATCTTGACGATGCAGGACACGGTGTCGGCGGCGGGTGTGGGGGGATCCGGCGCGGTGGAGACCGGCTTGCGGGCCAGCGGCCTGCCGTTGAGCCGGGCCGGGGTGAAGTTTGATGTGGCGGTGTTGGTGGGGGAGCGGTTCGGTGCGGACGGTGCGCCCGCGGGTATTGGGGGGATGGTGACCGGGGCTGCGGATCTGTTCGATCCCGGCACGGTGGCCCGGATGGCGGACAGTCTGGCTGTGCTGCTGGCCGGGTTGACGCAGGATCCGTCACTGCGGATCGGCGCGGTGGATGTCGTCGACCCGGTTGAGCGTCGGCGGGTGTTGGTGGAGTGGAATGACACCGCTGTGCCGGTGGCT
>NZ_JAGMUK010000195.1 GCF_019049245.1 Streptomyces sp. AC555_RSS877 | reverse complement strand
GCCTCAGACGGCTCGCCGGGTTCAACCTCGGTCACGTTGTCGCTGGTCATCGATGCATCTTCCATGATCGGGAGTTACACCGAACGTTTTACAGTCCCGAATCCAGCAGTAGGGCTTGCCGGGAAACAAGTCGTGGCTTCCAGTTGCGGGACTCGTTGTTCTGGTATGGGGAGACCGGAGAGGATCGAAGCGGTGCTGGCTGCGAAGTTCCAGGTGTTGTTGCCGCACCTGGACGAGCGGCAGCGTCGGCTGGCCATAGGGGCGGAGGCGCTGTCTCTGGGGCATGGTGGGATCAGGCTCGTCGCTGCCGCGGCGGGGGTTCAAGAGGGTACGGTCTCGCGCGGAGCGGCTGAACTGGACTCTGGACACGCTGTGTTGGGGCGGGTCCGTCGTCCTGGTGGGGGCCGGAAGAAGGCTGTGGACCTCGATCCGGGGCTGCGGCCGGCGCTGCTTGCGCTGGTCGAACCCGACGAGCGGGGCGACCCGATGTCGCCGCTGCGGTGGACGACGAAGTCGACCCGGAAGCTGGCGGCGGAGCTGACCCGGCAGGGCCACCGGGTCTCCGCTGACACGGTCGCCGGTCTGCTGCGGGAGGAAGGTTTCAGTCTCCAGGCCAACGCCAAGACCATCGAGGGTGCTCAGCACCCTGACCGGGACGCCCAGTTCCGCTACCTCAATGAGCAGGCACGCGACCACCGGGACGCCGGTGACCCGGTGATCAGCGTCGACAGCAAGAAGAAGGAGCTGATCGGCCACTACAAGAACGCCGGGCACCAATGGCGGCCCGCAGGTCAGCCCGTGAAGGTCAAGACGCACGACTTCCCCGGCCAGGCCGAGAAAGCGATTCCGTACGGAATCTATGACACGGCTGCGAACACCGGCTGGGTCAGTATCGGCACCGATCACGACACCGCGACGTTCGCCGTCGCCTCGATCCGGCGCTGGTGGCAGGCCCGCGGCCGACATGACTACCCCCACGCCCGCCGGCTGCTGATCACCGCCGACGGCGGAGGCTCCAACGGCTACCGCACCCGCGGCTGGAAGACGCGGCTCGCCGGCCTCGCTGCCGAGACCGGTCTCGAGATCAGAGACCTCCGTCCGCCCGATCATGCGTCCGGCCGGCCGCTGGCCAACTACGGATCCGAAGGGCCAGCTGTCGGCCGTTGTCACAGCACCCCCGGAAACGGGCGGCCGCGCTCTTCCGGAGGTCGCGCAGGGCCGTCCCGCGCCGTTTCCGCCGGCAACCCTAGGCATCCATACCGAGAGCATTCATGACGGAGGCCCTCAATTATTTGCCTCAAAGTCTCACTCGCCGATCCTCTGCATCATTCCGGCGTGTGAGTGTGCGGCATGTACGTGCTCGCCGCCACCGGCTTCAGGGGTGTGCTGCTCGCCCAGCTGCGGTCGTCCGGATCCGGCTGGGGCTGTGCCGTGGACCGGCTTGGTACCGCGGGGGTTCCATGTTATCGCCGAGGGCGTCTGCTGGCTGCGGACCGGCGAGGCGCCACCGGTGCAGCTGGTGTCCGGGACGTGGTGCTGTTGCCGCGCGGTACGCCGCACCGGCTGCTGGGGGCCCCGACGAAGAGGCCCTCCCGTACGCGGAGTTGGAGGCCGCTCACCCGCCGGGCGGGGAGGGCGTGGTCGACCTGGGCGGGGCCGGGCCCGTCGTGCGGGTGGTGTGCGGCAAGTTCCACTACGCCGGCAATACCGACGGGCATCCGCTGCTGTCGGCGCTGCCGGAGGTCATCCATGTGCCCGGCATGAGCGCCGACCCCCACCTGCAGGATGTCGTCCGGATCCTCGCCACCGAGACGGCGGGCGGGCAGCCCGGCTCCCGGGCAGTGGCCACCCGTCTGACCGAGGTGCTCTTCGTGCTCGCGATCCGCGCCTGGATCGAACGGGCCGATACCGCCACCGAGCAGGGACCGTCCTGGCTGACCGCCCTGCGCGACCCGCGCATCGGGACCGCCCTGTCACTGATGCACGAGGAGCCGCACCGCGACTGGACGGTGGAGAGCCTGGCCCGCACCGTCACGATGTCCCGCCCGGCCTTCGCCCGCCAGTTCAAGGAGGTGGTGGGCCACACCCCGCTGGCCTACCTCTCTCGCGTGCGGATCGACCGGGCCGCCCGCCTGCTGCGCGACACCGACAATCCGGTCGGCGACATCGCGCAAGCCGTCGGATACCGCTCCGAGTTCGCCTTCTCGCGGGCGTTCTCCCAGGAAGAGGGCATCGCGCCCGGCCGCTACCGTCGTACGGCATCAGTGCCGTCCTGATCAGCCGCTTGCCGAAGCTTCGCCTCCGTCGGCAGGGTGCGGCGGTACGGCGCGGTTGTTGAGGTCCACCGAGAGGAAGATGTCGTTCGCGACGGGGTTGCGGATCTCCTCGGCGAGCTGGCCGATGAGTCCGGCCGTGCGGGCGAGGAGGGCGAAGGCACGCAGCAGTTCCAGCGGGAGGCCGAGGTCGGCGAGCGCGGCGCCGCAGACGCCGGCGCCGTTCAACGGCAGTGTTCTGCCCAGAACTTGAGGGTGGATTCGGCCGATGGCCGCGAAGAGCGACAGGTGCGGACCGACCAGCTCTTCCTCGGCGGCGATGTGGAACAGCCTCGGTGTGCGGGGGTCGCCCTCTTTGTGAACGTGGTGCCCGAGACCGGGGATCACTCCGCCCTCCGCTCGTGCCGAGCGCACGGAGGCGAGGGCCAGTTCGTCCCAGCCCGCCTCGTCGGTGGGGGGGCCACCCCGCGCTGTCGACAGGGCGTCGTGGAGGAACCTGCCGCAGTCCTCGGTCACGCCGAGGAAGCGTGAGCCGCCGCCCAGGAGCCCGGCGGCGAGGGCGCCCTGGACCGAGTCGGGCGCCGACAGGTACGTCAGCCTGGTCGTGATCGCGGTCGGGGTGAAGCCGTGGTCGGCCAGGGCGGCGAGCACGGCCTCGAACACCCGTGTCTCCCCGGGGGTGGGTCGGCGCTGTGTGGCGAGCCAGAACGCCAGCTCGCCGAAGCCCACCTCGCCCATCACATCGGCCGCGAGGTCCTGGCCGAGCAGGGTGATCTTGTCCAGGGAGGACGCGCCGAGCGCGGTCGGGTACTCAGGCATCGTCGTCCTCCAGCAAGTCCTGCAGCCACTTGCGCAGTTCGGCCCCGTGCTCGTCCAGCTCGGGCGGGGGCAGGCGGTAGGCGGCGGGCGTCTCGGAGAAGCGGATCGGGTGCCGTGTCGTGGGTACGGCCCGGTCTCCCTCGCCGACCTCGACGACCGGGTCGAGTCCGAAGCGTTCGGCCATCGCGAATCCGCCGTCGATGGTGTTGATCGGTCCGCAGGGGACCCCGGCGTCGACGAGCAGCTCGAACCACTCCAGGGCGGTCCTCGTCTTGAGCCGTTCGAGCAGGAGGGGCCGGAGTTCCTCCCGTCGCTCGGTCCGGTCGGCGTTGTGCCGGAAGCGGGGATCGCCGGCGGTCTCGGGGATCCCGAGTACTTCGCACAGCTTGCGGAACTGCCCGTCGTTGGCCGCGGTGACGATCAGGTCCTGGTCGGCCGTCGGCAGCGGTTCGTAGGGGAAGACGCTGGGGTGCGCGTTGCCCATCCGGTAGGGCACGGTGTCGCCAGCAACGTAGGAGGAGCTGTGGTTGACCAGCCCGGTCAGTGCCGACGAGAGCAGGTTCACCTCGACGAGCTGGCCCCGGCCGGTGGCGTCGCGGTGCCGCAGCGCGGCGAGGATCCCGATGGCGGCGTGGTTGCCCGCCATCACGTCGAAGACGGAGATCCCCGCCCGGTACGGCGGCCCGTCCGGATCACCGGTGAGGCTCATCAGTCCGGAGATCGCCTGGACCATCAGGTCGTAGCCGGGTACGTTCCGGCCGGGTCCGGCTCCGAAACCGCTGATCGACGCGTAGACCACGCCCGGGTTTTGGGTGCTCACCGAGGCGTGGTCGAGGCCGTACCGGGCCAGTCCGCCCGGCTTGAAGTTCTCGATCACCACGTCCGCGCGCCGAGCGAGCTCCCTGGCCAGCCGCGCGTCCGCCTCGTCGCGGAAGTCGAGCGCGATCGACCTTTTCCCGCGGTTGATCCCGAGGTAGTAGGTCGACACACCGTCGCGCACCGGCGGCGTCCACGTGCGGGTGTCGTCCCCCTGGGGGCCCTCGACCTTCACCACGTCCGCCCCGAGATCGGCGAGCAGCATCGTCGCGTACGGACCGGCGAGGATGCGGGAGAAGTCCGCCACCAGTAGCCCGTCGAGCGGTCCGCGTGAGCCGCCTGAACCGCCGCTCATGCGCTACGCCCCCTCGTTCTGCACGGCGACGCCCTCGCCGCGGTACTCGCTGTAGGTGTACGGGTTCGAGATCACCTCGGTTGTCGGGATCTGCGGCTCCACGGCCTGACGCCACGCGTCCTCGCCCATGGTGGTTCGCGCGTGGTCCACGGTCGCGGCGACGGCGGTGCGGGCCCGCTCCAGGTCGACGCCGACCAGTTCGTGCGCGTACTTCACCACGGTTCCGTTGACCAGCACGGTGTGCACGTCGGCGCGGGTGGCCTGGTAGACCACGTGCCCGTAGGGGTGCAGGATCGGGTACATCGCCGGGCTGCGGTCGTTCTTGAGCAGGACGAGGTCGGCCTTCTTTCCGGGCGTCAACGAGCCGATGGTGTCGCTGAGGCCGAGCACGCCGGCGCCGCCGATCGTGGCCCACTCCACGACGTCCCGGGCCCGCAGGCTGTGGTGCACCACCGTCTCCCCGGCCGCGTGGGCCGCCATGTGCTCCCGCGTCCGGTCGGCCGACAGCGTGGCGCGCATCGCCGAGAACAGATCGGCGCTGAACCACACACTGGTGTCCATCGACAGTGACACGGGGATGCCGTGGCGCCTCAGCCGCCAGGTGGGAGGGTAGCCCTGGCCGGCGTTGTGCTCGCTTTCCGCCGACACCGAGACCGTGCCGCCCGAGGCGGCGATCCGGTGGTACGAGTCCTCGCTGAGCGTCGCCGCGTGGACATAGGTGACGTCGGGCGTCATGAACCCGTGGTCCCACATCAGACGTATGCCGTTGTCGTTCGTCGCGCCCCAGACGCCCGCGTGGGTGGTGACCGGCAGCCCGAGCTCGCGGGCCGCCTCGAACGCCGCCTTCTCGGGGAAGGTCTCGTCACCGGTGACGTCGAAGGCGAGCTGCAGGCCCAGCATGTCGTCCCGCCCGGAGAAGTGGCGGTCGACGAAGGACCGGAATTCCTTCGAGCGGGCCCACTCCCAGGGGGCGCCGAGCAGGTTGCCGTAGGCCAGCACGAAGCGGCCCGGCACCGCGCGCAGCGATTCGACGGCCGCGTCCCCGTGCTCGGGCGTCTGCAGTCCGTGCGACCAGTCCACCGTGGTGGTCACACCCGCGTCGAGCGCCTCGATGCCGGACAGCAGGTTGCCGGCGTGGATGTCCTCGGGGCGGAAGATCTTGCCCCAGTTGAGGTAGTAGAAGACGAAGTACTGCGAGAGGGTCCAGTCGGCTCCGAGGCCACGCAGCGCGGTCTGCCACATGTGCCGGTGGGTGTCGACCATGCCGGGCATGAGGATGCCGCCGGCGCAGTCCACCACCACGGCGTCGTCGGGTGCCTGAAGGTCCCTTCCGACCTGGTCGATCCGTTCACCGCGGACCAGCACGTCGCCGCGGTCGAGCAGGTCGATCGCGGGGTCCATGGACAGGACGGTCGCGTTGCGGAGCAGGACGGGGCGTCCGGGGGTGAAGTCTTCCCGGCGAGGTTGTTCGATCGTCATGGGGTCACCTCGTTGTGGAGTCTGTGGTCCGGGCCCGCAGAACACGGGAGCGGGCGGTCAGGGGTACGGCCGCGGTGGCCAGGCCGAGGGCCAGTGCCGCGCATCCCCATGCGTAGCCGTCGAGTTCCGTCAGCCCGAGGGCATGGTCGAGTGACCAGGCGCCGGGGCCGGTGAAGGCGAGGACCGCGGCCACCGCGCCGTAGGAGAAGGGCACTTCGCAGCCGCCCTTCTGGGCCCAGAAGCCGTTCGGCGCGGTCGCCGCCGCCGCGACCGCCATGGTGCCGACGATCACCGCGCAGCCGCCGGGAGCCAGCAGCCCGGCCGCGACCGAGACCGCTCCGGCGAGTTCGGCCGCCCCGGCGACGAGCACCATCCGCCGGCCGGGCACGAAGCCCCACCGGTCGAAGACGGCGGCGGTCCCGGCCCGCCCGGCACCGCCGAACCAGCCGAACAGTTTCTGGGTGCCGTGACCGAACAGCAGCGCGGCGAGCAGCAGCCGCAGCAGGAGCAGCCCGAGATTCACGGCTGCGGCTCGTCCGTCGTCCGGGGCTGCAGCACGAAATCGAACTCGGCGCGCAGGTACGGCTCGTCGATGGTGCCGCCGTCAGGGGAGGAGCCTGCAGGTTCCTCGGTGAAGCGCACGATCAGCTCGTCCTTCGTGCCGAACACGACATCGGTGTCGAGGAATTCGGAACCCTCCCGGAACAGATGGGTGATGAGCTTCTCGTGGCCGGGGTGGTCGATCAGGAAGTGGATGTGCGCGGGACGGAAGTGGCTGATGTCGGTCCTGCCGATCAGGTCACCGACCGGACCGTCCATCGGAATCGCGTAGCCGCGTGGCGCGATGGTGCGCACGCAGTACGTGCCGTCCGCCCGCGTCCGGTACAGCGCGCGCAGCCGGGCCTCGTCGATCTCTTGCAGCTGCGCCTCGTAGGCGCCTTCGGCGTCGGCCTGCCACACGTCCAGGACGACGTCGGGCAGAGGCGTGCCGTCGAGGTCGAGGACCCGGCCGGTGATGAACAGCGGCGTGCCCGGGATGCCGTCCGACATGTCGGCTCCGAAACCGGCCGTCGGAGAGCCGTCGATGTGGAACGGACCGAGCACCGTCGCCGGAGTGGCGTCCGCCGAGAAGTGGTGGTTGAGCTGGACGACGAGCGTGCTGAGCCCCAGGACGTCGGAGGCGAGGATGAACTCCTGACGCTTGTCGTCACTGATCCGGCCCGTTGCCGTGAGCCATTCGACGGCAGTCGCCCACTCCTCTTCCGTCAGCCCGACCTCGCGGGCGTACGCGTGAAGGTGCCGCACCAACGCTGTCATCAGCTCGGCGAGCCGGGGCGAGTGCGCCGTGGCCCACCGCTTCACCGCCAGGTCGCTGAGGTTGTCCTCCGTCACGAAGGCCATGGAATCCTCCTCGATTCGTTCCGGCCTCGACCGCTGTACGGACACCAGTCCGTACAGCGGACACACTGGCGCATGGCTGACTCGTAAATCAAGCCCTTGGGTGGCTGCGTTGGAGCCAGGCTCGGGTTGGAGCGATCGGACTGCGGCCCGAACCCGGGATGCGTGGCCAGTCACCGGCCGGTGACGGGCCGGGGTACCGCGAGGGATCGCGAGGATCCGGAGAGGTCAGAACATCGTGTTGTCGTTGGCGGAGGTGGCCGGAACGTCCTGTACGGCGTCCCAGTGCTCGATGATCTTGAGCTCGCCGTTCTTCTGCTTCGCGACCCGGAAGATGTCCACGACCGACTGACCGCGGTCCTCGGGGCTGAGGCGGTAGTGGGCGTGGATGGCGACGTAGTCCCTGTCGGCGATGACGCGCTTGCGTTCCACGATCAGGTTCGGGAACTGGCGGAAGAAATTGGTGAACTGCTGACGCAGGCCGGCGGAGCCGCTCGGGATGGTCGGGTTGTGCTGGTAGTACTCCGGCGCGAGGTACCTGACGGCGTCGGGGTTCTTGTCGCCGAGGATGGTGTCGAAGTAACGGGTGGCGATCTTCTCGCTGAGAGACGTGCTCCAGCGCGGGCCGCTGGGCTGGTTCGTGTGCGGGTTGCTGACCGTGCCGAACATGTCGTTGCCGTTGACGGTGGTCGCCGGCACGTCCTGGACCGTGTCCCAGTGCTCGGCGATCATGCCGCTCTTGGGGTCGAAGCGGAAGATGTCGACCACGGCCGTGCCACGGGTGCCGGGCTCGTAGACGGGGTTGGAGTGCACCAAGACCAGGTTGCCCTGGGCGAGGACCCGCTTGACGTTGTACTGGTGGTCCGGGAAGCGCGCGGTCCAGTCGCGAATGAAGTTCTTGATCGCTTCCCGGCCGTTGGGGGCGGCGGGGTTGTGCTGGATGTAGTCCTCGCTGATGTACCGGTCGGCGACCTTCAGGTTGCCCTCCTCGAAGAGCTGGGTGAGGACGTGGGCGGCGACGCGCTTGTTGCGCTCCTGGGTGGCGGGGCTTGTGTACTGGGCGTCGAGGCCGAGGCCTGGGCCGCTGTGGGACGGCGCGGAGGCGGAGGCGGTGGCCGTGGCGGCGGGTGCGAAGCCGGCCACAGCTCCTACGGTCGCCGCAGCCAGGAGGGTGGCTATGGCCTTGCGGGGCAGCCGGCCGGTGCTGTTCGACATGGGGTTCTCCAATGATGTGCGGACGGCGGTGAACGCGTCGGCGGGTGTCTGGTGGGGGATCGGGAGCAAAGGGAGGGTGCCCGTGGGGGCTCAGGCGCGGTCGAAGGCGAGGAGGAACTCGATGTTTCCCTCGTCCTCCACCGCGATCCCGCCGAAGTTGGGTGCCTCGATGCCGTAGTCGGCGAAGGTGACCGGAATGGAGCCGTTGACCCGGAAGCCGTCGGCGGTGCGCTGGGCGTCGAGCTCGAAGGAGACCGAGTTGGTCTCACCGTGGACGGTCAGCTCACCTGAGGCCTTGGCGCTGACCTGCTCACCCACCGCCGGAGCAGAGCCGAAGTCGACGGGCTCGGTGAGCTCGAAGGTGGCTTCCGGGTACCGCTCGGTGTTCATGACCCGGCCGCGGAACTGGCCGTCGCGCTGGTCGGAGTCGCTCTTCACCGAGGCCAGGTCGACGGTGAAGGATCCGCTGATGGCCCGGTTGCCCTCGATCTCCAGCTCGCCGGTGACCTCCTCGGTGCGGCCCACCGCCGTGACGTTCTGGCCGAAGAGGACCTCGTCGACCCGGTAACCGGCCTGCGAGCCGCTTCCCACCCGCCAGGCGCCCTCGACACCCTCCTGTCCGGCCTGCTCCCCGGAACCCGAGGAACTGCCGGAGGAGTTCGAGCCTGGCGGGTCGTCGAGCGAGAGGGCGGTCGGTGGCTTGTCCTGGACGTAGTTGATGTAGATGTAGGGGCCCGCCGTGCACAGCACGGCGACGGTGGCCACACCGGCGATGAGCCAGCGCTTCCAGTGCCTGCGGATGCTGCCTGCCATGGTGTCTCCTATATGTTTTCGTCATTCAACTGAAATTTCAAGTATTTGGTCGCGAGTCGCCCTGGGACGTGAGGGGTCGCTGCGGGCGTGCGGGCTCAGCCGTGGGCGGCGAGCGGGACGGGGTCAGTCCAGGAGTTGCTCGGAGACCTGCCAGAGTCGCTCGGCAGCCTCCGGATCCAGGGCGTGCGGCGCGACCCCGGTGTTGGTGCCCGGCTGGTGCAGCGGGGCCTCGTTGCAGTCCTCGAAGTACCGGCCGCTGATGCCGTCGAGCAAGGGTGAGGCGGCCAGCAGGACGGAGCTCGCGGCGCCCTGTTCGACCGATTTGAAGGACATCTCGGGCAGGGGCGTCCCTTCGCCGAGGAGGGCTCGCAGGTGGGTCATGAACAGGCCCATCAAGGCGTCGTCCATGTAGCGCCCCAGGTTGGTCTGGATCCCTCCGGGCATCAGTGCGTTGGCCGTGATCCCGTCTGCGGCCCATCGCCGGCCGGCCTCGACCGCGAACAGCACGTTTGCGGTCTTGGACTGGCCGTATGCCAGCCACGGGTCGTAGGGCCGCTCGGTGAAGTGGAGGTCGTCGAAGACGACGGGTGAGAACAGGTGCCCGCTGGAACTCACCGACACCACCCGGGCGCCGCCTGCCGCCGTGAGGGCCTCGTGCAGCCCGGTGGTCAGGGCGAAGTGCCCCAGGTGGTTGGTGGCGAACTGCAACTCCCAGCCCTGGGGCGTGCGGCTCTCCGGGGCTGCCATGACACCGGCGTTGTTGACGAGGATGTGCAGCGGGCCCTGCCAGGCGACGGTGAACGCGCGGACGGACGCCGGATCGGTCAGGTCCAGGGCGGCGACCCGTACGCCTTCGGAGCCGGTGGTGGCCCGGATGTCCTTCGCGGTGCGATCGCCGGCGGCGGTGTCCCGCACGGCCAGCGTGACCTCCGCGCCGGCGCCGGCCAGCGCTCGGGCGGTCTCCACGCCGATGCCGGACGCCGCCCCGGTGACGACAGCGCGGCGGCCCGTGAGATCGATGCCCGCGATGACGTCGGCAGCCGTGGACCGGCTGGTGAACGGACTGGAGATGCCTGTCCTCGTGGCCATTCTCGCAATGCTCCCTGTTTGCTACTCTCGAAACCGGAGGTGCCTCCGATTACTTCCCAGACCTTAAGCGGAGGAGCCTCCGATTGTCCAGAAGGAAGGAAAGCTGTGACCGCCACCACCCGCGGACTGCGTGCTGACGCGCGACGCAACCGGGAACGCCTGCTCGAAGTCGCGGGGCGCGCGTTCTCCGAGACCGGCACCGACGCGTCCCTCGAGGCCATCGCCAAGGACGCCGGCGTGGGAATTGGCACGCTCTACCGGCACTTCCCCACCCGCGAGGCCCTGCTCGAGGCCGTCTACCGCAACGAACTCGCCCGGGTATGCGACAGCGTCACGGAACTGCTCGCACAGCTCCCGCCCGACCAGGCCATGCGGAGGTGGATGGACCTGTTCATCGACTACCTGGCCACCAAGCAGGGCATGGGGGACGCACTGAAGGCCGTCATCGCCTCCGGCGACGAGGATCCGTTCGCCGAGAGTCTCGACCGGATCAGCACGGCCATCAGCACACTGCTGCACGCCGGGGCCGAAGTGGGAGTTCTGCGCTCGGACGTGGACCCGCTCGATGTCGGGTTCAGTCTCGGGGGTGTCCTGCTGATCACGAGCGACAAGGGGCTGCGCGACCGCGCGGGCCGCATGCTCGACCTCCTGCTCGACGGGCTCCGCTACCGCTCCGGCTGATGCGTCCGGTCGGGGAGGACGTCCGGCTCGGCCCCGCCGGCCGACACGCCTGCGGCGGTCCACACCGACTCAGAGAAATGCAACAGGAGAGCACCATGGGGCTGGGTGCCAGATCACCCGAGCGGCACGGGCGCCGGCCCAGCTGGGCTGCCGGTGTATCACCGGCTCAGGTTCTCCAACAGCACCATCCCGGCCGCCGTGTTGGACGCCGGCACGTGATAGGCCTCGTACACACGCCGGATCCGGGGTCCCAGCGCGCCGCGCATGATCAGCCACATGATCAGCTCGATGCCCTCGGAACCGGCCTCGCGGATGTACTCCTCGCGCGTCAGCGCGGCCAGTTTCTCGGGGTCGCGCTCGATCGCGTTCAGGAACATCCGGTCGAAGTCCTGGTTGATCAGTCCCGCGCGGGCGCCGGCGAGCTGGTGGGACATGCCGCCGGTGCCGAAGACGGCGACCTTGAGGTCCTCGGGGAAGGAGCGGATGGCCTCGCCGAGCGCGCGGCCGAGGGCCAGGCACCGCGCGGCGGTCGGCTGCGGATACTGGATGACGTTGACCAGGAGGGGAACCACCGCGCAGGGCCAGCGTTCGCCGGGGTCGGGGCAGTACACCGACAGGGGAACGGTCAGGCCGTGGTCGACGTCGAGTTCCTGGTAGACGGTGAGGTCGAAGGAGGCGTCGATCAGGCTCTTGACGAGGTGGTCGGAGAACTCGGGGGCGCCCGTGACCGTGGGCACCGGACGGCTGCCCCATCCCTCGTCGGCCACCCGGTACGACTCGGCCGTCCCGAGCGCGAAGGTGGGGGTGACGCTCATGTCGACGGCGTTGGCGTGGTCGTTGTAGATGACCACCGCGACGTCGGGGGTGTGCCGGGCCATCCACTCCCGCGCCGGCGTGTATCCGTCGAACAGCGGTTTCCAGTACGGGTCTTGCGTCTTCCCGTGATCCATGGCCGCACCGATCGACGGTACGTGCGAGGTGGCCAGACCCCATGTCACCTCAGCCAAAGTTCCGCCCTCCCGCTTTCAGCGCCTGCGCGAACTCCTCGGTGGTCATGCCGGTGAACACCCCGCCGAGGTACTGCATGGACTTCTGGTCGACCATGGCGAGCTTGAAGACGTAGAAGATGGAGCCGCCCAGCTCCATCATCCGGTTCCAGTCCCGCCGCAGAACGGCGTCCCGCTGCTCGGCCGTGAGCCCGTACGTCTCGCAGTACGCGGCTTCGTCGGCTGTGAACCTCTCCCGGCTCTCGGCGTCCTTGAGGGACCCGCAGAGCCGGTTCAAGGCTCGGCCGCGGCGGTTCTCCGCCGCGTCGAAGACATAGGTGCCGGGGACCCGGGGTGTGGTGCTGGACATGCTGTTCTTCTCCTCTCCGGTGTTGATGACGGTCAGTGCAGGAGCCCGCCGCCGTCGCAGACGAGCGTCTGGCCGGTGACCATGGACGCGTGCGGTGAGGCGAGATAGGAGACCAGCCCCGCGAACTGCTCCGGGGTGACGAACTCCTTGATCGCCTGTCGGCTCATGGTCGCGGCGAACACCTCGTCGCCGGAGTGCGCCCGGGTGCCCGGGGTGGCCACCTGCGCGGGCGCCACCGAGTTGACCGTGATCCGGTGCTCGCCCAGTTCGCGTGCCATCACCCGGGTCATCCCGATGAGCGCGCCCTTGCTCGCGACGTAGGCGATCTGGCCCGGGGACCCCGTGAAGAAGGTGCGGGACGCGACATTGACCACCCGCCCGCGGTGCGGGCTGCCGCGCAGCCAGGGCACGCACGCCTGCACCATGAGCAGCGGGCCGACGGCGTTGACGGCGAAGAAGCGGTGCATCTCCTCCGGGGTCGTCTCCAGCAGCGGCGCCCGGTCGGAGAGCAGGCCGGCGTTGTTGACGAGGACGTCGACCCCGCCGTACGCCTCGGCGATCTCGGATACGGCCTGGCGGGTCGCGGCCGGGTCCCCGACGTCGCAACGCCAGGCCCGGCCGCCCGGGATCGAGGTGGTGTCGTCGGGTTCGTCGACGTCGAGGGCGGCGACCGTGAAACCGTCCCCGGCCAGTCTGCGGGCGATGGCGAGCCCCAGGCCGCCGGCGGCGCCCGTGACCACGGCGACCCGGGGGCCGCGGTTTGCCGGGCCGGTCACGGTGCCTTCTCCTGCGGATGGGTGGCGAGTGCCTCGACGGTGATGTCCATCCACTTCCACATCGGCAAGGAGACCAGCGCGTCATGCAGCTGTGCCGGGTCGGCCGCCTCGTACAGGCCGATGGTCGCGTTCCGGCCAGGCACCCGCCACAGCCGCTTGAGGATGCCGGCCTCCCTGAGCTGCATGGCCCGTTCGCGCTCGCCCTTGCGCAGCTCCTCGCGTACGTCGTCGGGGGTGTCCGGGGGCAAGGTGTTCTCGGTGCGGACGAGGAATTCCACGGGGATATCCCTTCACGGGGTCAGGCTGCCGCGATCTCCAGCAGCAGTTCGGCGAGCCGGCCGGGGGCGGTGACCATCGCTTCGTGTCCGGTGGCGATCTCGTGGACCGGCCAGCCGCGGGCGGCGGCGCGCTCGGCGTGCGGGGTGAACACCCGCATCCACTCGGTGCACTCGACGAAGGCACCGGGGACCTGGTCGGCCTTGCCGGTCAGCCGCAGTGGCTCGGTGTAGGTCAGCCACGGGTGTGGGGTCAGTCGCGGGCCGAGCCAGTCGAGGTCCGCCTGGTCCTCGACGCCGAGCACGCTCAGCGAGCGCACCGGGATGAGCCAGCCGAACCCGGGCCCGGCCACGGACTCCCGGTAGTGCCCGGCGATGCGCTCGGGCAGCAGATCGATCGCCGCGTCACCGTCGTCGCCGACGAAGGCGTCGAGGTGGACCCGCTTCGCAAGCCGGTCCGGGATCCGGTCCGCGACGCCGGTGACGACCTGGCCCGCGTAACTGTGGCCGACGAGCACGACGTCCCGGGCGTCATGGGCCTCGATCAGCGCCACCGCGTCCTCGACGTGCGTGCCGAGACCTATCTGCGGACTCAGCAGATGGGCGCGGTCACTCACCCCGGTCAGCGTGGGGGTGTGCACCTCGTGTCCGGCCGCGCGCAGCAGCGGGGCGACGCGCTGCCACACCCAGCCGCCGTGCCAGGCTCCGTGGAGCAGTACGAAGACGTGGCGGCCGCTCATGCGGACGCCCGGGGGCGCGTGCCGCCTGCCTGCTGTTCGCGGGTGAGCATCTTCGCCACCGCCCGGCGTCCGCGGAGTGCGGCGAGGTCGGACTTGATGCTGGACTCGGCGGTGCCGCCCGGGTCGGTGGCGTACATGATCTCCTGCGCCTCCAGGGCGTCGACGTCCTCCTGCATCACGGCCAGTTGCTGCTCGTGCTGGAACCTCGTGAGCTCCTCGTCGTCGATGAGGTAGTCGCGGCCGAGCGCGTAGAAATCGTGCGTCTCGTTGCCGCGCCCCGGCGTCATCCCGTACAGCACCTTCATGTGGAAGCCGTCCGGCTCCTCGGTGCCGGTGGCCGCGACGCGGATGTTGAGGACGAAGATGCCCGGCGGGTAGAAGTCGCCGTCCTGCCAGCGGTCCACCGGAGAGGTCAGTCCGCAGGACTTCTCGTAGAACGGCGGCGCCTCGATGCCGATCATGCGGCGGCTGAAGCCGACCCGGTCGCCGTCCACCGTCACGTCGATCGGGGTCGCGGCGACGGCGGCGTTGCCGATGCTGCTCGGGTGCAGGAACGTCTCGTGGGTGAGGTCGAGCAGGTTCTCCAGGAGCAGCAGGTGCCGGGCCTTCAGCGGGACGACGCCCTGCACATGGGTCCAGTTCGGGTCGGTCAGCCACGAGGTGTCGGGCAGAAGGCCCTCGTCGGCCAGTTCGGGGTCTCCGGGCCAGATCCATATGGCGCCGTCCCGCTCGACCAAGGGGAAGCGGCGCAGTGCCGCCTTGGGCTTGTCGGCCTGTTCGGCGACCCCGACGCACACGCCCTGGCCGTCGAAGCGGTAGCCGTGGTAGTCGCACTGGAGGGTTCCGTCGTCGTCGAGGTGGCCCAGCGACAGCGGGTACTTGCGGTGGGGGCAGCGGTCCTCGACGGCCGTGACGGTCTGGTCGGGCAGCCGGTAGAAGCAGACCGGGATGTCGGTGATCCAGCGCTGCTTGAGGGTTCGGCCGATCTCGTCGGACCAGGCTCCCAGGTACCAGCCGTTGCGGACGTGCTGTGTCGGTGTCATGTCAGTCCTTCCTTTGACGTCGGCCCAACGGGGCAGTCAGCCTGTCGAATTGACGAAGTATCAGAGATCCAGAACGAGGCGTCGGCCCCGCGCGCGGGAGACGCAGATCAGCATCGTGTCGTTCGCTGCCCGCTCGTCGTCGGTGAGCAGTGAGTCGCGGTGGTCGACCTCGCCCTCCAGGACGGGGGTCTCGCACGAGCCGCAGATGCCTTCCTCGCAGGACGACAGGACAGGGACGCCCGCCTGCTCCACGGCCTTGAGGACCGACAGCCCGGGCGGCACGGTCAGCGTCGTCCCGGACGCCCGCAGTTCCACCTCGATCGGCTGCTCGGCCTCATCGTCCGTCGGCTGTCGCACCGCCGCCGCGAACCGCTCGACGTTCAGCGCTCCGACCGGCCAGCCGGCGCAGTGTGTCTCGACCGCGTCGATGAGCCCTGCGGGGCCGCAGCAGTACACCAGGGCGGACGGGTCGGGATCGCCGAGGAACCCGGTGAGGTCGAGCAGACCGTACTGGTCCTGCGGACGTACGGTCACGCGCTCGCCGTAGCCCTCCAGTTCGGGCAGGAACGCCATGGACGCGCGCGTGCGGCCCCCGTAGAGCAGGGACCACTCGGCCCCCGCCGCCTCGGCCTCGGCGATCATCGGGAGCAGGGGGGTGATGCCGATGCCGCCGCCGACGAACAGGTACCGGGCCGCCGGCCGCAACGGGAAGTTGTTGCGCGGGCCGCGCACCCGGAGTTCGCCGCCCTCCACGAGGTGGTCGTGGATCCACTGCGATCCGCCGCGTCCGTCGGGCTCTCGGAGCACCGCCACGCGCCAGCGGGCCGTGTCCGTCACCGGGCCGCAGAGCGAGTACTGCCGGGTGACGCCCGTGGGCAGGATCACGTCGATGTGTGCTCCCGGCTGCCAGGGCGGCAGCGGTTCGCCGGAGCTCGCCGCGAGCTCCAGCGACACGACATCGTCCGCCACCGTCCGGCGGGCCACGACGGTGGCGGTGCCTTCGGACTCGGTGCCGCGCCGGGCGGGGGACGACGTTCCGGCCTCGGCGGAACCGAGGGTGTGCGTGTCCGGGGCGGCGGTTGGGGGGCTCTGCACGTTCGTCAGCTCCTCGGTACGGTCGGCAGGGATCGCTCCGGCCGTGGTCGGCGGCGCCACGATCGACGCTAGCCACGGGACAATGCCCAGGTCATCGCTCGAATGACCGGACCGGGGCGGCGCATGGTCGTGGCCCCGGCTACGTCATCCGTCGCGCGGGCCGGGTGTCCCGGCCCGCCCGTCGGGCCGGGGAGCCTGGTCGAGATGGATCCGCACCTGGCGGTCGTCCTCGTTCCAGAGGGCTTCCACGACGGCGTGCAGCTGTCGGACGTCGGTGCGCCACATCGGTACGCCGTAGCGGTCGTCGCGTGTCAGCGCGTCCTCGGCGACGGCATCGGCCAACAGGCTCCGGCGGTCGTGCGTCGAGGCTGTTCCGTTCGCGCCGTCGGGTTCGTCCGCGAACTGCACGTAAAGGGACGTGTCCCGGAAGGGAACCCAGATGTGCGTAGCCCCACGGACACCCGTCCCGCCCTGTGCCGTCACGCCAGAACACCCGTCGTCTGCGGGTAGAGCCGCACGTACGCCTCTCCCATGGTTCCGTGCGAGAGGCCGAGGTTGGGGCCGGCGTTGCGCTTCAGCTGGACGCCGCGCCGCTTGGCGAGGTCGGTGTAGTAGTCCCACATGTGCTGCTGGGCGGCCAGGCACTCCATGGCCTTGCGTTTCTTGTCGAAGACCGGGGTGATGTCCAGCAGGACGTTCGGCTTGAAGTCGCACTGCTCCGGCTGGTGCGGCTCGAAGAAGAACACCGGGGGAGCGCCGAGCGGTTCGCCGGGCGCGTCGTAGCCGACCGCCTGGGCCAGCACGCGTGCCTGGAGCGCCATGCGGGCGGCGGCCGGGTGGTCGCCGTTGTAGGGGTCGGCGAGGGTGTGGGTGAGGACGACCGCGGGGTCCACCTCCCGGTACACGCGCACGATGCGGTCCACCAACTCCGGTGTCTCCAGCAGGGGGTAGTCCCCGGCGTCCAGGAACTCGATCTCCGCGCCCAGGGCGGCCGCGGCGTTCGTGGCTTCGGCGCGGCGCAGCGCCTTGATCTCGTCCAGGGCGAGACCGTCCCGCCAGGCCCGGGCGGACTCGCCGCGCTCGCCGAAGCTCAGGCACAACACCTTCGCGCGCTGACCGCGATCGGCGGCCAGGGCTATGGCGCCGCCGGCCCGCCAGACGAAGTCGCCCGCGTGCGCGCTGATCACCAGCAGCGCCCCTTCGGACGGAGTGGAGGTGTGGGAGGTCATCAGGATTCCTTGGGATCGAGTGGGGTGGGCGACGTGATGCGAAGTGCCGTGCCCTGTGGAGGGCGACTGAGCACCGTGAGCCTTCCTATGGAAACCGACGTCCCCGGTGCGGACCGGGACGCGCTCCTGAGCGGTGAGTACGTGCCGCGACAGCGCCTGACCGAGGCGGACCTCTGCGAACGGTTCGGCGCCGGCCGCGGCGACGCCAGGTCGGCACTCCGGCTGCTGGCGGCGGAGGGGGTGGTCAAGATCCAGCGCAGCCGCGGAGCGCGCGTCCGGGAGAACAGCTTCGCCGAAGCCGTCCGGATCACGGAGATGCGGATGGTCGTGGAGGGGCTGATCGCCGCTCGTGCGACGGGGCGGGTCGGCCGGGCGCAGGCCGACCAACTGCGTGGCCTCGGCGCGAGCATGGCTGGGGCGGTCGCCGACGGCGAACTGATGACGTACAGCGACCTCGACGCCCGTCTGTACGGCTGTGTGCGCGACATCGCCGGTCACGAGACGGCCGACCAGGTTCTCGCACGGCTGCGGGCCCAGGTGGTGCGGGACCAGTTCGTGCTCTCCCTGGTGCCGGGGCGGGCCCGTGTGTCGCTGCCCCAGCACCAGCGGATCATCGAGGCGACCATCGCCAAGGCCCGGACGGCGGCCGAAGCGGCCATGCGGGACCGTGTCGCCACTGCGGACGCTCGAAACAGGTCGGCACCGCGCGAGCTGAGGCGGACGCCACGGTCACATTCCGTCGCCCGAGCCGGATTCCTGGGCGGTCTTCCTGGCCCAGGCGGTCTCGAGCTTGCCGGTCGGGGTCCGCGGCAGTCTGTCCCTCAGGACGAGGGAACGCGGCACCTTGTACCCGGCGAGACTCTGCCGGACCAGGTCGCGCAGTTCGTCACCGGTGACGGTACTGCCCGGCCGGACCGCCACGACGCCGGCCACACGCTCGCCCCAGGTCTCGTCGGGGACGCCGACGACGGCACAGTCCGTCACCTCGGGATGCCCCAGCAGTACGTTCTCCACCTCCTGCGGGTGCACCTTCTCCCCGCCCGTGTTGATCACGCCCGAACCCCGTCCGAGGAACCGGATCGCGCCGTCGGCCTCAAGTCGAGCCAGGTCGCCGGGGATCGCGTACCGGACCCCTTCGATGGTGCGGTACGCCTTCGCGCTCTTCTCGGTGTCCTTGTAGTAGCCGAGCGGCATGGGCCCGCAATAGGCGAGGACGCCCGTCTCGTCGCTGCCTGGTTCGAGAAAGCGGTCATCGAAGTCGATCACCCGCGTCGCCGGAACGGGGCGGAAACGCGAGGGCAGATCCTCTACCGAGGAGGTGATCGCGAAGGCGAAAGGTCCCCCTTCGCTCGATGCGATGGCTTCGGTGATCGTGACGTCGGCACGTTCGTGCAGTGCCCTCTTGAGCGGATCGCTGAGCGCGGTGCCGGAGCTGATCACCCTGCGCAACGAGCGCAGGTCGTGTGGTGTCCCGGCTTTTTCACCCCGCAGGAGTTCGTCGACGAGCGGGCGGCACACGGCGTTGCCCGCCATGATGGCCGTGTCGACCCGCTGCTCGGCGATCATGTGCCAGACATGTTCCGGATCGAGGCCGCCCGATCGCGCGGTGACCACCCGGCCTCCTGTCATCAGGGCGCCCATGGTGTTGAACAGCCCGGTGGCGTGCATCAGGGGTACGACGGGCATCGTGGTCGGCGCGCGGCCTTCGTGGCGTGCCTTGACGGCGACGGCCACGGCCTCGTCGAGGCTTGCGGGGAGTTCGGTGACTCCGAGCGGGTGGTAGAACGGGACCACGTGGGCGCGCAGCAGGTCGCTCAGCTGCCATATGACTCCCTTCGGCTTGCCCGTGGTCCCGCCGGTGTACATGAACAGCTGGTCCGTTCCGGGCCGTCGCTGCGGTTCGCGCGGCGCGTGCGCCGCCAGCAGCTCCTCCAGCTCGGGCACGGCGGGCCCGCCCGGACCGTCGGTGGGCGGCTCGCCCACCCTCACCAGCAGCTTCAGTGTGCGCACATGCTTCGCGGCATGCGTGACCCGGTCGGCCAGGGTGCCGCTGAAGACGACCGCGGCGGCGTCGGCGTCGGTCAGGAGTTCGGAGAGTTCCTCGCCGGTGTAGCGGTAGTTGGCGTTCACCGGCACGGCACCGAGCTTGCAGGCGGCGAAGACCGTCTCCAGGTAGGTGGCCCCGTTGTACAGGTAGCAGGCCACGGTGTCTCCCTCGCCCACCCCGGCCGATTCCAGTGCGGCGGCCAGCCGTGACGCGCGCTCGTCGAACTCCCGGTACGTGGTCTCGCGACCGGGCTCCGTGATGGCGACGGCATCGGGCAGCGCGCGGCAGACCGCCTCCCAGATCGTGCCGATGGACACATTCACGTCTCGGACCTCCTTGTCCTCGATGGCTTGCGCGGAGCCCACGGCCGAACAGGCCGCTCGTACGGCCCCGCGGATCCTTCGGGGGAGTAACGATCCACGGGGCTCCCCCTCAACCTAGGCAGGCGCCTCACCGCGGGGAACGCGAGCAATGACTGAACCGGCTCGGCGCTTCGACCTGCCGATGAACAGGTCGAATGACGTAGGACCACCTCGAACACGCCGGGCTACGATGCTGTGGCCGGGCGCGAGTCGCCTTCGTCTCTCAGCCGGCCGACGCGTACGAGGCACCCGCGGTTTTCGAGCACGTCCGCATCGCACAGCAGGTCTGCGGGGGCGGGTTCTTCGTCGATGTTGAGGAGATCGGTCATGTCCGCGTCGCCGCTCGTGGGGTGGGACGACATCGCCGCCGCGGCGCCGGACGGCCTCGCCGTTCTGGACTGCGTGGGCCGGTTCGTACGGCTGAACCCGGCGGCGGCCGCGCTGCTCCAGGCGGACACGGAGGGCGACCTGCTCGGGGCGCCGTCCCCGTTCACCCTGGTGGAGGGAGCCGCCGAGTGCCGGGCGGGGCTGCTGGAGGTCCGGTCGGACGAGCAGGTGGCCCACTGGGAGCCCGCCTGCGGACCCCGGCGTGAGTTCGCCTACCGGGCCCGCAGTCTGCCGGCCGACCCGAAGTTCACGGTGGTGTCGTTCCGCGACGTCACCGACGAATGGCACCGGCAGCGCAGGATCGCGGCGATCGCCCGGACGTCGATCGCACTGGCCTCGGAGGGTTCGCTCGGCTCGACCCTGGACGCCGTGGCCCAGCAGATCGTCCAGGCGGACGGCCTGGCCGGCGTGCAGATCCTCACCCTCGACAGCACCGGCCGGGAGCTGCGGCTGATGGGCTCCGCGGGGCTGCGCCACTGGGACGGGTTCCTCGACCGTCTGCTGGAGTGCCGTGACCGGGGCGCCCGGCTGTCCATGCTGGACGCCCTGAAGGAACGCAAGCCGATCGTCGTCCCGCACCGGTGGGCCCAGATCCGCGAGGACCCGGCCTGGGAACCGCTGCACGGCTATCTCGGCGAGCTGAACTGGGACTCCTTCGTCAGCGTGCCGTTGATGGCGCGCGGTCGTCCCGAAGGGGTACTGAACGCCTACTTCGCCCCCGGGCAGGAGATCGGTAGCCGGACACTGGAGTTCCTCGCCGCCATGGCGGAACACGCTGCCCTCGCCGTCGACTACGCCACGCTGCTCCAGCGTGAGCGCGAGGGTGCCCGCCGCAACGAGCGTCAGCGCCTCGCCCGCGACCTGCACGACTCGATCGTCCAGCAGGTGTTCTCCATCGGTATGCAGGCCAACGCCGCCGGGGTGCTGGGCGCGCGGGGCGAAGCGGTGCCGGCGGAAGCGGTCCGCGCCTTCGCGGACGAAGTCGGGACTCTCTCGCGAACCGTCCTCGCCGACCTCCGGGCCATGGTGCACGAACTGCGTCCAGCCTCCTCCTCCCTCCGGCTCGGCCTTGAGGACGCGGTGACCACGCTTGTCGAAAGCACCGAGAACCGGACGGGCCTCAGCATCCGGCTGGAGTTCGGACCACAAGTGGACACGGTCGAACCGGAACTGGCCGAGGACATGTACCGGATCGTCGCGGAAGCCATCCACAACGTGGTCAAGCACGCGGAAGCCACCACCGTCACCATCCGCCTCGCCGTACACGACCACACACTGACCGCCGCCATCCGCGACGACGGACGCGGAATCGCGGAATCCGGCGGGCGACGGGCCGCACCGGAGAACGAGGACGGCGAGGCGACCGGTGCCACCGGACACCACGGCTACGGCCTGACGACCATGCGGGAAAGGACAGAGCGATGGGGCGGCACCATGAGGATCAGATCCGACGAGAGGAGCGGCACGACCGTACGGGTCGTGATACCCCTACCGGTACGAGTGCCGGAGTCGCCCCCGGACTCGGAGGGAGCACGGAGCATCCCATCGGCGGTTTCGCTCCCAGAAGCGGAGAACCCCGCCCGGTCCGGGTCCTGATCGTCGACGACCACGCCGTCGTACGCCGCGGAATCCGCGCCTACCTCGAGGTCCTGGACGACATGGAAGTCGCCGCGGAGGCCGCCGACGGCCAGGAGGCACTCACCCGGCTCGACGCGATGGCCGCCCACCGGGAACTGCCAGACGTGGTCCTGATTGACCTGCTCATGCCCAAGATGGACGGGGTGACCGCGATCGGAGCGATCAAGCAGCGCCACCCCGGTCTCCGACTCGTGGTGCTCACCAGCTTCGGAGAGATGGAACGTGTCCACGCGGCACTCGCCCAGGGAGCCGCCGGCTACCTGCTCAAGGACGCCGAAGCGGGCGAAGTGGTCGCCGCGATCCGCGCGGCCGCCCGGGGCGAGGTCTTCCTCGACCCCGCGGTGGCCAGGGGACTCACCCAGGAGATCGTTTCGCCGCCTACCGGGCTCGCCTCGCTCACCAGTCGGGAACGCGACGTCCTTGTCCTGGTCGCCGAAGGACGGTCGAACCAGCAGATCGCCGACGAGTTGGTGATCAGCGAGCGCACCGCCCGCACCCACGTGAGCAACGTCCTGCGCAAACTCCGGCTCACCTCCCGGACCCAGGCCGCGTTGCTCGCGGTGCGGCAAGGACTGGTGTCCCCGAAGGGCTGACCGCCCTGCCGACCGCGACGGATGTCCCGGACGGGCCGGGACACAGGTCGGCCGCAGGTGCCGTCATCAGCGGGATCCTCACGGGCCCAGGCGTTCCTACGCTCAGGGGAGTCGCTCTACCGCCCCAGTTCTGGAGGACAGCATGCTCGACGGCAAAGCCGCCATTGTCACAGGCGCGGGCCGAGGCCTGGGACGTGCCTACGCCCGGGCCATGGCGGCGGCGGGTGCCGCCGTCGTGGTGAACGACCTGGACGCCGACGTGGCCACGGAGACGGTCGACCTGATCACAGCCGCTGGCGGAACGGCCGTGGCCCATGTCGGGGTGGTCGGCAGCGCCGAGTTCGCCGACGCGCTGGTGCGGCGCGCGGTCGACGAGTTCGGCCGGCTCGACGTGATGATCACCAACGCCGGCGCGCTGCGCGACAGGACCCTGCGCAACACCACCGACGACGACTTCGACCTCGTGGTCACCAGCCATCTGCGCGGTACGTTCACCTGCGGCCGCGCGGCGGCGGCCCGCTTCCGCGAACAGGGCGAGGGCGGCCGGCTCATCCTGGTGGGATCACCGGCTGGGCAGCGCGCCAGCTTCGGCCAGACCGCGTACTCGGCATCCAAGGGCGCGATCGTCGCGATGACGCGCACCTGGGCGGTCGAGCTCGCGAAGATCGATGTCACCGTCAACGCCATCGTGCCGACCGCGCTGACCCGCATGGTGGCGACCATGCCCCGGGTCGGTGACCTTGTGGGGAAGGTCGACGCGGGGGAGCCCGTTCCCGACGCCGTGCGGCGGCAGGGTCTGGGATCGCCGGACGACGTCGCCCCGGTGATCGTGTATCTGGCGTCGAAGGAGTCGGCCCACGTCACCGGACAGGCCGTCGCCGCGGGAGGCGACCGGATCGCCCTGTGGACGCACCCCGGTGAGGTCGAGGAGCGGTTCCGGCCCGGCGGCTGGACCGCCGGATCGGTCGCAGAACTGTTCTCCGGCGCCTATGCGGACCGGCTCCAGGACTTCAGGCCCACACCCCTCGAACTGGAAGCCTTTGAGGAGGCGTGACGCGCACGAGGCCCCTCTCTTACGGCCCTCAGGTCCGTACCGGGGGCAGTGGCCGCTCAGGTCTGCGGCACGGCGGCGACGCGGGCGAAATCCGCGCTGATGTCTCCCGCCGTCTGCAACAGCAGCGGCAGATGCTCCTCGACAAGCCGCTCGACCGATGTCTCGGCCGCGTGGCAGTTGACGTTGAGCGCCGCGATGACCTGGCCGGAGCCGTCACGCAACGGGGCCGCGACCGACCGAATGCCGGGCGCCAGCTGCTGGTCCGTCAGCGCCCACCCACGAGCCCGCACCTCGCGCAGGACCGCGTCGCGTTCGCCGGGGTCGGGATGCCAGCACGGCGTCAGCCCCGAGCGCGAGGGTTCGTCGAGCACCTTTTCCAGCTCATCGGCCGTCAGTGCCGCCAGCAGTACCTTTCCCAGAGAGGTCTGCAGTGCCGGGAACCGCGTCCCGATCTGCACCGACAACGTCACCAGCTTCGGGACGGCCACCCGGGAGACGTAGATGATGTCCGATCCATCCAGCTGAGCCACGGAACACGACTCGTCCGTCCGCTCCACCAGCCGCTCCATGTGGGGCCGCGCGATATCCCACAGGCCCATGGAGCGTACGTAGGCGACCCCGAGTTCGAGCACCCTGGGGGTCAGCGCGAACCCTGTTTCGCTCGAGCGGACATAGCCGAGTTCCTCCAGAGTCAGCAGAATCCTGCGGGCGGTCGGCCTGGCGAGCCCGGTGGCGCCGGCGACTTGAGCCAGCGACATCCGCGGCTGCCCCGGCCGGAATGCGGCGATGACCTCCAGCCCCCGGGCCAGCGCCTCGATGAAATCCGGTCCTGCTCCCTGGCGTGGCACGTGACTCCTCGGCTGCGGTGGGGGTGGATCTCTGACCGGTCAGCCTAACGCGTGTCCGTGATGCGGACAGCGGTGTCTGTGAGGCTTCCGCAGCCGAGGGGTTGACACTGCCAAGCGTCCGCAGTGACCCTGACCTCAAATTGTCCGCCATACGGATGGTTGTCCGCTAGACGTCGCAGTCCTTCCTTTCCGCGCTTCTTGATCTTTCCTGGAGAGTCGCATGGCCGAAAGAATCCATTCAGCATCGGCGGGGACCGGGGCGGCGCCCGTCCGGACCGGACTGCTCATCGACGGCAAGACCGTCGAGACCGAGGAGTGGACCGCCGTACACAACCCCGCGGCCCCCGACCTGGTCGTCGGCCACGCAGCCGCGGCGACCCCCGAGCAGGCCCGCGCGGCGGTCGCGGCCGCGGACGCGGCGTTCCCCGCCTGGGCCGCGATGCCCGCCCGCAGACGAGCGGAGATCATCAGTGAGGCGCTCACCCTGCTCGACGGAAGCGAGGCCGAGCGGGCGGCCCTGATGACCCGCGAGAACGGCAAGATCTCCTTCGAGAGCCAGATAGAGATGGGCGTCTTCGTCGCACGCACCCGTGCGGCGATCGACCTCGCCGACTCCCTCGACCAGGTACGGCGCCTCGACGGCCCGCCGCTGACCTCGCACATTCACCGCCTCCCCATGGGCGTGGTCACCGTCATCGTGCCGTTCAACTGGCCGATCGCCATCCTCGGCGCGAGCCTGCCGTACGCGCTGCTCGCCGGGAACACAGCCGTGGTCAAGCCCCCGCCCACCGTGCCGCTGGCCATGGTGCGCACGCTGGAGCTGTTCGCCGCAGGGCTCCCGGCCGGGGTGCTGAACGTCGTGACGGGCAGCAACGAAGCGGTCGCCCCGCTGCTCACCGACCCTCGCGTACGGAAGATCGTCTTCACCGGCAGCACGGCCGCCGGCAAGCACATCATGGCCGCCGCCGCACAGAACCTCGCTTCGGTGACGCTCGAACTCGGCGGCAACGACCCCGCGATCGTCCTCGACGACGCCGCCCTCGACCAGGAGCACATCGGGCGACTGCTCCAGGGAGCATTCCTGACGAGCGGCCAGGTCTGCATGGCCGTCAAGCGGGTGTACGTCCACCGCTCCCGCTACGACGAACTCGTCGACGCGCTCTCCTCCGCCCTCGACACCCAGCGTGTGGGGCCAGGAGACGATCCTGCCTCGACCATGGGCCCCCTCAACAGCGCCGCCCAGCGCGACAAGGTGGCCGCCATGCTCGCCCAGGCGGCCGGAGCCGGAGCCGAGGTGCGCGAACTGGGCACCCTGGCCCCCGGCGCGGCCACGTCCAAGGGCCACTTCCTGCGTCCCACCCTCGTCCTCGACCCGGACCCCGGCCTGCGGATCGTCACCGAGGAACAGTTCGGCCCCGCCCTGCCGATCCTCCCCTTCGACGACGTCGACTCCGTACTGCACCATGTCAACAACGACTGGTCGGGACTGTGCTCCTCGGTCTGGAGCGCCGATGCCGCCCGTGCGGCAGCCCTCGCGGAACGACTGCGTACCGGCACCACCTGGATCAACCACGCCAACGCCGTTGCGTGCGACGACCGGGCTCCGTTCGGCGGCTTCCGGCAGAGCGGTATCGGACGCGAGATGGGCCCCGAGGGTCTGCTCTCCTTCACCGAAGCGCACACCATCACGACGCACGGATAGAAACGGCACGTACGGCTGGACCCCGCCCGCTTCGAGCGGGCGGGGTCCAGCCCTTTTCCGGCCGTACGTCACACCAGCGGCACGGACACCGCGTTGTAAGGGGTGTTCTCATCCCGGTCCGGGGTGGTGAAGCGGGAGTTGGGAAGGTACAGCCGACCCTGGTAGGCGGCGGCCGTAGTGGGCAGGTCGAAGCGGTCATCCCTGATCACCCCGACCGCGGTGCCCCGCGTACCCGACCGGTTGAGCCGGATCACGTCCACCTGGTTGGGGTTGGGCTGGACAACGTAGAGGGTGCGGCCGACCAGCACCAGCCCGTCGCCGCTGGGCAGTGTGGTGTCACCCAGGTCCACCTTGCGGGCCACGCCGGTGCGGGGGTTGACGCGCATCAGCGAACCGCCGTCCGCGGCCGCGTTGGTGACGAGCAGGGCGCTGCCGTCGGGGGTGAGCGAGATGCCGTTGGACGTGAAACCGGACTGCACCCAGTCACCGCTCAACGCGAGGCTCTCCGGGGCGTCGATGCGGCCCTTCCTGCCCAGCGGCAGCTTGAAGAGCTGTGCGCTGAACGACTCGGTGAACCAGGCGGCGTCGCGGGTGAGCAGGACATCGTTGACGAAACTGTTCTCTCCGGCGACGACGTGGTTGGCGAGCAGCGCACCACTGTGGGCGTCGACGACCCGCAGTTCACCACTGCTGCCGCCCGCCAGGAACAGCCGCCCCCAGGAGTCAGCCTTCAGCCCGACCGTCATGCGTCCCAGGCCGCGGTGGACCACCTTGCCCTTGCCATTCGTGAGGTTCACTCGGTACACGCCGCCGGTGGCGATCGATCCGAAGTACGCGTACGGCGCGGAACCGATCGCGACTCCCTCCGGCCCCCAGCCGTTGGGCAGCGAGAACTCCTTGGGCCAGGATCTGGCGGTGCCCGGGGCAGCCTGTGCCGTACCACTGATCAGTGCCGTCGCCCCCAGCGCGATGCCCGCGCCGAGAATCTGCCTGCGTGCGAGAGAACTTGTCATGGATCGTCCTTCCACTGAAACCAAGACGGGCCGCCGGTTCGGCTGGGCGCCTGGGTAAATTCTTGATAGTTCAAGTATTTGGGTCCAGCGACGAATGTCCTGACTCTCTTCGGTCCATCGGACGGAAAGCCGCCGGGGCAGCACGAGCGCGGACCGTTGAGGCGAGCCACTCGACAGCAGGCCGACCTGGCAAGGCCGAACGTCGCGCAGCACCGACTCCGTCCCGGCCGCCCTCGCCGCGTACACCGCTGCCCGCCGCGACCGCACCGACGCCGTCCGCGTCCGCGCCCGCCGGATAGGGCGCCTGGGCGCCCTCAGTAACCCGCTCGCGGTGACGGCCCGCGACCTCACGGTCGTGCCACCCCCGACCGCCTGGCCCTGCGCGGCATGGGCGACCTCTTCAACGGCTTCCGCCTCCCTGGGTAGCAGGAACCCGCGAGCTTCTGCCAAAAGCGGCGCCGCCGATCCCGCCGACGCCTCCGGCAAGCACTGCTGCAAGCCCTGACGTTCCGGTCAGGCTGATGGCCCAGAGCCGGCCGGCGCACACCGAAAAGCCCCCCACCCACGGAGAACCCGCGTTGCGCGAGGCCGTCGACCTGGCCGTCGCCGTGCGGGCGGACTCGTCGGACGCGGCCGTGGTCGCCGAGCTCACCCGGCACTGCGAGGCGGACACCCGGGCTCTGTTGGCGTCGGCGTGCGAGCGGGCCTGCGGTCCGGACGCCGGCCCGGCCCTGATCGCGTTCACCGCGCCGCAGGTGTCGTAGTGGATACGGGATGAGCGGCGTGACGCGGCGCTGTGCGCACTGAGCCGGTCGGAAGGCGGTAGCGGAGGCCGACACCGCGTATGAGGCGTGTCTTCGGCGTCGCGGCCCGCAGGGCGGAAGAGGCTGCCGAGCAGGCCGCGGACAACTGCGGGCTGCTGTACCGCCGTGGGCGTGGGCGCCGCCAGGTCCTCGAGGAGCGGCTGCGGCACACCCGGCGTGTCCGGCCGTCTGAGAGGCTGTGACCATGACGGACATCCCCCTGTGGCGTCGGCCCACCCGCGGCGGTTGGCGCATCGAGGCCGATGAGGCCCGCACCGGCGTCAACGTGGTCGACCCCGCCGGCCGAGTTCGGGCGTACGTCGCCACGGAGCCCGTGCAGCACTTCACGGGCTGGTTCGCCAAGCGGCAGAACGCGGTCATGAGCCGAGCCTTCGAGACGAACGGGCCGTCTCTGCCTGCTCGTGAACCCTCCCAGATCACGCTGCGTCCGCACGACCAGCAGGCCTTCGTCAGCAACGGCACCACCAACGGTCGCCGTCGGGAGAAAGCCGGTCGTGCCCTTGTCTACGGCCGGCGCTACGCGTTCCTTCACACCGGGGGACAGGGCGCCGACGCGATGCGGGACGGCATTCGGATCGCGTCGTTCGTCAAACACGGCTTCCGCCCCCAGGACGGCCACGTCAGCCGCGACGACCACTGTGCCTTGGACGAGATCGACGAACTGGTGCTGACCATCTTCGAGAAGCTCCTGAGGCCCGGACGCCCCGGTGCCGTGTCCGACGTCCTCACCGACTCCAGCTGACGACCGCGCCAGCGCCAGCGCCATTGCTCGAACATCACACCGCCAGCTAGCTCGGAGTACAAGAGAGCGGGCATTTTCACACCTCCAGCGGAGAATCCGAGCGACCGTCATGGCCGCGTCGCTGAAGTCGGCCTCCGCCCGGGTGATACGGCCTCCGTCGACTACCGTGCGCTTGCCAGCCCATGTTCGGGCAAGGCAGAGCCTGCTCGCCCGCATGGTGGAGGTGGTGCTGGAGGTGAGGGCCTGGGCCGCTCTCGCGGCGGGTTCGCCAGCAAGCTGCACCTGAGCGCGGACGGCCGCTGCCGCCCGCTGTCCCCCGGGTCGTCACGCCGGGGCAGCGGGCGGACTGCACTCAGTTCGAGCCTGTGCTGGAGGAAATCCGAGTCGGGCCGGGCAGACCGCCCACAAAGCCCGACAGCCTCGCCGCGGACCAGGCCTATAGCAACGATCGTGGAGCGCCTGGGAGAGGTCGTCCCTGGTGCCGGGCACACCGAGCGGCTGACCGCCCACGATGTTGGCTCAGAAAATCCTGGGGTGTCTGTCCCAGAGCTGCTGCGTTGTGCCGGATGATCCTGCGGATGGCGTGGCTGACGGCCACGTTGAGCAGGATCTGGCCGAGCCGGTCCGGGTAGTGGGTGGTCATGACGTCGATGGGCAACTGCGCGTCCAGCAGGCGGCGGAGGACATGGAGAGCCCGGCCAGGGCTCTTGGCCTGCTGAACTACCAGGAGCCGGGTGAAGTCTGCGTTCGTGGCCAGCGGAACTCGACGGCGAGCCCGCTGCAGTTCGCGGGGTGTGGCCGGCCGAGTCAGCGTGATCTCGACGGCGTGGTGGGGTGTCACGTCCCGTCCGTGGTTCGATCGGCGTTGCTGGGCCGGGCACGCCGGACCAGCGTGGGCAGACGGCTGTGGACGTGCTCATGGTGGAGGAGCGGGTCGAACACCTCCCAGTCCGCCACCGCCATGTCTCCGGCCGTAGGCACGTCGCCGTGCTGCTGACACCGCTGGGCCCGCCAGCGCAACTGCTCTCCGTAGGACAGACCGGAGAGGTTGTATGCGGCCATAACCTCTGCAGGCAGGGTGAGTTGGCCGCAGGCCCTCGTGGCCGGCATCAGGGTCCAGGTCCCGGCGGGTGCGTCCGGGGTGAGCAGCAGATTGCCGCAGCGGTGCCTCCGCCTGGTCTGAGCCACGCACTGGATCTCGTCGACAGGCTGGGCGGCGAGGTAGCGAAGGTACAGGAGCTGCACGATGGGACGGCTCGGGCGGCAGGTGGCTGGGGCCGAATCCTCCGCGTCGGAGGAGGCTGTCGGCCACGGGGTGAAAGTGCCGGCGTCGAGCAAGCGGCGGGTGTTGAGGGCCAAAGCGCGGCGGAGCGGTACCAGTTCGGGCGACCCGGATCCGGCATCGCGGGTGGGGCACACGACGGCATGCGGCAGACGGCACCAGCCTGTGCCGTCGTTCGACGGGTACGCGACGCCCGAGCTGACGTGCCGGCGGCAGGCGACGGGAACGCGTGACGTCGGCAGCTCCCGCGGGTGCAGGCGGATGGGCCGGCCGTCAGCGCGGAGATACCACTCGATCCGGTTGCCGCAGTCACGGCATCGGTCGTTCTGGCCGCAGCGCAGGAGCCGGCTGACGCCGTCGGGCGTGACGCGGAGGGAGCGTTGCGTCCGGACGTCGGTGCCATCCCAGCGGCGTCTCGGAGGCGGAGGTGCGGAGTGCATGTGGCGAACCTGCCAGCCAACACGCCGCAACCGACGTGCCGCTACTGTCATGTCCCTCGGCTAGCCCAACTGGTGGCAACTGGCGTACGAGTTAGCACTCGCGTGTTCGAGCGCGCGTCGCCGGTTTGGGTGATCAGCGAAGGCCCTGCGGGGGGAACTCAGTCCTGGTCTTCCCGGGCGGCTCGTGCCCGCGGCACCGGTTGCCGAGAAGCATGTCCAAGGGGGTGTCCAGGGCGTGAGCGAGGGCGTGCCAGGTCTTCAGGGTGCCGACGGTGCGGCCCTGCTCGATCTCGATAAGGTGCGTCTGGCCAGGCTGGTGTGGGCGGCGAGCTCGTCGCACGTCCACTCTCGCGCCGCCCGCAGGCGCGCCAGCTCCAGGCGTAGCGCGTCGAAGTCCGGATCGGGCGGCAAGATCGTCATCCCACCATTCGGCGGTGCAGAGGTCTGCCCTGTCAGTGCAGACCTCTGCCCTATTTGTGTAGGTGATAGCGAGAGCGGAAGGGCAGATGTCCGCACTACCGTGTGCCGCCGCCCCCTCTCGGCGTAGTGGTCGCCAGCCCCGCTTCATCCCTCGCATCCGCATCCCAGGCGTCGGTAGAGGGCGCGGACTGACCCCTGCGGGGTGGGAGGCCCTTCACCCACATCCCTCCCCCACCTCTCAGGCCCCACGAACGCATGTGCCATACTCGGGCGCCGATCATGGCAAGAAGCGACCGGGGGGCCGTGTGTACGCCGTTTCTCTGGACGCGCCCTATTTGGACACGGATGCGGATCAACTCTGCTTCTCGCTGGACCTGACGGAGCGTCCTGCACTGGCAGAACGTGTGGTGTCGCTCGGCGGGCTGGATGTGCGGCTGCGGCTGCTCGGGGCCTCGCACCAGGTGTTGGCCGGTCCCGTGAGAGAGACGGTGGCCTGTCTGCAAGGCGCGGTGAGGGGTCTGCCCGAGACCTGCACCCGTCATCTGCCGGGCTGGAACTATGCCTTCGGCGCCACCACCCGCCGACTGACTCCCGCAGAGTTCAGTGCCGAGGTGGCGCAGGTCCTCGACCAGGCCACCACCGAGCACAGCCTGTGCGGAGTCTTTCCCGGTTCACCGGAGGCGGTCACCGCGGTGGTCGTCGAAACGGTCGAGGGACCGTACGGCGCCGAGCTCGTCTGGCGCACCTGGCACACGTATCCGCAGAACGGCCAGATCGTATCGACGTACAGCCGGCTGGAGGCCCGATGAACAGCGCCCGACTCGTCCGCACAGCGGTGGCGGCCGTGCTGGCCGCGACCCTGCTCACCGCCTGCTCCAGCGACGGGGACAACGACGCGGTCCCGCGCGAGTGGATCAGGAAGACGTACACCGCGACCGGGGGCGACTGGCTCGACCCCGACAGCACCCCGAGCGAGGTCGCCCAGTCGATCCACTCCAAGCGCGCATCTGCGGATCGTGCCTCCGGCGACAGCATGGAGTTCCTGCGCTACGGCGACGACATGGTCACCGTCTCGCCGCACCGGAGCGGCAGCCTGATCGAGATCGAGGACTACCGCAACGGCTACCGCCGCCACCAGCAGCACCTCACCTCCTGGCCGAACCCGGACAGCGACAGTTTCCGCGGCGGCGGCCCCGGCGAGGGCAAGTAACGCCCGGTGACCGGCCGGGTCACCCCCTCCCCGGCATCCCACGCTCCGCCCGCACAGCAACCTGATCACGCCCCGACCCCGCCCCCAAGAAAGGCAACGCAGTGACCGAGATCTTCGAGTCGACCGGCCAGTCCCTGCTCTACGGAGTCGTGGGCCTCGTCGTGATGGCCGTCGGATTCATAGCCCTCGACCTCGTCACGCCGGGCAAGCTGTACCACGTGGTATGGACCGACCGGAACCGCGGCGCGGCCGTCCTGCTGGGCAGCCAGTCCGTCGCCGTCGGCCTGGTCATCATGAAGGCCATCGAGGCGAGCGAGTCCGAGCAGGGCCTCGGCTACGGCCTGATCAGCACGCTGCTGTACGGCCTGGCCGGGGTGCTGGTGATGACCATCGTCGGCATCGTGATCGGCGTGGTCACGCCGGGCCAGATGGGCGCGGTCGTCCTCGACGACCAGGACAGCCGTCCGCACCCCGCCGCCTGGGTCCAGGCCGGCATGTACCTGGGCACCGGGTTCATGGTCGGCGCGGCGATCTCGTAGCGGCGCCCCTCGATGTGCGCCACCACCGTGCAAGGCCGCGGCACCACCGCGGCGCCCTCCCGCCCCGGGGCCGTCAGGCACACCCGTGGGGCTCGCTTCCTGCTGCTGCTCGCCGTCTTCCTCTGCGCGGCCTGCGGCCTCGTGTACGAGCTGGCACTGACCGCGCTGGGCAGCTACCTCATCGGCAACTCGGTGCTCCAGACCTCCGTGGTGATCTCCGTGATGGTGTGCGCCATGGGGCTCGGCTCCCTCGCCGCCAAACCCATGCGCCACCGCGCGGTGGGCGCGTTCGCGCTCGTGGAGGGCGTGCTGGCGCTGATCGGCGGACTGTCGGTGCTGGTGCTGTACTCGGCGTTCGCCTGGCTCCAGCTGTACACCCCGGCGATGATCCTGGTCGCGGTGGCCGTCGGCATGCTGATCGGCGCCGAGATCCCGCTGCTCATGACCCTGCTCCAGCGGATCAGGAAGCAGGAGGCGGGCAGCGCGGTCGCCGACATGTTCGCCGTCGACTACATCGGCGCGCTCGTCGGTGGCCTGGGCTTCCCGCTGTGGCTCCTGCCGACATTCGGCCAGTTGAAGGGCACGCTGGTGGTCGGCGTGGTCAACGCGGTGGCCGGGGTCATCGTGGTGGTGTTCATCTTCCGCCGGCAGATCCGGCGCTGGGTGCGCAACGCCCTGCTGGCCGGGGTCACCGCGGTCCTGGCCGTGCTCGGTACGACGTACGCGTTCGCCGACGACCTGGAGGTGACCGCGCGCCAGCAGATGTACCGGGACCCGATCATCCACGCGGAGACGACGCCGTACCAGGAGATCGTCGTCACCCGCTCCACCGCCTTCACCGGCGAACCGGACATCCGCCTCTTCCTCAACGGAGATCTCCAGTTCAGCTCCGTCGACGAGTACCGCTACCACGAGTCCCTCGTCCACCCCACCCTCTCCGGCTCCCGCGCCAACGTGCTGATCATGGGCGGCGGCGACGGGCTCGCCCTGCGCGAGGTGCTGCGCTACGACGACGTGCAGCACGTCACCGTCGTGGAACTGGACCCGGCGATGACCCGGCTCGCGCGCGACTTCCAGGCCCTGCGCGACCTTAACGACAAGGCGTTGGACGACCCGAGGGTCAAGGTCGTCAACGCCGACGCCTTCAACTGGTTGCGCGGCGACCGGCAGCGGTACGACGCGGTCGTCATCGACTTCCCCGACCCGGACACGGCGGCGCTGGCCAAGCTGTACTCGGTGGAGTTCTACCACCTGCTCGGCCAGGTCCTGACGCCTCAGAGCAGGGTGATGGTGCAGAGCGGGTCGCCGTTCTTCGCGCCGAAGACGTACTGGTCGATCGCGAAGACGATCGAGACGGCGGGCTACGCGACCACCGAGTTCCAGGTCGACGTACCGAGCTTCGGCAACTGGGGCTTCGTCCTGGCCACCCGGGGCGGCGGCACGTCCTCGCCGCTACGGCTGGCATCAGGTGCCCCGAAACTGCGCTACCTGGACAAGGCGGTCCTGAAGGCCGCCACGGTGTTCCCCGTGGACCGCCGCCGCCAGGACGTACGGCCGAGCACGTTGATGGACCCGGCCGTGCTGGAGTACGTGCTGGACGAGTGGGAGAACTACTGACCGCCCGCGCTCGAAATCATCCGCCTTGTAGGCGGGGACGGGTTCGCGGCAGCGGCTCCTACGACCCTCCAGTCGTCGTCGGCGGCGAGCAGCTCCGCGAGAGCGGACGCGGACGAAACGCTCACCTTCGCTGCAAGAGAACAACCGAGCGGGATAGTTGGTCCTGCGCACGACACTGGGCCACTCTGGCGCTCAGTTCTTGCGCGGAGGCGGTACACGGACGGCCCAGCGGCGGATGCACGAATTTCGGGCGTACCTGTTCCGCTGCGAAGGCAGGCACACGGAAGGCTGATCACCGGATCCTCCGTGAAGCCATCGGGGCCCCTCCCGGGAGCCAGAGCAGGGCGATGCCGTGGTGATCAAATCGTTGCCGCATCGCGTACAACCGCGCACAGTTCTCTCCTGTCCGACATTCAGCCGTGAGGATGAATCTCCGACCGATGCGCCAACGTGCTCGGTCCGGGCTGCAGGGGAAAGGGCGGGCTCGAGGATGGGGACGACGATGTGGAGAGCGGTGGCGGCCGGTGGAGCGGCGATCGTGTTCGCAGGGGTGGCGGCGGTGCCGGCTGGGGCGGCGGAGGGCGGGGTCTCTTTCTCTCGGGTCGCGGTGAACGGCGGGAAGCCGATCGTGATCGGGGTCAAGGAGGAGGTCGAGGTGCGTGCGGTCTTCCGGATGACGACCAAGCTCAAATACGACTACGGGCCGACCGTGTTCCCCTACCGGGGGAAGCCCGACTCTGGGGACACGTTGCACAGCTCCACCATCACCAGCGACTGCAAGGTCGTGGACGTGGCGCAGGGAATCTGCGACTTCGAGGAATGGCTGTACATCGACCCGCGGAACTATGACTTCGGGAACGAGGATGCCGGCACCTGGAAAACTGCTGCTCGGGTCTTTCTCGCCGGCGACGCCCACGACACTGACGACGTGAACCTCCCGTTGCAGGTCAAGCGGGCCACACGCGTCACGGTCAACGCCTCGCCGGAGCAGGTCACGAAAGGGAAGACCATCACGGTGACCGGGCGGGTCACACGGGCGAACTGGGACACCCACACGTACCAAGGCTACGCGGGCCGCACGGTGAGCCTGCAGTTCAAGGCGGCGGGTGCCTCCTCGTACACGACGATCAAGAAAGCGAAATCGAGTGGTACCGGGGCACTCAAGACCACGGTGAAGGCCACCGGGCCGGGGACGTGGCGGTGGACGTACTACGGGAACTCCACCTCCGGAGCGAAGTCGTCGACCGGGGATCACGTCGCCGTGCGATAGGCGGCGTGCGCGGACCGCCACCCTTCCCTAAGCGTCATCATCCGGACCAGCCGGACCGGGATACCTCGTCGACGTGGGGCCGACCTCGCACGGAACTCCCTGTACTCAAAACAGAGTCCGATCCCCTGAGCCGGCGAACCTGACGCCGCTCTGAAGTCCGCTTCCTGCGGAGCGATGTCGGCGCAGAACCCCGAGCGCGCTACCTGGCCAGGCTGGCCAGGTAGCGCGCTCAGTCACGTGTGGTCGGCGGCTGTTCGCGACGGGCGGCGGAGGCGCCGAGACGATCACCTGAGGCGCGTGTGCCAATGCGCGGTAGGCGTCGCCAGGGGGCGTGAAATCTGTTGCCGAACCTGCTCGGCGTGCTGCCCACCCCGGTGAGGAGCAGGATGGTTTCACCGCGGCATGAACGGGGGCCGCCACGACCGGCGCACCGGCGAGAAGCACGACCGGATCGAGGCGTCCTGGCGAGTGCGAGCCCTGAACTCGGGGGCCGAACTTACTCGGACCCCAGAACGAGGTCCTGGTCCTGCGGCAGCGAATCGGCGAGCTCATGGGCAGCTCCGCGACGCCGATGGAATAGTCCCCGGCGAGTCCGTCCAGAGCCGCACCGCGCACCACCCTCCTCGGCCAGCAGGACGACGAGAGGACCATGCCGCTGGACGACTACCTCACCGAGACCGTGGACCTGTTGCGAGAAGAGCCCGACGCCCGGGAGATCGTCGGTGAGCGTGCCAGGTTCTTTCGCGACGCGACGGCGAACGGTACCTACGATGAAGTCCTGGCCCTGCTCAGCGACTACAGCTGCGGCACACCGAATTGACGATGGTCCGCACGCCGGGCGTCAGTGGCGGCGAAGTTCCTTGGACCAGTGAGTGGTGTGCATCGTGAATTCGCCGGTCACGGGTCTGGTGTGAGTGACGACTCGGGTACTCGCGCTGGTCGGTGGCCGATGACCATGGTGTAGATCATCGGGCGAGTCCGGTTCCGCCTGAGTGCCGGTTCGGCTGCGCCCGTGACCGGCCTCCGCCTACGATCCGTCAGCAGGTCGGTACGCCACGAGCTGCGGGAGGCTGCGGGGGAGTAGGAGCAGCAGTGGATCACCGCTCGTCGGAGCGTACTGGACGCCCTCGCCGAGCAGTTGGCCAAGCAGCTTCAGGAGGTCCAGGTCGAGCGGGACGAACTGGCGATCGCGGAGCGGGTGTTGAACCGCCTGGCCGAGCAGGTCCAGGCCGACGCCGAGGCTGTCGCTCCGGTATCGGCGCAGGTGGCCGGGCGGACGGTCCTGCTCATCCCGCACCGCAGCGACGCGGCCGACGAGGGGGCGCTGCCCGGCGACTACCGCAGGATCCTGGCGATCGTGCGGGAGGCCGACGGCCCGGCGCAGGTCAGGGCGGTCGGCGAGTGGCTGGGCCTGAACACCTCGGTTCGCGGCAAGCACTCCCGCCAGCGGGCGAAGAAGGCATACACCTGCGGCCAGGGCGGGAACGGACGGCATCGCCCGCCATTTGATGCCGTTGTCGACGAGATAGCGCACCGCGTCGATCAGCTGCCGGTGGCAGTGGACCTCCGGCCGCCCGCCCCGGCCCGCCAGCCATCCCGCACCGGCAGCAGATCCCGCACCGACGCCCACTTCCGACACGCGTGGTGAGGGCGATGATCAGTGGCAGGGTGGCGGATCGCAGGGCGAGGCGGCCCGACCCCTCCTGCGGATGTTCCCGCTCCTCCTCGTGCGCGTCGGCACCGTCCTGACCCTCCCCCTTCGGTGATGTGGCGCCGACTCCAGGGAAAGACGCCCCGTCGGGTCCGACCTAGTATTCCTGCCCGCGTCGGCGATCCGCCGTGAATGTCACGGGTCGGTACGAACGGACGTGTGTCACACATGGATTCGTCGCGGGACGGGAAACTCCGGCACGTGACCTGGTCCGCCGGGTCCCTGCCGTCGTCCTTGTCGCCGCCTCCGTCGGCGTCTGCGTCCGAGAGGAAGACCGCCGTGAGTCAAGTGGACCTGGCCCTTGCCGTGTTGGCGGCCTTCGGCGTGGTGTACGCCGTGCTCGGCGTGCTGTGGTGGATCCGGGATCGGGCCGACCGGGCCGTCGTCGCGCGGGTGGACGGGGCGCACGTCGACCCTTACCACGCGGTTGCCACGGTCGACGGTTACCAGGGCGCGGACCGGGCCGCCGCCGCCGAACTGCTGCTGGCCGATCTGATCCGGATCGAGGAGGACGGACAGGTGGCCGTCACCGACCAAGGCGCGGACACCGCCCGGACGCCGGAGCATCCGGTCCCGGCCGCCGTGCTGGCCACGCTGCGCGGGCACGCCGGGCCGTGGCCGCTGAACTGGCTGTATGTGGACGCCGAGCACTGCCGGCGGCGCGATCCCTTCCTGCGGGCCGAGGACGCCAGGTGGCCGCGCTGGTCCGGGCACGCCGAGGACCGCCTCCAGATCGCCGCGATTCTGGTCGCCGCGCTGCTCGCAGGGTGGCTGGCCGCCCAACTGATGTACGCGACCGGGGCGTTCTCCGCGAATGCCGCCGAGATCCTGGTGGGTGTGATCGCGGGCCTGCTGACGTGGGGGGTGTTCGCGCTGGTTCTGCACGTGGTGGTGATGATCGTCTGGCCGGAGCGACGGGACCGGTTCGCGGAGTACTGCCGAGGCCTTCTGCCGCACCCGGCCGAGGCGGCCCTCGACGCGGCGCGGCGCGAGCGGCTCGGCCGGGCCATGGCCTACCGCCGTCCGTCGGAGCCGGACAGGTGGCCGCTGGACACCCCGGGCGCGTTCTGACGCGGATGCTGACCAGCCGTGCGCGATCTGCGCGAAGCCGACCGCCTCCACATAGCCGACCGGTCCGGGGTGGCGAAGGCGGGTGATCCGCTGCTGGTGCAGCCGGTTATCTTCTCTCGGCTGTGGTGCGGTGAGCCGGCCGCTGACCTGGCACCGGGAGGACGGCCGCAGGCCGCATCGGGCCCAGGATGTAAACCCGTGGGCTGATGCCCGCGCGAGTATCAATCGGTGGGCCGATGCCACACAGGAAGGGCACTGACAGCGTTCCCCTGTGCCCACGGACTGGCCGTCCCGGCACGATTCGTGACCACGGGAGGAACCATGACCACCACGCCGTTCATCAGCCGGAAGGGCATGACGCGCCGCCGCATGCTGGGAGCCGCGTTGGCCGCCGGGACCGCGGTGCCACTTGCCGCCATGGCCAGCCCCGCGTGGGCGGACCCGAGCTCGCCCGTCCCCGCCCCGACGCGGCTCACGCTGCCCGTGCCCACCGGGCCGCACCCGGTGGGCACGGTGCAACTGCACCTCGTCGACCGGTCACGCCCGGACGACATCGCGGGCCCCGGACACTTCCGCGAGCTCATGGCTACCATCTGGTATCCCGCCCGGGACGTCGAGCGGTACCCGGTAGCGCCCTGGATGCCGGCCGGCGCCCTACAGGCGTTCCTCGCTGACGCGGGGTTCAGCGCTCTGGAGCCCCTGGCGCCGCTCACCGTCGGCCACGTGGGTGCTCCGGTGCGGCGGTCGGGCCGACGGCTGCCCGTCGTCGTGTTCTCGCACGGTGCGCACAGCCACCAGGGCGACCACACCATCATGGTCCAAGAGCTCGCCAGCCACGGGTACGCGGCTGTGACGGTGGCTCACCAGTACGACACGTACACCGAGTTCCCCGACGGCCGGGTCGCCGTCCCGCTCTACGACCGGAAGGCGCCGACGCTGCCTGGGGACTTCGCCGTGGACCTGCGCTTCGTTCTTGACGGCGTCGAGCAGCTCGCCGCCGGATGCAATCCGGACGCCGACCAGCGGGAGCTGCCGGCCGGGCTGCTCGGCTCCCTCGACCCGCGGCGCATGGGGGCCTTCGGCTGGTCGAAGGGTGGGACGGCCACCGCCTGCGCCATGCTCGCGGACGAGCGCATCCGGGCCGGGCTGAGCCTCGACGGCCCGATGCAGATGAATCCGCCGCTGGCCGGCGACCTGGACCGGCCGTTCATGATGATGTCGGCCGTGTTCACCCGGGCCACGGGTCCCGAGGCCGCCGCTTTCTGGTCGCACCTGCGGGGCTGGCGGCTGAACATCCAGGCCGAGGGCGCCGTCCACGTCTCGTACGGCGACAATGAGGCGCTGTTCCCACAGGTGGCGAAGCTGTTTGAATGGAGCGGGCAGCAGCTCCAGGACGTGATCGGCACCCTCGACCCTGACCAGGCGGTCAAGATCCAGCAGGTGTACCCGCTCGCGTTCTTCCACGAGCACCTGCGCCACCGTCGGGGGCACCTGCTCGACGGGCCGTCCCCAGCCTTCCCGGCAGTGACGTTCCTCCCATGAGGACCCGGGACCACAGCGCCGCGGTCCGCGGCAGGCGCATGAGGGAGCAGGACGACTGGGCCGAGTTCTACCCGAACCGCTCCGGGTTCAGCGCGCCGTGGGACGGCCTGTACATCCCTGTGCACCGGGATTCGGTGACCGGCATCGTCCTGGCGGAGTTCCGGGCAGCTGCCCCGCGCAGCCGATAGCCGTGGCGGTGCCGCAGGAGGTGTGGAGTGCTGCGACCCCGTGGCTTCAGGGTCTGGCTTTGAAGCGGCTGAACAGGTCCGGGATGAACTGGAGGAGAAGCTTCTTGGCGTCCTCGGGTCGGTTCAGACGTCGTGGCCGAAGTGGGCCGCTTCATCGACGACGAGTCATGGGGCCGCGACCGTCACCGCGACCGCGGCGACGCCCACCGCTGACACCACACCCACCGGGAGTAGTCGGCTGACCATCCCCCCGCCTCACGTGAAAAGGCGGCGCGCCCGGCCCACAACGGCCCGGCGCGCCGCCGGCGTGAGGCATGACGCTCCACGGGGCCGAATGGGCCGGCGCCCTGCGGTCAACTCGACCACGTCCCAGCCATGGTGCAAGGCGAGGTTTCCGCCTTCCGGAACGACGGCAGCTCCTTGACGCCGACGTCCGTGCGGGATGACGCCACGGCCGGAGCCGTCCCGGGCGGCGTCCACACCGGCGTTGACCATCCGTTCGGGCCGTACCAGCGTGACCGTTCAAGCTTTCCCCGCAGCTGCCCCGCCCGGCCGGTGCGGGAGGCGATGGTGGTACCGGAGGTGACGGAGCCGACGCCGAATCCCGCGGGTCTCAAACCATGGTGGAGAATCGCTGCCATGAGTGAGAACGTCTACTTCCAAGTTTCCGCGAACGGCGAGGACCTCGGCCGCATCGTCTTCCGGCTGTTCGACGACGTCGTGCCGCAGACCGCCCGCAACTTCCGTGAGCTGGCCACCGGCCAGAACGGGTTCGGCTACAAGGGTGCGCCCTTCCACCGGGTCATCACCGATTTCATGCTGCAGGGCGGCGACTTCACCAACGGCAACGGCACGGGCGGTAAGAGCATCTACGGTGAGAAGTTCGCCGACGAGAACTTCCAGCTCAAGCACGACCGGCCGTTCCTGCTGAGCATGGCCAACGCGGGGCCGGACTCCAACGGCTCGCAGTTCTTCATCACCACCGTGGTGACCCCGTGGCTCGACGGCAAGCACGTCGTCTTCGGCGAGGTCGTCGAGGGCGCGGACATCGTCAAGACGATCGAGGCGCTCGGCAGCTCCTCAGGTGCCACCGCAAAGAAGGTCGTCATTGAGGAGAGCGGCGTCGTCCCCACCGTCTGATCATCGTTCGTTTGGGGCGCCTGTCCAGCGCCCCAAACGGGTGTCCACGTGCGCGTGTACCACGGCGCCCGGTCGGGGGTAACGGTCCCGCAGATCAAGAGGTCCGGATCGCTCAAGGGGATGTCCGCACCGGCGGCCAGGCCCAGATCGGACGCCTGCTCGTGCGGCGCAGCGATGTGCCGCTGATGGATGCCGAGGCATTCTTCGATCCACACGGCCGTGGTGTCGAGTTGTTCCTCCAGTGCCGCGTTGTCCGGGGTTGCCTTCGGAAGGCAGCCGCCGATACTGCGGATACCGACGCTGGTGGCGAAGTAGGAGGCCATGATCTGTTCCTCGTATCGGGGTGGCGGGTGCAGGTGCACGGCACCGTCCACCCGCAGGACGGCGCCGTTGATCATCAGGTTTTCCAGCACGTGGACCACCAGGGCGGCGAACTCGTCGGGGTTCCCCAACCGGTGCGGGGACACAGTGGTGTTCCGCAGGTCTTCCAGGACGGCCGCGGGCAGAACGTGGGCCTGACCGGTCTCGAACATGCCGGGTGCCAGCGTCACGCACCGGTGAGCGGCCCTGGAACCTGTGAGGGTTCAAGCTCCAGGGCCTGCTTAGTTGTGCCCCATGCGTACTCCTGCAGGCTGAGACTGCCTGCGTTCACCCGTCGACGGCAGCAGGCTCGCCGGCTTGGCTCTCCGAGTGGCGCGGCGCTTCGGCGGCGGAGATGACCTTTGCGGCGAGCGTCAAGGAGGGCGCCATGGGAAGGGGCGACGTGGGAAGGGGCGACGTGGGAAGGGGCGACGTGGGCTGAAAGGGTGATGATGGGGGCTGTGCTGTGTCGGACGAGCCTCATCGTGCGTTGATCCTGGTGTGAATCCTCGCGTGGACGACGCCGTGCCGTACGCGGCACCGGTCGGGCTTACTGGATCCCGGCCCGGGCGGGATGACCTGAGCATCGGCGTCCAGCGTGACGGCGGGTGGGGCCGGGCCGTGATGGTCATCTGCTCAGCGGTGCTGGTCGCGGCAGGCCAACCGGTCGGCCGCAACAAGCTTCGGCGGTACGCCGCCGCTCGGGTGGCCGAGCCAGTCGGCCGCGAAAGTGCCGTCCTGCGGCGTACTCGGGATGAGCAACTGGTGCCCGCCGGACAGCACCTTTAGCGGCTCGGCGGTCCGCATGAAGTCCCAGCCACCCGCCAGCCTCCCGCTGCTCGGACGGGACCGCAGGTCAAGCTCCCCCCGCCATGCTGTCCGCTGCCCCGTCGGCTCAGACGGCCGGCAGCGCGTACAGCCGCTCGGCGTGCATCACGGCCAGCCGCTTGCCCGCCGCGACCACATACCACTTCTGGCTGTCACCGGTGTCGTCGTTGTACGTCCAGTGCAGCTTCCCGGTCGCCGTGTCGAAGGCGTGCACGCCGCCCTTCTTGTCGTGCTCGGTCGCGCCGTACAACGTGCCGCCCACCTTGGCGAACTGCCACGCCTCCGCAGCCGAGCCCACCAGATCCTTGTTGTGCCAAATCTGCTTGCCGGTACCGGGGTCCACCGCCCACATGCAGTACGCGCCGTCGGAGGCGTAGAGCACCCCGTCCAGGACCTGCGGATCGTTGAACCAGGTGAACTTCTCATTCGCCAGCGACCAGCGCTCCGTGCCTGCGGCCAGCGCGAACGCCCGCAGCCGCTCCCCGTCCGGCACGATCACCAGGTCTTCGTGCACGGCGAAGCGGTAGTAGTTGGACCTGCCGATCTTCTTCGTCCAGAGCTGCCGGCCCGTCGCCGTGTCGCGTACGGTCACGTTCTTCCGGTAATCGGTGTACACGAGACGTCCGCCGACGACCGCGGCGGTGATGCCGAACTCCTCGGTCCCCTTGTCACGCTGTTCACGCCAGGAGATCTTGCCGGAGGTGGTGTCGATCGCGGCGATCACGTTGGTCGGCGACGAGAGGTCCTCCTCCAGAATCCCGGCGAGGACGTAGACGTGTCGGTCGTCGGCCGCGATGGGGCGCGGCTGCTCGTACTCCTCGCCCAGGCGGCTGCGCCAGGTCTCCTTGCCCGTGGCCGGATCGAGGCCCACGACGTCGCCGTCGTACTCGGCGCTGGCGAGATAGAGCGTCCCGCCGCCGATGATCAGCTTGGCGCCGGGAATGGTGACGCCAGTCCGTGACCACTTCTCCTTGCCGCTGACAACGTCACGCCCCACCAGGGGGTCACCCGACACCACGACCGTTTCCCCGATGACCGCGAGCGCGTGGATCCCGGCCAGGTTGTCGTTGCCTGTCTCCTGCTGCCACAGCGGCTTGGGCGCGGTACCCGGGGGCGGCGTTGTGAACGTGCCACCACCCTTGTCGGTGTCACCGCCCTGGCCTCCACCGGCAGTTGCGCCGCCACCCGACGCGCCCGTTTCCTCCGCGGGGCTGCACCCCCATGCCCCTGCCCCCAGTACGGCCAGCCCGATCCCCGTCCCGGCCAGCCTGAGCGCCTGCCTGCGTGACACCGCGTGCTCGTCACGTCTGCCCATATCTGTTCCCCGTTTCCCCGTTTTCGCCCGACTGTTGCCGACGCCCCTCGGACGTCTCGAGCCCGGTCAGGCTAGCCGTCGGATTTCGACCAGTCGTCGGGCGGTACCCAACCGGGACACGTCCGTGAAGCTCTTACGGGTTCTTGGGGGGCTTGGGGGGGGGCGGCCAGGCTCAGCCAGCCGTGGGCGGTGGTGGCGGCGCGGTGTGCGGCGATGAGGGCGTTTATGCCGGTGGAGTCGGTGAAGGTGACGCCGCTGAGGTCGACAACGGTCTGCGGCGGACGGGCACCGTGGGGTGGGAGCAGCGCATGGCGCAGGTGGCCGCGGCTGCTGTAGTCGATCTGCTCGCTCAGGGAGACGACCTTGATGCCGTCGCGCAGCTCGCTGACGCTTACCCGCATTGCGCGTATCTGCGCATAAACGCACGCATTCCTGCGAGCAGCTTCGACAAGATCAACTTGATTGATCTCTTTTACAGCAGGAAGGCCTACGCATCGAGTGACGTGATCGCGGCTCGCTTGGTGGCGAAATCGGCTGCCGGGCGGGCGAGTTCGCGGTTCCCGCCGAGGTGCTCCACGTCCGCGCGGCAATCACTCATCCGTCTCGGGGGGGGGATCGTACGTGCGTGTCCAGTCCTCGGCGATGACCCAGCGGGGCTGCTGGGCGGGGTTACCGATGAGGACGCCGGTGTGGGGGTGGGAGTGGGTGGCGAGCGCAAGGAGGAAGTCGGTGGCGGTGCCGTCGTAGGGGCGCCATCCGGGTGAGGGCTCGTGGCGTAGCCAGGTCACCACGGGCCATCGGTCGGGGTCGGGGTCTTCGGTGTTCCAGAACAGGTGGTCGCCGTCGTAGGTGCGTCCCCATACCAGCAGGCCGCCGGGGTGGGGGAAGAGAGGATAGGGGTGGTTGCAGGGGTCGCCATCGCGCATCGCGGCAAAGGCCGTGCCGATGTCCTGCTCGGCGAAGGCCGTATAGCCGCGGAATCCGCCCGGCAAGCCGGGCTGGTAGGGACGTTCGGTGGGGGCAAAGACGATGAGGTGGTCGTTGATCTCACCCGCCCCGTATCTGTCGACGAAGGCCCTGTAGTCGGCCGGGAACTGGAAGCCGATCTGTGCGCGGGCGTCTTGCCAGGGCGGTGCGATGGGCGGGCTGGACGGAGGCGGCATCAAGGCCGTGAGCCGGTCGAGCGCGGCGAATACGCTGGCAGTCCTTCCTGGTGGTCAGTTGGCGAGCACGAAGCTGTGGCCGCCTGAGTACTTCATCCCCACAGGGACTCCGTTCTCCTGGACCATCAAGATCCAAGTCTCTCCGGTGTCCAAAACCCGGGGTCAAGGCCCATCGAGGAACTTGCCCGTGCTGCGACTCCCGGCCCCTGGCACATGCGCCAACTGGACGACGACTTCGCCATGAGCCTCGTCGCCATCAGCACTGTCCCCGACACCGGGGCCGGCGAACGCTGGCCAGACTTCGACCACCGCCAAATCGTGGCCGCCACCCCTGGTTCGCAGCCCACGATACCTCGACATCGCGGACGAACGCTGGGACGAGAACGCCAACTTCATCGCCAACGCCCGCCAGGACGTTCCCCGCCTGATCGCCGAGATCCGACGTCTCCACCGTCTCCTCGAAGCCAAGGATCAGAAGCCCGAGGAAGGCTGAACGGCACCACGGATCCACAGGAATTGACAATTCCTCCGACCAGCCGCCGCGCGCCCTCGGAAAGGGAGCACATCCTGTCTGAGTAGCCGGGGAACCACGGGGCTTCGCAGCTGCGTTGTATGCCTCGCAGCATCACTGCGACATTAGATGAAATGGCGGGCTGCCAGCCGATCGGCCCGGGTATGCCGCTGAGGCAGGGGGAAATCAACATGACGCAGGCATGGAAGAGCACGGTCATCGTGCTGGCGGCGGCGGGAGTGGTGTCCACACCGCTGATCTGGCTGCTGGACAGCCCCGACGCGGGACAGTTGGCCGGAGCCTCCATCCAGGCTGCCGTCGGCATCGTGGCCCTGGTCTGGGCCCTGCTCCAGCACCCGGGAAACCATACGAGCGACACAGCGAATCGGACCGGAGAAGCCCACACGAGCGACGAGGGTACAGGCGTCACGGGCATCAAGCGCCCCAAGGGCCGAGGCAGCGGAACAGCGAAGGCGAACGACACAGGGAAGGCCACCGCCACCGGCGACAGCACCGCCGTCACCGGAATCGACTACACCTGACGGCCCGACCAGAGCCCAGGGGATAGGGAACGGTCACGTGGCCCAAGAAGACAAGCGCCCACAGGGCCCCAACGATGCCGTCGGCATAGAGATCACAGTGACCGACACCGGGAACGCCACAGCCGCATCTGGGGGCATGGCAGTGACTGGCTACTGCGGCCCGGCACCAGGAACCGACGACGCTCCCGACGCCCCAGTACGCCTATCCAGGACAGGGGACGCGACCGCCACCGAGGGCGGACTCGCCATCAGCGGCTACGTCGGCACGCTGACCATCCAGCAGCGCCCGCCCCAGGAACCGGTCCCCTGGCCGCACCAGGTCGGACTCATCCCGCCAGCGGCGCGGGCCTACCAGCACCGTGCCGAAGCGGACCGGCTGCGCACGACGTTCGACGGCGCCAGCACCGCCGTGCCGCCCCAGATGCTGACCGGCATGGGCGGGGTCGGCAAGACGCAGATGGCTGCCTCCTACGCCCGCACCGCCTGGAACGACGTCGGCACAGCCGGCGGCCTGGATGTCCTGGTGTGGATCACCGCGAGCGCCCGCTCCCTCATCGTGACTGGGTACGCCCAGGCTGGCGTTGAGCTGTGCCGGGCCGATCCCAACGATGCGGAAAAGGCAGCCCGGTCCTTCCTGGCCTGGCTCACCTCCAAGGCCGCAGCGAAGCCATGCCGGTGGCTGATCGTCTTGGACGACGTCACTGACCCCGCCGACCTGAAAGGCCTGTGGCCGCCGGTCAGCCCCCACGGCCGCACTCTGGTCACCACCCGCCGCCGGGATGCCGCCCTCGCTGCCCACGGCCGCCCCACCATCGCGGTCGGCCTGTTCACCGAAGACGAAGCCCTCACTTACCTCACCAGCTCCCTGACCGGCCGCAACGAATCCGGCGATCAGCTGGCTGCCCTGGCAGGAGACCTCGGATATCTGCCCCTAGCCCTCGCCCAGGCCGCCGCATACCTCATCGACACCGGTGAGACCGTCGCCGACTACCGCCACCTGCTGGCCGACCGCACCACCACCCTCCCCGACACCGCCCCCGATGCCCTGCCCGACGACCAGGTTTCCCCGCTGGCCGCAGCCTGGTCCCTGTCTATCGACCGCGCCGACGCCCTGCGCCCTGCCGGCCTGGCCCGCCCGATGCTTCAGCTGACCTCCCTGCTCGCTGCCAACGGCATTCCCAAGGACGTCCTGACCAGCCAGCCCGTCCTGGCCCACCTCAACGAACACCGCACCCCCACCGGCCCAGACCGCGCCGAGAAACCGGGCCCAGTCTCCCCCCGGGATGCGGAGCACGCCTTGAGCGCCCTGCACCGGCTCAGCCTCATCGAGTACACCCCCACCACCACGCGACAGACCGTCCGCGTCCACCAGCTCATCCAGCGCGCCACCCGCGACACCCTCACCCACAGGCAGCACGACCAGACCGCCCACACCGCCGCCGACGCCCTGCTCGCCACCTGGCCCGACACCGAACGCGACACCGCCCTCGCTCAGACCCTGCGCGCCAACACCACCGCCCTCGTCGCCCACGCCGAAGACGCCCTACACCGCCCCGCCGCACATGCGGTGCTGTACCGCGTGGGCACCAGCCTCGGCGAGGCCGGAAAGGTCGCCGCCGCCCGAGATCACTACCGGCACCTCACCGACACGACCACGTCTCACCTTGGCCCCGACCACACCGACACCCTCACCACCCGGGGCAACCTCGCACTGTGGCGGGGGGAGGCAGGGGATGCGGCCGGAGCCGCGGACGAGTTCGCCCAGCTACTGGAGCACGTGGTGCGAGTGCTGGGTGAGGACCACGCCGTCACCCTCACCACCCGTCACAACCTCGCACGATGGCGAGGCGAGGCAGGGGACGCCGCAACTGCCGCAGCCAACCTCGCCGAACTGCTGCCCGACCAGTTACGCATCCTCGGCGCAGACCACACCGACACCCTCACCACCCGTCACAACCTCGCACGATGGCGAGGCCGGGCGGGGGACGCCGCAACTGCCGCAGCCAACCTCGCCGAACTGCTGCCCGACCAGTTACGCATCCTCGGCGCAGACCACACCGACACCCTCACCACCCGGGGTTACCTCGCGTTCTGGAGGGGCCGGGCGGGAGACGTCGCTAGCGCCGCAGCCGGTCTCGCCGAACTGCTGCCCGACCAGGTGCGGGTGCTGGGCGAAGACAACCCCAACACGCTCATCACCCGAGGCAACCTTGCCCAGTGGCGAGGGGAGGCGGGGGACAGTGCCACTGCCACAGCCGACTTGGCCGAGCTACTGGAGCACAAGAAACGGGTGCTGGGTCCCGATCATCCCCACACTCTCGCCACCCGGCAGATGCTCGCCTTCTGGCGGCGCCGGGCGGGAGAGGGCGGTAGCGCATCCGATAGCGACTGGTCGTGAGACATGGAGATCGCCGCGCAAGTTCTGACAGAGTGCGGGCCTCGCTACAGCGCGAAGAGCGGAACGTCGGTAAGGGAGAGGTCGGTGCGGATGCGCGCCAGTCGGACGGCGTGACGCCACCGGCCGGAGGCGTCGCGGGCGACGTCGACGCCGACCTCTGCCACTAGGTGACGCGTGACGCGTACGCGTGCCGGGGCCGTGCGCCGTAAGACCCAGGCACAGAGTGGAGCTACAGGACCTTGCGCGCTGGCCCGCCCGAGCCGTTGAGGAGCCCGTTGATGAGCTGCTCGGTCTCCGTCTCCAGCGAGCAGTCCATCGCCCGGTTGACCTGCTGGACGCGGGTAATGGCGGTGTGCAGTCCCTGCCGATTCCCGGCCGCATACGGCCGCTACCTGCACGCGACCTACCTGCGGCCGCTGCCCTGGGCGGACCGCGGGCACTTCAACGACCTGGGTGTCCTCACCGGGATCTACCTGATCACCGACATCGCCGGACGGCTGCGCTGGCTCGGTCAGGCAAGCCGCCTCAACGGTCTGACCGGGCGTCTCGACGGGCACGACCGTGATCCGGCCAAAAGGGCCGTCTTCGCCTGCGTGCGGGTCCTGCACTTGGACGACCTGACGCCCACCGAGGCCCTGGACGCCGTCGAGGGGCGGTGCGCGGACCTGCTCGGCGTCCGGCAGAGCATGAAGCCGCGCCGCTGGCCCCCGGCGACGAACTGGCTGTCCCTGGTCGCCTAACGCGATGGTGGCCGGCACCCACGTAGGTGCCGGTCACCACCCAGTGGTGACCCCGATCCGCCGTCAGCCTTCGGGCAGGTGGTCGACGGCGATGGTGGCGAAGTCCTCGGGAGTGAGTATGTGGATGCCGACTCAAGGATGACTGACGGGGAACTCGGTTCACGTACTGCGGAGCCGGGTAACCGTGACGACCGCGTGCCGGGTCGTGCCCGCCACGACCTCCACCACCACGTCGCCGACGGCGGGCGTATAGGAGTCGCCGGCCTCCTTTAACGCCCGCCCCGGCCGGGGGACCAGGCGCGGGCCGGCGACAGTTGCGAGCGCCGTGGTCAGCCGCTGGGACAGCGCCCCCCGTCCGTCGGGCAGCCGTTCAACGGGTCCGGCACCTGCATCAAGGTGCCGGACAACATCATGAGCGGCATGAACTCGATCACCGTCTCGATGGACTTGCAGTTCGATGCCGCCCACACGCTGGCGGCGAGAACAGCCCAGGACGAATCGGAACTGAACTGGCCAGTTCCATTGACGTGCTCCCGGCTGAAACCTATCTTTCGATCGTAGTTCGCAGTTCGGAGTACCGCACGTTGTTCGAAATATCGGACTGCGGCCATCGAAGGGGGCAGCACGTGTTCCGCACCCGCCACTGGTCCACCGTTCCACGCTCTGGCGAAGCCTCCGGCAGGAGACCGGTGACATCTAACGGCTGTCGGCCCGCTCTTCACATCCCAGACCCTCGCTACCTGAGGCGCCGGTGCCCGGGTCCTGACTCCGGTAACAAGGCCGCCTTCGACGTGTTCGCCCCGGCCGACGGCTGCTACACCGTGCACGCCGACTACGCCTCCACCGCGAGCAGCACGCTCAGCCTGGACGGCGACACCGCCGTGACGCTGGCCTCCACCAGCGGCAGCCTGACGGACAAGACCCTGAAGCTGTACCTGTCGGCGGGCAACAACCGCATCACCGCCGCCGCCCGTCCAGCGGCAGCCTCACTCTGCGCGACCTGCGTGTCACCAGCGGCGTCGACACCATGGGCGCCACGACCTACCAGGCCGAGGCCGCCACCCGCGCCGGAGCCGCGGCTGTCGCCAACAACACCTGGTCCTCCGGCGGCAAGTGCGTCGGCAGCATCGGCAACGGCTCGGGCAACACCCTCACCTTCCAGGTGAACGCCCCTGCGGCCGGGCGCTACGTGATGAACGTGCGCGACGCCAACAACCAGGTCTCCGGGTCCGGCAACTACAACCTTCAGCAACTCCTCCGCCTTCGCGCCCGACATCGACAAGGTGACCGTCGCGCCGCTCAACGGCTGACTCACCGCCGGCCGGGGTCTGGCACAGACCCCGGCCGGCTTCCCAGGTCTCACTTTTTCGCCTTGTCCATCCACTCGAACGACGTACGAAATACCGAACAGAAGGGCGACAAATAGTGAACGCCGAACACGCGGAACAGCCGCAGTCCGACACCTACGTCATCGGAGTCGACTACGGGACGCTGTCCGGACGGGCCGTCGTGGTTCGCGTGTCCGACGGCACCGAACTCGCCTCCGCCGACCACCCCTACACCCACGCCGTCCTCGACCGGGAGCTGCCCGACGGGACCCCGCTGCCGCCCGACTGGGCCCTGCAGGTGCCCTCGGACTACATCGACGTCCTGCGTATCGCCGTACCGGAGGCGCTGGCCCGGGCCGGTGTGCGGCCGGAGCAGGTCATCGGGATCGGTACGGACTTCACCGCCTGCACGATGCTGCCGGTGCTCACCGACGGCACCCCGCTGTGCGAACTGCCGCACCTCACCGGCCGGCCGCACGCCTACGTCAAGCTGTGGCGCCACCACGCGGCGCAGGCCCAGGCCGACCGGATCACCGACCTGGCCGCAGAGCGCAAGGAGCCGTGGCTGAAGCGGTACGGCGGGAAGATCTCCTCGGAGTGGGAGTTCGCCAAGGCACTGCAACTGCTGGAGGAGGACCCGGAGCTCTACGAGCTGACCGACCGCTGGATCGAGGCCGCCGACTGGATCGTGTGGCGGCTGTCCGGCACCTACGTCCGCAACGCCTGCACCGCCGGTTACAAGGGCCAGTACCAGGACGGCACCTACCCTTCCCCCGAGTACCTCGCCGCGCTCAATCCCGGCTTCGCCGACTTCGTGACCACCAAGCTGGACCACCCCATCGGTCAACTGGGCGACCTGGCAGGCACGTTGACGGCCGAGGCCGCCGCGTGGACGGGTCTTCCCGAAGGCATCGCGGTCTGCGTCGGCAACGTCGACGCCCATGTGACGGCGCCCGCCGCCACGGCCGTGGAACCGGGCCGGATGGTGGCCATCATGGGTACCTCGACCTGCCACGTCATGAGCTCCGACCAGTGGGCCGAGGTCCCGGGCATGTGCGGCGTCGTCGACGGCGGCGTCCTGCCCGGCCTGTGGGGCTACGAGGCCGGGCAGAGCGGCGTCGGCGACATCTTCGGCTGGTTCATCCGCACCGGCTTCCCCGAGTCGTACGCCAAGGAGGCCGCCGCACTCGGACGGAACGCACACGAACACCTGACGGCACTCGCGGCCGAACAGGAGATCGGCCAGCACGGACTGATCGCTCTGGACTGGCAGAGCGGCAACCGCAGCGTCCTGGTCGACCACGACCTCAGCGGAGTCCTGGTGGGCCTGACCCTGTCCACCCTCCCGGAGGACGTCTACCGGGCGCTGCTGGAAGCCACCGCCTTCGGCACCCGCACCATCATCGAGACATTCGAGACCGCGGGCGTGCCGGTCCACGAACTGATCATCGCGGGCGGCCTGACGAAGAACGCGCTGCTCATGCAGATCTACGCCGACGTCACCCGCCGACCCCTCGGCGTGATCGACTCCGCCCAGGGACCCGCTCTCGGCTCGGCGATGCACGCGGCGGTCGCGGCGGGGGCGTACCCGGACATCCGGGCCGCCGCCCGGGCCATGGGCAAGGCGCGTGCGGGCGTCTACCAGCCCGACCCGGAGCGGGCCGCGGCCTACGACCGGCTGTTCGCCGAATACCAGCTCCTGCACGACTACTTCGGGCGCGGCGCCAACGAGGTTATGCACCGACTGCGCCGGATCCGCGCCGAGGCGTCCGCCTGAGCGACTCCCTGTGCCCGACGGCCCCCGCCTCATAGGTGGTCGTCACCCTGAAAGGAAAACCCTCATGAACACCAGCACCACCCCCTACCTCGAGCACGAGATCTGGTTCCTCACCGGAAGCCAGGGCCTGTACGGCGACGACGTCCTGCGTCAGGTGGCCGACCAGTCCCGGAGCATCTCCGAGACCCTCGGCCGCCCCGGCAAGCTGCCGGTCAGGATCGTGTGGAAGCCGGTCCTCACCAACGCCGAGTCGATCCGGCGGATCTGCCAGGAGGCGAGCGCCTCCGACACCTGCGTGGGCGTGATCGCGTGGATGCACACCTTCTCACCCGCCAAGATGTGGATCGGCGGACTCAGCGTCCTGGACCGGCCGCTGCTGCACCTGCACACCCAGTACAACCTGTCGCTGCCCTGGCCGAGCATCGACATGGACTTCATGAACCTCAACCAGGCCGCCCACGGCGACCGCGAGTTCGGCCACATCGAGTCTCGTGTGGGCATCGACCGCAAGATCGTCGCCGGGCACGCCACCGACCCGCGAGTCATCCGACGCGTCTCGGCCTGGGCCCGCGCCGCCGTCGGCCGCCACACCTCGCGCAGCCTGCGCCTCGCCCGCTTCGGCGACAACATGCGCGACGTCGCCGTCACCGAAGGCGACAAGGTGGAGGCCCAGCTGCGGTTCGGCTTCTCCGTGAACACCTACGCCGTCAACGATCTCGTCGCCGTCGTGGACGCGGTCGAGGACAAGGTGGCGGCCGAACTCGCGGAGGAGTACGTCGAGTCGTACGACGTCGTCGCGGCGCTGCGCCCCGGCGGCATCCGCCACGACTCCCTCCTCTACGCGGCCCGTATCGAGGTCGGCCTGCGGACCTTCCTCACCGAGGGCGGCTTCACCGCCTTCACCACCAACTTCGAGGACCTCGGCGGCCTGCGCCAACTGCCCGGCCTCGCAGTCCAGCGGCTGATGGCCGACGGCTACGGCTTCGGCGGCGAGGGCGACTGGAAGACCTCCGCCCTGCTGCGCACGATGAAGGTCATGGGCGCCGGGCTGCCCGGCGGCACCTCCTTCATGGAGGACTACACCTACCACCTCGGCCCCGGCACCCCACGCGTCCTCGGCGCCCACATGCTGGAGGTCTGCCCCTCCATCGCATCCGCCCGCCCCCGCTGCGAGATCCATCCCCTCTCCATCGGCGGCCGCGAGGACCCCGTCCGTCTGGTCTTCGACGCGGCGCCCGGAAAAGCGGTCGTCGTCGGCCTCTCCGACCTCGGCGACCGGTTCCGGCTGACCGCCAACGCCGTGGATGTCATCAGCCCCAGCGAGCCGCTGCACCGCCTGCCGGTGGCCCGCGCCGTGTGGAAGCCCCGCCCCTCTCTCGCGGAGTCCGCCGAGAGCTGGCTTCTCGCCGGCGCCCCGCACCACACCGTGCTCAGCTCGGCCGTCGACATCGAGACACTCACCGACTACGCCGCCATGACCGGCGTCGAGCTGCTCACCATCGACGAGACCACCAGCATCGAGCAGTTTGCCAAGGAAGTCCGCTGGAACGCCGCCTACCACCGCCTCGCCCAAGCTCTGTGACAGCGGTGCAGCCCAAGAACCGGATCCGTATCCAAGGAGACGACGACCGATGACCGTACGAGTCCGCGACGGCCTGCGCCAAGAGGTGCTGAACGCGAACCTGGCCATCCCTCAGGTCGGCCTGGCGACGCTGACCTGGGGCAATGTGAGCGGCGTCGACCGTGAGGCAGGCGTCTTCGTCATCAAGCCCTCCGGCGTGCCCTACGAGGATCTCGCCCTCGACCACCTGGTGACCGTCCGCCTCTCCGACGGCGAGGTGGTCGACGGAGACCTGCGCCCCTCCACCGACACCGAGACCCACCGCTGCCTCTACCTGGCTTTCCCCTCGATCGGCGGCGTCACCCACACCCACTCCACCCACGCCGTCGCCTTCGCCCAGGCCCGCCTGGAGATACCGGTGCTGGGGACCACCCACGCCGATACCTTCAACGGCCCCATCCCCTGCACCCCCGACCTCACCGCCGAGCAGTGCGCGAAGGACTACGAGTACAACACCGGCCGCGTGATCGTGGACATGCTTAAGGAGGACGACCAGAAGGCCGTGGAGGTACCTGCGGCCATGGTCGCGGGCCACGGCCCGTTCACCTGGGGCGCCACCGCCCGCAAGTCCCTCGAACACGCCATCATCTGCGAGGCCGTCGCCGACATCGCCCTTCACACCCTGGCCCTGTCTCCGACCGCCCCGCCGCCCCCGCACCTCCTCAACCGCCACTACACCCGCAAACACGGCCCCGACGCCTACTACGGCAACCCCACTCCCGCACCGGCCGGATGAGCGCAGCGGCCGTCCCCGCACGCCGGCGAACGTCGTCCGTCCTCGCCGATCGCCCGGCAGGCCCTGTACGTCCCCATCCCGGGTCGTACAGGGCGTGAGGGACTGTAAAACGTTCGGCTCTGGCCCGTAGTCGGTGGTGACGCCGGATAGCCATTCGCGGCCATGATCTTGCGATGGATGTCACTCCCTTATCAGCACGGTGCTTTCCGGGCTGTCGGTGCTCGTCGTCGAGGACGTGGAGGGCTGTGGTGACGCAGTGGTGGTCACGGCCCGCACGCGAGATGTGGCGGTGCCGTGTCCGGTGTGCCGGACGCCGACGGCGAAGGTGCACGGGTATCACCGCCGGACGGTGACGGACATGCCGGTCGACGGCCGCCCGGTCGTCGTCCACCTGCGGGCACGGCGGCTGGTCTGTCCGGTCCTGGGCTGCCGGAGCCAGACCTTCCGCGAGCAGATTCCCGGACTGCTGGAACGCCATCAGCGCCGCACGGTGCGGCTTGCCTGGCAAATATCCCAGGTGGCGCGGGAGTTATGCGGTCGGGCGGCCGCACGCCTCGCCGGCCTGCTGGCCGTGCCCGTCTCCCGCAGCACCGCGCTACGCCATCTGCGACCCCTGCCGCTGCCACAGCAGGCGGTCCCGCGGGTGATCGGCGATGGTGAAGCCGCATCGGTCCGGGTCGGTGCCCGGCCGGGACTCTGCCGCCTCGACCATCACGGTTCGCAGGGCCTGGTAGAGGCTGAGCAGGGCCCACATCTCCTGCTCGACACCGACCGGGTCGCCCGACCGCAGCACCCGGCCCCGCATAATGGTGTGCCGCAGCGCGAAGTAGGCAGATTCGTGCTCCCACCGCTGGTGGTAGAGGCCGACGAGAGCGTCGGCCGGGTAGCGGCGGGCGTCGGTGAGAGTCGTCACCAGGCGGTAGGAGCCGGTGAAGGTACTGCCGTCGTCGCAGGTCACGGCGATCTGTGCTTCTACGACCCGGACCGGGAGGGTGCCGAGGACGGACAGGTAGGAGCCGTCCGCGAGCCTGACAAGAATCGGGGTGCGGCGGTTGGCCCGGAGCCGGCCCAGGAACTGGGCACCGGTGTCGGCCACGGCGGCGAGGAAGGCGTTGGCGTCGAAGCCCTTGTCCCACAGGACCAGCATGTTCGGGCTCAGGTGGTGCAGCAGCCGGCGGGCATAGGCGGTCTCCCCGTCGCTGGTGGCTCCGAATACCGCGCCGATCAGGGCCCGAGTCCCGGTCTCCACCAAAGTCATCAGCTCCAGCATCGGATAGCCACCACGGCTCTGCGGACCGAAGTGGTCCACGTTCCGGACGCTGTCGGGCAGCTTGATCGAGCTGTAGCCGTCGAAGGAGACCGTTCGGAAGGACCCGAACCTCACGCCGGGCGTGGAGGGCTGGGCGAGCGGGCCGGCGAGGACTTCGAACAAGCGGTGGACGGGCGCCGGACCGACTCGTCGGCGCAGGTCGCGGAGGGCCTTCGCGGTCGGCCACGCGGTCTCCAGTCCGGCGCCCGCCAGTGCGGTGGTCAGCTTCTGCCACACCAACCGGTAGCCGACCTCCGGGAACAGGCACATCGCGAGCAAGAAGTAGACCCCGACCCGTGTGGGCAGGTCCCGTAGCCGGCGCTGCACACACCGGGTCTCCTCCAGGACGGCGTCGACGAGGTCGAAGGGTACGAACTGGGTCAACTCACCCAGGTGACCAGGCCCGTACTGCCCCGCGGCCACCGTGAGTTCTTGAGAGAAGGTCGTCAGACCGGGTGGCAGGGCACACAGAGATGCAGGCAACGGGGCTCCTCGGCGATCAGCGGTCTTTGGCGGACCATCTGATCAACGTCGATTCCGTTGCCCGCGTTGCGATCGACGCCGAACCCCCTTGCCACCAGCAGGAATCCGTTAACTACCCGGCCTTGGATCAAGCCCCCCTTGACTTCTACCTGCTGTTCCCGCGGTCGCCTTGAGGGCTTGGTGTCGGCGTACGACCAATGTGCACAGCCCGATACAGGCTTACATGCTCAGCCCGGTGAGGTCAGAAAATGCAACGGAGGTGTGCACCGTTGGATCGGCCCGGATGAGAAGCCTCTGGTTCAGGAGTGTGGCTGTGTCACTTTCCGTGGATGCCATTTCGAGGTGAGTTCGGGAGTCACTCGAGGGGCACGCGCATGATCAATGTCGATGTGAATTGATGTCACCGCGCCGTTGTGTTCCCTCGTCAGCTCCTGACGCCGTCGAGGATCATGCGGTGTTCGAGTGACGTGCCCAAGGTCGGCGGTCGAGTTCGGTCAGAAGCCGAAGGAGTTGTGCGGTTCGGGGTCGGTCCAGAACATCCGGGCAAGATGCCCGATCGCGCCGTCGGCGTGCGCAGTGATGTGGCCCGCATGCGCCAGGTTCTGCGCCGACATGCCACCGAAGTAGAGCGAGCTGAGCGCTGAGAGCGTGATGGTCAGGTCCGCCGTGCCGTCGGTCGGAACGCACGTCGCTACGGCGTCGTCTGCCTTCATATGCCATGTCCCGTTGTTCGCCGGCCACATCTGGTCGTCGTCGATAGTGAAATTCAGGCTGCCGGGTGCGAGGTATGAGCGTTGTGTCAGGGCACGGGGGACGTCGAGAAGGCGTGCCCAGAGGTTGTCCGTCTGCCGGGTGATGCGCATCGCTCGCGGGTTCGTGAGCATCCATCGCAGGGGTTCGTCGCGCGGACGGCCAGGCGCCACGACGGTCTTGGTGAGGTCGAAGTCGATCAGCAGTCCCCACAACGCGCGGTAGGCCACAGAGTTCGTCGCCTCCAGGGCTTCCACCACGAGCGTTCCCGCACGGTCAGCGGTCGGGGACCACGGCAGTCGGAAGTTGGCTATGCCGTCCACGTCGCCGTGCTTGTCGCGGTGGGCGAGGAAGCGAAGCGGTCCGTTTGTGCCGTCTGCTTCGTCGGACAGCCCGTCCCAGCGCCCGGGGAGAGGGCTGAGCTCTCCGACGCGGTGTGCCCGCACCTCTGCATGCACCCGGGGCCAGGCCGTTTTCGCCTGCGCAGCATCGACCAGCTCCAGCGACCCGGGATCCGGCTCTGCCGGAAGGAGGGCCGCTTCGTGACGCGCCAGCTCCCACCGGGTGCGGTAGGTCGCAGGCGAAAACCCGAACCGCCCGTAGATGCTGCCCTCGCTCGCGCTGAGCATCGCCAACGGCTCGCCTCGCTCCCAGGCGGCCTCGAACATGGCCTGCACCATCTGCCGCAGGTAACCGCGCCGACGATGCGTCGCGATCACCCCGGTAGCCGTGACACCAGCCATCCTCGCCGTTCGCCCGCCGGGGACCGTCACCTCGAAGGAGATGGTCGCCGACGCGCCGACACACTCGCCGTCGACGAACGTTGCGATCGGGTGGAAGGACTCGTTTTCGATGTCGGCTGCCGCTAACTTCTCGAGCTGCTCAGCGCTCGCAGGCGTGCGCTGTGGAGGCCACGGCTCGGGGCCACCGTGCCACGCGGCGTCCGCAGGCTCCCAGCTCGGCAACCCGTTCGCACATGGCAATGCCCGGTAGTACGCAGCCATCTCATCCCGGCGCGGCGGGCGGACCTCAGTCACCATGCCCGACATTGCATCCACCACCCCCGCAGGCGAGCAACCAAATATCTCCTCATGGCCCGTGCATCAGAGGGTGTCAGTCGGCCGCGGCGCGTTCGGCCTGGGCCTTGGTGTGGGCGAGGCGGTAGGAGTCCGTGCCTGTCTGGATGATCGCCCCGTTGAAGGTCAGCCGGTCGACGATCGCCGCGCACAGCCGTGGGTCGGTGAAGGTCTTCGTCCACCCCGAGAACGACTCGTTGGACGCGATCGCGACGCTGTTCTTCTCCTCCCGCTCGGGCACTGTCAACTTGTGGGGATGAAAGGGTCGTTGGGGCAGGCTGGGGTGATCGTGTCGCCGGTACTGCACGCTTCAGGCATCCGCGGGGGCGCAGCCGGTGACGATGCGCCAGGTGGTGAAGCGGTGGTGCATTTCGGTGCGGCAGTCGTGGGCGGTGAAACGGTGGCGGCGTGTCGGAAGTGGGGTGAGATGCCGCTGAACGCGGCGAGGAATCTCTGCGCTCCGCCGACGCTGCGGAAGCCTTTCATGGCCCGTTCGCGCTGCCGGGTCGGTTGGTGGGAGTTCTCGGCGCGGTTGTTCAGGTACTTCGACTGCCGGTGCTCGACGCAGGGCATGACCTCGCGGTGGGCGGCGCCGTAGGAGCGGAGCTTATCGGTGACGACCACCCGCGGCACGGACCCGGTCTCCATGAGGAGCCGGCGGAAGAATCGCCTGGCCGCGGCCTTGTCCCGCCGGTTCTGCACCAGAATGTCCAGGACGTTGCCGTCCTGGTCGACGGCCCGCCACAGGTACTGCAACCGCCCGTTGATCTTGATGCAGACCTCGTCCAGGTGCCACTTGTCACCGGGCCGGGGACGCCTGCGGCGCAGCGCGTTGGCGTAGGCCTGCCCGAACTTCAGACACCAGCGGCGGATGCTCTCGTAGGACACGATCACGCCGCGCTCCAGCATCAGCTCCTCGACCTCACGGAGGCTGAGCGGGAACCGGAAGTACAGCCACACAGTGCGAGATGATCTCCACCGGGTACCGGTGCCCCTAGTACGACGGAGGCGCGGACGACACGGGCGATCCCCTCCCGACACGATCAACCACAAGATCATCCCACCCCGCTCAGCCAACGTGACAATGCTCCGCCAGCGGATGTCCGCCATCGAGGAGCAACTGCGTCAGGTACGCGAGGAGTTCCAGCAAGCCGAGAACGAACAGCAGGAAGCCGAGGAAGACAGCCGGTCCGCCGCCGACGTTATCTAGGGGTCTACATCAAGCATTAGGCATGTGCGGCAAGTGCCCTGCCCAGGAACATGCCTGACAGGTATCCGAGGGTCGTGAGGCACGTTGGTGGCGTGCGGCATATTCAGCCCTTCGACTCCAATCGGTTCCCGATGAAGTCGCGGACATTCAACGTACCTGCGGCAGCGGCGCCCGGTCAGCGCCCCTGTTGTGCTCGACTCACGCGGCCGGACTGGGGCAATGTCCGAGCTCGTTGATAGCGTGCCGCGTCCGGTCGAGAAGATCACGAGAGGATCACGAGAGGATGGCATCCGTGCAGGACGTGACGCGCCACAAGGTCAGCGCACAGCACATAGCCCAGGCACTCGACGACATCAGCTGGCGGACCAGGCGGCGGTGGCACTGGATGCGCTACGACGACCCGTCCCCCGAGAAGTTGCAGGAGATGCGTGACGAGCTCCTCGATTACGTCGCCGCGCGCACCATGGCGGGCCCCGCGCTTGAGGAGTCATCGCGTGCGGCACTGCGGACCGCGGCGGAGTGCTCCCTGGGGGTTCTGAGCGTGGGCTGCTTCCCGAACGGCGACCAGGAGATTCTCTTCCCGCTCATCGATGAGCACCTCAGCAGCGAGAGCATCGCATTCGAAGACGTCGTCGAGCAGGCGCCCACTGCGCAGACGTGGCTCGACGCGTTCGCCCTGTGCCTAGTCAGCGGCCTGTTGTGGGACAGGCAGCGGGTGATCGGTCTGCTGCTGCGAAGCGACTATGCGCCCACGATCCGGGACGGGGTGCCGTACTCGAAGCTGACTTCGACGTCGGATCCGGCGGATCTTGCCGCGATGAACGCCCTGTGCCTCTACCTGACCGAAGCGAGCGGACACCTGCCCCACGACTGGCCCACCGTGACCCTGCGCAAGCCAGACACCGACGAGCGCGCAGAGGCTGCCCGGCAACTTGACGTAGCCGGGCCCCTGACAGCGGACCATTGCCTTCTTCGCGTACTCCTTGACGACGACCAGCACGCCTTTGAGCAGGCTCTCGTGGCCCGGCTCATCGAGCACCGGGCAAGCGTGGTATCCGATCCCGCCCCTAGGACTCTCCTGCCGGTCGACGCCCTCGCCCTGGCTGCCCTTGCGGTCCAAGTGCACGGGTGGGAGTTGAGCGTCCAGTCCGGCTATCTGCCGCACGGCATGCTGGGTTCTCCGGAGGCGCTGCGCCGAGCGGCAGGCGCCGACGTGAATGACCTGGGCTATTGGACCGCCAAGTAGCCAGTTCGGCCCCTATGTCAGCGGAGGCGGTGCCCGTCGCTCCGGCGGGCGCGTCCCCGGCGATCCAGTGGACGCCCCGCCGGCGATCTAGCGGGTGGACCCGGTGTGCTCCCGCACAGTCGCCGCCTCGCTCGCCGCCGTCCCGGCCCCCGGCTCGGCGCTCTTCTGCGCGAACCCGCGCCGGCCCGGCAGGACCGCGAGGACGATCAGTGTTCCGGCGGCCATGATGATCCCGCCGATGAGGCTGGTCTGGGCGACTCCGTGGGCGAAGGCCTGGTGGACGGCGTCCACGGCGGCCTGGGCCTGCTGGGGCCCGGCCGAGGGATCCTGCGCGACCCGCTCCGCGACGGCCAGGCCACCACCGACCGAGTCCTTGGCGATCTCCATCGCGTCCGCCGGGAGCCGGTTGCCCACCAGGTCGGTCAGCTCGTCGCGGTAGGCCGTGCCCAGCAGTGAGCCCAGCACCGCGATGCCCAGCGCCCCGCCCAGCTCCAGCGCGGTGTCGTTGACACCGCCGCCGACGCCCAGCTCGGACTCGGGGAAGGAGCCCATGATCGTGTCGGTCGCCGGGGAGATGGCCAGTCCGAGCGCGAGGCCCAGCATCATCAGCGGCACCAGGAAGTCCCCGTACGTCGACCCCTTGTCGATCTGGGTGAGCAGGAACATGCCCGCCGTGCCGATGGCCAGGCCGGTCACGGCCATCACCCTCACCCCCAGCTTCGGGGCGAGCATCCCGGTCAGAGCGGACCCGAGGAACACCGCACCGCCCAGCGGCAGCAGCCGTACACCCGTGTCCAGGGCGCCGTAGCCGAGGACGAACTGCAGGAACTGCGTCGAGTAGTAGATCACGGCGAACATGCCGAAGAAGAAGAACATCACCGCGAGCATCGAGCCGCTGAAGGGCCGCAGCGCGAACTTGCGGACGTCCAGCATCGGGTGCGGGTGCCGCAGCTCCCAGGCGACGAAGGCGACCAGACCGACACCGGCGACCACGGCGGCGGCGACGGGGCCGGCGCCCCAGCCGGAGTGCGGGCCCTCGATGGCGGCGTAGATCAGGGAGCCGACGGTGACGATCGACAGCAGACCACCGACGTAGTCGATCCGGCCCATGCCCTCCGCCTTGGACGGCGGTACCAGGGCGAGCGCGCCGAACACGGCGAGGACGGCGATCGGCACGTTGATCAGGAAGGTCGAGCCCCAGGCGTGGTCCTCCAGCAGCCAGCCGGAGACCAGCGGGCCGACGGCTACCGCCACCCCGGAGGTCGCGGCCCAGGCGGTGATGGCCTTGGCCCGCTCGCTGCGGGGGAAGGTCGCGACCACCAGGGACAGCGTGGCCGGCATCACGACCGCGGCACCCACACCCATGATCGCGCGGGCCACGATGACCAGCGAGGTCTCGTCGACCATGCTCCCCATCACCGAACCGCCGGCGAAGATCAGCAGACCCAGCACCAGTGCGCCGCGCCGGCTGTACTTGTCGCCGATCGCGCCCAGCACCAGCATCAGCGCCGCGTACGGAACGGTGTAGCTGTCGACGACCCACTGCAGATCACTGCTGCTCAGGCCCAGGTCGGTGGTCATGTCGGGGGCGGCGACGATCAGCGATGTGTTCGCCATCACCGTGATCAGCAGGCTCAGGCACAGCACGAGCAGCGCCCACCAGCGCCGCGCGTACGGCCCGGTCATCTTCTCCACGGGGGTGTTCGCAAGGAAGGGCATCAGTAGCTCCTGAGAGGGACGGGCGGATGAGCGGAATCACTTAGTTGGCCATCGTGTGGCGTCATGTTTTGCTCCGGAGCGCTCAGTGGCTCGGGGCAACCGCCAGTTCGCGCAGGCGAGTATTGTTCTGCAGCGCCCACCGCATGGTCCGCGGTGGGCGCCCGAGCAGGGTTTCCAGTTGGTCGGAGAGGACGTCGTACCGCCCGCCGGCGACCAGCCTGGTCTGGATCCTCAGGTGCGCCGCCACGTGCCGGGCCGTAGCCGGATCGCCCAGGGTCTCCTGCAGCACGGTCTCGTCAAGGAAGGCCTCGTGCCAGGCCTCCAATTCCTCAGGGATGTACGTGACCTGGCGTCCCAGCACGGCTGCGTAGTCCTCAGCGAACCCGTACATGTCCTTCAGCTCCGGGCCGGTGAGCGCGTAGGACTTCGAGATGTGCGGTGCGGGGTCGACCAGCATCTTCACGCACACCTCTGCCACGTCGTGAACGGCGATGGGCGCGAGCCGCTGGTTGCCGAAGGGCAGGCGCAGTTCACCGTTGCTCAGCGGGCCCGCTAGCATCCAGGTCAGATGGGGGTTCTCGGCGAACAGGGTCGCACGCACGTTGACGGTCCGGAGGCCGGACCAGTCCAGCACCCGCTCGCAGACCCAGTGCGCCCGCTGCTGCGGTGACCAGTCCGTGACCAGTCCGCCGAGCCAAGAAAGCCGCTCCTCATCCGGTGTGGTCATCTTCTCGAGCGTCATGTACGACTGCTCGTAGTTGGACAGGTGCACGAAGGCCTCGATGTCGCCCTGGGCTCGCGCCGCCGCGGCCATCAAGGTGAGGGCATCGGTGTAGTACGGCTGCGGGGTCATGCTGAAGTAGATGCGCTTGACACCCTTCAGCGCGGCGGCCACGTCCGCGAGTTTGAGCAGGTCGCCGACGAAGACCTCGGCCCCGGCCTCGCGCAGCGACTGCGCGCGTTCGTCTTCCCGTCGCACGAACGCGCGCACCGGGTGGCCCTGTTCGAGCAGCATGTCGACCATCACCCTGCTCACGCCACCGACTTGGCCGCCGGCGCCGGTGATCAGAATGGGATTGCGTTCCGTCATTGTTGCGTCCTCCAACTGGTTGGGGTGGGTCGGCCGTTCAGGAAGCCGAGGATGTGAAGTCGTCGAGGAGGTCGAGAAGGGTGGCGTTGACCTCGGCGCGACGCTCCTGCTGCCCGCTTGCCGGGCATGGCTGAAACCCGTCTGGAAACTGATCAGTTTGCAGACGGGAAAACTGATTGGTTTCCTCACCGGTGAAGGTGAGGCGAGTGGGTGACGGGCTGAGATCTCAGGGCTTGGAGATCAGCGTGTGGCCGCTTGTGGGCTTGCCTCGGCGCTCCTCTGGAGGGCCGCGTCGGTGTCGGCGGTGGCCAGCGTGCTGTTGATGTCGGCGCCGGCCAGTACGCCGGCCGCTGCGGAGGCCCCGACCTGGGCGACCAGATCGGTGACGTTGCCGGCCACCCACACACCCGGCACCTCGGTGGTGCCGGCCATACCGGAGGCGAAACCGCGGCCCTTCGGCAGGTCCCGCACCGGCAGGCCCAGACCTTCCAGGCCCTGGGTGCGGGCCTGCAACTGCGCGGCGACCGCGACGACGCGGCGGGCCACGACCTGCCCGTCGGCCAGGCGCACCCCGGCGAGGGCACCGTCCTCGTCGTTGACGACCTCGGTGACCGGGGTGTCGATGACGCGGATGCCGCGGGCGGCGAAGCGGGCGCGGCTGTCCTCATCCAGGTCGGTGCCGTGGGTGAAGTAGGTCAGGTCCTCGGTCAGCTGACGGAACAGATACGCGTGCTCGATGGAGACCGGTCCGGTGGCGAGGACGCCGATGGGCTCATCGCGCACCTCCCAGCCGTGGCAGTACGGGCAATGCACCACACTGTCCCCCCAGTGCTCGGCGAGCCCGGGCACCTGGGGCAGCACATCCGTCAGGCCGGTGGCCACCAGGATGCGGCGAGCGGTGATGCTGCGGCCGTCGGCCAGGGTGACGGTGAACCGCAGGTCCCCGTCCGCCGACGGGGCGGCGGACTCGGCCGAGACCACCTCGCCGAACACGACGCGTCCGCCGTACTGGCGCACCTGCTCCCGGCCCAATCGAAGGATCTCGGACGGCGGGGTGCCGTCCAGGGCGAGAAGGCCATGCACGGCATCCGCGGGCGCGTTGCGCGGGGAGCCGCCGTCGATCACGACGACCGAGCGGCGGGAGCGGGCGAGGATCAGTGCACCGTTCAGCCCCGCGGCACCCCCGCCGATCACCACCGCGTCGACGGTCCCCTCGGCCAGTGCGTCGCTCGCGTACGGAGGAGTCGCCACAGCCATGGCCTCCTGCCTTTCCTTGTCCGTCATGGTTCGGTCAACCCTTCGAATTCCGGGTGGTTGCAGGGGTTAGCTGGTCAGAAAGCTGGAAGGCGTCGCAACGCCGGGCGGCGCGGAGGAGTTCAAAGGCATGGGTTTGCCCTCAATCGCGCCAGGCGTGCACGCAGCCTGCCCGGTGAGCTCCGGACCGTTGTGTACTGAACAGTCAGAAACCTAGGCGATTCTGTACTGAGTTGTCAAGTGCGGCAGGTCGGCCCTCGCTCACCACAACGGTGCCCGGAATGCCGAGTTTGGGCTTCTTGGTGATCACGGGCTTGGCCAGCAGCAATGCACCGATCAGGGCGGGGGCCGCGAAGGCGACGTACCCATCGCCACGACGCCCATTCGGTGCGCATGCCGCCGAGCAGCAGCGCGAACCGCTCGGTAGTTTCGCCGCCATGGCCCTGGAACTCGGCGCCTCCGACCCCGAGGTGCAACGCTTGGCCAACGCCTGCTTCTCCGTGGTCGCGAGGGCGGTGGCCGAGTGCGTGCGAGCGGCGCAGCGCAACGGCGACATCGACCCCGACGCGGACCCCGACGACCTTGCATACCTTCTGCTGACCATCATCCGCGGGATCCATGTCGTAGGCGCGTACGGCCACAGCCCGTCCGCCTGACCTCGATCACGGAGAGCGCGTTCGCCCTGCTGCCTCGCCCGTGCCAGCGCCGAGAAGGCGCCGTGCCTTCCAGCGACTTGACCCAGCAGGAGACGCTCGCATGGAACGACGTACATTCCTCGGCGCGACCACCGTGTCGCTGGCCGCCACCCAACTCGCCGGGCCAGCCAGCCGCCTCCGGGCCCTGGACGCCTACGTGTGGAAGGTCATGTACAAGTGGGCAACCCACACACACCCGAACAAGCCGAAGCACTGGGTCACCGCCCGCTACTTCGGCGTGTTCAACAAGGCCAGGCGAGAGCCATGGGTCTTCGGCGACAGCGGCCGCTACCTCGCCGAGTTCTCCTGGACCAAGATCGTCCGGCACCAGATGGTCAGGGGCACGTCGTCCGTCGACGACCCAGCTCTTGCCGACTACTGGAGAGAACGACGTCGCAAACACAAGCCAGCACCTGCATACGCCCGCGAGCCATCAGGGCTTGCTTGAGCCGTGTGCTCGGACAACGGGCCCGCACGGTTCTGAGGGGGACCGCCGCAGCAATGTGGCGGTCCTACCCGAGGCTGCGCCGGCGGCGCTGCCCCTCATCGGAGGGGGCGGTCCGGCAAGACCGCCCCTGATGGGCCACCAAAGGGTCAGGCCGTGATCAGCTCCGGTGGTACCGGCAGTGTCATGAGGCGGAGCAGTTCAGCGACTTTGGCGTCGAGTTGTGCTCCGACCTCGGCGATGCGGGGATCGCCGAAGCTGGCGAATTTGCTCGACGGCTGGTCGATGCTTATCTGTACGTGGCCGGAGGCGGTCTCGTAGATCGCGGTGCGCAGCGGGGCGTACAGGATGGTGCCGGGGTCGTGTCGGAACATGGTTTCCGCGATGACGTTGTTTCCCATCATGTAAGTGACGGCGCGCAGCCGGTGTCCCGACAGTCGCATCACCGGCATCGGATCCAGCGTCCAGTAGATGGCAAACGAATTAGGTGTGTGCGCGGTGATGTAGGCCTGCAACGCCGCGAGGTCGCCTGTGCCGACCACCTCGGTGAGTTCGGCGAACTCGATGGCGGGTACCAGCGATTCGTAGCGCCGGCGGACGTCGCCGAAGGATTCCTCGGTGTCGATGACAAGGCGGTTGACGAGGTGAGGGACGGCCTGAGTCATGGCGCTTCCTCATGTCTGGACGGGGATGGGCGGGGGTGCCAGTCGTTTGGAGTCAGGCCGCGTCGAGCAGGATGCGTACCATCTCGTCGGGGCGCTCCAAGGCGGAGAAGTGGCCGGTGCGGGGCACGGTGATGCGGTGGACGTCCGTCAGCGCGTTGGCCACGCGGTCTCGTTCGGCGGGCCGGGACCAGTCGTTCTCGCTGTAGACGAGAGTGACGGGTGCCGACACGCGCGGGTAGCGCTCGCGGGCCCGGGCGAATCCCTTGAGGCTGCGGAAGATCCCTCGGGACACCTTGTCGTAGCCCTTGCGGCGGCCGCTCCTCAGTAGCTCGGTGATGAAGTCCTCGGGCAGCTGGGTCTTGTCGACGTAGCCGCCCTGCAGAATTGCCCGAAAGACGGGCCGCGGCTCTTGGGTGGCGAAGAAGGGGCCCAGCACGGGCATCCGCACACTGGAGATGATGAGGCGGGCGATCAAGTTTCCGCGTTCGCCTCCCTGGGGGTAGTCATAGCTGTTGAACGCCACGACCCGGCTGACCCGGTCCTTCAGGTCGATCGATGCCGACAGGGACAGGGCGCCTCCAAGCGATTCGCCCGACAGGGTGACGTCGTGAAGGTCCAGTCCGCGGACGAATTCGACGACCGCGGCCCGCAGCTGGGGCTCCTCGTACTGTGCGCCGGGGACGATGTCGGACCATCCCATCCCGGGCAGATCCAGCGCGTAGACCGTGTAGTGGTCCCACAACTGCGGGATCACCCGCTGGAAGTAGTCGAGCTGGCCGCGCACGGTGTGCATCAGCACGAGGGCGGGGCCGGTGCCCACCGTGTAGTAGCGCAGCCGCGAGCCATCGGCTCGGGTGAAGAACCGCACCTCGCCGCGGCCGTTGCTCCAGGTCCTCGTGTACGTCGCGTCGGGAGGCTCGTTGCGTTCCATGGTTCTGTCCTTTCAGGTGAGGAGAATGCCGCAATACGGGTATTCTTCCTATTTCGTTGGTCTGTGAAGTTGATCAGGGTTTGGACACTCGGTACGAAGAACCGCGCATTCTTGAACGAGGAGTCAAAATCAGGGTGCAAAGAGGTGCAGTCGCCCGAAGTGTCCTGTCTCAGAGGCCCGCGAGGGCCGTGTCGGTGATCCGGTGGAGCGTCGGCCGGTCGCACGGCTTGGCCATGACCCGCAGCCCGGCGCGGGTGTTCTGCAAGAGCAGCGCCTGCGCTCTGGAGTCGACGTCCTGGCCGACGTCACCGTCCCGCTGCCCCTGCCGGATGCGGGCGGCGAAGAACTCGATCATGCGAGACGGGTCAGCTCGTCGTCGCGGCCGATGAGTGGAGTGCCGAACAGGTTCTGCGGCACAGTTGAATCCTGACATCCACCACTGACAGCCCTGGTCGGCCAGGCTCAGCGCAGCGTGTCCGCCCAGTTCGCCGGCACGCGCCCCGCCGGTCCCGGCGTGGGCTGGTCGGCAGGGTGGGCGTCCGGGGGAGCCAGGGCCGGACCTGACTCGTACAGCTCGGACGTCTCGAAGTTCCAGAACCAGTTCTCGCCCGGTTCGTAACTGCGGATCACCGGATGGCCGGTGTCCCGGAAGTGGCCGGTGGCGTGCTTGGCGGGTGAGTCGTCGCAGCAGCCGATGTGGCCGCACTGGGCGCAGCGCCGCAGATGGAACCACCAGCCGCCGTCGGCGTCGCACTCGACGCATCCGGCACCGCTGGGCGGGACGCTGGGGTCGATTCCGGTGTCCTTGGTCATGAGGGCTCCTGGGCCGGGTCGGGGACGGTATCGGGCTCGGTGTCGGGGTCGGTGGCGGTGAGGGGGAGCAGCACCTGGAAGCGGGTGTCGCCGGGTACGGACTCGACTTTCAGATCACCGTGGTGCTTGTTGACGACGATCCGCCAGGAGATGTCGAGCCCCAGCCCGGTGCCCTCGCCCACCGGCTTGGTGGTGAAGAACGGGTCGAAGATCCGGCCGCGGATCTCGGCCGGCACTCCCGGGCCCGTGTCGCGGAACTCCGCCAGCAGCCGGTCGTGCACCAGAGCGGTGCGTACGGTCAACGTCCCTTCGCCGCCCGCGCTGTTGATGGCGGAGACGGCGTTGTCGATCAGGTTGGTCCACACCTGGTTCAGTTCGGCCGGGTAGGCCGGAATCCTCGGCACCGAACGGTCGTACTCCTTCACGACCTTGACCTGGGGACCGATCTTGCCCGACAGCATCAGCAGCGTGCTGTCGAGGAGTTCGTGGACATCGGCGATCTGGTAGGGGGCGCGGTCCAGCTGCGAGTACTGCTTGGCGGCGTCGACGAGGTGCGAGATGCGGGTGGTGGAGTCCTCGATCTCGGACATCAACAGTTCGGTCTCTACCGTGTAGTTGAGGCACTCGATGGCACTCTGCAGGATTTCCTGCTCGTCGACGGCGGCCGCGATCTGCTCCAGCCAGTCGACGTCGAGACCGCCCTGCACGAAGGTCGGCGCGATCTGCCAGCCGTTCTGGACGCCGTGGTCGTCGAGCCAGTCGGCGAGTTCGTCCTCCCGGTCGGACGCTTCGAGCGGGCTCAGTGCCGGCGCCTTGGAGACCCGCTCGGCCGTCCGTTCCTGAAGGTCGAGCAGGGTCTTCAGGGCGTCGGCGTGGTCGGGGCTCGAGGCGATGACGGCGAGCTTGTTGCGCATGTGCGTGGCCCGGTCCCTGAGCGAGGAGGTGGCCCGTACGGCGGCCGCGGCCGGGTTGTTGAGCTCATGGGTGAGACCCGCGGACAACGAGCCCAGCGCCAGCAGCCGTTCGCGCTGCCCGACGGCCCGCTGAAAGGTCTGCGAACCGAGGAAGAGTCCCTCCAGGAGATGGACCGCCATCGGAAACCACTCGTGCATGAAGTTCGCGAACGATTCGGCGGGCAGGACGAAGAACCGCGTCGGCTCCGGCACCCGCAACGAGTTCATGTACCGCTGCGGTTTCCCGTCCCCGACGTACGCCCGCACGGCCCCCGCGTACACCCCTGGCTGGGACGTGCGGCTCACCTCGATGTCGTCGCCGCCCACCCGGCGCGACATGACGACCGTGCCCTCGATCATCACGTAGAAGCAGGTCGCCGGGTCACCTTCGGTGAACACCGGCCCGGGGTCGAACAGTTCGACCCGTCCCTCGCTGCACAGCCTGTCGAGCTGCTCGGAGTTCAGCTTCTCGAACAGGAAGAGGGAACTGATCTCCGCCGCGTCGCACGGCATCGGCTGCCCGCTCACGACTGCTCCAGATACCGGTGTACGAGCATCACGGCCATGGCTCCTTCTCCGACGGCGGACGCGACCCGCTTCGCGGACTCCGCGCGCGCGTCCCCGGCGACGAACACGCCGGGGATGTTGGTCTCCAGGTGGTACGGCGGTCGGTCCAGCTCCCAGTCCGCCGGTGGCCGCCCGTCGGCGGTCAGATCGGGCCCGGCCAGGATGAACCCGCGCTCGTCCCGCAGCACCGTACCGTCCAGCCAGTCGGTCAGCGGGGCCGCGCCGATGAACACGAACAGCCACTGCGCGTCGACCAGTTCGGTCTGCCCGCTCGTCGTGTCGCGCAACGTCAGCTGTTCCAGGTGGCCGTCGCCGTGCGCGGCCTCGACGACCGTGTGGGCCCGCACCGAGATGTTCGGCGACTCGGCGATCTGCTGGATCAGATAGTGCGACATCGACGCGGCGAGGTCCGCTCCGCGCACCAGCAGGGTCACCGACTTGGCGCCCCTGGACAGGTACATCGCCGCCTGCCCGGCCGAGTTGGCGCCGCCGACGATGTACACGTCGTGGCCCTGGCAGGCGGCGGCCTCGGTGAGCGCGGACCCGTAGAACACTCCGCGGCCCGACAACTCGTCGGCACCCGGCGCCTCCAGCCGCCGGTACGACACACCGGTCGCCAGGATCACGCTGTGCGCCGCGATCTGCGACCCGTCCGAGAAGCGCACGGTCCGGGCCGCGCCGTTGACCTCCAGGCCCGCCACCTCACGGGCGGTGAGGATCTCGGCGCCGAACTTCGTCGCCTGCCGGCGGGCCCGGTCGGTGAGCTGGGCGCCGGAGACGCCGTCGGGGAAGCCCAGGTAGTTCTCGATCCGCGAGCTCTGCCCGGCCTGCCCGCCGGTCGCCGACCGCTCCACGAGCACCGTACGCAGGCCCTCCGAGGCCCCGTACACGGCCGCGCCCAGCCCGGCCGGCCCGCCGCCGATGACGACCAGGTCGTAGAAGTCCGCGGTCGGGGTCGTGGCGAGGCCCACGTGGGCGGTCAGGTCGGGCGCCTCCGGCCTGACCAGGGGAGTGCCGTCGGGGGTGATCACCACCGGCAGCCGCTGCCCGTCCTGCCCCGCGGCGGCCAGCAGCCGCTGCCCCTCCGGCTCCTCCGTGGAGTACCAGCGGTACGGCACCTGGTTGCGGGCCAGGAACTCCCGCACGTCCGAGGAGCGCGCCGACCAGCGGTGCCCGATCACCTTGGTCGCGGGCACCGGCCGGTAGTCACTGCACCGCCACGCCTCCAGGAGGTCGTCGAGCACCGGGTAGAGCTTCTCCTCCGGCGGGTCCCACGGCTTGAGGAGGTAGTGGTCGAGGTCGACGACGTTGATCGCGTCGATCGCCGCGCTGGTGTCCGCGTACGCGGTCAGCAGCACGCGCCGGGCGCCCGGATAGAGGTCCAGGGCCTGTTCGAGGAACTCGATGCCGTTCATCTGCGGCATCCGGTAATCGGCAAGGATCACCGCGACCAGATCCCCACGCAGCTTCAGCTCCCGCAGCGCCTCCAGCGCGGACTCCCCGGACTCCGCGCGCACGATCCGGTACGACTCGCCGTAGCGCCGTCGCAGGTCACGGGCGACGGCCCGGGACACCCCGGGGTCGTCGTCCACGGTCACGATGACGGTCCGCGCAGCGTCTGCGGCCTGTGCCATACGTCTACACCCCGAGTGATCGGATCACGGTCGGCGCCGGCTCGGTGCCGCGCCGCCTTTCAGCCATCGTATTTTCGATCGCCCTGCTTCGCTCCGGTCAGCTTCGCCGCGAGCCGAGCACGCAGAACTCGTTGCCCTCCGGGTCCACCAGTGTGGTCCAGGACGGCTCTCCCTGGCCGATGTCCGCGTGCCGCGCCCCGAGGGCCAGCAGCCGGTCGACCTCGGCCTGCCGGTCGGCCCCGCGCCGCCCACGATGCTGGCTTCGGTGTCTCTGGGCTGGGACATGGGCGTCTCCTCAGGCGCCGGGTGTACTGCGGGGTCAGCCGGCCAGCCGGTTGAGCTTGCGGATTTCTCCGTCGAAGGCGCGCGAGGGCACGATCCGGCGCAGGAGGCTGACGCGTGCGGCCATCGGGCCGGCGGTGTACCGGAGCTTGGGCTTGGAATCGGTGGCGGCCGCGACGATCACCTTCGCGACGACGTCCGGGTGGTCGGCGTTGCGCACGGCCGTGGCCAGCACGTCTCGGGAGACCTTCCGCTGTGCGGCGTAGACCGGCAGGGGTGAGTCGGGTGCCATGCTACTCGCCTCGAAAGCCGTGCTTGTGTAGGCCGGCTCGACCAGCAGCACCCGCACGCCGTGCTCGCGAAGCTCGTGGTCGACGGACTCGGAGTAGCCCTCGACCGCATGCTTGGTGGCGGCGTAGACGGCCATGAAGGGGGCTGGGATCAGACCCAGTACCGAAGAGACGTTGACCACGCGGCCACCGCCCTGGGCGCGCATCTGGGGCATCACTGCGTTCGTCATCCGCATCAGACCGAAGACGTTGATGTCGAAGACCTCCTTGGCCTGGTGGATCGAGCTCTCCTCGCCGGCGCCGACCGCGCCTACGCCTGCGTTGTTGACCAGGACGTCGATCCGGCCGAACCGCTCGATCACCTCCCCGACCAGGGAGCGGACCGATGCGTCGCTGGCCACGTCGAGATCGAGGAACGTCACCCCGCCGAGCGGCTCGGCGTTCGCCGCGTTGCGGCTCGTGCCGACCACCGCGAAACCGGCGCCCACGAGGGCGAGCGCCGCCGCCCGCCCGATCCCGGAGGAGGCGCCCGTCACGAGGGCCACTCGGTGAGCTGTCTGCATGTCGGTTCCTTCGGTTGTGGCCATGACTTCGTCGTGCGCTGCGCGGGGTCGCCTGTGCTCAGGTCGACAGGGTCCGCACCGGTCCTGCAAACCCGGACCAAGCCTGTCCGGTGAGCTCAGGACGGTTGCGTACTGAACAGTCAGAAACCTAGGCAGTTCTGTACCGGGTTGTCAAGAAGGGTGGGTCGGCTTTACCTTCTTGGTATGGCGAGACCACGAAGCTTCGACCCCGACCACGTCCTCCATGCCGCCGAGCGGCAGTTCCGCACCACGGGCTACAACGGCACGAGCGTCGACGACATCAGCGCCGCCACCGGCCTGGGCCGCGGCAGCCTCTACGCCGCGTTCGACGGCAAGCACGGCGTGCTGCTCCAGGCGATGACCGGCTACTTCGCCCGGCTGGGGCAAGGTCCGCGGAACATGCTCGCCGGACCGGACGAGGGCGCCCTGGAACGACTGCACGCGTACTTGCTCCGCGCCGTCCATGGAGTGCCACTCGCCGCCGACGTACCCCCCGCCCCCGACCGGGCGGCGGCGGCCTGCTTCGCCGCCAAGATGGCCCTGGAGATCGGCGCCTCCGACCCCGAGGTGCAACGCCTGGCCAACGACTGCTTCTCCGTGGTCCGGACGGCGGTGGCCGAGTGTGTGCGAGCGGCGCAGCGCAACGGCGACATCGACCCCGACGCGGACCCCGACGACCTTGCATACCTTCTGCTGACCGTCATCCGCGGGTGCGATGTCGTGGGCGCGTACGGCCACAGTCCCGACCGCCTGACCTCGATCGCGGAGAGCGCGTTCGCCTTGCTGCCCCGCCCGCGCCACCGCTGACAAGGGCACGGCCGGCCTCGTTGCACCGGCATCTGATGCGGTCGGCCCACTTCGACGCCGCCGAGGCACGGCCCGTAGGTTTACGCGCCGCCGTGACGTCGCGTGTCGGCGCGTGCTGTGGTGTTCCGGGGATCTGCGGGGTGGGCACTGCTCGGCGCTTCGGACGTGAGGCAGTTCCATGGATGCTGCTGCCAAAATGAGGGCCAGGACCCGCTTGCCGACCGTCTGATCAGGGCCGGTGCCGCGTTCGAGGGCAGCGCGGAGATCACCGAGGCCCGTGCCATGGCCCGCGACTTCCTCACCACGGTGCAGGTCGTGCACGGGCTGCCGGTGTCGGAGCGGGCGACGGGCATGGTGCAGCTGGTCGTCAGCGAGCGGGTCACCAACGCCCGCAAGTACGCGCCCGGCCCGTGCCTGCTGGACCTGGAGCTCGTCGAGGGCGCCGTCCAGATCAGCGTGTGGCACAGCAGCACCACGCTGCCGTCCATCCAGGCGGCCGACCCGGCGGGTCGGGCAGCACGGGCCTGGAGATCGCTATGGCCGTGTCCCAGACGTTCTGTGTCCAGCGGGAACCGGTGGGCAAGTGGATCACCGCGGCCATCGAGCTGGCCCGACGACCCCGGTGGAGACCCGGCCGGACGGCAGCCCTCCTGACCCGAACCCGGCCAGCGTGGCGCCCCCTGGAGGACCGGCTTGAGTCCCGCCGAGCCGACGACAGCAGTCGGCGGCTACCAGACCCGCCGCGCAGCACCCGCATCCTTCGGCTCGGGTGGCGCCTGTCAGGGTGGCCAGGATCAGAGCCTGCCAAAGTTGCCCACTGCGCAGGCGAATACTGCAACTCTCGAATACCGACGCTTCACCAGTGGCATGTCGACACGGTGGACACGGAGATCGTGGCGATCGCGGGCTCCCCGGCCCACCCCGCCTGCCTCCTCGGAGGACACCGCCCGACCGTCACCGCCATCGAGCGGCACCTCGGCATCCCCCACGCCACCTTCCACCGCCACTACGCCAACCTGATCGACACCCATTTCCGGCCCCACATCCCTGCGACCGCCCCACCGATGGTCCAAGCAGAGTCCTCCGGGGCCGACGAGCGGCGGGAGGCGAATCTGGCCCGGCTGCGAAAGGAGAACACCGAGTTGCGCCGCACCCTCACCCTCTACGAGGAAGCCATCCGTAAACTCGCCCTCGAAAACGAGGCCCTGCGCACCGGCGCCACCGTCATTCCCCTCCAAGCCCGATTCCGGCGCACCTCGCAGCCCCCTCCTGAACCGGGACCCATGGGAGGGCAAGGCTCAGCGTGCACGCCAGGGCGGGTCCGCTCCCGTCGGGTGATCGTCGCCGCCCGGGGCCGCACCGCCATCCCCTCGGACGGTGGTGCACCGGCAAGAGCGACGGCAACGCTGACCGATCGGGGACCTGACGGGATGACGAATGTGTCCATCGCGGCCTGCCTGGACGAGGACTTCGCTCGCCGCCGGAATCACCGCAGCCGCGGCGCCTGCCGCGGCTGGGCTGGAACCTGGGCCTCGTCTCCGGCACCGCGATGATCACCGATGCCGTGCCGCTGGCCACCCGCGCCAAGAACCAGGGCATGGCCGACTTCTCCATCGCCATCGCCACCGGGGGCTTCAGCTCCGGCCTCGTCGTCTCCGCCTCCGGCTACCCCGTCCTCGCCCTCACCGGAGGCATCTTCACTCTCGCCGTCCTCCCCGCGATCGCCACGAGTGGGAGCAGCCGGTGACCTGGCCTGCCCCGTCGGGGAAGCCGGCCGCCCTCACCGTCGACGGCACCGGGCACCGTCGTCCTCGTCTTCGCCAGAACCTCATCCGCCCGATGCTGAACTCGACAGAGACCGCCCACCCGTCCTCGGCGGCCTCCAGCCAATGGAGGCGGTGCGGTGGATCAGCTGCGGTGCCACGCCGGTGCGGTCACTTCCAGTCGCTGTTCGATGGCGCCGTCGCTGTTGACTCCGTTTCTTGGGCGGCCGCTTGCTTGTGCTCGATGAGGGCCGTGGTACCGGCTACCACCGCAGAAAGAGCCACGGCGGCGGACAGCATGGTCGAGGTACGGCTGACGTCGCGCCGCAGGCCCGCAGCCAGGAAAGCGGCGGCATCGACCGAGTCCATGACGATGTTCACCGCAAGAAACTGCTGCTGCTGGGGCCGGGTGAAACTGTCCATCCGTTGCAGTCCAAGCCCGAGAGCAGCGTTGCGGATCGCGAACATCCGCGAATAAGGGATCGCGGGGGTACCGCTGGCCGTGAGCTGGAAAAACCGCGCGGCCAGCCGCGGGGTGAACAAATGGGTGGCCGCGACGATGAAGCGCCCGGTCGTCAGCGCTCTACGGGAAGGAACCAGGTGGAGGGGGAATTTGGACATGGAGAATCCTTTCAATCCGGAACGGGCCGGTCAGCTGTGTTTCATGGGGTTCAGAGCTCGGCGACGACGCGTCGTAGTGTGCCCGGCGCGATGCGCAGCATGGCGGGCATGACTTTCGTCTGACCGGGGAATGCCATGTTCCGCCTCCGCCGAAGAGCCTTCATCGTGACCGCCGCCACCTGTGCGGGAGTCAGTTTCTTCCCCGTGGCTTCGGCGTTCATGGGTGTGTCCGTGGACGGTGGGAGGACCTCGAGGACATGGGTGTGACCCTGCGGGGCGAGTTGACGGCGCAAGCCATCCGCAAAGCCGTGCAGGCCGGCCTTCACCGCGCCGTGGGTAGGCGCGCGAGTGGGCGAGACCAGAGCGAACCCCGAGGTGATGAAGACGATCGCGTCGGGCGATGGCCATCGCTCGAGCACTTCGCCCGTCAAGTGGATGGGGGCGGTGAGGTTCAACGCCACCTCGGCATCGAGCGTCGCATTCGGGTTCTTGCCGGTGGCATAGTCTCGTTCCTCGAACGTACCGGCGTTGTTGACCAGCACGTCCAGACGCCCGAAGCGATCAGCGACTGCTTGCAACAGCGCTGCCCGATCAGCCGCGTTCGTCACATCAGCCCGCACGGCCAGCGCCTGCGGGTGGGCCTGCGCGAAGTGGTCAAGCGCAGCCTGCGAACGTCCGCAAACGACGACAGACGCCCCGAGCTCCACGAAGGATTGCGCGAGGCTCAAGCCGATGCCTGAGGTTCCGCCA
>NZ_JAGMUK010000024.1 GCF_019049245.1 Streptomyces sp. AC555_RSS877 | reverse complement strand
GACGTCGCAATCCACACCGAACCGGAAGGCCCTCACCTGTTTCAAGATCCCTCAGCCGAGACCTGACTCACCTGTCCACAACCTCCCCGGACAGAACAACTAGGCCGGTGCGATCGCCGAAGCGGAGGCCGAGGCCGTCGCGGAAGCCGTGGTGTCGGACTCCGCGGTGACCGGCTCCGCCGACTGCGGGGCCGGAGCGGGGACCGCCGGCAGCGGGTCGGGGACCTCCGCGCGCTGCTGCGGGAGGGACACCGGACGCAGCTGGCGCGGGCCCGACACCACCGTGTAGTCCTGCCCCAGGAACGGCGGAACGATCTCACCCGGGTCCTCGCCCAGCGCCAACTGCACCGCAGCCCAAGGGGCGTTGATGCCGCACAGGGACAGCTGGTGCAGCCCGCCGGCCGGACGGGTGTTCACGTCCATGAGGACGGGCGTGTCGCCGAACATCCGGAACTGGATGTTGGACAGGTAGTGCAGCCCGAAGCCCTCAGCGATCAGGCGCGCCGGCTCCAGCCACTGCTCGTGCAGCGTGAACCCACGGCGGCGGCCGTTCTTCGTACGGCCCACGGCCATCCGGATCCGGTTGTCGGGGCCGGTGAGGCAGTCCACCGACACCTCCGGCTGCTCCAGCCTCGGCATGACCAGCCAGTCGACCGGCTCTTCCTGCTCGTCGGCCTCCTTGAGGGCGCCCAGCACCAGGTCCATCGGGATGTACGGGCTGGGGAAGCCGTTGAGGTGCATGAGCGAGAAGGGGGTACGCGTGATCACACGGAAGCCGACCCCGCCCGCGCCTGACGCCGGCTTGAAGCACGCCTTGTGGCCGTCCGCCTCCAACTCCTCGACAGCGGCGACGAGTTCGTCCGCGTTGCGCACCCGCCACCACGGTGGCACCGGCGCGCCGATCGCCTGGACGGCCTCGTAGGCGATCACCTTGTCGTGGAAGACGGCCACGGCCTCGGGCGGCGGTGCGAGCAGGGCCGTACCGGCCGCCTCGAAGTCGGCGCGATGTGCCACGATCGCGGACTGGTGCAGCCGGGGCACGAACACGTCGATGCCGCGCCGGGTGCACTGGTCGAGCGCGTACTCGACGTACGCCGCCGGGGACAGGCCCTCCGGCTCCAGGTCGGCGGTGTCGGCCGCGGCCAGTACGGGGGAGTCCGCGTCTCCGTGCGTGGCATGGACCGCGACGGCGCGGTCGCTGGGATTTCGCCGCAGCTGATCCATGAAGAACACGTTCTCCGCGTACGTGCGGTTGAGCCAGACGCGTACGCGAGAGACCATGCAGGCCGCCTTTCACGGTTTGTGGGCAGGGCGGAGCACGCCCGTGCCCGGGCAGGGTGGTTGGAGGGACACCAAACCGCCCCCGTGTGAGGGGACGTTCCTGGGTGGTGTTGGGGCGATCATACGGCTTCTAAGGGGTGCCGCGTGCAACGCGCGTGTTACGGATTCCCCGATCATGATCCCTCCGTGGTGCGGCACATTGAGCAGGAGCACGTCACCGGGCCGTGCGCCGAAGATCGGCCGACTCGATCCGCCCTTGTCCTCGGGAGGGCGACTGTGTTCTCGTGGATCCCTCGGGTGCTCGGAGGAGGCTGGAAGTGACGTCGACGGCCGGCGGTGCGGGACAGCTGCTGGCCATCAGCGACCTGCACATCGGGTACGAGGAGAACCGCGCGCTCGTCGAACGCATGCGCCCCGGGACGGACGAGGACTGGCTCCTGGTGGCCGGCGACGTCTCGGAGACCGTGTCCGACATCCGCTGGGCCCTGGAAACCCTCGCCGGCCGCTTCCGCAAGGTCCTCTGGGCCCCCGGCAACCACGAACTGTGGACCCATCCGAAGGACCCCGTCACCCTGCGCGGAGTCGCCCGCTACGACCACCTCGTCGCCCTGTGCCGGGAACTCGGCGTGATCACGCCCGAGGACCCCTACCCCGTCTGGGACGGTCCCGGCGGCCCGGTCGTCGTCGCACCCCTGTTCCTGCTGTACGACTACTCCTTCCTGCCGGCCGGCTGCGCGACCAAGGAACAGGGACTGCAGTACGCCCACGGCACGGGCATCGTGTGCAATGACGAGTACCTGCTGCACCCCGACCCGTACCCGTCCCGCGAGGCCTGGTGCAGGGCCCGGGTCGCCGAGACCGAACGCAGACTCGCCGCCCTGCCCGACGGCCTTCCCACCGTCCTCGTCAACCACTACCCGCTGGACCGGCACCCCACGGACGTCCTGTGGCACCCCGAGTTCGCCATGTGGTGCGGCACCAGCCGCACCGCCGACTGGCATCGCAGATTCCGCGTCCGGGCCATGGTCTACGGCCATCTCCACATCCCGCGGACCACCTGGCACGAGGGCGTCCGCTTCGAAGAAGTGTCCGTGGGCTACCCCCGCGAGTGGCGCAAACGCCAGCAAGCGCCGGGGCGGCTGCGCCGGATCATGCCGGGGGAGGCCGGGGCGCGGTGATCGAGGAACTGCTGCCGGCGACCGTGGTGGCCGTGGAGGCGTACGGCCACGACGAGCCGGCGAACGCGCGGCTGTACCCCGAGGAAGAGGCCCTCCTGGTGAAGGCGGTGCCCAAGCGGCGCCGCGAGTTCGCCGCCGTACGCAGCTGTGCCCGCCGGGCGATGGAGAAGCTCGGCGTGCCGCCGCAGCCCGTCCTGCCCGGGGAACGCGGCGCCCCGCGCTGGCCGGCCGGCCTCACCGGCAGCATGACCCACTGCGACGGATACTGCGCCGCCGCACTGGTCCGCGCCACCGACCTGGCCTCGCTGGGCATCGACGCCGAACCCGACGGGCCGCTCCCCGACGGCGTCCTGCCCGCGGTGGCGCTGCCCGCGGAGCTGGACCGGCTGCTCCGGCTCGGCCGGGACCATCCCGGCACCCACTGGGACCGGCTCCTGTTCAGCGCCAAGGAGTCCGTCTACAAGGCGTGGTTCCCCCTCACCGGGCAGTGGCTGGACTTCAGTGAGGCCCACATCGAGTTCGCCGTGGGAACGGCCGGACCCGTCCCCGACTCCGGCCGCGGCGAGCGGCTGAGCGGCACCTTCCGCGCCGAACTCCTCGTACCGGGACCCTCGGTGGGCGGCCGGCGGCTCGGGGGTTTCGAGGGCCGCTGGACCGTCCGGCGGGGGCTGGTGGCGACGGCGGTCGCCGTGCCGCACGGCTGACGTCCGCATGCGGCACGAGCGGCACCTTCCGCGCTACGACTCCGGCGGACACCAGGAGTGCAGCAGCCGGAAGAACGCCTCCTCGTTGCCCGCGAGCCCCGCCCGGGCCAGGGCCTGTTCAGCCTCGGCGAGCACGGCGGGCGCGACGACAAGCGGCCGGGCGGCCTCCGGCGGGCCGGACGGCACGTCGAAAGCCGCTCGCACGGTGTGCAGCAGCCGCAGATAGGCCTGTACGGCGGTGCGCTCACGGTCGGTCAGTACAGCGGTGGGCATCGCGCGGCTCTCCCCATGTCGGCGTTGTCGGTCGCGCCCCCGGACGGGGCACATGTCCAGCTTGCCGCCCACCACTGACAATCGGGCCCCGCTACGGGTCGGTTCGCCCGCTTAGCGGAGGCGAAACCTCCCCGAAATCCCCTGAGGGAATGCGCCCCTACGCTGGTGTGAAGGGCTTTCGAGTGAAGGGCTTCAGGCCGCCGAGACGCGGCCAGGGAACGGGAGGGGAGCGCGTGGTCGACGCCCCGCGACGGCACCCCGCGCGCACCGTACGGCTGCGCTCGGTGGGCGACGCAGAACTCGAGTTGCAGTACCGCGTCGTGCACGGCTACCGCCGTGCCTTCCGGGTGGCCGGCCAGGGACCCGCGCTGGTGCTCATCCACGGCATAGGCGACTCCTCGGCGACCTGGGCCGAACTGATCCCGGACCTCGCCCGCACCCACACCGTGATCGCCCCCGACCTCCTCGGCCACGGCGACTCGGACAAACCGCGCGCGGACTACTCGGTCGCCGCGTACGCCAACGGGGTGCGCGACCTGCTCACCACCCTCGGCATCGAGTCCGCGACCCTCGTCGGGCACTCGCTGGGCGGAGGCGTGGCGATGCAGTTCGCCTACCAGTTCCCCGAGCGCACCGAACGGCTCATCCTGGTCAGCGCGGGCGGCGTCGGCCGCGAGGTCAACCCCGTCCTGCGGATGGTGTCCCTGCCCGGCGCCCACCTCATGCTCGCCGGCCTGCGCCTGCCCGGCATGCGCCTGCAAGTCGGCCTCGCGGTGCGGCTGATGAAACTCCTCGACACCGACCTCGGCCAGGACGCCCCCGAACTGCTCACCCTCGTCGACGCGCTGCCCGACGAGACCTCCCGCAACGCCTTCATCCGCACCCTGCGCGCGGTCGTCGACTGGCGCGGCCAGGTCGTGACCATGCTCGACCGCTGCTACCTCACCGAAGGCATGCCGACCATGCTGCTGTGGGGCGACCGGGACAGCGTGGTGCCCGTACGGCACGCGTACGGCGCGCACGAGGCGATGCCGGGCAGCCGCCTGGAGATCTTCGAGCAGGCCGGCCACTTCCCGTTCCACACCGACCCGGCCCGTTTCGTGGCCCTCGTCGAGGAGTTCACCGCCGGCACGGAACCGGCCCACTGGAGCCGCGAACACTGGCGCGACCTGCTCCGCTCCGGCCGCGGCGGCACCGCCGGCCACCCGGACACCGCCCGCAGCCGGGCCGTGGAACGCGGCCTGCGCGAAGCCAGCGAACGCAGCGCCACGTGATGACGCCTCGGTCGCCCACGGGGGTGCTCTTCACCGGTGCCGAGACGCCGGTCGTGTTCAGCCCTTCGGCTTCAGCCCTGCGGGCCCAGGTATCCGAGCGAGGCCTCGATCCGGCCCGCCAGATGATCGCGCTGCACCGGGCCCCGCAGGGACGAACCGGCGAGCCAGGTACGGCACTTGCTGGCGAGCAGCAGGCCGAAGCGTTCGGCCTCCCTCTCGTCGGCCTGGTCGAAGCGGCTGCGGGCGGCCACCTTCAGCACCGTCGCCTGCAGGTCCGCGTCGTCGCACAGTAAACGGGCCGCGACCGCCGCGCCCTGGACGTGATGGCTGCAGTGCCCCGCCTTCATGTGCCACAGCTCGTGGCCGAGGATCACCAACTGGTGGTCGGGCGCGGTGCGTTCCTCGATCACCACGAGGTCCTGGTCGGCCATGTCGAGCCACAGTCCGCTGGCCGTGCCGGGCGGGAAGGCGGACGTACGGAAATGGACCGGGCGGCCGCGCCGTCTGCTCATCGCGCCGCACAGGGCGCCGTACAGGTCCGCGGGTCGCGCCGGCGCCGGAAGGGTCAGCTCCGCGACCAGCTCGCCGCACAGGCGGCGCATTTCCTTACCGATGCCCACAGTTCTCCCCCCGGATCACGACTCGGGCCGCTTGACACTCTCCAAGAGCATGTCCAGCCACTCCGCCACCTTGTCGCGGTGCTGGTCGGTGGGCAGCTGTGCGGCCCGCCAGGCGATCCCGCGGACGCCGTGGTCCTGCAACAGCCGCTCCAGCGGATCGACGGCGGCCGCGGCCGCCTGCCGCTCACGGTCGGCGAGCTTCTGCAGGAGTTCCTGCTCGGTGCGCTGCAGCGTGCCCGCCAGCGCCTCGGGGTCCTCGGCGGTGAGGAAGCCGGCGTGCACCCGGAAGAAGCGCTGGATCGCGTCGCAGTGCTCCATGGTGGGGCGCCGGTCGCCGTTGATGAGCGCTCCGGCCTGCTGCCGGGACATGCCGGCGCCGTCGGCGATCTCCTGCTGGGTGTACTTGCGCCCGTTCGGCTTGAGCCGGGTGCGGCGCAGCAGGTCCAGGCGTTGCAGGAACCGCGCCTGCACGTCGGGCTCGCCCGCGGGCCGGCCGCTCAGCAGGGCCTTGACCACCGGTTCGGTCACGCCGGAGGCGACCGACAGGCGGCGGGTGTCGAAGACCTCCGCGTGCGGCACGCCGAGCCGGTCCGCGAGCGCGGTGACGCGGACGACGACGGCCGGCAGCACAGTCGACGCCACGTCGCCCGGACCCTCGAAGCCTTCCGACACCGACAGATCTCCTACGTATCTCACTGGCTTCTCACAAGCGGTTGCCGTGAACATCCCGGAGAGTAGCCGGTTGTTCGAACTCACATCCAGGTCTCGCCACAACTGTGGCCAATTTCAGCCGTCAACAGCCGTGGAATGCCACGATAGTTGACACGACTTGCGTCGGGGCAGCAGGATCAACACCGCCGCGAGAAGGCCGCATAGGCAAGAGGGGTGACCTCCCGATGGCGTATCAGGCAGGTGGGCAGCGGTCGGTACCGCGACCCGTCCCCGCAAGTCTTGAGGCCCAGGCGTATCTCCAGGACTACGCCACCCTTCTCGAGGCCGTCTCCTTTCCGTCCGTCGTCGTCGACCACCGCTGGGACGTCGTCCTGGCCAACACCGCTTTCGCGTCACTTTTCGGCGGGGTGGGTCCCCATCCGACGGCGATGCCGGGCGACAACTTCCTGAGATTCGTCCTCTTCCACCCGGACGCGAGCGAGGTCCTCGGCGAGCACGAGTCGCGCTGGTGCCTGCCGATGCTGGCGCACTTCGCCGCCGCCGTGGAGCGCCACGGCCACGACCACGGACTCCAGTCGATCCGCCGGGACATCGCCCAGGATCCGATCATGGAGGCCGCCTACCGGCAGGGCCTGCCGCACTGGATCCGCGCGGTCGGCGAGCAGGCCGTCGCGCACGACGGCGCGGTCCGCCCGCTGAAGCACCCCGACCCGCGCTGGGGCGCCACCGAGTGCCGGATCGTCGACGAGACGCCGAGGACCCTGGCGGACATGGGCTGCAGCCGGCTGACTCTGGTCCTGCGCCCCGCCCGCCGCGCGGCGTCCCCGGCACGACGGACGGTGCGTGCGCGCCGCACGGCGAGCCACCTCAGCGTGGTGCCCGTCCCCGAGGTCTGACAGGTACCGTCGGCGTTCAGGTCGCCGACGGTGCCTCGTCAATGGGCGTGTCCTTCGCGTCGATCCGTGTGTGTGGTGTCTTCCGTGAGTTGGCATGTTCCCCGGCAATGAGGTATGTGACATAGTACTGCCGTGAGCAAGCCACTGACCTGCGATGTCGTGGTCGTCGGAGCCGGAATGGTCGGCGCCGCCTGCGCCTTGTACGCGGCCCGGGCCGGGCTCGACGTCATCGTGGTCGACCGCGGACCGGTGGCCGGCGGCACGACCGGCGGCGGGGAGGGCAACCTTCTGGTCTCCGACAAGGAACCGGGTCCGGAGCTGGAGCTCGCGCTGCTGTCCGGCCGCCTGTGGAGCGAACTCGCCGCGGAATTCGGAAGGCTCGTCGAGTACGAGACCAAGGGCGGTGTCGTCGTGGCCTCGTCCCCCGGTGGACTCGCCGCGCTGGAGCGGTTCGCCGAAGGGCAGCGTGCCGCCGGAGTCGTCGCCGAACCGGTGGGAGGCGACGCGTTGTACGACCTGGAACCCCACCTCGCCCCGGGCCTGCCGGGTGCCGTGCACTACCCCCAGGACTGCCAGGTGATGCCCGCGCTGGCCGCCGCACACCTGCTCCGCGCTTCGGGCGCCCGCCTGCTCACCGGCCGGACCGTGACCGACGTGCCGCGCACCCCCGACGGAGCCGTGCGCGGAGTCCGCACCGACCGGGGCGACATCCACGCCCCGGCGGTCGTCAATGCGGCCGGCACCTGGGGCTCCGACCTGGCCGCCCTCGCGGGAACGTCCCTGCCCGTCCTCCCGCGCCGCGGCTTCGTCCTGGTCACCGAACCGCTCCCGCGCATGGTCCGCCACAAGGTGTACGCCGCCGACTACGTGGCCGACGTGGCCAGCGACTCGGCGGCCCTGCAGACCTCGCCGGTCGTCGAGGGCACGGCGGCCGGGCCGATCCTGATCGGCGCGAGCCGGGAACGGGTCGGCTTCGACCGCACGTTCTCGCTGCCGGTCGCAAGGGCCCTGGCGGCGGGCGCGACCCGGATGTTCCCGTTCCTCTCGGACGTCCGCGCCCTGCGCGCCTACCTCGGTTTCCGCCCCTACCTGCCCGACCACCTGCCCGCCATCGGCCCCGACTCGCGGGTCCCCGGCCTGCACCACGCCTGCGGCCACGAGGGCGCGGGCATCGGCCTCGCCACCGGCACCGGGCACCTGATCGCTCAGGCGCTGACCGCGAAGTCACCCGACCTGGACCTGACGCCGTTCCGGCCCGACCGCTTCACCGAGGAGGCCGAGTGACCTCTCCCCGCGACCTGGCAGGGGCCCGCCCGGGCCCCGCCTTCACGGTCACCCTGGACGGCCGTGAGATCGCGGCACTGCCCGGGCAGACGGTCGCCGCCGCCCTGTGGGCGGCCGGGGTCACCTCCTGGCGCACCACCCGCGGCGAGGGCCGCCCGCGCGGGGTCTTCTGCGGGATCGGCATCTGCTTCGACTGCCTGGTGACCGTCAACGACCGCCCGAACCGGCGCGCTTGCCTGATGCCCCTGCACGCGGGCGACGCCATCCGTACGCAGGAGGGGACGGGCCACGATGACTGACCGGCCGCATCTCGCCGTGATCGGCGCGGGGCCGGCCGGTCTCGCCGCCACCGTCGAGGCGGCGGCTCAAGGGGTACGCGTCACGCTGCTCGACTCGGCCGCGGAGGCGGGCGGGCAGTTCTACCGCCGGCCCGCCGCCGGACTGCGCGCCCGCCGCCCGCAGGCCCTGCACCACCAGTGGCGCACCTGGGAGCGACTGCGGGACGCCTTGCGCACCCACGAGAAGACCGGCGCCGTACGGCACTTGGCGGACCATCACGTCTGGTTCGTGGAACGGCGCGACCACGGCTTCACCGTCCACGCCCTGCTCGGCCCCGGCCAGGAAGACGCGGTCGAGGTGCGCGCCGACGCCGTCCTCCTCGCCACCGGCGGCTACGAGAAGGTGCTCCCCTTCCCCGGCTGGACCCTCCCCGGCGTCATCACCGCGGGCGGCGCCCAGGCCATGCTCAAGGGCACCCTCGCGGTGTCCGGCCCTGCCGCCGTCGTCGCCGGGACCGGGCCACTGCTCCTGCCCGTCGCGGCCGGCCTCGCCGCGGCCGGGGTGGCGGTGGCCGCGCTGGTCGAGTCCGCCGACCCCAAGGCGTTCCTGCGGCGGGCACGCGCACTGGCCGCCCAGCCGGGCAAGGTCGCCGAAGGCGCCCGGTACGCGACCCGGTTGCTGCGCCATCGGGTGCGGCTGCTGGCGAGGCATGCCGTCGTCGAGGCGCACGGCACCGAGCGGCTGGAGGCGGTGACCGTCGCCGCGCTCGACGCGCAAGGGCGCGTGCGGCCCGGTTCCGGGCGGCGCATCCCCTGCGACACCCTCGCCGTCGGCCACGGCATGCTGCCGCACACCGACCTCGCCGACACCCTGGGCTGCCGCCTCGACGGGCTGAACGTCCACGTCGACGACGAACAGCGCACCGGCGTCCCCGGCGTGTGGGCGGCGGGCGAGACCACCGGCATCGGCGGCCTCGCCCTGTCTCTCGCCGAGGGACACATCGCGGGCCGCTCCGCCGCGGCCCGCCTGCACGGCACCGAGCCCGACCCGCGAGCCTGGGCGGCGGCCGTGCGGGCCCGCACCCGACTGCGGGCCTTCTCCGCCGCGTTGGAGCGTGTGTACGCGCCGCCCGCGCACTGGACCGAGCAGGTCACCGACGACACCGTCGTCTGCCGCTGCGAGGAGGTCACCGGCGGCGCGGTCCGCGAGGCCGTGGCGGAACTCGGCGCCGGCGACCTGCGCACCGTGAAGCTGCTGACACGAGCCGGGATGGGCTGGTGCCAGGGCCGGGTGTGCGGGCCCGCGGTCGCGGGACTCGCCGGGTGCGAACTCACGCCGTCCCGGGGGCCGTTCGCCCGGCCGGTGCCGCTCGGGGTGCTGGCCCGGGCAGGCGAGTTGGAGGAGGACCGAGCCCGCCGCCCCGGCCTGGCTGTTCCAGATCCGGACCCTCAGTGAAATGTCACACCCTATTCCAGATGGGACCCCCGATGACCACCACCGAGAACCGCCCCTGGCGCGGCGTCCTCGTCGCCACCGCCCTCCCGCTGGACTACGACCTCCGCGTGGACCACGGCAGGTACGCCGAACACTGCGCCTGGCTGGTCGAGAACGGCTGCGACGGCGTCGTACCGAACGGCTCCCTCGGCGAGTACCAGGTCCTCACCCCGAAAGAGCGGTCCAGGGTCGTCGAGACGGCCGTGGCCGCCATCGGCGGCGAGCGTGTGATGCCCGGCGTCGCCGCCTACGGATCCGCCGAGGCCCGCCGCTGGGCCGAGCAGGCGCGCGACGCGGGCTGCGCCGCCGTCATGCTCCTGCCGCCCAACGCCTACCGCGCCGACGAGCGCTCCGTCCTCGCCCACTACGCCGAGGTCGCCGAAGCGGGCGTACCGGTCGTCGCCTACAACAACCCCGTCGACACCAAGGTCGACCTGGTGCCCGAACTGCTCGCAACCCTGCACGGCGAGGGGTACATCCACGCCGTCAAGGAGTTCTCCGGCGACGTGCGCCGCGCCTACCAGCTCGCCGAACTCGCCCCGGAACTCGATCTGCTGATCGGGGCCGACGACGTCCTGCTGGAGCTCGCCGTCGCCGGCGCCAAGGGCTGGGTGGCCGGCTACCCGAACGCACTGCCCGCCGCGAGCGTCGCGCTGTACGGCGCGGCCGTCGGCGGCGACCTGGGCACGGCCCGGAAGCTGTACGAGCAGCTGCACCCACTGCTGCGCTGGGACTCCAAGGTCGAGTTCGTGCAGGCCATCAAGCTGTCCATGGACATCGTCGGCCGCCACGGCGGCCCGGTGCGCCCGCCGCGCGTCCCGCTGCTGCCCGAGCAGGAGGCCGCGGTGCGCGCCGCCACCGAGAAGGCGGTCGCGGCGGGACTCGCGTAGCAGTCCTCGCCCATATCGGTTTGTCACGTCCACCAGGAGCGTCATGCGCAGCAAACTCGTCCTGCACGCCGTCGACTCGCACACCGAGGGCATGCCCACCCGGGTGATCACCGGTGGCATCGGCACGATCCCCGGCGCGACCATGAACGAGCGGCGCCTGTACTTCCGTGAGCACCGCGACGACGTCAAGCAGCTCCTGATGAACGAGCCGCGCGGCCACGCGGCGATGAGCGGCGCCATCCTCCAGCCGCCCACCCGCCCCGACTGCGACTGGGGTGTCGTCTACATCGAGGTCTCGGGCTATCTGCCCATGTGCGGACACGGCACGATCGGCGTGGCGACGGTGCTCGTGGAGACCGGGATGGTCGAGGTCGCAGAGCCGGTCACCACGATCCGGCTCGACACCCCGGCGGGCGTGGTGGTCGCCGAGGTGGCGGTGGAGGACGGCGCCGCCACGGCCGTCACCCTCAGGAACGTCCCGTCCTTCGCCGTCGGCCTCGACCGCGAGATCACGCTCGCCGACGGACGCACGGTGACCTACGACATGGCGTACGGCGGCAACTTCTACGCCATCCTGCCGCTGGAGCAGTTCCGACTGCCCTTCGACCGCGCCCGCAAGGACGACATCCTCCGGGCCGGCCTGTCCCTCATGGACGCGATCAACGCCGAGGCGGAGCCCGTCCACCCCGAGGACCCGTCCATCCGCGGCTGCCACCACGTCCACCTGTACGCGCCCGGCGCGACCGCCCGCCACTCACGGCACGCGATGGCGATCCACCCCGGCTGGTTCGACCGCTCTCCCTGCGGGACCGGAACCAGCGCGCGCATGGCGCAACTTCACGCGCGCGGCGAACTGCCCCTGCACACCGAGTTCGTGAACGAGTCCTTCATCGGGACGCAGTTCACGGGCCGTCTCCTCGGCACCACGGAAGTCGCCGGACTCCCCGCCGTCCTGCCCAGCTTCACCGGCCGCGCCTGGATCACCGGCACCGCCCAGTACCTGCTCGACCCGGCCGACCCCTTCCCGGCGGGGTTCGTCCTCTAGCTAGAAGGCTCATGAAGATCTTGGTGAGGGGCTGTCCGGCGGATCATGCCGCAGACGCGGGGCCTGGTGCATCGATCTGCGGCGTTGTCGTCGGTTGCCGACTCCCCCACTCTCGACTTCGCTCGAGCGGGGGGACCCCCATCGCGTCGACGCCCTCCTCCTCCTTGCAGCTCGACGCACCAGGCCCCGCTCACCTGCGTCGACGAGGCGCCGCGCATTTCCTGCGACCTGATCCGCCGGACAGGCCCTAGACGTCTTGAGGATCTGGAGAGCTGGAGATCTGGAAGTCCGGACGTCGAGGACAATGACCGGTGTCGCGTGACATTGCACAGCTAGGAGACCTCCCTTGGCCGCCGCCCAGCGCACCAGCGCCCCGTCCGCCGCTCCCGCCCTGCCGGTGCTGGGCGGCAAGAAGAGCAGCTACCGCGAGCGGGTCGCGGACGCCCTGCGGGCCGCGCTGATCGCCGGTGAGCTGCGCCCGGGCGACGTGTACTCGGCGCCCACGCTCGCCGCCCGCTTCGGCGTCTCCGCGACGCCGGTGCGCGAGGCGATGCTGGACCTGGCCAAGGAGGGCCTCGTCGACACCGTCCCCAACAAGGGCTTCCGGGTCACGGCCGTCTCCGAGAAACAGCTCGACGAGTACACCCACATCCGCGCGCTCATCGAGATCCCCACCGTGGTGGAGCTGGCCCGCACCGCCGACCCCGTCCTGCTGGAGGCGCTGCGCCCGGCCGCCCGGGAGATCGTCCAGGCCGCCGTGGCCGGTGACCTGATCGCCTACGTCGAAGCCGACACGCGTTTCCACCTCGGGCTGCTCGCTCTCGCGGGCAACGCGCACCTCGTCGAGGTGGTCGGCGACCTGCGCAAGCGCTCGCGCCTGTACGGCCTCACCGCGCTGCTGAAGAAGGGCCGCCTGCTGGGCTCGGCCGAGGAGCACCTCGAACTCCTCGACGCCCTGCTGGCGCGTGACGAGGACGCGGTGCGCGAAGTCATGGCCCGTCATCTCGGCCATGTCCGCAACCTGTGGGCGGCCCGCGGCTGAGGAGACGCGCGGAGAATACGAGGACCGGGCCCTCGCCCCCTCACAGCCAGTTCAGTGAGGGGGCGGCGTGTCCGCCTTGGCGGCAGCCGCGCCGCGCTTCGCCGCCTGGATCTGCTCGTACACATGGGTCCGCAACTCGGCGAAGCGCGGGGCGACCCGGGTGTGCAACTGGTCCCGCTCGTCCGGCAGGTCGACCTTCAGCTGCTCCTGCACCACGGTGGGGGAGGCGGACAGGACGACCACCCGCTGGCCCAGGTAGACGGCCTCGTCGATGTCGTGGGTGACGAACAGGATCGTGATGCCGCGCTGCCGCCACAGTCCCCGGACAAGGTCCTCCAGGTCGGCGCGGGTCTGCGCGTCGACCGCCGCGAACGGCTCGTCCATCAGCAGGACCCGGGGTTCGTACGCCAGGGCGCGGGCGATCGCGACCCGCTGCTGCATGCCGCCGGACAGCTGCCAGGGGTAGGCGTCGGCGGTGTCCGCGAGCCCGACCGACTCCAGCGCGTCCGCGACCAGCTCCCGGCGCCTCGCCTTGCTCAAGTCCTTCTGCTTCAAGGGAAGTTCGACGTTCTGGGCCACTCGCATCCACGGGAACAGGCTGCGTCCGTACTCCTGGAAGACGAGCGCCATCCCGGGCGGCGGGCCGTTCACCTTCCGTCCCTCCAGGAGGACTTCACCGCTCGTCGGCGTCAGCAGTCCGCCCATGCACTTCAGCAGCGTCGTCTTGCCGCAGCCCGACGGTCCGACGAGACAGACGAGCTCGCCGGCCTCGACGGTGAAGGTGAGGTCGCGCACCGCCTCCACACGGCGGCCGGACCCCTCGTAGACCTTCTGCAGGCCGGATACGGCGAGAAGCGAGTGCATGGACCGCCCTTTCACGAGGCTCATGAGGACCGCCGGGCCGAGACGCGCAGGCCGTGATACCAGGCCAGGACCCGCCGCTCAACCAGCTGGAAGACGACGGAGAGCAGGAAGCCGAGCAGGCCGAGGACGAGGATCCCGGTCCACATGCCGGGGATCGCGAAGCTGCGCTGGAACTGGACGACGGTGAATCCGAGGCCGTTGCTGGCAGCGAACATCTCGCTGATGACCATCAGGATGATGCCGATGGACAGCGCCTGGCGCAGACCGGCGAAGATCTGCGGGCTGGCCGAGCGCAGCACCAGGTTCGTCAGGCGCGAGGGCCCCTTGATGCCGTACGAGCGTGCCGTCTCGGCCATCACCGGGTCGACCGCGCGGACGCCCTCGACGGTGTTGAGGAGGATCGGCCACACGCAGCCGCTGGCGATCACTGTGACCTTCATCGTGTCGTCGATGCCCGCGAACAGCATGATGACCGGCACGAGGACCGGCGGCGGTACCGCCCGCAGGAACTCCAGGACCGGTTCGCACACCGCGCGGACGCGCCGGTAGGAGCCGATGACCGTGCCGAGCGCGACCCCCACGACGGCCGCGAGCGCGTAGCCGCCCGTCAGCCGCAGCACGCTGGGCAGGACGTCGTCCCGGAAACGATCGCCGGTCCACACCTCCGGGAAGGTCTGCATGATCGTGCGCAGGGGCGGCCAGAACACGTCCGTGCTGTTGTCGGACGCGAGCCACCAGAGGGCGACGAGCAGCGCGGGCAGGGCGAGCACGAAGAACAGCCGCAGCAGGACGCTCCTCACACCGCCACCTCCCCGCGCACGGACTGGTGCCAGGCCAGGGCCCGTCGCTCGACCGTCCGGGCGCCCACGTTGATGAACAGCCCCAGCAGACCGGTGACCACGATCAGCGCGTACATCTCCGGCACCGCCTGCGAGGTCTGCGCGACCGCGATCCGCGCGCCCAGCCCCGGTGCCCCGATGACGAGTTCGGCGGTGATGGTGAGGATCAGGGCGACGGCCGCCGCCAGCCGGAGCCCGGTCATCACGTACGGCAGCGCGGTCGGCCACAGCACGTGCCGGATCCGCGCCCAGGTGCCGAGACCGTACGACCGTGCCGTCTCCTCGGCGACCGGGTCGACGTCCTGGACGCCGTAGAGGGTCTGGATGAGGATCTGCCAGAAGGAGGCGTACACGACGAGCAGGAGCACCGAGCGCAGTTCGGTGCCGTACAGCAGCACCGCCAGGGGGATCAGCGCGACCGAGGGGATCGGGCGCAGGAACTCGATCGTCGAGGCGGTCGCCTCGCGCAGGTACGGGACCACGGAGATCACCACACCGACGACGATTCCCGCGCAGGCCGCGATCGCGAGGCCCAGCGCCCAGCCGGTGAGGGTGTCGCCGAGCGCCGACCAGAAGGCGCTGTCGGCGAGTTCGTCCGCGAAGGCGCCGGCGATGCGGCTCGTCGGCGGGAAGTAGGCCTCCTTGACGAGGCCGAGCCGCGGCACCGCCTCGCCGAGGGCGAGGAAGGCCGCGAGCCCGGCGGCGCCGAGGACCGCGTTCTCACCTTTCACGGCAGCAGCGCGTCCAGGTCGGGTGTCTTCTTGAAGAGTCCGTCCTGCTCACCGAGCTTTGCCAGGGCCTCGATGGAGGCGCGGTTCGCCTCGGCCGGCCACTTCGGCAGGGTGACCTGCGCCAGCACCGGCGCCGGAATCTTCGTGTACGTCGTGACGACCTCGCGGACCTCGTCCGGGTGGGTGTCGGCGTACGCGAGGGACTCGGCGGTGGCCTCCTTGAACTTCTTCACCACGTCCGGGTTCTTCTGGAGGTACTGCGCCGACGTGAAGTACATGGCGACGGTCAGGTCCGGCGCCACGTCGATCAGCGGCGAGTCGATCTCCACCCCGCCCTGGCTCTTGACGGTGGCGAGCGCCGGCTCGACCACGCTCGCGGCGTCGATCTGCCCCTTGTCGAGGGCCGCGGGCATCTGGTCGAAGGCCAGCTCGACGAAGTTCACCTTGTCGGGGTCGCCGCCCGCCTTGCGCACCGACTCGCGCACCGCGGACTCGTTGATGTTCTTGAGGGTGTTGATGGCGACCTTCTTGCCCTCCAGCTCCTTGGGCGACTTGATGGCGCTGCCCTTCTTCACCACGAGGCCGTTGAAGTCCTTGCCCTGCACGCCCGTCGAGGCGATGCCGTTGACGACGGCCTTGACGGGGACGCCGTTGGACTGGGCGATCATCAGCGAGGTGACGTTGGAGAACCCGAACTGGTACTGACCCGACGCCACGGCCGGCACGATCGCCGCACCGCCCTGAGCGGCCGTCAACTCCAGTTTCAGGCCGCGCTTTTCGTAGAAGCCCTTCTTCTGGCCGAGGTAGAGGGGCGCGACATCGACGATCGGGATGAGCCCGACCTTGACCGTGGTGGTGCCGCCGGGCGACGCGCTCGCGTCCGACGAACCACCGTCGGACGAGCCGCAGGCCGTCCCGGCGAGCAGGAAGGTGCCGGCGGTGAGACCGGCGAACAGGCGACGCATGGCTCCTCCTGTGCAGACAGCGGTGCAGCGGTGTTCCGACAGGTTGTGCGCAGACCGCACAGTAGTGCGCAGGCCTGCCCAGCGGGAAGGTGGAACTCGCAACGGTTCAGGGTCAATTGGGCCGGCTGATCACATTGTCGACAGTGCTGGAGGCCTCACGATGTCCGAGCCGGTTCGCGCAGCGCACTTCGTCAGGTCCTTCGAGCACGGGCTCGCCGTCATCCGCGCCTTCGACGCCGAGCATCCGGAGCGCACGCTCAGCGAGGTCGCCCGCACCTGCGACCTGACGCGCGCGGCCGCCCGTCGGCTGCTGCTGACCCTCGTCGACCTCGGCTACGTCCGCCAGGACGGCCGTACGTTCCGGCTCACCGCGCGCGTGCTGGAGCTCGGCTACTCCTACCTGTCGAGCTTCTCACTGCCCCAGATCGCCGAACCGCATCTGGAGCGACTGGTCGAACGCACCAGGGAGTCGTCGTCCCTGTGCGTGCTCGACGGCGACGACGTCGTGTACGTGGCCCGGGTGCCGGCCCGCCGCATCATGACCGCGGCCATCACCGTCGGCACCCGCTTCCCGGCCCACGCCACCTCCGTGGGCCGGGTGATCCTCGCCCATCTGCCGGACGAGGAGCTTCAGGCGCGGCTCGCCCGCGCCGACCTGCGTCCGCTGACCGCCCGCACCATCGTGTCGGCGCGAGCGCTGCGGGCCGAGCTCGACCGGGTACGCCGGCAGGGATACGCCCTCGTCGACCAGGAGCTGGAGGAGGGGCTGCGCTCGATCGCCGCCCCGGTGCGGGACCGGGGCGGCGAGGTGGTGGCGGCGGTGAACATCCCCGTGCACGTGAGCCGCAACTCCCTGGCGTCGGTGCGCCGGGACCTGCTGCCGCCCCTGCTGGCGGCGGTCGCCGGGATCGAGACCGACCTCGGGCTGTCTACAGGTCGAGGACGAGCCGCTTCCCCCGGCACCGGGACACACAGATGAGCATGGTCTCCCCGGACTCCCGCTCCTCGTCGGTGAGCACCGAGTCCCGGTGGTCCGGGGTGCCGTCCAGGACGTCGGTCTCGCAGGTGCCGCAGGTGCCCTCGGTGCAGGAGAACAGCACCTCGACGCCGGCGGCGCGCACGGTGTCGAGCACCGAGACGTCCTTCAGGACGGTGAGCCTACGGCCGCTCTGCGCCAGCTCGACCTCGAACTCGGTGTTGTCGCCGGTCTCCTGCTCCTTGGGCTGGAACCGCTCGACATGGAGCACCCCGGCCGGGCACCGGGCCTCCACCGCGTCGAGGAGCGCCCCGGGACCGCAGCAGTAGACGAGGGTGCCCTCCGGGACGTCGTCGAGCACCGAGGCCAGGTCCAGCAGGCCGGTCTCGTCCTGCGGGGCGATCGTGACGCGGTCCCCGTAGCGGGCCAACTCCTCGGCGAACGCCATGGACGCACGGCTCCGGCCGCCGTACAGCAGCGTCCACTCGGCGCCCGCCGCCTCCGCCGCGGCCAGCATCGGCAGGATCGGCGTGATGCCGATGCCGCCCGCGACGAAGCGGTAGCGGGGCGCGGGCCGCAGGGCGAAGTGGTTGCGCGGACCGCGCACGCGCACCTTGTCTCCCTGCCCCAACTGCCCGTGCACATGGGCGGATCCGCCGCGCCCGTCCGGCTCGCGCAGGACGGCGATCCGCCAGGCGTCCCGGTCGGCCGGGTCGCCGCACAGCGAGTACTGCCGCTCCAGGTCCGGCCCGAGCACGACGTCGACGTGGGCGCCGGGCTCCCAGACCGGGAGCGGTTCGCCCAGCGGGTGACGCAGGGTCAGGGCGAGCACTCCGTCGGCCGCCAACTCCCGCTGCGCGACCACGAGTTCGGCTTCGTACAGGGTCATGAGCTGGTTCCTTGCGGCTCGTGTCCTCGCGGCTCGTGTCCTTGTGGGTGGGCGAGCATCCACTCCCACATCTCGATCGGGTCCTGCGAGGTGTGCTCGCGGCCGCAGTGACAGGTGCCGTGCAGGATGTCGGTGCCGGGGAGCCAGTCGATGCGGTAGACCTCGCCGGTGGGGCTGGTCACTGGACCTTCTCCATCGGCTTCGCGCCCTCCTCGACCAGGCGGGCGAGGATACGGCGGGCCGCGAGGCCGCCGGTGTCGATGTTGATGCTCAGCTCCTGGTAGCCGGTGCGCTCGCTGCCGAGCGTCTCCTGGAGGAGGTTGAGCGCGTCGACGTCCTGCATGACGACCGTGTGGTTGTTGCCCCGCAGGAACTCCGTGACCTCGTCGTCCTGCGTGGCCCAGTCGCGCGAGACCATCCAGAAGTCGTACACCTTGCCGTCGGCGGACGGCGTGATGGCGTACGTGATCTCGGTGTGGAAGCCGTTCGGGTCGCTGCCGTCCGCCTCGGGCACCACACCGACCGGCGCGATCCGGCTGTGCAGCAGGTAGAGACAGGGCGCGTGGTACTCGATGTCCTGCCAGCGCGTGATCCGGCCCTTGATGCCGGTGGACTTGGCGTAGAACGGCGGGCACTCCGCGTCGTCCATGTGCCGGCTCACCCGTACGATCCCGGCGCCCTCGTCGACCTCGGTGGTGATCGGCGTCTCGGCGACCTCGGGGGTGCCGATGTAGCCGCCGTGCAGATACGTCTCGTGGGACAGGTCGAGGAGGTTGTCGACCAGCAGGCCGTAGTCGGCGTCGATCGGTTCCATGCCGCGTACGGTCACCCAGCCGGGGGAGTCGAGGTGGCGGGCCCGCGGGATGGCCTGCGGGTCGGCGAGCGCCGGGTCGCCGATCCACACCCACACCAGGGAGTCCTGCTCGACGACCGGGTAGGAGGTGACGCGGGCGGTGCGCGGGACGCGCTTCTGCCCCGGCACGTACACGCAGGCGCCCGTCTTGTCGTACGTGAAGCCGTGGTAGCCGCAGACGATGCGGTCGCCGTCGAGTCCGCTCTTGGAGAGCGGGTAGCGGCGGTGCACACACCGGTCGTGCAGCGCGACCGGCGTCCCCTCCTCCTCGGTGCGGTAGAAGACGAGCGGCTCACCGAGAATCGTCCGGCCGAGCAACTCCTCGCGCCCTACCTCGTGGCTGTAGGCGGCGACGTACCACTGGTTCCTGGCGAAGGCGGTGGTGTGAGGCATGGAAGCGGCTCCGTCTCTCTGGTGATGGCGACATCATCCGGAAGAGCGTCACGGCACGGCAATGCCTCTTCCGTCTCGCGGAAGTGCGCGTACTGCCTCCGGTCAGCAGCCCGGCATCGGCTGGGTGACGGGCCGGGCTTTGAGGAACCCACCCGGCGTGGGTAGGAGAGATCCCGCCCATTACCGTACGAAATCAGGAGAAACCGATGGAGATCCTCAAGAAGCAGCCCACCAGCAAGGCCCCGGCCGACTGGTTCACCGGCGACGTGTGGTGGGACGTCGTGTACGCCGGTCAGGAGCCGTCCCGCGCCCGCCTCAACCTCGTACGGTTCGCACCCTGCGCCCGTACCGACCGGCACTCCCACGCCCTGGGCCAGACTCTGCACATCGTCTCCGGCGTCGCCCTGATCGGCGGCCGCGACGGCACGGTCATCGAGGCCCGCCCGGACGACACCGTCCACACCCCGCCCGGCGAGGAGCACTGGCACGGCGCAGCCCCCGACGCCTTCATGGAGCACCTCGCCCTCTGGGAGGGCCGCGGCGACGGCAGCCCGGAGACGGAGTGGCTGGAGAAGGTCACCGACGAGCAGTACAACGGCCCGCGCACAAGCGCCCCTTGAGACGACATCGCCGAGGCGGACGCGGACCGGCCGGCCGGCCCTCCACGACATCGAGGGGCGCGCGCCGGCCGTGCGTGCGGCTCGGGCACCCTGACCGGATTCGCTACAAGTTCCGAAATTATTCGGGACGGCTCCGTGCATGTGGCCGAAATGCATCGCTCATAGCTTCGCTCCTGGGTCCGTCGGACCGAAAAAGCTACTTACCCCTGAAATCCCAGGAGCCCAAGGTGCCCAACCTCTCCAGACGCGGTGCCCTGAAGCTGACCGCCGGCATGGCCGTCCTCGGCACCCTCGGCCTGACCGGCTGTGGGCGCGAGGACGACACCGCCGCCGCGAAAACCTCCGCCGAGCCCATCGACGACTCCCCGGCCACCGGCACCATCAGCGTCTGGGCCGCCCAGGGCGACGCCGACGTGCTGGAGAAGGTCATCAAGCCGTTCAAGAGCGCGAACCCCGACGTCACCGTGACGTTCACGCTGATCCCGAACGCCGAGTACTACACCAAGCTCCAGGCGGCGATCGCGGCGGGCAAGGGCCCCGACGTGGCCCAGTTCTTCCCCGAGTCGCAGGCGCAGTTCCTCGACCCGTCGATCCTGCGGGCCGTTCCGGACGGACTCGTCGACCCGGCCGGCTTCTTCAAGAGCCTGTGGGACGCGGGTGTGGTCGACGACGTGGCCTACACGGTGCCCTGGTACGCCTACACGTACGCCCTCGTCTACCGCTCCGACCTGGCCCGGAAGGCGGGCGTCGAGGCGCCGGCCACGTGGGACGAGATGGTGCCGTTCTTCAAGGCGCTCCAGGGCGCCGGTGCCAGGCGCGGCCTCGGCGCCGACAACGGCTGGGACCTCTTCAACGGCCAGGACGTCGCGATGTACGCCTGGCAGGCCGGTGGCTCGCTGCTCTCCGCCGGCGGGAAATGGACACTCGACACACCCGCGATGGTCGACGCGCTCAGGTACAACGCGTCGTTCTTCACCTCGGGTGCCGCCGACACCGCCACGCCCACGTTCCTCGACGCGCAGCCGTACTTCGTCAGCGGGAAGACCGCCACGATGATCACCGGCCCGTGGGTGGTCGGGCAGCTCGACACCGCCGCGAAGAAGGACGGCTGGACCGCGTCCCACGTGGCCACCGCACCGCTGCCGGCCGGTTCGTCGGGCAGCGCCTCCTTCTCCGCGGGAGGCACCTGGGGCGTGCTCGCGGACAGCGGCAACGCGGAGGCGTCGTGGAAGCTCGTCCGGCACATCGCGAAGCCCAGCACCCAGGTCGCGCAGTACGAGGCGTACAGCTCGCTGCCGGCGGTCATCTCCGCCTGGGAGGACCCCGCCATCAAGAACCAGCCACTGCTCGACGCCTTCCTCGCACAGCTCAAGAACACCCGGACGTTCCCGCGCGTCACCACCTGGCAGCAGGTCGCGACCCGGATGGGCAAGGAGATGGAAGCCGTGGCCAAGGGAACGGCGACCGCCGAGAAGGCCGCCGCGAACATCCAGGCGTACGCCGTGAGCCTCGGCACGGGCGCGAAGTGAGCCGCGGATGACCACCACGCCTGTATTCGTCGGCTCCGGGCGCCGCAGCCGGAGCCGCGCCCGCCGTACGGCCGTCGCCTGGCTGTTCCTCACGCCGTTCGCCCTCGTGTTCCTGCTCTACACGGCCGTTCCCACCGTCGCCGCGCTCGCCTTCAGCCTCACCGACCTGCGCGGCACCGATCTGCGGCATCCGCTCGCGGTCGACTTCACCGGCCTGGACAACTTCGTCCGTCTGTTCCAGGACGCGAGTTTCCTGCGCGACATCCGCAACACCGCCCTGTTCGTGGCCGTCGGGGTGCCCCTGACCATGGCGATCGGCTTCGGGCTGGCCCTCGCGCTGAACTCCGGCATCCGGCGCCTGCGCGGCACGTTCCGCACCCTCTTCTTCGCGCCGGTCGTCACCAACGTCGTGGCGGTCGCCCTGATCTGGCAGTACGCCTTCCAGGCCGACGGCACCGTCAACAAGGTGCTCGGCACCATGGGCCTCGCCGGACCGAACTGGCTGGACGACCCGGACCTCGCCATGCCGGTGGTGATCCTGCTAGGCGTCTGGCGCAACTTCGGCACCGCGATGGTCCTGTTCCTCGCCGGCCTGCAGTCGATCGGGGACGACGTGTACGAGGCCGCCTCCCTCGACGGGGCCGGACGATGGCGGCAGTTGCGGCACATCACCCTGCCGCTGCTGCTGCCGACCACCCTGATGGTGTCGGTGCTGCTGACCGTGTTCTACCTCCAGGTGTTCGACGAGCCGTACCTGCTCACCAACGGCGGCCCGCTCGGCTCCACCGAATCCGTGGCGCTGTACACCTACCACCAGTTCGGGGCCGGCGAGTTCGGGATGTCCTCGGCCGCGTCCTTCGTCACGCTCGTCATGGTGGCTTTGGTGAGTCTGGTCCAGTTCCGGCTGCTGAGGTCCCGCACATGAGCGCCGTCGCCGCGTTGCGGAACGCCGAAACCGCCACCGACCGGGCCGCCGCTCGCCCCCGGTCCGTCGCCCGGCCGCTGCTGTACGGCGCGCTGGTACTGTGCGCGCTCCTCACGATGCTGCCGTTCGCCTGGGTGATCAGCGGCTCGCTGCGCAGTCTCGACGAGATCCGCTCCGACCCCGGTGCCTGGCTCCCGCACCACGTCACCTTCGACAACTTCGTGCGGCTGTTCGCCACCGAGGGCTTCGGCCGGTTCATGGTCAACAGCGTCGTGGTCGCGGTCATCGTGGTGGCCGGCAACATCGTCGCGGCGTCGGCCGCCGGTTACGCGCTCGCGAAACTCGACTTCGCCGGCAAGAGGCTCGCGTTCGGCGCGGTCATGGCGGCGATGATGGTGCCCTTCACCGCGGTCTTCGTCACGCAGTTCGTGATCACCGTCGACCTCGGCCTGGCGGACACCCTCACCGGTGTCGCCCTGCCCGGGGTGGCGATGCCCCTGTCGGTGTTCATCGTGCGGCAGTACGCGATGTCCATTCCCGACGAACTGCTGGAGGCGGCCCGGATCGACGGCGCGGGCGAGTTCCGGATCTTCTTCCGGATCTTCCTCCCGCTGGCGGGCCCCGCCGTCGCGACGATCACGATCATGTCGTTCCTCACCTCGTGGAACAACTTCATCTGGCCGCTCATCGTCGCGCAGAGCATGTCCACCTACACGCTGCCGGTGGGCCTCGCCGCCACCAGCCAGGCCGCCGCCCACGTCACGGACTACGGCCTGATGCTCGCCGGCGCGATCGTCGTGATGCTGCCGGTACTGCTGCTCTTCCTGTTCCTGCAGCGCTACTTCGTGCAGGGCATCTCCGGAACGGGAATGCGGTGAGCGTCATGTCGGGGATGAACCAGAGCGCCGTCCGGCGCGTCAACACCTCCGTCGTCCTGCGCGCGCTGGCGGTGTCGGCCGGGCCGACGACGCTGACCGCGCTCGCCGAGCGGGCCGGCCTGTCCCGCCGCACCATCGAGCTGATCCTGGACTCGCTGGTCGAGGCCGGCTGGGTGGCGGAGCTGGACCGGGTGCCGGTCAGCGGCTCCGCCGGGCGCCCCGCCCGACGCTACGAACTGCGCGCCGAACACGCCCTGTTGGCGGCCGTGACCATCACCACGTCGGACGCGGCCGCGGTCGTCGCCGACGTCCGCGGCCGCATTCTCGGTCGGGCCCACGGGCCGCTGCGCGCCTACCAGGACCCGCAGGTCACCCTCGACGACGCGGCCGCCCTGGTCCGGGCGGCGCTCGACGACGCGGGCGGGTCGGCGGACCGGCTGCGCGCCGGCGCGGTCGCGGGCGGCGGCGCGATCGACGACGACGGAGTCGTACGGCGCCTGGTGCACACGACGCACTGGGAAGGCGTGCACCTGCCCGAAGAACTGGGCCGGCGCATCCCGGTGCCCTGGTTCGCGGACAACGACACCAACCTCGGTGCCCTCGCGGAGCGTTGGCGGGGCGTGGCCGGCGACCACGACAACGTCGTATGGGCGATCCTCGGCAACCGCACCGGCCTCGGCATCCTCATCCGGGGAGCCGTGCACCGCGGTCTCGACGGCGCCGCGGGCGAGATCGTCGAGGCCCGCTCCATACCGGCCGGCTCGGTCGAGCACCACCCGGTGGCCTGGCTGACGTCACCGGACCCGGCCCAACGCGGCGTCGCCCTCGCCCGGTACGACGCCGCACGCGCGGGCGAGGCGGGCGCACTCGCCGAGGTCGACGAGTTCGTGGAGAACATCGCGTCGATCCTCACCATCCTGTCGTGGACGGTCGCCCCCTCGCTCATCGTGCTCGGCGGGGGCCTGGAGGACGCGGCCGACGTCCTGCTGCCCCGGGTGCGTGCCGCGATGCGTGACGCCCGCACCCCGGCGATCGAGCTGCGCGCCACCGGCCTGGGCCGCGACGCCGCCCTCGTCGGCGCCGTCAAGCTGGCCCTGGACCGCATGGACACCGAGCTGTTCGGCCCGCTCGTCCCGCGCACGTGAAGCGCACTCCCGCACGCTGCTCCGACACCCGTGGCCCGACACCTGGAGTCTCACCTTGACCGACACCCCCCGCACCGACGTCCTCATCGTGGGCAGCGGCATCATGGGATCCGTCGTGGCCCGGCAGCTGCGCGACACCGATCCGGCGCTGGACATCACCATGGTGGACGGGGGCAGCGCGATCGGCGAGAGTCCCGGCCTGCACCTGCACGACCTCGACGACCCGCTCCTGTGGGCCCGCTACAACGAACAGGTCGCCACCGGCGTCCAGGGCATGTACACGGGCGCCGAGGTGGTGCGCGAGGTCCCCGCCGGCCTCACCGGCCTGACGCCCGGCATGGTCCACGCCCTGGCCTTCGGCGAGGACGCCGAGGAGATGCCCGCGACGGCGCTCGCCTGGAACGCGGGCGGCATGGGCGTCCACTGGACCGCCGCGACACCCTGGCCCGCCGGGCACGAGGTGTTCGACTTCGGCGACCCGGCCCGCTGGGCGGCGGACCTGGACACCGCGCACCGGATCCTCGCCGTCACGCCCGCCGCGATCGGCCCGACCGAGGTCGGCCGGACGGTGCTGGACGTCCTGAGCCGACGCTTCGACGGCACGGGACCGGACGGCCGGCGGCCACAGCCGATGCCGATGGCCGTCACCCCGACGACCTCGGGCCCCATGCCCCGCACGGCACCGGGAACGATCTTCCCCGCGCTCGCAGTCGGCGGTGACCCGGCCTTCACCCTGGCCACCGGCACGCTCGCGACGACCCTGCTCGTCGAAAACCACCGCGTCACCGGCGCCCGGCTGCGCCGCGTCGCCGACGGCGCCACGTCCGTGCTCCTCGCGGACACCGTGGTGGTGTGCGCCGACGCGCTGCGCACCCCGCAACTGCTGTTCGCCTCGGGCATACGGCCCCACGCGCTCGGCCGTCACCTCAACGAGCACGCGTTCATCACCGCCCGGGTCCTGCTCGACCTCGACCGGTTCGGCATCGGCCTCGACGACCTGCCCCTGCAGCGCCCCGGCGAGTTCAGCACGGACTCGCTCTGGCTGCCGCAGAACGGGGCGGCGCAGCCCTTCCACGGACAGATCATGAACCGCACGTACCTGGACGAGGACGGCCGGCCCCTTGCCCACTCCGTGGGCCTCTCGCTGTACGCCCCCGTCGCCTCGCGCCCCGAGAACCGGCTCGTGTTCTCCGAGACGCAGACCGACCTCGCCGGGATGCCCCGGATCACAGTCGAGTTCGGCTACTGCGACGCGGACCGTGCGCTGATCGCCCGGGCACTGGACGAAGTCCGGTCCACAGCCGAGGAGTTCGGCCCCTTCGACCCCGCGACCGAAAGCGCGCTGCTGCCGCCCGGCTCCTCGCTGCACCAGACCGGCACGGTCCGGGCCGGCGCCGCCGACGACGGCACCAGCGTGTGCGACCCGGACGGCAGGGTGTGGGGCTACGACAACCTGTACCTCGCCGGCAACGGCGTGATCCCCACCGCGATGGCCGCCAACGTCACCCTGACCGGAGCGGTGACCGCCGTCCGGGCCGCCCGTGCCGTAGCCCGGCGGCACACCGCGCTCGCCACCCACTGACAGGAAGCACGATCATGATCGACATCGCCAGGCAGTACCAGGTGGCTCTGCCGGCCTGGATCGACGACGAACTGGCCGACGTGCCCGCCGCCGTCCCCGACCGCGAGGACCGCATGCGCCTCGTGCACCGCCTCGCCGACCGCAACTGGCGCGCGGGCGACGGCGGCCCGTTCGCGGCCCTGGTCGCCGAACGGGACAGCGGCCGGATCGTCTCGGTCGGCGTGAACGTCGTCCTCGCCTCCGGCGTCTCCAGCGCCCACGCCGAGGTCGTCGCCCTCGGCCTGGCCCAGACGGCGACCGGCGGCTGGGACCTCGGCGGCGACGGCCTGCCGGCGCACGAACTCGTCGTCAACTGGCGCCCGTGCGTCCAGTGTTACGGCGCCACCATGTGGTCAGGGGTGCGCGCCCTCGTGGTCGCCGGTGAAGGCCCGGAACTGGAGGAGATCACCACCTTCGACGAGGGCCCGCTCGGCGCGGACTGGGCCGAGCAGTTCCAGGCCCGCGGCATCGAGGTCGTCAAGGACGTGCTCCGCGACGAGGCGCTCACCGTGTTCCGCGACTACCGAAAGGCCGTCGACAGCGCCGACGGCATCGTCGTCTACAACGCCCGTGGCGGTGCCGAATGACGCCTCGCTTCGCGACCGACGTCATCACCTTCCACCACCCGGCCTTCTGGGGTCTGGCCTCCGCGGACGCCGTGCGGGACTGGGCCCGGCAGCATCCGCAGCGGTTCTGGGAACGCGTCATGGACGCACTGGCCGACGCCGAAGTCACCGGCATCGAGCTGACCTTCGCGCCCGGCGACATCGACTCCGCCCTGCGGGCCTTCGGCAGCGCACCGGCGTTCCGCCGCGAGCTCGCGGACCGGGGCCTGTCCGTCGTGAGCGCCTTCATCGCCGGGAGCGACTGCCCCGACTGGCGGCACGGCGACAACCTGGCCGCGATCGTCGCCGACGCCGAACGCCGCGCGGCCTTCCTCGCCGAGGCCGGGGCGGAACTCCTCGTCGCCGGACTGCCCATGCGGACGACGTACGGGACCCGGCCGCCCTTCTTCGTCGACGCCGCGTACATGACCCGCATGGCCGGCATCGCGCACGCGGTCGGCGAGGCGGTGTCCCGGCACGGCGTGAAACTGGCCTTCCACACGGAGTCCCACAGCACCCTCTGGTACGAGCGGGACATCGACCTGTTCATGGCCCTCACCGACCCACGCTACGTGTGGCTGTGCCCCGACTCCTGCCACATCGCCCTCGGGGGAGGCGACCCGGTCGCCGTCGCGCGCCGCCACACCCCGCGCATCGCCCTGGCGCACTGGAAGGACGCGGTCGGACCGATCGACGTGCAACTCACCATCGACGACACGGTCTTCGCCCGGCAGCAGCCCTACATGGCCCAACTGGGCACGGGCATCGTGGACTGGAAGGGCTGGGCCGACGCGATGTCCCGCACCCCCGGTGCCGGCACCGTACTCATCGAACTGGACGAGGCGGCCGACCCCGTGGCCGCGCTCCGGGCGGGACGGGCCGTGGCACAGCGGTGGACCTCAGCGCCGTAGCTCCGCGTGGGCCGTCTCCGGCAGTCGCAGGTACACCAGGGACGAGCGCGGCCCTCCCCGCGCTCCGGCACGGCACATCCTCCGTACTCACGACTTTCACATCAGCGCCACCAGACCCTTCCCTGACGTTTGGTGCTCTTGGAACACTCCTTTCGCGCACCTTCCGTCACGTTCCGGCCATCCGTACTCAGGATGAGAGGCCCCCACCCATGCCCGACGTCAACCGGCGCCGCTTCCTTCAGCTCACCGGCGCCACCACGGCGTTCACCGCGCTGTCCCAGAGCATCCAGCGAGCCGCCGCGCTTCCGGCCCACCACCGCACCGGGACGATCGAGGACGTCGAGCACATCGTCGTCCTGATGCAGGAGAACCGTTCCTTCGACCACTACTTCGGCTCGCTCAGAGGCGTACGCGGCTTCGGCGACCCCCGCCCGGTCACGCTCGACAACGGCAGGTCGATATGGCACCAGTCGGACGGCACCAAGGAGGTGCTGCCGTTCCGCCCGGACGCCGACGACCTCGGCATGCAGTTCCTGGAAGGCCTCCCGCACGGCTGGCCCGACGGGCAGGCCGCCTACAACGGGGGCAAGTACGACAAGTGGGTGCCCGCGAAGGGCACCACGACCATGGCGTACCTGACCCGGGAGGACATCCCCTTCCACTACGCCCTCGCCGACACCTTCACCGTCTGCGACGCGTACCACTGCTCGTTCATCGGCTCGACCGACCCCAACCGCTACTACATGTGGTCGGGCTACACGGGCAACGACGGCCGGGGCGGCGGCCCGGTCCTCGGCAACGACGAGCTCGGCTACGGCTGGACGACCTACCCGGAGCGGCTGGAGAAGGCCGGGATCTCCTGGAAGATCTACCAGGACACCGGCGACGGCCTCGACGCGAAGGGCAGCTGGGGCTGGATCGAGGACGCCTACCGCGGCAACTACGGCGACAACTCGCTGCTCTACTTCAACACCTACCGGGGCGCCGAGCCCGGCGACCCGCTGTACGACAAGGCCCGCACCGGCACCGACGTCAAGAACGGCGACGGCTACTTCGACCGGCTGAAGGCGGACGTCAAGGCCGGCCGGCTGCCGCAGATCTCCTGGATCGCCGCCCCCGAGGCCTTCTCCGAGCACTCCAACTGGCCCTCGAACTACGGCGCCTGGTACATCGCGCAGGTTCTCGACGCGCTCACCTCCAACCCGGCGGTGTGGGCGAAGACGGCCCTGTTCATCACCTACGACGAGAACGACGGCTTCTTCGACCATGTGGTGCCGCCGCTGCCGCCGGCGTCCGCCGCGCAGGGCAGGTCCACGGTCGACGTCTCCCCGGACCTCTACCCGGGCGACAGCAAGCGCCCGGCCGGCCCCTACGGCCTCGGGCCGCGCGTGCCGATGCTGGTCGTCTCGCCGTGGAGCAAGGGCGGATACGTCTGCTCCGAGACCCTCGACCACACCTCGATCCTCCGGTTCATGGAGCGTCGCTTCGGCGTCGGCGAGCCGAACATCTCGCCCTGGCGGCGCGCGGTCTGCGGCGACCTGACGTCCGCGTTCGACTTCTCCCGCAAGGACACCAGGCCGGCCGCGCTGCCGGACACCGACGGCTACGAGCCGCCGGACCGCGAGCGTCACCCCGACTACCGCCCCACGCCGCCGGCCGACCCCGGCATGCCTGTGCAGGAGCGCGGCCTGCGCCCGGCCCGCCCGCTGAAGTACGCCCCGTCCGTGCACGGTTCGGCGGACGCGGTGGCGGGCACGTACACGCTCACCTTCGCCTCGGGGGCGAAGGCGGGGGCCGCCTTCCACGTCACGTCCGGCAACCGCGCCGACGGTCCGTGGACGTACACCACCGAGGCCGGCAAGAGCATCGCCGACACCTGGAACTCGGCGTACTCGAACGGCTCGTACGACCTGACCGTGCACGGCCCGAACGGCTTCCTGCGCGTCTTCAAGGGACCGAACGGCAGCGCCGGCCTCGAGGTCACCGCACGCCACAGCGGCGACGACGTCGAACTGGCCTTCGCCAACAAGGGCTCCAGCACCGTGCGGCTGAAGGTAACCAGTGCATACGGCGGCCGGGCCAGGACCTTCACCGTGCGCGCCGGCGCCACCGTGAAGCACACCGTCGACCTCGCGGCGAGCAGGCGCTGGTACGACCTGACCGTCACGTCCGAGGCCGAGCCGGCGTTCCTGCGCAGGTTCGCCGGCCACGTGGAGAACGGGCGGCCGGGGGTGAGCGACCCGGCTGTCATGACTGGGTAAAGCCTTCCGGTGGGTGCGGATCCGGGCTGGTCGGGGCCGGGGACCCTCGGGATAGTGTGCGTCGGTGACCACGCAATCGAACACACCTGCAGGCTGGTACCCGGATCCGCACGGAGCGGCCCAGACGCTCCGCTACTGGGACGGCGCGCAGTGGACGGACCACACGAACCAGCAGGCCCAGGCCGCACCGCAGGTGCCGCCGCAGCCGGCCGGCCCGGACCCGCGCGTCCAGCGTCAGGTGCAGCAGCAGGCCGGGGTCGGGGCGGGCGGCCCCGGCGGCGGCAGCCTGTTCAGCGAGCCGGTCCTGGTGGTCAACCAGAAGGCCAAGCTGATCGAGCTGACCAACGAGTACAAGGTCATGGACCAGAACGGCAACCAGCTCGGCTCGGTCGTCCAGGTCGGGCAGAGCACGCTGAAGAAGGCCCTGCGGCTCGTCGCCAGCGTCGATCAGTTCCTGACGCACAGGCTGGAGATCCGGGACGCGCACGACCGGCCCGTACTGCTGCTGACGCGCCCGGCGAAGTTCCTCAAGTCACGGGTGCTCGTGACGCGTCCGGACGGTCAGCCGGTGGGCGAGATCGTCCAGCAGAACATGATCGGCAAGATCAACTTCGCGATGAACGTGAACGGCCAACAGGTCGGCGCGATCAAGGCGGAGAACTGGCGCGCGTGGAACTTCGCCATCGTCGACCACACCGACAAGGAGGTCGCCCGGATCACCAAGACCTGGGAAGGCCTCGCCAAGACGATGTTCACGACCGCGGACAACTACGTCCTGCAGATCCACTACCAGCTGCCCGAGCCGCTGCTGAGCCTGGTCGTGGCGACGGCACTGACCGTCGACACGGCGCTCAAGCAGGACTCGCGCGGACTCGGCTGAGCCCGCCCGCGACGGCGCTCACAGGGGTGTGAGGTGTCCCGGCCCGGACTGCCGGGGCACCAGCGCCGCTGCGGCCGGCCGGGGCGACAACGCCGGCTCGGCCGTCGCCGATTCCGGCCTCAGGGCCAGGACCGCGGCCACGGGGTGTTCCTCGTGGTCGTGTCCGTCCGCATCCCCAAAGGCCCCGGCGCGCGGCACCCGTGAGAGCAGCACCACGCCCCACGCGGCGATCCCCGCCCCCGTCAGGGCGAGCAGGATGCCCGCCGCGCCGCCCTGCAGCCGCTCGCCGAGCAGTGCGAGGCCGATCGCGGCGGCGGCCACCGGGTTCGCCAGCGTCACCACGGCGAGCGGAGCACCGAGACCGTCCCGGTAGGCGGTCTGGGACAGCAGCAGTCCGCCGGTCGCGAAGGCCGCGACCAGCAGCGCCACCCCGACCACCTCCACGCTGAGCAGGGACTGGGTGCGGTCCGTCGCGGCCACCGTCACGGTCTGGGTGAGCGCCGAGGCGACTCCGGAGGCGAAGCCCGACGCGGACGCGTGCCGCAGGCCCGGCCGGGCCCCCCGCCGCGCCAGAGCGCCGATCAAAGTGGCCGTCACCGCCGCGACCGCCATCGCCTCGGGGACGCTCAGCACGTCCTCGGGCGCCGGCCCGGACGCCGTGACCAGGATCGCGGACAGGCCGAGCAGCGTCAGCGCGGTGCCCCGCCATTCCGCGGCACTGACCCGCCGCCCCGCGACCCGCGCCCCCATGGGCACCGCCGCGACCAGGGTGAGCGCACCGAGCGGCTGGACCACGGTCAGCGGCCCGTACTTCAGGGCGACCACATGCAGCAGCGCGGCCGACGCGTTGAGCAGGACCGACCCCCACCAGGCACCCGAGCGCAGCAGCCGCAGTGTGCCCGAGCCCGGGCTGCGGGAGGCCAGCCTTTCCTGGGCGACGGCCGCGGCCGCGTAGGCGACGGAGGAGAAGAGGGACAGGACGACGGCGAGAACGGTGGCGTTCATCGGCCCGCCCCCACGAGAACCGGCTCCTCCGCGGGTACGGGCCGGCCCTGACCGCGTCCGGCGGTGGTGACCGTACGGTGCGGCAGGTGGATCACCGCGAGCGCGAGGCCGAGCAGCGCCCCCGCCATGATCGCGTCCAGCCAGTAGTGGTTGGCCGTGCCGACGATCACCAGCAGCGTCAGCAGGGGGTGCAGCAGCCACAGCCACCGCAGACGGGAGCGGGTGGCGACGATCAGGCCGACCGCCAGCACCAGCGCCCAGCCGAAGTGCAGCGACGGCATCGCCGCGAACTGGTTCGAGAGGTGGTCGGTCTGCGGCGGGCCGTACACGGAGGGTCCGTAGATCCGCGCGGTGTCCACCAGGCCGGTGGCGGCGAGCATGCGCGGCGGGGCCAGCGGGAACATCAGGTGCACCACCAGTGCGGCGCCGGTCAGCGCGGCCAGGACGCGGCGGGCCCAGACGTAGTGCGCGGGGCGGCGCAGGTAGAGCCAGACCAGGAAGGCGGCGGTGGCCGGGAAGTGGACGGTGGCGTAGTAGGTGTTCGCCAGGTGCGCGAACGTGTCGCCGTGCAGCAGCAGGGACTGCACCGAGCCTTCGCCCGGCAGCCGGAGGGTTCGCTCCAGGTCCCACACGCGGTGCGCGTTGTCGAAGGCCTCGCCGGTGTGGCCCGTCGCCAGCTGGCGGCCGAACTTGTAGACGAGGAAGAACCCTGCGACGAGCAGGAGCTCACGGACGAGCGGCGGTCGCGCTGTCGCGCTCGGCGCCGCTGGTGAAGGCTCGGTGCGGGCATTCATCCCCCGGCCCTTTCGCTGACGTGGTGCGTGTGTGCTGGTGCTGTTCCGGACGGGCTGGTGACTCGTCCGGCCGCGGAAACTCATCGATACTGTCGCGTATCGATACTCGAGTGTACCGATACGGATCCGTATCGGTACACTCGAGTATCGATAGACGTACGACACACTGGAACGTGAGCCCCCGGCCACGGGCACGAGCGAGGAGAGAGTTGATGACGTCGCAGGCCGCAGACGGACCGGAAGCGGTCGCCGCCTCGCGCCGCTCCAAGATCACGCCAGAGCGTGAGCGGGAGTTCTTCGACGCCGTACTCGAGCAGATCCGCGCATGCGGCTACGACTCCGTCACCATGGACGGCGTCGCGACCAGCACGCGCTGCAGCAAATCCACCCTGTACCGGCAGTGGAAGACCAAGCCCCAGTTCGTGGCGGCGGCCCTGCGCGGCAGCCGTCGGGTGCGGTTCGCGGGCATCGACACCGGCTCGCTCGCCGAGGACCTGCGCCAGGCCGCACGGGCGGCGGGCGCCTGGTCGACGAGCGACACCCAACTGGTCCAGGCACTCGGCCACGCCGTCACGCAGGACGAGGAACTCGCGCTGGCGCTGCGCGAGGCACTGGTGGAACCCGAGATCGCGGCCCTGCAGGAGATCCTGCGGCGCGGCATCGAACGCGGCGAGATCGCCGCCGGCCATCCGGCGGTGGAGTACATCCCGGCCCAGATGTTCGGCGTCCTGCGCGCGCGGCCCGTCCTGGAGGGCAAGTACGCCGACCCGGACTACCTCGTCCGGTTCGTGGAGGCCGCCGTGCTCCCGGCACTCGGCCTGACCTGAGACGCAGGCCGCCGTCCACGGGGTGACCGGGACGGCGGCCTGCCCGCGCCGCACCGTGGGGACGGGGGCGGCGCGCACCCCCGGCCGGGCGGGACTCCTCTTGAGCGGAGCGGAGTCCCGCCCGGTCGGCCCGTTCTTCCGGGGATCCGCCGGACGTCAGACGTCCTGGCCGCTGCCGCCGCCCCTCGACACCTTGATGCCCTTGGTGATCTCGTCGAGCACGGCCTGCGTCTCCTCCACGTCGACGCCGAAGCGGACGACGACCATCTGCTGGGAGTTCGCGGGGGAGGGGAAGGCCAGCGACTGGACGTACCCGTCGGAGCCCTTGCTGGTGACCGCCTTCCAGCGGACCAGGTAGCCCTTCTGCCCGGCCACGGTCACCGCCTTGGAGGCCAGCACGTCGTGCGAGGTGATCGCGCCATAGGTCGAGCCGCCGTAGGAGTCCTCGGCGTTGGCCGCGATGTCCGCCTTCGCGATCTCCTCGGCCGTGCTGCCCTTGGTGCCGAGCGCGAGGGCGGGAGCCGAGTACGCGCCGCCCTTCGTGCAGGACTTCGAGGTGTCGCCGGGGCAGTCGTAGGAGTCGTTCGACGTGACCGACGCCCCCACCGCCATCTGCCGGCCGTACCAGTCCTTCGGTATCGGCAGGCTGATCCCGTCGATCGCGTCGGTCACCGAACCGCTCTCGATCCTCGGCGCCTCGGACTGGTCGGGCGAGGGCGACTGGCCACCGGACCCCCCGGAGCCACCGGACCCACCGTCGCCCCCGGGTCCGCCGTTGCCGCCGAAGGGGCCGCCCGTGGGGCCGTCCTGGCCACCGGAGCCGCCCTGTCCGTCCGGCCCCCGCGAGTTCGCGGTGTTGCCGCTGCCGCCCTCGTCGCCGGAGAGCGCGTACACGCCCACGCCTATGCACGCCAGGACCACGACGGCCGCCGCGACGGCTATGCCCGTGTGCAGACCGCGCCGCGAGCCGGCCGGCGGCTTCGCCGGATACCCCGGATGCCCCGGGAACGGACCGGCATCCGCCACCTCCGGAGGGCCCCACGCGGCGGCCGACCCCGCGGGCCGGGTCTGGTCCGTCCATGCCTTGCCGTCCCACCAGCGCTCGGTGGCGGGACCGTCACTTGTCTGCCCGGGGTCGGGGTACCACCCGGAGGGAGTCGCCTGCGTCATGTCCCCACCGTATGAGGCCTCGGTGAAAGAGGCATGAGAAGGTCCGACTCTGAATTCACCTTATTCCGGGACGAGTCGTGTGCACTCGCCGGTGACGTCGACCACCGGACCCGCGCAGGGCGCTCGGCGGGTGCCGGTCACGGGCGGCGCCCGTCGCCCTCGCGCCGCCGGCGTCACCCGTCACGACAACAGGTGCCCTGACCGGCCTCCACTTCGGCATCGGGACGGTTACGCTCAAGTCTGTACGTCGTACGGGCGACTTGGGGAGGTAGCGCGATGACGGAGGTACGGCCCCTGGCGGCCGCCCCGGCCTCGCTGTGGGAGCGTGACGAGGAAGTCGCCGCCGTCGTACGGGCCATCGACGCCCTGGGCGCGGACAGCTCCTCCTCGGGCAGCCTGCTGATGATCAGCGGCGAAGCCGGCTTCGGCAAGACCGCCCTGCTCGCCGAGACCCGCCGCATCGCCGAAGGACGCGGCTGCACGGTGTGGTCGGCGCGCGGCGGCGAAACCCTCAGGTCCGTCCCCTTCAACGTCGTACGACAGCTGCTGCAACCCGCCCTCATGTCGCTGATGCCGGAAGAGGCCCGCGAATACCTCGGCGACTGGTACGACATCGCGGGCCCGGCCCTCGGCCTCACGGACCCCGGCGGGCGCCAGGCCGACCCGCAGGGCGTCACCGACGGCCTGGTCGCCGCGGTGCGCCGGCTGGCCCGGCGCGACTGGCCGCTGGTCCTGCTGATCGACGACGCCCACTGGGCCGACCAGGAGACCCTGTGCTGGCTCGCCGCGTTCGCCGAACGCCTGGACGACCTGTCCGTCCTGGTCGTGGTGGCCCGCCGCCCCGGCGAGATGTCCGGCGAGAGTGCCCGGCTCCTCGACGCGGTCGCCGCCACGGGCCTCCCCGCCACCACCCTGAGCGCCCTGACCCCACAGGCCACCGCCGGACTCACCCGTGCCACCCTGGGCGGGCACGCCGACGCCGCGTTCTGCCGTGAAGTCTGGGCCGTCACCGCAGGCAACCCGTACGAGGCCGTCGAACTCCTCGCCAAGGTCCAGGACAGCGAACTGGAGCCGACCGAGAGCGCGGCCGGAGAACTGCGGGCCCTGAACCGCGCGGCCCGCGGCGGAGGCCTCGTCGCCCGCCTGGAAGAACTCGGCATCGACGCCACCCGGTTCGCCTGGGCGGCCGCCATCCTCGGCACCGGCATCTCCGTCGACCTGGTGGCCAAGCTCGCCACCCTCGGCCGTGACGACGCCGTGCGCTGCGCCGAACTGCTGCGCAGCGCCCGCATCCTCACCGCACCCGACCCGGCGAACGGACCGACCGACGAGGGCGACCTGGAGTTCGTCCACCCGCTGATCGCCACCGCCGTCTACAACTCCATCCCGCCCGCCCTGTGCACCGCCATGCACGGCATCGCCGCCCAGGTCGTCACCGACTCCGGGCGCGGTGCCGCGGCCGCCGCCCGCCATCTCCTGCAGGTCCACCCGGACGACGACGAGGAACTCGTCGAGCAGCTGCGTGAGGCCGCCCGCGAGCACCTCGCCGTCGGCGCCCCCGACGCCGCCCGCCGCTGCCTGGAACGCGCCCTGCTGGAACCCCCACAGCCCGAGGTGCACGCGCATGTGCTCTTCGAACTCGGCTGCGCCACCCTCCTGACCGCGCCCGCGAAGACCATCGACCACCTCCAGACCGCGCTCGCCATGCCGGGCCTCGAAGGCGACGCGCGCGTCGACGCCGTCTTCCGCCTCTCCCAGGCACTCCTGCACAACGACCAGCTGGAGGAGGCCGTCCGCACCGTCGAGGCGGAGGCCGCCCGGCACGCGCCCGGACCCGCCCGGATGCGGCTGCAGGCCGTGCAGTACATGTGGGAGGGCATCTACGCGGGCGAGGCCGCCTCACCGGGCCGCTCCGAGCGCCTCGCCGAACTCGCCCGCACCTGCACCGGCCGGGACAACGCCGAACGCGCCCTGCTCATGCTGCGCGGCTTCGACGCCATGACCCACGGCGAGAGCGCCGAGGAGGTCGTCGACCTGTGCGACCGCGCCCTCGTCAACGGCCGGCTCCCACCCGGCCTCGGCTGGACCGACACCGAGTGGGGCGTCGAACTGCTCTTGATGCTGACCAACGCGTACGCCTACACCGACCGGCTCGACCGGGCCGACGCCCTCTACTCCGAGGCGCTGCGCGCCTACGAGTCCGCCGGCTGGAGCGGCGGCCACCTCGCCCTGGCCCACGCCTACGTCGGACTCGGCCACCGCCGCCGCGGCCGCCTCCGGGAGGCCGAGACGTCCCTGCGCGAGGCGCTGCGCCTGGCCGAACGCGTCGGCCGGGGACTGCCCCTGTACTGGACCGCGACCTGCAACCTCGTCGACACCCTGCTCGCCCGCGGCCACGTCGAGGAGGCCTGGGCGATCGCCGAGCAGTGCGGCTTCGCCCCGCCCTACCCCTCCACCATCGTGCTGCCCGACCCCCGCTCCGTGCGCGGCCGCCTCCTGCTCGCCGTCGGCCGCACCAAGGACGGCATCAACGAACTGGAGGCCGCGGAAAAGGCGGCGGCCGTCCGCGGCCACCACAACCCGGTGCTCGTCCCCTGGGCCTTCGACCTCGCCCGGGCCCTCGCCACCGAGGACCCGGACCGGGCCGGCCGGCTCGCCACCGACGTCCGCCGGCACGCCGAACGCCTCGGCACCGACACGGCCATAGGCGAGGCCCTGCGCTGCGCCGCCGCCCTGGAGACCGGCCAGCGCGCGGTCCGGCTGGCCGCGCAGGCGGTCGCGTACCTGGAGGCCTCGCCCTGCCAGTACGAACACGCGGCGGCCCGCGTCGAGTACGGCATCCTCGCCCGCTCGGTCGCCGAACTGAACCGGGGCCTGGCGCTGGCGAAGTCCTGTGGCGCGGACGGGCTGGTGGCACAGGCGAGGGCGGTGCTGGAGACGGGCCGCGGGCTGCGGTAGGTCAGGCGTCCAGCAGCCGGTCGGTGACGGCCGACAGACGCTTGTGCACGTCCTCGTCGTACGCCGCCGGATGCGCCCGCGCCGCCCGCGTCCCGTCGAAGTAGCCGCCGCTGCCCAGGTCCCGGGTGGCCAGGGCCAGGACGCCCGGAGCGCCGTCGGCCACCGTGTTCCAGGGGCTGATGCCGCCCTCGCGGACCATCGCCGTGTCCATGTAGGTCGCCGGGTGCAGCACGTTCACCGAGACACCGGTGCCGTGCAGCTCCTCGGCCAGGGCGAAGGTGTGCGCGGCGAGCGCGAACTTGCTGCGGCAGTACGCCGAGAGGCCGCTGTAGCCCTGGGTGAGCCCGGGATCGTCGACGTCGAGGGGTTCCTGGCCGGCCGAGCCGACGTTGACGATCCGCGCGGGCGGGTTCGCCCGCAACACCGGCAGCAGCGCGCGGGTCAGCGCGAGAGGCGCCAAGTAGTTGACGGCCAGCCTGAGTTCATGCCCGTCGGCGCTCACCTCCCGTCCCGAGCCGGGCGAACCGCCGCCCACGCCCGCGTTGTTGACCAGGACGTCGAGTTCGGGATGCGCCTCGGCGACCCGCCCGCCCAGCTCGCGCACCTGCGCCAGGGAGGCCAGATCGGCGACGAACCCTTCGGCCGTGCCCTCGCCGCGCAGCTCCTCGACCAGCTGCCGCGTCCGGGCGGCGTCACGGCCGTGGGCCAGGACCAGGTGTCCGGAGCGGACCAGCTCGAAGGCGACGTGGCGGCCGAGACCGGAGGTGGCGCCGGTGATCAGAATCGTGGACATGCCTCCACGGTAGGCGCGCGGCGGGGCATCGGCGTGGTGCTGCCGAAGCTACGACCGGCAGGGTCACCCTCCGGCTCACCCTTCGGAGCCGTCCTCCTCCGCCAGCACGCGCTGGGCCGCCGCGAACGCCGAGTTCGCCGCCGGGACCCCGCAGTACACGGCCGTCTGGAGCAGCACCGCGCCGATCTCCTCGGGGGTGAGGCCGTTGCGCCGGGCCGCCCGCACATGCATCGCCAGCTCGTCGTAGTGGCCGTGCGCGACCAGCGCGGTCAGCGTGATCATGCTGCGTTCGCGGCGGCTGAGCGTCGGGTCGGTCCAGATCTCGCCCCACGCGTAGCGCGAGATGAAGTCCTGGAAGCGCGCGGTGAAGGGCGTCTGCCGGGCCTGCGCCCGGTCCACGTGGGCGTCCCCGAGGACCTCGCGCCGCACCTCCATGCCCCGTTTGGCGCCACCGTCGAAGTGCGCCCGCAGCGCGGTCAGGACGGCCTCGGGGCACTGCGCGGGCGCCAGATGCGAGGCGCCCGGGATCTCCACCAGCGCGGCGCCCGGCACCGCGTCCGCGATCTCCCGCAGATGCGCGGGCGGGGTCGCGGGATCCTCGCGGCCGGCGACCAGCAGGGTGGGCGCGGAGATCTCCGCCAGCCGCTCCCGCAGGTCGAACGCGGCCAGCGCGTCGCAGCAGGCGGCGTACGCGTCGGGGTCGGCGTCCCGGTGGTCCTGGACGAGTTCCGGCACGGTGAACCCGGACGTGAACCAGCGCGCGCCGGCACCGTCCGCGAGCTGGTCCAGGCCCTCGCTGCGGACGCGCGCGGCCCGCTCCTGCCACGGCTTGGAGCCGTTGAAGTGGGCGGAGGAACAGATCACCGCGAGTGACGACACCCGCTGCGGATGGTGCACGGCCAGCTGCAGCCCCACGGCACCGCCCAGCGACACCCCGGCGTACGCGAACCGCTCGATGCCCAGGGAGTCGGCGAGCGCGAGCACCAGATGGGCGAGGTCCCCGACGGTGGCGCCCGGCCCGATCAGGTCGGCCGCCGAACCGCCGTGCCCCGGCAGGTCCCAGCGGATCACCCGGTGGGTGAGGGACAGTTCGGGCGCGACCCGGTCCCACAGGGCGTACGAGGTGCCCAGCGAGGGTCCGAGCAGCAGCGGGGGAGCTGAAGCGGGCCCTTCGGCACGGTGGTTGAGGCGCGTGTCGGTCAACGTCGCTCCAGAGCACGGTCGGTGAGGGCTCCGGCGGAGCCGGTGTAGCGGGCGGGGTCGGTGAGCTCGTCGAGGTCGACGTCCTTCAACTCGGGCTGCTCGGCGAGAAGTTCGCCGAGGCTCCGGCCCTCGGCGTAGGTGCGCCTGGCGAGGGCCGTGAGCAGTTCCCTGGCGCGGGCGCGGCCCAGGACGGGTGCCAGCTCGGCGGACAGCCGCTCGGAGACGACCAACCCGTGGGTGAGGTCGAGGTGTGCGCGCATGACGTCGGCGTGGACCCGCAGGCCCTCGGTCAGGTCGGCCGCGTCGCGGGCGGCGCCGCCGACCAGCCGGAGCAGGTCCCGCAGTGGCTCCCATTCGGCGTGCCAGGCCCCGGCCGGCCGCTCGTCCTCGGCGGCCAGCGAGCCGTACAGCGTGGCCGCGAGCTGGGGGGCACGCCGGGCGGCGGCCGCGATCAGCGTGGACCGTACCGGGTTCGCCTTGTGCGGCATGGCGGACGAACCGCCGCCGCTGCCCTCCGCGACCTCGGCGATCTCGGTCCGGGAGAGGGTGAGCACGTCCGCGGCGATCTTGCCCAGTGCCCCGGCCGTGAAGGCCAGACAGCCGGCGAGGTCGGCGATCGGCGTCCGCAGGGTGTGCCAGGGCAGTGGCGGCGCGGCGAGCCCGGTCTCGCGGGCGAAGGAGGTGAGCAGCGCGGTCGGATCGTCCGCGCCGTACGCCGTGAAGGCCGCCAGTGTCCCGGCCGCGCCGCCGAGCTGGGCGGGCAGGGAGTCCCGTACGGGCGTCGCCCGGTCCCGGGCGTCCAGTACCAGCGACCGCCACCCGGCCGCCTTCAGCCCGAACGTCGTCGGCACGGCGTGCTGGGTGAGCGTCCGCCCCGGCATCGCGGTGTCACGGTGTCCGGCGGCCGACCGGGCCAGCGCCCGCTCGGTGCGGCCGAGGTCGTCGAGGATCAGGTCCAGCGTGCGCCGGGCGACCAGCATCATCGCCGTGTCCACGATGTCCTGGCTGGTCGCGCCCCGGTGGACGTACGGCCCGAACTCCTCGCCCACCGCCTTCGTCAGATCGGCGACCAGCGGAATGACGGGATTCCCGCCGCCCCGGGCCCGCTCCGCCAGCGACCGCACGTCGAAACGGCCGGCGTCGGCCGCCTCGGTCACCGCCGTCGCCGCCCCGGCCGGGGCGAGACCCTTCGCGGCCTGGGCGCGGGTCAGCGCCGCCTCCGCGTCGAGCAGCGCCTGCAGGTAGGCGCGGTCGCCGGTCGCGGACGCGGCCGGGGAGCCTGCCCACCCGGGGGCGAGCAGGCCGGTGTCCGCTTCGTCGGATGTCACTGGAACTCCAGGAAGACCGTCTCGCCTTCGCCCTGAAGGCGGATGTCGAAACGGTACGTTCCGTTGCCCCCGTCGGCCGCGATCAGCGTGCCGCGCCGCTCCGGGTCCAGCCGCGCCAGCAGCGGGTCCGCGGCGAGCGCCGCCTCGTCGCCGGGCAGGTAGATCCGGGTGAACAGGTGCACCAGCAGCCCGCGCGCGAAGACGCACACGCTGAGGTACGGGGCGCTCTGCCCGCGCGCGCCGGGCCGGAGCGTCCGCGCGGACCAGTGGCCGCTCGTGTCCGTCTGGATGCGGCCCCAGCCGGTGAACTCCACGCCGTTACGGCCGAGGAAGCCGCCGCTCGCCGTGTCGCGCCGCATCGAGCCGTCGACGGTTGGCAGGTTGCCGTCCGGGTCGGGACCCCACAGCTCCACGAACGCGTCGGGCAGCGGGTTGCCCTCGCCGTCGTACACGTGACCGTGGACGGCGATCGTGTCAGGGTGGCCGACCGGGGCGATGTCGCCGCCGCCGGGGAACGGCAGGGCGTGGCCGTAGAAGGGGCCGACCGTGTGCGACGGGGTGGGCAGCACGGTCTCCGGGCGACTCGTGTCGATCTTCGTCATGGCAGGTCAGCGCCCTTCTTCGATCCAGGTGGCGGTCGGCCCGTCGAGCACGATGTCCCAGTGGTAGCCCATCGAGAACTCCGGCACCGACAGGCTGTGGTCGTACGTCGCCACCAGCCGCTGCCGGGCCGCGTCGTCCGTCACCGACTGGATGATCGGGTCGTAGGGGAACAGCGGGTCGCTCGGGAAGTACATCTGCGTCACGAGTCGCTGCGTGAACGCCGAACCGAACAGCGAGAAGTGGATGTGCGCCGGCCGCCAGGCGTTGACGTGCTGACGCCACGGGTACGGACCCGGCTGGACGGTGGTGAAGTGGTAGAAGCCGCTGTCGTCGGTCAGCGTGCGGCCGACGCCGGTGAAGTTCGGGTCCAGCGGGGCGTCGTGCTGCTCGCGCTGGTGCGCGTAGCGGCCGGCCGAGTTCGCCTGCCAGATCTCGACCAGCTGCCCGCGGATCGGGCGCCCGTTCCGGTCGAGGAGCCGCCCGGAGACGGTGATGCGCTCGCCGATCGGCTCGCCGTTGTGCTGCCGGGTCAGGTCGTTGTCGATCTCGGTGATGTCCCGTTCCCCGAAGGCGGGGGAGGACAGCTCCACCAGCTCCGGGTCCCGGCTCACGTCGATCGCGACCGGCGGCTGCTTGGGGTGCCGCAGGACCGAGGACCGGTACGGCGCGTAGTCGCGGCGCGGCTGGTGCTCGACGGGAGCGCCGTCGGCGCGGCGCTTCTCGTACGCGGCGTGCTCGGCCGCGATCTCCAGGTCGATGTCCGCTTGGGTGAGAGTCATGGGTTCCTCACGCTTCCTAGCGCTCGAGGACGAGGGCGAGACCTTGGCCCACGCCGATGCAGAGGGTGGCGACGCCCACCCGGGCGATCCGCCCGGCCGACAGCAGCACCGCGAGGCCGGAGTCCATCGCGCCGCAGTTGTTCGAGACGACGCTCACGCCGGTGACCCCCCGCTCGTACAGCGCCTGGATCAGCACGTTCGGCACACCGGTCAGCCCGAATCCGCCCACCGCCAGCGACGCACCGTCCGGCACATCGGCCACCGCCTCGAGGGCGGTGGCGACCACCTTGTCCATCCGTGAAGCCCCATCCCGTCCGAGCGCCCGTCCTGAGCAGTTAGTCAGGGCACTGATTATTTCAGCGAGGTGTCCCTCACGCTGCCACCGGAGCTGCGGGGCGTCAAGGCCCAGGAGAAGCGTCAGGTCAGTTCACCAGGTGCGGCCGCAGACAGGTGCCGCCCCGCGCCGGTATTGTTCAGTGCACCAACGAATCCGATCCAGGGAGCGCACATGGCCGCGGTGGACCTCTCCACCCACCCCGGGCACCTGGCCCGGCGGCTCCAGCAGGCGCACTACCTGCTGTGGAACACGATGGTCTCCGAGGAGATCACCTCGCCGCAGTTCGCGGTCCTCAACGCGCTCGTCGGGGAACCGGACCGGCTCGACCAGCGGACCGTCGGGGAACGGGTGGGCCTGGACCGGTCGACCATCGCCGAGGTGATCAGCCGGCTCGGCCGGCGCGGGCTCCTGGACAAGGTGCGCGACCCGCAGGACGGCCGCCGCTTCCTGCTGCACCTCACCGACGAGGGCCTGCGCACCCACCGCAAGCTGACCGTGCGCACCGCCCGGATGAACCAGGTCTTCCTGGCCCCGCTGTCGGCCGAGGAGCAGAGCGTGTTCTTCGACCTCATCCAGCGGGTCTCGGACGCGGCCGAAGGGCTCCGCAACCCGACGCAGCCCCTCGTCACCCAGCCCTGAGCCCGCTCAGCCGCTCACGAGGCCTTCGCGAACACCACCCACACCTGCCCCTCGGCGAAGTTCACCGGCTCACCGTCGTCGGTCGTGAACTCGGTGCCCTCCGTGGCCTCGGGGCGCGACCAGTTCACGTCGTAGGACCGTCCGCCGCGCAGCACGTCCGCGGTCCCCGAGCCGACCGTCTCGGTGTACGGCGTGTTGTTGCCGAGGAAGTCGTGGAAGGCGGACGCGCGCACCTTCACGTACTGCACGACGACCGTCGCCGGTGCCATCCGCTTCCCGTCGGTCGTCACGGCGGGCGTCCCGTCCATCGAGACCAGCCAGCGGTCCCGGTCCGCCGACCAGCTGAAGGTGAAGGCGGTGGCCGGGTAGCGCACGGTCCGCGAGGTCTCCTTCTGTCCTCCGGCGGGTGCGGCGCCGTACCGGAAGCCGGTGGTCAGCGCGTCCGCACCCGGCGCGGCGGGCAGCAGCCGGTCCGGCCGCAGGTAGAGGTTGTGCGGGGAGGGCCTGCCGGTGCCGCGGTAGTAGGCGCCGGACACCGTGCCGGGCGTCTGCGCGGCCAGGGGCGCCTTGTCGATCAGCGGCATCAGTTTGCCCTGGGCCCCGGAGAAGGCGAGCGTCGGCCGGTCGAACTGGGCCAGCAGCTCCAGGTCCGACTCGCGGGCGCTGCGCACCGGACCGACGGCCTTCGGCAGCTTGGTGGCGTAGACCGCCATCAGCCGGCTCAACCCGCCCTCGACCTGCTCCACGTACACGATGTCGGCGGGGTTCAGGCCCGTATGGGGCCGGGCCGCGCGGGCGTTGTCGATCTTCACGGTGAGTACCGAGTCGGCGTCGACGCGCTCGCCCGGCCTCTCGACGGGCGTGCGCAGCCGCCCGCGCCCGTCGTCACCCGTGCCGCCCCCGCCCGTGCAGCTCGCCGTCAGCGAGGCGGTCGCCGCGGCGGCGAGCAGCGCCACCGCCGTGACGGTGCGTCGCGTGCGCGCTCTGTGTCCCATGCCCACCGTGGCCACCCGTCTCTTGTCATTGATTGTGCGCTCATACGTTCATTGATGGCCATACCCGCTCGATTCTGGTCGGCCGGTTGCCTACGCCGATCGGGCCCGAGTGCGGCGATTCGGCGGCGTGGCGACCGGGTACCCGGTCGCCACCGCAGACCGGACACGCCGACGTGACCTAGGGAGCGTGCGATGAAGGCAGTGACCTGGCAGGGAAAACGGGACGTGCGGGTGGAGGACGTGCCCGATCCGACGATCCAGGAGCCGACGGACGCCGTCATCCGGGTCACCTCCACCGGACTGTGCGGCTCCGACCTGCACCTGTACGAGGTGCTCACCCCGTTCATGACACCGGGCGACATCCTCGGGCACGAGCCGATGGGCATCGTCGAGGAGGTCGGCGCCGGGGTGCAGGACCTCTCGGCCGGCGACCGGGTCGTGGTGCCGTTCCAGATCGCCTGCGGCAAGTGCTGGATGTGCCTGACCGGCCTGCCGACGCAGTGCGAGACCACCCAGGTCCACAGTGAGGGCATGGGCGCCGCCCTCTTCGGCTACACCCGTCTGTACGGCTCCGTCCCGGGCGGCCAGGCCGAGTACCTGCGCGTCCCGCAGGCGCAGTTCGGCCCGATCAAGGTCCCCGAGGGCCCGCCCGACGACCGCTTCGTCTACCTCTCCGACGTCCTGCCCACCGCCTGGCAGGCGGTCGCCTACGCGGACATCCCGCAGGGTGGCAGCGTCGCCGTGCTCGGCCTCGGGCCGATCGGCGACATGGCGTGCCGCATCGCCCAGCTCCGCGGCGCCGGACAGGTCTTCGGTGTGGACCTGGTCGGCGAGCGGCTGCGCCGGGCACGGTCGCGCGGTGTGCAGACGTACGACCTCAGGAGCTTCGACAGCGAGAAGGAGCTGGTCCAGGAGATCCGCGACGAGACGGACGGACGCGGCCCCGACGCCGTGATCGACGCCGTCGGCACCGAGGCCCACGGCAGCGGCGCCGCCCGCCTCGCCCAGCAGGCCTCGGCCATGCTGCCCCGGAAGATCAGCGGGCCGTTCGCGGAACGCTTCAGCGTCGACCGGCTCGGCGCCCTCCACACCGCCATCGAACTGGTGCGCCGGGGCGGCACGATCTCGCTGTCCGGGGTCTACGGCGGCATGGCCGACCCGCTCCCGATGCTCACCATGTTCGACAAGCAGATCCAGATCCGGATGGGCCAGGCGAACGTGCGGCGCTGGAGCGACGAGATCATCCCCTACCTCACCGACGAGGACCCGCTCGGCGTCGACGACTTCGCCACCCACCGGCTGCCGCTCAGCGAGGCACCGGACGCGTACCGGATGTTCCAGCGCAAGCGGGACGGCGCGGTCAAGGTGCTGATGACTCCCTGAGTCACGCGCTGAGTCACGCCCTGAGGCACGCTCCGAGTCACGCCGGGGGACCGAAGATCTCCGCCAGGTCGTAGCGCACCGGCTCCTCCAGCTGCGCGTACGTGCAGCTCTCGGGGGTCCGGTCCGGGCGCCAGCGGCGGAAGCGGGCCGTGTGCCGGAAGCGGGCACCGTTCTCCATGTGGTCGTACGCCACCTCGACCACCCGCTCCGGCCGCAGCGGCACCCAGGACAGGTCCTTCTTGCCGGACCAGCGGCTGGGCGCCCCGGGCAGCCGGGCCGTTTCGTGAGCCGCCTCCTCGGCCCAGGCCGCCCACGGGTGTCCGGTGACGTCGTCCATGCGCAGCGGCTCCAGCTCCTCGACCAGCTCGGCCCGCCGCTTCATGGGGAAGGCGGCCGACACGCCCACGTGCTGGAGAACACCCCGGTCGTCGTACAGGCCCAGCAGGAGCGAGCCGACCACCGGGCCGCTCTTGTGGAGGCGGTAGCCCGCGACGACGACGTCCGCCGTCCGCTCGTGCTTGATCTTGAACATGGCGCGCTCGTCCTGGAGGTACCGCCCGTTGAGCGGCTTGGCGACGACACCGTCCAGGCCCGCCCCCTCGTACTGCTCGAACCACCGCTGAGCCACGTCGATGTCGGTCGTCGCCGGCGCCACGTGCACAGGGGCCGTCACCTCGGTCAGGGCCGTGGTCAGCAGTGCCCGCCGCTCGACGAGCGGCACGTCCAGCAGCGACTCGTCCGCCAGGGCCAGCAGGTCGAAGGCGACGAACGACGACGGCGTCCGCTCCGCCAGCGTCCGCACCCGGGAGTCCGCCGGATGGATGCGCTCGGTCAGCGCGTCGAAGTCCAGCCGCCCCTCCCGCGCGATGACGATCTCCCCGTCCAGCACGCACCGCTCGGGCAACCGCTCCCCGAGCGCCGCCACCAACTCCGGGAAGTACCTGGTCAGAGGCTTGCCAGTACGGCTACCCAGCTCGACCTCGGCACCGTCACGGAACACGATCGCCCGGAACCCGTCCCACTTCGCCTCGTAGTGCATGTCCGGCGGGATCTTCGCCACCGACTTGGCGAGCATGGGCTTCACGGGCGGCATCACGGGCAGATCCATGCTCCGATTCTGCGCTCGAACGGCATGGAATGCCCGGTATGCGAGGTGTGTGCGATACGCCTACCGTGGCTCGCATGGGCGAAGCGGTGGAACTGGAGGCGGGTGGCCGGACCGTACGGCTGTCCAGCCCGACCAAGGTGTTCTTCCCGGAGCGCGGCTTCACCAAGCTGGACCTCGCCCGCTACTACCAGGCCGTCGGGCCCGGCATCCTGCGCGCCCTGCGCAACCGCCCCACCACCCTGGAGCGCTACCCGGACGGCGTGGGCGGCGAGTCCTTCTTCCAGAAGCGGGCGCCGAAGAACATGCCCGACTGGATCCCCACCGCGCACATCACCTTCCCCAGCGGCCGCAGCGCCGACGAGATGTGTCCCACCGAGGAGGCCGCCGTGCTGTGGGCCGCCCAGTTCGGCACCCTCACCTTCCATCCCTGGCCGGTCCGCCGCGACGACGTCGACCGCCCCGACGAACTGCGCATCGACCTCGACCCGCAGCCCGGCACCGACTACGACGACGCGGTCCGCGCCGCCCACGAACTGCGCGCCGTCCTCGACGAGCACGGCGGCCTGCGCGGCTGGCCGAAGACCTCCGGCGGACGGGGCCTGCACGTCTTCGTACCGATCGAACCCCGCTGGACCTTCACCCAGGTCCGGCGTGCCGCCATCGCCGTCGGGCGGGAGATGGAACGCCGGATGCCGGAGCAGGTGACCATCAAGTGGTGGAAGGAGGAGCGGGGCGAGCGCATCTTCATCGACTACAACCAGACCGCCCGGGACCGCACGATCGCCTCCGCCTACTCCGTACGGCCGCGCCCGCACGCCCCGGTCTCCGCGCCCCTGCGCTGGGACGAGGTCGGCACCGCGCACCCCCAGGACTTCGACATCGCGACCATGCCCGCCCGCTTCGCCGAACTCGGCGACGTGCACGCGGACATGGACGACCACGCCTTCTCCCTGGAGCCCCTGCTGGAGTTGGCGCGCCGTGACGAGCACGATCACGGGCTCGGCGATCTGCCGTACCCGCCCGAGTATCCGAAGATGCCGGGAGAACCCAGGCGGGTGCAGCCGAGCAAGGCGAGGAAGGAGGCGCCCCCACCGGAGGCACCTCCTTCCTGACCTGCGAAGGTGCCCCCTACGGGGTACCTTTTTCGGGACCTACAGCTCCTTGATCCTGATGTCCCGGTAGGAGATCACGTCCGTCGTGCCGTGCACCTGGAGTCCGATGTAGCCGGAGGCGAACCGCCGCCCGTCCGTGCCCGGGTCGTCAGAGCGCGGCGGGGAGAAGTCCTGGCCGCCGAAGTTGTCGAACTCGTTGATCAGCACGCCGTTGCGGTAGACCGAGTAGTGCTGGTCGACCACCCGGATCTCGTAGTCGTTCCACGTGCCCTTCTGGGTGACGCCGGCCCCGGCCAGCCCCACCCGGTCGAAACCGTAGACCGAGCCCGTCTTGTACATGTCCCCGTCGGGCCGGTCGAGCACCTGCACCTCGTGCCCGTACTTGATGGCGACCCACTCCGGCCGCGACTCCTCCGGGTGGTCGTGCACCCATGGGAACCGCACGAACACACCGGAGTTGGCGTTGCCGGTGCCAGGAGCGTCGTCACGCCACTGGAGCCTGAGCGAGAAGTCGCCGTACTTGCGCTGCGGGAACCACAGCATGCCGAGCCCGGCCTTCGTGGTGCCCGAGGTGATCGACCCGTCGGCGTTCGGCGCGAACGAACCGCCGCCCACCTGCTGCCACTTGGCGAAGGACTCCGCGCTGCCGTCGAGGATCGTGCGGTAGCCCTCGGTCTGTCCGGGCTTGCCGATGCCGGACTGGCGGGCCGCCTTCTGAATCGCGTTGTACTCGCGCTGGTCGACGACGCCTTCGGTCAGCAGCTTGTCGAGGACCGCCTTGACATGCTTCAGGAACAGCGCGTGGGACGTCCACTCCTTCTCGTCCTCGACCAACTCGTTGATCCGGCACCGGTTGTTCGTGACCCGGTTCGGCACGCCCGAGTCGACCTCGCCGACGATGACCGTCAACCGTTCGTCGTATTCCGCGCAGTTGGGCGCGGGCACCCCGCCACCGGCCACGACAGCGAAGCTGACGGTTCGTGCGGCGGAGGTGTTGCCCGCCTTGTCGATGGCCCGGTACGCGAGCGTGTGCGCGCCGGCACGGTCGACCACCACGGGAATGCTGTAGGCAATGTACGGTCCACCGTCGAGTGAGTACTCGATCCGGTCGACACCCGACCCGCCGTGTTCGTCGGTCGCGCTCACGGTCACCTTGGCGTTCCCGACGTACGCCCCGTCGGAGTTCCGCGTGCCGTCCACGGTCACGCCGGTCACCGGCGGGGTCGTGTCCTGCGGTGGTGCGGCGACGACCGTGAACCGCACGCTCTTCTCGGCGGCCACGTTGCCCGCCTTGTCGGTGGCCCGGTAGCGCACGGTGTGCGTCCCGACCTGGTGCACCATCACGGGGGCGGTGTACGGCTGCCAGGCACCGGAGCCGACGGCGTACTCGATGGTGTTGACGCCGGACCCGGTGTCCGAGGCGCTGACGGTGACCGTCGCCATGTCGACGTACGTCCCGTCGGCGTTCTGCTCACCGCTCACCGTCGCCGAGGTGTCGGGCGGCGCGGTGTCGTCGGAGGCCGGTGGGACGACGGTGAACTCGGCGCTCTTCTCGGCCGACACGTTGCCCGCCTTGTCGAGGGCGCGGTAGCGGACCTTGTGGCTGCCGACCTGGTCGACGACGACCGGCGCGGTGTACGGAATCCAGTCACCCGCCTCGCCGAACGCATATTGGATACCGCCGACCCCTGACCCGCCGTCTTCGTCGGTCGCGCTGATCGCGACACTCGCCGAGCCGACGTAATCGCCCTGCGCGTTCTGCGTGCCGGTCACCCGCGCGGCCGCCTCGGGCGGTGTCGTGTCCTCGCCGCCGCCCTCGGTCACCACGAGGATGCCCTGCATCTGGCCGTGGCCGGGGATCGTGCAGTGGTAGAAGTAACGGCCCGGCGTGAGCGTGACCTCGGCGGTGTGACGGCCGCCCTGGTCGTCGCCCGGGTTGGCGAGGATGTTCAGCTGGACGTCGCTGTTGAACTCCGGATCGCTCGTCACGAACGTCAACGTGTGCGGCATCCCGATGGTGTTGCCGGTCGCCGCACTGTTCTCGAAGACGATCGTCGCCGCGCCCGCCACGGCCGTCGCGGGCGCCGACGTGTACTTGTCGATGTCGTTTCCGGCGGTCCAGGTGAGCACCTGGGCCGCGGCCTGCTCCTGGGGCTGCCGGGCCTCCTGCCGGGTCTGCCCCGCTGCGGGCAGCGCCTGCAGCCCGAGTATGACGAGCAGCGCGGCCAACAGGGCCGTCCAGACTCTTCGTTGCCGTGTCACTGCGTCCCCCTCGCCAGCCGGCCTGCGGCCGGAGTCGGCCCGCCGCCCGTGTAAGTGACCCGCCACAGCGCCGACCTGGCGTCCGAGGTGAAGAAGCCACGGCCGTAGTCGAGGACGTACAGGGCGCCGTCCGGACCGAACTTCCAGTCCATGAGGTTCCTGATGCCGTTGTTGCCGACCGGCACGATCTTCTTCAGGGACTCCGAGTGGACCGGCAGACCGCCGGCGCCCTGGTTCTTCGGATCGGTGATGACCGCGTTGCGCGGCTGGTCGGCGTCGTAGAAGTCGCCGACGAACCACTTGCCGTCCCAGTAGGCGGGCCACTTGGCGGCGCTCGTGCTCGCCGCGTCGTACCGGTAGACCGGCCCGTTCATCGCGGCCTGGCCGCCGCCCTTGAGCCACGGCAGCCGATAGGTGGCCTCATCCTGCTTGTACGAGGGGATGCCGTTCGCGTCGCGCGGGTAGTCGGGGGCGCCGCCCTGGGGCGAGTACCAGATGTTGTTGCCGGTGACGGGCGGCAGGTTGACCAGACCGTCGTTGTTGGGCGACTCGTTCTTCGGGTGGTCGCAGTCGTACCAGCCGAGCGGCCGGGTGGGATCGGGCAGGTTGCGGTCCCGGTAGGGCTGCTTGTTGCCCATGCAGTACGGCCAGCCGCGGTTGCCCGCCTCGGTGATGACGGCGAAGGTGTCGTACTTGGCGGGACCCCAGGTCGTCGAGGGCGCGCTCGCGTCGGGGCCGACCCAGCCGGCGTAGAGGGTGTCGGTCTGCTTGTCGACGAAGATGCGCGCCGGGTTGCGCACGCCCATCACATAGATCTCACCGCGGGTCTTGCCGCCGCCCTCGTCGGTCTCCTTGCCGGTGAAGAGGTTGCCGTCGGGGAGGGTGTACGTCCCGTCGGGTTCCGGGTGGATGCGCAGGATCTTGCCGTTGAGGTTGTTGGTGTTGCCGGCGGTGCGGCGCGCGTCGGCGAAGGACACGCCCTTGTAGGCGGGCTGCGGGTTGTTGCCCGAGTAACCGTCGCTGAAACCGCTGGAGTTGTTGTCGCCGGTGGCGATGTACAGGTTGCCCTGGGAGTCCCAGGCCATCCCGCCGCCCGCGTGGCAGCAACTGTGGATCTGCACCGGCCACTTGAGCAGCACCTTCTCGCTGCCCAGGTCCAGCTTGTCGGTGGCGGGGTCGAGGGTGAAGCGGGAGACGCGCCGCTCGGCCATCCGGGTGTCGCGGTTGATCTGCGCGTGCGGCGTGTAGTGCAGGTACACCCAGCCGTTCTGCTCGAAGCGCGGGTCGAGTTCGATGCCGAGCAGGCCCTCCTCGACCTTGACCAGTTCGTCGCCGCCGCCCTTGTTGCCGAAGACGGTCAGCGCGCCCGCCAGGGTGACCTTCTTGGTCGCGGGGTCGTAGACGTGGATCTCGCCCTTGCCCTTGCCGATGTCGGGGTTGTTCCAGTCGGTGATCACGGGCTGGGAGGAGTCCGCGCCGCCCCGGCCGATGTAGAGCACGCGGCCGTCGGGCGCGGTGACCAGGCCGTGCGGTTCGCCGATCTGGTCGTTCTGCCCGGGCTGGTTGGGCTGGGTGAGCCGCTCCGCCTTGTAGTTGCCGGTGACGGTCGCCTTGCAGTCGGCCTGCACCAGCCGGGTGGTCCACAGCAGCGCGCCGCGCAGATGCGCGCGGAAGTCCGTCTCGTCGTACGACGACACCGTGCCGCCCATGCCGGTGTAGAAGGACCGCCCGCCGTCGTAGTCCCGGCACCAACTGATCGGATGGTCCCAGCCGTTGGCGCTCGCGCCCGGCTGGTACGTCGACTCCCGTAAACGGGCGACCGTATGCACGTCACCCGAGGGGTTCTTCACCCAGTTGAGCCACCGGTCGGGGCGCTTCCACTGCAGGGGCAGGTCCTTGGTGGCCGGATGCCGGCGGTCGCCGACCTCGACGGTGGCCCGCTGCGCGTTCGTCGGACCGGACGCGGCCGGCCGGGCGCCGACGAGGCCGGTGAACCAGTCCGAGTACGGCTCCGCGCGGGCCGCGTCATGGATGCCGAGGAAGCCGCCGCCGGCCTCCATGTAGGCCTCCAGGCCCGCTTCCTGATCGGGATCGAGGACGTCCCCGCCGCCGGTCAGGAAGGCGACGGCGTTGTAGCGCCCCAGCCGCGTGCCATCGGTGAAGACGGACGGGTCGCCCGTGGCCTCGACCTTGAAGCGCCCGCTCGCCGGACCGGACAGGCCGATCTGCTCGATCGCCTCGATGCCGGCGTTCACGACCGGTGACTCGTTCCCGGCGGCGGCGGACCCGTGGAAGATCAGCACCCGTACGTTCGCGCCACCCGGCGGCGACTTGACGGACATCGTTGTCGGGGACGGCTCCGGGGCTTGACGCGCGTTCGCGGTGGGCCCCGACAACAGTCCGGCGGCGACGAACCCGGCGGTCACGGTGGCCGCCCAGGCCCGTCTTCTCCCGTTTCTCGTGCTTCTTGCGCTCAACCCTCGTAAGTGCATGGGCACCTCCTCGGTCACAGCAACAGCGCGATGGAAGCTAGACCACTTTGCGCAACTCGCCAATACCTATGACCGAGTTACGACGAACTTTGTCCTGAGTGTGGATGAACAGCGGAACGGCCGGTACCGTCTCACCGGTTCATCACAGGTACGTCTCCGCAAATTCCGTATCAGGGTGGGGAGTTCCGCATGGACAGACGCGGGTTCAACCGACGAGTACTGCTGGGCGGCGCGGTCGTGGCGACCTCGTTGTCCCTCGGGCCCGAGGCCATGAGTGCCGACACACCGGCGAAGACCGCCCCGGCCGGTGGCGCGGTGAGACACATCAGGCTGTACGCCGAGAAACTCGCCGACGGGCAGATGGGCTACGGCCTCGAGAAGGGGAGGGCCACGATCCCCGGACCGCTGATCGAACTCAACGAGGGCGACACCCTGCACATCGAGTTCGAGAACACGATGGACGTGGCGGCGAGCCTGCACGTGCACGGCTTGGACTACGAGATCTCCAGCGACGGCACGAAGATGAACAAGAGCCATGTCGAGCCGGGAGGCACCCGCACCTACACCTGGCGCACCCACGCCCCCGGGCGTCGCAAGGACGGCACCTGGCGGGCGGGCAGCGCGGGCTACTGGCATTACCACGACCACGTCGTGGGAACGGAGCACGGCACCGGCGGAATCCGCAAGGGCCTGTACGGACCGGTGATCGTCCGCCGAAAGGGAGACGTCCTGCCGGACCGGACCCACACCGTCGTCTTCAACGACATGCTGATCAACAACCGGCCCGCGCACTCCGGCCCCGACTTCGAGGCCACGGTCGGCGACCGGGTCGAGTTCGTGATGATCACGCACGGCGAGTACTACCACACCTTCCACCTGCACGGTCACCGCTGGGCGGACAACCGCACGGGCATGCTCACCGGACCCGACGACCCCAGTCAGGTCGTCGACAACAAGATCGTGGGGCCGGCGGACTCCTTCGGCTTCCAGGTGATCGCGGGGGAGGGGGTCGGAGCCGGGGCGTGGATGTACCACTGCCATGTGCAGAGCCACTCCGACATGGGGATGGTGGGGCTGTTCCTGGTGAAGAAGACCGACGGGACCATTCCCGGATACGAGCCGCACGAGCCGCACGAGCCGCACGAGCCGCACGAGCCACACGAGTCCCACTGAGCCGGTCGCGGGGCTTCCGTGCTTCGCGAAGTGCTCCGAGACCGGGGTGAGAGCGCTCTCACCCCGGTCCACCTCCGGCGCTATCCTGATCGGCACCCCGCCGATGAGGAGCCCCGAAGTGACCGAGACAGCGCCGCGTCCCACGCTGGAGGCCGTGGCCGCGCGGGCCGGGGTCTCGCGGGCCACCGCCTCGCGTGTGGTCAACGGCGGGGACGGGGTCAGGGAGCCGCTCGTGGAACGGGTGCGGCGCGCGGTGGACGAGCTCGGGTACGTACCCAACCAGGCCGCCCGCAGCCTGGTGACCAAGCGGCACCACGCCGTCGCCGTGGTCGTCGCCGAACCGGAGACTCGGGTCTTCGCCGACCCCTTCTTCGCCCTGCAACTGCGCGGCATCAGCAAGGAGTTGACGGCCCTCGACAACCAGCTGGTGCTGCTGCTCACCGAGGGCCGCGACGACCACGCCCGGGTCGGCCGCTATCTCGCCGGCGGCCATGTCGACGGGGCGCTGGTGTTCTCGCTGCACCTCGACGACCCGCTGCCCGGACTGATCCGCCGGGCCGGCGTCCCGACCGTCTTCGGCGGCCGCCCCGGCTGGAGCGACGGCGAGGGAGACGACGTCGTCTACGTCGACAGCGACAACCGCGGCGGCGCCCGCGACGCCGTGCGCCATCTCGTCTCTCTCGGCCGCAGGCGCGTCGCGCACATCACCGGCCCGCTCGACCAGACCTCGGCGGCGGACCGTCTCGACGGGTACCGGGACGTCATGGCCGACGCCGACGTGCGGCCGGTCGCGCCGGGCGACTTCACCCCGGCCGGCGGCGAGCGGGCGATGCGCGAACTCCTCGACCGATGGCCCGACGTGGACGCGGTGTTCGCCGCCAACGACCTCACCGCCGCCGGCGCCCTGCGGGTGCTGCGCGAGCACGGGCGGCGCGTGCCCGAGGACGTCGCCGTGATCGGTTTCGATGACATGCTGCCCGTCGCCGAACAGAGCGACCCTCCTCTGACCACGGTCCGTCAGGACATAGAGGAGATGGGCCGGTTGATGGCCCGCCTGCTGCTGCGCGGCCTCGACCGCCGCACCACCGGCGAGGAGACGCGGCCGTCCGGCATCGTCCTGTCGACGACACTGGTCCGCCGCGCCTCGGCCTGACTCGCCACGCCCACGCCTGCCCCGGCTAGGTCTGCTGCGGCGGCGCGCTCTTGATCACCGCGAAGCGGGCGCCGTACGGGTCGGCGAGTTCGGCGATGCGGCCGACGTCCTCCAGGTCCGTCGCCGGCAGCCGGACCGTGCCGCCCCGCTCCTGCGCCGTGGCGACCGCGGCGTCCGCGTCCGGGACCTCGAAGTACGGCAGCCAGGCCCCCGCCCCCGCTTTCGTCGGGTCGCCCTCCAGCGGGACGATGCCGCCGAACATGGCGCCCGGCTCGGTCCCCGACGGATGGACGGTGGTGTAGGTGTCGCCGGCGAAGGTGAGCGCGGAGGTCTCCCAGCCGAACAGCCTGTTGTAGAACCCGGCGGCCGCGGGAAGGTCGGGCGTGTACAGCTCCAGCCAGCACAGCGAGCCCTGTTCCTGCACGACGTCCAGGCCCGGGTTGGCGGCGGGCTGCCAGATGCCGAAGGACACGCCCGCCTGGTCGGCGAGGATGGCCATACGGCCCTGGTCCAGGACGTCCATGGGCTGCATCAGCACCGAGCCGTGCGCCTGCTCGGCCGCCTTCGCGGTGGCGTCCGCGTCCGGCGTCCGGAAGTACACGGTCCAGGACGGCGGGCCCTGGTCGGGGGTGGTCTGCATGCCCCCCGCGGCCGTCCTGCCGTCGAGCTGGAAGAAGCCGTAGCCGCCGGTCTCGGGCCCGCCCGACCGGAACTGCCAGCCGAAGAGCGCGCCGTAGAAGGAGGAGGCGCCCTCGATGTCGGGTGTGCCGAGGTCGAGCCAGTTCGGAGCGCCGGTGACATAACGGGTGGTGAGCATCTCTGCCCTCCTTAGAAGGGTCCCGTTGCCTGCACTGCCGAGTCTCGCACCGCGCACTGACAAACGCGCGGGGCCCGCACGACCGGTCCGGTCACCCTGAGTGGCCACATGAACTCATCTTGTCGTACGGCGTCCAGCGCGCCGCCGTGCGCCCAGGTGTGCGCACCGGTCATCATCGGGCTGCCCAAGGCCGTGCGGGCCCGGCGTTGATCGTGCGTTGATGGAACGTTTTTCGCGTCCGGGCACGATGTCGCTCATGCACATCGACACCATCACCCCGGCCGACCTCGGCTGGCAGACGCAGGCCCTGTGCGCGCAGACCGGGGCGGACTTCTTCTTCCCCGAACCGGGCAGCTCGGTGCGCGAGGCGAAGCGCATCTGCGGCATGTGCGAGATGCGCACCGCGTGCCTGGAGTACGCCCTGTCCAACGACGAGCGCTTCGGCGTCTGGGGCGGCCTGTCCGAGAAGGAACGTCTGCACCTCAGGCGGACGAGCGACTAGGGCCTGTCCGGCGGATCAAGTCGCAGGACATCCGCGGCGCCTCGTCGACGCAGGTGAGCGGGGCCTGGTGCGTCGAGCTGCAAGGCGGAGGAGGGCGTCGACGCGATGGGGGTCCCCCCGCTCTAGCGAAGTCGAGAGTGGGGGAGTCGGCAACCGACGACAACACCGCAGATCGGCGTGCCAGGCCCCGTGTCTGCGGCATGATCCGCCGGACAGGCCCTAGCGGCCCCCGACCACGCCTCACTCGCCGGGCGGGCCGTAAATTCGTGCGACCAGTCGGCGGGCGGGCGGTTAGGATCCGGGGGCGCGGCCGGGCGTAGCGCAGAGGCAGTCGCGCCGCCTTGCCCAGGCGGATACGCCGGTTCGAATCCGGTCGTCCGGATCGCGCGGGTGGGTCGGTAGCGCAGAGGCAGGCGCACCGCCTTGTCAGGGCGGAAACGCCGGTTCGAATCCGGTCCGGCCCACCACAGCACGGCACCGGACGGGCGGGGACACATGCGAGACGCACTCGGCGAGGAGGAGTTGGCCGCCTTCCACCGCACGGTCGCGCGGCTGCGGGCGCTGCCCGTCGACGACCCCGTACGGCTGCGTGCCGAGCAGGTCGCCGCGTCCTTCGCGAGGGACGGACGGCTGCGGCGGCGCAAGGCACGCGGGGCCGAACTGACGGCAGCCGACGCCGAGGTGATGGCCGCGACCGCGACCGGCGCGGCCGACCGGCGCGAGGACGCCCCCCTGGCCGCCGCGGGCACCGGCGGGGTCTTCCGCAAGCCGCGCACCTGCTATGTCTGCAAGTCGCCCTATCGGCAGGTCGATTCCTTCTACCACCGCCTGTGCCCGGCCTGCGCCGCCGACAACACCGCCCGCCGCGGCCTGAGCACCGACCTGAGCGGGCGCCGGGTGCTCCTCACCGGCGGCCGGGTGAAGATCGGCTTCCAGCTGGCGCTGATGATGCTGCGCGACGGGGCCGAACTGCTGGTCACCTCGCGCTTCCCGCACGACACCGTGCGCCGCTTCCGGGCCGAGCCGGGCAGCGGGAAGTGGCGGGACCGGCTGACCGTCCTCGCGGTCGACCTGCGCGATCCGCGCCAGGTGCTGGGGCTGTGCGAGGAGTTGCGGCAGGAGGGCGAGCCGCTGGACGTCCTCGTCAACAACGCGGCACAGACCGTGCGTCGCCCGCCCGAGTCGTACGCGCTGCTCGCGGCGGGGGAGTACGACGCGCTGCCCGAGGGCGCACGTCACGCGCCCGGCTTCACCCCGATGCGGATGCTGGGCGGCGGTGCCGCCTCCCTGCCAGTCGCGCTGCGCGAGGCCGACGAGGCCGGACTGCTTCCCGACCCGGCCCCGGAGAACTCCTGGTCGGCCCGGCTCGGTGCCCTGGACCCGGCCGAGGTCCTGGAGACCCAGCTGGTCAACGCCCTCGCCCCGGCCCTGCTGTGCGACCGGCTGCTGCCCCTGCTGCTCGCCTCGCCGCACCCACGCCGGTACGTGGTCAACGTGACCGCCGTCGAGGGCCGGTTCGCGGTCCGCAACAAGATGGCCGGCCACCCGCACACCAACATGGCCAAGGCCGCCCTCAACATGCTCACCCGCACCAGCGCCGCCGAACTCGCCGAGCGGGGCGTGCACATGTGCGCCGTCGACACCGGCTGGATCACGGACGAGAACCCGGCGCCGAAGAAGGCCCGGATGGCGGGCGCGGGCTTCCGTACGCCACTGGACATCGTGGACGGCGCGGCCCGCGTGTACGACCCGATCGTGCGCGGCGAGGCCGGGGACCCCGTGTCCGGGGTCTTCCTCAAGGACTACCGGGAGGCGCAGTGGTGAGCGAACAACCCGTGACGGGCTTCGCCGGGGTCCCGCGCGTCGTGCCACGCCCGCGCGCCGAACTCGCCCCGCTGCTGGACTGGTTGCGCGCCGGGCGCCCGGCCGGGCAGCGCCTGGACTTCGCGGCCGGTACGGCGCTGCCCGACGGCCGTCTCGACCTGTGCAAGCAGCAACTGGGTGCCCAGGGCGCCGCCCTGGTCGCCGAAGCGCTCTCCCGAGGCCCGTCGCCTGTACGGCATCTGCTGCTCGGAACCGACGCGCTCGGCGACGCGGGCGCCACCGCCGTGGCCGGCACGAACACCGGCGTCGAGACGCTCTACCTCGGCTGCAACAACATCACCGCGGGCGGCGCCTGCCGGATCGCCGACCAGTTGCGCGCCTCCGAGCAGGTGGTCACCGGTGTCTGGCTGAAGCGCAACCCGTTGGGCGGCGCAGGCGGCCGGGCGGCGGCCGAACTCGTCGAGTCGGCCCGGTCGTTGCGCACCCTCGACCTCGTCCAGACCGGCCTCGACGCGGCGGGCACCGCCGTCCTCGCCGACGCCCTGCTCGCGGCCGCCGGCAACGGACGCCGTATCGAACGGCTCTTCGTCGGCGGCAACCCGCTGGGGGAAGCCGGGGCGCAGCCGCTCGCCGCGGTGATCGCGGCCGGGGCGATCGACGAACTGTACGTCTCCGCGGCCGGGTTGGGGGAGGCGGGCGCCCTCCACCTCTCCCACGCCCTGGAGCGGGCACCGTACGGGCGGCTCGCCCGCCTGTCCGTGGCCAGCAACGGCATCGGCCCGCAGGCCGCGGCCCGGCTGGTCTCGGCGGCTGTCACGGCCGGAGTCGCCCTGCTGGACCTCGGCCGGGTCCGGGCGGCGGCGGTACTGGGCGCGGCCGACAACCACATCGACGTGCCGGCCGCCGGGACGATCGCGGAAGCCCTCGCGGGCACCACCCACCGCCTCGGTCACCTCGTCCTCACTCACACGGGCATGCGCAGCCGCGAGGCGCACCGCCTCCTCGACACCGCACCGCGCGCCACCACGGCCACCCGCTTCGTCCTCGGCCGGGGCATCGCCGGCAGCGTCAAACGCCGTCTGGAGGCCGCCTGTGCCCATGTGCCGCCGCCGACGGTGCCGGCCGACGTGGCGGCCGTACGCAGCGTGCACAGGACGGCCCTCCGGCAGGAGCCGGAGGGCTAGTCTCTTTCGTCAAGGGCGGGGTCGTAGCGCAGAGGCAGGCGCGTCGGTCTCCAGAACCGGAACACGCTGGTTCGAATCCAGCCGGCCCCGCCCCCAGGTCTGTCAGCCGGCCGCGCGGGCCGCCATCCGCGCCTTGCGCGCCGCCAGCTTCTCGTCGAACTTGGAGGCCTCCGAGTCCAGGCCGCTCATGTACAGGCCGAGTTCCTCCTGGGCCTTGAGGCCCTCGGGGCCGAGGCCGTCGATCTCCAGGACCTTCAGGAAGCGCAGGACGGGCTGGATGACGTCGTCGTGGTGGATGCGCATGTTGTAGACCTCGCCGATGGCCATCTGCGCGGCGGCCCGCTCGAAGCCGGGCATGCCGTGGCCGGGCATCCGGAAGTTCACGATCACGTCGCGGACCGCCTGCATCGTCAGGTCGGGCGCGAGGTCGAAGGCCGCCTTGAGCAGGTTGCGGTAGAAGACCATGTGCAGGTTCTCGTCGGTCGCGATGCGCGCCAGCATGCGGTCGCAGACCGGGTCGCCGGACTGGTGGCCCGTGTTGCGGTGCGAGACGCGGGTCGCCAGCTCCTGGAAGGCGACGTAGGCCACCGAGTGCAGCATCGAGTGGCGGTTGTCCGACTCGAAGCCCTCGGCCATGTGGGCCATGCGGAACTGCTCCAGCTTGTCCGGGTCGACCGCGCGCGAGGCGAGCAGGTAGTCGCGCATCACGATGCCGTGCCGGCCCTCTTCCGCGGTCCAGCGGTGCACCCAGGTGCCCCAGGCGCCGTCACGGCCGAAGAGGGAGGCGATCTCGTGGTGGTAGCTGGGGAGGTTGTCCTCGGTGAGCAGGTTCACGACCAGGGCGATCCGGCCGAGCTCGGTGACCTTGGACTGGCCCTTCTCCCAGGCCTCGCCGTCCTCGAAGATGCCAGGGAAGTTGCGGCCGTCGCTCCACGGCACGTACTCGTGGGGCATCCAGTCCTTGGCGACCTTCAGGTGCCGGTTCAGTTCCTGCTCGACTACTTCCTCCAGCGCGTACAACAGCCGGGCGTCGGTCCAGGCCGAGGACGGGCTGCCGAGGTGAGGGGAAGTGATCGTCACGGGTACTCCAGGGGGACGCGATCTGAAACGAGAGAATCCGGCGAGCGGTGCCGGGCCGGTACCTACGGAATCGTAGGCTACGTTCCCGTAGGTTACGAGACCGTAGGTTAAGAGCCGTGTAAAGATCCCTGATCAGCGGCGTTCCAAGGGCATGACAAAGGGCCCCGGTAACCGCAGGTCCGGGGCCGAGAGGGGCGAGGCGTGCGCTCGTTTCAGGCGTAGAGGTCGCGCAGGCGCACGGAGAGGCATGTCACACATCCTTCGAGTTTCTCGAACTCGCTGATGTCGACCGGGACCGGCTCGTGGCCGAGGTCGCCGAGCAGCTCGGCGGTCTTCGGCGCGCTTGCCGCCATCAGCAGTTTGCCGCCGCCGAGGAGCACCACGTGTGCTCCGGACTCCTCCGGCACGGGCAGGAAACGCGGGAACAGCGAGGGCGCGTCCAGCAGGGGGATGCGCCCGAGGACGGTCCCGTCGGGCAGTGCGGTGACCGCGCTCTTCAGATGCAGCACCTTGCTCACCGGGACGGCGACGATCCGGGCCCCGAGCGGTTCGAAGGCGGCCCGCAGCTGCTGGACCCCGGCCGCGTTGGTGCGGCCGCCCCGGCCGACGTAGATCGTGTCGCCGATCTTCAGCACGTCACCGCCGTCCAGCGTACCCGGCTCCCAGATCCAGTTGACCGAGCAGCCCAGCCGGGCGACGGCCTCCTCGACCCCCGTGGTCTCCTCGCGCCGGGACTCGGTGCCGGGCCGGGTGATCAGCGCGACGTTCTTGTACATGACGACCGTGTCCTCGACGAACACCGAGTCGGGGCAGTCGTCCTCCGGGTCCACCTCGACGGTCTCCCAGCCGTGCGTGCGCAGGGCCTCGACGTACGCCTCCCACTGGTCGAGTGCGAGATCGACGTCGACCTTCTCGCGCTCGATGTGCGTCACCAGGCCTTCGGCGAGGCGCGGACCGGGGCGGCGGACGAGGGCCTTCTTGCTGGGCACGAGGGGATCTCCGGATCGGTGGGACAGGGTGGTGGCCTGCCCGCCATCATGCAGGGCCGGTGCGCGCGGGCAAAACCCCCGTCGTCAGGCTGTGGCCCTCCTGAGATGCTCCGCCGTGCTGGAGTCGCGGGCGGACAGGAGCTCTTGAGGGGTTCCTTCGAAGATCACCCGGCCGCCGTCCCGGCCCCCGTCCGGCCCGAGGTCGATGATCCGGTCGCCGTGCGCCACCACGTCCAGGTTGTGCTCGACGACCACGACCGTGTTCCCCGCGTCGACGAGCCGGTCCAGCAGGCCGAGCAGGCCGTCCACGTCCGACATGTGCAGTCCGGTCGTCGGCTCGTCGAGGACGTAGACCGCTCCCGTCCGGTGCAGCCGCGTCGCCAGCTTGATGCGCTGCCGTTCGCCGCCGGAGAGCGTGGACAGCGGCTGGCCGAGCGTGAGGTAGGTGAGCCCGACGTCACGCAGGGCGGTCAGCCGGCGTCGTACGGCGGAGTCGTCGAAGAACTCCAGTGCCTGGTCGGCCGTCATCTCCAGGACGTCCGCCACCGAGTTGCCGCCGACGGTGAGCCGCAGCACCTCGTCCTTGAAGCGGCGCCCCTCGCAGTCGTGGCAGGTCGTCGTCACCGGGTCCATGAACGCGAGATCGGTGGAGATGATCCCGCGGCCCTCGCACGTGGCGCAGGCACCGGTCGAGTTGAAGCTGAAGAACCCCGGCCCGGCGCCCGTCTCGCGCGCGAAGATCTTCCGTACCGTGTCCATGATCTGGATGTACGTCGCCGGAGTGGACCGCGCGGAGATCCCGATGGACGACTGGTCGACGACCACGGCGTCGGGATGGGCGGCGGTGAACTCCGCGACCAGTGTGCTCTTTCCGGATCCGGCCACCCCGGTGACCACGGTCAGCACCCCGGTCGGGAACTCGACGGTCACGTCCCGCAGGTTGTGCCGGCCGGCCCCCTTGACCCACAGCCCGCCGGTGGCCTCCCGCACCCGCTCCTTCAGTGCCGTACGGCGGCGCAGGTATCGCCCGGTCGGGGTGCCCGCCCCGGCCAGTTCCTGCGGCGTCCCCTCGAACACCACCCGTCCGCCCCCGGCACCGGCCCCCGGTCCCATGTCGACGACGTGGTCGGCCAGCGCGATGACGTCCGGGTCGTGCTCGACGACCAGCACGGTGTTGCCCTTGTCGCGCAGCCGCAGCAGCAGGTCACCGAGGCGGCCCACGTCCCGCGGGTGCAGGCCGACGCTGGGTTCGTCGAAGATGTACGTCATCCCGGTCAGGCTGGAGCCCAGGTGCCGCACGGTTTTCAGCCGTTGGCCCTCGCCGCCGGACAGGGTGGAGGTCTCGCGGTCGAGGCTGAGGTAGCCGAGGCCGATCCCCTCGATGCGTTCGAGGGCGGCGACGGCGGCCCCGGCGATCGGCCGGGCGACCGGGTCGTCGATCTCCTTCAGTACGGCGATCAGGTCGGTGACCTGCATGCGTGCGCAGTCGGCGATGGTCCGGCCGCCGATCCGGGTGGCGAGCGCCGCCTGATTGTGGCGGGCACCGGCACACACCGGGCAGGCGCCCTCCGCCAGGAACTCCCGTACCACGTCGCGGGTCTTCTGGCTCATGGCGGACAGATCGCGCTTGAGGTACAGCCGCTCGAAGCGGTCGGCCAGACCCTCGTACTCGGTGGTCCAGGTGCCGCCCGAGCCCTGGACGGTGACCTTGCTGCCGGGGCGGCCACGCATCAGGAAGTCACGCTCGGCGGACGTGAACGCGCCGACCGGCTTGCCGGGGTCGAGCTCGTCGGTGTTGGTGTAAGCCTGCCCCTGCCAGGTCCCCGCGGCGAACGGCGGGAAGCGCACCGCCCCGTCCGCGAGCGAGCGGCCGGGGTCCAGGATGCGGTCCCAGTCGGGGCGTACCGTCCGGCCGAGGCCGTCGCACTCGGGGCACATGCCCGCCGGGTCGTTGAACGAGTAGGCGGTCGCCGGTCCGGCGCTTGGGGTGCCGTGCCGGGAGAACAGCACCCGCATCACCGAGTGGATGTCGGTCATCGTGCCGACCGTGGACCGGGAGTGGCCCCCGATCGGCCGCTGGTCGACGACGATCGCGGGCGTCAGATCCTCCAGGGCGTCCGCGTGCGGCCGCTCGTACTTGGGCAGCCGGTTGCGGACGAACCAGGTGAACGTCTCGTTGAGCTGCCGCTGCGACTCGACCGCGATCGTGTCGAAGACCACCGACGACTTCCCCGATCCCGAAACGCCGGTGAACACGGTCAGCCGGCCTTTCGGGATGCGGAGGGTGACGTCCTTGAGGTTGTTCTCCCGGGCTCCGGTGATGGTGATGAATTCGGGCATGCACCCGACGCTAGGCCGGATACCCGACAGCCTCTGGCGTGATTTCCTTGAGTTCTCCGTCGAGAAGCAGCCAGCGTGTGATGCCGATCGACTCCAGGAACGGCAGGTCGTGACTGGCCACGATCAGCGCTCCCTCGTACGACTCGAGGGCCGTCGTCAGCTGCCGCACGCTCGCCATGTCGAGGTTGTTCGTCGGCTCGTCCAGCATGAGCAGCTGCGGCGCGGGCTCGGCCAGCATCAGCGCGGCCAGCGCCGCCCGGAAGCGTTCGCCACCGGACAACGTTCCCGCCTGCTGGTCGGCGCGGGCGCCCCGGAACAGGAAGCGGGCCAGCCGCGCCCGGATCCGGTTGTTGGTGGCAGCCGGCGCGAACCGGGCCACGTTCTCGGCGACCGTCCGCTCGTCGTCGAGAACGTCGAGCCGCTGCGGCAGGAACCGCATCGGCACGTGCGCCTTCGTCTCGCCCCCGACCGGCCGGAGCTCCCCGGCGATCGTGCGCAGCAGCGTCGTCTTGCCCGCGCCGTTGCGCCCGATCAGCGCGATCCGCTCCGGACCGCGCAGGTCGAGACCGCCCGCCACGCGTGCGCCGTACGCCAGTTCCAGGTCCTGGAGGGTGAGGACGGTACGGCCCGGCGGTACGGCCGTGTACGGCAGGTCGACGCGGATCTCGTCCTCGTCCCGCACGGCCTCCACCGCCTCGTCGAGCCGTTCCTTGGCCTCGGCGAGCTTCTCCTCGTGCATGATGCGGTGCTTGCCCGCGGACTCCTGTGCCGCGCGCTTGCGTGCCCCCATGACGATCTTCGGCTCACGCTTCTGGTCCCACATCTTCTGCCCGTACCGCTTGCGCCGGGCCAACTTGACCTGAGCGTCCGTCAGTTCACGCTTCTGCTTCTTCAGATCCGACTCGGCGACCCGCACCATCCGCTCCGCCGCCTCCTGCTCGGTGGCGAGCGCCTCCTCGTAGGCGGAGAAGTTGCCGCCGTACCAGGTGACCTCCCCGGAGTGCAGGTCGGCGATCTGGTCGACCAGTTCCAGGAGTTCACGGTCGTGGCTGACCACGACCATGACACCCGGCCAGGACGCGACGGCCGAGTACAGCCGCCTGCGCGCGTACAGGTCCAGGTTGTTGGTGGGCTCGTCGAGCAGCAGGACGTCCGGGCGGCGCAACAGCAGCGCGGCCAGCCGCAGCAGCACCGACTCGCCGCCCGAGACCTCGCCGGTCGTCCGGTCCAGCTCGATGTGACCGAGTCCGAGTTCGCCGAGGGTGGCGAGGGCGCGTTCCTCCACGTCCCAGTCGTCGCCGACCGTCTCGAAGTGCTCCTCGGCCACGTCACCGGCCTCGATGGCGTGCAGCGCGGCCCGCTGCGCGGCGATGCCGAGCACCTCGTCGACCCTCACGTGGGTGTCGAGGGTGACGGTCTGCGGAAGGTAGCCGACCTCGCCCGCGACGCGGACGGTGCCGTCGGCAGGGGTGAGCTCCCCGGCGATCAGCTTCAACAGGGTCGACTTCCCCGACCCGTTGACGCCGACGAGGCCGGAGCGGCCCGGGCCGAACGCCACGTCGAGGGCTTCGAAGACGGGGGTGCCGTCGGGCCAGGCGAACGCGAGCGACGTACAGGTGAGGGAAGTAGACATACGGGTCTCCGCGGTTGCTTGAGGTGGTAGGGGGCAAACGCGTATCGAGACACCTGCGACCAAGGGAGGAGAGGCCCCGGGGGCATGGGAAAGGCCCTGTTTTCCGGAGGACGGCTCGAACGCCGAGGTCGCACGCAGCGCACACACCTCATGTGTGTGACGTGGTGTCTCAGGACCTCAGACGAGCAACGTCCTTCTCCAATCGACGGCAACAGGACCGCTCTACACCGTATGAGCGCCCCAGATGGCTGTCAACGCATTAACTGAGCCCCGAACTCACCGCCCGAAGGAGACACCCTGTGGCCCACGGCTCGCTCTCGCTCCCGGCCCGGCTGTGCCTGCTGGCCTGGGACAGCACGGAGTCGGAGGTCACCGGCGCAGGCCGGCTGCCCCCTCTGGTCAGGGCCGGCGCCCTCGTCGAGCTGGCCCGGAGCGGCCTGCTCACCGACGAGGACGGCATCGCCACGCCGACCGACCTGGACTCCGAGACGGGGGACCCCGTCCTCGACGGCCTCCTCGAACTGGTCCGGGAGTCCCGGCCGCACCGCTGGCGGACCTGGGTGACCCTGCACGCGCGGATCACCCTGGACGCCGTACGGGAGCAGCTGGCCGCCGGAGACCAGCTGCGCGCGGAGAAGCGACGGGTCCTCGGGGTCTTCCCGACCGTGGAGTACGTCCTGGAGCGCGTCGACATCGTGGCCTCGCTGCGCGAGGAGGCGCGGGCGGTACTGCTGGGGCCGGTCCCGGTCGCCGAGGTCTCCGAGCGGGACGCGGCGCTCGCCGCTCTCGCGGACGCCGCGGGGCTGGTGTCCGATGCCGCGCCCGACCGAGGGCGTCTCGAAGAGCTCACCGGGCGCGGCGGGGCGGCGGCACCCGTGCTGCGGACGGTCCTGCGGGAGGTGCGGACGGCGCGGACGGCGGCGTCCGCCGTCAACTGACCCCCGCGTCCACGCGGGCGTCCGCCGTCAACTGACCCCCGCGTCCACGCCGGATTCCCGCCGACGGACCTTCGTCCCCGGGGCCGTCGACCCGGAGACCGTGAAACAACTGCCCGCCGACGGCGTGGACGCGCCGCTGAACGTGACGGGCTGTCGGCGCGGGGACCTACGACGCGCCTGCGGACAGGCTCGACTACGGCGAGCTCAACGCGTTGCTCGGCCGATGACCCCCGTCCGGCTCAGAAGGCGTCCCGCATCAGCTCCGCCAGGTCGTGGTCCAGGTCGAGCTGAAGATGTTCCAGACCGACCGGCACCAGCTCGCTGGTCGCCTCCAGGAACCGGCGCAGCTCGCCCGAGCGGACGTGCACGACGGCGGTGCCCTCGGGGGCGTGGAACTCCAGGACGGTGCGGTCGTAGCCGTACGGCCGCACCCGCACGTCGCCGTGCCCCTCGGGCTCCTGGAGGCCGGCGGTGAGGAGTTCACGGCTGAAGGTCCAGCAGACCTCCACGCCTTCCAGGGTGGCCGGGGCCGGGAAGGTCATGCGGACGGCGAACGGATCACGCCGGTCGTAGTGCATCGTGGCGGGAATGCTCGGCATCCGCGGCGCGGCGGCGACGAGACGGGCCTCGACGGGCTGCTCGATGACGATGGACAACGCCTTGCTCCCTTGTGACGGCGGGACGGACTTCCGGGGATGAGGCCGGGCACTGAAAGAGACGCCGGAATGAGTCAATCCGTGCACACCGATGTCGAGTGACCTCTGTCACCGTCTTCATTCACGGGAGTGGCCAGGCTCTTCTCCCGGGGTGTGAAAAACAGTTGTGGCGAGTGTGGTGGCCCGGTGAGGCGTTCGAGGTCCTCTTTACGGCACCCGGGCCGTGGGCTAGCTTCGCCCGCCATGAGGCGCTTGGGGATCACGCGACGTACCGGACGGCCGGGTCGGACGAGGCGAGCGGTGGGCGCGGGGGTGGCCTGCGCGGCGGCACTGGCCGCCCTGACCGCCGTACCCGCACAGGCGCAGGAGTCCGGGAAGCGGACACCGCACTGGGAGTTGAAGGACACCGGCGGTTCCGGTGTGCGGTTCCGGGGGCTCGCGGCCGTCGGCCGGGACACCGCCTGGGTGTCCGGCACCCAGGGCACCGTCCTGCGTACCACGGACGGCGGGGCGAGCTGGCGCGACGTCTCGCCGCCGGGCGCCGCCGAGCTGCAGTTCCGGGACATCGAGGCGTTCGACGCGCGGCGCGCGGTGGTGCTGGCCATCGGCGAGGGGGAGGCGTCCCGCCTCTACCGCACCGACGACGGCGGCGCCACCTGGACCGAGTCCTTCCGCAACACCGATCCGCGGGCCTTCTACGACTGCCTCACCTTCTTCGACCGCCGCCACGGCCTCGCGATGAGCGACCCGGTCGACGGGAAGTTCCGCATCCTCTCGACGAGCGACGGCGGCCGCTCCTGGAAGGTGCTGCCCAGCACCGGCATGCCGGCCGCCCTGGACGGCGAGGCCGGGTTCGCGGCGAGCGGCCAGTGCCTGGTCTCCGCCGGCCCCCGGGACGTCTGGCTGGCCACCGGCGGCGCCGCGCACGCGCGCGTGCTGCACTCCGCCGACCGCGGCCTGACCTGGACGGCGTCGGACACGCCGATTCCGGCGGGCGACCCGGCCCGCGGTGTCTTCGCGCTCGCCTTCCGGGACCGCGCGCACGGTCTCGCGGTGGGCGGCGACTACCGCCCCGACCAGACGTCCACCGGGCCGGCCGCACGCACCGCGGACGGCGGCCGCGCCTGGCAGCCCGCCGCGGAGCCGCCGCCCGCCTACCGCTCGGGCGTCGCCTGGCTCCCGTACAGCCGTACGGCCGCCCTCGCGGTCGGACCCACCGGCACGGACCTGACGACGGACGGCGGGCGCACCTGGCGCACGGTGGACACGGGCTCGTACGACACCGTCGACTGCACGCCCGACCGGGGTTGCTGGGCGGCGGGCGAACAGGGGCGCGTCGCCCGTCTGGAGGGCTGAGGGCGCCCGGTGTGACGCATGGATCCGGAAAACGGGTACCCGTTCACCGAACGTGAGAGGAGTGAGCGGACATGCCACGTGGTTCGAGCCCCAAGCGGGAGCGCCAGTACGAGCACATCAAGGAGAGCGCCGAGGACCGGGGCGAGAGCACCGGCCGCGCCAAGGAGATCGCCGCGCGCACGGTGAACAAGGAACGCGCCCGGTCCGGCGAGTCGAAGACCGCCAGCCGCACCTCGACCAAGGACATGTCGTCCGGCAAGAGGGGCGGCCGGCGGTCCGGCCAGGGCTCCCAGGGGCCCACCTACGACCAGCTCTACGAGGAGGCCAAGAAGCGCGGCATCCACGGCCGTTCGGACATGAACAAGAGCCAGCTGCAGCAGGCACTGGGCAAGAGCTGAGCCTCAGGCCGGCGTCTGCCGGTACCGCTCCAGGTCCGGTGCCGTCTTCGTCGCGGTGAACTCGGCGATGCGGTACTCGCACACCCCGGCGGTGACGAAGGGGTCGCCCGCGGCGATCTCCTCGATCCGCGCGCGGTCCTCCGCGACGGCGAGGATCACCCCGCCGTCGCGGGGGTTCTTGGGCCCGGACGCCAGGAAGACACCCTGCGCGTACCGCTCGTCGAGCCAGGCGACGTGCGCCGGGAGCGCGGCGTCGACGGCGGCCTGCGGGGCGGTGTAGGTCAGCTCCAGTACGAACATGATCACGAGGTTACGCCGCCCGGGTGACGGCCCGTAGGCTCGTCCCATCATGACGACGGTGAGAATTCCCTCCGACTGGCCCGCGACCGAGGAAGACGCCCGCGCTGTCCAGGACGAACTGCGCGAGCGCGTGGTGCTCGACGAGCCGGGGCCACCGGTCGGCACGGGCCATGTGACCGGTGTCGACGTGGCCTACGACGACGAGCACGACGTGGTCGCCGCCGCCGCCGTCGTGCTGGACGCGGCGAGCCTCGAAATCGTCGCCGAGGCCACCGCCGTCGGCCGGATCTCCTTCCCCTACGTGCCCGGCCTGCTCGCCTTCCGTGAGATCCCGACCGTCCTCGCCGCCCTCGACGCCCTGCCCCGCCCGCCCGGCCTGGTGGTCTGCGACGGCTACGGCCTCGCCCACCCTCGCCGCTTCGGCCTCGCCAGCCACCTCGGCGTCCTCACCGGCCTGCCCACGATCGGCGTCGCCAAGAACCCCTTCACCTTCACCTACGACGACCCCGCCACCCCGCGCGGCAGTACGTCCCCCCTCCTCGCCGGCGCCGAGGAGGTCGGCCGCGCCCTGCGCACCCGGCAGGCGGTCAAGCCGGTCTTCGTCTCCGTCGGTCACCGGGTGAGCCTGGACAACGCCTGCGCCCACACGCTCGCGCTGACCCCCGAGTACCGCCTGCCCGAGACGACCCGCAGGGCCGACTCCCTGTGCCGCAGGGCGCTGCGCGACGCGACGTCCTGAGGGCGGCGGCTACTCGATGCGCCAGCCGCCCACTTCGCGATGCCCCGAGTCGTGGATCACCGATCCGTCGCCGGGCCGCAGCGGGTAGTGGCGCAGGTTGCCGCCCCAGTAGCGCAGGATCCGGCCCAGCTCGCCCGCGGGGTCCTTCGCCAATGCTTCGTCGTCCATCGTGACTTCGAGAAGGAATTTCATGCCTTCAATCGTTTCATTGAACCGCCCGTTGAGACTTTTGCCCGCGAGCACCCCGTCTGAGTACGTGGTCTGAGTACCTGTACGGATGTGGGGCCGACCACCGGCTCGGCAGGCTGTGCGCATGACTTCGCACCGCTCCCCGAAGCCCCTTGCCGACCCCGACCGTCCCGTCGAGCGTGCCGTGATGGCCGCGCTGGTCCTCGCCACCCTGGCGGGCCTCGGGTGGATCTGCGGGATGATCTACACGGTCGCCCAGTGGCCGCTGTAGGGCCGCATCACCGGCTCCCGGCGACCCGGAAGGTGATGCCGGCCCGCCGCAGCCGCTCGGTCAGCGCGTCGCCCATCGCGACCGCGGTGGTGACCTGACCGGCGGTCGGCGGAAGGTCGTCGAAGGCCAGGGACAGCGCCGCCTCGGCAAAGATCTTCGCCGTCTCGTCGTACCCGGGGTCGCCGCCCGCGACCTCCGTGTACACGCGTCGCCCGCCGCCCTCGCCGACGAAGCGGACCTTGAACCAGCTCTTCGCGCGCTTCTCCGGGCCGGGGCCCTCGCCAGGCTGTAGCCGGTCGGACAACCAGCGCCGGGCGGGCGGAAGTTGGGCCGCGGCGATCAGCGCTCCCACGGCGGCCACCCCGCCCACCGCGACCGGCAGGTGTCGTACCGCCGCGTACTCGCGGTAGCGGAAGTCGGGGCCGTAGCGCTCCAGCGCCTTCGCGGACCGCCGGACGATCTGCGCGTCGATCGTCGGCAGCGGCAGCGCCCAGGCGCCGACCTCCGGGGCGAACCGCGGGGCGCCGGTCGGTGCGGAGGCCCGGCGCCCCACCAGCCGCGGCTCGTGGCGCCCGCGCTCCCGGGCGGCGGCCAGCAACTGCCGGCCGCGCGCGAACTGGTTGAGCGCCGAGGCGAACGTGCCGCCCGAGAAGGTGGCGTTCGCGGTCACGAAGCCGTCCACCCTGATGGGCACCCCCTCGGGCAGTTGGCGGACCGTGAAGTACGCCCCCAGGTCGTGCGGCACCGAGTCGAAACCGCACGCGTGCACCAGCCGGGCACCCGTCTCACGCGCGCGTGCGTCATGGCGGACGTACGTCAGGTCCACGAACTCCGGCTCGCCGGTGAGGTCCAGGTAGTCCGCTCCGGTGTCCGCGCAGGCGGCGACGAGTTCCTCGCCGTACGTCACATAGGGGCCGACCGTGGTGGCCACCACGCGCGCGTCCTCGGCGAGTTCACGCAGCGAGCCCGGATCCGACACGTCGGCCTTCAGGACGCCCACCTTCGAGCCGCCAGGCAGCCGCTCGCGCAGTTCCTCCAGCTTGCGCCCGCTGCGGCCGGCGATCGCCCAGCGCAGCCCGTCCGGGGCGTGCGCGGCCAGATACTCCGCCGTGAGCGTCCCCACGAAGCCGGTGGCTCCGAAGAGCACGATGTCGTACGGACGGTCCGTCTTGTTCAGCCTGTTCATGACACCCCTCGGTCTTGCCGCACGCGCCGTTGTCGGTGGCCGAGGCTAGCGTGAGGAGTGCTCAGTTTGACGACGAGGCCGGAGGTGGCAGGTGGCCGTGCCGAAGAACGCCCTGAAGAAGTGGGCGAAAGTGCGTGAGTTCGCCCTCGGGCTGCCGGGCGCCACGGAGGAGTTCCCCTGGAGCGAGAGCGTCGCCAAGGTCAACAAGAAGGTCTTCGTCTTCCTCGGCGTCGACGACGGCAGCTATCCGCTGGGCGTCACGGTGAAGCTCACCGAGGAGGCCGCCCACGCCCACGCGCTGACCTGCCCCGGCGCCGAGCCCGCCGGATACGGCCTCGGGAAGTCCGGCTGGGTGAGAATCCCGCTGGAGCCGACGGGCGCCCCTGGCGCCGAGCTGCTGTGCGACTGGGTGGAGGAGAGCTACCGCGCGATCGCGCCGAAGCGGCTGACAGCGGAACTGGAGGGTCGCTGAACCGGCCGACGGGGCACAATCCGACTAAGCGCTTGCTCTCCGGGGCTTGTGCCCGCTTCACGGCGTTCTTAGCATCACTGGTGTTACATCAGTTGTGTCATACCTCTGGGGGCTGAATGGCAACGACGCCAGGGCCGGGCCCGCTCGTTGGCGTACGCGTGGTCGAGCTGGCCGGTATCGGGCCCGGCCCGTTCGCCGCCATGCTCCTCGCCGACCTGGGCGCCGACGTCGTCCGCGTGGACCGGCCCGGCGGCGCCGGGCTCGCCGTCGACCCGGAGTTCGACGTCACCAACCGCAACAAGCGCTCCGTGATCGTCGACCTGAAGGCACCCGACGGACCCGCCCGCGTCCTCGACCTCGCCGCCCGCGCCGACGTCCTGATCGAGGGCTACCGTCCGAAAGTCGCCGAGCGCCTCGGCGTCGGCCCCGAGGACTGCCACGCCCGCAACCCCGCACTCGTCTACGGCCGGATGACCGGCTGGGGCCAGGAAGGCCCCCTCGCCCCGCGGGCCGGCCACGACATCGCCTACATCGCGCTCACCGGCACCCTCGGCATGATCGGCGAACCGTCCCGGCCTCCCGCCGTCCCGGCCAACCTGCTCGGTGACTACGCGGGCGGCTCCCTGTACCTCGTCGTCGGCGTCCTCGCCGCCCTGCACCACGCCCGCGCGACCGGCACCGGCCAGGTCGTCGACGCGGCCATCGTCGACGGCACGGCCCACCTCTCCGCGATGATCCACGGCATGCTCGCCGCCGGCGGCTGGCAGGACCGGCGCGGCGCCAACCTCCTCGACGGCGGCTGCCCCTACTACGGGACCTACGAGACCGCCGACGGGAAGTACATGGCGGTCGGCGCCCTGGAGCGGCAGTTCTACGAGGAGTTCCTGCACCTGCTCGGCATCGAGGAGCACGCCGGAGCACGCAAGGACTGGACCCGCTGGGAAGACCTGCGCGAGGCGGTCACCGCCCGCTTCAAATCCCGCACCCGTGCCGAGTGGACGGCCGTCTTCGAGGGCTCCGACGCCTGCGTGGCGCCCGTACTGTCCCTGCGCGAGGCCCCGCACGACCCGCACCTCGCCGCCCGCGGCACCTTCACCGACCACGGCGGCATCACCCAGCCCGCGCCCGCGCCCCGCTTCTCCGCCACCCCGACGCAGGTCCGCACCGGCCCCGCCCGGCCGGGCGGCGACACGGCGGACGTGGCGCGCGACTGGGACGTACCCGATCTTTTGAAGGGCCTCGCGTGAAGCGGCAGATCTTCGCCCCCGAGCACGACGCGTTCCGCGAGACCGTGCGCGCCTTCCTGGCCAGGGAGGTGCTGCCGTACTACGAGCAGTGGGAGAACGACGGCATCGTCTCCCGCGACGCGTGGCGGGCGGCCGGAAAGCAGGGCCTGCTCGGGCTCGCCGTGGACGAGGAGTACGGAGGCGGCGGCACCGCCGACTTCCGCTTCAGCGCCGTCCTCGCCGAGGAGTTCACCCGCGCGGGCGCACCCGGGCTCGCCCTCGGCCTGCACAACGACATCATCGGCCCGTACCTGACCGGCCTGGCCACCGAGGAGCAGAAGCGGCGCTGGCTGCCCGGGTTCTGCGACGGCACGCTGATCACGGCCATCGCCATGACCGAGCCCGGCGCCGGCTCCGACCTCCAGGGCATCCGCACCCACGCCGAGGACCGCGGCGAGCACTGGCTGCTCAACGGCTCCAAGACGTTCATCTCCAACGGGATCCTGGCCGACCTGGTGATCGTCGTGGCGAAGACGACTCCGGAGGGCGGAGCCCACGGCCTGTCGCTGTTCGTCGTCGAACGGGGCATGGAGGGCTTCGAACGCGGCCGCAACCTCGACAAGATCGGCCAGAAGGCCCAGGACACGGCCGAGTTGTTCTTCCACGACGTGCGCGTGCCCAGGGAGAACCTTCTCGGCGAGCTCGACGGCGCCTTCGTCCACCTGATGACGAACCTCGCCCAGGAGCGCCTGAGCATCGCCGTCGCCGCGATCGCCGCCGCCGAACACCTCCTGGAGATCACCACGCACTACGTCAAGGAGCGCGAGGCCTTCGGCCGGCCCCTGTCGAGCAAGCAGCACATCCGCTTCGAGATAGCCGACATGGCAACCGAGTGCGCCGTCACCCGAGCCTTCCTCGACCGCTGCATCGAGGACCACTCCCGCGGCGGACTCGACGCCGTGCACGCCTCCATGGCCAAGTGGTGGGCGACCGAACTGCAGAAGCGGGTCGCCGACCGCTGCCTCCAACTGCACGGCGGCTACGGCTACATGACCGACCACCCCGTGGCCCGGGCCTTCACCGACGGCCGCATCCAGACCATCTACGGCGGGACCACCGAGATCATGAAGGAGATCATCGGTCGTTCCCTGCTGGGCTGACCCTTCCCGAAAGGCTTGATGTGAGCACCGAAGCGTACGTGTACGACGCGATCCGCACCCCGCGCGGCCGCGGCAAGGCGAACGGCGCCCTGCACGGCACGAAGCCCATCGACCTGGTCGTCGGACTCATCCACGAGATCCGCGACCGCTTCCCGAACCTCGACCCGGCGGCGGTCGACGACATCGTGCTCGGCGTCGTCGGCCCGGTCGGCGACCAGGGCTCCGACATCGCCCGGATCGCCGCCATCGCCGCCGGACTGCCGGACACCGTGGCGGGCGTCCAGGAGAACCGCTTCTGTGCCTCGGGCCTGGAGGCCGTCAACATGGCCGCCGCCAAAGTCCGTTCCGGCTGGGAGGATCTGGTCCTCGCGGGCGGCGTCGAGTCGATGTCCCGGGTGCCGATGGCCTCCGACGGCGGCGCCTGGTTCAACGACCCGATGACGAACATCGCCGTCAACTTCGTACCGCAGGGCATCGGCGCCGACCTCATCGCCACCATCGAGGGCTTCTCCCGCCGGGACGTCGACGAGTACGCGGCGCTCTCGCAGGAGCGCGCTGCGACCGCCTGGAAGGAAGGCCGCTTCGACCGGTCCGTCGTCCCGGTCAGGGACCGCAGCGGTCTGGTCGTCCTCGACCACGACGAGCACCCGCGCCCCGGCACGACCGCGGACTCCCTCGGCAGGCTGAAGCCGTCCTTCGCCGACATCGGCGACCTCGGCGGCTTCGACGCCGTGGCCCTGCAGAAGTACCACTGGGTGGAGAAGATCGACCACGTCCACCACGCGGGCAACTCCTCCGGCATCGTGGACGGCGCCTCGCTGGTCGCCATCGGCTCGAAGGAGATCGGCGAGCGTTACGGGCTCACCCCGCGCGCGCGGATCGTCTCCGCCGCCGTCTCCGGTTCCGAGCCCACCATCATGCTCACCGGTCCCGCGCCCGCCACCCGCAAGGCCCTCGCCCGGGCGGGGCTGACCATCGACGACATCGACCTGGTCGAGATCAACGAGGCCTTCGCGGCCGTCGTCCTGCGTTTCGTGAAGGACATGGGCCTGTCCCTCGACAAGGTCAACGTCAACGGCGGCGCCATCGCGCTGGGCCACCCGCTCGGCGCCACCGGCGCCATGATCCTCGGCTCGCTCGTCGACGAACTGGAGCGCCAGGACAAGCGGTACGGCCTCGCCACACTGTGCGTCGGCGGCGGCATGGGCATCGCCACGATCGTCGAACGCATCTGAATCCCCGGCGGAAATCCGGACCCAGGAGACCTCTGATCCGGATCCAAAAGACCTCTACGGAGACCCTGTCATGACACAGAGCACCACCATCCGCTGGGAACAGGACCGCGCCGGCGTCATCACCCTCGTCCTCGACGATCCGGACCAGTCCGCGAACACCATGAACCAGGCGTTCCGCGACTCCCTCGCGGTGACCACCGACCGCCTGGAGGCCGAGAAGGACACCATCCGCGGCATCATCATCACCTCCGCCAAGAAGACCTTCTTCGCCGGCGGCGACCTGCGCGACCTCATCCGCGTGACCCCCGAGACCGCGCAGGAACTCTTCGACGGCGGCATGGCCATCAAGCGCGACCTGCGCCGCATCGAAACCCTCGGCAAGCCGGTCGTCGCCGCCATGAACGGCGCGGCCCTCGGCGGCGGCTACGAGATCGCCCTGGCCTGCCACCACCGCATCGCCCTCGACGCCCCCGGTTCGAAGATCGGCTGCCCCGAGGTCACCCTCGGCCTGCTCCCGGGAGGCGGCGGCGTCGTCCGCACCGTACGCCTGCTCGGCATCGCCGACGCGCTGCTCAAGGTCCTCCTCCAGGGCACCCAGTACAGCCCGCAGCGCGCCCTGGAGAACGGTCTCGTCGACGACGTGGCCGCCACCCAGGAGGAACTCCTCGCCAAGGCCCGGGCCTTCATCGAGGCCAACCCCGCCTCGCAGCAGCCCTGGGACAGGCCGGGCTACCGGATCCCCGGGGGTACGCCCGCCCACCCCAAGTTCGCGGCGAACCTCCCCGCCTTCCCCGCCACCCTCCGCAAGCAGACGGCCGGCGCGCCCTACCCGGCCCCGCGCAACATCCTCGCGGCCGCCGTCGAGGGCTCCCAGGTCGACTTCGAGAACGCGCAGGTCATCGAGGCCCGCTACTTCGTGGAACTGGCCGCCGGGCAGACCTCGAAGAACATGATCCAGGCGTTCTTCTTCGACCTCCAGGCCGTCAACTCCGGCGCGATGCGCCCCAAGGGCGTCGAACCGCGCCCCGTGCGCAAGGTCGCCGTCCTCGGCGCCGGGATGATGGGTGCGGGCATCGCCTACTCGTGCGCCCGCGCGGGCATCGACGTAGTCCTCAAGGACGTCTCTCCCGAAGCGGCCCTCAAGGGCAAGGGCTACTCCGAGAAGCTGTGCGCCAAGGCCGTCTCCCGGGGCCGTACCACCCAGGACAAGGCGAGCGCGCTGCTCGCCCGCATCACGCCGACCGCCGACCCCAACGACCTGGCGGGCTGCGACGCCGTCATCGAGGCCGTCTTCGAGGACACCTCGCTCAAGCACAAGGTGTTCCAGGAGATCCAGCACCTCGTCGAGCCGGACGCACTGCTGTGCTCCAACACCTCCACCCTCCCCATCACCGCCCTCGCCGAAGGCGTCGAGCGCCAGGCCGACTTCATCGGGCTGCACTTCTTCTCACCCGTCGACAAAATGCCGCTCGTCGAGATCATCAAGGGGGAGCGCACCGGCGACGAAGCCCTCGCCCGCGCCTTCGACCTGGTCCGGCAGATCAAGAAGACCCCGATCGTCGTCAACGACTCGCGCGGGTTCTTCACCTCGCGCGTCATCGGGCACTTCCTCAACGAGGGCGTGGCCATGGTCGGCGAGGGCATCGAGCCCGCGTCGGTCGAACAGGCCGCGGCCCAGGCGGGTTACCCGGCGAAGGTCCTGTCGCTGATGGACGAGCTGACGTTCACGCTGCCCCGCAAGATCCGCAACGAGTCGAAGCGGGCCGTCGAGGAGGCCGGCGGCACCTGGCCCGGACACCCCGCCGAGGCCGTCATCGACCGCATGGTCGACGAGTTCGGCCGCACCGGCCGCAGCGGGGGAGCGGGCTTCTACGAGTACGCCGAGGACGGCAAGCGGGCCGGGCTGTGGCCCGGACTGCGGGAGCACTTCACACGCGACGGCGCGCAGATCCCCTTCAGGGACATGCAGGAGCGCATGCTCTTCTCGGAGGCACTCGACACCGTCAAGCTCGTGGAGGAGGGCGTCCTGACGTCCGTCGCCGACGCCAACATCGGCTCGATCTTCGGCATCGGCTTCCCGGGGTGGACCGGGGGTGTCCTCCAGTACATCAACGGCTACGAGGGCGGGCTGCCGGGCTTCGTGGCACGCGCGCGTGAGCTGGCCGAGCGGTACGGGGAGCGCTTCGCGCCGCCCGCGCTGCTGGTGGAGAAGGCGGAGAAGGGTGAACGGTTCCGGGACGCGTGACCCCTGGGCTCCGGGGGATTCCGCCCCCGCCGCCCCTTCCCTTCCCGTCCCTGGGGGCTGCCGCCCCCAGACCCCCCTTCGGCCTGAACGGCCTCGTCCTCAAACGCCGGACGGGCTGAAATTCAGCCCCTCCGGCGTTTGAGGAGATGGGTCTGGGGCGGAGCCCCAGAAGGACGGGAAAGGGAAGGGGCGGCGGGGGCGAAACCCGCCCTCGGGCGGCCGATCACCGCGTGGGCCACTCGCTCAGCTCTTCCTTCAGCGACCGCTGGAACGTGGTCAACAGCGCCTGCACCACCAGCGGGTGCATATGCGCGGACAGCGACTTCACATCCCGCGCGTCCCGCTCCGCCACCTCCCCGCGGAACAGCTCCGCCAACTCGTGTGCCGCCGCCCGCGAGTGCTCGACGAGGACCTTCCGCGACGCGAGGATCGCCTCCTGCGACAGGGGTACGTCGAGCAACTGGACGCCGAGCCGGAGCAGGCCCAGGTCGACGCGGTACGAGCCGCCGTCGTCCGCCCGGACCACGCCCATCGCGGCGAGCCGCGCCACGTCCCCGTCGGCCAGCTCCCGCCCCGCCCGCCGCTGAAGGTCCGCCCGGGACACGGTCTCCACGGTGTCCGGCGCCCAGGAGGCCACCACCGCCCGGTGGATCGCGAGGTCGTGCGCGCTCAGGTCCGGCGGCAGCTGCCGCAGGTAGCGCTCGATGGCCGCCAGCGTCATCCCCTGCTGCTGCAACTCCTCGATCAGCGCGAGCCGAGCGATGTGCTCCCGGCCGTAGTGCCCGACCCGTCGTGGACCGATCACCGGCGGGGGCAGCAGTCCCTTCGTGCCGTAGAAGCGGACCGTGCGGACCGTGACACCCGCTCGCGCCGCCAGCTCGTCGATGGTGAGGGCCGGCTCCCCGGCATCCGTGGTGTCGGTCGTCATGTGCAGCAGTATCGCTGTCTCACCAATGGTGAGAAACCTCGTGGACGGGGCCCCTGTGACGCGTGCCGCCGCGTGTGGAGCGATCATGGCCTGCCACCTGGTCTTCGTCCGCCGCGCCCGCGCCGGCCTGCTGGCCCGCCCTCCCTTCCGCCTCCCCGGCAGTCCGGTCACGGAGGTCACCACGGTCGTCTTCCTCCTCGCCTGCCTCGCCATGATGTGGAACGACCCCGAGGTGGGCCGCAGGACGCTGTTCCTCATCCCCGTCATCGCCGTCCTCCTGATCGGCGGCTGGTTCGGCATCCGGCGCCGGGTGTCGCAGACGGCGGACAGCGAGCTGTCGCAGCTCACGAAGTAGCAGGTCAGGTCGATTGTCAGTGGGGTCGCCTACGGTGGCGTCATGTCGGAGATCAGGTATGTCCGGGGTGACGCCACCGTGCCGTCGGTGAAGGGCGTCAAGCTGATCGCGCATGTCTGCAACGACATCGGGGGATGGGGGAAGGGCTTCGTCCTGGCGCTCTCACGGCGCTGGCCCGAGCCGGAGGCGGCGTACCGCGCCTGGCACCGCGACCGGGCGGCGAACGACTTCGCTCTGGGCGCGGTCCAGTTCGTCCAGGTCGAGCGGTATGTGTGGGTGGCCAACATGGTGGGGCAGCGCGGCATCCGCACCGGCAGCAAGGGCGTCCCCGTCCGCTACGAGGCGATCGACACGGCGCTGGGCCGGCTGGCCGACAAGGCCGAGGAGATCGGCGCCTCCGTCCACATGCCCCGCATAGGCTGCGGCCTGGCCGGCGGCAAGTGGCCCCGCGTGGAGCCGCTGATCACCGCGCGGCTGGTGAGGCGAGGGATCGGCGTGACGGTGTACGACCACGGGGACTGATCGGCGCCAACCAGTGCCCCTGATGTCACCTACCGCCGGTGCACCTGGCGCCGCCCGGTGTCACCCGCCCCCCGGCGCACCCGCACTGGCCGGGCGGCCGGTCCGGTCCGCAGTGGCCGGCCGTGAGGACGTCTCCACCGTGGACCACGCCGACGTCGCGACCGGGTCCGTCGTCGGATCGCCCATCGTGCAGTGGCTCGGCGAGACCACGTTCGCCAAGGGCCTGCTCGCCCAGGGCATCCGCTTCGGCGACCGGGTCGCGATCATGTCCCCCACCCGCTACGAGTGGACCCTGTTCGACTTCGCCCTGTGGACGATCGGCGCCCAGGTGGTGCCCGTTCATCGTCGGCGTCCCCGGCGCAGCTGGCGTCCCCGGCGCCGCCCCGTCCCTCCGTGCTCACCGGTCACCCCGGAACGCCCGCACCAGGGCCTGCGTAAACCGCGTCGCGATGCCCCCGTCCGGATCCAGCCGGGGGTTGAAGATCGTCACGTCGAAGCCGAGGACCACCGGGCCGGACAGCGCCACGCGCAACACGGTCTCCAGCTCCGGCCAGGTCAGTCCGCCCGGCAGCCGGTAGTCGACGGCCGGCATGACCTGGTCGTCCAGTACGTCGGCGTCGAGGTGGACCCAGTACCCCTCGACGTCCGGCGCACCGGTGAGCAGATCGACGGCCCGGCCCGCCGCCTCCCCGGCGCCGAGCGCACGCACCGTGCCCAGATCCATGGTGTGCAACTCGGCAGGCAGCGGCCGCATGCCGGCCCGCGTCGACTCCTCCGTGTCCCGGAATCCGAAGGCGACCACGTCCGCGTCCCGCAGCAGCGGCCCCCGGCCCTCCAGGTCGGCCAGGGCAGCGGGCCCGCGACCGGTGGCCAGGGCGAGTTCCATGGAGGCCACCTCGCCGGCCGGTTCCGCCGACGGCTGGTAGAAGTCGGTGTGGCCGTCGAGGAAGAGCAGCCCGTGACGCCCCCGGCGGCGCAGTGCCAGCAGATTGCCGAGCAGGATGCTGCAGTCACCGCCCAGGACCAGCGGGAACCGCCCGCTGTCCAACACCCCGCCCACCACGTCCGCCAGCGCGAGCGAGTACGTCGCGATGCCGACCGGATTGAGGACCCCGGTCTCCGGATCCCGGCGCGGATCGTAGGACGGCGCCTCGACCCGCCCCGCCCGCACTGCCCCGAGCCCTTCGGCGAGCCCCGCACCGAGCAGCGCCTCCGGCAGATCCTCGACCCCGGTGGGCCGCAGCCCCAACACGGACGGCGCCTCGATGATCACCACTTCCCGCACGTCCGGCTCCCTCGTCGGCCCGCCGGCGCCGGCCGGCTCACGCGCCGACGCGTCCTTCCACCGTAGAGGCCTGAACGGACGCGACGCCCGCGACGCCCTCGTGGCCTGGCGGGGCGAGGCCGTCGCCCTCCTCCACGACCGGTTCCAGCGGGCCGTCGACGACGGCGACCAGCACCGCGACACCGATCCCGGAGTGCTCGCCCGCCACCTCATGACCGTGGCGAACGGCATCGCAGTCCAAGCCGCCATCCAAGCCGCCGGCGGTGCCACCCGCGACGACCTGCAACTGGTGGCCGACATGGCCCTGCGAAGCCGGCCGTCTGCCTGACGGGCCTGACGGGCCTGGCGGGTGAAGGCTGACGGCCGAGGGCGCCGGCGGTGAGCCGCAGAGCAGGCGTGTCGTAGCCCGTGGCCGCAGCACGGTGATTCGCTCAAGGCGATTGCTCCTCCAACTCGGCGGCGTGCGCTCGCGGTGGTCCGTCTCGGTGAACCCGGCGGCCCACCGCCGGCCCCTGTCCCGCCCGAGCCAGTCCCTGGGCCAGGGCCCCTGCGCCACGTAGGCCGACGGACCGTCACAAGTCCCGTAGCAGACGCCTCAAGGGCAGCACACGCGCCCGATCGCCCTCTTCTGCACGGGAGTTGACCGATGTAGCGTCCGGCGCATGCCGACACGCATGCGCTTCACGACCTGGAGATCGCTCGCCGCTGTGGCCCTCACCGCCCTGACGGCCACCCTTCTCACCCCGGCCGCGGCCCACCCCGCCCCGCGCGAGAGCAGACCGGTCTACTCGTACGAGAACGCGGTCCGCGAGGCCGTCTGGGTGGACACCGGACTCGACGGCGACAGCGACGGGAAGACGGACCGCGTCGCCGTCGACATCGTCCGGCCGAGCGAACCCGCCCGGCAGGGCCGCAAGATCCCCGTGATCATGGACGCCAGTCCGTACTACTCCTGCTGCGGGCGGGGCAACGAAAGCCAGAAGAAGACGTACGACGCGGCCGGCGACGTCGTCCAGATGCCGCTGTTCTACGACAACTACTTCGTGCCCCGCGGCTACGCCTTCGTCGGCGTCGACCTCGCCGGAACCAACCGCTCCGACGGTTGTGTGGACGTCGGCGGGCGCTCCGACATCCAGTCCGCGAAGGCCGTGGTCGACTGGCTGAACGGCCGGGCCAGGGCCTACACGAGCCGCACCGGCACCACCACCGCCAAGGCCACCTGGACCAACGGCAGGACCGGCATGATCGGCAAGAGCTGGGACGGCACCATCGCCAACGGCGTGGCCGCCACCGGAGTCAAGGGACTCCGGACCATCGTCCCGATCAGCGCCATCTCCACCTGGTACGACTACTACTTCTCCAAGGGCGCTCCGCTCTACGACTCGGGCCCCGACTGGCTGTCCAACTACGTCGACAGCCCCGACGCGCGCGCCAAGTGCGCCGCCGTCCAGCAGGAGCTCGTCGCCGGAGCCCCGCGCACCGGCGACCGGACCGCGCTGTGGAGCGAGCGCGACTACGTGAAGGCCGCGAGCAAGGTCAAGGCGAGCGTCTTTTTGATCCACGGCATGCAGGACCTCAACGTCCGTATGCAGCACGTCGGTCCGTGGTGGGACGCCCTCGCGAAGAACGGCGTCGAGCGCAAGATCTGGCTCTCCCAGACCGGTCACGTCGACCCCTTCGACTTCCGCCGCGCCACCTGGGTCGACACGCTGCACCGCTGGTTCGACCACGAACTCCTCGGCTACGACAACGGCATCGACCGCGAGCCCATGGCCGACATCGAACGCCACCCCGACCAGTGGGTCACCTCCAAGGCCTGGCCGCCGCGCGACACCGCCGCCACGGCCCTGCGCCCCGCCGAGGGCGGCCAGGAGGGCGTCGGCACGCTCGGCCTGCGCAAGGGCACCGGCACCGAGACCTTCACCGACGACCCGCGGCTGAGCGAGACCGACTGGGCGGCGCGGATCGACACGGCCACCCCCGACAAGGCGGGCTTCGTGACCGGGCCGCTCACCCGCGACCTGCGCGTGTCCGGCTCCTCCAAGGTCACCGTCACCGCGACCCCCACCACCTCGACGTCCCACCTGTCCGCCGTTCTCGTCGACCTCGGCCCCGACACCGTCCGCGACTACGCGGCGAGCGGCGAGGGCATCAGCACGCTCACCGACCGCACCTGCTGGGGCGTGAGCACCACCGGCGACAGCGCCTGCTTCAAGGAGACGCGGGCCAAGACCGCCGACGTCGACCACACGGTCGTCAGCCGCGGCTGGGCCGACCTCGGCAACCACGCCTCCGACTGGAAGGGCGTCCCGCTCACCCCGGGCAAGGCGTACACCATCACCCTCGATCTCGGAGCCACCGACCACGTCGTCCCGGCCGGACACCGCCTCGCACTGATCGTCGCGGGCACGGACAAGGACCTCATCGACCCGCCGTCCACCACCCCCACCCTGACGGTCGACCTGTCCCGTACGTCCGCCCGGGTGCCGCTCGTCGGCGGCGCGGCCGCGTTCGCGCGGGCCACCGCGGGCTCCGTGTCCGCCGCCCCCGAGGCCACGACCCTCGACGGGGTCCGGGCACCGCGCACCGCCCAGCGCGTCCCCGAGGGCGGCCGGTGATCCGCCCCCTGACGCTGGTGACGGCGGCCCTCGCCGCGTCCCTCGCGGCGACACCGGCCGAGGCCACCGAAACCCGGCCCCGCACCGGCTTCGAGGAGTCGAACGGCGTCCGCTGGACCGGGGAATCGGAGGAGCGGGCCTTCCTGGCGGCCGTCGACCGCGGAAGCAAGCGCGTCTCCGTCGCCTCCCTCGGTACGACCACACAGGGGCGCCCGCTCCAACTGGTGCAGGTCCGGGACGAACTCGCCCTGCACGGGGTGCGGACTAGGGGCACCTACGTCCCGCTCCGCCAGTCCCTGCGCGTCCTCGTCCCCCTGCTCCTCGACGCACGCGCGCCGTACCACCTCACGGCCGCCGAACCGGTCACCGGCTGCTGAGCCCGCGTCAGGAGGGGGCGGCCAGTCCGGCCGCCTCCTCCGCGCACCCCCAGGCCACGGTCACCCCCGCACCGCCGTGGCCGTAGTTGTGCACCAACACCCGCCCGTCGGGCAGGGGTTCGCGCTCCAGTCGGACCGCGCCCCGCGCCGGCCTGAGTCCCACCCGATGCTCCAGCACCCGCGCCCCGGCGACCTCGGGCCGCAGTGCCGCACACCGCCGGACGATCGCCTCCGCCGCCGCGGGATCGGGCTCGAGAGACCACTGGTCCTCGTCCGCGGTGCCGCCCAGCACGAGCCGGCCCGGCTGCGGGAAGAGGTACGCCGTCGCCCCGGCGGCGTCCGTGGCGACCAGCCAGGTGCGGATGCCGGGGTTCTCCACGATGACCAGTTGTCCGCGCACGGGACGCACGGACGGGTCCGGCACCAGCTCCCGGGCGCCGAGCCCCGTGCAGTTGACCACGACCGGCGCCCCGACCCCGGCCAGGTCCGACACCGTACGCGTCTCGATCGCCCCGCCCGCCGCGAGGAACCGCTCCCGCAGCCACGGCAGATGAGTCGACATGTCGATGAGCGGCAGCCGCGCCCACATCCCCGGCCCGGCGTACTCCTCGGCCGTCGCCGCCCGCAGCCCCGGCAGCCGCGCCCCCGCCCACGCCATGGCCCGGTCCAGGTCCGCCTCCCCCTGTACCCCTTCGACCATCCGTACGCCGGTCACCTCCGGGGAGGCCGCCAACTCCTCGTAGACGTCCAGCGAACGCAGCGCCCAGGTGCGCGCGAGCTCGACCGGCTCGATCGCGTACGGCCACCACAGCGCCCCGGCAACCGCCGAGGTGGTCCGCTCGACCGGATCCCGCGTCCACACCCGCACCCGGCGGCCGCGCTCGGCCAGCACGACGGCCGTCGTCAGCCCGACGACACCGCCGCCGACCACGACGACCTCGTCCTTCGGTTCGCTTCTCACGCGGGGACGCTAGCGGAATATGTCATGCCGTGCGCACATCGGGCCCAGTCTGGGGATACTCACAGCATGTCTGCCGAGTACGCGACCTTCGGCCTGGCACCGGCGATGCGTGCCGGTGGAGTCCTCACCAACGGTGACTACCAGATCCACCGGGACTTCGTGGACTTCATCGTCGACGGACGCCCGCTGCTCTTCCAGCTCTCCGACCTCGACGCCGTCTCCCCACTCGCCTCCGACGTCCCACCCGCGATCTTCACCGCCCAGGTCCGCAGCCTGCTCCTGGAGGCGGACGCGCCGCTGCCCGGCGGCCGCTACGTCGTCTATGGCTGCCCCGAGTGCGAGGACCTGGCCTGCGGTGCCGTCACCGCCGTGATCGACCGCGACGGCGAGGACTTCATCTGGCGGGACTTCGCCTGGCAGACGGACGAACACGCCGACCTGGAGCTCAACGGCTACCACGGCATCGGCCCGTTCCGCTTCGCCGGCGCCGAGTACCGTACGGCGCTGACCTCCCTCCTGGACGCCTCCGCCGACACCCCCCGCCGCCGCGTCCTGCTCATCGGCGCCCGCGTCGCCCTCCTCGCCAAGCTCGCCGCCGCCCTGCGCATCATCGGCATCGGCGCCGACATCACCCGTGACGCGCACGACGTCCCCGCCGATGAGCTGCGCGCCTACGGGGCCGTCGTCTTCGGCCGTGCGATCACCGAGGAGGAACGTGCCGCCGTACGTCAGTCCTTCGAGCGGGCCGGTGTCGACGTGACCTACGTCGACGGCCTCGCCCCGATCGTCCCCCTCCTCGTCGCCCAGATCGAGCACGCCCTGGACCGCAGCCCCGTGGAACGGCGCCGACTGACCCGCCTGGTCGCCGCCGACGGCGAGGCGGGCGTCGAGGTCACCTCGCCGTGCCGGGTCCGCCTCACCGCGTACCGCCTCGACCGCCTGTACCGCACCCACGCCCACGAGCTCTTCGACGGCATCCTCGAACCCGGCCGCCACCGCATCGCACTGGACGCCAGAGCGGTCAGGGGAGAGGCCTTCGTGGTGGCGCGGACGTCGGGAAGTGTGCTGGTGGAGGCGATGGCGTACTGAGAAGAACCGGGCGGCGGGCCGCCGGGGCGGGCCACTATCATCGGCGGTCTGATGACTGCCACCCTCGTCGCCAAGAACCTCGCCGCCGGCCACGGCGACCGCTCCCTGTTCGCCGGGCTCGACCTCGTCGTCGCGCCCGGAGACGTCATCGGGCTGGTCGGAGCCAACGGCGCGGGCAAGTCCACGCTGCTCAGGATGCTCGCCGGCCTCACCGCCCCGGAGGAGGGCGAGCTGCGGCTGTCCCCGCCGACGGCGGCCGTCGGCCACCTGCCGCAGGAACCGGAGCGGCGCCCCGGCGAGACCGTCCGGGACTTCCTCGCCCGCCGCACCGGCGTCGCCGAGGCCCAGCGGACGATGGACGAAGCGACCCAGGGCCTGGTCGACGGCGCGCCGGGCGCCGACGACGCCTACGCGACCAGCCTGGAACGCTGGCTGGACCTCGGCGGCGCCGACCTGGACGAGCGGGCGGAAGAGGTCGCCGACTCGCTCGGCCTGGCCGTCGACCTGGACCAGCCGATGACGTCGCTGTCGGGCGGCCAGGCGGCACGGGCCGGCCTTGCCTCCCTCCTCCTGTCCCGCTACGACGTCTTCCTCCTCGACGAGCCGACGAACGACCTCGACCTGGACGGCCTGGAACGCCTCGAACGCTTCGTGAGCGGTCTTCGCGCCGGCACGGTCGTCGTCAGCCACGACCGCGAGTTCCTCACCCGCACGGTCACCAAGGTCCTCGAACTCGACCTGGCCCAGCAGCAGATCACCCTGTACGGCGGCGGCTACGAGGCCTACCTGGAGGAGCGCGAGGTGGCCCGCCGGCACGCCCGCGACGACTTCGAGGAGTACGCCGACAAGAAGACGGCCCTCCAGGAGCGTGCCCAGGTCCAGCGGTCCTGGATGGACAAGGGCGTGAAGAACGCGCGCCGCAAGGCGGGCAACGACAACGACAAGATCGGCCGCAAGTTCCGCAGCGAGGCCAGCGAGAAGCAGGCCGCCAAGGCCCGTCAGACCCAGCGCATGATCGAACGCCTCGACGTGGTCGAAGAACCCCGCAAGGAGTGGGAGCTGCGCATGGAGATCGCGTCGGCCCCGCGCTCGGGCGCGGTCGTCGCGACCCTCCGCGAGGCCGAGGTGCGACGCGACGGCTTCGTCCTCGGCCCGGTGTCCCTCCAGATCGACTGGGCGGACCGGGTGGCGGTGACGGGAGCCAACGGCGCGGGCAAGTCGACGCTGCTCGGCGCCCTGCTCGGGCGGGTCCCGCTGGACGCGGGTTCGGCATCCCTCGGCTCAGGCGTCCTGGTCGGCGAGGTCGACCAGGCCCGCAAGCTCTTCCACGGCTCGGAATCCCTCATGGACGCCTTCAGCGCGGCCGTCCCGGACACCGAACCCGCCGAGGTCCGCACGCTGCTGGCCAAGTTCGGCCTCAAGGCGAACCACGTCACGCGCCCGGCGTCGACCCTCTCCCCGGGCGAGCGCACCAGGGCGGCGCTGGCCCTGCTCCAGGGCCGGGGCGTGAACCTCCTGGTCCTCGACGAGCCGACCAACCACCTGGACCTGCCGGCCATCGAACAACTCGAGTCGGCGATGGACGCGTACGAGGGCACGCTGCTCCTGGTGACCCACGACCGCCGCATGCTGGACGCGGTCCACGTGACCCGCCGCCTGGAGGTGGCGGACGGAAAGGTGACGGAGCGCTAAGGCGAGGTGAGACGGCGTGCCAGGCCCGGATAGTCGACCACACAGCCGTCCTCGTCGACCTCCAGGTCGCTGCGGAAGTCGCCTGAGGCGAAGCGCACCAGTCCACGGCGGAGGTGGGTGTAGGTCTGTCGGGACGGCTCCACCTCCAGGTCGGGGACCGACACCCACGCCATCAGGAACTCCCGCTCGCCGGGCTCCCGTTGCAGGCCGTGCCGCAGCACCGGCATCGTGTTGGTGAGGGGACACAGCCCGAGGTCGCAGTCGAGGGCCCCGTCGACCTGGGGGATCCGCTCGCCGTTCATGGTCCAGTGGCCCTCGCCGTCGTGGCGCAGGTCCAGGACGCGGGTGCCGTGCGTGGTGGCGGCCTCCACCAGCAGCCGTCGGGTGACGAAGCCGTCGGTCGTGTCCAGCTGGTACGAGACCCAGTACATCTCGGGCACGGTGCCGACCGCCCTGCCACGCGCTGTCAGCACCCCGTCGTACAGATCGATCCAGGCCGTCTCGTAGCCACCGCTTTCGGACACGGCCCAGGTGATCACACGTGATGTCCGCATGGCTTTCAGCCTACGGACGAACCGGCCCGGACCTCCGTGTCGTACCGGAGCGTCCGGGCCGGACGGCTCAGCCCTTGCCGCTCAGCGCCTGCCCTTCTTCGGGTCGACGAGTCCGGCCTTGCGCAGGGCGTCGGCCATCGCGCTGTTGGCGGGCGGTGAAGCCTGGCGTGAGCCGCCTCCGGCACCTCCGGCACCCCCGCCTCCGCCGCCACTCCGGTTCTGTCGCTGCTGGGGCGGACGCCCGCCCCGCTGCCGGCGCTCGCCGCCGCCCGGGCCCTGCTGCCGCTCCTGCGGTGCCGCCTCGTCGTCCAGCCGCAGCGTCAGCGAGATCCGCTTGCGCGGGATGTCGATGTCGAGGACCTTCACCTTGACGATGTCGCCCGGCTTCACCACGTCCCGCGGGTCCTTGACGAACGTCTTCGACATCGCGGAGACGTGCACGAGCCCGTCCTGGTGGACACCCACGTCGACGAACGCCCCGAAGGCCGCCACATTCGTGACCACGCCCTCCAGGATCATCCCGGAGGCCAGGTCGGAGATCTTCTCCACGCCCTCCTTGAAGGTGGCCGTCTTGAACGCGGGCCGCGGGTCGCGCCCGGGCTTCTCCAGCTCCTTCAGGATGTCCGTCACGGTCGGCAGACCGAACGTCTCGTCCACGAAGTCCTGCGGCCTCAGCGAGCGCAGCACCCCGGTGTTCCCGACGAGCGAGGTGACCTGCTGCCCGGCCGTCTTCACCATGCGCCGCACCACCGGGTACGCCTCGGGGTGCACGGAGGAGGCGTCCAGCGGGTCGTCGCCCCCGCGGATACGGAGGAACCCGGCGCACTGTTCGTACGCCTTCGGGCCGAGCCGGGGCACGCCCTTCAGCTGCGTGCGCGACTTGAAGGGGCCGTTGCTGTCGCGGTGCGCCACGATGTTCTCGGCGAGCCCGGAGGTGATGCCGGAGACGCGGGCGAGCAGCGGAGCGGACGCCGTGTTGACGTCGACACCGACGCCGTTCACACAGTCCTCCACCACCGCGTCCAGCGAACGCGACAGCTTCACCTCCGACAGGTCGTGCTGGTACTGGCCGACACCGATCGACTTCGGGTCGATCTTCACCAGCTCCGCGAGAGGGTCCTGGAGCCGCCGCGCGATCGACACGGCGCCCCGCAGCGACACGTCCATGTCGGGCAGCTCCTGCGAGGCGAAGGCGGAGGCCGAGTACACGGACGCGCCCGCCTCGGACACCATGACTTTGGTGAGGTTCAGCTCCGGGTGCTTGACGATCAGTTCACCGGCGAGTTTGTCGGTCTCGCGGGACGCCGTGCCGTTGCCGATCGCGATCAGCTCGACCGCGTGCTCCTTCGCCAGGCGGGCCAGCTTGGCGATCGCCTCGTCCCACCTGTTCGCCGGGACGTGGGGGTGGATGACGTCCGTCGCCACCACCTTGCCGGTCGCGTCGACCACGGCCACCTTCACGCCCGTACGGAACCCGGGGTCCAGCCCCAGCGTCGAGCGCGTGCCGGCCGGTGCGGCGAGCAGCAGGTCACGGAGGTTCGCCGCGAAGACGTTCACGGCCTCGTCCTCGGCGGCCGTGCGCAGCCGCAGCCGCATGTCGATGCCGAGGTGCACGAGCAGGCGGGTGCGCCAGGCCCAGCGGACCGTGTCCTGCAGCCACTTGTCGCCCGGTCGGCCCCGGTCGGCGATCTGGAAGCGGTGCGCCACGATCGCCTCGTACGAGGACGGCCCGGGCTGCTCGGAGGGCTCTTCCGGCTCCAGGACCAGGTCCAGGACTTCTTCCTTCTCGCCGCGCAGCATCGCCAGGATCCGGTGCGAGGGCAGCTCCGTGAACGGCTCGGAGAAGTCGAAGTAGTCGGCGAACTTGGCGCCCGCCTCCTCCTTGCCCTCCCGCACCTTGGCGGCCAGCCGCCCGCGCACCCACATGCGTTCCCGCAGCTCGCCGATCAGGTCGGCGTCCTCGGAGAACCGCTCGGTGAGGATCGCCCGGGCTCCGTCGAGGGCGGCCTGCGGATCGGCCACGCCCTTGTCGGCGTCCACGAAGGCCGCCGCAGCGGCGAGGGGCTCCACGGCCGGGTCGCCGAGCAGACCGTCGGCCAACGGCTCCAGCCCGGCTTCGCGCGCGATCTGCGCCTTGGTGCGCCGCTTCGGCTTGAACGGCAGGTAGATGTCCTCCAGGCGCGCCTTGGTCTCCGCGGCCCGGATCCGCGCTTCGAGCTCCTCGGTGAGCTTGCCCTGCTCGCGAACCGAGTCGAGGATCGCCGTCCGCCGCTCCTCCAGCTCCCGCAGATAACGCAGCCGCTCCTCGAGCGTGCGCAGCTGCGCGTCGTCGAGCATCTCGGTCGCTTCCTTGCGGTAGCGGGCGATGAAGGGCACCGTCGAACCGCCGTCGAGCAATTCCACGGCAGCCCTGACCTGCCGCTCCCGGACGCCGAGTTCCTCGGCGATCCTGCCTTCGATGGACCCTACGAGGGGTGTCGTCACGATCCCGTACCGCCTTCTCCACTGAGGTTGCGCGGCAATTGTGGCAGGTGGCACGGACAGTCGTGGATCAGGGCGCAAACCCGGGCGGGCCGGGGAGGGGCCGCCGCCCGCGACGCGCCGCCGCGGGCTCGGCGATCGTCCCCCGCCTCAGGCCCGGCGGCTGCGGGTCGAACTCGACGCGCCGCCGAAGAGCCGGGCCAGCGCCCGGAAGGGCAGCGTCACGACGGTGGCGATGGCCCCACCGATCTGGCGCAGTACGTCTGCGATCGCACGGAACACGAGTTTCCCCTTTCCTCTCCCGATCACGACGACCGGGACGGAGCGGGTACCTCGACAGCGGCCCGTCATGCTTCTTCGCCGCGACGCCCGTCGATCAGCGCTTGCCGACCAGATCCGCCGGGAAGGCGCCGGCGGCGAGCGCGGCGCGTGCGAAGCCCGTACCGAGCTCGGTCAGGCGCGCGACGCCCTCGGCGCCCAGGTGCTCGTACGGGGCCTGGTCCAGCCGGTCCGTGTCCCGCTCGATCCCCTCGCGCAGGGCGAGGCCCTGTTCGGTCAGTTCGCCGGCCTCGTCGAGCAGTCCGCGCTCCCGCAGCCGCCCGGCCGCCGCGTCCCAGTCGGCAACGGTCCAGCCGCGGGTGTCGCGCACCCACTGGGGCGTCATGCCCCTGCCGGTGGCCGTGTGAGTCACCAGGGCCTCCAGACCGTCCAGGCCGGCGGACATCAGAGCGGCGAGGTGCCCGTCGCCGCGGTGCTCGCGCAGCAGCGTCGCCGCGTGCCAGTACGCCAGGTGCGGCTCCTCGGGGACCGGCAGATCGGCGTGCGCGGAGTACAGCGGCCGGGCGCCGCGCGAGCAGGCGTCGGCGGCGCGCAGGGCCAGGTCCGCGGCCTCCGCCATCTCCGCGGACGCCACCGTCTCCTCGCCCAGCAGGCGGCGCAGCGTCGCGTCGACGGCACGCGCGCGTGCCGTCAGCACCTGCCCGGGGGTCGCCGTCTCCCACACCGCGGGCACGTGCCGGGCCACCAGCTCGTGCTTGTAGTTGTAGAACGCCGCCGTCACCGCGCCGGCCCCGACCGGCCCCAGCGCGGCCGACCGCACCGCGAAGTTGACGGCCCGCGGGTGCGTGACACCGAGCGTGCCCAGCTCCCGGCCGAGGTCGGGGGAGAAGTAGTGCGTGGAGTGCAGGGAGTTGAGCGCGTTGTGGCAGCGGCGGCCCGCGCGCGGGTCCAGAGCAACGGTAGTCATGCCCAGCACGTTACCGACCGGTCGGTATCTGTTCCAGACCCGGGACCCAGGGCGGATTCGGTGATGGCAGGAAAGGTGGGGCACTCGTCATCGCGGCCGGACTCCGCCCGTCCCAGAATCAGGTGCATGCCGCAGCGAACCGTCCTCGTCCTCTGTCGTGAAGCGGTTCGGGGCCGAGCCGGCGGGGAGCGGGTCGTCTTCGACGGCAAGTACGTCACCGCGGCCGGCGTCTCCTCCGGCATCGACATGGGGCCGACCCGGCTCGGCAGGATCGCGGGCGACGACCCCGCCCTGGCGGTACAGCTGCTGACGGAGTACGACCCGCGGCCGCCCTATGACGCCGGATCCCCGCACAAGGCCCCGGCGCACCTGGTCGAGGAACTGCGCGCCAAGAGCCGCTTCATCATGACGTAGGCACGTTCCACGCGAACCGAGGCTGCCTGCGCTCCAGGAACGCGGCGACCCCCTCCGCGGTGTCGCCGCTGCCGCGCGCCTGCCCGGCCCAGTACGTGTCCCGGTCCGTGCGCCCGTTCGCGAACTCCTTCGCCGCCGCCTGGGTCAGCTGCGAGCGGGACACCAGGATCCGGGTGAACTCCACGACCCGCTCGGTGAGCCCGCCCTCGGGCAGCACCTCGTCCACCAGGCCGCTGCGCAGCGCCCGCTCCGCGTCTACCAGCTCGCCCGAGAACAGCAGGTACTTGGCGGTGGCCGGCCCCACCAGCGACGCCAGCCTCCGGGTGGACGAGGCCGGATACACGATCCCGAGCTTCGCCGGCGTCACCCCGAACAGCGCGCCCTCCTCGGCGAACCGCAGATCACACGCGGCCGCCAGCTGCGACCCGCCGCCCACGCAGTGCCCGCGGACCGCCGCGAGGGTCGGCTTCGGGAAGGCGGCGACGGCCTCCTCGGCACGCACGGCCAGCCCTTGCGCCTCCTCCGGCGACTCCCGGAGCGTGGAGATGTCGGCCCCCGCGCAGAACGTCCCGCCCTCACCGGTCAGCACCAGCGCCCGTACGTCCGGATCGGCGGCCAGCGTGTCCAGCAGCGGCGGCAGCGCCCGCCACATCGCGGCAGTCATGGCATTGCGCTTGGCCGGATGGTGGACGACGACGGTGGCGACCGAGTCGGCGACGGTGTGCAGCAGTTGCGGCTCCATGCGCCGGATGCTATCCGCCCAGGTCGAGGGGCCGATCAAGAAGGGGGCCGCGCGTGAAGGCAGCAGGTGCGAGCGACAGGCGGGATCAATCGGATAAGGACGCCCTCAAACCCGTACAACCCGAATAGTTCGCGAAGTCGGCGAGAAGGGGACAAGAGTGGTCCCACAACTGACCCTGTCATACGCCAAAAGTCAGATCTGCTCGATACTCGCTGACTTCTGTTCAGTCCTCAGGGGTGGAGCGGCTCGTTGCCAACACTCGAGATGTGGTGACAATCGAGCGCAAGGGTGGCGACCGGACGATGGAAGACGATGGGTGCGGGTCCGCCCCACGCCCAGCAGGCGGCACGGACGAGCCCCCCGAGCCGGGGCCGCCGGAACCGTTGCCGTACGAGGGCGTGTGGCGGTTCACCGCTCCCGCCGTCGACGCCTCGGTCCCGCAGGCGCGGCACGCGGTGCGTGACCTGCTGCACCGCCAGGGAGTGCCGGTCTCGGACGAGCTGGCGCAGGGGCTGCTGCTGATCGTCTCGGAGCTGGTCACCAACGCGGTGCGGCACGCGGCGCTCCTCTCGCCGACGCTCGCCGTGGAGATCGCGGTCGGCGCGGACTGGGTGCGGGTGTCCGTGGAGGACAACCACCCCTACCGGCCGACCGCCCTGGAGGCCGACCACGGCCAGACCGGCGGCCGCGGTCTCCTCCTGGTGCGCGAGGTCACCAGGGAGGCGGGCGGGGTGTGCGACGTCGAGCACACGGCGAGCGGCGGCAAGGTGATCTGGGCCGCCCTGCCGCTCAAGTCCGCGCGGGTCGAGTAGGACCGCTCACCAGCCGGCGGACGGGCCCGTCAGCTCGCCGACCGCGGGGCGGGCCGCGTCCAGGACGGTCATGAACCAGGAGGAGAAGGTGTCCTTCGCATGCCGCTCCGCCAGTTCGGCGGGCGTCACGAAGGCCGTCGCGCCGACCTCCTCGGGGTCCGGCCGCAGCGGGGACTGCACCAGGCCGACGAAGAGGTGGTTGTACTCCTGCTCGACCAGACCCGAGTCCGGGTCGGGATGGTTGTAGCGGACCGTGCCCGCCTCGCCGAGCAGTGACGGGGAGACACCGAGCTCCTCGAACGTCCGCCGGGCCGCCGCCGCGAAGGGTGCCTCACCGGGGTAGGGGTGGCCGCAGCAGGTGTTGGACCAGACGCCGGGGGAGTGGTACTTGCCCAGCGCCCGCTGCTGGAGCAGCAGCCGGCCCTGCTCGTCGAAGAGGAACACCGAGAAGGCGCGGTGCAGCTGCCCCGGCGGCTGGTGGGCGGCGAGCTTCTCCGCGGTGCCGATCGTCACACCGTTCTCGTCGACCAGTTCCAGCAAGATCCCGTCCGCGGTGCCGTTCGACGAACTGTGCGTCGCGGTGGCAGGTGTGATCGGCATACCCATCCTTCGCATTGGTCTTCGCGCCCCAAGTGTGCCGTACGAAACCGGCACTCCCGGCAGTTGATCGTGCCCGGCGCGGCGGCCGGGGAACCGTCCGGGGCGGGGCTGTGAGCATGAGGACGCGGCCGTCCACCGGACCGATGCGTTCCGTCCGAACCCGGGTCTCGGTGTCCGAACCCGTGTCTCAGTGGCACAGCCGCGCCTCGTGCTCTGCGTGCCCGACCGGCTCCAGCTGGAAGGTGCAGTGCTCCACGTCGAAGTGGTCGCCGAGGCAGCCCTGGAGTTCGTGGAGCATCTTCTCGTGGCCGATCGCGTTCAGGACGTCGGAGCGCACGACCACGTGCGCGGACAGGACCGGCATGCCGGACGTGATGGTCCAGGCGTGCAGGTCGTGGACGTCCTCGACGCCGTCCAGTGCCAGTATGTGGGCCCGCACGTCCGCGATGTCGACGTCCTTGGGCGCCGCCTCCAGCAGTACGTCGAGGGTCTCGCGCAGCAGCTTCCAGGTGCGCGGCACGATCATCAGGCCGATGACGAGCGAGGCGATCGGGTCGGCGGGCTGCCAGCCGGTGGTCAGGATCACCGCCGCCGAGATCAGCACCGCGACCGAGCCGAGTGCGTCCGCGGCCACCTCAAGGAAGGCGCCGCGCACGTTCAGGCTGTCCTTCTGGCCGCGCATCAGCAGCGACAGCGACACCATGTTCGCGACCAGACCGATCGAGCCGAACACGATGGTCAATCCGCCCTCGGTGCCGACGGGCGTGACGAACCGCTGGATCGCCTCGTACAGGACGTATCCGCCGACCCCCAGCAGCAGAAGACAGTTGGCGAGGGCGGCGAGGATCTCGGCGCGGGCCAGCCCGAAGGTGCGCCGGTCGCTGGGCGGGAGGCTCCCGAAGTGGATCGCGAGGAGCGCCATGCCCAGGCCCAGCGCGTCGGTCGCCATGTGCGCCGCGTCGGCGACCAGCGCCAGCGAGTCGGCGACCACGCCCCCGATGATCTCGACCACCATGACGCCGAGCGTGATGGACAGCGCGACCCGCAGCCTCCCGCGGTACGCGGCGGTCGCCGTACCCGCCGGCGGGCCGTGCGTATGCCCGTGATCGTGCCCAGCCCCCATGAAAAGCGCCTCCTGTATTCCGCCCGGGAGCACAGTGAACTACGGGCGGGGGGTATGGGGCAACGCGGCACTGAACACCGTTGTCATGTGCTCTGACCTGCAGAAACGATCCGCAGGTCAGAGCTTCGGCGATCCCTTGCGGCTCACCCGCCGTGGTGCCGCAGCCACCCCCGCCACGCCGACTCGACCATCTCGCGCACCCCGCGCCGGGCCGTCCAGCCCAGCTCCTCGGCGGCCCGCGCGGCCGAGGCGACCGCGCGGGGCGCGTCCCCGGGGCGCCGGGCCTCGACGAGCGCCGGCCGGCGGTCGCCGCTCACCTCACCGATGACCGTGATCAGTTCCCGTACGGAGACGCCCTCACCGCGACCGATGTTGACGGTCAGGTCACCGGCAGTGGCGTTCTCGGTGAGCCGCCGGGCCGCCGCGAGGTGGGCCTCGGCGAGATCCGCGACATGGATGTAGTCACGGACACAGGTGCCGTCCGGCGTCGGATAGTCGTCGCCGAAGATCCGCGGGGCCTCGTCACGGGTGAGCCGGTCGAAGACCATGGGGACGATGTTGAAGACGCCGGTGTCCGCCAGCTCCGGCGCGGCCGCCCCGGCGACGTTGAAGTAGCGCAGGCACACGGTCGAGATCCCGTGTGCCCGGCCCGCGGCCCGCACCAGCCACTCCCCGGCGAGCTTGGTCTCGCCGTACGGGTTCACCGGGGCGCACGGAGTGTCCTCCGTGATCAGGGCCACGTCCGGGTTGCCGTAGACGGCGGCCGACGAGGAGAAGAGGAAGCGTTCGACGCCGGCCTCGGCGGCCGCCTCCAGGAGCGTGGCGAGACCGCCCACGTTCTCCTGGTAGTAGCGCGTCGGCTGCGCCACGGACTGGGCGACCTGCTTGCGGGCCGCGAGATGCACCACGCCCGTCACCCCGTGTTCGGCGCACACCCGCTTCAGCAGGTCCGCGTCCCGCGCCGAGCCGCGGACGAGCGGGACGTCCGCGGGGAGCCGTGCGGGCACGCCGGCCGAGAGGTCGTCCAGTACGAGGACGCGCTCGCCGGCGTCGGTCATGGCCCGCGCCACATGTGCCCCGATGTACCCGGCACCGCCGGTGATCAGCCATGTCATGGTCGCCCACCCTATGCCGCCGCCCCGGCGCCGGGTGCAATGTCCCGGATGCCCGGTCTGTGGGCGCAAGTTTGTGGGCGGGGCCCGCAATCACCGATGATGATCGCGGCGAAGGCCGCCGGAGACGGTGTTGATCTGCCCGTGAACGGGCGGTGAACGCGGCCTTCCGGGGATCCGATAGCCTCTGCCGACACGCCGCCCGACTGGTGCAGCCACGCCACGCCAAGGGGCGCCCCCACCATGCACATGCCCGACGCCCACGCGTCGGCACTCAGGGAGTGAGTTCGGTTGTCGACCGCCATCCTCACCGGTCAACCGGTCCCCGGATCGTCGATCGAGGGCGATCTGCGGTCCCTCGGCTTCGAGGTCCGGGTCGCCTCCGACGCCACCGACGCCGAGGCACTCCTCGCCCAGGTGCCGGCCGACCGGCGGGTCGCCATGGTCGACGCCCGGTTCGTGGGCCACGTCCACGCGCTGCGCCTCGGCCTCACCGATCCCCGCTTCCCGATCGCCGCGGTGCCGGGCGCGGTGACCGCCCAGCCGGCCGGCCGTCAGGCCCTGACCCGGGCGGTGGCCCGCGAGAACTCCGCGGGCAGCGGTACGGCCGGAGCAGGTGCCCCGCCGCGGGCGAAGTCGAGCGTGGGGGACGTCGACAGCCTCGCCGACCGCATCGTCACCTCCCTGACCGCCGACGGCACCGACGTGCACCGCCCCGAGCTCGGCAGTCTGGTCGCCGCGGTCCCCGCCGACCCGCAGGCCAGCAACGAGGCACGGCAGGCCGTCGCCGCCGTCGACGACGAGGCCGTACGCCTGAAGTCGGCCGTCAAGGCCCGCGACGGCTTCTTCACCACCTACTTCATCAGCCCGTACTCCCGCTACCTCGCCCGCTGGTGCGCCCGCCGGGGCCTGACCCCGAACCAGGTCACCACCGCCTCCCTGATCACCGCGCTGATCGCGGCGGGCTGCGCGGCCACCGGCACGCGCGGCGGCTTCATCGCCGCCGGCATCCTGCTGATCTTCTCCTTCGTGCTGGACTGCACGGACGGACAGCTCGCCCGCTACTCCCTGCAGTACTCGACGCTGGGCGCCTGGCTGGACGCCACCTTCGACCGGGCCAAGGAGTACGCCTACTACGCGGGCCTGGCCCTCGGAGCCGCCCGCGGCGGTGACGACGTATGGGCGCTCGCCCTCGGCGCGATGGTCCTGCAGACCTGCCGGCATGTCGTGGACTTCTCCTTCAACGAGGCCAACCACGACGCCACCGCCAACACCAGCCCCACCGCCGCGCTCTCCGACAAGCTCGACAGCGTCGGCTGGACGGTGTGGATACGGCGGATGATCGTCCTGCCGATCGGCGAGCGCTGGGCGATGATCGCCGTCCTCACGGCGGCGACCACCCCGCGCATCACCTTCTACGCTCTGCTCATCGGCTGCGCCTTCGCGGCGACCTACACGACGGCGGGCCGCGTACTGCGGTCGCTGACCCGGAAGGCCAAGCGGACGGACCGGGCGGCGCAGGCGCTGGCGGACCTCGCGGACAACGGGCCGCTCGCCGCACTCGTGGCGCGCGCCACCCGTGCCCGCCTCGGCGCCCCGCTGCTGGTGGCGCTCGCGGGGACGGCCGTCCTCGCCGTGGCCCTCTTCTCCGGGGTGACCTGGGCGCCCGTCGCAGGTGCCGTCGTCTACACGGTCGCTGCGGGTCAGGCGCTGTACCGCCCCCTCAAGGGCGCCCTGGACTGGCTCGTCCCCCCGCTCTTCCGCGCCGCCGAATACGGCACCGTCCTCGTCCTGGCGGCCAAGGCGGACGTGAACGGGGCCCTTCCTGCGGCTTTCGGCCTGGTGGCGGCGGTCGCCTACCATCACTACGACACGGTGTACCGCATCCGCGGCAACGCCGGAGCGCCTCCGGCCTGGCTGGTGCGCGCCATCGGGGGGCACGAAGGGCGGACGCTGCTCGTCACCGTCCTGGCCGCGGTGCTCTCCGCCTCGCAGTTCACGGTCGCGCTCACGGTCCTCGCCGTGGCCGTGGCCCTGGTGGTGCTCGTCGAGAGCATCCGCTTCTGGGTGACCGCCCACCAGGGTGGCGCGCCCGCCGTACACGATGAAGGAGAACCCGCATGATCGGCCTCGTGCTGGCGGCCGGCGCCGGACGGCGTCTGCGCCCCTACACCGACAGCCTTCCCAAGGCGCTGGTGCCGGTGGGGCCCGCGGGCATAGAGGGCGAACCCACGGTGCTGGACCTGACCCTCGCCAACTTCGCCGAGATCGGTCTGACCGAGGTCGCGATCATCGTCGGCTACCGCAAGGAAGCCGTGTACGAGCGCAAGGCGGCCCTGGAGCAGAAGTACGGCCTCAAGCTCACCCTCATCGACAACGACAAGGCCGAGGAGTGGAACAACGCCTACTCCCTGTGGTGCGGTCGTGACGCCCTCAAGGACGGCGTGATCCTCGCCAACGGCGACACCGTCCACCCGGTCTCCGTCGAGAAGACGCTGCTCGCCGCCCGCGGCGACGGCAAGAAGATCATCCTCGCCCTCGACACGGTGAAGTCCCTGGCCGACGAGGAGATGAAGGTCGTCGTCGACCCAGCCAAGGGCATGACGAAGATCACCAAGCTGATGGACCCCTCCGAGGCCACCGGCGAGTACATCGGCGTCACGCTCATCGAGGGCGACGCCGCCCCGGAGCTGGCCGACGCGCTGAAGACGGTCTGGGAGACCGACCCGCAGCAGTTCTACGAGCACGGCTACCAGGAACTCGTGAACCGCGGCTTCCGTATCGACGTGGCGCCGATCGGCGACGTCAAGTGGGTGGAGATCGACAACCACGACGATCTCGCCCGTGGACGGGAGATCGCGTGCCAGTACTGACCCGGCTCATCCCTTCCCCGCTCGTCGTCGACATCCGCCCCGGTGCCCTCGACGACCTGGGCTGCGTGCTCGCCGACGAACGCATCTCGCACTCCGGCAAGCTCGCCGTCGCCGTCAGCGGCGGCTCCGGCGCCAGGCTCCGTGAGCGCATCACCCCCTCGCTGCCCGGTGCCACCTGGTACGAGGTCGGCGGCGGCACCCTCGACGACGCGGTCCGGCTGGCCAGCGACATAAAGGCCGGCCACTTCGACGCCGTCGTGGGCCTCGGCGGCGGCAAGATCATCGACTGCGCCAAGTTCGCCGCGGCACGCGTCGGCCTGCCGCTGGTCGCCGTACCGACGAACCTCGCGCACGACGGCCTGTGCTCGCCGGTCGCCACGCTCGACAACGACGCGGGCCGCGGCTCCTACGGCGTCCCGAACCCGATCGCGGTCGTCATCGACCTCGACGTCATCCGCGAGGCTCCGGTGCGTTTCGTGCGCGCCGGCATCGGCGACGCGATCTCCAACATCTCCGCGATCGCCGACTGGGAACTCGCCAACCGCGTCAAGGGCGAGAAGATCGACGGCCTCGCCGCGGCCATGGCCCGGCAGGCCGGTGAGGCCGTGCTGCGGCACCCCGGCGGCATCGGGGACAACGACTTCCTCCAGGTGCTCGCCGAGGCGCTGGTCCTCAGCGGCATCGCGATGTCGGTGTCCGGCGACTCCCGCCCCTCCTCCGGGGCGTGCCACGAGATCAACCACGCCTTCGACCTGCTGTTCCCCAAGCGGGCGGCCGCCCACGGCGAGCAGTGCGGACTGGGCGCGGCCTTCGCGATGTACCTGCGCGGAGCCCACGAGGAGTCCGCCTACATGGCCGAGGTACTGCGCCGTCACGGGCTGCCTGTGCTGCCGGAGGAGATCGGCTTCACGGTGGCCGAGTTCGTCCGGGTCGTGGAGTTCGCCCCGGAGACCCGGCCCAGCCGATACACGATCCTCGAACACCTCGACCTCAAGACCGAACAGATCAAGGACATCTACGCCGACTATGTCAAGGCCATCGGTAGCTGAACTCCGACCGGTCGTTCACCCCCCGGGGGTGAAGGACCGGCGCAGCGGTGAGCACTGGATGGGGCGCCTCTACATGCGTGAGGTGTCCCTGCGGGTCGACCGCTACCTGGTCAACACCAGGGTCACGCCCAACCAGCTCACGTACCTGATGACCGTCTTCGGTGTCCTGGCGGCCCCGGCACTCCTGGTGCCGGGGATCCCGGGCGCCGTGCTCGGTGTGGTGTGCGTCCAGATGTACCTGCTGCTGGACTGCGTCGACGGCGAGATCGCGCGCTGGAAGAAGCAGTACTCGCTCGGCGGGGTCTACCTGGACCGGGTCGGCGCCTATCTGACCGACGCGGCGGTGCTCGTCGGCTTCGGCCTGCGCGCCGCCGACCTGTGGGGCTCCGGGCGGATCGACTGGCTGTGGGCCTTCCTCGGCACGCTCGCCGCCCTCGGCGCGATCCTGATCAAGGCCGAGACCGACCTCGTCGGCGTCGCCCGCCACCAGGGCGGGCTGCCGCCCGTCAAGGAGGCGGCGTCCGAGCCGCGCTCGTCCGGCATGGCGCTGGCCCGCAGGGCCGCCGCGGCACTGAAGTTCCACCGCCTGGTGCTCGGGATCGAGGCATCCCTGCTCATCCTGGTCCTGGCGATCCTGGACACGGTGCGGGACGACCTGTTCTTCTCCCGTCTCGGCGTCGCGGTGCTGGCCGGCATCGCCCTCCTGCAGACCCTGCTGCACCTCGTGTCCATCCTCGCGTCGAGCAGGCTGAAGTGAGCGCCGCGGCTTCCGCCCTCAAGGTCGGCGCGGTCATCATCACGATGGGCAACCGCCCCGACGAGCTGCGCGCCCTGCTCGACTCGGTCGCCAAGCAGGACGGCGACAAGGTCGAGGTGGTCGTCGTCGGCAACGGCTCGCCCGTCCCGGACGTCCCCGAGGGCGTCCGCACCATCGAACTGCCGGAGAACCTCGGCATACCGGGCGGTCGCAACGTCGGCATCGAGGCCTTCGGTCCCGGCGGCCGCGACGTCGACCTCCTGCTGTTCCTCGACGACGACGGCCTCCTCGCCGGCCACGACACCGCCGAGCTGTGCCGTCAGGCCTTCGAGGCCGACCCCGAACTCGGCATCATCAGCTTCCGCATCGCGGACCCGGGCACCGGGACCACCCAGCGCCGCCACGTCCCGCGCCTGCGCGCCGCCGACCCGATGCGCTCCTCTCGGGTCACCACCTTCCTCGGCGGCGCCAACGCCGTCCGCACGCAGGTCTTCGCGGACGTCGGCGGCCTGCCTGACGCATTCTTCTACGCCCACGAGGAAACCGACCTGGCATGGCGGGCCCTCGACGCGGGCTGGATGATCGACTACCGGTCCGACATGGTGCTGTACCACCCCACGACCGCGCCCTCGCGGCACGCGGTCTACCACCGCATGGTCGCCCGCAACCGTGTCTGGCTCGCCCGCCGCAACCTGCCCAGGCCCCTGATACCCGTCTACCTCGGTGTCTGGCTGCTGCTCACCCTGGTGCGCCGCCCTTCGCGCCCCGCCCTGAAGGCGTGGCTCGGCGGATTCCGGGAAGGCTGGACCACGCCCTGCGGCCCGCGCCGGCCCATGAAGTGGCGTACGGTGTGGCGGCTGACTCGGCTGGGCCGGCCCCCTGTCATCTGACAAGCTCGTTCCTGAGAGCACCGGGGCCGTACCGAGGTTCCGGGCTCACGCCATGCCCGCACAGGCTGCGCATCCCGAAGACGAAAGTTTCCACTAGTGAGTGAGACAACGCACGACGGCACGGTCGCGGTGAGCGCGCCCGTACCGCCCGACGAGGGCCTGACGGCGGCACGGCTCGCCGAGAAGTACGGTCTGACCGTGAGCGGCGCCCGGCCCTCCCTCGTCGAGTACGTCCGCCAGCTCTGGGACCGGCGTCACTTCATCATCGCCTTCTCGCGGGCGAAGCTGACCGCTCAGTACAGCCAGGCCAAGCTCGGGCAGCTGTGGCAGGTGGCCACCCCGCTGCTGAACGCGGCCGTGTACTTCTTCATCTTCGGCGTCATCCTGAACGCCAGCCGCGGCATGCCGAAGGAGGTGTACATCCCCTTCCTGGTCACGGGCGTGTTCGTGTTCACCTTCACGCAGAGCTCGGTCATGGCGGGTGTCCGGGCGATCTCCGGCAACCTCGGCCTGGTCCGCGCGCTGCACTTCCCACGTGCCTCGCTGCCGGTGTCCTTCGCGTTCCAGCAGCTCCAGCAGCTGCTGGCCTCGATGATCGTGCTGTTCGCCGTGGTGATCGGCTTCGGCCACTATCCCGACCTGTCCTGGCTGCTGATCGCGCCGGTCCTCGTCCTGCAGTTCCTCTTCAACACCGGCCTCGCGCTGATCATGGCCCGGGCGGGAGCCAAGACCCCGGACCTGGCCCAGCTCATGCCGTTCGTGATGCGTACGTGGATGTACGCGTCCGGCGTGATGTTCTCCATCCCGATCATGCTGGCGGACAAGCCGGCCTGGATCGCGACGGTCCTGCAGTGGAACCCGGCGGCCATCTACATGGACCTGATGCGCTTCGCGCTGATGGACCCCTACGGCAGCGAGAACCTGCCCGATCACGTGTGGGCCGCGGCGGGCGGCTGGGCCGTGCTCCTCGCCCTCGGCGGTTTCGTGTACTTCTGGAAGGCGGAGGAGAGGTACGGCCGTGGCTGAGGACAGGAACGACGGGCACATCCCCACCGTCATCGCGGACGAGCTGCACATCGTCTACCGCGTCAACGGCGCCAAGACCGGCAAGGGCAGCGCCACCGCCGCGCTCAGCCGCATACTCAAGCGTGGCGAGGAGCGCGGTGTGCGCAAGGTGCACGCCGTCAAGGGCGTCTCCTTCGTCGCCTACCGCGGCGAGGCCATCGGTCTGATCGGCTCCAACGGCTCCGGCAAGTCGACCCTCTTGCGTGCCATCGCGGGCCTGCTGCCCGCCGAGCAGGGCAAGGTCTACACCGACGGCCAGCCCTCCCTGCTCGGCGTCAACGCGGCCCTCATGAACGACCTCACGGGCGAGCGGAACGTCATACTGGGCGGCCTCGCCATGGGGATGACGCGCGAGCAGATCAAGGAGCGCTACCAGGAGATCGTCGACTTCTCCGGCATCAACGAGAAGGGCGACTTCATCACTCTCCCGATGCGTACCTACTCCTCCGGCATGGCGGCCCGGCTGCGGTTCTCCATCGCCGCTGCCAAGGACCACGACGTCCTGATGATCGACGAGGCCCTGGCCACCGGCGACCGCAAGTTCCAGAAGCGCTCCGAGGAGCGCATCCGGGAACTGCGCAAGGAGGCCGGCACCGTGTTTCTCGTCAGTCACAACAACAAGTCGATCCGTGACACCTGCAACCGTGTCCTGTGGCTGGAACGGGGCGAGCTGCGCATGGACGGTCCGACGGACGAGGTCCTCAAGGAGTACGAGAAGTTCACGGGCAAGTAGTCCACAAGGACGTGGGCGAAAGAGCCCACCCCGCTTCCCAGGGCCCCGCCGGAACTGCTCCGGCGGGGCTCCGCGTCTGCAAAGGAAGCGTCAACTTCGGCCCCGCTTAGGAATCTTGACCCCAATCGGTGTGTTGTTGTGATGCGCAGGACACCCCGGAGATCCTTGGAGCGTTGTACAACGTAAGCTGGACCGGTCCCGAATCGCGGCAAGTAGGGCGATAAAGCGCGACACCCTCCAGCGGGGCGGCTGCACGGAAGGCCGAGCGGCGTGTCCGAAATAGTGTGCATTGGGTCGGCGGTGTAGAACGGGAGATGTGACGGCAATGGCTACGGAAACTCCCCAGCTCCACGCAGCGTGTGCCGTCCCCGCCGCGGGCAGTCAGCGGTGACGGGCAGCGGCATGCCGCGCCCCGGCGAGACGGAGCGCGGCACGCTCGACAAGGCGGCGGCGGAGAACTTCCCGGTGGCTCCCTTCTTCCTGCCCAGGGCCTGGCGCGACGACCTCATGGCCGTCTACGGCTTCGCCCGCCTCGTCGACGACATCGGCGACGGCGACCTGGCCCCCGGCGGGGCCGACGCCCGCCTGCTCGGCGTGTCGCCCGAGGACGCCGAGGACCGGCTGCTTCTGCTGGACGCCTTCGAGGCGGACCTCCGCAGGGTCTTCGACTCGACCCCGCGCCATCCGCTGCTGCGCCGCCTCCAGCCGACCGTCCGCCGCCGCGCACTGAGCCCCGAGCCCTTCCTCGGCCTGATCGCCGCCAACCGGCAGGACCAGCTGGTCACGCGCTACGAGACCTACGACGACCTGCTCGCCTACTGCGAGCTGTCCGCCAACCCCGTAGGCCGTCTCGTCCTCGCCGTCACCGGCACCTCGACCCCCGAGCGGGTCCGGCTTTCCGACGCGATCTGCACGGCCCTGCAGATCGTCGAACACCTCCAGGACGTCGCCGAGGACCTCGGCCGCGACCGCATCTACCTGCCCGCCGCGGACATGAAGCGTTTTCACGTCCAGGAAGCGGACCTCGCCACGACGTCGGGGAGCGCATCGGTGCGTGCCCTGGTTGCATACGAAGCGCAACGCGCCCGCGATCTCCTGAATGAAGGCGCCCCCCTGGTGGGTAGCGTCCACGGCAGGTTGAGGCTGCTGCTCGCAGGGTTCGTGGCAGGAGGAAGGGCGGCGATCGGCGCGATCGCCGCCGCCGAATACGACGTACTTCCCGGCCCGCCCAAGCCCGGCAAGATCCAGTTGCTGCGTCAGGTGGGCGTGACTCTGCGAGGAAAGGGGTGATCCGGACCGTGGAGTCGGAACAGGACGTGCCCGCACCGGTACTCGCCGCCTACAGCTACTGCGAGGCCGTCACCGGACAGCAGGCCCGTAACTTCGCGTACGGCATCAGACTGCTGCCGACGCCCAAGCGCCGCGCGATGTCGGCGCTCTACGCCTTCTCCCGGCGCGTCGACGACATCGGCGACGGCGCGCTGGCCGGCGACGTCAAGAGCGAGAGACTCGAGGACACCCGGGCGATGCTGGCCCGGGTGCGCCACGGCTCGGTCTCCGAGGACGACACCGACCCGGTCGCCGTCGCCCTCGCCCACGCCGCCGAGACCTTCCCGATCCCGCTCGGCGGCCTGGACGAACTCATCGACGGCGTCCTGATGGACGTACGCGGCGAGACCTACGAGACCTGGGACGACCTGAAGGTGTACTGCCGCTGTGTGGCGGGCGCCATCGGGCGGCTCTCCCTCGGCGTGTTCGGTACGGAACCGGGGGCGCGCGGCGCCGAGCGCGCGCCGGAGTACGCCGACACGCTCGGGCTCGCGCTCCAGCTCACCAACATCCTCAGAGACGTCCGTGAGGACGCCGAGGGCGGGCGCACCTATCTGCCCGCCGACGACCTCGCCAAGTTCGGCTGCTCGGCCGGCTTCAAGGGGCCGAAACCACCGGAGGGCGCCGACTTCGCGGGCCTCGTGCACTTCGAAGTGCGTCGGGCCCGCGCCCTTTTCGCCGAGGGCTACCGGCTGCTCCCCATGCTCGACCGGCGCAGCGGCGCCTGTGTCGCCGCCATGGCCGGCATCTACCGCCGCCTCCTCGACCGCATCGAGCGCGACCCGGAGGCCGTGCTGCGCGGCCGGGTCTCGCTGCCCGGGCGGGAGAAGGCGTACGTCGCCGTGCGGGGCCTGTCCGGCCTGGACGCCCGGCATGTGACCCGGCGGGCCGTCAGGAGGCGCACCTGATGGGCAATTCGGTCCAAGGTGATGCCGTCGGAGAAAAGTGGCACGCAACCCTCCGGTCGCGCACCGCGTCCCTGACTGCGACGGCCTGCCGCGCACGGATCACCTCGCCCGGCGGGCGCTCGGGGGAGGGTGCACGATGACGGACGGTACGCAGTCCGGCGGGTCGCTCGCGGGCGGGTCGGGACGGCCGGGGCGGGACGCCGTGGTGATCGGCGGAGGGCTCGCCGGCATCACCGCCGCGCTCGCTCTCGCCGACGCCGGAGTCCGGGTGACCTTGCTCGAAGGCCGGCCACGGCTGGGCGGGCTCGCCTTCTCCTTCCAGCGCGACGGACTGACCGTCGACAACGGGCAGCACGTGTACCTGCGCTGCTGCACCGCCTACCGGTGGTTCCTCGACCGCATCGAGGGCGCGGCGCTGGCTCCGCTGCAGGACCGTCTCGACGTGCCCGTACTCGACCTGGCGCGGCCCGAGGGCCGGCGGCTGGGCAGGCTGCGGCGCGACGCGCTGCCGGTGCCCCTGCATCTGGGGCGCAGCCTCGCCACGTACCCACACCTCTCGCTCGCCGAGCGGGCCAGGGTGGGGCGTGCCGCGCTCGCGCTCAAGGGGCTCGACCTAGCCGATCCGAACCTGGACACGCAGGACTTCGGCAGCTGGCTGACCGCGCACGGTCAGTCGGCGCGTGCCGTCGAGGCCCTGTGGGACCTGGTCGGGGTCGCCACCCTCAACGCGGTCGCGGGCGACGCCTCGCTGGGGCTCGCCGCGATGGTGTTCAAGACCGGTCTGCTGTCCGACCCGGGCGCGGCCGACATCGGATGGGCGCACGTCCCGCTGGGTGAACTGCATGACCGGCTGGCCCGCAAGGCGCTCGACTCTGCGGGCGTGCGTACCGAGATCCGTACACGCGTCACCTCCATCTCTACTGACGAAAACGGCACCTGGAGCGTTCAGGTTCCCGGCGAGACGCTCCGGGCGGACGCGGTCGTCCTCGCCGTACCGCAGCGCGAGACCCACGACCTGCTGCCCGTGGGGGCGCTCGACGCGCCGGAGCGGCTGCTGGAGATCGGCACCGCGCCGATCCTCAACGTCCATGTCGTCTACGACCGGAAGGTGCTCGGCAGGCCGTTCTTCGCGGCCCTGGGCAGCCCGGTGCAGTGGGTGTTCGACCGGACCGAGGCATCCGGACTCCAACGGGGCCAGTACCTCGCCCTGTCCCAGTCGGCCGCGCACGACGAGATCGACGAACCCGTCGCCGCGCTGCGCGAGCGCTACCTGCCCGAGCTGGAGCGGCTGCTGCCCCGCGCGCGCGGGGCCGAGGTGCGGGACTTCTTCGTGACCAGGGAACGCACGGCGACGTTCGCTCCCACTCCCGGCGTCGGACGGCTGCGGCCCGGCGCCCGCACCCAAGCCCCCGGCCTGTACCTGGCCGGAGCGTGGACCTCCACCGGGTGGCCCGCGACCATGGAGAGTGCGGTCCGCAGTGGTGTGAGCGCGGCGGACGCCGCGCTCGACGCCCTGGGCCGGCCCCGCCCCCGTCAGCTCTTCGAGTTCGAGGAGGCGGCCTGATGCTCGATCAGCACGGCACGGCCGGCCCCCGCACCTTCGGTACCGCAACAAGAGGAGAGACTGTGCCCACTGTGCCCCCGGCCTCGACGGCCGCTCGGAGGACCGCGGTGGACGTGACCGCGCTCCTGGAGCGCGGCCGGACCCTTGCCACGCCGGTACTGCGGGCGGCCGTCGACCGCCTGGCACCTCCCATGGACACGGTCGCCGCCTACCACTTCGGCTGGATCGACGCCGAGGGCAACCCCGCGGACGGGGACGGCGGCAAGGCCGTACGTCCCGCCCTCGCGGTCCTCTCCGCGGAGGTCACCGGCGCCTCGCCCGAGGTCGGCATCCCCGGTGCCGTGGCCGTGGAGCTGGTCCACAACTTCTCGCTGCTGCACGACGACCTGATGGACGGCGACGAGCAGCGCCGGCACCGCGACACCGTCTGGAAGGTGCACGGCCCCGCCCAGGCGATCCTGGTCGGCGACGCCCTGTTCGCCCTGGCCAACGAGGTCCTTCTGGAGCTCGGCACGGTGGAGGCCGGACGGGCGACCCGCCGTCTGACCACCGCCACCCGAGCCCTGATCGACGGTCAGGCGCAGGACATCTCCTACGAGCACCGCGACCGCGTCAGCGTCGAGGAGTGCCTGGAGATGGAGGGCAACAAGACCGGCGCCCTGCTCGCCTGCGCCAGCTCCATCGGCGCGGTGCTCGGCGGCGCGGACGACCGCACCGCCGACACCCTGGAGAAGTACGGCTACCACCTGGGCCTCGCGTTCCAGGCCGTCGACGACCTGCTCGGCATCTGGGGCGACCCGGTCGCCACCGGCAAGCAGACCTGGAGCGACCTGCGCCAGCGCAAGAAGTCCCTGCCGGTCGTCGCGGCGCTCGCGGCGGGCGGTGGCGCCTCCGAGCGGCTCGGCGAGCTGCTCGCCGCCGACGCCAAGAGCAGCGACTTCGAGAACTTCTCGGAGAAGGAGTTCGCGGCCCGCGCCGCCCTCATCGAGAAGGCGGGCGGCCGCGAGTGGACCGCCGAGGAAGCACGACGTCAGCACACCATCGCCATCGAAGCCCTCGATGCCGTCGACATGCCCGACGGGGTGCGGGCGCAGTTCACGGCACTCGCCGACTTCGTCGTCGTACGAAAGAGATGATCACTATCGGTCGAATAGCCCTCGCGTAGTCGCCGGCCGGTGTCGCGGGATCACGAGCACCGGCCGACGGCGGACCCACAGCAGACGCACCGTATGCACACTGCACGAAGGGGAAGCCATGACAGCGACGACCGACGGAAGCACCGGGGCCCTGCCGCCCCGCGCTGCCGCGGCCAGCGAAACCGACATCAACACCCCCGTTGCGGCCGGGGTGCACGACGCCGCCGTACGCGCCGTGCAACGCGCCACCGACTTCCTGCTGTCACGGCAGGACTCCGAGGGCTGGTGGAAGGGCGACCTCGAGACCAACGTCACGATGGACGCCGAGGATCTGCTGCTGCGTCAGTTCCTCGGCATCCGCGACGAGTCCACCACCCACGCAGCCGCCCTCTTCATCCGAGGCGAGCAGCGCGAGGACGGCACCTGGGCCTCCTTCTACGGCGGGCCGGGCGAACTCTCCACCACCATCGAGGCGTACGTCGCCCTGCGCATGGCCGGGGACGCGCCGGACGCGCCGCACATGGCGAAGGCGTCCGCCTGGATCCGTGCCCGGGGCGGTATCGCCTCCGCCCGGGTCTTCACCCGGATCTGGCTGGCCCTGTTCGGCTGGTGGAAGTGGGAGGACCTGCCCGAACTCCCGCCGGAACTGATCTACTTCCCCACCTGGCTGCCGCTCAACATCTACGACTTCGGGTGCTGGGCCCGGCAGACCATCGTCCCGCTGACGATCGTCTCCGCGAAGCGGCCGGTCCGCCCCGCGCCCTTCCCGCTCGACGAGCTGCACGCCGACCCGGCGAACCCCAACCCGGCCAAGCCCTTCGCTCCGGTCGCGAGTTGGGACGGTGCCTTCCAGCGCCTCGACAGGGCACTGCACGCCCTGCGCAAGGTCGCGCCGCGCCGACTGCGCAGGGCCGCGATGAACAGCGCCGCCCGCTGGATCATCGAGCGGCAGGAGAACGACGGCTGCTGGGGCGGCATCCAGCCGCCGGCCGTGTACTCGGTCATCGCCCTGCACCTGCTCGGCTACGACCTCGAACACCCCGTGATGCGGGCGGGACTCGAGTCGCTGGACCGTTTCGCCATCTGGCGCGAGGACGGCTCCCGGATGATCGAGGCCTGCCAGTCGCCGGTCTGGGACACCTGCCTGGCGACCATCGCGCTCGCCGACGCCGGGGTGCCCGCCGACCATCCGCAGCTCGTCAAGGCGGCGGACTGGATGCTCGGCGAGGAGATCGTGCGGCCCGGCGACTGGGCCGTCAAGCGACCCCGACTGCAGCCCGGTGGCTGGGCGTTCGAGTTCCACAACGACAACTACCCCGACATCGACGACACCGCCGAGGTCGTCCTCGCACTGCGCCGCGTCAGACACCACGACCCGCAGCGGGTGGAGAACGCCATCGGGCGCGGGGTGCGCTGGAACCTCGGGATGCAGTCGAAGAACGGCGCGTGGGGCGCCTTCGACGTCGACAACACCAGCCCGTTCCCCAACCGGCTGCCGTTCTGCGACTTCGGCGAGGTCATCGACCCGCCGTCGGCCGACGTCACCGCGCACGTCGTGGAGATGCTGGCCGTCGAAGGGCTCTCGCACGACCCGCGCACCCGCCGCGGCATCGAGTGGCTGCTCGCCGAACAGGAACCGGACGGCTCCTGGTTCGGGCGCTGGGGCGTCAACTACGTCTACGGCACGGGGTCCGTCGTACCCGCCCTGGCCGCCGCCGGAATCCCCGCCTCGCACCCGGCGATGCGACGCGCGGTCAGCTGGCTGGAGTCCGTGCAGAACGACGATGGCGGCTGGGGCGAGGACCTGCGCTCCTACAAGTACGCCAAGGAGTGGAGCGGGCGGGGCGCCTCCACCGCCTCGCAGACGGCGTGGGCGCTGATGGCCCTGCTGGCGGCGGGGGAGAAGGACGCCAAGTCCGTCGAGCGGGGCGTCGAATGGCTGGCGAGCACGCAGCGCGAGGACGGTTCCTGGGACGAGCCGTACTTCACCGGCACCGGCTTCCCCTGGGACTTCTCCATCAACTACCACCTCTACCGGCAGGTGTTCCCGCTCACCGCACTCGGCCGGTACGTCCACGGAGAGCCGTTCTCCGGGGTCAAGGGGGGCTGATGGCCACCCAGTCCGCTCCGGCCCCGGCCCCGCTCCTGGTCGCCTGCGCGCTCGGCATCGAGCACCTGGCGCTGCGCAGCGGCGACCGCGGCGGCGCCGGCGGGCCGGTCACCGTCCTGCGCACGGGCATGGGTCCGGCCGCGGCCGAGCGCTCCGTGACCCGGGTGCTGGCCGACCCGGCGCTCGGCGAGGCCGCCGTAGTGGCCACGGGTTTCTGTGCCGGGCTGGCCCCCGGCATGCACCCCGGCGACCTGGTCGTCGCCGAGGAGACCCGGGACCCCCGCGGCACCGTCACGTGCGTCGGGACGGAGCTGCTCGTCAAGGAACTCGTACGGACGCTGCCCGGACGCACCGTCCACACCGGGCCGCTCACCGGCTCCGATCACGTCGTGCGTGGTGAGGAACGGTCGGATCTGCTCGCGACCGGCGCGATCGCGGTCGACATGGAGTCCGCGGCCACGCTCCTGAGCGCCGTCCGCGCGGGCGAGCGCCCTGTTGCGGCCGTCCGGGTGGTGGTGGACGCTCCAGAACATGAACTCGTCCGGATCGGCACGGTGCGCGGTGGAATATCAGCCTTCCGCGTTCTTCGTTCCGTTCTTCCTGCTTTCTACGAATGGCACCGTTCCTTGCTGCTCCCCAGGAGGTGAGCCAGATGGCCATGCCGCTGCGTCAGTCCATCAAGGTCGCTACATACTTGGCCGAACAAAAGCTCCGTAAGCGGGACAAGTTCCCGCTGATCGTGGAGCTGGAACCCCTCTTCGCGTGCAATCTGGCATGCGAGGGCTGTGGCAAGATCCAGCACCCCGCCGGGGTGCTCAAGCAGCGCATGCCGGTGGCCCAGGCCGTCGGGGCGGTACTGGAGTCCGGTGCGCCGATGGTCTCCATCGCCGGCGGTGAGCCGCTGATGCACCCTCAGATCGACGAGATCGTGCGCCAGTTGGTGGCGAAGAAGAAGTACGTCTTCCTCTGCACCAACGCCATGCTGCTGCGCAAGAAGATGGACAAGTTCAAGCCCTCTCCCTACTTCGCCTTCGCCGTGCACATCGACGGGCTGCGGGAGCGCCACGACGCGTCGGTGGCGAAGGAGGGGGTGTTCGACGAGGCCGTGGAGGCGATCAAGGAGGCCAAGAAGCGCGGCTTCAGGGTCACCACCAACTCGACCTTCTTCAACACGGACACCCCGCAGACCATCATCGAGGTGCTCAACTTCCTCAACGACGACCTCCACGTCGACGAGATGATGATCTCGCCCGCCTACGCCTACGAGAAGGCCCCCGACCAGGAGCACTTCCTGGGCGTCGAGCAGACCCGGGAGCTGTTCAAGAAGGCCTTCTCGGGCGGCAACCGGCGCCGCTGGCGTCTCAACCACTCCCCGCTCTTCCTGGACTTCCTGGAGGGCAAGGTCGACTTCCCGTGCACGGCCTGGGCGATCCCGAACTACTCGCTCTTCGGCTGGCAGCGCCCGTGCTACCTGATGAGCGACGGGTACGTCCCGACGTACCGCGAACTCATCGAGGAGACCGACTGGGACAAGTACGGCCGCGGCAAGGACCCGCGCTGCGCCAACTGCATGGCGCACTGCGGCTACGAGCCCACCGCCGTCCTCGCCACCATGGGTTCCCTCAAGGAGTCGCTGCGCGCCATGCGCGAGACGGTCTCCGGAAACCGGGACTGAGGGCATGACCGCCGTCTCCTTGGGCGTTCCCGAGGTACCGGTCCGGCCGATCGCCGAGCGGCGCGTGTCGCGGCAGATCCAGGTCGGGCCGGTGGCGGTCGGGGGCGGGGCCCCGGTGTCGGTGCAGTCGATGACGACGACCCGTACGTCCGACATCGGCGCCACCCTGCAGCAGATCGCGGAACTCACCGCGGCCGGCTGTCAGATCGTCCGGGTCGCCTGTCCCACGCAGGACGACGCGGACGCGCTTGCGACCATCGCCCGCAAGTCGCAGATCCCGGTGATCGCGGACATCCACTTCCAGCCGAAGTACGTGTTCGCCGCGATCGAGGCCGGCTGTGCGGCCGTACGCGTCAATCCCGGCAACATCAAGCAGTTCGACGACAAGGTGAAGGAGATCGCGCGGGCCGCGAGGGATCACGGCACCCCGATCCGGATCGGGGTCAACGCGGGTTCGCTGGACCGGCGGCTGCTGCGGAAGTACGGCAAGGCCACGCCCGAGGCGTTGGTGGAGTCCGCCCTGTGGGAGGCCTCGCTCTTCGAGGAGCACGGCTTGAGGGACATCAAGATCTCCGTCAAGCACAACGACCCCGTGGTGATGGTCAACGCCTATCGGCTGCTCGCCGAGCAGTGCGACTACCCGCTGCACCTGGGTGTCACGGAGGCCGGTCCCGCCTTCCAGGGGACCATCAAGTCGGCCGTGGCCTTCGGGGCACTGCTCAGCCAGGGCATCGGCGACACCATCCGGGTGTCGCTGTCGGCGCCGCCCGCCGAGGAGGTCAAGGTCGGCCTCCAGATCCTGGAGTCGCTGAACCTGAAACAGCGCCGGCTGGAGATCGTGTCGTGCCCGTCCTGCGGGCGCGCGCAGGTCGACGTCTACAAGCTGGCCGACGAGGTCACCGCGGGCCTGGAGGGCATGCAGGTGCCGCTGCGGGTCGCCGTCATGGGATGCGTGGTGAACGGCCCGGGAGAGGCACGGGAGGCCGATCTGGGCGTCGCCTCCGGGAACGGCAAGGGGCAGATCTTCGTGAAGGGCGAGGTCATCAAGACCGTCCCCGAGTCGAAGATCGTGGAGACCTTGATCGAAGAGGCGATGAAGATCGCCGAACAGATGGAGCAGGACGGCGTCGCGGCGGGGGAGCCGGCCGTCACCGTGAGCTGAACAGCACGGACCGATAGGGGGCCCGACGTGACGATTCTGGAGAACATCCGGGGACCACGCGACCTGAAGGCGCTGTCCGAGGCGGAACTCGGCGAACTGTCCGAAGAGATACGTGAGTTCCTGGTGCACGCGGTCGCCAGGACCGGCGGACACCTCGGACCCAATCTGGGGGTGGTGGAACTCTCCATCGCCCTCCACCGGGTCTTCGAGTCTCCGGTCGACCGCATCCTGTGGGACACCGGCCACCAGAGCTACGTACACAAACTCCTGACCGGGCGTCAGGACTTCTCCAAGCTGCGCAGCAAGGGCGGTCTGTCCGGCTACCCGTCGCGCGAGGAGTCCGAGCACGACGTCATCGAGAACAGCCACGCCTCCACCGCGCTCGGCTGGGCCGACGGGCTCGCCAAGGCCCGCCAGGTGCAGGGCGAGAAGGGGCATGTCGTCGCGGTGATCGGCGACGGCGCGCTGACCGGCGGCATGGCCTGGGAGGCGCTCAACAACATCGCGGCCGCCAAGGACCGGCCGCTGATCATCGTCGTCAACGACAACGAGCGGTCGTACGCGCCCACCATCGGCGGCCTCGCCAACCACCTGGCCACCCTGCGCACGACCGACGGTTACGAGAAGGTGCTGGCCTGGGGGAAGGACGTACTGCTGCGGACCCCGCTGGTCGGCAGCACGGTCTACGAGTCGTTGCACGGCGCCAAGAAGGGCTTCAAGGACGCCTTCGCACCGCAGGGCATGTTCGAGGACCTGGGTCTCAAGTACGTCGGCCCGATCGACGGGCACGACCTCAAGGCCGTCGAGTCGGCGCTCAGGCGTGCGAAACGCTTCCACGGGCCGGTACTGATCCACTGCCTGACCGAGAAAGGGCGTGGCTACGAACCCGCCCTCGCCCACGAGGAGGACCACTTCCACACCGTCGGTGTGATGGACCCGCTCACCTGCGAGCCGCTCGCTCCCTCGGGCGGGCCGTCGTGGACCTCGGTGTTCGGGGACGAGATCGTGCGGATCGGCGAGGAGCGCGACGACGTCGTGGCCATCACCGCGGCGATGCTGCACCCGGTGGGGCTCGGCAAGTTCGCGGCCCGTTTCCCGGACCGGGTGTGGGACGTCGGCATCGCCGAGCAGCATGCCGCCGTGTCCGCGGCCGGCCTGGCCACGGGCGGGCTGCATCCGGTCGTCGCCGTCTACGCGACGTTCCTGAACCGCGCCTTCGACCAGCTCCTCATGGATGTCGCCCTGCACCGGTGCGGCGTCACGTTCGTGCTGGACCGGGCCGGCGTCACCGGTGTCGACGGCGCCTCCCACAACGGCATGTGGGACATGTCGATCCTCCAGGTCGTCCCTGGCCTCAGGATCGCCGCGCCGCGCGACGCCGACCAGCTGCGGGCGCAGCTCAGGGAGGCGGTCGCGGTGGACGACGCGCCGACGCTGGTGCGCTTTCCCAAGGAGTCGGTGGGGCCGTCCGTCCCGGCGGTCGACCGGGTGGGCGGGCTGGACGTCCTGCACCGCGGCTCGCAGACCCCCGAAGTGCTCCTCGTGGCCGTCGGTGTCATGGCGCCCGTCTGCCTGCAGGCCGCGGAGCTGCTGGAAGCCCGCGGCATCGACTGCACGGTCGTCGACCCGCGTTGGGTCAAGCCCGTCGACCCGGCGCTCCCGGGCCTCGCCGCCCGGCACCGGCTGGTCGCCGTCGTCGAGGACAACAGCCGGGCCTCCGGGGTCGGCGCCGCGGTGGCGCTCGCCCTCGGGGACGCCGACGTCGACGTCCCGGTGCGGCGGTTCGGCATCCCGGAACAGTTCCTCGCGCACGCCAAACGGGGCGAGGTGCTCGCCGACATCGGTCTCACGCCCGTCGAGGTCGCCGGACGGATCGGCGCGAGCCTGGCCGTCAAGGAAGCGAGCCCGGCCGTCCAGGAAGAGTTGTCCAAGGAGAAACAGGAATGACAACCGCCAAACCCGCGTCGCCCTCCTCGCAGGCCGGGGAGTTCGACCTCGGCGCGCTGCTGGCCGAGCGCGGGGCCGAGCGCTACGAGCTGCACGGCAAGTACCTGAACCACCAGCTCCCGCGCATGCTGCACACCATCGGCTTCGACAAGGTCTACGAGCGCGCCGAGGGCCCGTACTTCTGGGACGCGGACGGCAACGACTACCTCGACATGCTCGCCGGGTTCGGGGTGATGGGCCTGGGGCGCCATCACCCCGTCGTCCGCAAGGCGCTGCACGACGTGCTCGACGCCCAGCTCGCCGACCTCACCCGCTTCGACTGCCAGCCGCTGCCCGGGCTGCTGGCCGAGAAGCTGCTCGCGCACAGTCCGCACCTGGACCGGGTGTTCTTCGGCAACAGCGGTACGGAGGCGGTCGAGGGCGCCCTGAAGTTCGCCCGCTACGCCACCGGCAAGCCACGGATCCTGTACTGCGACCACGCCTTCCACGGCCTGACCACCGGGGCCCTGTCCGTCAACGGCGAGGACGGGTTCCGGGACGGCTTCGCCCCGCTGCTGCCCGACACGGCCCTCCCGCTCGGCGATCTCGACGCCCTGGCCAGGGAGTTGAAGAAGGGCGACGTGGCCGCCCTCGTCGTCGAGCCGATCCAGGGCAAGGGCGTGCACGAGGCCCCGCCCGGCTACCTCCGCGCCGCCCAGGAGCTGCTGCACCGGCACAAGGCGCTGCTGATCCTGGACGAGGTGCAGACCGGCCTCGGCCGGACCGGTGACTTCTACGCCTACCAGCACGAGGACGGCGTCGAACCTGATCTGGTGTGCGTGGCCAAGGCGCTCTCCGGCGGCTATGTGCCGGTCGGCGCCACCCTCGGGAAGGACTGGATCTTCAAGAAGGTCTACTCGTCGATGGACCGGGTGCTGGTGCACTCGGCGAGCTTCGGCTCCAACGCGCAGGCCATGGCGGCGGGGCTCGCCGTGCTCTCCGTCATGGAGAACGAACAGGTCGTGGCGAACGCCCGGGCGACGGGGGAGCAGCTGAAGTCCCGGCTGACGGCACTGGTCGACAAGTACGAGCTGCTTGCCGACGTCCGGGGCCGGGGCCTGATGATCGGCATCGAGTTCGGCCGGCCCAAGTCGCTGAAGCTGCGCAGCCGTTGGGCCATGCTGCAGGCCGCCCGCAAGGGGCTGTTCGCGCAGATGGTGGTGGTGCCGCTGCTGCAGCGCCACCGGATCCTCACCCAGGTGTCCGGCGATCACCTGGAGGTGATCAAGCTGATCCCGCCGCTGGTCATCGGCGAACGGGAGGTGGACCGGTTCGTCGACGCCTTCACGGACGTGATGGACGACGCGCACAGTGGTGGCGGTCTGATGTGGGACTTCGGCAAGACGCTGATCAAACAGGCGGTCGCCAACCGGTGAGGGGCGCTCCGGGAGCTTTTGCCTCTGAGGCAAGAAATTTGCCACAGAGGCAAGGCTCCGGCTGAATGGAGCGCATGAGCTCTCCCGAGTCCGAGCACACCGCACCCGGGCCGCCCGGCCTCGCGGCCCAGGCGGTCCCTCTGGTGGCACCGCAGTTGCGTGCCCTGCGCCGCCGGGCCTCCCTCACCCTGGAGGCCGCGGCCCGCGCCGCCGGGCTGTCGCCCGCCCACCTCTCCCGCCTGGAGACCGGGCAGCGCCAGCCCTCGTTGCCGATGCTGCTGGGGCTCGCCCGTATCTACGGTACGACGGTCTCGGAACTGCTCGGCGAGACGGTCGCCGACCAGGACGCCGTCGTACGCGCCGCCGACATGGAACCGACCGCGGCGGGCGGCTGGACCTACTGGCCGGCCGGCGCACCCGGCCGCGGCATGCAGGCCCTGCGGGTCCGCGTGCCCTATGGCTCCCAGGGCGACATCGTGCGCGTGCACCCCGGCGAGGAGTGGCTGTACGTGCTCGAGGGGCGGCTGCGGCTGCGCCTCGGTGACACCACGCACCTGCTCGCGGCGGGCGACAGCGCGCACTTCGACTCGCTGACCCCGCACCGCATCGTCGCCGAGGACCGCGGCGGCGTGGAGCTCCTGTTCGTCCACACCCTGCTGCAGAGTCCCACGGCCGCGCTGTGCCTGGGCCCCGTCATCGGAGACATGCCATGAGCGACATGGAGGAGAAGTTCCCCCGCGCCCTGTGGGTGCGCCTGATCATCTACCTGGCGGTGGGGCACCTGTTCGCGGCCTTCATCTACCTGCTGTTCGCCCTGGGGGCCAAGCAGTGAGCGGTCAGTCGAGCAGCCGCTCCCGCAGCCGCTCCCGGATCTCGGGCGTGACTCCGAGCCCCTGCTCCAGGTATGGCTCGACGCCGCCCCACGTCTCCTCGATGGTGTCGAAGGCCGTCGCCAGATACTCGGCACGCGCGTCGAACAGAGGGCTGAGCAGTTCCATGACCTCGGGGGAGTAGGCCGAGGCGGCGTTGCTGCTGCGGCGCACCTTGTAGCGGCGGTGCCTGGCGTTCGACTTCAGGTAGTCCTCGACGATCGCCTCCCGCTCCACACCCAGGGCGAGCAGCGTCACCGCTATCGACAGCCCGGCGCGGTCCTTGCCCGCAGCGCAGTGCATCAGCACCGGGACGCTGTCCTCGGCGATCGAACGCAGCACCCGGGAGTGCTCACCGGTGCGCTCCTTGATGATCATGCGGTACGACGCGATCATCCGGTTCGCGGCCCTGCCGTCGGACAGCAGCTCGCGCAGCTGGTCCAGGTCGCCGTCGCGGACCATCCTCCAGAACTCCGCGCCGTCCGCCGGGTCGCTCAGCGGAAGGTTCACATTGCGCACGCCCTCCAGCTCGACGTCGGGACCCTCCAGCTTCTGGTCCGCGGCATTGCGGAAGTCGAAGATCGTGTGCAGCCCCAGGGATGCGAGGAACGCGGAGTCCTCCTCGGTCGCGTGCGCGAGGTGACCGCTGCGGAACAGCACGCCGTGCCTGACCCGCCGTCCGTCCACCGTCGGCAGCCCGCCCACGTCCCGGAAGTTGCGCACTGCGGTCAGCTGCGGTTCGGTCGACGGGACCTGCTGCGTCACGAAAGCTCCTCCCACTCCGTCCCGCCGACGCGGCTCGGCGACGGGCACCCACTCGACGATACGACATGGGTTCCTGGGGCAATGAGTTGTCCACAGGCGTTGCACCGAGGGCGCACGGACCTTGATGATGTTGCTGCTTGAGCGCACCTGTTCGCGTCTGTTTGAATCTGTGAGGGACTGCATGCTGGAGATCGCCGAGAACGGCCGCACATGGCTCCTGTCCGGGCCGACCAGCAGTTACGCCGTCCACCTCACGGCCGACGACGAGCTCCTGCACCTGCACTGGGGGCCACGGATCGCTCTCGCCGACGCCGAGGCGCTCGCCGTACGTCCACTGCCGGACTACTGGCCCTTCGAGTCCCCGCTCGACGGCCGCGAGGAGTACCCCGTCGAGGGCGGCCCCCGCTTCGTCCGGCCCGCCCTGTCGGTGCGCACGGAGGAGGGGCGCGGCACCGAGTGGTCCTTCGAGGCCTGCGAGCGTGCGGAGGAGGACGAGCTGCGGCTGCGGTTCCGCGACGGCGGGCTGGCGATCACGCTGCATTACCGGATGCGCCACGACGTCGTCGAACGCTGGGTGACCCTGGACAACGACGGGCCGGCCCGGGAGCTCCTGCGCGCCGACTCCGCCGCCTGGACCCTGCCCGACCGCGACGGCTGGCGCCTGTCCCAGCTGCACGGCCGCTGGGCCGCCGAGTCCCGGCTCGTACGCTCCCCCCTCACCTACGGTGAGAAGGTCATCGGCAGCCGCCGCGGCCACACCGGACACCAGCACCTGCCCTGGGTGGCGCTCGACACCGACGCGACCGAGGAGCGCGGCGAGGTCTACGGCTGCGCCCTCGGCTGGTCCGGGTCCTGGCGGATCGCCGTCGCCCAACTCCCGGACGCGAGCGTACAGATCACCGGCGGGGCCGGATACGACGACTCCGGCCTGCTGCGGCTGGCGGCGGGGGAGGCCTTCACGACGCCCGTCTTCGCCGGCCTGTTCAGCGACGGCGGCTTCGGCGGGGCGAGCCGCGCCTGGCACGCCTACCAGCGTGCGTACGTGATCCCGGACGCGGACCAGGACCGGCCGGTGCTGTTCAACTCCTGGGAGGCCACGGAGTTCGACATCTCCGAGGAGCAGCAGGGGGTGCTGGCGCGGCGGGCCGCGGCGATGGGCGTCGAGCTGTTCGTCGTCGACGACGGCTGGTTCGGGGCCCGCACCAGTGACCGCGCCGGGCTCGGCGACTGGAAGCCCAACCCCGACCGCTTCCCCGGCGGTCTCAAGCCGCTCGGCGACTACGTCCACGCCCTCGGTATGCAGTTCGGCATCTGGGTCGAGCCGGAGATGGTCAACCCGGACAGTGAGCTGTACCGGGCCCACCCGGACTGGGTGCAGTACCAGCCGGGACGAAAGCGGACGGAACTGCGCAATCAACTCGTCCTGAACCTCGCGCGCGAGGACGTCCAGGAATACCTCTGGGGGCAGCTCAACGAGCTCCTCTCCAGTGCCCCGATCGACTACGTGAAGTGGGACTTCAACCGCTGCTTCACCGACGCGGGCTGGCCCGGCGAGCCCGATCCGCAGCGCCTGTGGGTCGACCACGTGCACGCGCTGTACCGCCTGCTGGACCGGCTGCGGGCCGCCCACCCGGGCGTCGCCTTCGAGTCGTGCTCGGGCGGCGGCGGCCGCATCGACCTCGGTGTGATGAGCCGTACGGACCAGGTGTGGACCTCGGACAACACCGACCCGCTCGACCGGCTCGCCATCCAGCACGGCTTCAGTCAGATCCACCCCGCCCGGGTCATGGCCGCCTGGGTCACCGACAGCCCCAACACCCAGCTCAACGGCCGGGTCAGCTCGTTGCGGTTCCGCTTCGTGAGTGCCATGGCCGGGGTGCTCGGCGTCGGCGGAGACCTCGCCGAGTGGACCGAGGAGGAGCTTGCCGAGGCCCGCGACTGGGTGGATCTCTACAAGGAGATCCGCCCCCTCGTGCAGCGCGGCGACCTCCACCGGCTGCGGCCCCCGGAGGGCGGGCTGAGCGCGGTGCAGTACGTGCTGGGCGACGAGGCCGTCGTCCTGGCCTGGCTCCAGGCGCAGCACCACGGCGAGCCCGTACCGGCGCTGCGCCTGCGAGGCCTCGACCCGTCAGCATCGTATGAATGCCGCGAAACGGGCGAAGTTCACCGAGGTGCCGTACTGCTGCATCACGGGCTGCGGACGGGGCTGCACGGTGACCTCGATGCGACGGTTCTCCGCCTGCGTCGCATCTAGGGCTTTCTGCCCGAATTGGTACCTTCGTTCCAACTCCATCTGGAATTAAGGCGCCTGGGGAGGCCTTACGTGAGGAGCGTCATATTCGTGACCGTGTGTCGCCCGTCATGTTCACGTAATCAACATGTTTCACAAGGGTGTTTGGCGAAAAGGCCAGTCCTCAATGCACTCAGTGTGACGGGCAATTCTCTCAGGTGACCAACAGAAACGCATTCAAACGCAACCACTTACTTGTCCCTTTGCGTCTTGGTCGCTTACGTTCACCTCCGATCCGGACGGACGCCCAATCCTGCCGCCGCCCGGAGCCCGCACACAATCACCCGTACACGGCAGGAGCGGGGGACCCACAGGTAGAACCGCCTGTTCCGGTCTCCGGAACGGCTAGGGGTTAAGCCGTACTTCGGTACGGCCGGGCATCTCCAGTCCGCACCCGACAGCTCACCTCGCAGGCGCCGGAGAGGAATTCGCCATGCCCGCGAAGGGTAAGCACCGCCGACCGAAGTCCCAGCGCTTCACTCGCTCCATCGCCGCCGCCGGAACCGGCGGCGCCGCACTTGCCCTCCCGCTTCTCGGGGCCACCGGCGCGCACGCCGCCACTGCGCAGTCCGTTTCGGAAAAGGCCGTTCAGTCGTCCGTTCCGGCCACCGTGACGAAGGTGGCCGAAAAGGCCGCGGCCGAAAAGAAGGCCTCTGCGCAGACCGCGGGCACGAAGACGTACTCCGTGCGGGCCGGTGACTATCTCGCGAAGATCGCGGACGAGCAGGATGTCAGCGGTGGCTGGAAGAAGCTCTACGCCGACAACCGTGAGGCCGTCGGCGACGACCCGTCGCTGATCCACCCCGGTCTGAAGCTCTCGATCGGCAAGAAGGCCACGACGGGCACGCCCAAGTCGTCGGCTCCCTCGGACTCTTCGTCGAAGTCGTCGAAGAAGTCCTCGAAGTCGTCGACTTCGGCTTCTTCGTCCGATTCATCGGATTCGTCCGCGTCGTCGAAGTCCTCTTCCTCCTCGGCGAAGACCGAGTCGGCCACCCAGAGTGCCGACACCGCCGCCACCTCCAGCGGCTTCAGCTCCCCGGTGAGCGGTGCCGGCGTGGGCACCGCCTACCGCACGGCGGGCAGCATGTGGTCCAGCGGCTACCACACCGGCGTCGACTTCGTCGTCCCGACCGGCACCTCTTTGAAGGCGGTCGGCGCGGGCACGGTCGTCTCCGCGGGCTGGGGCGGCGCGTACGGCAACCAGGTCGTCGTCAGGCTCGCCGACGGCTACTACGCCCAGTACGCCCACCTGTCCTCGCTCTCGGTCTCCAGCGGCCAGTCGGTGACCGCCGGCCAGCAGCTCGGCCTCTCCGGCGCGACCGGCAACGTGACCGGCCCGCACCTGCACTTCGAGATCCGCACCACGCCGGACTACGGCTCGGACGTGGACCCGGTCGCCTACCTCCGCTCGAAGGGTGTCGCCGTCGGCTGACGCTCCTTCCGGCGCTCTGAGGGTGCCCCGCACGCCACCGAAGGCCGGACCCCGATCCCCGGGTCCGGCCTTCGGGGTGTTCGCCCTTCCTTGCTCATGATCACTTCGTTGCGGTCTTGTGGCAGGGGCGGCCGGAGCGTCGACAGCGAGGGGAGTGAGAGGACACAGTGAACTCCGCAGCGGTGCAAGCGCTTTCTCCGTCTGTGCCGAAGTCCTCCATCACCCTCCCGGAAGGAGCAGTCTCCCGTGACGACCACGCGAAGAGCCTTCGGAGCCCTCACCGCGGGCGCCGCCCTGGCCGCCCTCGCCCCCGCGACCGACGCGAGCGCCACGCCTCGCCATCGCCGGCTGATCGCCCACGACGACTTTCGCCGCGGTCTCGGTCAGTGGGCGGTGGAACTCGAGAAAGGCGGCACCGTCACCGCCGCCCGCGGGATCCTGGAGATCGACGTGCCCGCCGGCGCGACGGTCTGGTTCAAGAAGCGGCTCGAAGGGCCGTACGTCCTGGAGTGCACCGCCACGCCGGTGTCGGCGGGCGGGGTCAACGACCGGGTCTCCGACCTCAACAACTTCTGGAACGCCGTCGACGTCCGTTCCCCCGACGACCTCTTCGCCGTCCGGCGGGGCGGGGCGCTCGCGGAGTACGACTTCCTCAAGACGTACTACGCCGGCTACGGAGCCAACACCAACACCACGACCAGGCTGCGCCGCTACGTCGGAGAGGCGGGCGTCCGGCCACTCGTGTTCGACTACACCGAGCCGCTGCTCGTGCCCAACGAGCCGAACCGGGTCCGGATCGTCTGCGACGGCTCGCGCGTCCGGTGGTGGAACAACGGGCGGCTCGTCTTCGACTACAGCGACCCCGAGCCCTACACGAGCGGGCACTTCGCCTTCCGGACCACCTGGAGCCATTTCCGGATCAGCGGGTTCCGGGTGTGGCGGTTGCCGACGCAACAGCGGTGAGGGCAGGGCTATTCCTGCTTTGACCAATCCTTGAAGAGTGGCTTATCTCACCGCCCGTCAACCCTTTCCTACGGTCGCGTAGCTCACATCCCAAGGGGAATCATGGGCCGACGTGGCAGACGATTCGAAGAGTGACAACAGATCAGTGATCGGGTCGTACGTGGCGGTGGGGGACAGCTTCACCGAGGGCGTGGGCGATCCCGGCCCCGACGGGTCGTTCGTCGGCTGGGCCGACCGGTTCGCGGTCCTGCTCGCGGACCGGCGGCCCGAGGGCGACTTCAGGTACGCGAACCTCGCGGTCCGCGGGAAACTGCTCGACCAGGTGGTGGAGGACCAGCTTCCGCAGGCCCTCGAACTGGCCCCGGACCTGGTCTCCTTCTGTGCCGGCGGCAACGACATCCTGCGGCCCGGCACCGACCCCGACGAGGTCGCCGAGCGTTTCGAGCGGGCGGTGGTCCAGCTCACCGCCGTCGCGGGCACGGTGATGGTGACGACCGGGTTCGACACCCGTGGCGTGCCCGTCCTCAAGCATCTGCGCGGCAAGATCGCGACCTACAACGGACATGTGCGGGCCATCGCCGACCGCCACGGCTGTCCGGTGCTCGACCTGTGGTCCCTGAAGACCATTCAGGACCGGCGGGCCTGGGACGGTGACCGGCTCCACCTGTCGGCGGACGGGCACACGCGTGTGGCGCTGCGCGCGGGGCAGGTCCTCGGCCTGGAGATCCCGGCCGACCCGGACCAGCCCTGGCCGCCATTGCCGCCGCGCGGCACGCTCGAGGTCCGGCGGGACAACGTGCACTGGGCGCGCGAGTACCTGGTGCCGTGGATCGGCCGCCGGCTGCGTGGGGAGTCCTCCGGGGACCACGTGATCGCCAAGGGCCGACTGTCGCCGGACGACATCAAGACGCGGATCGCTTCGGTGGCGTGAGGGCGCGCGGGAGTGAGGCGTGTGCGTGAGGGCTTGAGGGCTTGAGGGCTTGAGGGTGTCCGGCGTGGCTGGGCGCTCGGCTCATGCGGGCGGGGCGGGGCGGGGCGCGGCGGGGCGTGGTGGCTCACGCGGGTGGGGGCCTCGGTGCCCTACGTGGTCAACGCCTCCCGCGCCAGCCCCAGTTCACGGGCCAGCGCCTCGTCCACCCACTCCTGCGCCCGCGACCGCGAGACCGCGCCCGAGTACGACGTGAGCTGTACGGCGAGCCCGTCCAGCAGGGCCGTGAGGCGCAGGGCGGTGCCGCCCGGGTCGGGGCAGGGGAACTCGCCCGCGGCCACGCCCTCGGCGATCACCTCGGCGAGGGCGGCCTTCCACCGCCGGTCGAGGTCGCGGGTGACGTCCTGGAGCGCGGGCTCGCGCAGCGCGGCCGCCCAGCCCTCGATCCACAGCCGCCAGCCCTTGGCCGGGCCGGTCGGGGCGTACCAGCGCACCGCCGCCCGCAGCCGGCGCAGCGCCGTGGTGCGGCGGCCCAGCAGTTTGCGAAGGTGGGCGAGGTCGTCCTCGGCCGCGTACGTGAACGCGGCGGCGACCAGCTTCTCCTTCGTGGAGAAGTGATAGAGGACCAGTGCGTTGCTCACGCCGAGCGCCGAGGCCACGTCGGCGATCCTGACCGCCGCCACGCCCCGCACCTCGATCTGCTCGATCGCGGCCCGCAACAGCTCCTCGCGCCGCTCCGCCACGCTCAACCGCACTCTCGCCACGCGGTCACCCTAATCCGTGGTGCCGTGGCCCGCCGGGGCGGAGGTCGTTTCCCGGCCGGGACGGTCCATGGCCGGTAATGACCCCTGACAGGACCGCTCGCGGCGGGGAACGGGGGCCGCGCCTACCGGTACCACGCGAACCGTTCGGCGATCACCGGCAGGCGGTCCGCGACGATGGCGTGCGCGGCTGCCCGCGGGGTCGTTCCGTCCCGCTCCGCGCGGGCCAGCATCTGCTCGACCAGGGCGCGCATCGAGCGACGCGTGTGGGCGAAGGCCGCGTCCGCGCCGGCGTCGATGTCGCCGAACAGCGTCCACCACCACCAGGCGTTCGTCGCGGAGTTCACGACCACGTCCGGCAGTACGGTCACCCCGCGCGCGGACAGCAGTTCCTCCGCCTCGGGGAGGACCGGCATGTTGGCCGCCTCAATGATCCACCGGGCCGTGATCCGCTCCTGGTTCGTGGTGTCGATGGCGTACGAGACGGCCGCGGGCACCAGCACCTGTGCGCCCGCCGACAGCCAGGCGTCACCCGGCAGTTCGCGGTCGTCGGGGCGCAGCGCGGACCGGTCCACCGTGCCGTGGGCGTCCCGCGCCGCGAGCAACGCCTCGACGTCGAGTCCCGCCGGGTTGGCGATCGTGCCCTTGATGTCGGCGACGGCCACGACGGTGAGCCCCGCGCGCGTGAGGAAGCGCGCGGTGGCCCCGCCCATGGTGCCCAGGCCCTGCACGGCGACCCGCGCACCCGCACAGGCCACGCCGGCCCGGTCCAGGGCCGTCAGCGCCGACTCCGCGACCCCGCAGCCGCCGACCAGCTCGTCGAGCCCGATGCCGTCGACCTCGACCGCGAAGGCGTCCGCGAGCCGCCGCCGTGCCGTGACCTCGTCGTCGAGCAGCGGATACACCGCCTGGATCGAAGAGACGAGCCCCGCTTCCGAGGCCGCCCGGTCCACCAGGTCCTGGCTGAGGCCGAGGTCCTCGCCGGTGGTCCACAGGCTCTCGACGTACGGCCGCACGGCGCGCAGGTAGCGCACCAGGAGCTCGTACGCCCCCGGTTCCCGGGGGTCGCAGTCGATGCCGCCCTTGGCGCCGCCGAGGGGGATGTAGCGGCCCTCGGGGGTGTAGTGCAGTGCCTCCTTCATGGTCATGCCGCGGGCCAGCTGGGCGACCTCGTCCAGCGTGCATCCCGCACGCATGCGCAGCCCGCCGCTGGAGACGCCGCGCACCAGCCGGTCGACGACCAGGTATCCCTGACGACCGGTGAGGTGGTCGGTCCAGGTGAGCGACATGAGGGGGGCGGTCATGCGGTCTCCTCCAACTGAACGGTGAGTCAGTATCCAGATGTTCGCCGTGTCCTGTCAATGCAAGAAAATGTGGTCAGCAGGGAAGGGATCACGGGGTAACTCGGTTGTCAGAGGGGGCGACCATAATGGAGCCTCACCGACTCCACCCTGGAGGTACACCGTGACCGGTTTCCGTTCCCCGAGCACCGGGCTTCGCGCGCTGCGGCCCGCTGCCTTCGGTGCGGACCCGAGCGGTGAGCGCCTGGCGCGCATCCGCAGATCGCCCCACTTCAAGGACGGGGTGTTCCAGAATCCCGGGGGCACCACCAGCACCCGGCCCTCAGGCTCGTCGATGGAGTTCGCGAAGACCTTCTTCGACAAGGAAGAGCGGAGCCGCCGGTCCCCGAAGGGCACGGTTCCGGTGCACGCCACCACGCTCGCCGACATCGCCGAGCCCCCGGCCACCGGCCTGCGGCTGACCTGGATGGGGCACTCCAGCGTGCTCGCCGAGATCGACGGGCACCGGGTGCTGTTCGACCCCGTCTGGGGCGAGCGCTGCTCCCCGTTCGCCTTCGCCGGCCCCAAGCGGCTGCATCCGGTGCCCCTGCCGCTGGCGGCGCTCGGACCGGTCGACGTCGTCGTGATCTCGCACGACCACTACGACCACCTGGACATGCCCACCATCAAGGCGCTGGCCGGCACGGACACGCTGTTCGCCGTGCCGCTCGGTGTCGGCGCCCACCTGGAGCACTGGGGGGTGTCCGCCGACCGGCTGCGCGAACTGGACTGGCACGAGGCGACGAAGGTGGGCGGTCTCACGCTGACGGCCACGCCGGCCCGTCACTTCTGCGGCCGGGGCCTGCGCAACACCCAGCACACGCTGTGGGCCTCCTGGGTCGTCGCCGGGGACGAGCACCGGGTCTACCACAGCGGCGACACGGGGTACTTCGACGGCTTCCAGGACATCGGCGCCGAGCACGGCCCCTTCGACGCCACGATGATCCAGATCGGTGCGTACAGCGAGTTCTGGCCGGACATCCACATGACCCCCGAGGAGGGCGTGCGTGCCCACCTCGACCTCCAGGGCGGACAGCCGCACGGCGTGCTGCTGCCGATCCACTGGGCCACGTTCAACCTCGCCACGCACGCGTGGACGGATCCCGGCGAGGGCACCGTCTCCGCCGCCCGCACGGCGAAGGCCCCGATCGCCCTGCCCCGGCCCGGCGAGCCCTTCGAGCCCACGGCCGAGACCGTGCCGACCGAACCGTGGTGGCGAGGGGTGGCCCTGACCCCCGCGGGCGGGTGGCCGGCTTCCGACGTGCCGGCCGCGGCGGCGATCAAGACCTCGGTCGGCTCGGCGGCCCGGGCGCAGGCCGACAGGGCCGGTGACGCACCGGAGGGCAAGGGCGAGGCCAGTGGCGAGCCGGAGCCCGTCCCCGCGGGCTGAGGTTCCCTGAGGTTCCGGGCGGGCGGCCGGACCCGGCCGCCGGTGCCTCGGCGACGCGCCCCCCCACAGGATCCCGCCGGACAGGCTCCGGTCCCTGCTGGTGGGCGCGTCGACCTCTTATCCTGAATTCCCAGGGGGAGCTGGGAGTTGGGGGCGCACATGGTGGCGGAGGATGCTCCGGTCGGTGGGTCGTACCTGCCGGAGAAGACGGAGAGCGAGCCGTACGTCCGGCTGGCGAGTCTGCGGCAATTGCATCAGACCCTGGCCGACGTCAACACCGCGCGGAGTCTCGCGGACACGCTGCAGACGGTCGCCGACGGACCTGTCGAGGCCCTGGGGTACGAGCTGGGCAGTGTGCATCTCGTACGCCCCGACGGGGACGTCGTCGTCGCGGCGGTCGCCGGGGGCGGTGCGCGGGAGGCGGACCGGGCCGGACTCGTGGTCTCCCGCGAGCCCTGGGACCGACGGCTGGAAGCGGGCGAGGAGTGGGGCGACCTGCGCTTCGTGCCGTACACCGAAGGCCGGGCGTTCGGGGACTACGACCTGCCGGGCTACCCCGACGAACCGGTGACGAGCTTCGCGGACGAGTGGCACCCCGGCGACCGGCTCTTCGCGCCGATGTACACACCGGGTCAACCCGGCGGCGTGGGTGGTGAGCTGATCGGCGTGGTGTCCGTGGACCGGCCGCGCAACGGCCGCCGTCCGGGCCCCTGGGGGCGCGAAGCGCTCCAGATGTACGCCTTCCAGTCGGCCATCGCGATCAGCAACGCGCGTCTGCGCGGCAACATGCAGCGTGCACTGGTCAGGCTCGAAAGGGAGCAGCAGGCCCTGCGCGCCAGCGAGGAGAGCTTCCGGCAGGCCTTCGAGTACGCCCCCTCCGGCATGGTCGTCGCGGAGATGGGCGGCGACCTGCACGGCCGGATTTTGCGTACGAACGACGCCCTGTGCCGGCTGCTGGGCCGCCCCGCGTCCGCGATGAGCCGCTACTCCTTCTCCGACCTCGTCCACCCCGAGGACCTGGGCACCCTGCTCCGCACCTCCGCCGAGGGCGGGCGGGCCGACGTGCGTCTCGGCCGCCGGGACGGCACGTACATCTGGGTCTCGCTGCGGAACTCCGTCGTCGCCGACGCTGTCGACGGCCCCCGATTCCTCCTCACGCACGTCGAGGACATCGAGGAGCGCAAGCGCCGCGAGCTCCAGCTCGTCCACCGTGCCTCGCACGACACTCTCACCGGCTTGCCGAACTCCGCGGAACTCCGGACACGGCTCGCCGAGCGGCTCTGCGACGACCCCGCGGGCCGGGCAGAGGAACAGCACGTCCACACGGTGGATCCCGACGGCCAGGAGGACGGCCGTACGAGGGGCCTCGCCGTGATCTTCTGCGATCTCGACGGAATGCAGTCGGTCAACGAGCGATTCGGGTACGACATCGGCGACCTGGTCCTCGTCGAGGTCGGCCGGCGACTGGCAGACGCTGTGCGGGACGGGGACACCGTCGCCCGGTTCGGGGGCGACGAGTTCGTCCTGCTGGCCGACGGACTCGGCCCCGAGGAGTGCCGGGAGCTGACACAGACCCTCAGGGCGGCCGTCACCGCCCCGATGCGGATCGACGGGCGCGTCGTGCGCGTGGGAGCCGGTTTCGGCAACGCCTGGGCCGCGTGCGGAACGTCCGTCAAGGACGTGCTGAACACCGCCGACATGCGCATGTACGACGACAAGAGATCCCGCGCGACGGTCGCCGCGGAGGAGACGCGCCGTGCCGTCGTGTCGGAACACAGGATCGCCGGAACGCTTCCCGAACGTCCTGTCACGCCCTGGGTCCCACAACGGCCCGTCGTGCACCGGAAGATCGTCCGGACGTGGCCCACCGACGGGACGCCCGCCGCACCGGCTGCCGAGACGGTCGAGGTGCGGTCCGGCCAGGAACTCGTCCGGCTCGCGGACACCGCGCACGTCCACCACGTCGTCTGCCGGGGTGACATCGCCGACCTGAGCCCGCTGCACCGCCTTCCGGCCCTGCGATCGCTGATGATCGCCGACAACCAGGCGCTGTCGTACCTGGACGAACTGGAGGGCTGCCGCAGGCTCCGCTTCCTCACCGTGACCGGCTGCGGTCCGTTGCGGGACTGGGTGGGGGCTGCCCGGACCGGGGTGATGTTCGTCGAGGTCGGCCCCGGCCACGCCGTACCGCCGCTGAAGGGGCTGGCGCAAGCGGGCCGGCTGCGTCGGCTGACGCTGCGGGAGGCACTCGACGACCGTGACCCCGAACTCGTGGAGCTGCGCCGCTCCCTGGCCGAGGTGCGGGTGCGCGTGGCGGCCGGCGCTACTGGCTGAACTGCTGGTAGGTGCTCAGCATGTCGTGCTCCTGACTCGGCGTCAGGGCCTTGAGTCGCGTGTGCCCGGGCGTGCTCCCGCCGGTGCCGGCCTCCTGGTGAGCGAAGAGGAACAGCAGCCGGGGGAACGCCGTCAGCAGGCGCCGTAGCAGCTCGGCGTCCGGCTGGACGCCCAGGACGATCGTGACGGGCCCCGACTCCTCTTCCTCCCGGGCCAGCCAGCGGTGCAGCTCGTCCTCGTCGAGCGTGTCGAACACCAGGAACCGGTTGAGGAGGAATTCGCGGATGTCGGTGACCACACTGTCGACGAAGTCCATGCCGGGCCGCGGCACGGGCGTGTGCACGGGCCAGGGGTCCGGGGATTCACTGGCGCGCCGTACGTACAGCTCCGCGGTCTTGGTGGCCCGCGCCGCCAGCAGGGCGACGCGGCTCTCCGGGGCGGTGTCGCACAGGTCGTGCAGCTGCGCGGCGGCCACTGAGGGCACCCGGGCGAACGGCACCACCATGTCGACGACGTCCTGGCGGTGCTCCCGGTGCCGCAGCAGCGGCAGCAGGCCGCGAAGGGCCTTGCGCATCGCGCAGGCCGCCCCGAACTCCGCCACCGGACGCTCGCTCAGCAGGCCCGCGGAGACCACGTGGTTCATGTGGTCGGCGGCGTAGGCGATGTGGGCCACGCCCAGCAGCCGGGCGATGTCCGACAGTCTCGTGGCCGGCACCTGCTCGATGCGGCTCGCGACGTACTCCGTCACCTCCGGGTGGGGCAGCGACCCGTGCCGCTCCACGAGCAACCGCAGTCGGTCCGTCACCTCGGCGGGGCCGGCCGCCGTGGCCCAGTCCGCCATGTCGAGGCGTTCGAGTTCCAGATGCGCCAGCAGGCTGTCCCCGAGGTCGTCGCGCCCGGCGCCGGGCAGCATCACGGGCAGGACCAGGAACCGTTCCCCGGTCACCTCCCTCAGGAGCACGGAGAGCACCGCTTCGTGCATGACGTACTCGGAGTCGAACGCGTGCGGCGACAGTAGAAGCACCGTGCCCTGGCAACGGGACAACTCCAGGGTGAGCTTGCGGTGCCACTCGTCGCCCACCCTGAGGACGTCCTGGTCGACAACGGGGTCGCAGCCCACCTCGGACAGGAGCGCGACGACCGCCTCGCGGTGCGCGACGCACGCACAGCCCCCGGCGGCGCACTTTTCGGCGCCGGAGCTGTGGCTGACGAAGATTCTCGGGCGTGCCATGTACGGACTCCTGCCGGCGGGCGTGGTCGTTCTCATCGGGCGGGCATCCGGAACCACCGGACGGAGCCCGCCGCCATGGGCAGGGGCACGGACGCCCCCTCGGGCAGGGCGAGGACGGAACCGTCGAGGGCGTCCTGCAGCCGCGTCGTACCCCCGAGGCGTCGGGGGTCGAGCACGGCCGTCGTCGGGATCTGCGCGACGTTCACCAGACACAGGACCGTGTCGTCGCCGTACCGGCGCAGCACGGCGAGTACCTGAGGGCTGCCGGCGTCGAGGACTTCGCAGAGTCCACGGGTCAGCGCCAGATGGTTGCTCCGCACTTCCAGCAGCGTGCGCAGTGCGGGGCCGGCCCCGGCATCGTCCAGAAGCATCCGGCCGGGCAGGAGCGGACACCCGGGAAGGGAGAGCAGGATCGCCGCGGCCAGCCGCCGGGCGGCCGGTGGCAGCGCGGGCGGCAGACCGAGTCCCCACTCGGCCGGTTTCACCTGCCGGGCCGGCCGGGACGCGGGCGCGAACGTGCTCTCGATCTCGCTTCTGAGCTGGGCGAGCGCCTGCTCGAAGGCCCCGCCCGGCATCGAGCGGCTGCGGACGGCGAAGCCCAGCGCCGAGACCAGCGCCGAGGCGGGCAGTACGTGGAAGACACCGCGCGGGGGATCCGCGGGCGCGGCGGCGCACAGCAGCAGGCGCGCGTCGTACCCGTCCAGCAGATGGCGTACGTCCTCCAGCAAAGCCGCGCCGACGCCTTCCGCGCCGGTGAGCCGTACCCCGTCGACGTCCTGGTCCAGCCAGTGAACGAGGACGTCGAGGACTTCGTCGCCCGGCGCGGACAGGTCGACGCCGACCACCACCCGAACTCCTTGCCGGCGTGCCGCGGCCAGGTGCTGAGCGAGGTCGTCCGGTTCACCGGCGCCGACGGCACGGGGGGCATCGGCCGCCAGGCAGTCCACGCCCGGCATCGCGGCCAGGGCCGCCATCAGCGCCACGGGCACCTCGACCACGACGCAGCCCCGGCTCCAGGCGGGGACGGCGGGGGTCTCGGCGGCCCGCTCGACGTCCGGCAGGACGCGGTAGGCCCGGCCGTCCTCGGTGCTCAGCTCCACCGGTCCGCCGCCCCCGGCGACCACCCAGCTGTCGTCGCCCATGGCGAAGACCCGGTCGGCGCAGAAGCGCAGCAGGGTCTCCCACTGGTTCACCGTGCGGTCCCCCGAGACCAGGGAGGTGCCGGGGAAAGGGAGTTCGAGGAGCGTCGCATCGTTTCCGACCGCCGCCACCAGGCGCCTGGGACCGCTGACGGCCAGTGAGGTCACCTGCCAGGGTGCCTGCCCGATCTGGCGGGTCGTCGGCTCGCCGTACGGCCCCGCCGACGTGGCGAGGATCCGCCCGTCGGCCGTGGCCCGGACGCTCACCTGGCCGTCCCTCGACCTGGCGCCGGGCCCGGCCGTGACCTCGCTCGGGACCGGCGACGCGCTCCGCTCGTCCTGGCCGGTCCACGGTGTGGCGCCGACGCGCAGCGGCCGATGGTGCCGGACGCCGTCCTGGACGTACGACACCACGCTCCCGTCAGCGGACAGCGCCAGCCCGCTCCGGGCGCCGGGCGTCGTGTCCGGTGCCAGCCGCCCGCTCTCCGACCCGTCACCGCCGTGCAGCACGATCGTCCCGTCGGGAAGCAGCACCGCGCAGTGCGCCGCCTCGGCGCTCGTGCCGGTGAAGTCGCAGACCGCCACGTCCAGGGCCGCCCCCGGATGACTGAGGCTCATGCGCACGTCGCCGTCCGGGCCGATCCGCTGCACCACCGTGTAGGGCAGATGCACGCTGTGCCCGTCCAGCACTTCGAGGCGGATCGGGTCCGGTGTGTGGGTGAGCGAACTCAGCGCGTCGATCCGTACCTTGTGCCGGGTCCCCTTGGCGTGCAGGATCCGCGCGCCGCCCGCGGGCGGTCTGCTGAGGACGATGCCGTCCGACCTGGCCGTCACGCCGACGGTCAGGGTGTGCTGGACCCGGGCGCGGGCCTGCGCTGTCACCGTCGCCGGTCGTCCGACCGGGTCCGGGGGCGGATCGAGGCCGAGACGCTCGCACGAGGCGACCTGGATCCGCCAGACGTCGTCACGGCCCTGAAGGTGGAGCGGCAGCCGGTGCGCGTAGTGCAGGACCCAGCGGCCCATGTCGTCGGCCATGCCTTCGGCCGTGTCCTGCCCCGACACGGTCCGCAGGACGAGGTCCGCGTGGCGCGCCACCTCGGGCTCGGCGCCGTCGGCCGGGTGCATCCCGGACCAGATGAGCTCCTCGCAGAGCCGGACGACGATCGGGGCCCGCGCGTGCTCGGCGGCGGTGAAGTCCCGTATGTCGCGCAGCAGTCGCGGCGAGCGCCGGGCGAGATCCGTACGAAGATGCTCCGCGGCCTCGGGATACAGGAGCAGGGACTGACTGCCGGCCGCCTCCACCAGGGCGGAGAACCACAGTTCGGCCTCCAGCCCGGCCGACGTGCGGGGCAGGAAGCGCAGCCGTGCCCTGCGCAGGAAACCGTGATCGACACTGATCGTCAACGAGACGCACGTCGCCAGTTCGACGAGGTCGGGCCGGGTCCGCGAGAGGTGGGCGATCGTCTCGGCCGTCCGCGTCATGACCGCTCTTCCAGCAGCCGATGGATCTTCCGGGTCGCCTCCCGCGCGTGCCGCAGCGAGATCCGCCGGTCGAACGGGATCAGGGCGACCCTTTCGCGCACCTGCGGAAGATACGCCGTCGCGGGGAACGGGGTGAGGCACGCCGGCGGACAACCGCAGCGCAGCACCTGGTCGAGGAAGTCCAGCCACTCGTGGACCCGGGCCGTGCGGTCGCCGGTGAGGGGCGGCCGGAGCATCCCCAGGTCGGACACGAGGACCACGGGGGTACCAGGAGCGGGTGCCCGATAGGCCTGCGGCCCCGCGGCGGAGCCGGCGTGCACGACCCCGCGCCGGGGGGAGCCGGAGAAGCGCAGCACTTCCACCCGGTCCCGGCCGGCGACGCTGGCCATCAGCCCGTGCAGCCACCGCCGGTCCTCATGGAAGGGAGCCATGCCGGGGCTGTGGTCGAGCAGCAGCTGGACGCCGCGCCGGGTGCTGGGACGACGCTGCCACGGCACGGTTCGCAGGACCTGCTGCCGGGAGACCTTCCGGACCAGAGCCCGCTGGTCGAGCCGCCTGCTCGCGACCGGGGCGGACACGGCGGCGACCATCACTCCGCGAGCCCACTCGGGAGTCCAGGGCGGTTCGAGGCCGGCCGACTGGACCGCCCCCACGCCATCGCCGGGCGCTTCCCCCGGTCCGTCGTCCGTCCCGTCGGCGGCCGATCGGTGCTGGTCCTCCGACGGCGGCCGGGTCAGGGCGAGCGAGAACGCGACGGGGCGCTCCGTCAATCTGACGGCCGGGAACGGATGCTCGACGAGGGAGGGCGGCGACACCATCTCGTCCGGGACGGCCGGCTCCGGTGCGGCGTCCCCGCCCGACGCGACGACGCCCTCGGGCGCGGGACGGTCGACGGCAGCGGCAGCGGCAGCGGCGGAGGTGGAGGCGGAGGAGGAGGGCGGCGGCTCTTCGGCCTCCGGCCCGGCGAGGGCGGCCTCCGGTTCGGCGAGGGCCGCGCCCGCGACGGCTTCTGGCCCGGCGGTGAGACCGGTGGGCACGACCCACTCCCGCTCCCCGGCACCGAGTCCGACGAGCCGGGCCATGGCGACGGCCGTGGCCCGGTCCCGCGGGTGCAGCAGGGAGACGGCCTTGACCAGGTCCCCGAGGAAGAGGCCGCCACGTGCGCTCATACGGTGCGTCCCGAACCCTCACGCCGCTTCAGCAGCGTGACGGCCTCCAGCACGTCCCACTCCGTGGTGCCCGGCGCGACCCCCAGCTGATGGCTGGCCTTGAGCGCGTCCAGATACTCCGCGGTGCTGGGGCCGGACGGATCGTCCCCCCGGTCGCCGCGGATCTCCAGGAGCAGATCGGCGATGCTCCCGGCGAGTCCCTCGTGGAAGTGCGCGCCCAAGTGCTGTTCGGCCACCCGGAGAAGATGCCGTCGGGTGGGCGGGCTCAGGTCGAACACGATGCAGCGGCGCAGGAACGGCCGCGGCAGCTCCCGCTCGTCATTGGTGGTGATGACGACCAGGGGAGCGTGCTCGTCGGCGACGGAGACGTGGCTGCGGTCGTCCCACGGCTTGGGGAAGGAGAGCGAACCGAGCGGTCCCAGCAGGCTGTTGGGCAGGTCTGGGTCGGCCTTGTCGATCTCGTCGATGAGTACGACGCACCGCTTCTCGGCGCTCCCCGCCTCGAAGGCCCGCCACAGCGGCCCGGGCGTGTAGTAGTCCGCCATCTCGTCGCTCAGCAGCTGCGCCTGGGCGTCGTTGAGGCGCTTCATCGCGTCGAACCGCCACAGCAGGTCCTCGGGTTCGGTGCGGGCGGTCACGACGTGGGCGTGGTACTCCCAGTCGAGGATGCGTGCGACGTTGGGCGCCAGCGACGACTTCCCGGACCCTGGCGGACCGAACAGCAGCAGCGGCCGGCCCGTCTTCAGCGCCACGTTGACGGCGAGCACCAGACGGTCGTCGTCGAAGACGTACACCTCGTCGTCCGCCGCGTATCCGGACCCGGGAGCGTGCTCCGCCGGGCGGCCGCCGCCCGCCGCGGAGGCGTCGCCGGCTGGGTCGAACTCCTTCTCGTACTGGAGCAACTGTCCTCCGGTGTCCGGTCAACTGGGGTCTGGGACGGGTGACTTCGCCGGACGCGTAGTCGATCGACATTCTGTACCCGTCCGGTCGCAGGGTGGAGTGCTCGCCCGCAATTCCGTCCGGCATATCCCGCAGGAGACCCCCTTCGAACGGTCTTGCCCATTACGGAGTGTGAACCTCGTGGGAGTGCTCGTGTCCGGCCGAAAAGGGCCTGGAACGCTCGAGTCCCCACCCGAAGGGGCAGGGAAGCGGGCGTGGACGGCGAACCGGGCGGAGCCCGAGGAGAGTGACTCCCTGGACCGCTCATTCGTTCGCGACCGGTTCTGACCAGCATTGATCGATCTCGGGTTCGATGGAGGCGCGTGCCCGACGAACTTATCGGTCTGTCGTACGAGGACTCATACCAGAGCGGGACGCTGTCCGTGGGACTTTGTCAACTGCCCACCGCACATGATGCGTCGACGACTACTGTCAGTGTCCGTCGAACGGCGCAGGGCCGGAAAGTTCGGTTCTGCCGATCGACACCCGCATGCGCGTGCCCGCGTACGCATCCGACACGTGCAGCAGCGAGCCCCCAGGGCCATCAGGCCCGACGGACCAGTACGACGAGGACACCGATGTCTCACCTCCGCGCCCCGGCCACACGCGCAGACCGCCGTGAGGGCGGTCGGCACGGCCGGCCGGCCGCCCGAGCCGTTCCCGCGCTGCCCGAGACCCATATACGGCCCCAACTGCTGCGTCTGGCCGTGCTGCCGCCCGTCGCCGTGGCCCTGAGCGCCTGCGCCGCCGTACTGTTCACCGTCCGCTCCACCGGCGCCCGCCCCAGCCTGACCCTGTGGTGCGTGCTCGCCGGTGCCGTCTCGGTGACCTGCGCGGGCATCCTGATCGCCGCCGTGGCCGCCGACCGCGCCGCCCACTCGGTGAGCGACCGCCTCGGCGCCCTGCGCCGCAGCAACGCGCGGGGCGAGGCCGACCTGCGGGCCCTGGTCGAGACGCTGCGCCGCGGAGAGAGCCCGCCCCAGCGCACACCGCGCAGCGCCCTGCCCGAGGACGCCGACGACTTCGAACTGCTCGCCGCCGACCTCGCACGTGCCCACGACGGGGCCGTCACCGCCGTCGTCCAGGCCTCGCAGCTCTCCAGCCAGGCCAGCAGCGAACAGAAACTCGAGGTCTTTCTCAACCTCGCCCGGCGCCTGCAGTCGCTGGTGCACCGCGAGATCTCGATCCTCGACGAGCTGGAGAACGAGATCGAGGACCCCGACCTCCTCAAGGGCCTCTTCCACGTCGACCACCTCGCCACCCGCATCCGCCGCCACGCCGAGAACCTCGCCGTGCTCGGCGGGGCCGTCTCCCGCCGGCAGTGGAGCAACCCGGTCCCCATGACGGAGGTGCTGCGCTCCGCCATCGCCGAGGTCGAGCAGTACTCACGGGTCAAGCTCGTGCCGCCGATCGACGGCACACTGCGCGGCCACGCCGTCGCCGACGTGATCCACCTGCTGGCCGAACTCGTCGAGAACGCCACCGTGTTCTCCGCCCCGCACACCCAGGTGCTGCTGCGCGCCAACCTCGTCACCTCGGGGCTCGCCGTCGAGGTCGAGGACCGCGGGCTGGGCATGCCCGTCGGCGAGCAGAGCCGGATGAACGCCCTGCTCGCCGACCCCGACCAGGTCAACGTGGCGAGCCTGCTGGCCGACGGCCGCATCGGGCTGTTCGTGGTCTCGCAGCTCGCCAAGCGGCACGGCATCCATGTCCGGCTGCAGACCAACATCTACGGCGGAGTCCAGGCCGTCCTCGTGGTGCCGCAGGTGCTCCTGGGGACGACGCCGGGCGCCCCCGGATCCGTACCGCAGCCGCCGGACGCGCCGGGGACCGGGGCGAGCCCGTCCGTGCCGGTCCCGTTGCAGCCGCAGCCGCAGCTTCAGCCCCAGCCGCGACCGGAGCCGGGGCACCGGGGCACGCCGAGCGCACCGCCCGCGCCGTCGGCCCCGCCGCGCCCTCGCCAGCGGGAGACCGCGCCGCCGCTCAAGAAGGGCGACGGACCCGCACCGCTGCCGGTGCGCGGAGCCCGCGAGCAGCGGCCCACCCCGGCGGAGGCCGTGCCCGGCGTCCGGCCCGAGAACCGGCACCTGGTCGAGGAGTACGTGGCCACACCGCCCACCCCGCGCAACGGCGCCGTGCGCGGCACCATGGGCAAGCCGCAACTGCCCCGGCGCCGCGCCCAGGAGCACATCGCTCCCCAGCTGCGCGACGGGCCGGCGCCCCGCCAGGAATCGGAGTACCTGGCCGGCCACGACCCGGGCCTGATGGCCGCCTTCCAGCGGGGCATCGGCCTGGCCGAGGCCCAACAGCACTTCGAGACGGCGTCCGGCGAGCCGACGGCACCCCTGGCCCCGCCACCGGGCCCGGCCCTGGGGCCGTCCGGCGTGGAGCCCGCCCCCATGGACCCCGTACGCGCGCCCGTGCCGCGTCCCCGCACCGCGCCCCTCGCGTCCCTGGACCTCGGCCACACGGACGTCACGGACATGGTCGCTCCGCCCTCCATGGACGTACGCCCCATGGACCCGTCCCACATAGCCGAGGCGCACCCCGGGCACGGGCCCGGGTCGTACGACGTACGCGGCGTGCGGGACGGCCTGTCCGCGCCCGGGCTCGATCTCGACCACACCACCCGGCACGACGGGAGCGCACCCGCCGGATGACCACCCCCACGTTCACCCCACCCCCCAGCGCTCCCGCAGACCTTCGTACCTCAAGGAGTCGATCCACCATGGCGAGCGAAGCGCCGACCGGCCATGTATCCGATCTCGACTGGCTGATGAGCGGCCTCGTGCAGCGTGTACCGCACACCACCAGTGCGGTCCTCCTGTCCTGCGACGGGCTCGTGAAGTCGGTCCACGGTCTCGACACCGACAGCGCCGACCACATGGCCGCCCTGGCGTCCGGCCTCTACTCCCTCGGCCGCAGCGCGGGCGTCCGCTTCGGCGACGGCGGTGACGTCCGCCAGGTCGTCGTCGAACTCGACGCGACCCTGCTGTTCGTGACCACCGCCGGATCCGGCACCTGTCTCGCCGTGCTGGCCGGCCGCGAGGCCGACGCGGCGGTGCTCGGCTACGAGATGGCCATGCTGGTCAAGAGCGTCCGCCCCTACCTGGTGACCGCGCCCCGCCAGCACTCCGTCGAACCGTCTGCGATGAGGCCTTGAGCGTGGCGGCGGCCGGTGACGGGCCCTGGCTCGACGACGCGGCCGGACGGCTGGTGCGCCCCTTCACGGTCAGCAACGGCCGTACCCGGCCCACCATCGCGCTCGACCTGCTGTCGCACGTGATGGCCACCGGAGCCACCCCCCTCGGCTACCTCGGCCCCGAACACGCGCAGGTACTCGACATGTGCCGCGCCCCCGTCTCGGTCGCCGAGGTCGCCGCCCACCTGAAGCTGCCCGCGGTGGTCACCAAGGTGCTGCTGGCTGACCTCGTCGACTGCGGGGCGCTGACCACCAAACCCCCCGAGTTCACCCACAACCCGACTGACCGGGCCCTTCTGGAGGCAGTGCTCGATGGACTACGACGACAGCTCTGACCCCTTCCCCACCGCACTCAAGATCCTGGTGGCGGGCGGGTTCGGAGTAGGCAAGACGACCTTCGTGGGCGCGGTCAGCGAGATCGCGCCCCTGAGCACGGAGGAACTGCTCACCACGGTCAGCGCCGAGACCGACAGCCTCGAAGGCATCGAGAACAAGGTCGAGACGACGGTGGCCATGGACTTCGGCCGCATCACCCTCGACCCGGAACACGTCCTGTACTTGTTCGGGACGCCCGGACAGGAGCGCTTCTGGTTCATGTGGGACGAACTGTCCGAGGGTGCGCTCGGCGCGGTCATCCTCGCCGACACCCGGCGCCTGGAGGAGTGCTTCGCCGCCGTCGACTTCTTCGAGCAGCGCGGTCTCGGCTTCATCGTCGCGATCAACGAGTTCGACGGCTCCTACCGCTACGACCCCGAGGAGGTCCGCGCCGCCATCGACCTCGATCCACAGATCCCGGTCGTGCGCTGCGACGCCCGGATCTCCAGCTCGGGCGTCCAGACCCTGCTGACCCTGGTACGGCATCTGATCGCCCACAGCCCGGCACCCGCGCCGAGCCACGGCGCCCACATGTGACCCCCGCACACCCCGCAACGGAGCCGCATATGACGTATGCCCACAGCGACGGAGCCCGCCCATGAGCTACGACCTGCCCCGCCCGGCCGGTCGACTGCTGCTCACCCCCGAGGACAAGGAGGCGCCCGCCCGTGTGCGGCGGCTGCGCCTGCTGGGGCTGGGAGAGCATCCGGAGCCCGCGCTCGACGCCTTCGCGGCCCATCTCGCGGGGCGGGCGCAAGCGCCGTACGCCATGGTCAACTTCATCGACCAGCGCCGGCAGTTCTTCGCGGGCCTGCGCGTTCCGGACGTCAGACCCCTCATGTCCCCCGACGAGGAGGCCAAGCCGGAGATGGGCCGCCTCATGGAACGCGACCACGGGTTCTGCCCCCATGTGGTCGTCCGACGCAAGGCGTTGGTGCTGGAGGACGTCCGCGACTATCCGCGGTTCGCGGGCAACCCGGTCGTCGACGAGTTCGGTATCCGTTCCTATCTCGGCGCTCCGCTCATCGACACCACCGGCATGGTGCTGGGCACGGTGTGCATCGCCGACACCGAGCCGCGCCCCTGGGGCAGGTCCGGGCTGGACACCATCAAGGCCGCGGCCGCCGAACTCGTCGTACGGGTGGAGCGGCGGAAGACCGACGGGTTCTGGCTCTGACAGGCTGATGCGCGCCGGGGGGGCGGGCGTGAAGCAGAGCTGTGGCGCCGCTTAAGAAATCCTCGATGGACCGGGGCGCCGCCGTACGGCAGATTGCTACGCGATCCCACCCCTCTCCCCGGAACGGGCCGCTTTCGGCATGCCCGGACCCGGGGACCCACGCACAGGAGCCATAGCGTGAAGGCGCTGGTCAAGGAGAAGGCGGAGCCGGGGCTGTGGCTCGCGGACGTGCCCGAGCCCGCAGTCGGACCCGTCGACGTACTGATCAAGGTGCTGCGTACCGGGATCTGCGGCACCGACCTGCACATCCGGTCCTGGGACGGCTGGGCGCGGCAGGCGATCCGCACTCCGCTCGTGCTCGGCCACGAGTTCGTCGGCGAGGTCGTCGACACCGGCCGGGACGTCACCGACATCAAGGCGGGCGACCGGGTCAGCGGCGAGGGCCACCTGGTGTGCGGCAGGTGCCGCAACTGCCTCGCCGGGCGGCGGCATCTGTGCCGGGCCACGGTCGGGCTCGGGGTCGGCCGCGACGGGGCGTTCGCCGAGTATGTGGCGCTGCCCGCCGCCAACGTCTGGGTGCACCGCATCCCCGTCGAGCTCGACGTCGCCGCGATCTTCGACCCGTTCGGCAACGCCGTGCACACCGCGCTGTCCTTCCCGCTGGTGGGGGAGGACGTCCTCATCACCGGTGCCGGGCCGATCGGCCTGATGGCCGCCGCCGTCGCCCGGCACGCCGGGGCGCGGAACGTCGTGATCACCGACGTCAGCGAGGAGCGGCTGGAGCTGGCCCGCAAGATCGGTGCGAGCCTCGCGCTGAACGTCGCCGAGTCGACCATCGCCGACGGTCAGCGGGAACTCGGTCTGCGCGAGGGCTTCGACATCGGCCTGGAGATGTCCGGGCGCCCCGAGGCCGTGCGGGACATGATCGCCAACATGACGCACGGCGGCCGGATCGCGATGCTCGGCCTGCCGGCCGAGGAGTTCCCGGTCGACTGGGCCCGGATCGTCACCTCGATGATCACGATCAAGGGCATCTACGGCCGTGAGATGTTCGAGACCTGGTACGCGATGTCGGTGCTCCTGGAGGGCGGTCTCGACCTGGCGCCCGTGATCACCGGCCGGTACGGCTACCGCGAACACGAGGCGGCGTTCGCCGACGCGGCGAGCGGCCGCGGCGGCAAGGTCATCCTCGACTGGACCCTCTGACCCACCAAGGACTGATGATGTTCGACTCCGTGCGTGACGACCTCCGTGCCACCCTCGACGAGATCCGCGCCGCCGGCCTGCACAAGCCCGAGCGCGTGATCGGCAGCCCGCAGTCCGCGACCGTGAACGTCACCGCGGGCGGCCGCGGCGGCGAAGTGCTCAACTTCTGCGCCAACAACTACCTCGGCCTCGCCGACCATCCCGAGGTGATCGCCGCCGCTCACGAGGCCCTGGACCGCTGGGGCTACGGCATGGCCTCCGTGCGCTTCATCTGCGGCACGCAGGAGGTGCACAAGGAACTGGAGACGCGGCTCGCGGTCTTCCTCGGCCAGGAGGACACGATCCTGTACTCCTCCTGCTTCGACGCCAACGGGGGCGTGTTCGAAACGCTGCTGGGCCCCGAGGACGCGGTGATCTCGGACGCGTTGAACCACGCCTCCATCATCGACGGCATCCGCCTGTCCAAGGCCCGCCGCTTCCGCTACGCCAACCGTGATCTCGCCGACCTGGAACGGCAGTTGAAGGAGGCCACCGAAGCGGGGGCCCGGCGCAAGCTGATCGTCACGGACGGCGTCTTCTCGATGGACGGCTATGTGGCCCCCCTGCGCGAGATCTGCGACCTCGCCGACCGCCACGACGCCATGGTCATGGTCGACGACTCGCACGCCGTCGGCTTCGTCGGCCCCGGCGGCCGCGGCACCCCCGAGCTGCACGGCGTCATGGACCGCGTGGACATCATCACCGGCACCCTCGGCAAGGCGCTCGGCGGCGCCTCCGGCGGTTACGTCGCCGCCCGCGCCGAGATCGTCGCCCTGCTCCGCCAGCGCTCCCGGCCCTACCTCTTCTCCAACACCCTCGCCCCGGTGATCGCCGCCGCCTCGCTGAAGGTGATCGACCTGCTCGAATCGGCGGACGACCTGCGGGTCCGGCTGGCCGAGAACACCGCCCTGTTCCGCCGCCGGATGACCGCGGAGGGCTTCGACGTCCTGCCCGGCGATCACGCCATCGCGCCCGTCATGATCGGCGACGCGGCGAAGGCGGCCCGCCTGGCGGAGCTGCTCCTGGAGCGCGGCGTGTACGTGATCGGCTTCTCGTATCCGGTCGTGCCGCAGGACCAGGCCCGCATCAGGGTGCAGCTGTCCGCCGCGCACTCGACGGCGGACGTCAACCGGGCGGTCGACGCGTTCGTGTCGGCGCGCGCGGAACTCGAAGGCTGACGGCGACAGGTACAGACGTACAGACCGGCCGGACATATTGCGATAATCGTATCCATGATCGAAGCGCGGCGGCTCCACATCCTCCGTGCGGTGGCCGACCACCGCACGGTGACCGCGGCTGCCGCCGCGCTGTACCTCACACCCTCGGCGGTCTCGCAGCAGCTGACCGCCCTGGAGCAGGAGACCGGCCACCGGCTGGTCGAGCGCGGGGCGAAGGGCGTACGGCTGACCCCGGCCGGCGAGATCCTGCTCAGCCACACCCACGTGGTCCTCGCCCAGCTGGAGCGGGCCGAGGCCGAGCTCGCCGCGTACGGCTCGGGCGCCGCCGGCACCGTCACCGTCGCCTCCTTCGCGACCGGCATCGCCCTGGTCGTGGCGCCCGCGGTGGCCCGCCTCGCCGAGTCGGCGCCCGGCATCCGCCTACGCGTCCAGGACGCCGAGGGCGATGCCAGCCTGCCGATGGTCCTCGACCGGCAGGTCGACGTCGCGGTGGCCGTCGAGTACCGCGGGGCCCCGCCCGCCGACGACCCCCGGCTCACCCACGTACCCCTCTACGCCGAGCCCTTCGACGCGGTCCTTCCCCCCGCCCACCGCCTCGCCGACGCCGGGGAGGTCCCGCTCGCGGACCTGGCCAAGGATCCGTGGATCGGGCCCTACCCCGGCAACCCCTGCCACGACGTGGTCGTCCTGGCCTGCGAGAGCGCCGGTTTCCAGCCCCGCCTCGAACACTCCTCGGACGACTTCCGCGCGGTCGTGGCCCTGGCCTCCGCCGACGCGGGCGTGGCGCTCGTACCCCGCTCGGCGCTGATCGGCATGGACCTCGCCGGTGTGGTCGTACGGCCCGTCGACGGAGTCGCGCCCACTCGCCGGGTCTTCGCGGCGGTACGCCGGGGAGCCGAGGAACACCCGCTGATCCGGCCGGTCCTGGACGCGCTCGCAGACGCCGCACGGGGGTAGGGAACCGGCCACCGGCCGCACGCAGTCTGGACTGTCATGCGTGTGACGATGATCCTTCCGGCCCTGACCGAGGCGACGAGCCCGCTGTTCAGGCCCATCAAGTACTCGCTGTTCCCGCCGCTCGGCCTCGCCACCCTGGCCGGCTACCTGGACCCCGACGACGAGGTCACCCTCCACGACGAACACGTGGAACGCCTCGACCTCGAAGCCCTCGACACTCCTGACCTGCTGGTCGTCCAGCCGTACATCACCTCGGCCCGCCGCGGCTACGAGATAGCCGACCACTTCCGCGCCCGGGGCGTCCACGTGGCGATGGGCGGCCTGCACGTCACCTCGCTCCCCGACGAGGCCGCCGCCCACGCCGACACGGTCTTCACCGGCCCCGGTGAGGACATCTGGCCGCTGTTCCTGAAGGACTTCCGCGACGGCGTCCCCGCCCGCCGCTACGACTCGACACTGCGCACCCTGGCCGGACTTCCGCCCGTACGACGTGACCTGATCAAGCGTCACCTCTACCTCGTGCCCAACTCGATCGTGGTGTCCCGCGGTTGCCCCCACCACTGCGACTTCTGCTACAAGGACGCCTTCTTCGAGGGCGGCAAGTCCTTCTACACCCAGGCCGTCGACGACGCCCTCGCCGAGATCGACCGCCTGCCCGGCCGCCACCTCTACTTCCTCGACGACCACCTGCTCGGCAACAAGCGCTTCGCGCAAGCCCTGTTCGACGGGATGAAGGGGATGGGGCGGCTGTGGCAGGCGGCCGGCACGGTCAACTCCGTACTGGCCCCGGACCTGTTGGAGCGGGCCGTGGAGGCGGGGCTGCGCAGTCTGTTCGTGGGCTTCGAGACCATCAACGACGCCAACCTCGCGGAGCGCCGCAAGAACCAGAACATCGGCACGGACTACGCGGCGGCGGTACGGCGCCTGCACGAGGCCGGGGTCATGGTCAACGCCAGCTTCGTCTTCGGGCTCGACCAGGACGGCCCCGACGTCTTCGACCGCACGGTCGAATGGGCCGTAGGGCAGGGCATCGAGACCGCCACCTTCCACATCATGACGCCGTATCCGTCGACCGGGCTGTGGAAGCAGCTGGAATCCGAGAACCGCATCGTGCACCGCGACTGGGACCTGTATGACACCCGGCATGTCGTCTACGAGCCCGCCAGAATGACGCCTCGTCAGCTGGAGGACGGCTACTGGCGGGCGTACCGCGACTTCTACCGCTGGTCCAACATCTGGCGGGGGTCCGCGGCCCAGCCGGGACCGCACGAGCGGCTGCGGCACCTCGCGTACGCCGGCGGCTGGAAGAAGTTCGAGCCCGCCTGGGACCTGCTGATCCGGTCGAAGCGGGTGGTGCGGGCGATGCCGGCGCTGGAGCGGACGCTGGCGGCGTTCGGAGGGCGGGCGTGATGACCGGGGCCATATCCCCGTTTCTCGCATGCGGGATATAATCCCGGATATGAAACATGAAGTCGTCGAGTCCGGGCCGGACCCCGTCGACGCCCGGCTGGGCGCGCGGCTGGCCGAACTGAGAGGCGAACACGGCTGGTCGCTGGGGGAGTTGGCGGAACGCAGCGGGGTGAGCAGGTCGACCCTGTCCCGGGCCGAGCGGGCGGAGATCAGTCCCACCGCCTCGCTGCTGAACCGGCTGTGCAACGTCTACGGACGCACCATGTCCCAGCTGCTCAGCGAGATCGAGGCGGAACCGGCGCTGGTGGTCAGGGCCGCGGACCAGCCGGTGTGGGAGGACCGGGCCTCCGGATTCGTACGGCGGTCCGTGTCCCCGCCGCACTCCGGTCTGCGCGGCGAACTCGTCGAGGGGCGGCTCGCCCCGGGCGCCGACATCGCCTACGACCGGCCGCCCGTGCCCGGCCTGGAGCAGCACATCTGGGTCCTCGAAGGGGCCCTCGCAGTGACGGCACAGGACGCCGAGCACCACCTCGACGCCGGTGACTGCCTGCGGCTGCGGGTGTGGGGGCCGACGCGGTTCCGGTGTGCGGGCCCCGAGCGGGTGCGGTACGTGCTGGCGGTGGTGTTGCCGTGATCGTGAGCCGGCTGGACGGGACCCAAGTGGCCGACCACGTCGAGGCGTTGGCCGACCTGCTGGTCGACACCGTGGACGGCGGCGCCTCGGTGGGCTTCCTCGCTCCGCTCGACCGGGCGACCGCCCTCGCCTGGTGGCAGGAGCGGGCGGCGGGCGTGGCCGCCGGGCAGCTCGCCGTGTGGGTCGCGCGCGACGACGGCCGGACGCTCGGCACCGTGAGCCTGGCGTTCCCCGACAAGCCCAACAGCCGCCACCGCGCCGAACTGGTCAAGCTGATGGTGCACCGGGAGGCCCGCGGACGGGGCCTCGGCCGCAGGCTGCTGGCGACCGCCGAGGAGGCGGCCGTCGGTGCGGGCGTCACCCTCCTCCACCTGGACACGGAGACCGACAGCCCCGCCGAGCACCTCTACACGGCCGTCGGCTGGACGCGGGCCGGAGTGATCCCCGACTACGCGGCGGACCCGGCCGGGGTGCTGCGGCCGACGACGCTCTACTACAAGTACGTGGGGGCGGCCGCAGGGAGCGGAGTCACAGCTCTCACCAGGTGATTGTCAGTGGCAGCCACTACGGTGCCTGTCATGCCGGACGCCGAAGACGTACGCCGAATCGCCCTGTCCCTGCCGGACACGACGGAGAAGATCGCCTGGAGCATGCCCACGTTCCGGGTGGCGGGGAAGATGTTCGCCACGCTGCCCGAGGACGAGACGTCCCTCGCCGTGCGCTGCCCCAAGGAGGAGCGCAACGAACTGGTGCTGGCCGAACCGGAGAAGTTCTGGATCGCCGACCACGAGGCGCAGTTCGCCTGGGTGCGTGCCCGCCTCGCCGCGCTGGAGGACGAGGACGAGGTGCGTGACATCCTCGCGGACTCCTGGCGTCAGGCGGCACCGACGCGACTGCTCGACGCGCACCCGGAACTGGGGCGGCCGGCCGGGGAGTAGGACACGCAGGCTCGGGTTCGGCGGCGGCACGGGAGCGGACGGCCTCGGGGGAGAAGGCCCGCCCGGCTCCACGGACCAACCCGCCTCACGCCGGCCCGGTGCACGACCGGTCCGCCTCACGAATCCGCCGTCACCGCCCCACCCGCCACGAACCCGCCGATCCGCTCCCGCAGGGACCGGGCGTCCAGGCCGTGCGCGGCGATGTGTTCCTCGACGCGGCCGTAACGCCGCAGCTCGCGGCGGCCCACACCGAGGCCCAGCACCCGGTGGGGTACGTCGGCGAGGGCGTCGTTCGCGGCCGCCGTCGACGTACCCGCAAGATACGGCTCGACGAGCACGACGTCGGTTCCCGCCGTCTCCGTGGCCCGGCGCAGGGCGGCAGCGTCGAAGGGACGTACGGTCGTCGCGTACAGCACGGTCACCTCCAGGTCCGCCACGGCGTCGAGCACCGCGTCCAGCAGGGGACCGACGGCGACGACCACACCCGAGCGGCCCTCGCGGACGGTGCGGAACCGCTCGCCGTCGACCGGGAGCGCTTCCCGGTTGGCCTGCACGGACAGCCGTACGTACACCTTGTCGTCGCCGGCGGCGACCGCGTGTCGCAGGAGGGTCTCGGCCTCGTCCGGATGGCCCGGCACGTGCACGGTCCAGCCGTCGAGGGTGTCGAGCAGCGCCACGTCCCCGGGCGACATGTGGGTGTACCCGCCCGCGGGCCAGTCGAAGGACGCGGCGGCGCTGACCAGCACCGCCCCCACGTCCTGGTGTCCGAGGTCCAGCTTGATCTGCTCGAAGGGCCGCTCGACGAGGAAGCTCGCGAAGGTGTGCACGACGGGCCGCAGCCCGGTCAGGGCCATCCCCGCGGCCGCCCCGACGAGGAGCTGCTCGCGGATGCCGACGTTGACGACCCGGTCGGGGTGCCGGTGCCAGGCCTCGGTGAAGCCGTCCCGGCCGATCTCGGCGAGGACGACCGCGACCCGCGGATCCTCGTCGAGCAGGCGCGAGACGACGGCGGGGAAACGGTCACGCATGGTGTCCATGGAAGGTTCGGGCCTTTCCGGAGATGTCAGGGCGGACGTTCAGGCGGACTTCGGCTCGACCCGGGCCACCACCACGTGCGGGCGGCCCGGGTGCGGGGCGGTGAAGGCGGCGTACAGCGCCTCGTGGTCACGGCCGTCGACCGTGGCCGCGGACCAGCCGGCGGCCTCGAAGCGGGCGGCGATCCCGCCGGGCCGGGCGTGACTGGCGGAGGCGTTGTCGATCACGACGGTGTGCAGCCGCTCCAGCCCGGCGGGCCCGGCGAAGGCGATCGCCTCGTGATTGCTGCCCTCGTCCAGCTCGGCGTCTCCCACCAGCGCCCATACCCGGGGCTCGTCGAGCCCCTGTGCGCGCAGCCCGAGCGCCGTGCCCACGGCGATCGGCAACCCGTGTCCCAGTGACCCGCTGCCGATCTCGGCCCCCGGCACGAGCACGCGGTCGGGGTGGTGGCCGAGCGGGGAGTCGTACGAGCCGAAGCCCGGCAGCCAGTCCACGGGTACGAAGCCCTTGGCGGCCAGCACCGCGTAGTACGCCATCGGCCCGTGCCCCTTGGACAGCAGGAACCGGTCCCGCGCGGGATCGTCCGGCCGCTCGGGTCCGACCCGGAGCACCCGGTCGTAGAGGACCCACAACGCGTCCAGCGTGGACGTCGCCGCAGGTCCATGCTTCTCGTCGCCCGTCATCAGCTCCATGAGGCGGGGCAGGTCGCGGTACCCGTACCCGCGACCTCGTTCTTCGGTGATCGTCATACCGACGATCGTGCAACCTCAAGCAAAGTTGAGGTCAAGAGCGGGTGCGGTGAAACGTGGGCGCGACCACGGACCCGAGTGCGGTATTGTTTCCATGCACGATCGGCCGGGGGAAACCCCAGGTCAGACGGCACCGGGACGTGGCGCAGCTTGGTAGCGCACTTGACTGGGGGTCAAGGGGTCGCAGGTTCAAATCCTGTCGTCCCGACGGTGCGAAGGGTCTTCGCAGGCGAGAGCTTGTGAGGGCCCTTTTCGTGTGGGCCGGACCCGGTCTTCGCGTTGGCTGTTCGCCGCACCGTGATCCCCCGGAGTACGCCATGCCCCGTTCCGAGGCCCGCGTCGTCACCGACCGGCCGCACCGCTACGCCAAGCAACTCGCCTCCCACCTGGGCCGTCGCAGCGAGACCCACTGGGACGAGGAGACCGGTGAGGGTCGGCTGATCTTCCAGAACGGCACCGGCTCGCTCACCGCCGTCGACGGGGCCCTGCTGCTCTCGGTGGAGACGGAGACCGAACACCTCGACCTCCTCGAAGACGTCGTCGGCCGTCACCTGGTCCGCTTCGGCACCAAGGACGAGCTGGTCGTCGAGTGGCGACGGGACACGGGCGAGCCCGGCACGACCCAGCGCAAGCCCGAGGACCCGGAGTGACCTCGCGCGTCAGGACGCGCCGCGCGCCAATCGGCACCGGCGCAGTTCGGCCGCCGGCACCCCGGTGACGATCTCCTGCGCGACCAGTCGTCCGGCGGTGGGTGCCAGAGTCACGGCCGAGTGCAGGACGGCCACGTACACCGACCGGTCCGGCGTGACATGGCCCAGCACGGGCCCGTGCGCGGGCATCGACCGCCCGCTGGCGCGGCAGTCGTCCCGCAGTCGGAGGGAGTGTGCACCGCCCGCTCCGGAACCGTGCGCAGCCGGGGTTCCAGCGCCCCGATCTCCTCGCGCTCCACCCAGGACCGTCCCTCACCCGGCGAAGTGCCGACCGAGGAATGCGGCCGGACCAGCGAACCGGTCCGGCGCACGACGACGTCCGGCAGTTCGGCGGCGAGGCGCCGGTGGTCGGCCAGGACGGACTCCCGCAGATCGCGCGCGCCGCCCGGCCAAGTCCCCGCCGGGCCCGCCGATCCATGCGAAGGACTCGCCGGTCACCCCCGTGGCAGGGGCCGGACCTGGGTCGACCAGGGGCACGGAGGCGCCGCGGCGGGCCAGGTGGTACGCGATCGGCGAACCGACGATCCCCGCCCCGACGACCACGACCACGACCGGCGCAGCGGCCGCCGGACCGCCGCTCAGACCGAGCAGCCCACGTGCGCCAGCGCCTGCTTGAGCAGCACTCCGTGCCCGCCCGGCATCTCGCTCTGCATCGCGGGCGACAGGGCGTCCTGCGGGCTGAACCAGACCAGGTCGAGGGCGTCCTGCCGGGGGCGGCAGTCACCGCTGACCGGGACGACGTAGGCGAGGGACACGGCGTGCTGACGGGGGTCGTGGTACGGCGTGACGCCCTGTGTGGGGAAGTACTCGGCCACGGTGAAGGGCTGCAGGGAGGGCGGGATTTGGGGCAGCGCCATCGGGCCGAGGTCCTTCTCCAGGTTGCGCAGCAGGGCGTCGCGGACCCGTTCGTGGTGCAGGACGCGGCCCGAGACCAGAGTCCGGCTGACCGTTCCGTCGGACCCGATGCGCAGCAGCAGGCCGACGCTGGTGACTTCGCCGCTGTCGTCGACGCGCACGGGCACGGCCTCGACGTACAGGATCGGCATCCGGGCGCGCGCCATCTCGAGCTCGTCGGAAGTGAGCCAGCCGGGCGTGGTATCGGTCATGTCAGACATTGCTTGATCATACTTTCCGGGAATCGCGAACGCTCAGTCGCGGTGAGGGCTGGGGAGAGGATCGGTGTCGGTCGGGGGAAGTCCGTACAGGCGGCGCGCGTTGGCGCCGCCCGTCCACGCCGCGATCCGCAGCGCGTCCGGCAGGCTCAGCTCGTCGGCGTCCACCCGCTCCTCGAGCAGGCCGGCCAGGCCGTGCCGGAAGGCCAGCGCGCCGAGATGGTAGAACTCGGCCACACCGTACGCGTCCGAGCTGTACAGCAGCTTGCGGAACGGCGTGATTTCCATCGCCTCCGCCAGAACCGCTCCGGCCCGGGAGGGACCGACGTAGTGCAGGGTGAGCCCCACATCGAGGTACACCTGTTCGAACACGGCCGCCAGGTAGGCCGCCTGGCGCTGGTAGGGCCAGCAGTGCAGCAGGAGGACGGGGATCGTGCCGGCGGTCAGGTGCAGCCAGTCCGTCAGGTGGGTGGGGTCCACCCGGTGCAGTCGGATGTCCGCGTCGCCGAAGCCCGTGTGCAGCTGGAGCGGCAGCCGCAGATCCACGGCGGTCCACAGCAGCTCCCGTACGAGGACCGGATCGGCCAGCCGGCCGCCGTCGGCGAGCCAGCGCCGGGCCGCTTCGGTGACCTCCGCGTCCGAGGGCCTCACCGGGTCCAGGTCGAAGCCGGTGCGGTAGGCGGCGACGGACTTCACCGCCACCACACCCGGCCGCGACACGGCCCCCAGAACGGCCGCGCGGAACGTCCCGGCGTACTCGCCCGGCTCCACCCCGCCCGCCGCCACCGCCTCGGCGACGGCCTCCAGCCGTACCACCTCGTACGCCGTCCCGCCCGCCGCCTCGGCCAGCTCCCGCGGGATGGTGAGGCGGTCCGGGGTGAACCCGGTGTCGACGCAGAACACCCCGGTGCCCGCGGCGGCGAGGAAGCGCCGGTTCACCTCGCGCGCACCCAGCTCGGCCCGCCGCGCCACGTACTCCTCGGCGGGCGTATGGCGCGGCAGGTCCAGCAGCGGTGCGCAGTGGCGGCGGACGGCCACACCGACCGGGCTGTCGAACGGTGAGATTCCGGGCCACACCCCGCCCTCGGTGAGCAGCGACTCGAAGCCCGGCCGGTCGAGGTCGGTGGTGACGACCCCGTGACAGTGGTGGTCCACCAGCCGCACGGTGGCGAGCGTCTCGTGCACGGGACCCGCGCCCATCTCAGTACTTCCAGCGGTACGCCGCCGCCACGCCCTCGTCGTCCAGCCCGGCGACGGCCGCGACCTCGCCGAGGCGTACGGCGATCACCGCGTCGGCGAGGACGGGGCCCAGCACCGTCCGCAGCAACTCGTCGGCGCGGAACGCCTCGACGGCCTCGGACAGCGAGGTCGGCAGCCGTCGTACACCCCGGGCCGCCGCCTGCTCGGCGTCGAGTCGGGCCGGATCCCCGGTGATCTCCGCTGGCAGCGGCGCGGACGAGGCCAGGCCGTCCAGACCGGCCGCGATCAGGCAGGCCAGCGCGAGATAGGGGTTGGCGGCCAGGTCGACCGGCTTGACCTCCAGGTTCGCGGCCCGGTCGCGGACCCCCGCGGTCCCGGTGACCACCCGCAGCGCCGCCTCTCGTGTCTCCCGGCCCCAGGCGGTGAACACCCCGGCCCACTGGGAGGGTTTGAGCCGCAGACGGCTCGCCGGGCTCGGTGCGGTCATCGCCGTGAGAGCGGGGAGACGGGCCAGGATGCCCGCCGCGAAGGACTCGGCCTCGGCCGTCATGCCGTACCGGCCACCGCCCCCGGAGTGCAGGTTCGCACCGTCGCGCCAGGCGGAGAGGTGGATGTGGCCGCCGTTGCCGACGCCCTGGGCGAAGACCGCCGGAGCGAAGGAGACGACGAGGCCGTGGCGCCCCGCCACCGCGCGGATCGTCTGCCGGACCAGCACACTGCGGTCGGCCGCGGCCACCGGGTCGAGCGCGCCGACCGCGACCTCGAACTGCCCAGCCGCGTACTCGGGATGGAGCTGCTCGACCTCCACGCCCTGCGCGGCGAACGCGGCCAGCAGGTCGGCGGCGTAGTCGCTGAGCTCGACCTGCCGGGTGGCGCTGTACGCCGGTCCCGTCGTCGCGGGCACGAAGTCCCCGTCGGCGGACGGCCCTTCACCGACGGCCCACTCGATCTCGATGCCCGCCTTGAAGGCAAGACCGTGCCGCTCGGCGGCCTCCCGCACGATCCGACGCAGGAGGGTACGCCCGCACCCCGGGTGGGTCTCGCCCTCCTGCGTGATCCGGTCCACCGGCGCCCACGCCCAGCCGGGCTGCCCGACCAGCGCCACCAGATGGTCCAGGTCGGGATACAGCCGCAGATCGCCGTCCGGCGAGCCCAGCACGTCGGTGGTGACGATCGAGTCGTCGGCGAGGAAGGTGTCGAACACCGGCGACATGCCGACGCCCCAGGCCACCGCCGCCGCCAGCCGTGCCGTCGGGACGGTCTTGACCCGGGTGACGCCCGCGGTGTCGACGTAGCAGAGGATGATGCCGTGCACGCCCCGGCCGGCCAGTTCGTCGGCGAGCGCGGCGGCCCGTTCCGGCTCTCCGGGACGTCCGCCGGGGACGGGGTCGGCAAGGGTGGTCATACGTCCTCCACGACGAGCTCGGCCGGACCGGCGGCGGCGCCGGCGTCAGGGTTTCACGGCCACCGCCCCGAACTGCGGTACCGCGAGGGGGGAGTCGGGCTCGGCGCGCCACTGCGAGCACGACACCAGACCCGGTTCCAGCAGCTCGAGTCCCTCGAAGAAGGCGGCGATGTCCTCGCGGCTGCGGGCACAGATCGGCGGCGTGGCGTTCTCGTTCCAGAACTTCATCGCCGGGATCTGCCCCTCGCCGCCGAGGTCGGCGTCGAAGGTGGGGTGCGTCAGGGCCAGGTAACTGCCGGAGGGCAGCTCGGCCATGACGCGGCGCGCGATGTCCCGCGCCTTGGCGGTGTCGAGGACGAAGTTGAGGATGCCCAGCATCATCACCGCGACCGGCTTGCTGAAGTCGAGGGTCTGCGAGGCCCGTTCGAGGATGGCGTCCGGGTCGTGCACGTCGGCGTCGATGTAGTCGGTGACACCGTCGGCGGTGCTGGTGAGCAGGGTGCGGGCGTGCACCAGGACGATGGGGTCGTTGTCGACGTACACGATCCGCGACTCGGGCGCGATCCGCTGGGCGATCTCGTGGGTGTTGTCCACCGTCGGCAGCCCGGTGCCGATGTCGAGGAACTGACGGACGCCCTGCTCCTCGGCGAGGAACCGGACCGCCCGGCCCAGGAACCAGCGGTCGGCGCGGGCGATCTCGCGGATGATCGGGAACATCCCGGCGACGTGCTCGCCGACCTGCTGGTCGACCTCGTAGTTGTCCTTGCCGCCGATCCAGTAGTTCCACACGCGTGCGTTGTGCGCCACACCGGTGTTGAGCCTCGCCGACCGGCCTGACGGGGTGTCGCTCTCGCTCACGTCACTGCTCCTTCTCGCGCCCGCGTCCATCGCCGCCATTGTGCCGTCCGATGATCAGCTTGTCCCGGAAACGGCCGAGCGGAAACGGCCGAGCGGAAACGCGGTGCGGAAGTAGACGGGATCCTGAGGTCAGTCGATCTCGCCCGGGTCCGCGGCGGGCGTCCGGCCTGCCTGGACGTCCTTCAGCCGCTCGGTGCCCTGCCGGACCGCCCGCTCGACCGAGTCGTCCTCGCCCCCGTCCAGACCGCCGGCGGTGACGGTGATCGCGTCGGTGCCGACCCGTACGGCGGCGACGTCCAGGGTGAGCGTGGCGGGCGCGTCGGCGGCCGTGCCCTGGACGGTGACGTGCAGTCCCTGCCGGGCGTCGCCCACGTTCGGCACGGAGGTCTCGGTCACCTGGACCGTGCGCTCGTCGCCCGTGTCGTCGGTCGCCGTGAACTGGTCGCACTCGGTGGGCAGGGTCTTCAGCCAGGCCAGGGACTCGTCGAGGGCCACCTTGTCGTAGGCGGCGACCTGCTGGAGAAGACGGGAGTCACCCTCTTCGAAGCCCCTGAGCGCGTCCGCCCCGGACGGCTTGCCCAGCAGGTCGTCGCTGTAGAGGGTGTCGAGCAGCTTCTGGCAGTCGTCGGCGTCGGTCTTGGCCGTCAGGAACTCCGCGACGTCGACCTTGCCGATGAGCAGACTCTCGCGCCAGGAGGCGGCCTCCTTGTCGCCCACCTGCGCCCAGTTGTCCTCCAGGTCGGCCTCGGTGAGCAGCGCGGCCCGGGCCCCGGCGGCGGTGAGCCGGGCGGAGGCCGACGGCGTCGGCGAGGTCACGGCCAACGGTGAGACGGCCCGCGAGCCCTCGGCCACGGGTGTCGCCGCGACGTCCGAGTCCGCCGAACCGCCGTCGTCGTCCCCGCAGGCCGTGCAGGTCAGCAGGGCGCTCGCCGCCAGGGCCGAGGAGAGGAACCGGACAGTTCGGGACGGACGAGCGGTCATCACGGATGCCTCCTGCGGGCGTGGTAGATGTCCCTCAGCGCACCACCGGCCCTCTCGGCCCACCAGCGCACGAGCCTGTTCGGGTGAGTGGCTGTCGGCGGGCCTTCTCCCCCTGCCGGCTCCATTACCGGTGAGTACCCCGCCGTGTCACGTGTGTGACGTCTGAGGTACGGTCCTCCGAGATCCGCGACCACTCACAGGCTGCAGACCGCTACGGGCGGTGTCGAAGGGGGCGGCAGAACCATGGAATTCCACCTGGCCGACGAAGGGGAGCCGACGCCGGCCGGCGCGCGGCTGGAAGCCCTGGACCCGGAGCCCCTGCTGACCCGGGACTACGAGACGCGTCCCGGGCTCGTCTACGAACGGCTGCGAGAGCGGCACGGACCGGTCGCGCCGGTGGACCTGCTGGGCGTGCCCGCCTGGCTCGTGCTGGGCTACCGCGAGTCGCTCGAGGTGCTGCAGGACGACGCCGGCTGGCCGAAGGGCCTGGAGAACTGGCGGGCCCGGTCGGAGGGCAGGGTGCCCGCCGACTGGCCGCTCGGTCCCTCCCTGGAGGTCAACCACGTACTGATCCAGGGCGGTCCCGGTTACCCGGCACTGCGCACCGCGTGGGACGCCGCACTCCGGCCGTTCCAGGACCCGAGGAGCCCACAGGCCAAGCGGCTCAAATCGGCCGTCACGGTCTACGCCGACGAGCTGATCACCCTGCTCGCACAGGGTGGGCGCACGGGCATGGCCGACCTGTCGGCCCAATTCTCCCGGCCGCTCCCACTGATGGCGGCGAGCCATCTGCTGGGCTTCCCCGGCTCGCAGGGCGACGACGCCCTGATGGACATGTGGCGGGTGCTGGACGCGGGCCCGGACGCGGAACCCGCCCTGGAGCGGCTCCTGAAGACGCTCTCGGAGCTGGCCGCCGCCAAGATCGAGCAGCCGGGCGACGACTTCCCCTCCCACCTGCTGGCCGCCCACCCGGACCTCTCGGTCGACGAGCTGGCCAGGGAACTGTTCATGCTGCTCGGCATGACCTCCGACCACGTCGGCATCCTCGTCTCCAACACCGTGGTCGAGGTGATCTCCGGGGAGCGCGAGGGCGGAGTGCGCACCGCCCTGTCCGCCGGGATGGTCCGCGAGACCATGAACCGGGTGGTCATGCGCAAGCCGCCGTTGGTCAACTTCGTGCCGCGGTTCGCGGTCAAGGACACCCGGCTCGGGAACTACACCATCCACGCCGGCGAACCCGTGTGGGTCTCCTCGGCCGCCGCGCACGCCGACCCCCTCTTCGCCGGGCAGATGACACCGGGCTCCTCCACCATCAGTAGCCGGGCACACCTGTCGTGGGGCGCGGGGCCTCGGCAGTGCCCCGCCCGCGAACTGGCGTCGACGATCGCGTCGGCGGGAGTCAGCCGCCTCTTCGAACGGTTCGGGCACCTGGAACTGGCCCTCCCGGTCGACCAGCTTCCCTGGCGCTCCTCGCCGTTCATGCGAGGGCTGCGCTCGCTGCCCGTGCGCTACGAACTCGCCGCGTCGGCCGTACGGTATGTGCCCGCGCCCCAGGAAACCGAGGCGCCCGCGGCCGACGTACCGGACCAGGCCGCCAAGCGCCGGTCGTCGCTGTGGCGGTACCTGACGGGGCTCATCCGCTCGGACGGCTGAGCGCCGGTCAGGACCGGGCCCGTGCCTGACCGTTCTGCCACGCCCAGGCCGCGATCTCCACCCGGTTCCGTGCCGCCAGCTTGAGCTGGACACTGGACAGGTGCGTCTTGACCGTGGAGAGGGAGACGTACAGTTCGGCGGCGATCTCGGCGTTGGTGCGGCCGAGGGCGACCAGGCGGACCACGTCGAGTTCGCGGTCGGTGAGGGGCTCGACGGGGGACGCGGAGCGGGTCGGGGCGTTCGGCGGTGGCGTCTCGGTGACGTGCCGGAGGAGACGGACCGTGACCGACGGGGACACCAGGGAGTCGCCGGCCGCGGCCGCGCGGACCGCCTCCGCCAGCAGGGTCGGCCCCGAGTCCTTGAGCAGGAACCCGCAGGCGCCGCCCCGCAGCGCCCCGTACACGTACTCGTCGAGGTCGAAGGTGGTCACCACGACCACCCGCATCGGGTCGGCCACCTCGGGCCCCGCCAGCATCCGGGTGGCCTCCAGCCCGTCCAGCTTCGGCATCCGGATGTCCAGGAGGCACACGTCCGGCCGCACCGTGCGGGCCAGTGCGACCGCCTCCTCGCCGTCGGCCGCCATGGCGACCACCGTGATGTCGGGCTGCGCGTCCAGGAAGAACCGGAAGCCGGTACGGACCATCTCCTGGTCGTCGGCGATGAGAACACGGATGGGGGCGCCGGGCGGGGTGGGGCTCGTCATGGCTCGATCATGCCTCAGGGGTGGTGGGGCAACGGCCCGCCGACAGGTGCGGCGGGCCTTCACCCGGGATCGTCAGTCCGCGGTCTGGGCCGGATCGGCCGTCACCTTCTTCAGCAGTGGTCTGCTGCCGGCGATGGCGGCGAACATCGCCAGCGCGCCGATGACCACACAGGCGGCCAGTTGCAGGGCGCCGGTCGCGTTGATCGTGAGGTCTGCCGCCTGGTTGAGCTTGTAGGAGCCGTACACGCCCATCGCGGTGGTGCCTCCGGCGAGGACGACCAGGGGGAGGACCGTCTCGCGCACCCGGGCCCGGTTCAGCACCCGCAGCGGGGTGCCGGCCAGCCGCAGCAGGCCGTACACGCGCCGCCGGTCCAGGACGTTCGCCGCCGCGGTGAGCCCGGCCGAGGCGGTCGCCACGGCGAAGCTCAGGGCCAGGGTGGCGGTGCTGACCTCGGAGAGGCGGTCGATGGCCGTGCGGTCGGACGCCGTCGCGTAGTCCTCGGTGTACGGGGGCGTGCCCGCCGCGACGGACGTCAGGGCAGTGACAGCGGTGTCGACCCGTTCGGTACCGCCCAGGACATGGGCGATCACCCCCGGGTTGCCGCCCAGCAGGTTGCCGTAGTCGTCGGCGCCGCCGGTGGTGACGGTCGCCGTGACACCCGCGCGGTCGAGCAGGGTACGGGCCTCGGCGGCCGCGTGCCGGGCGTCGGCCGTGCTCGGGGTGACCACGGCGACCTGATTCCGGTAGTCCCTGCCGTCCAGGCTGCCCAGCTGGCTCACGGAGAAGAACCCGGCCACGAACCCGGCGAGCACCAGGCCGCTGACGGTGCGCCAGGCGCCGCGCGGGTCGTCGCTGAGCCGCCGCGCGGCCAGCAGGGTCGCCGGGCGGCGGGCGAAGCGGCCCGCGATCCGGCCCAGCCGGTCCACCACCCACGGGCCGAACAGCCAGAACGTGCCGTAGAACAGGCCCAGCAGGACGAGTGCCTGCCGGGGCGACAGCTTGCCGCTGTTCGCGGTTTGCCAGATGTAGAGCAGCGCAGCCGCGAACAGGGCGAACCGGATCCAGCGGGTGCGGCGCGGGTTCGCCTCCTGGGCGACGGCCAGCGGCGCGGTCGCCACCTGGCGCAGCATCGACACCGCGCTGACGGTGAGGAGCACGGTGACGCCGGCCACCACGGCCGCGCACCACGGCAGGCCCAGCCACAGCTGATCGGTGTACCAGCCACCGACGCCGTAGGGCACCTCGGCCAGGACCGGCAGCAGTGCCACGTACGCGAGGGCGCCCGCCAGGGCTCCGGCCGCGCCGACCACCGCCGCCTCGACCGCGGTCATCGTGAGGATCTGCCGGGGTGTGGCCCCCGCCAGGCGCAGCGCGGCCAGCCGCTGCTCGCGCCGGGCCGCGCCGAGCCGCCCGGCCGCCGAGGACAGCACGACCACGGGCATCGCCAGCAGCACCAGGCCCAGCAGCACCGCATCCCTGTCCGAGCCCGTGAGCAGGGGCTTCCGAGTTCCGGAGAACCCGGAGATCTCGGCACGCGCACTCTGACCCTCGTCGAACCACGTGGTGCCGCCGCCGGCCGCCTCGGACACCGCCGGGTCGCTCGGCGCCCGGCCCACCACGGCGACCAGTTCGTCGGGCGAGGCGAGACCGGCGGCGCCGATCGTGCCGTACGACGTCACCTTCGGAAGACGGTCGGCCAGCCGGCTCGCGGGAAGCCTGCCCATCAGCTCTGCCAGGGCGGGAGAGACGTACACCTCGCCCTTCCTGGGGAAGACGCCCAGACCGGGCGGGGCCGGGGTGGCCGGGCGGCCGGGCAGGCGGGCCAGCGAGACGACGGTCACGGGCTGGTGGCGGACGTAGGTCGTGGCGAGCGCCTGGACGGCGGTGGCCTGCTTCGCCGGTACGGCGGCGGGTGTACGCCATGTCGTGTGGTCGGCGCGGATGCCGGCGCCGACACTGGCGGCGATCATCACCAGCATGACGAACGCGCCGACGGCGGCGGCCCCCGCCGCCAGCAGCCGGCTCTGCAGGCCGCGGCGGCCGGCGGACCGGGCCAGATGCCAGGTCAGGGGCAGGACGGGGGAACGCATCGGCATCTCCGGAGGTTCTGGGCGCGAGGGGATCAGGCGGCCGTGTACTGGCTGTGGTTGCTGATCCGGCCGTCCCGGACCTGGAGGACGCGGTCGCAATGGGCGGCGACCTCCGCGTCGTGCGTGACCATGACCAGGGCGGCGCCCTGGTCGCGGGTGACCGAGGTCAGCAGCCGGACGACCTCCGTGCTGGTGGTCTGGTCGAGCGCGCCGGTCGGTTCGTCCGCGAAGACCACGTCCGGTTCGACGACCAGGGCGCGGGCGATCGCCACCCGCTGGGCCTGGCCGCCGGACAGCTGGCCGGGCCGCCGCTTCTCCAGCCCGTCGAGGCCGAGCGGGGCGAACCACCGGCGGGCCTGTTCGACGGCCCGCCCGCGGGGCGTGCCCTCCAGCATCAGCGGCAGGGCCACGTTCTCCTCGGCGGGCAGCTCCGGCAGCAGCTGGCCGAACTGGAAGACGAACCCGAAGCGCTTGCGGCGCAGCGCGCTGAGCCGGTTCTCGCCCAGCGTGTCGATCCGCTCGCCGCGCAGCAGCACCTGCCCGCCGTCCGGGCGGACGATCCCGGCCAGGATGTGCAGCAGGGTGGACTTGCCGGACCCCGAGGGGCCCATGATCGCCAGTGAGTCGCGCTCGCCGACCTCGACGTCCACGCTGGACAGGGCGGTGGCCGAGCCGTACTTCTTCACGAGGCCGTGACCGGCCAGAACGATGCTCATGATGGGGTGCGGCCCTTTTCTAGCGCTCGAACTTCCAGGTGACGGACTCGCTCGTGGCCTTGACCACGGTGACCGGGATGTCGACGCTCTTCCCGTCACTCTTTTTGCCGGTGCAGGTGACGGTGGCCCCGGCGACGGCCTTCAGGCCGGTGGGGCAGGTGACGCCGGAGACCTTCGCCCCGACCCAGGGGAGCGGGTGGTACTTGCTCTCGGTGCGGCCCGCGACGATGTCGGCGGCCAGTGCCTTCTGCCCGCCGACCGACTCCGTGGACCGTCTGTCGAGCCCGGTGGTCGACTCCGTTCCCGACAGCAGATGGGTGCCGACACCGAGGACGGCGGCGACCGCGGCCGCACCGCCGACCGCACCGACGAGGAACTTGCGCTGCATCACGTACTCCTGACGACTTCGACCGTTGAGGCCGAGGTGGCGGCGAGGGCCGAGGAATCGCTGCGAAGAGGCGCGGCGGCTCAACCTGCCGGGGAAGTGGCTCCACCTTCGCCCGCGCGGCCGGGCGCGCGCCTCGGCCACAAGGCCAGGGCTCACGCGGTGCCGCCTCGGCCGTTCGGCCGATCCCGCCGCCGTCCGTGCCGCATACGGTGAGCGGCATGAAGTCCGTTTCTCTCCGGGGCCTGGCCCGGGGCTTCGGCGTCGGCGTCCTCGTCAGTGCGGCGGCCGTCGACCTGGCCTACTCCGCCGGCCAGGACGTCGGCACCTGGCCGGTCGCCGCCGTCCTGCTGGTCGGTGGCGCCGCCGTGCTGTGGCCCGCCGACCGGCGCCCCGCATGGCTGACCCCGCAGGTGCGCACCGCCGTGCCCGCCGTGGTCTGCGGCCTCTACACGGTCGCGTCGGTGCGGTACCCGGGGGCCCTGTTCGGCCCCGGCGAGCTGACGATTCTGCTGTGCCTGCTGTTCATCGCGGTACGGCACTGCCCGCGTCCCTCGGTCGTGGTGTGCGGCGTGCTCGTCGGCGGGGCCGTCCTGGCGCTGCCGGTGCGAGCCCTGCGCGGCACGCCGGGCACCATGCAGGGCTACATGCTGGTCGGGCTGGTCCTGATCGGCCTCACCGCCGGGTTCGCCGCCTATCTGCGTTCCATGGACTACCGCCGGACCGTGGCCGTCAGCGAGACCCGCCGCTCCGAGCGCCTCGCCATCGCGGCCGACCTGCACGACTTCGTCGCCCACCACGTCACCGGGATCCTCGTCCAGACGCAGGTGGCGCGCATGATGGCCGACGCCCGTCAGGACGAGCTCGACCCGGTCCTCGCCGGCATAGAGCGCGCCGCGACCGAGGCGCTGGCGTCCATGCGCCGCACGGTCGGCGTGCTGCGCGACACCGGTACCGAACCAGCCGACCGCCGACCGGTGGGCGACATCGCGGGCATCGCCGGTCTCACCGACGGCTTCGCCGGTCCCCTCCAGCAGGTCACTCTGCTGTGCGACCCCACCGTCCGCGACGACCTCCCGCACGAGGTGCAGGCGGCCGCCTTCCGCGTCGTCCAGGAGTCACTGACCAATGTGCGACGCCACGCGGGCGACGCCACCCGGATCACCGTCCGCCTGCGCCACGAGGGGCGCCGGCTGGAGGTCTCGGTCATGGACGACGGCCGCGGCGGCAGCCGGCTCCCGGAGGCCGCACACGGCGGCGGCTTCGGCCTCGTCGGGCTCAAAGAGCGGGTGACCGCGCTGGGCGGCGACCTGCACGCGGGGCCGCGCGGCGGTCACGGCTGGGAGGTGCGGGCGGTGTTTCCCACGTGACGGGGACACCCGGCCGGCCGGAGAGCGTCGCGGATGCGAAGACCAGGGCGTCAGGGCTTGAGTCCCACCGCCCCGTACAGCGACACGGGTCCATCCCCGTCGAGCCTCTCGCCCGTGGCGGAGAGCTCCGGATGCCAGTCGGCGACCGACACGATCCCCGGCTCCATCACCTCAAGCCCCTCGAAGAAGCCGCCCATCTCGGCCTGCGACCGGGCCACCAGCGTCACCCCGCCCGCGGCGTACGCGGCGATGCCCCGCTGTACGTTCTCCGGCTCGAAGTCCGCCGTCATCGCCGACAGCACCAGGCAGCTGCCCGGCGCGAGGGTGTCGACCAGGGCCTCCACCAGCTCGTACGCGCCGTCCTCGTCCGCGACGAAGTGCAGCAGGGCGATCAGGGACAGGGCGATCGGCCGGTCGAAGTCGAGGATGTGGCGGGCCTGTTCGAGAATGCTCCGCGGATCGCGCGCGTCGGCCTGGAGGTACTCCGTGACGCCCTCGGGCGTGCCGCGGAGCAGGGCCTCGGCGTGGGCCAGGACGATCGGATCGTTGTCGACGTAGACGACGCGGGCGTCCGGGGCGACGGACTGGGCGATCTGGTGGAGGTTGGGCTCGGTGGGTATGCCGGTGCCGATGTCGAGGAACTGGCGGATTCCCGCCTCCCGGGCGAGCCGACGCGTGGCCCGCTGCATGAACCGGCGGTTGGCGCGCGCCGCCCGCAGGGCTCCGGTGTCGATCGACGTGATCTGCCGGCCGAGTTCCTCGTCGACCGGATAGTTGTCCTTGCCGCCGAGGAACCAGTCGTAGACCCGGGCCGGATGCGGTCTGGTGGTGTCGATCCGGTTGGGGCCGGTCCGGTTCGCGTCGGTCCGCTGGACGGCCGGCTGGGTCACGCTGTGCTCCTCTGCTCGACGATGCCCGCGAGATGCCCGGCGGGCTGTCCGAGCAGTCTGGCACGATCATGAGGCGTGGCAGAGGGGGTCTTCGGCCACCTGTTCGGCCAGGCGCCGCCGCGTCAACGCGGCGGCGGGCAAGGCCGGTTCGGCGTTCTCGGCCGGCGGGTCACGGCCTGAGCGGGTCGTGGCCGAGCGTCATCAGGCGCTGTCGGCGGGCCGTGTCCTCGGCAGCGGGCTCGTTCTCCGGATCCGTCTCATCGGTGACGGTGTCGACGACCTCGTACATCACACTGATGTCGTCATCGGTGAGATCCGTACGCCTTTTCTGCAGGATCGCGAGGACGTGCTGCCCCGTGGGTGTGCCCGCGTGCTCCGGCAGTGGCTCCGCGTTCTCGTCCGCGTCGCTGACCCGCAGCCACGCGGCCAGTTCCTGCGAGGTCATGTTCACCACGCGGTGGAAGTCCTCCCACAGCGCGTCGAGTTCGAGGGCGTCGGTCATCAAGTGCCCCTTCGTGCAGGTGAGGTTCGGGTACCGGTCGGCTTCGTACGGGTGCGTCCAGGTACCGGTCAGCCTTCCTTCGGCCAGTTCTCCGCGTCGAACATCCAGCGCTGCTTCTCCAGTTCGGCGGTGACCGTGATCAGCAGGTCCTGGGTGACCGGATCGGCCTTCTCGGTCGCCTCGATGCGCTCGCGCAGCCGTCCGATGGCCGCCCCCAGGGCCTCGACCATCACCTCGACGACCTCCGAGTCACGGACCCAGCCGTCCTTCGGGCCGGGCAGCGTGAACGCGGACGCGATCGTCTCCGGCCGGCCGTCGGGCGGCAGGCCGAGCGCCGAAGCGCGCTCCGCGACGGTGTCGGCGAAGTCCCGCGCGGCCGTGACCACCTCGTCGAGCTGGAGGTGGATCGAACGGAAGCGCGGGCCGACCACGTTCCAGTGCGCCTGCTTCCCGATGAGGGAGAGCCCGAGAAGGTCCACCAGCGTGCTCTGCAGTGCGTCCCCGGTGACCTGGCGGGCGGATTCGGGAATCGTGCTCTTCACGACAGTCATACGGTGCTTCTCCTTGCGGCGTCGTCTCTGGTCGTACGGAGCAGTGCGTCGCGCTCCTCCTCGCAGGTTCCGCCCCACACGCCCGAGGTCCGCCCGTCGTCCAACGCGAACGTCAGACACTGGACGGTCACCGGGCAACGGGCACACACACGTTTGGCGGCCGCGATGTCTCGCAGCGCCGGTCCGGACGTGCCCACGGGAAAGAACAACTCGGGGTCCTCGCCCACGCAGGCCGCACTGCGCAACCACTCCATGGCGGCGCGGGTGCCCCGCGTGAATCAGAGCAAACACCGCGAAGAACGCGCCGCAGTGGCTGTACCGGGCATTTCTCCTGAGATCCCCGCCGGACATGTAGTAAAAACTAGCAACGCTAGTTCACATGGGCCATCTGACGAGACGCTCCTTACGCCACCGGTTACCTGCACATAGCATCGGTGTTCGCATGAACACCATGAGCCTCTGGCACATCACCGGCTGGGAATTCGCCGCCCTCGCCTCCGCCGCGCTGCTCGTCGGCTTCTCGAAGACCGCCGTGAGCGGGGCCAACACGGTCAGCCTGGCGATCTTCGCCGCGGTCCTGCCCGCCCGCGCCTCCACCGGCGTGCTGCTGCCGATCCTGATCGCCGGGGACGTGCTCGCCGTGCTCACCTACCGGCGGCACGCCCACTGGCCGACGCTGTGGCGACTGTTCCCGGCGGTCGCGGTCGGTGTGGTCGCCGGCACGCTGTTCCTGGTGTGGGCGGACGACGGGATCGTACGGACGTCGATCGGGGCGATCCTGCTGCTGATGGCCGGGGTGACGGTGTGGCGCCGCCGCACGGCCGGCACCGAGGAGGAACCCGACTCGGTCGCGACCCGGTCCGGCCGTGTCAAGGCCCGCTCGTACGGCGTCCTCGGCGGCTTCACCACCATGGTCGCCAACGCGGGCGGCCCGGTGATGTCGATGTACCTGCTCTCCGCCGGCTTCCGCAAGCTCGGCTTCCTCGGCACCTCCGCCTTCTTCTTCCTGATCGTCAACGTGTCCAAGGTGCCCTTCAGCGTCGGCCTCGGCCTGATCGACGGCCGCTCGCTGCTCCTCGACGCCGCGCTCGTGGCGTTCGTCGTGCCCGGCGCGTTCATCGGCAAATGGGCTGTGAACAGGATCAACCAGCGACTGTTCGAACAGCTGGTGATCGGGGCCACGGTCGTGGGCGGCCTACAGCTGCTGCTTCGCTAGCCGGCCCCGGCAGGGCGGGCGGGTCGGTGACGAAGGGCTCGTCGCCGACCATCAGCCGTCCAGCCCAGGAAGCCGGCTCGTACCCGGCGTGTCGTCATCCGTCCGGCCTCTCGTAGGCTCGGCGCCATGCCCTCGCACGTCCTCATCCTCGGTGGCACCGCCGAGGCCCGGGAGCTGGCCGCCGTGCTCGCGGCCCGCCGCGGTCTCCGTGTCACCACCTCGCTCGCCGGACGTGTGGCCCGGCCGGGCGTGATCGCCGGGGACGTACGGATCGGTGGCTTCGGCGGGGCGGACGGCCTCGCCGACTGGCTGCGGGAGCGACGCGTGGACGCACTCGTCGACGCCACGCATCCCTTCGCCGCCAGGATCTCCGAGAACGCGGCGGCGGCCGCGGCGGCGACCGGGGTCGCGGCGGTGGTCCTGCGCCGCCCGGCCTGGCGGCCCGGACCCGAGGACCGCTGGCACACCGTGTCGTCGTTGCGCACCGCCGCGGACCTGCTTCCGCGGCTCGGCCGGCGGGTCTTCCTGACCACCGGACGCCTGGGCCTCGCCGCCTTCGCGCATCTGACGGACCTGCACTTCGTCGTACGGTCCGTGGAACTGCCCGAGCCGCCGATGCCGCCGCACACCGAGGTCCTCCTGGCCCGCGGCCCGTTCACCGTCGCCGACGAGTCCGCGCTGCTGTACGACCACTGCATCGACGTACTGGTGACCAAGGACAGCGGCGGAGAGGCGACGGCCGCCAAGCTGACGGCCGCGCGGGAACTGGCGCTGCCCGTCGTGGTCGTCGGACGCCCGCCGCTGCCGGAGGGCGTGACGGCGGTGCCCGATGTGGCGGCGGTCCTGGCGTGGCTCGGCCTCAGTCCGCGGTGACGACGGAGGCACGGAGTCGGTCGACGGCGCGCAGCACCTCGTCACGGTTCCCGGCGCACTTGATCCAGGCGGGCAGGCGGGCGACATAGGTCATCTTCGGGCCGTGTTCGTACCAGGGCGGCCGCTCCCGCAGTGTCGCGGCCACGAACCGCCGGAGCAGATCGAGGTGTTCGAGGTTGTACGCCCAGATCTCGCCGTGCCTCGTCTCGGCCCTCAGCCACAGGGTCGGCCAGGCGCACCGGCCCGTTGTCCTGCACAGGCCGCAGGACCGGCAGACCAGACGTGCTTCGGGGTGCGTCCGGCGCTCGAAGTGGGCGATGCGGTCACAGCGCGGACAGCGGACCAGCACCGACGTGCTGAAGTCGGAGGCCGTGCTGCCGGGATCGTGGAAGCGGACGGGCGCGGGGGACATGCCGCGAGTATGGCAACCGCCCCTTCCGCTCCGCCTTCGCTTTTCGGCGGGCGGCGCCCGGCGCCGGCTCCTTCGGCCACCGCGGCAACCCGTGCAGGTCCGCCCCCGACGGCCGCCCGATGTGCCGCTGCACCCGGTCCCCAGCCACGCGGCCCAGGCCGCGCCGAGGGCCCGGGCGTGGCCCACCGCCGCGTGAACAGCTCGGACGGGCCGCACGGTTGCCCCGGGCGGCCCGTGCCTCACTCCCGCCGATTGCGGCGCAGCAGATACGTGTCCATGATCCAGCCCTTGCGCTCGCGGGCCTCCGCGCGCAGCCGCTCGATCCGGGGCGCGGCCTCCGCGATCGGGCCGGCGGCGAGGATCTCGTCCGGCGTGCCTATGTAGGCACCCCAGTAGATGTCGATGTCCTGGTCGGCGTACTGCCGGAACGTCTGGTGGGCGTCGAGCATCACGACCACGTCGTCCACGCCCTCGGGGAAGCCCTCGGCGAGCCGCCGGCCGGTCGTGATCTGGACGGGACGGGCGACCCGGTTCAGGCCGGTGCGGTGCCGGGCGACGAGCGCCGAGACACTGCTGATCCCCGGCACGACGTCGTACTCGAAGGCCACCGCGCCCCGCTCGAGGATCTCGTCCAGGATCCCGATCGTGCTGTCGTACAGCGCCGGGTCCCCCCACACCAGGAACGCGCCGCTCTCGTCCTCGCCCAGCTCCTCGGCGATCAGCCGTGCGTAGATCTCCGCGCGGGCACTGCGCCAGTCCCCGACGGCGGGGGAGTAGGCGGCCCCGCCGGCCGACCGGTCCCGCTCCGGGTCGCGCGCCTCGACGACCCTGTACGTCCCCTCGGGTATGTGCGCGTCGAGCATGTCCCGGCGGAGCTGCACCAGGTCGTTCTTCACCTCGCCCTTGTCGAGGACGAAGAACACGTCCGTGCCGCGCAGCGCCCGCACCGCCTGCAGGGTGAGCTGCTCGGGGTCGCCCGCGCCGATACCGATGACATGAATCTTTCGCACGCCCCGAGTCTGCCGCACGGCACTGACAACCCGTACACCGCGTCCGCGCGGGTGCCCGCGGCGACTGCCGGTCCGGCCTTCAGGAGGCCGCCTCTCCCCGCAGCCGCGGTGCCTGCGCCCCGGCGTCGATGGTCGCGAGGTCCCTCTCCACGTTCTCGGCAAGCTGCCGCGCCCAGCCCACGATCCCCGACAGGTCCAGTCCGTACGGCCGTTCCCGTCCCGCGGCCGCCGCCCACTCCTCCACGGCCCCGGCGCCGCGCCTCAGCAGCCGGGCGCCGCCCGTGACGTTGCCCCGGGCGGCATGCGTGAGCCCCACGGCGAGCTGGGCCAGCCCGCGCCACAGGCCGCGCTCCTCCTCGGGCCCCGACTTCCAGGCGTCCTCGAACACCTCGTGCGCGTGGAACGGCTTCCCCGCGTCCAGCAGCTCCTGGGCCTCGGCGACGCTCTCGTCCGGGGTGCGGACCACCCCCTCGGGCT
>NZ_JAGMUK010000194.1 GCF_019049245.1 Streptomyces sp. AC555_RSS877 | reverse complement strand
AACACCGTCCGCAGCACCTCATGCCGCCCCAGCACATCCAACAGCGCGCGCTCCAACGCCCGCCGGTCCAGCCCACCCGACAACCGCACCGCCATCGGAATGTTGTACGTCGCGCTCGATCCCTCCAACTGCCCAAGGAACCACAACCGGCGCTGCGCGAACGACAACGGCACCCGCTCCGGACGCACCCCCGCCACCAAAGCCGGACGCGCCACACCCCCCTGACCCAACCG
>NZ_JAGMUK010000193.1 GCF_019049245.1 Streptomyces sp. AC555_RSS877 | reverse complement strand
TCGCCGAGGGCGTGCGCTGGCGCCGCACACGGTCCTGGATGCGCTCCAAAGACCCGGACTTCGTCCCAAAAGGACACGGATCATCGGCCTCTACACCCGCCCGCCCGACGACGCGACGGTGATCTGCGCCGATGAGCTGGGGCCGGTGATCCCCCGGACCTTCCCGCCCGCACCCGCCTGGTCACCCGACGGACACCGGATCAAAGCCGAGCTCGACTACAGCCGCGGACCCGAGAAAACCTGGGTCTACGGGGCCTTACGCGTCCGGGACGGCCAGCAG
>NZ_JAGMUK010000192.1 GCF_019049245.1 Streptomyces sp. AC555_RSS877 | reverse complement strand
GGGTGTAGAGGCCGATGATCCGTGTCCTTTTGGGACGAAGTCCGGGTCTTTGGAGCGCATCCAGGACCGTGTGCGGCGCCAGCGCACGCCCTCGGCGAGAAGGATGCGGCGCACCTGTGAGCGGCCTACCTCGATCCCTTCGGCCTGTGCTGCTGCGGCGAGGGAATCCAGGGTCCACTCGGCCGGCCCGGACTCGTCGAAGGCCCACAGTTCCCCGACGGGCTCCCACCGCAGCCGCCCCGGCGGCACGGTCTTGACCAGCGAGATGATCCGGGATCGTTCGTGCTCGCTGATCCGTCGTTTGCGGCCCTGCCCACCCAGATCATCGAGTCCCTGCAGGCCCGATCGGTTGAAACGGTGCAGCCAGCAGCGAACCGTTTTCTGGCTGCAGTCCAGCTCCACAGCGATCGCCGGCACCCGTAGCCCCGACCAGCTGAGCTCGATCATCCGGGCCCGCATCACCGCATCCCGCGGAGCCTTCCGTGCCCGTGACAACCGGCGCACGACAGCCCGCTCGTCCTCGTCACGCACCGGTCGTGCCCATAAAACCATCGCCCAGCACCCGCCCCCGAGCACCCTCAACTACCCCGCCAACAGGACATATACCCAGCCAAAGAGGAATCCAG
>NZ_JAGMUK010000191.1 GCF_019049245.1 Streptomyces sp. AC555_RSS877 | reverse complement strand
TCATCACGACCACTGACCGTGGCCAGGACCCGCGCCCACGCCAGATGGAACACCGACGCCGCACTCACCCCCAGCCCGCGGGCGACCTCCCGCACCCGCCGGCCGACCCCCTCGTCAACCCCCAGATGCGACCGCACCACACCACTGCCATCACCATGCGCATCCATCAGCCCATACGGAGCCGTGGTCTCCTCCACGTCTCCCAGCAGCCCCGCGAAGT
>NZ_JAGMUK010000190.1 GCF_019049245.1 Streptomyces sp. AC555_RSS877 | reverse complement strand
AACTTCCTCAGTGTTTGTCACACGCTCATTGTGCTCGAAAATATCCGCAGGGCGGTCCATCATCGATCAGATACGGACAGCCTGGAAAACATGGCCCGCCCAGTGATCCGGAATCGGGCTGCGTGCATCGCCGTCAAGGTCACCTGAGAGCGGCCCGGGTCCCTCCAGTGTTGTCAGTTCTCATCGACATTTCCGAGCCGTTGGATCGCTCAGTGTTGCCCATTACCGTCGACAAACGTTGCCCGCTCCCACCTACGAAACCACCCGCCGCCTGCCCCGACGCAAGAGCCTGGCCGGCCTTCCGGCCGCGCAGGCCACCTGATCCCAGCGGAGGCCCTGAGCCTGTTATCGGGCCACGACTGCCCAGGGCCTCCGCCTGCTCGGGGCCAACCCGGCCGGAGTGCGGTCCCGCATCCTTCGTCAGGGCGGCTGCAGGACCGCCGACACAGTGCACACGTGTCACACGACCAACGCGTGCGGCATCGCGCGGACACGGCTCACGTCAGCGCCGGTCCTGTTCGACACACGGCGCGGC
>NZ_JAGMUK010000189.1 GCF_019049245.1 Streptomyces sp. AC555_RSS877 | reverse complement strand
CCCGACGGGGGAGGCGTGATGAAGTTCGACATGGGCGCGCAGACGCTCTCGAATCTGCAGCGTGATTCGCGGGGGTCGAGTGATGATCTCGGTTCGCTGATCCGGCAGTTGGTGGATGCGGCGACGCCGTTGGAGGGCAAGTTCAACGGTACGGGCCGGGCGATGTTCGACCAGTTCAAGCAGCAGGCGGACAGGATCACGGCCGATCTGAACGGCTCGCTGTCGGCGATCCTGGGTGGTCAGTCGGGGATGGACACGGCGTTCAGTTCCGGTGACCAGGAGCAGGGTGACAACGCGAAGCAGCAGATGGGTGCCGCGAACTTCGATGCGGCGCGGTTCCGCTGAGGCTGATCGCTTTCGTTCGGTGCGGGCTTTGTTTCAACTCTCGGGGAGTGGTGTGTGATGGCGGGTGCCAACGCGGATCGTCGTTCGTACGACACGGGTGCGTCGGCTGATGCTCAGTCGAACATCCAGGTGGTGATCGGTCGTCTGGAAGAGGTGATCGGTAACCGTGACCGTCAGGTCAAGACGGCGATGGCCGACTTCACGGCTGACGGTGTGGCGGAGGAGTACCACGGCAAGGAACAGCGGTGGACGAACGCCTCCAACGAGGTGAAGAACATTGTGGCGTTGCTGAAGTCGACGCTGGAGAAGAACGACGGTACGGCGCAGTCGACCATCCAGCGGGCCAAGGCCGCGGTCGACAACATCGGCTGA
>NZ_JAGMUK010000023.1 GCF_019049245.1 Streptomyces sp. AC555_RSS877 | reverse complement strand
AGCCGACACCCCAACCGCAGAGCCGGTTCTGGGACGGCTGGGTGGCGAACCCGACTGGATCCAAGGTGACGAGACCCCCGGCTGTCCCTCCTGCGCCGGCCGTATGACATTCACGGCCGAACTCGAAGAGGGATCCGACTTCGCCACCTCCGCCAACTTCGGCGGAGGCGGCCGCGGCTACGTCTTTCACTGCCACCCCTGTAGCGAGGCCGCCTTCCTCTGGCAGCGATGAAGACTGCCTGCAAGCTCATATTCGGAGCCAGAGCCGGATCGCTGGGGACTGCTGCCGGGTTGATTCTCCCTCCTCGCCACTTCGACACGTCAACCACAGGACCCGCGAGCCGAAGCTCGACGGCCACGGGCCGTGGAGCGGTCAGACAGTGCGGTCGAGGAATTCGCGGACTGCCGGGAGCTGCTGGTGGGCTCGGAGCTTGGTTCGTAGACCGGTAAGGACAGTTGTGCCACGTGCGGAGGTGACGCCGCCCATAGCTTGTACAGCCTGGTCGGCCGTGTGCACCGCGGCGTCCACGTCACGAAGTGAGAGGTGGGCGTCGGCTTCGCGGCTCAGGCGCAGCGCGCGCGAGCGGGGGTAGGCATCGTCGTCGTGCGTCTCGGCCTGGTGGGGTGTGGCGATGGCGGCGTAGTGGGCAAGCGCGCGGCGGGGGTCGTTGAGGTCGGATGCGTTGCTCGCGGCCCAGCTGTGGAGTTCGGCCCGGCTGACCCAGTACACGCAGGCCGGTTCGTCGTCCGGATTGCCTGCGCGGTCGTAGACGGTGAAGGCCGCGTCTTCGGCGCGTTGGCTGGCGCGCAGGTCACCGGCCTTGGCGTGGGCCCGCGAGGCCCGTGCATGGACCATGGCGATCATCCGGGGGGAGCCGGTATGGATTGCGTTCCTGAGTGCTTCTTCGGTGTAGCTCAGGGCGCCGGAAATGTCGCCGTCGCTGTAGCGGGCCATGGACCAGAAGGCGAAGACGTTGGCTTGCACGACGGGGTCGTGGGCGCTCGCGGCCGAGATCGAGAAGCTCGGCGCCTCCGTACGCGGCGACGACCCCGAGCATCCCGCCGCCGAGCCGGCCGAGCCCGCCGCCGTCGAGCCGGTCGTCGAGCCCGAGCCCGGCGAGGAGCCGGTCACCGCCGCTGCGGCGCCCGAAGGCCGCGCCCTGGACCTGTCCCGGTCCGCGTCCACCAGCCGCGCGTTCCCCGAACCGGACGTGGTCCCGGCCGACGCGCCCGTCCCGATCGAAGTGACTCGTGCCTAGCGCCGCCGCCAGGCCGCGGCCACCGAGGCCGCCGTCCTGCACCGGGCTCGGCAAGAGCGTGCGGCTCGGGAAGCCGGGGCGCCAACCGTCGGTCCGCCGACTGCACTGCGGACCACCACCTGAGCCGAAACACCGTCAGCACTTCCCTGGTTACAGGTGGTTGTCCCGGCGTAGCGTGACGGGTACACGCCTGGTACCCGTGTGTATCGGTGCGCGCGGAAAGGGGGGAGTCGTGCAGGAAGGGACCGTGCTGGACGGGCGCTACCGGCTGATCGAGGCGATCGGTGCGGGCGGGTTCGGACAGGTCTGGGCAGCACACGATCCCAAGATCGACCGCCTGGTGGCGGTCAAGGTGCTCACCGGTGACGCGGGTAGCAGCCGGCAGGTGGCCCGGTTCGCCCGCGAAGCCGCAGTCGCCGGCGGCCTCGCCCACCCGAACATCGTCACCGTCCACGACTTTGGCTCCACGACACACAACACCATGCCCCGGCTGTCGAGTTCTGTGCGGCGTGGTGAGGGGATGCCGCCGGTCAGCAGTGACACGGACCGACTCGCGACCGTGGCGGAAGCGCGAGGACCGGGCGGCGCGGACCGCGTCACGTGTCGTCGGCGAACCGGATCTGGCCGAACCAGGCCCGGAAGGCGTACGTGAGGGCGGCATCCCGGGCGAGAAGGCGCCGGCCCGCGCCAGCCCCATCAGAACCGGGTTGCTGACTCGGTTCGAAGCCGGGCTACTCGTCTTCGCGCTATGCGGCAGCGAGTTGGAGGAGTTCCGGAACGCCCTGGGCGTCCTGGTAGGGCTGGAAGCGGGGGAGCAGGTCGTCGACAAGCTGCACGCAGCGGGGTGCTCCGATGCGGCGGGCCAGGAGCAGGGACCGGGTGGCGGCGGCCGCGGCGGGCTCGGGTTCCTTCAGATCCAGGTAGCTTGCGGCGCGGTAGGTGAGGAACACGCCGCGGGTCTTGTCCCGGGCTGCGGGTAGCAGCCGTTCGCCTTCGGTTATGAGTTGGTGGGCGCGGCCGGTGTCGCCGAGGTCCAGGAGGGCCTGGCCGGAGTCCACGGCGAGGTCGGCCTCGGACACCCAGGCGCACCAGGCGGGCCGGTCGGCGCCGGCGTCGTTGAGGTGTTTCTCTGCCGCGGCGAGGGCGCGCAGTACGGCGCGTCGTTCGCTTCGGTCGCCTCGTGCGGCGAGGGTGCGGGCGAGGCGTAGTTGGAGCAGGCAGCGTGCGGCGGGGTTGTGGGCGCGGGTCAGTGCGTGGTGGAGGATGCTGGCCGCGGTGGCCTGATCGTGGCGCCAGGCGGCCTGGTAGGCGAGATCGCCCAGGAGGCCGGCGCCCATGTCATGATCACCCGCGGCGTGAGCGTTGTGCAGGCCAGCGATCCAGCTCTGACTGGCGTGTGTGTGGCGCCCTTGGTCGAAGCTGTGCCAGGCGACGGTCTGCGACAAGGAGGCCGCCAGCGTGTGCAGACGCAGCCCGAGGGCGGGGGTGTAGCGGCCGTGTTCGAGCAGTTCGGTCACCGTGGACAGGTGGGCCTCCAGCAGTTTGGCGGTGTGCTGGCGCTGCTCGGTGGCGAGCGAAGCGAGTTGCTGGGTGGTGGTCTCCAGGAAGGCGACGAAGTCTTCGCCGATCGGTTTGCCGTCGCGGGCTTGGGCGAGTGCGGTAGCCGGGCTGACGGCCCAGTCCGCGGCCAGGGCGGACAGGGCGGCGCCGGAGACGGTGAGGAAGGTGCGGCGTTCCATGGCTGTTCGCAGGGCCTCTCTGAGGGCGGGCGCGGAGCTGTTCGGTCCGAGCGGTATGACGCCGTCGGTGGTGAGTGGCAGCCAGTGCGGCCAGTCCTGGGGGCGGATGATGTCCGCGGGCAGGCCGAGGGCTTCGGCGAGGTAGAGCTGTGATTCGCCGTTGGGCTCTACCCCGCGTTCCCACTTGCGGATGCGGGCCTTGTCGGTGCCCGAGCGCAGCCCCCTGCGGTGAGCGGCGGCCTGGACGCCGGTGGCGAGGGCATCCTGCGTCATGCCGCGGGCTGTGCGCGCGACGGCCAGTGGGTGACGAACGGTCTCTTCCACACCGTCATGCAATCACTCACCGCGCATGGCCGGTGACTGCTTCCCGGAGCGGGACTCCTCAGGGACTCCCTTTCAAGCCATCGAGCCCGGTTCGCAGTTTGTGGAACGTCCGCCGGAGGCGCCGGAGGCGGAGGCGTTGTTCTTGCCGGGGGGCAGGCTGGCCGCTTTGGGTGCGGTCAGGATGAGGCGGTGCCGTAGGCGTCGACGGGCGGCGGGAGAACACGCAGCCGGTCGTGGAGGTCGTCGGCGTGGCCGCCGGGGCGGGTGGCGAGCAGCCCGTCGAGGCTGTGCAGTCGGGCGCGGGCGGTGGAGCGCAGGCGGCTGGACGGGACCCGGTCGAGCACGTCCAGGCCTCGTTGGGCTGCGTCGGACGGCTGGGTGGAGGCTTCCGCCTGGGCCAGAACGAGGGTGGCGGCCGCCCATCCCGGGGTGCCGGTCGTGCAGGCGGCCGCGGATGCCTCGGCCCGGGAGCGGGCCTGGTCGGTGCGTCCGAGGGCGAGGTGGGCCTCGGCCTGGTGCAGCGCCAGCTCGGCTGCGTCGAACCCGAACCGGCCCGGCGCCTCACCGACAGGGTCGGCTTCCAGGTGAGTCAGGGCTTCCTGGAGGGCGGCGTCCGCTTCCCGGTCGCGGCCCTGGCGGGCGAGCGTGGGCAGCAGGGCCCAGGCGTGCAGTTGGGCGGATACAAGACCGTGGGGCGCGGCGGCGCTGCCGCGTTCGGCGTGGGTGAGGGCGGCGGGGAGGTGGCCGGCGGCGCGGGCGACCATGCTCAGTGCCCCGTAGGCCCAGGCGGCCAGGGCTGCGTCACCGCACCGCTCTGCGTAGGCCACCGCGGTGCCGAGATGGGCTCGGGCACCGGAGGGATCATCAAGGTGGAAGGCGAGATTGCCCAGGAGAGCCGACAGGCGGCCGACCTGGCGCCGCATTTCGGTGCTCGCCTCGCCCGACGCGAGGACCGGGGCCAGCAGGGCGCGGGTGGCGCGGACCTCGGTGAACAGCACGGGCACCGGATGCCGGGAGTAGTTGTGGGCGTAGTGCTCGGCTGCGGCCTCGGCCAGCTCCTCCACCAGGGTGCTGCCGACCGGTTCGGCCAGCAATGCCAGTTGGAGGGACTCACGGACCGACGGGAGTCCCGCATCGGTGGTCATCTGCTCCGCCCCTTCCTGCCGGTCGGACCGGGCGACGCCGGCGTCGTGGCGACCGTACCCGATCAGCTCCGTCGTCCACGCGGACAACTGCCGTACACGCCCGACCTGGTGAAGGCCGAGTTGCTCGGGCCGGGCGCGGTAGACCCGGCACAGCATCACCGCGTAGTCGGGCCCGGGCCACTCGTCGGGGTCGTGTTCCCACCGGCACAGCATCGACTCCGATAAGCCCGGAGGCATCAGACCGTCCGCCCGGTAGAGCTCACCGATCTGGGTGACGGTGTCGGCCCGGGACCAGCCCAGCGCGAAGCGCCATGCCTCCAGTTCGGTGACTTCGGGGAATGCAGTGCGCAGGGCCGCGACTGTTTGTTCGGTGCGGTAGCCCGCCCGCTGGCACCGCATTCTGATCCGGGCGGCTTCCCGCACGATGGCGGCGCGGCGCGAGCGGGTGATTGAGGCGGGCATGGCACCCCCGGTCAAGCAGTCCTGGAAGTCCTCACGGTAGCCGAGTGCGCGGCCGGTCCGGCAGGGCGATGACGCTCATTGCGGGGGCCCGCAATTCGCGCCCCCAACAGGCGCAATGACCTCCCGCGCGGGCTGCGTGACGCTGTCGAAAGCGGCTTTTCGCTCTGGGGGAGGGGACTCCCGGGGGACTGCCTGACACTCGTCGACGATTCGAACGCGTGAGCCCATCCTCGGGGAAGTGGCAGTGCCCAACAGGGCCGGACACTGCACCGCCTGCGGGCATCCCGGGCCGCGTCGGTACCGGGCCGCCCGCTGGTGAGCCACAAGCAATGGCCGGCTCCGACCGGCTGGCACTACTCCTTCGTGAGGTGAGGTAGTTGACTCGAGTCCTGGTCTTCGCACCGCATCCGGATGACGAAACACTCGGCTGCGGGGGGAGCATCGCCCACCACACCGAGATGGGCCGGTGCGTGAGCATCGTTTTCCTGACCTCGGGAGAACAGGGTGTGGCCGGCACCGTGCCTCAACTGGCCGGTGAGATCAGGGAACGGGAAGCCGAGGCTGCGGCAGGCAAGCTGGGAGTTGCGCCTGGCGACGTCCACTTTCTGAGGTTCCCGGACGGCGGCCTCGACCCGATGGACCGCGCGCAGTTCCTGCGGGTTCTGGGCATGGTGCGCCAGCTCCGCCCCGAGGTGGTCTACCTGCCGCATGCGGCGGACGGCTCTCATGACCACCAGCAGGCCTTCCGGCTCGTGTGGCGCGGCTTGGAGAAGTGCGCGAGCCGCAGCTACCCGCAGGCCGGTCCCCGGCACTGGGTGGGGACCGTCCTGGGGTACGAGGTCTGGTCGGCGATCGGCGCCCCGTCCTTCCTCCAGCACATTGCGCCGGCCCACATCGAGGCGAAGCGCGCGGCACTGTCCTGCTACTCCACGCAGGTCAAGGGGGAGGGGGAGGCGGACTACGCGGGCGAGGGAGGAATCGCGCTCACCCGGTTCCGCGGGGCCATGAGCTTCGGCGGCTACCGCGAAGCCTTCACCGTGCTCCGGCTCGCCGACCTGCCCTGGCAACCAGCCTGACCGGCTTCCCGTCCGAGCTCCGCTCGGCGCCCGTCGCCGTACCCGGTGGCGGTGCGCCGGGCGGATCCGTCCCGAACCTGACGATCACGTCGTGTCCGACAGAGAGGCACACGCATGAAGCTCTCCGAACCTCCCGCCCCCGGCCCGGGCGCGGACAATGCGGCAGTGGCCGACGGCAGTTGGCCGCCGCTGCTGGGCGCGTTGCACGTCTTCACGTCGCCCGGCCGGCTGCAGGACGACTGGCTGGCCGCGGCCGCAGCCGAGCTGTCGGCCGCCGAACGCTCCCGCACGCCGGTTGCGCACCTGACCCGGCGCCGTCCCGGCCTGACCCTGGCCCAGGCCTACCGGATCCAGTGGACCAACGTGTACCGGCGCGTGGCCGGCGGTGCCCGCGTCGCCGGGCACAAGGTCGGGCTGACCTCAGTGGCCATGCAGCAGCAGATCGGGGTGGACCAGCCCGACTCCGGTGTCCTGCTGGACGACATGGTCCTGCCCACCGGCAGCACCCTGAGCCTTGACGGCCTGCTGATGCCCCGCGTCGAAGCGGAGATCGCCTTTCGGCTCGGCCGGGACCTGCGCGGCCCGGACATCGACGCGTCCGACGTCCACCTGGCGGTAGACCAGGTGCTCCTCGCGCTGGAAGTGATCGACACCCGGTACGGCGACTGGCGGATGACGCTTCAGGACAGCGTGGCGGACAACGCGGCCGCAGCCCGCGCCGTGCTGGGCACGAGCGTCCCGCTCAGCCCAGGCCTCGCCCTGGCGTGTGAACAGGTCAGCGTGCGCGTGGACGGGGACACCGTGGTGACGGCGCCCGGAAGTGCTGTCCTGGGCAACCCGCTCAACGCCGTTGCCTGGCTGGTCCGCCAGCTGAGCAACTACGGCGGCGGGCTGCGCACCGGCGATCTGGTCCTGGCCGGGGCCGTGCACGCCAGCCTCCCGCTGCGGGCAGGCAGCGAGATCGAGGCCTGTTCACCCCACCTGCCCCCCGTCCGAGTCCGGGCCGTGTGAGCGCCGACGCGGCACCGCTGAAACAGGCCTTCGCGCTTCCCCCACCCCTTCTCTGAGAAACGGTGGCCATGCACACCAACCAAACCCTGAACGTCGCTGTCCTGGGCGCCGGATTGATCGGCTTCGACCTGCTGCAGAAGATCCAGCAGTCGCCTCACCTTGACTGCCGGCTTGTCGTCGGGCGGGACAACAAGGCCCTGGGCCTGCGCCGGGCGGCCGAGCTGGGCTGCGCGACCTCCGCGGGCGGGGCCGCAGCTGTGATCGACGCCGGCCCCTTCGACGTTGTCTTCGACGCCTCATCGGCGGCCGCCCACCACGAGCACTGGGCCGAGCTCGCCGCGACGGGGGCGCTGCTGGTCGACCTCACACCCAGCAGCGTCGGCACGCCGGTGGTGCCCACCGTGAACGGGCACGACGCTGTGCACTGCCCCCACATCAACCTGATCAGCTGCGGCGGCCAGGCGTCCATCCCGCTCCTGCACGCCATCGCCCAGCACTGCAAGCCCGACTACGCCGAGCTGGTGACCACCGTGGCCAGCCCCACCGCGGGACGGGCGACCCGCCTCAATTTGGACGAGTACATCGACACCACCCAGAACGCCCTGCGCGCGTTCACCGGTGCCCACGCCGCCAAAGTCCTGGTCAACATCAGTCCCGCCGTGCCGCCGCCGCCCTTCCGGGTGTCGATGACGGTCCTGGCATCCGGCCTGGACCGCCGACGCGTCCGGGCAGCCGTCCAGGCCGCGGCGCAGAAGGTGCAGACGTGCACCCCGGGATTCGAGGTCACCTCCTGCACCGTCACCGAGGAGAAGGCCACGGTTGCTGCCGAGGTGACCGCCATGGGCGCCCGGCTGCCCCGCCACGCAGGAAACCTCCACATCATCAACGCCGCCGCCGTGCTCCTGGCGGAGCAGCGCGCCACCGCGAAGGCCCGGTGAGAGTCATGACCTCCACGACCGGCAACACCCCCCAGGTGCGGATCTACGACCCGACCTTGCGCGACGGCCACCACGCCGTGCGCCACCAGCTCGAGGCCGACCGGCTCCGCGCCTACGCGGCGGCCGCCGACGCGGCACACATCCCCGTGGTCGAGATCGGCCACGGCAACGGCCTGGGCGCATCCTCCCTGCAGATCGGCAGGGCCCGGCTGAGCGACGACGAGATGCTCAGCACGGTCCGTGAAGCCCTCACCCGCACCAAGATGGGGGTCTTCATGGTCCCGGGCTGGGGCACCTCCACGGACCTGCGCAACGCCGCCTCCCACGGCGCGGACCTGGCCCGGATCGGCGCGCACTGCACCGAAGCCGACGTCACCGAACGGCACCTGAACCTGCTGCGGGAACTCGGCGTCGAGGCCCAGGGCGTGCTGCTCATGAGCCATATGGCCAGCCCCGCCCAACTCGCCGAACAGTGCGCCCTGATGGCCGGCTGGGGAGCGCAGGCGGTCGGCATCATGGACTCCGCCGGCCACTACCTCCCGGCTGACGTGACCGAGCGGATCAGCGCCATCGCCACGGCAGTCGACGTGCCCGTGATCTTCCACGGGCACAACAACCTCGGCATGGCCGTCGCCAACTCGGTCGCCGCCGTCACCGCGGGCGCTACCGTCATCGACGGCTGCGCACGCGGCTTCGGCGCCGGCGCCGGGAACACGCAGCTGGAAGTCCTTGTCGCGGTCCTGGAACGGCTGGGCTACCGCACCGGCATCTGCTTCAAGAGCCTGCTGCACGCTGCGGACATCGCGCAGGAGTTGCTGATGCCTGCTCCGCCGACCATCGACTCGGTGAGCCTGGTCAGCGGTCTGGCGGGCGTGTTCTCCGGATTCAAGCGCCCCGTTCTGGAGATCGCCGACCGCGAGGAAGTGGACCCGGTGGACCTGTTCTTCGCGCTCGGCGAGCGCGGCGTCGTCGCCGGCCAGGAGGACCTGATCCTCGAAGCCGCCCTCACGCTCAAGAAGACAGCATGACCAGCGACCACGCCGGCCAGGCCGCCGTCTTGTGCGGCCTCGGCGCGGCGCTTCCCCCGCGAGCCGAGTCGAACGTCGAACTGTGCAGGGCGCTCGACACGAGCGATGAGTGGATCCGCACCCGCACCGGCATCACCCACCGGCGCATCGCCGACGCCGGGGTGTCCACCGCGGACCTGGCCACCAGCGCTGCCATCCAGGCACTGGCGTCCTTCGGCCCGCACCCGGTACAGGCCCTCGTCCTGGCCACCACCACGCCGGACCACCAGATGCCCGCCACCGCACCAGCCGTCGCCGCCCGCCTCGGCCTTGAGGGCATCGCCGCCTTCGACGTCGCCGCCGTGTGCACCGGGTTCCTGTACGCACTGGCCACCGCGGCCGGCCTCATCGCCTCCCACACCGCCAACGCCGTCCTGGTCGTCGGCGTGGACCGCATGTCCCTTCTCCCCGCTCCGGACGACCGCACCACCCGGCCCCTGTTCGCGGACGGAGCCGGCGCCGTGGTGCTGCGCCGCGGACCTGCAACGGAACCAGGGGCCCTCGGGCCCCTCGTGCTCGGCAGTGACGGCACCCACGGCGATCTCCTTGTGGCGCCGCACGGTGGCCACATGCGGATGCAGGGCCCGGACCTCTTCCGGCACGCGGTCGACCGGATGTGCTCCGCCTCCACCCACGCCGTGCAGAAAGCGGGCTGGCGCATCGAGGACGTCGACCGGCTCGTCCCGCACCAGGCCAACGCCCGCATCACCTCCGCCGTCGGCCGACGCCTGGGCATCGGCCCGGACCGGCAGGTGCAGAACATCGAGCACATCGGCAACACCAGCGCCGCATCCATCCCGCTGGCCCTGGCCCAGGCATCTACGCAAGAAGCCCTCCAGCCGGGCCACCGCACCGTCCTGACCGCGTTCGGCGCCGGACTGACGTGGGGCGCCACCACGCTGATCTGGCCCGACCTCAAGCCAGCCGACCACAACCCGTTCTACGACACCCCCAGGGAGCGCACGTGAACCGCGAACTCGAACGCATGCTCGTCGACGACCTGAACATGGACCCGGCAGAACTACGCCCGGACGCCAGCCTGGAGGAGGCCGGGCTCGACTCGCTCGCGCTCGCGGAACTCGCCGAGCTCCTGTCCCAGCGACTGGGTGTGCAACTCAGCGACGACGCGCTGAAGAAGACCACCACCGTCGAAGCCCTCGGCCTCCTGGTCGACACCACGCTGCCGGCCGGTGAGCCGCGGTGAGCCGGCACGGAACGCGGCCGGTCAGGTCCTGGCTCATCACCCCGGCAATGGCCGCCGACCGGTTCGGCAAGGCCCGGACCTCCAGCGCCGACGTCGCCCTGGTGGACCTCGAAGACTCCGTCGCCCGGGCGCACAAGGCCGCGGCCAGGAAGGCAGCACAGCACTTCTTCCTCCCCGAGACGAGTCCCGCACCCGCCCCGATGCTGGGCCTGCGCCTGAACTCACCGCTGACTGCCGACGGAGTACGCGACCTCGCCGCGATCGCCGACTATCCCACCCGGCCGCCCCTCGTACTCGTCCCCAAGACAGAGACGGCACGCGACATCGAGATGGTCGCCGGTGTGCTGGACACCGGCGACCACACCCCCGAGATCTACGCACTGATCGAGACCCCGCGAGGCATCGAGCAACTTCCCTCGATCCTGCGCGCCGACCGCCTCGGCGGCCTGCTGTTCGGGGCGGCGGACTACGCCGCCCTCGTCGGCTGCGCACTGGGCTGGGAGGCACTGCTGTATGCGCGCTCCGCCGTGGCCAACAGTGCCGGCACGGCCGGCATCCCGGCGATCGACAGCCCGTACTTCGACCTGCACGACCTCGACGGCCTCAAGCTGGAGTGCCAGCGCGCCAAGGAACTCGGCTTCCTGGGCAAGGGCGCCGTCCACCCCGCGCACCTTCCCGTCATCACCAGCGTCTTCACCCCGTCCCAAGACGAGATCGCCGCCGCACACGCCATCGTTGCCGCCGGCCAAGAGGCCCACACGGCCGTCACAACCGTCGGCAGCCAGATGGTCGGCCCGCCCTTCGTCGCCGCAGCGCAGAGTCTCGCCGCCCGGGCGGCCACCGCATCCCACTGATGTCCCAGGAGCTGAAGGAGCCTTCACCATGAGCAGCGCAGTCCCGCAGGGCTACCGGCGCATCGATGACCACAGGGTGCGCGAGAACGTCGGAGCCGGCCTCCACGACTTCGTCGTCGGCCAGGTCATCGAGCACCGGCCCGGACGGACGGTGACCGAGACCGACCACGTCATGACGCTGGCCCTGACCGGCAACCCAGCGCCGATCCACTCGGATGTCCGTTTCTGTTGGCTGCTCGGACGGGACCGGGTCCTGGTCTGCGGCATGGTCACGCTCGGGATCGTCCTCGGCGCGAGCATCCGCACCACCAGCGGCCTCACCACCGCCAACCTCGGACTGGACGAACTCCGGCTCGAACACCCCGTCTTCGTCGGCGACACCCTCTACGCGGAGACGGAGATCCTCCAGGCCCGGCAGTCCCAGAGCCGGCCCGAGTACGGCATCGTCACCTGCAAGATCAGCGGCTTCAACCAGGACCACGAGCGGGTCATCGCCTTCCAGCGGACCTTCTTCGTCCCCGCCGATGCCGAGTCCGTCCGCCACACGACCAACTACTAGAGGACGGCTCATGGCCGAGTCCACCACCGTCGTGCAGGCGGATGAGAACCTGCTCCACGAATACGACGCGCTGGCCACCCGCAGCTACGGCCACCGCATCGAGGACATCACCCGGCTGGGCCCGTACGCGGACATCCGCGTCGCCCTGCGGGAAGGACGAGTCGTCGCGGGCGGCCTGGGCCTGCTCATGCCGCAGTTCTTCGGCGGCCGCCCGGTGCCCAGCGCCTGCCTGGGCTCGGGATGTGTCGCCCCGGAAGAACGCGGGGAACACCTCACCGTCCGCATGCTCAACGAGCGGATCCGGCCCCTGCAGGAGCAGGGCGCCGTGCTCGCCACCCTGTGGACATCCTCCAACGGCTACGCACGCCGCATGGGCTGGGAAGCACCCACGGCGGTGTTCTCGTGGTCCGTGGACACCGACGCCCTCAAACGCAGCTTCGACCCGGGGGACATCGACATCGAACACGGCCTCACCCCGGGCATCGAGAACCTGCAACAGGAACTCGCCCAGCAGTTCAACGGGCCGCTGCTGCGGCCCGACTGGTGGACCCCGTCCCAGCACAAGAAACACGACCTGACCTGCTACCGGTTCAGCAGGCCGGGCCGGCCCCCGTCCGGCTACCTGTCACTGGCCACCCGGCCACGCGAACAACACGGCGCACACCTCGCCATACACGATTTCTGGGCCTCCGACGACAGCACCGCTGCCGCGATGCTGTCCTTCCTCGGCCGCCACAACAGCAGAGTCGCCTCCGTTGACTTCCAGCGCACCAGCCTGCCACCCCACCCGATCATGCTCCACGGCCTCCACCGGTACCGGGCCGCTACAGCCCAGGCGTGGCATCCGTGGATGCTGCGCATCCTTGACCTGCCAGAGGCGGTACGGCTGCGGGGATGGCCCACAGACCTGGACGTCACGATCCCCATCGGTGTCGGCCAGGAAAACGGCGACGCCTACGACCGCTACCTGCTGCATATCTCATCCGGAGCAGCCGAACTGCACCCCACCTCAATCGAGAGCCAAATACGGCTCACCCGCCGCCAGGCCGCGGTCTGGTACGCCGGCGGATACCGCAGCACCGCCGCGGCCCGCATGTCGGGAGTCCAGGCCACCAGCCCCCACGAGCTCGCGGCGCTGATCCGCAGCACTACCGAGCACGAGTCGTGGCTGCCCGACCACTTCTGACCCGACAGCCGCCAGAGGCTACGCCCACACGGTCGAGTTAGTTAACGAAACGAACAACACGGTGAGAAGGAGGTGGCCTCTGTGACACCCTGCGGCGGTGAGCCAGCCCTTACCGCAACCATCCGTTGACATCCTCGACGTAGTGGAACTCCGCCTCGTCGAAGCCCCACCGCCGCAGCTCTCACCCGAACACCAGACGGCCAGAGACCGAGCCTGGAACCAGGCCGTCCAGGCCAACCCCTCCCTCTTCGACGGGCCGGTCGTCGCCTGCACGCACTTGGACCAGTCAGCACCACATGAACTCGCGCTCCACTGGACCAGGGTGACCTACCGGAACTACGCCCTGCGCTGGGTCCCCGGCGCTACCACGCTTCCGTCGCTGTTCGTCGACGTCCTGCAGCCCACCGACGACGGGGCCCTGCTGACCGCCCGCATGTCCTCAGCAACCGCCGCCCCCGGCCGCTGGCAGTTGCCCGGCGGATCAGTCGAACCACCCGACGACGGCGCCCCCCTCGACACCGCGGCCCTGCGCCACAACGCGGCGCGCGAGCTCCTCGAGGAGATGGGAATCGACACGCCTCCAGACGACCTGACGTTGTGGGCCGTCACGCGTGGCACAAACGGGAACATCGGCGTGCACTTCATGGCCCCACCCCAGCCGGCCCCAGTCCTGCATGACCGATTCACCGCAGTCGCGTCCGCAGCAGAAGCAGTCGGCCAGACTCCCGAGCTTGACCAGATCGCCCTCGTCCACTCACCCGCCGACCTCAAAACCCTCCACGGCCCGCACGTTGACTACCTCGAACCGATCGTCGGCCGGTACGCACGGATACTCCGTTAACGCGCTGTTGTCCTCGACCCCGAAGGAAGCAGCGCGGTGCCTGGCCACGGCGTTCTACCCGGCTTCCGGGTCCGGGGCATCCTGCCGGTGGGAGCGCCGCTGCACGGCCGCACGGGCGTTCCATTGCGCCAGGTGGTTCGCGCGGGCAAGTACCTCTTGGCCCACGGTTGGCGGTGGCATGCCCGCCCACCCACCCCGGCAGCAGCACCGGATCGGGGACAGAGGCAGCGAGGCAGCGTCCACGTCACACCCCCATGCCTTCCACCCAGACCGCCCGTCCGCAATCCGAGAGCACCTGGTGCAGACCCGACCACAAGCCCGACCACGGGCTGGGCGGCGCCGACCATGACCCCGACCACGGCAGGTCAGCGCACTAGGACACCTGCTCGGTCTCGCACCGGTCCGGCTACGACGGCAGCTCCTGGCGCACGTCCAGATAGCAGCGCAGCCTGACGCCGGGCTCACCCGCTACCCGGGTCGTACGGTCCGCCGTCGCGGTCGCCCACCGCGCCGCCAGCAGCTCCTGGACGGTGAGGGCGGTCTTGTCATCACACGCCGCGATCTCCACCACGGCCAGCCCCGGCTGCGCCACATGCGCTTCGCTGATCGGTCCCATGCACAACACGACGCTCGGCGCCCGGAGAGGGGTTCTGCGCCCGGGCGGACTTTCACCCGACCGGGTACACGGAGGGCCGGCGGCTAGGACTTGTCCGCCCGATCATGTGCGAAGCCAGATGATCGAGCGGACAAGTCTCAATCCAAGCCCGTGCCCTGGCGCGCCTTAGGCGCGGACGGGTGGTGGGGCGGTCCAGCGAGTCCAGATGATGGCGGCCAGGTCTGCCTATGCGCACCTCACGGTTCACCCATACGTACGCCACAGGTTTACCCACAACTCCAACCAGCGTGGGATGGCATCGAGCACCTGGAACGCCAGGCTCTTCCGTAGAGCCGGATCCTTCATCAAGGAGATCAGAATGCGTATCAGGCGGCGTATCGCAACAACTGTGACCTCAGTCGCCCTGGCGACTGGGGGACTCCTCGCCGGGGGTGCCTCTCCTGCTGCCGCAGCAAGCTGCACGCCATGGAGTGACGACAACACCATCGGTGTGACCTGCACCGGCTTCAGCGGTGAGTTTCGCGTAAGTGCCGCGTGCAACGACGGGGTCAAGAAGTACGGGCTTTGGGTTTCTCCCGGCAAGTGGTCCTACGCGTACTGCTCGGGCCACAAAGGATGGTCGAGCGCGAATCAGCAGTTCAGGTAATAGACGACGAGGCCCTGCTGACCTACCGCAACGACAAGGAGTTCAGCGCCGCGTAGAAGGCTGGCCTGCACCGATACTGGAACCGGTCGGCGTCCTGGCATCGGCAGGTGACCGCCCGCGCCGCCGCGCAGACCGGCGCCCGGGTCGACTACGTCGAGTAGACGGACGCGGACGAGCAGCCGGAGGAGACACAGCGGTGAGCGCCGCCGCCCGCTGTACCGCGCGCGGTACAGCGGGCTCGCCGACTCCGACGAAGGGGAAGTGCCGCGAGTGCAGGAAGCCGACGCCTGCTCGTGCAGGCGGGCGCCGAAGCTCCGCGAGCGACAACCCTGCCTAGTGCGGCCGCGCGGCGGCGGCCGCACTAGGCAGGGTTGTCGAAACGTGCGGTGTCGTCGGGGGAGAGGTCGGGGCGCGGGCGGTACCAGCGGGCAGGGTGACGCCAGCGCCCGGCACTGTCCCGGGCGACGTCGACGCCGACCTCCACCACCAGCTCCGGTTGCACCAGGGTCACGGTCAAGGTCTCCCTCGTTCCCCACCCGGCAGAGAACGTCCAGCCCGTCCACGGATGCCCCACTGCGGCAGGGGCCAGCATTCCGGCGACGGCGCGGCCGGCCGCCTGCGGAAGCGTGGTGGTGCGGCCGGTGTACCGCAGCCGCCCGCCCTGGTCATACCGTCCCAGCAGCAGAGTCCGCGGCCCGGTCGAAGGCCCGGTGACCGCGCCGACGATGGCCTCCTGCGTCTCGCGCACCTTGTACTTGCGCCACCCGCGCGCCGACGGCTCGTACCTGCTGTCCAGCCGCTTGAAGACGATTCCCTCCAGACCGACCGCCGACCACGTCAGCCACTCGCCGATCGTGTCCCCGTCGGTGGTCGATGGGCACAGCGCCCACGGCGCCGTCAGCGTGCGCTCGGTGAACAGGTCCTCCAGTGCGGCCCGGCGTCGTCGGTAGGGCCACCGGGTGGTGTCGGTGCCTTCAAGGCGCAGCAGGTCGAAGGCGACGAAGTGGGCGGGCCACTCCGCAGCGAGCCGGGCCGCACCGGCACCGCGCCGTTGCAGCCGGCCCTGGAGCCGCTGGAACGCGAGCCGTCCGGACTCCCACACGATCAACTCCCCGTCCAACGCTGTCGCGTCCGGCAGCTGCCCGCTCCCGGTTTCAATCTCCGGGAACGACGCGAGCAGGTCCGTGCCCTGACGCGAGCGCAAAACGGTGCGCCCGGCCTCCACCGAGACCAGGGCCCGCCATCCGTCCCACTTCGGCTCGCCTGCCCACCCCGGCAGCAGCACCGGATCGGGGACAGAGGCAGCGAGCATCGGTTCCGGCAGCGTCCACGTCACACCCCCATGCCTTCCACCCAGGCCGCCCGTCCGCAATCCGAGAGGACCTGGTGCAGGCCCGACCACAAGCCCGACCATGGGCTGGGCGTCGCCGACCATGACCCCGACCACGGCAGGTCAGCGCACTGTGGCACCTGCTCGGTCTGGCACCGGTCCGGCTACGAGGGCAGCTCCTGGCGCACGTCCAGATAGCAGCGCAGCCTGACGCCGGGTTCACCCGCTACCCGGGTCGTACGGTCCGCCGTCGCGGTCGCCCACCGCGTCGCGAGCAGCTCCTGGACGGCGAGGGCGGTCTTGTCATCACACGCCGCGATCTCCACCACGGCCAGCCCCGGCTGCGCCACGTGTGCTTCGCTGATTGGTTCCATGCCCTGCACGACGCGCGGCGGCCGGAGAGGGTTCTGCGCCCGAGCGGGCTTTCACCCGACCGGGTACGCGGCGGGCCGGTGGCTAGCCGCGCGTGCTGATGAAGCGCACGCCCGGGCCCCACTTTTCCATCACGGGGGCCATGCACCACTTGCAGAGGGGGCTGCCGCCGCTGCCGTACTTGTGAGTGGAGCGCTGGCATCCAGAACAAGGACCGACCAGGCTGCCGGGGCAGACCAGGGCGGAGGGATCCGGGTCCGTGATCGGGGGAATGAGAGTGGTGGTCATCGGGCGGTCCTGTCCTGGGCGATGGTGTGTGTCACCGCGAGGCAGCATACGACCCGGTTGGCACGAGAGTTCGACTGAAAGGGAGACGCAGGCCGTCACGCTGCATCGTCGGTGATCCTTAAAAGCACGCCCTCGCCACCTCCAGCTGCAACGGATAGGCGGTTACTGCTCGTAGTGGGCCTGCCCTGCGCTTCGTTGTCTTGGCCTGTTCGCGGACCTTACTTTTGCCGCTCCAAACAGCCCTTGGAGGAGTAATGAGCGGACAGCACGACCGTCGGGAGCCGCAAGAGCCGCACGACCAGCAGGGGCCGCAAGAGCAGTCGCCGGGCGACCGTCGGGAGTTCGCGAGGAAGGGAGCCCTGGCCGCGATCGCAGGCGGGTGCTCAGGAACGGCAAAGGCAGTTTGGCTGCACGTCCTCGGGGATGGTGGGTGAGCCTTCGCCTCTCGGAGCAGGTCACAACGGGGTGGTCTCGCAGGGATCAGTTGGACGGGACAAGCAGCATTACTTCCTCGAGCTGGGGACTCACAGGTCTGTCCATGGGCGAGGCTTGCCGCCGGCCAGCGGTATCCACACGGCCTGAGCGGGACCTTGTTCTTCAAGGTCTTCCAGCACGGCGGCTGCGAGGGGGACTTCACGGGCGAGGCCCGCTACGAGCGGGTGCTGAGCCACCATCGCCTGCAGATCGCTCATCCGGTTCTCCAACCTGTTCCGGGAGGCGCCGGTCAGCACGAACAGCACGCGCGGAAAGACCGGGTACCAGCGCAGCCACGACGGTCCGGCAGAGGCCGGCCTGTGACGGCCGACCGGCTGTGCCTCGTACCGGAACAGGCGGGCGTACTCGATGAGCTTCACGGCCAGCCGTTCACTGCTCATGGTCGTGCGGTCAACTTCGACGAAGGCACGCAGCTTGCGGCGCTCTTCACCGTCGACGGCCGTGTAGTACATGAGCGCGTCGGCCACGATCCGCTCACCGTCACCCATCGCGTGAGAGACCTCCGGAGTCCAGTCCCAGGGGCCGTGCTCGTGTCCCAGCCGCCGGGCATCCGCCGCGAAGGCCAGGTGCGAACGCACCACAGCGAGCGTGTGCGCCGTCTTCAGCGACGCAGCGGTTTCCGAGGTAATGGGATAGGCCTGCCGGCCCCGCAGGACAGGCAGGTCCCGGGTCAGGCGGGCACCGTGGGGGGTGAGATACCAGGCCTTGGTACGCGACCTGCCCGGCTCGGGCAGCTTCGTCCAGTCGATGAAGCCATCGGCGCGCAACTTGCTCAGGACACGGGACATGACTTGCCGCGTGCTCAATGGGCACAGCATCTGGTGCAAGTGGCCGGACGTGGCGATGCGATGCTGAGCGAGCGCGGCCAGCGCCTGGTGGCGCAGGGGCTCAGAGTTCGACAGCACTCGCGTGGCACGTGTGTCCTGCGCTGGGCGGGTCATGCAGCATCCCTTCGACGCATGTCGCAGCCCCGGGGCGTGCGACGCTCCCGGCGCAGCAGCGAGAGAAGCGGCGAGGAGCGCATCCCCGGGGACTGTGGTGAGGTACGGCCCGCCGGCTGTGTGAACTCGTCGGGACCTGATGCCGACGAGGGAATCACTGACCCCCGACCAGACTCCCGACCACAAGGCCCCGACCGCGGTCACGAATGCGAAACGGCTCGTGATCCGCGGAGGGCCAGCGCCGTCCATGGACCCGACCACGGGCCGCGCCGTTGAGCGAGCCGGCTGCGGAGGGACGAGTTCCGGGACGGGTGCGCAGGCAGAGCCGGGTCGCTCCGCAGGCGCGGAGGCCCGGCAGAAAGGCGCGACGGCCGGTCCGCAGCAGCCGAAACTGCTGCGGGGCGTGGTGGCGAGCCACGCCATGCCGGCCGTCGTTGCGGCACCCGGCCCGCAAGGGACAACGACCCGTAACCGGGAACCGCGTTCAAGGGGCGGTGGGACAGGGCCGCACCGCCGGGCCTACCTTCTGTTCTTGCGCTGAGCGGCCTGCTCGAGGATCCGCTTGCGCGTCCACCGCCGGCGCCCGCCCTTTTCGGTGAGGGCGTCGGCGGTCTGCAGCAGGGGGAGATTGCCCTGGGCAAAGCTGCTGGAGAAGGAGCCGACGCTCTTGTAGCCGAGCAGCGCCGCGGCCTGGGACGCGCCGAGAAGCTCTTCGGGATCGCCGTCGACAGGAACCTCAGGCAGTGCCGGCGCCTTCCGGGTGGAGCCAAGATGCTGACCGCTGCCGGGCCGGCTTGCCTGCCAGTCGAGAAGAGTCTGCACCCGCCACAGCTTCCGGCGGTACGGACGCTCCGGCGAGCCCATTTCCTCGACGACGTCCGGGTCGGGGAAGTACCCGGGGTGGTCACGGAGGAAGTTGTTGACCTGGCTGATGTTCTTGTAGCCCAGGAACCTCGAGGCGTCCGCAGCGTTCAGGAGGTCTTCAGGGTCCCGGGAGGGTGGCGTGTGGTCGGTGATCCTCGCCAGCTCCCGATGGGCAAACCACTTGGTGACGGCGTCGTGGTCCCACAAGCGGGCGCGCCGGCGCATGCCGGCGATCTCCGGGAAGTTGTTCTCAGAGCGCTTGTTGTAGAGGTTCGTGACCTGTGCGGAGGTCAGGTTCTGCTCGGCCGCGATCTCGGCAGCGTCAGCCAGGCGAGGCGTACGTCGCGAGGTCATTGGCGGGACCGTCCGTCCAGTCGGCGAGTGGGCCGGACAGCCCGGCTCACAACTCCGATAATGGCAGAAGATTTGGATGCCGGTCCAGCCTGCTGCCCAAACTTCCCGGGCAGCAGGCAAACGAGTGTCAGAGTTCGGGAATCATGCACACGCCGCGGCGGGCGGCGTCCTCGGCCATCTCGGAATAGGCGAGGGCCGCGGGAGTCATCTCCCACTCGGTGAGGGCGAGCAGCAAGATCAGCTCGTCGCGGTCCTGCGACGCGTCGCACGGCAACCCGGCCGCCTGCAGGGCCGCCACCAGGACCTCGGGCGACGTTCCGTCGACCCGTCTCGCCACGACACCGCGGAGGGTTTCAAATCCCTGCTGGTAGAGCGCGTTCGCCTCTTCCAAGAGCTTCAGCAGCAGGTCCTCATCGTGACTGGCCGGTGCGATGGCGGCGAGGTCGAGGAGTCGCTGAGTGGTTGTAGTCACCATGACAGTGTGCCTCTCGGAAGTGAACGGAGGGAGCGCCCCGCCCTGCGGAACGGGCTGGGGCGGCCAGGGCTCGCTGCAGCGGGGCGGTCCAGACGGCGTGCGAGGCCGGTGGCCGCGTCCTTCGCTGGAGACAGGTCAGGCCTCGTTGAAGTGATGGGTGCCGACGGTGTGCGTGGTGAATGGACTGGCAGACCCAGCCATCGGGGCCGTCGCCCCTCGCGGGGCGCCGGCCGCGGCGGCGCCGATGGAACCGCTATTGCTGTACCGCGCAGTCGCCGCACAAGGCCCGTCCGCGCTTGCGGGCCAGGTCGGGCTCCTTGCGAGGCTCCAGTTTCAAAGCACCACGGACCTGCGCCTGGAGCGCCGCGAAGTCGGGCCCGTCATCCGCACAGACGACGCCTGGGTCGGGCGCCCCGCAGGTCCTCGCGTGCCGGATGAGGTCCGAGATGCGCCAGTCGGCTCGGAAGCTGTCCCCCCGCACCCGCTCAACCTCGGCATACAGCTCCGCGAGCCGCGGCCGCCGCCCGCTGGCCAGCAGCAGGTCACGGCGTGAGGCGAAGACACACAGCGAGCAGGAACACCGGGAGGTTCCGGACCAGTCTCCGGCGCCGGGCACGGAGTCGTACGTCCAGCTGTACGGCACCGGAGCGTCGGTGTGCCACTCCTTGACCGCGTCGGTCGACCAGTCTTTCACCGGCAGCCACTCGTCCACGATCCGCGCGCTGTTGGCCTGCACCGTACGGAAGGCCGGACGTTTCTTGCGGTCGGGTCCCTCGTCGCTGCGCAGACCCATGACCTTCAGGAGCCGCACCGGGCGGCCGAGCTCGCGTTTCAGGCGGCTGACGATCGGCGTCCAGGCGCTGGAGACCACGCTCTCCTTCGCGGCCTTGCGGCAGTACGGGCTGCCCATGCGGGGGAAGCGCCCGTAGGCGGCTATCTCGGTAAGGAGGCTGTGCGGCATACGGGTGCCGTCCGGGCCCGACATCGTACGGGTGACCTCGATGTGCCGGTCGGCCGGTACACCGAAGGCGGCACTCTGCATGGCGGCGAGCTCGGACACCCCGGGGTAGCGGATGCCGTCGAAGACCACGGGCGGCCACTCCAGCACCCCGAGGCTGGCGTGGTACGAGATGACCCGGTCGTCCACGCCGGCGGTTCGGGCCGCGTCCATGAACACGGCCATCATCACCGCGCTGTCCTTGCCACCGGACAGCTGAGGCGCGAGGAGATCGTACGAGGTCAGATCGGGTGTGCTGGACGGGCGGTTGGCGGAATGCGAAGGCATGTCAGCTCCAGCGAGTCGGACAGTGGGCGGTGAGACTGCGCGCACAGGACGGCATGCAGTCCGAGGCGGGCGGTGACGACTGGGTTGTCGCTCAGGTCGCTGTCGGCTCGGGGTCGGGCTGCTTGGGGTAGGGCCGGGCGGCGGGGAGGCCGAGCTCGATCTCCTCCCGCTCGCGGCGGGTTCGGCCAAGCCGGAATACGAACCGATGGGCGCCGCGGTGCCGGATGTTGCGGGCGCCGACCGCGGCCAGGGCCTCGCGCAGCCACAGAGCCGGGTCGCAGCCGGGCCGCGGCCGCGGAGCGCCGAGCACGACGAGCTGGGCTGCGGCGTACTCACAGCCCTGCTCCTGGCGGCGGATCTTCTGCGCCGCACGGTCGTGAAAGACCGTGCCGTCCGGCAAAACCTTCACTGTGCGTGCGGTTGCGCGGCCGGCGTACACCGCGTTCGTCGCCGCGTAGATGGTCCCGACGTGCCCGGGCATGACCAGGACACCGGAGGCTGTCCGGCGCGGGACGGGGTCGGCGAACGAGACGACGCCGCGCACCCCGTCAGCGAGCAAGGCGTCGAAGCAGCGGGCGAGGAACCACGACTCCGCGTTGCCTGGGCACTCATCGAGCAGGACGAACCGCAGACACACCAAGGACTCCGTGTAGGGACGCAGATACGGCAGTGGATTCGTCAGCACGGCCTCGCTGACGGGGACCCCGAACACGGCGACACCACTCAACCGCTCCTCACCCGTGGACGTTTCGTACAAGGCGAGGCGCTTGGTGGCCGCAGCGTACGAGCCGGAGTAGTGATGGGTGATCACGAACTTCTCGGCCGGCTTCTCGTCGAGCGGGGCCACCGTGAAGTGGCGGGCGTTGAATCCTCCGTCGTGGACGTGCCGCCAGGAATGCGTGCGTTCACGCCACCGCTGGCACCAAGGCGACACGGTCGGCATCTCCGGCAGGTCCTCGAAGGGCAGGGTCTCCTGTACCGGGGACCTCATAGTGCCTCCCTGTTCCCGCGCTCCCGCGGGCCGTTCGCGAAGAGGGTGAGCTGTCCCTCCGGGGCGGCAGGGGGTTTCTGGGCTTTGCCCGTGTCGGCGGTCTCTTCGACGTCCGCCGGGTGGGGGCAGGGGCAGAGCCAACGGCAGTGGCGCTGGCCCGGTCCGTACCGGATCACGGCGACGACGAACCCTTGGGCGTCGGTGACGGTGTCGGCGTGTTCGTCGACGCGGGGGCCGCTGGCGCTGACGCACCGGTCGTGGTGCCCGGAGGCACAGCCGGGGCAGATGCCGCGCTCGCAGGAGCACCAGCGGTGGAAGCCGCGGGGGTAGGCGTCGTCGATCTTGCGCAGTCCCTTGGTCCAGGCGTGCGCGCGGACCCAGGCGCCTTCCTCCTCGGTCATCGGGGAGGGCGTGGTGGAGGGAATGGGGTCGAGGATGCCCATGATCGCGGCGCCGATATGGCGCAGGCGGGTCGTCATGTCTCGTCTCCGAACAGGGTGGGGGTGGTGTGGAGTTCGTTCATCCAGGCCAGGAGGCGGGGGAGGTTGGTGTCGGGACCGAAGGCGAGGTAGGTGCCGTCGCAGCTGGTGCAGCCGAAGGCCTGCGCGATGCGCAGCCGCCGGCGGGAGTTGACGCGGCCCATGTGGACGGCCAGGCCGCGCTCTTGGGCCTCAACGGCCAGCCGGTGGGCGGCCGGTGAGGTCTTCCAGGCGGTGGAGCCCGCCAGGAACAGGACGTCGATCGAGTCCCAGGGGATGAGGCCGTGCTCGCTGCCGTCCTGGGCGGCGAACGCGGCCGGGATGCCCAGGGCGCGGATGGGCTCCAGCCAGGGCAGAGACTCGGCGAGGGTGGCCGCGGCGTCCATCGGGACGTCGGGGGCGACGGCCCATAGACAGCGGTCGGGGCCGTAGCGGTTGACGGTCGCAGTCAGCCAGACGAACCAGGCCTGCTCGCCGGGCCATCCCTTGCCGAACTTGCCGTTGTCGCACGCGTACAGGGCGCCGGGCGGGATCACGTTGCCCTGGGCCGGGGTCGTCATGCAGGCCAGGAGTCCGGCCCGCATGACGGCCCGCACGTCAGCTCCGGACGGCGTGGCCAGGTACAGCACGGCGGAGAAGCAAAGGAGGAGCAGGGGCTGAGGGCAGGGGTGCGCGCACGGGAAGTCCTTCCGGAGGGTGGCGGTGAGGGGCGGTTCAGACGAAGGGGAGTTGGGCGGCGGAGCCCGAGACGAGGGCGTCCCAGTGCTGCTCGAAGTTCTTGTCCTGCTTGTCGATCACCCGGGCGGGGGCGGTGGCGAAGAGCTCCTCCGCCATCGGCCAGGCCGGACGGCGGGGGCGGAGCCAGGCGCGGGCGCGCCCGTACTGGTGGTCGCGTTCGACGGCGATACCAAATCGCTGCGACACGGCGGTGACCTTGTGGGCGAGTTGTGCGGGGCTGCCGAGGCCGATGCGTTCGGTGGAGCGCATGACGGGGCGGTGGCCGCCGTCGGCGGAGAGCAAGAAGAGGCGTCGGACGCGGTAGAGCGCCCAGGGCATGTCGAGCTCGCGCTGGAAGGCCTCCAGGCAGGCTTGGTCCCGCTCCTGGGTGGGGTCGAAGAGCCCCAGGAGGCTCTTCTTGCCATAGAGCTTGGCGTTGGGGTTGAGGCTCATCGCCGTGTACTCCAGCCGCAGCACCTCACCCGCGATGCCCGGGTGGTTACGCATCCGCTCCATGTGCGCCGGCAGGGAGCCCATGGAAATCGGGAAGCAGCAGAACGTGCAGTAGCTCTTTGGCCAGTGCACGTTGAAGCGCTCCAGCAGGTAGCCCTCGCACTCCCTACGGCCCCAGCCCCAGTCGACGAGCGGGAACTCACCGGTGCGGCCGGCGAGCTTGGAGTTGGCCTGGTCCTTCAGGCAGCGTCCCGCTTCGTCGGCGTTGAACCCGATGATCTGGCGGAAGGGCCGCCCGCCCATGACGGCGCAGATCCACCGGTCTCCGACGTCGCCCTTGGCCCGCAGGCTGCACTTGCGGGTGCCAGCCTGCTGGGGAACGGTGCCGACGGTCTCCATCTCCTCCCACAGCGTCCACGCCCCGCGGGTGTGGAGCCGTTCGGCGTGGCGGGAGTCATCCAGGACCGTGATGCCGTCTGAGGCGAGGTGACCGTTGCGGGCGAGCTGGACGAACCTGACGCCGTGCTCGCGCAGCAGCGGCAGTATGAACTCCTGTGCCAGGAGCCGGGTTTCGGGCCACTCGCTTCCGGTGGCCATGTAGAGGACAACGGTGCGGTCCAGGTCGATGCCATGGCCTGCCGGGTCGGTGAGCATCCGCGCCAGATAGGCCGAGGAGTCGGCGCCCAGGCCCCAGTTGATGACGGTGTCGATGTCGTCGGTGGCGGTGAGGCCGGGCAGCTGCAAGGGGTAGGCGGTGCGCGCGGGCATGACAGGGGTCCTCACCGCTGGCGAGCGGATGGGGGCCGCGAGCGGGTTCAGCCTGTTGCGGTGGTCGGTCATGGTGCGGTCCTTCGCCTGGCCCGTGCCCGGATCGGGGGAGGTCCGGGCACGGGCGGTATCTGGGGTGCGGTCAGAGGAGTTCGAGCGCTCGCGCGGGGCTGGGGCAGGCGAGGGCGAGATGTTCGGCGAGCAGACGGGTGTTGCCGCCAGCGCGGATGCCGCTGGGGGACGGGACGGCCAGCAGGGTCCGTTTGAGATCGATGGCGGCCTCGGCGGTGCGCAGGGCCTGCGCGTGGTCCAGGGCCTCGATGAGGATCACCGCGCGGGAGAGGGCGGCGAGGAGCGCGGCGCTGGCCTGGAGGGTTGCACCGCTGGTCACGGTGCCCGGCCGGTAGAGGCTGAGGGCCGCTCCGCCGTTTTCGGTGATGGCGTTCAGGAGCGGGCCGTGGTTGTGGGGGTATGCCTGGTCCAGTCCGCGCGGCAGGACGGCCAGCGTCGGCCTTCCCATGAGGTGGGCGGCTTCGTGGGCGGTGGCGTCGACGCCGTAGGCGAGGGATGCGGCGACGGTGTAGCCGGCCTCGGCGACCGCCGTGGCGAACGCGGTGGAGCGCTCGACGGCCTCCGGGCTGGGTGCGCGGTTGCCGGTCACCACGACGGTGCTCGTGGTCAGTTCGGGCAGGTGGTTGTGACCGCGGACCCACAGGCCCAGCGGGCAAGCGGGGCCGAGGTCGGCCAGGGCGGAGGGCCACTGCGCGTCGGTGGGGATGAGGAAGCGGCAGGTCAGCTCTCCGCTGGAGAGCTCGGTCTTTGGCCGGTACTGGGACAGGCGGCCGGTGTTGTCGAGGCGGACACGCTGCGCCCACACCTCGACGGGGGAGTGCTGGGCGAGGTCGGCGGCGACCTCGGCGGGCGTGAAATGGGCGGAGAGCGCTGCGAGGGCGGCACGGTCGGACATGGCGGCCTTTCGGGCACGGCGCGGCACCGGCAGGCGAGCCGGTGCCGCGCCCGGTGGGCGAGGGAGAGGGGTGAAGGGGAGGGGACGGTCAGCTGCCGACGCGAAGGGGAGAGGCGTCGGCTGCTGTCGAGGCGCCGGACTCGGACCAGCCGGATGCCCGCCGCTGCTCCCACCAGCCGGGCGGGTTGCCCGGTCGCCTGGTGGCCGGTTCGGGGGCGGCCTGCACGGCGGGCTGCGGCACGGGGGGTGGGGTGACGGGGGCGGCAGCGCCCGGGCCGGGAATTCCCGCATCGGTGTAGGCGATGTGCTCGCGCAGGCTGAGACCGAGGTCGTCGACGCTCAGACGGATCGCGTTGTCCTTGATCTCGGTGATGCGTCCACGGACGAGGACGGCCGTTCCGTCGACGAGTGACTCGGTCGCGTTGCGGGCGATGTCGCCCCAGGCGGTGCACACGTAGCGGATCGGAGTGCCGTCCATCCACTTGCGCGCCGTGGGGTCCCACTTGCGGGGAATTTCCGTGAGGCGGAACCGGCAGACGGCGAGGCCTTCTTCGGTGAAACGGATCTCGACGTCGCTGGCGATGGTGCCGGACACGTGCGTGATGGGCGGGAACATGCGAGCACCTCCAAAAACAATAATAGTGCATCTACGGTGAGCGTCAATCCTCCCTCCACCAGCACATCCACCGCACCCAGTCCGCCAGCCTGCTCATGCGGCCTGCCCGGGACTTTGCCGGAACGGCCCTGGAACCCGCGCTGAACACGGTGGCGTTCCCGACCTCGACATGCAGGGGGATCGTCGCGTCGCCGCGCACCAACTGTTCGACGGCGGTGTCGAGATCTACCGACACCCGTACGGCCTCCATGTCCGGGTCCAGGTAGGCGAAGACCAGGACGCCGCCGGCCTCGATGCAGGGCAGGCCGTCGTCATCGGGACCGGTCATCGGGTGGAAGACGGCCGTGCTGTTGGCCTGGGCGCAGAACTCTTCGCCCGGGAAGCGGAAGCCGTCCGGCTCGGGCATGGTGGAGGCGAGCCTGCCGATGTCGTCGGCGTACAGCCAGTAGTCCTCATCGCCGCGTTCGTCCTTGGGCCCGTAGTACAGATCGACGGCCCTGCGGTCGCTGGCGGGCGGGGAGTCGGGGATGCCTTCGCCTCCCCACACGTTGTCCCAGTTGGCGCGGGCGTGCTGTGCGAGAGAGGCGAGCGCGGAGGCCTCGTCGGTCCACAGGGTCACCACGTCCTCGTGCCGGTCCTGTCGGCGCAGCACCCAGGCGCTGCCCGCGACGCATCGTGCGGGGGCCGGCACGCGGGTGAAGTCGAAGTCTGCGAGCCACGGGCCGAGAATGTCGACGACTTCGGCGCCGGGCCACTCGCCGGTGCGGTTTTCGAGGTCTTCCATCTGCTCGTGCAGGTCGATGACGGCGGCGCCCTCGGGTGTCAACGGGTCGGGGATGATCACGGGTGTCTCCTTCAGTGATGACGGCGCCTGGGAGCGGGAGGTCACCCGGTCCCGTCCAGGACGGAGCGCAGCAGGTTCAGCAGGTCTTCCTGCTCGGGCGGGAGCGTCGCGTTGCGCAGGAGCCGCTTGCGCAGGGCGGGAACGGCGGTGCTGATCCCGTCGATGACTCCTGGCTGGTCGTCCGGGCCGGTCAGGAGGTAGTCGCGGGTGTGGATCATCCAGGCCTCGTACCGGTCGGCCCGGGCGCCGCTGCGGGCGGTGTGGCCCTGGTCGGGCGAGAGGGAAGGGCACGGGCAGGACGGGTCGGTGCAGGGGCGCCCGGCGGGATGGCCGGTCAGGACCGCGCGGCTGCGGTAGTGCGTGACGGTGCCGTTGAGCATGGGGCAGTGCGCGGCGGTGTAGGGCAGGCACTCGGGGTGCAGGGCGGGTTCAGGTGAGATGCCCCGGACGATGTCAGCCGGGCGGACGATCAGGAAGCAGCGTTCCTCCAGCCGTTCGCCGCAGATCTGGCACAGGCGCCGCACCAGAGCGGTTCGTGCCCGCTCGGCGTCGAGGGTTCCGAAGGCGGCGTGGCCGCCGTGGATCAAGGACACGTACGGCACGACCAGGCCGCCCGACAGTGGCCGGCGCGCGCAGCGTTGAGGTATCGGATGCATCGGCACGTCCTTGGATCAGGGTGGGCGGCTGACTGTTGCGGCGGCCGCCCGCTGGAGGGGAGGTCAGTTGCCGGTCGGCGGGGGCGGGTCGGAGATGTCGCCGGTCAGGAGGTCGTCCAGAGGGAGGTACTGGCACTCGGTGGCGTCATGCATGCGCAGGTGCAGCCAGCTCAGGTCTTGTCCGGCCCTCAGAACGGCCTCGGCGGCGATGACCGCGCCCCGTGGATAGGTGCTGGCGTCGTCCAGGTCGGCGCAGACGACGATCAGGCCCGGGCGGCGCGGCATGTGGCGGAGCTTGAAGGTGGCGTAGCTGCGGTCATCGAGGAGTACGAGCGGGGCGAGCTGGTACTCCTTGGCGGTGAACAGCACCGACGGCAGGTGGCGGAGCGGCACCCGGCAGGGGTGCAGGCCCACCGGATCGTCGGAAAGGCTGTCGCTGATGACCAGCACCGGCTGGAGGGGCCATACGGGGTGGACGTCGTCGTCCGGGAGGCGGAACTCCGCGTTGAGCGCCGTGTCGGTGATGACCCACGGTTCGGGATCGTTCCCGTGCCGGGGCCGGTGGGCAGCGTCATGGAAGGAACGGACTTCGCGGATCTCGGCGCCTGCGGCGAGAGCGGACATCAGGCGCTCGCGGTGGGTCTGCTGTCGCGGTCCGAGAATGTACGCGGCGTCGAAGCTGCGCGAGTCCTCCCGACGGGGCCCGTCGCCCGCAGATGCGAAGCGGAGCAGGAACGAGGCGGCCTCAACCATCTCGGCGCTCATGTCCACTCCGTAGCGCTGGTCTGCGAGCGTGGCGGTGTCCAGGGCGGTGCGAAGGGTGTGGCTTCCGCGCACGGGCCGGCTGCCGAAATGCAGGTGGTCGAGCAGGAGGTCACGCTGGGCGGGAGAGAGGCGGACCAGCATCGCAGGCCGTCCTTTCAGTGGAAGTTGTCGAAGCCCGCGGTGCCATGCGGCGGGTGAGGGAGGCCGGTCTCGGCGGGATCTCACGGAGCCGGAAATCGGCGCTGTTGCTCCACGCCGGCGGGCTGGGGTGCAGGCTCCGGGGGCAGCACGTCGCGCTGCCCCCGGAGCGCGGACTCCTAGGAATCGGCTTCGTCCGTGAGCTTGATACAGCCCACGGGTATGCCCGTCAGGCGAAATCGCTCCACGTCGTCGGGGATCGTGTGCCAGCGGTTGGTCTGGTCGCTGCGCAGGCGCTTGGTGGATGCCTCGTCGAGGAGGATGTCGAACCGCCTGCCGGTACGGTTCGGCTGCTGGACCGTGCCGGTCAGGAAGCGCAGGCAGGCCCTGCTGATCGTGGAGTCGATCTCGGCAGACCGGCCGGGCGTGATGACGGGACGCTTCTCAGCGTCCAGGTCGAGGAGCCGCGCGGTGGCGGCCTCCTGAATGGCGACCAGGGACTTGACGTCGGTCAGGTCGCGGATGTGGTCGCGGACCTCGGGCGTGGTGAGCATGCGTGGTACCTCTCGTGTCGCGGGGGTGACCGGGCACTGATCTGCCCGGAGGCTCAGGGGCCGGACGTCGGCCGGGCCCGGCGGGTGCCATGCACCCGCCGGGGCGAGGCGGGGCGGTCAGTCGAGCGGGTAGAGAACGAGGGCTGCGACGGCGTTGTCAGGGATCTCGGGGAACAGCTCGCGCAGCTCGCGGTCTTCCGCCAGTTCGCTTTCCAGGGGGTAGATGTCGCCGGTCAGCCCGTAGATAGGGGCGTATCGGCTACGGCTGTAGGTGCTGAAGGGCGAGTAGCGGTTGCCCTCGCTGTCACCGGAAAGGACAACCAGCGTCTTGCCGGGGAGACCTGCCCAGTCCTGGCGGACGAGCTGGCGCAGGCGGGCGAGGGTGAGCGGCTGGTCTCGCCGGTTCGTGGTCTGCTCGGGTTCGGCGGGGCTGGATGAGGGCATGGCGAACTCCCTTTGCGCGTGTCTGGTTCGGGGGAGAGGGCCGGGGCACGGTGTGCCCCGGCCGGAGTGCGTGAGGGGTCAGGCGGCGTCCGGCGTCTTGGGCCGGTGCTTGGCCACGGCCTGGTCCTCGACCTCGGAAAGGGCGTAGCTGCCGTTGTCGGCCTGGCCGAGTGCTTCGAGGAGCAGCAGGTAGGCGGCCTGCTGGGGGCTGGGGGCTTCCCAGAGGTAGGCGGGCTGGTAGCGGGCCATGTCGTAGGTCTTCGGGTCGCGGATGTCGGCCTCGAAGGCGGCGGCGACCTGTGCGAACAGCACGTTCGCGAGCTTGGCCTTGGGCAGGGCGGCGGCCAGTTCCGCCGCCGTGGCGTCCTCGCCCTCCTTGGCCCCCAGGAACCGTGCGACGTCAGCGGTGTTGCCCTTGCTGGCCCACTTGCCGTAGAACTCGGGCAGCTCCAGCAGCACCTGCTGAGCGAAGGTCCGCGCCTCGTCGGGGAGGCTCTTGCCTTTCACCAGGCGGCTGATGAACTGCTGGCGGGGTCCGGCTGCGGCCTTCCAGGCGCGGTTGCAGGCGACCACGCGCGCCCGCTCGGCCGACTTCTCTGCCGCCTCCGCCTCGTCCTCCGCGCTGCGCGGCGGCTTGGGCTGCTTGCGGACCTTGTGCCCGCTGGCGGCCGGGTCGGCGCAGTGCCAGACGGGCTGGTTGTCCTCGTCCAGCGTGGCGCAGTGGCCGTGGCAGCCGTGGTGGTTGTCGGCGGTGAGCGGGGCCCCGAGACCGGTGGTGAGGTCGGTCAGCGGCTTGGCCGACTGCCGCTGCTCGCGGGGGAGGGAAGACAGCAGGGCGACGCCGGACTCCTGGAGAGCTGCTGTGGCGTCCGCGCGGGCCTTGGCGCTGGCCTGCTCCTCCATCAGCAGGGCGAACTCCTGGTCCCAGTGCCCGCGCCCGCCCCGGCCCTCTTCCTGGTCTTTCGCCAGGGCCCTGAGCAGCCGGTGCGTGGCGTTGGAGATGCCCTCGACCTCGGTGAGCTGGGCGGTCTGTTCCAGGTCCATGCCTCCGGCCGTGGCCTGCCGCAGTACAGCGTCATTCAGCTTCTGAGCCTTGCGCAGGTGGTTGACCGCGCCGCGCTTGAGGCCCATCGCCTTGACGGCCCTGGCCTGGTCGACCTCGTCCATGCCGACCAGGGACAGTTCCTGGGCCTTGAGGGTGTCCCGGGCGTCCATCTCCTGGCGGTGGTCGTTCTCCACCAGCGACAGAAACCGGGTCCAGCCATCCCGGCCGACCAGATCCGCGCACACGAACGCCTTGACGGTGCGGACGGGGCGGCCGTCCTGCTCGGCCGTGGCGTTGGCGATCTGCGCCGCCTGGGCACGCCGCCACCCCTTGAACACCCCGTAGGTGCCGTCCGGGTTCGGCCGGACGCTGATGACCTCCTCGACGCCCAGTTCCTTGACGGACGAGATCAGCTTGGTGTCCGGCTCGGTGTCGTGCTCGCGGGCGTTGCACTCGTCGCGCACGAGCAGTGCCGGGTCGAGGTGGACGAGGTGCTGTGCGGTCTCCTCGAAATCGTCGGGCTTGTCGGTCTGGGGCGAGACGGCGGTGGCCATGTGGCTCTCCTCTTCCTTGTCTCAGTGGGGAGTTGGGGGAGCGTCTCCCCGTCGTCATATTTCAATAATAGTGCAGTTCTGGGATGTGGCTAGACACCCTCTGACCTGCAAAAATGCGTTGCTCAGCTCAGGTCGTGAACCAAGAGCCACGACGGCCCTGACAGAACTGGCAGGCCGTGCCGCTCGGTGAGACTGAGCAGGGCGTCGTTCCATAGCGGGTCGACGTCGAGGTCGGACATCGGCCGGTACTCGTTGGGCTCCAGCTCCTCGCACGCCGTGCCCAGGATGATGTGCTCACTGTCGCCGACACGGAAGAGGCCGACGCGTACGAACCCCGGGGCCGGACTGGCAGTCTCGGCGGGCCGGGCTTCCAGCGCGGCGTGGAGCGCGCCGAGGTCATGGGATGGGGCAATTGCAATGCCGTAGATCGCGTACACGGACGACTTGACGGACACGGCGGGCCTCCCTGGGTCAGGCCGTCACGCGGGTGACCTGGCGGGTCGGCAGGTGGACCCGCAGCACGTCTTCGAGTTCGGGCGGATCGATCGCTGCGAGCCGGTTGAGCGCGGAGGCCAGCTCCCGGTCGGCGAACAGCGCGTCGGTGAGTTCTGCTTCACGAACCGGTACGCGGACTGCCCGGGTGTGAGTGTGCCGCAGGTCCGGCGTCTCCTCGGTGGTTGTGAGCGCTGCGATGAACGGGTTCCAAGTGACGCCCTGCGCCGCCCTCCGTTCCGTGGGCGTGAAGTACGCGGCCACCGGTGCCGGGACGTCCTCGCTCTGCTGCGCTGCGAAGGCTGCGACCCGGTCGACGACGACTTCGCGGAGCTTCTCCTCGGTCGCGGTGAGGGCCTCGATGGTCAACGACTCCAGGGACTTGAGTGTGAGACGGGTGAGGGCCTCGCGAACCAGTGGCGCGGTCGGCGTGGCAAGCGCTGAGGCCAAGTCGTTGGACTTCATCCGTGATGTCCTCTCGTGCTGATGGTCACGCAGGTGGAGGGTGGCCGGCAGTTCCAGGGTGCGGCCGCCGGTGTAGGTGATCCGCTGGCGGTCGGGACTGCCGCCGGTCTCGGCGAGAGGGACTCCAGGCCTGGCGGTGGTGGTCCAGGAGCGGGGCGCTCCTTCAGGCGCGGCAACTTCGTGGCCAAGGTGGCTGGTTGGGGAAATTCAGACGGTGGGCGGGCTGGTGGGGCTGTGCTGCTCGCGTCGTTCGGCGTCCCGCTGTGCGTCCTGTGCGGTGTATCCGGTGTCGCAGAGCGGTCGGCAGAGCTGCCCGGCGGGGGCGTGGCAGGTCTCGCAGGCTTCGGTGAAGTCTTCGGAGGGGATCCACGGGCGGGGCTCGTTGCGTGGGGTGGCGGGCATGGCTGAGGGGCCTCCTGCGGCGAGAAGATCGGGGCGGCCGCGCCTCGTCTGGTGGCGACGGCCGCCCGCGCGCACGTCCAGTTGGGCTCGGCGGTGGGCCTGTCAGAAGGTGCAGGTTCCGGCGAGGGCGGGGCGGCTCGCGGTCACAATGGACGCGCAGCCCCGGACGCGCAGGTCGCCGGTGTGGTCCCAGTCTCGCCACCACCGGGTGCGGGGGTCCCATCCGCTCTCGCCGACGATGAACCCGAGCAGGGTGCCTCCGCCGTGCTCCCGGTACTGGCGCAGTCCCCAGGTGTCGGGGTGTTGGGCGGCGACGGGGGAGGACAGGACGGCTTCGAAGATGACGCGCACGGTGAGGGCGGGCCAGGAGTCGGCCGGGTGCGGGTCGGACTCGAAGAAGATGCCGCGTGCCTCCGGGTCGATGCCCTTGCGTGCGGCTATGGCGAGCGGGCGGGCGACATCGTCGGGGACGACGGCGTACAGGCGGCCCATGTGGTCGGTGGCGACCGTGACGGCGTCCGCGGTGAGGATGGGCGAGGTGGCTGCGGCCATGGGGGTATCCCTCCGGGGCGTACTGGATGACTGGGTGGCCCGGTCTCAGGCGGGGAACTGTGCGGGCGCGACGGCTGTGGGGGTGACGACGTGGTGGCCCTGGACGCGGAGCTCGGCGGCCCCGGCTGACGCTGTGGGCGTCGTTCGTCTGCGGGGTCACGGCGTCCGGGTCAGATGACGCGGATCGTGGGATCGGCTTCCAGCACACCGAGCGCTGCGCGGATGGCGGCCCGGGTTTCTTCGCTGGGGCGGGAGTACGGGAACTTGAGGGCGCGCACGGCGGTGTCGAGTTCGTCGTCGCTCAGCTCGTCGAGCTGCTGGCCGCTGCGGTACAGGGCCACAGCAGTGCAGGTGGCCACACGACCCCGGTTGTAAGTGACGGCCTGATCCGCAGTGAGGTCGGCGCCGAATACGTCGCGGGCGGTCGGCGGCAACGGTGGGATACCCGTGTCGAGCGCACGGGCGCTCATGCGGATCAGGGGCGGGAGCAGGGCACGGAGCAACGAAGTCAGCAAGGCAACTCCTGGGCGTTGAGGGGCGATGGTCTAGCCCTGGGGGCCGGGTCCGGGGAGTTCCCCGGACCCATTACATAAATAATAGTGCATTACTGCTGAGTGTGAACCCACCTCTGACCTGCGGTTCACTCCCGCGAGCGGGCTGCGGGGAGGTCGGTAACCAGGACGGTCGCGTTGTCCGCGTAGCTTGAGGCGTGTCGGACTCCACGGCTCCCAGGTAGGACGTCACACGATTGCGGCTGCCATTGAAGACGCGCCGCATGTTGTGGTCAGCAGTGAGGCACTGGAGAGTGCGGCCGGGGGTGAGGACGTAGGCGCGGACGTCGCCGCACCATGCGACGGTCAGCGGCTTGCCGGGGACGGCGACAGCGACGGCGGCGCATGCGTTGGGCAAGTCCGCGTACGGGTCGCTGCGCGCGGGCTCGGCGGCGTACCGGTCGTAGACGGCGCGGAGGCCGGCCTCGGCGTCGCCGCGTCGCGCCGCGGCCTGAGCGACGCGGCGGGCGGCGGCGCTGGTCCAGGCCTCCACCTCGTCGCTGGAACCGATGCCGTCGCACAGGACGTACGCGCGGGTTCCGGCGTGGGTGTAGGTGGCGGTGGCGTCGCACTGGTGGGAGCGGTCGCCTATCAGCTGCGCGGACGCGTGGGCCATGGATGCTCTCCTTGGCTGGGGCGGAGTAGTCGGCCTGCTCGGCCGGACGGGGGGCCGTGGCATCAGTGTCGGGCGCTCGGTCGGATAGTGCCGGGAGTGGGAGGGGGTGGGGGGAACCCCCTCCCGCATCATCAATAATAGTGCTTTTCAGGGGTGTGTGAACCCACCCCTGACCTGCGGTTTTACGGCCAGTTGTGCTCTCGGCGGGGCGGTAGCGGGAAGGTGCGCCGGGGGTCCATGCGTACGCAGCGCTCGCAGTAGGCCGTGACGCGGTTGGCGTTGCAGTCGCCCCACTGGCACTCGAAGTGCTCACGTGGCCCGCAGATCAGGCACCGCCACAGGGTGATCCCGTGCAGCTCGCACGGCTCGTAGCGCTTGCGTGAAGGGAGCAACTCCAGGGCGGGGCGGGGGCGTTCGAGGTGGGCGACGTCGGCGGCCGGGAACGACTCGTCGCCGCCGCGTATCCAGCGGGGCGACAGCTGGGCGTACCGCTCGGGCGTGGTGTAGTACGGCAGACCGGCCGGGCTGAACACCATGGCCAGATGACCGCCGGAGATCAGGGTCTCCAGCCGGTCAAGGCTGAACTCCCCGCGCAGGGAGAGCATTTCGTCCTGACGCAGGCTCCAGGCGTACCCGTACCGGCGCAGGATCCGACGCTCTCGGGCGGCCGGGCCCGTCAGGGCGGCGTCGAGTTCCTCGACGGCTTCGATCGCGGCCGTCGGGCTGGCGGTCAGCTCGCGCACCGCGTCCTCGGCGGCCGCACGCGTGGCGTGGCTGCTGAGCGCGTACCCGTGGAGCTGGTCCACGGCCTGGTGGCGTCCGTCGTGCTCGGCGGCGGCGTACCGGACGGGCCGCTGCGGCTGGGTGCGGCGTCGGGTCATGGCGGAACTCCATCTGCGCAAGGGGCGGGAGGTGGCGGCGGAGGCCGGCCGGGCGCCGGTCAGCTCCTGGGTAGCGGCCTGTAGGCGGAGAAGACGTAGTGGCCCAGCTCGCGCAGCATGCCGGCGGTGTCGTCCACGGCCGCGGGGTCGTGGTCGGCCTGGCGGGTGTACGCCTCGATCTCGTCGTTCCAGGCGAACCCCTGGGCGGCCAGGGACTGTTCGGTGAGGGGTGTGAGGTCGTCGGAGGACTGCGGGGCGGCAACGAGTCCGTGAGCGGGGTCGGGTACGACGAGGAACACCGGGCTCCTTCCGTGTGGGCCGCCCTGGTCGGGGCGGCCCACGGCCGGGGCGGACGAGGGGTCAGCGGGTGACGGTGACGGTGCGATCGGCGTCCAGGACAGCGAGCGCGGCACGGATGGACGCGCGGGTCTCCGCGCTCGGGACCGAGTAGGGGAAGTCCAGGGCGAGCACCGCGTCGTCCAGGTCGTCGTCGGTCATCGGCAGCGTGTATCCGCTGCGGTAGAGGGCGACGGCGGTCGCGGTGGCGACACGGACGCGGTTGTAGGCGATGGCTTCCCCGGCCGTGACGTCGGTGCCGAGCGCTTCGCGCGCGGTGGGCGGCAGTTCCGCGATCCCGGCGGCGAACCGGCGGGCGGGAATGCGGAGACGTGCCGGTCGCAGGGCGCGGCGCAGCGTTCGAAGCATGGCAACTCCAGGGGCTGGGAGTGGGGAAGGGGGCCGTCACCAGGTGAATGAAGTCGAGGGAAGGGACGGCGCCCCTCGGATAGTGTCTTTTGGGGTGGTGTGAACCCGCCCCTGACCTGCGCAAACGGCGAGGTGCGCGCGTCCGCGCGCGGCGGGTCAGAGCTGCGGCGCGTACGCGGCCAGGGACTTCGGTGCCGCCCTGGTGTAGATGCCCTCCAGGCCGGACGGGGCGATCAGGCCCCAGGTGAAGGTGGCGGTGTCGACGTGGAACTGCCCGCGCCGGGGGTGCGGTGGGATGAAGGCGCGCAGGACGCCGACGCCGTAGGCCTCCAGCGTGCCGTCAAGCAACGCGTCGCGCTGCTCCCCGGTTACCTCCGGTCCGTACTTGTCGAACTGCTCGTCGGCAACGACGGCGAAGACGGGGCTGAGGTTGTCCTCGATGGGGCCGAACATGCTGCGCCAGTGGGCGAGGTCGGCCATGGCCTCCGCGCGGCTGGCGCGGGTGCTGAGGTAGCTCACACCGTCGCGGTGGTCGGCGAACTCGTCCGTGTCGTACAGCCACGCCTCGAACTGGTGCTCTGTGTACATCCCGACGCCGTTGTGGCGGCGGCGCAGGAACCCGAAGGGCTCGCCGTCGACGAGTACGGGGTGGCGCTCCGTGCAGAACTCGCAGGTGACGCCGACGTGGCGCAGGAAGCGCTGCAGGTGGGGGAAGCGGGCGAAACGGGTGGCGCAGTTGCAGCAGGTGTACACCTCCCAGCGGGAGGGGCTCGCGACCGTGTCGTGGCGGCACTGCGGGCACTGGTAGGCCTTATTGCAGTTCCAGTCGATGATCGGCATGGGGGTCACTTGCACGGCAAGCTCCTGGGAACTGGATTCGGGGGAGGGGGGCGGGCCGTCGCCCTGGCGGGCGGGGTGCCGGTGCGGCGACGGCCCGGACTCAGTTTCTATAATAGTGTGAGTCGAGTTGGCGTGAACCCCCCTCTGACCTGCTCGTTTACGGTGTGCCTGGGGCCTTTCAGTGCCGGTGGGTCGACGGCGTGGCTTCGTGCCCGAGGTCCGGCGGCACGCAGTAGTCGACGTCGGATTCCGGGGAGACGAGGCCGCCGGAATCGACGTCCGTGCAGTAGGCGTCGAAGATCTCGCCTGCGGTGAGGGGTTCGAAGTCTCCCTTGCGCAGTCGCCAGCCGTAGACCTGGTCCGGGGCGCTCGGGGTGGTGGTCCGAATGACGAGTCCGCCGGGGCTCCGGGTCGCCAGACCGAGGGCGAGGACCGTGGTGAATTCGAGGGCCTCGGCCTCGTCGACCTGGCTCGCGCCGCCCGGGTCCGTATCCGCGTGAAGGACGGCGACCAGGGTTTCGGGTGCCGCCGAGACGCTGCAGACCAGGTGCCGGTGGCCCGGTCGGGCTGTGTCGAGGATGCGGGCCAGCAGGCCCGAGGACCGGGCGAAGGCCGTTCGGCCGATGTCCTCGCCGCAGCAGGTGCAGGCGCCGAGGCGGGCCAGAAGTGTGGAGGCGTACTCCCAAGTGGCCTGGCGGACGGCTTCGTCGACCAGGGCCTGGACCAGGTCGGCTAGGGGCTGGCCGTCGTAGTTGAAGGCGTCGGGCCGGGTCTCGATCGCGTCCAGGATGGCGGACGCCACCTCGGCGGGCGTCTCGGGGTGCCGGGTGGCCTCGGTGTCGGTCATCGCAACTCCAGTCGTGAATAACGGTGTTGGAGTGGTGCTGGTGGGACTCGAACCCACGACCTCAGGACTTATAAGATCCGCGCTCTACCAACTGAGCTACAGCACCTCGGTGTGCGGTTGTGAGGGCCACGCCCTTCGGCCAGGCCGGGCGGGGCGCGGCCTCGTTCTGGGGGCCGGGCTGAGAGGGTCTGCGGAGGCGAGGCGGGGGCGGGAACCGGTGGGCAGCAACCGTTTCTCGAATTCCAATAATAGTGCCTTTAGGTTGTGAGGGAACCCACCCCTGACCTGCGCTTCTTACTCCCGTGCTGCCTGGGCGAACGCGGCCAGCATGGCAATCATGGAGCTGGGGCGCCCGGACGCTTCGGCCTGCACCCCCTCACCGGAGGGGCCGACGAGCACGGTGACGCTGTCGACCTGGACGGGGCCGTGCTCGCCGGGCGGCCTGGTGTCGTGCTGCCAGATGACCCGGGTGCGCCGGTACTGCTCCTCGATCCGGGCCCCGGGCAGTGCGCCGGCCACGGCTTCAGCGACGGCGCGGCGGCTGCTCTCCTCCGCCTCCTGCCGTGCGGCGATTTCGGCGGCCTGCTGCGCGGCCTCGGCGTGCAGGGGATACAGCCGCCGGGTGATCTCGCGGGCCACATGGCGGGGGCTGCTGGCTGTGACCCCGATCGACGGCGCGGTCATCTTGGTCTCGTCCGGCAGCGCGGCGTGGATCTTCAGGCGATCGGGGCGGCGGTCGTCGGGCTGGCACAAGCGCAGGGCACGGCCGTCTCCGTCAATGACAAGCCGTCCCCAACCGCGCCCGTAGTCGGTGAGTTCGGCCGTACGGCAGTGCGTACCCAGCTCCCGCGCCACTTCCTCGGCGAACGCGTCGAACTGCTCCTGTGTGGTCAACTCGCGTGTCATGGCGCTCTGTTCACTCCTTCGGATAGTGGGGGGGGGTGCTCGGTGCGGGGTCCCTCGCGCTGCCCTGGTCGCGGATCTCGGCATCGCGGCGGGCGTCTTCGGCGGTGTAGCCGGTGTCGCACGGCGGCTTGCACAACTGGCCTGGAGGCGCGCCGCACGTCTCGCACTGGTCGTCGAAGTCCTCGGGGCGCCACGGCCGCAGTGGGCCAGTCATGCGGGGAAAACCTGGATGTGGTCGACGACTGCCCGTGCGGACAGGACCAGAGTCCAGTGCATCGGCTCGGTGCACTGGGCCTGCCACAGACTCGCGGGGCGGGACGGGGTGATCTGGTGGCTGGTGGCCGGGCTGATGCTCCACTCGCGGCCGTGCGCGTCGGTGGCGGTGTAGGTGAGGAACTCGGGCTTGTCTTGACGGCCGTTGTCTGTCCAGGAAAGGCCGGCGGCCGTGAGGGCGCGGCCCAACTGGTCGCAGCGCTCGCGGGTGATGTGACCGAAGGTTGCCAAGGTGTGGTCCCTTCTGCGACGGGCGGCGGTGTGAGGCGGTCAGGCGACCCGTCAGGGTGTGGTGGTCCACAGTGGGAGGCCGGTGGTGGTGCGGGCGCTGATGCCGGGGCGCACTGGGACGTCGCGGTAGTCGGACACCTTCACGTAGCCCCCTCGCTGGGTGTCGAGGCGGACCGGGGCGCCCTCCCATTCCCACTGCGCGATGAGTTCCGCGGGGAGGTTCTCGACGTCGTCGGCCTCCACCTGTACGGCCCACGCGGTCAGCTCCTCGCCGTACTCCTGCCGCCATTCCTTCAGGACGGTGAAGAGCTGGGCGAAGTCGTCGACCAGGGCCAGGGCGCGCGCCTGGTCGGGGGCGGGGTCCTCGGCGTAGGTCGGGACGTCGGGGCGGGTGCGTTCACCAAGGCTCATCAGCCAACGCATGATCAGAACATCTCCCTTGTCGGGCGGGCGGGGCGTGTGGGTGAGGGGCGGTGCGTCAGGGGCGCCCGGACGGCTCGGGCTTGCGGTAGCGGTACAGGAAGCGCGCGGCCCATTCGCGGCTCGCGAAGCCGGGGATGCGGATGCCGCTGCCGGGGCGGTCGCCGGGATACTCGGCCACCCATGCCCGGCAGTCCGCGTGGTACCAGGTGACCCCGTAGCAGGTGGCGCGCTCCCGGCGGTCGAGGACGCGGTAGCCGTACCAGCCGGTGTTGGCAGTGAACGTGAACTCCTCAGGCACGGTGGCTCCTTTGGTCGGCTCCGGGTGCGAGAGGGGGCGGGGCGATCCGATCGCCCCTGGCGTAGGTCGGTGCGTCGGGGCGGGTGCGTTCACCGAGGCTCATCAGCCAACGCATGATCAGAACATCTCCTTCGTCGGGCGGGCGGGGCGTGTAGGTGAGGGGCGGTGCGCCGAGGGCATCCGGACGGGTCGGGTTTGCGGTAGCGGTAGAGGAAGCCGGCAGCCCACCCGCGGCTGGCGATAGCGGGAATGCCGCCGCCTTGCGGGGTTGCCTCCCGTCGCGCCTCCCTCAGCTCTCCGTCGGAGCTGGGTTGGCCCGGATCACGGCCGTGATGGCCTTGATGGACGGGGTGTCGTGCTGACCCCTGCGGTCCGGCGTGACGCACAGCCCGGACCGGGTCCGGCGCGCGACGCCTGAAGCGACGAAATAGGGCAGGTCGTACTGCCACTTCCGGCCCCCGTCGGCCGGTCGGCCTACACGGAGGTTCAGGAGGAAACCCCCGTCAAGGGGCGCCCACGCCTGCTGTGTCTTCCAGCCGTGCGCCTCAGCGAGCGCGAACAGGGCAGCAACCGGCTTCGGCAGGGCGTAGCCCTCCGGGGCAGTATCCGTGATGCCTGCCTCCAGCCGACCCTGCGTGACATCGCGGACGTGCCGCTCGGCGGGGGTCAGAACGCTGTCGCGCTCCAGGGCGGCGGCCAGGGTGACGGTCCGTCCGCTGTAGCGGCAGGTGATCCCGACGCCGTACGCGTCACGGATCACCGCACGCCGCGTGCCGTTCATGTCCCACGTCGACATCGGCTCGTGCGCGGTCAGGACGCCGTTGCGGACGCTCGTCGTATTGCCGCACGGGCACACCGTCTCCACGGTACGCAGCAGGTCGTACCAAACGTTCGGCAGGAGGATCGTCGGATCGTGCTTCTCCCCAGTAGCGAGCTGTTCGAGCATGGTCGGCACGATGTTCTCCTCAGTTTCCCTGGTGCGGACGGCGGTGAACTGGTCCCAGTGCCGGACGTGGTGGGTGCCGGTGACGTGGACGCTCCCGCGCATCGCTTCGTCCAGGTCGAACACGACGGAGTCCGCGGGGCCGGGCGGTGGCGTGCACGGTGCCGGCGGGTGTCTCGACGCTCAGCGTCGAACTCATGGCGGCTGCTCCTGGTGGTGGTCGACGTAGCGGCCGGTGCGCTGATGCGGTGGCCGTGGCCTGGTGGGCGGTGATGGTCTCCCCGCGCCCGGCGAAGGGGAGGGGCGGGCGCGGGGAGACAAGGGCGGCCAGCGGCGATCTGGCCTGGGGGCCGTGTGCCTTCCCCCTTGGGGAAGGTCGGGGAAGACACACGGGGCTTGTGGGCAGCTACGTCTGCGGGAAGTAGCTCCAACAGGTGCAGCCGCTGCCGTCGGCCCGCGAGCGGGGCCACAGGCGGGACAAGTCGTGTTCAGACTTGGGGTATCTGCACTCACCGCAGGGCGGGCCCCAGGTGTCGGGCTCGTCGGCGGGCTCGTCGGTGTAGATGTCCGGCGCGCTCCATGGGAAGCCTCCGAGGTCGAACCTGACGGAGGAGTCGGGCATGAGGTGGGCCCACCCTGCGGGCCACCCGACGACGGGTTTGCGGCGGCATCTGGCGATGGCATCGCGGACGGCGCGGCCTCGCCATATCTGCGTGACGCCGGGTGGCGGGGACGTCGATGGGGTCCGCAGCTGGTGCGGGGGTGTCAGGCACGATCGCTTCCCTCGTCGCTGGCGGTCGGCTCGGGGAGGGCTGGAGCGCTGTAGATCTCGCGGTCCTCGGCGGCGACGCCGGGGCAGGGGGTGAGGGCGACTTCGACGGCGGCGGTATTCATGGGGTGCAGCCATCCGTTACGGACGGTCCAGCCGCAGCTGCGGGGGCGCGGCTCGGCGGCCGTGGTGGCTATGAGAGTGGCGCCGGTGACGGTGCTGCCCTCCAGCGCGAACACGAGAAACACGGCAAGGGTGTAGTAGTCGTCATCGCCGAGAATGCCGCTGAGCTCGATGTTCGTTGTGGGTGAGAATTCGACTGTCTGGCACAGGGGTATGCCGTCGGTCCGCATGATCGCGATGTCCAGCGTGCGTTCGCCAGGGCCGATGGCCTCGAACACGGCGGCCAGCGCGTCCAGTGTGCGATCCATGGCGGCCTCGGTTGCGGCCTTGTCCGGGGGGATGAATCCGGGGCGTGCGGGCATGGCGGATTGCTCCTTGGCGAGAGGTAGTCAGCAAAAGGCCGGCGGGGCCGTGTGGGGACGGCGGTGGGGCGGTGGGCGGTGGGCGGTGCGGCGCGCACCGCGTTCGGGTGTAGTGGGGCTTCCTCGCGCGCGGTCTGCTCCGCAGACGTGCTGCTCTGCTGCTACGCGGCAGGGGCGAGGCGGGTGCGCTCCGCGCTCGGGGGACCGTGTGGGCCGGGCGGGGGCCCCGACCCACACGGGGTCTTGGGTCGCCGTGTCCGGCGACTACTGCGAACGCTCCGCGCTCTGGGGACGGTCGGGCCCGTGCGGGCCGGGCTGGGGGAGTTGCCCGGCCCGCACGGGGGTCTGTCAGCCGTGTGCGGCGGCGGCCGTGAGGGCGGGGAGTGCGAGCGCTTCCAGGGCGGCGGCCTGGTCGGCGTCGGCGAGGGTCTGCGCGGTCGATGTGACGGCCTGCATCACGCCGCCCGCCGTGATCTGCCCACCCCGAATGAAGTGGGCGAGGATCGTTTCCTTGGTCTCGTTGCTGATCTTGAGAGACTTCGTGACGTGCTCGATGGTCTTCGTCGGCTCGGCCACGGGCTTACCGGCGGCGGCCTGAATCTCACCGAGCTTCGCTTCGACGTACTCGCGAGAGAGGAACGTCCGGACCGCGTCGGCGGTCTTGGACGTGATTACCGCGAGTTCCTTCCGCTCGGTCTCCTCCGACCAGGACACCACTCCCTCGTCGTGCTTGGCGCCGATGTGCACGGCGCGCATGACGTCCATGGGCATGGTCAGGCCGTTGGTGCACACCCGCATGACCACACGCGGGGTCACCGACCACGCACCGGCCCCGACTTCGCTGTTGGTGATGACGAATCCGGCCGAAACGATCGGGAGTTCGTCACCACTGCGGCCGTCGAACGGTGAGCGGTACCCGCTGAGCAGCTCGGGCGCCATGACGGCGACCGCTTCGGACTCCACCCGCACGTACATGCGACGGTCGGTGAGATCGCAGCCTGTGACGTTGGTCGGGTGCCCGGACTTCTGCACGCCGTCCAGGGCGGCCAGCAGAATGTCAAGGTTGTCCATGACCTTGTAGCTGTCGGACATCAGCGCGCGGGCCACGCCAGCGGCGGGCGCGGCGCCGGGGGCGCTGTCGCCTCGGAGCGCACGGAGCATGAAACGGCGGTCGGGCTCCTGGCGAAGCCACGCGTTCACGTTCTCGTCCAGGAGCGGGACGTTCTCGGCGCGCATGCGGCGGAGGTAGCCCACCGGGATCTTCAGCTTGTCCGCGATGCCCTCGTCCGCGACGGCGGTGGGGCGGTAGGTGCCGTCCACGTCCGTGACGCCCTCTTCCGTGATCTGGCGCTCGATGCCCTCGACCTGGACGTTTCCGTCACGGAACGACAGAGCGGATGCGGAGGTGACGACGTCCAGCTTCCGGTTCCTGTGGTCCTCCAGGATGGTGACCAGGTCCCGGAGATCGGCGTTCCGGGCGCCCCGGGGGGCTGCTGCCGTGGCGCGCTCTGCGTACTGCTGAGTCATGCGATGTTCCCCTTCGCTGTTGTCTTCTGCGGTTCGGGGGGCGGGGCCACCGCCCCCCGAACAACTTCAACAATAGTGCAAATCAGGGGTGAGTAAACCCACCCCTGACCTGGCGGTTTTGGGTCTCAGCGGGCGCTGGCCTCAGCGGTCAGGGCTTCCTGGATAAGGGCGTCCAGGGCCTGGCCGATGCGTCGCCTCGACCCCAGCCCCATGGGGCAGCAGCCCTCTCGGTCGATCCGCTCGAAGACCGCTTTCCTGGCCTGGCTCGGGGCGGTGATGCCGGGCATGACTCCGGCATCGATTGCCCGCTGCCTGAAATCGCCCCAGACGCCACACCAGCCCTGCGCGTCGGCCAACTCATCCAGCTCATCGACCGTGGCGGGAAGGATGGCCAGGATGCGCTGAGCCTCAGTCCGGTACTCCCCGCAGTTCTCGGCGATCCACTTCACCAGCGGATCGCCGGACGCCTTGAGGGCTTCCCATGCGGCCCTCTGGGCGGCGGCGCTCGTGGTGTAGGCCTTGCGGATCTCCTCGCTGTAGGCGCTGTCCTGGCGACGCCCCTCCTCGCCGTAGCCGTGCCGCTCCGGGTACTTCTCGCCTGCCGCAGTCACGGCTGCGCTCTGAGCCGTGGTGGCCGCTTCAACGCTCTCGACGTACTTCTGTACCTCCGGCAGCATCTGCCGGGCTCCCTGCTCTGCCATTTGTCGCTTCCCCTTCGACGTTGGTTTCTGCCGGGTCGGGGGGCGAGACCGCCGCCCCCCGAACAACTTCAACAATAGTGCAAATTAGGGGTGAGTAAACCCACCCCTGACCTGCGCTTCCTTCCCGTTCCCCCCTCCACTCTCAGGGAGGGACGGCAGCTAGCTCAGAAACCCGCGCGATTCGAGGAACTGGCCCAAAATGAGAGCGATCCCATGCGGCTTGTAGATCTGAGGGAAGCGCCGCATTTCCACTTCGGTCTGACCAGCCTTGTTCGGCTCGGGAAGCTGGTGGACGAGCCGGTAACTCGCGTCACCCGTCGGCATTTCCAAAACGACCGGGCCGAGCTTGGTGTTGACGCGAATCCCCGTGTATTTGTCGTCGACGTTGTGCAGGATATCGGCACCCGCGCGCAGGACGGAAAGCGGCAGGAAGTTCGCGACGGTACGGGCCTGAATGGCAAGGCCGTTCATCGGCGCGTCCGCTCCGGGTACGCGGCTGACAATGCCATCCGAGATCTTGATTTCCACGGTTTCCCCTTCGTTGTTCCTTGCGGTTTCCGGGGGTCGCCTCCCCCAGAACTCAAAGAATAGTGCATCTCGGGTTGGGATGGAACCCCCTCGTTGCGCCTGATGTTGCGTACCGGGGTGCATTCTGACGTTGCGTTAGGTGTTGCGCTCGGGGTTGCGCAACCCATCGGCAGACTCCGCACGAAACCACAGGTCACATGGGCATTCTTGGCGTGGTCGCATTGCTGACATCCCCTCTGCTGCCGCTCTCCCTGCCCGAATGAGAGAGAAAGGGTGGGTGCGGGCTGGGTGGCGCGGCGGCGTCGGGGATCCGGGGCGAGGTGGATGTGTTGCGCGTCGGCGGGGCCTCCGCGCGCTGGGTGTCGGGGCGCCTGGCGAGGCGCCTGACGGGGTGTTGGGTGTGCGGGTGCCCGGAGGGTGCCCACACACCCTCTGTCGTGTTCTAA
>NZ_JAGMUK010000188.1 GCF_019049245.1 Streptomyces sp. AC555_RSS877 | reverse complement strand
TCCGCCAGCTGGTCACGCACTCCCTCCAACGCCTCACCCACACCCACAGCGCCGACCCGCACCCGCACCGGCAGCGTGTTGATGAACAGCCCCGGCACCCGGTCGGCACCCACGCCGGCGTTCATCCGCCCGAACAACACCGTGCCGAACACCACGTCATCACGACCACTGACCGTGGCCAGGACCCGCGCCCACGCCAGATGGAACACCGACGCCGCACTCACCCCCAGCCCGCGGGCGACCTCCCGCACCCG
>NZ_JAGMUK010000187.1 GCF_019049245.1 Streptomyces sp. AC555_RSS877 | reverse complement strand
TCATCACGACCACTGACCGTGGCCAGGACCCGCGCCCACGCCAGATGGAACACCGACGCCGCACTCACCCCCAGCCCGCGGGCGACCTCCCGCACCCGGGCGCCAACCTCCTCATCCACGCGCAGATGCGACCGCACCACACCACTGCCATCACCATGCGCATCCATCAGCCCATACGGAGCCGTGGTCTCCTCCACGTCTCCCAGCAGCCCCGCGAAGT
>NZ_JAGMUK010000186.1 GCF_019049245.1 Streptomyces sp. AC555_RSS877 | reverse complement strand
TGCGTCCTCGGCGACAACGGCGCCGGCAAGTCCACCCTCATCAAGATCATCTCCGGGCTGCACCAGCACACCGAGGGCGACTTCCTCGTCGACGGCACCCCGGTGCGCTTCTCCACCCCGCGCGAGGCCCTCGACAAGGGCATCGCCACCGTCTACCAGGACCTCGCCACCGTCCCGCTGATGCCGGTGTGGCGCAACTTCTTCCTCGGCTCCGAGATGACCAAGGGCCCCTGGCCCGTGCGTCGCCTCGACATCGAGCGGATGAAGAAGACCGCCGACGAGGAACTGCGCAACATGGGCATCGTCCTGCACGACCTGGAACAGCCCATCGGCACCCTCTCCGGCGGCCAGCGCCAGTGCGTCGCGATCGCCCGCGCCGTCTACTTCGGCGCCCGCGTCCTCATCCTGGACGAGCCCACCGCCGCCCTCGGCGTCAAGCAGTCCGGCGTGGTCCTGAAGTACATCGCCGCCGCCCGCGACCGCGGCCTCGGCGTCATCTTCATCACCCACAACCCCCACCACGCCTACATGGTCGGCGACCACTTCAGCGTGCTGCGCCTCGGCACCATGGAACTGTCCGCCTCCCGCGACCAGGTCAGCCT
>NZ_JAGMUK010000185.1 GCF_019049245.1 Streptomyces sp. AC555_RSS877 | reverse complement strand
GCAAACTCGACCGCAGGGCCCTTCCCGCCCCCCACTACGCCACCGCGGCCGCCCGTTCGAGCCGGGGACCGTCCTCGGTGCAGGAGGAGATCCTGTGCGGTGCGTTCGCAGAGATCTTGGGGCTGCAGAGTGTGGGCGTAGACGACGACTTCTTTGAGCTCGGCGGGCACTCGCTGCTGGCGACCCGGCTGGTGAGCCGGATCCGTACGGCACTCGGCGTGGAAATGGAAATCAGGACGCTGTTCGACGCGCCGACTCCGGCCGGTGTGGCCGGCATGTTGGCCGGAGCGGACTCGGCCCGTACCGCACTCGTGACGAGGGAGCGGCCGGAGCGGGTGCCGCTGTCGTACGGGCAGCGCCGGCTGTGGTTCATCGGCCAGCTGGAGGGCCCGAGCCGGACCTACAACAGCCCGGTCGTGGTGCGCCTGGCGGGACAGCTGGACCGGCAGGCGCTCGGTCAGGCGCTGACCGATGTCATCGGGCGGCACGAGGCGCTGCGAACGGTCTTCCCCATGGCCGAGGGCGAGCCCTACCAGCAGGTTGTCCCCACCGACGAGCTCGCCTGGGATCTCAACGTGATCGAGGTGAGCGGGGGAGATCAACCGCACGAAGACCCCCGCCTGCTGGACCTCGACGGTCTGTCGTCGCACACATCGGTGATCAGTATGCCGACGATCGAGCCCTCTCCGGAGCTGCCGTCCGGTGAGATCGACATGGACGACATGGCCGCAGCGATGGCCCGAGCCGCGGGCTATGCATTCGACCTGTCGGCTGAGGTGCCGGTGCAGGCCTGGCTGTTCGGGGTGCGTCCGGACGAGCACGTGTTGGTGCTGGTGGTGCATCACATCGCGGCCGACGGCTGGTCGATGGGGCCGTTGGCGCGGGACGTGTCGACGGCGTACGCGGCACGGTGCGCGGGTCGGGAACCGGTGTGGGACGCGTTGCCGGTGCAGTATGCGGACTACGCACTTTGGCAACGCGAGCTGCTCGGGGATGGTGATGACGCGACAAGTCTGATGGCACGTCAGATGGAGTACTGGCGTGACGCCTTGGCGGGGTCGCCGGAGGAGCTGGGGCTGCCATTCGATCGGGCACGGCCAGCGGTGGCGTCGCATCGGGGGTTCTCGGCGGGGTTCGCCGTGCCGACCGAAGTGCATCAGCGGTTGCAGGGGCTGGCGCGTGCTGAGGGCGTGACGGTGTTCATGGTGCTGCAGGCGGCGCTCGCGGTGACGTTGCATCGGCTGGGTGCGGGGACGGATATCCCGATCGGGTCGGCGATTGCCGGGCGGACGGATGAGGCGCTGGATGATCTGGTCGGCTGCTTCGTGAACACGCTGGTGGTGCGTACGGACCTCTCCGGTGATCCGTCGTTCACCCACTTGCTGCAGCGGGTGCGGGAAACAGGTCTGCAGGCGTACGCGCATCAGGATGTGCCGTTCGAGCGGCTGGTGGAGGAGCTGGCGCCGGCCCGGTCGCTGGCCCGGCATCCGCTGTTCCAGGTCGTCCTTACCAAGCTGAATGCCTCCTCCGGCTCGGAGACGGATGCGGCCACCCTGTCCCTGCCCGGAATCCGCTCCACCCCGCTCTTCCTCGGGAAGCCGTCCGCCAAGTTCGACCTGGATGTCATGGTCGAGGAGGACTTCAATGCGCAGGGCGAGCCGGTGGGGGTGCGGGGCGCGGTGACGGTGGCCGCCGACCTGTTCGACGAGGCCATGGTGGGGCGGCTGGCAGAGCGGTTCATCCGAGTGCTGGTTGCATTGGCGGAGGATCCGTCACTGCGGATCGGCGCGGTGGATGTCGTCGACCCGGTTGAGCGTCGGCGGGTGTTGGTGGAGTGGAATGACACCGCTGTGCCGGTGGCT
>NZ_JAGMUK010000184.1 GCF_019049245.1 Streptomyces sp. AC555_RSS877 | reverse complement strand
CACCCAGCAACTCCCGCTGCCACAACGCATAATCCGCATACTGCACCGGCAACGCATCCCACACCGGTTCCCGGCCCTCACACCGCGCCGCATAAGCCGACTTCAGGTCACGCTCAAGTGGCGCAGAGGACCAACCGTCACTGGCGATGTGATGCACCACCACCACGAGCACATGCTCATCCGGACCCACCCCGAACAACCACGCACGCAGCGGAATCTCAGCACCCAGGTCGAAGGCAT
>NZ_JAGMUK010000022.1:57654-166959 GCF_019049245.1 Streptomyces sp. AC555_RSS877 | reverse complement strand
CTCAACACCCCCGCACCCCCCAAACACCCCACCGAGGGTGGCACCTTGGGCTTCGTTCACCTGACCGCTCAGGCCGGCGTCATCGAGAGCATGCCCACCCTGGAGGAGATCGCCGCACGGCCGGGCGTCGTGCATGCCGAGCTGAAGGTCGGCGTGGGCGATGTGATGGGCGACGCCACGACGGACTCCAACACCCGCGCCGGGCGCATCGTCGTGGCGGGGCCCGACGAGAGGACGACGGCGGACCTTCTCGCGGAGACGGCCGAGTGGTTCTCGTCGCGAGTGACCGTTGAGATCGAGGGCGCCCGCCGGGTGAAGCGGACGCCGTGCTGAAGTCACTCGCGACTCGGGTGGCCACCGCGGTGATCCCCGCAGGCCGGGCCGGACGCCTGCTGGTGGCCGGAGCCCTCGTCGACTCGTTCGGCTCCGGCCTGTTCGGAGCCTCGTCGACACTCTACTTCGTCAGCGTCCTGGACTTTCCGGCCTCTCAGGTGGCCGTCGTCCTGTCAGTCGCCGCGTTGTGCGGCCTGCTGAGCCCGGTGCCTGCGGGTCGGCTCGCGGACCGTTTTGGAGCGGTGCGGGTCTATATTCCCCTGGTGCTTCTGCGCGGTGTCGGGTACGCCTGCTACACCGTCGTCGACAGTGTGCGGTCCTACGCGGTGCTGACGTGCCTGCTCTACGCGGCGGACCGGGCCTGTTCCCCGCTCTTTCAGGTGATCGTCGCAGGAGCCTGCAGCGACACCGATAGGACCCACGCCCTAAGTTCCATTCGAGCGGTCCGCAACATCGGTATCACCGGTGGACTGTTTTTCGCCGCCCTGGTGCTGGCTTCTCATTCAAAGGCCGCGTATGACGCCGTTTTCCTCACCGACGGCGTTTCCTACGTGGTCTTGGCCGGCTTGGTCGCGCGCGCGACGAGTACGTCCGCTGGCCACGTGGTGATGCCTGCGAAAAAACAAGTCGCTCCTCCGGCCGGATCTCCGATCCGCAATCTGCGATTCATGTTGTTCACCATCTCTAATGGCGTCCTGATGCTTTACGACACGGCCATTACGGTCCTGCTTTCGATCTGGCTCGTCCAGCGGACGGAACTGCCCACCGCTCTGCTTCCGGTGCTACTGGGCTTCAATACCGTACTGACCGTGATCCTTCAGGTGTCGCTTTCCCGGCGAGTTTCCGGCGCACCTGCTTCTCTGCGTGTGATTCCGTGGACTGCGGCACTGATGGTTGCCGCCTGCGGGCTGTTCGCAACGGCCGAGTCAGTGCCCGTCTGGGCCTCGGCTGCGGCGGCCCTGACCGCGGTGATAGCCCTGACCTTCGCCGAGAACCTTCACTCAGTCGCGAGTTGGGAACTGTCCTACGCCATGGCACCAGCGGCAGCCAGAGCACACTACCTCGGGGCGTTCAGCATGGGAGTGACCGCGCAGAAGATCGTGGGTCCCACCCTGCTGGTCACGATGCTCCTGCCGCTGCGTGCTGGCGGGTGGGCGATCCTCGCGTCCCTTTTCGCCCTGGCTTCGATCGCCGCTCTCTGGTCGGCACGGGCGGCTCTGACTGCTCTCGGCGACCGCGCCACACGGGCAACGACCGGCCTGAAACCCACCGAAACCACCACCTGACTTCCGTTCATCTCTTCCGCTGTTCTAGGCATGCGCATGTCCGGACCGGACGTCCGCTGCCTCACCTGCGATGACAGCCGATCGGCAAGGCACCACCCCGTCCTGCTGACTCCCTCACTGACAGGCTGTGGCTTCCCGACGTCGTCGCCGCGCTCATGGCTCACACCCGAGTAATGCGCCCCATCACGTCTCCACACCCGCTGAGACCCGACATCCGACGTGTGACTCCGCCTCGCTTGAGAGACCTTGATGAGCCTCACTTCCGCAACCGCACCCACCGTCGAAGCGTCCGCACGGGCGCAGCGCACCAACCCCTTTCACTTCAAGTCGGCGCCCGGCCGCGGCCTCGTCGTCGCGGACGACGGCATTTTCCTCTTCGGTGGCGCATTGCTGTCCCCGATCATGCTGATCAACCGTGGCGCGCTGGACCACAACATCGCGGAGATGGCTGCCTACAGCCGCCGGCACGGAGTTCTCCTCGCGCCGCACGCGAAGACCGCGATGTCCCGAGAACTGGTGACCCGTCAGTTGCAAGCTGGCGCCTGGGGCGCGAGTGCGGCCACCGTGGCCCAGGTGCGCAGCCTGCGCTCATTCGGCGTGGCCAACGTGCTGCTCGCCAATCAACTGGTCGACACCGCCGCCATCGAATGGGTCGCCGACGATTTGCGGGCCCACCCGGAGCACGGCTTCATGTGCTACGTCGACTCAGCCGCCGGGGCCGAACTTCTCGATGAGCGCCTCACACTTGCCGGTACCGGAGTGGTGCTGCCGGTCCTGCTGGAGATGGCGCCGGCCAAGGGCCGGGCCGGTTGCCGCAGTGTCGCCGAAGCGGTGGCCGTCGCCCGCACTGTTGCCGCCTTGCCCGGGTTGTGCTTGGTCGGTCTGGCGGGTTATGAGGGCGTGATCGGATGCGACCGCGCCTCGGACACCACCACTGCGGTCGCCTCGTTCTGCGATCTGCTGGAAAACACCGCCCAGGCGATCGGGCTGGAGGGCCTCTTCGCCGTCGAACGGGTGCTGATCAGCCTGGGTGGAGCCTTCTTCGACGTGGTCACCGAGCATTTGTGCGCACGGTACGGAACGCGGCAGGACCGCCAACTCCTGATCCGTCCCGGCGGATATGTCAGCCATGACCACGGCATGTACGCCCGCAGTTCGGTCTGCGCCGAGCCGAGCAGCACCTTCCGGCTGCGTCCGGCCCTTGAACTGTGGGGCCGTGTACTGTCCCGCCCGGAGCCGGAGCTGGCCATCCTCGACTTCGGCCGCCGCGACGCACCGTACGACCAGGATCTTCCGGTTCCGCAAACGATCCGCGATCTCGACGGCACCGCGCCACGCCCCGCCACCGGCTGCACCGTCACCGCCCTTAACGACCAGCACGCCTACCTGTCGGTGCCCCGTGAAACGGAGCTGGTACCCGGGCAGTGGGTGGGATGCGGGATCTCACACCCGTGTACGGCATTCGACAAGTGGCGTTACCTGCCGATGGTCGACGACGACTATCTCACCGTAGGGGCCGTGACCACGGATTTCTGACGGAACCGCGCGACTGGCTCTCCTCCTCCCCGTACTACTTACCTCCTGCCTTCCCATCACCATGCAAGGAGACCCCTCCCATGAGACCTCTCGTGATCTACACCGGCACCAGCCTCGGCGACGCCGACATGGCCAAGACCGCCTACGGGATCGTGCGGTTCGCGCCGGAACGCGTCCACAGTGTCTGGGACACCAAGCACGGCGGGGCCCGCGCGCAGGACATTGTTCCGGCGGTCACGTGTGACGCGCCCGTGGTCGCCACGCTCGACGACGTCCCGGACGAGTACGACCTCGTCATCGGATTCGCGCCGATCGGGGGCGGTCTGACCGAGAGGCAGTACGCAGACCTTGCCTCGGCTGCCGGCCCGGGCGTTCGCATCATCAACGGACTGCATCAGGAACTCGAGCTGCCCGGTGTGGTCAACCTGCGGCACCTGCGCACCGGGGAGCGCCCCATCGCCCAGGGCCACCCGCTCGCCTCGTACCGCATCCTCACCGTCGGCACCTCCCATGCGGTCGGCAAGATGACCGCGACCTGTCAGCTGTACAACGGCTTGCGGCAGCACCGAGGAAAGGTGGAGTGGCTGGCGACGGGACAGACCGGCATGTTGATCGCAGGGCAGGGCCGCGTGCTGGACTCCATACCGGTGGATTTCGTTCCCGGCCACATCGAGCAGATGCTGATGGACGTTGACAGCACGGGGAAGGTGGTGATTGTCGAGGGCCAGGGGTCGATCTTCCATCCCAGCTACTCCGGACTGGCCGCTTCCCTCTTCCACACGGTGGCCCCGCAGGCGTACGTCCTCTGCGCGCGCGTGGGCCAAGAGAAGCATCTCGGCTTCGACTGGCAGGTCCCCTCGGTTCCGCAGGCCATCGAAGCCTACGACCGGCTTGCCACCGTCTTCGGTATCGACTCCTCCTGCATCGCGGTCAGTCTTGACTCCACCCGCGTCAGCGAAGAGGAGTACCTGGCGGAGAAGGAGAAACTGTCCGCCATCACCGGCCTGCCCGTGGCCGACCCCGTACGTGAGGGAGCCGACACACTGCTGACCGCCGAGGTCATGGCTCGTCTCCCGGAGCAGCCGTGAGCAAGGCTGAGAACCTGGCCCTCCTCGAGTCCTGGGCCCTGTCCGCGCCCGTTCCAGCATGGACGGTGGTCCGGCATGGGGAGCTCGTCGACCCACAGGCTCTGAACGCCCTGCCCGGTGACCTCTTCGCGGTGCGCAGCTCCGCCGACTGCGAAGACGGGAGCGAGCACAGCTTCGCCGGCCTGTTCGACACGATGCTCGGGGTGAGACGCGAGGACGTCGCACAGGCGGTTCGGACGGTCCGGGCGTCCGCGGACAGCAAACGATCTCGCACCTACCTTGGCCGCATCGGCATTCCACGGAACGGCGTCCGGATGGACGTGATCGTGCAAACCATGCTCCGCCCGAGGATCGCGGGTGTGGCCTTCTCCTGCCACCCCGTCCCGGGTGAACGGGGCCGGGTCATCGAGGTCGTTCGTGGGCTCGGTGAACTTCTGGTCAGCGGATCCATCGACGGCGACCGTGTAGTCATCGACCCTGAGAGCGGGGCTGTCACCTCCTATGAGGTGCACCACCAGAGCAGACAGCTCGTCACCGGTAGCCACGGCACCCGCATGACCGCTGTTCCGCTGCTGCGGCAGAGTGCCCGCAAGCTGACCCGGAGGGAGATTGGCGGCATCGAACGGCTGCTGCTCGACGTGCAAGACCGAATGGGCTGCCACGTCGACATCGAGTTCGCCTACGACGGCGACACCCTCTACCTACTCCAGGCCCGGCCCATGACAGTCGTGCCCGACGAAGCAAGGAGTGCCTGACATGTGTGGCCTGGTAGGGGTGGCAGGCGACGCTTGTCTGCTGGAACGGCTACCCGAGGCACTTCGGAGGATGCGACATCGTGGGCCGAACGCGCTGCGCGAGGCCGAGTTCACGTCCGACGGCTTCTCAGTGCGCATGGGTTTCGCCCGGCTCTCCATCCGCGACCTCTCCCCGGTGGCCGATCAGCCGCTGTCGCGCGGCACTGTCACCGTGTTGTTCAATGGGGAGATCTACAACGCCGACCACCTGCGCGGACACCTGCAGGCGCTGGGTCGGAGATTCCTCACGACGGGCGACTCCGAGGTGGTGACCGAGGCTATCCGCACCTGGGGTTTCGCGGACGCGATCGCCCGGTTGGAGGGCATGTTCGCGATCGCCGCGTACGACCACGCGGACGGCAGCGTGCACCTCGCGAGGGACCGGTTCGGTATCAAGCCCCTGTACTACCACCACAGTGCGGAGCGGCTCCTCTTCGCCAGCGACATTACCTCTCTGACGTGCATCGATCCGGCTCTTCGTCGCAGCATCGACCATGACGTGCTAACCCGCAAGATCCTCCTCGATCCCTTCATCGGCTTCCAGCCGGAGCGGACCGCCTTCAGCCCCATACAGGCCCTCGCTCCAGGAAGCGTCTTGACCTGGAGGCATGGCCACCACGCCAAGCATCGCCGCTACTACGACCTGCTGAGCGCCGCTCAGGACGGCAGCGGTCCCCAGGACCTGCACGAGCTGCTTCGACGGACCGTGCGCGAGCACATCGTCTCGGACGCACCACTTGCCTTCGCCCTCTCCGGGGGCTTCGATTCCTCTCTCCTCACCACACTGGCGGCCGAACTCCATGAGAACATCACCGCGTTCACGGTGGACCTGGGCTCGGACAGCATGGAGTACGGGGAAGACGGGCACTACGCCCGGCTACTTGCGCAGAGTCTCGTCGGGCTGCGCGGCCGGCACATCGTCCTCGACAGACTGCGCCCGTGGACCATCGACCGGATCGACCGGTGCGTCACCACCCTGGGCAGCCCGCTCTACGACGAACGCGTCCGGCTCTGGGACGAGATCTACAGCACGGTCGCCGCGCACGGCATCCGTGTCTTCATCAACGGCCAGGGTGCGGACGAGATGTGGTATGGCTACTACCCGAAAATTTGGAACTGGTTCACCAATCTCTACCAGGAGCCACACCACAGGAACTCCTACCGAAGCTACTTCGATGGGCGCTGGTCGTCATCGCCCCTGAGGGGAATCCTGCGCCCAGAACACGAGGTGCGACTCCCCGACCTCGCGAACGAGGTATTCGACGACGTCGAGGGCGGAGACCCAACGGGCGAGCCCGGCCGCAAACTCTCCCTGCATCTGGTACGCACGTGCCTGGGCGCGATCCTCGAGTTCGAGGACGCGCTCTCGATGAGGCACAGCGTCGAGGTACGTGTCCCGTTCGTCGACCACAAAGTGGCTGAGACGGCCCTGCGTATCCGCGCGGCCGAGCACATCGGGGACGGAAGCACCGGCAAAGCCGTACTCAAGGGCGCCTTCGCCGACCTGCTTCCCAGGGATGTAGTGCGCCGTCAGAAAGCCCCATTGCCCAAGCCGAGGCACGACAACGGTTCACTGCGCCGACTGTACGCCCAGCACCTGTCCGAATTGGTCGAAGACGGACTCGTCCAGTCCCTGTACTTGCCCCATGAGCTGAAGCGTCTACTGGAGCCCTGCGAGGCCGGAACCTTCTACGCAAACCCCGGCGAGGCCATGCTGCAGATCCTGAGCACCTGGCGCTTCAACGAGGTGAACCGTGCCTGACTTCGTCCTCCAGTGGGAATCCCCCCAGCTCGACTACTACTGGTGTCATCACCTGCTCCACGAGGTCTACGCCAAGAACCTGGTCCGTGACCGGCTCGGCGACCAAGAGAACGACTGGATCGCCTCGTGCGACGTCCACGGCTTCGGATTTCACCTCGATCGACGCGAGATTGACCGTCTGGCCCCCTTGGCACGGGCGTTTTACGCCGACCGGGAACGCCTGATGGCGTACTTCCGCGACATCGAGGCCCTGAGCCGGCAGGTGGAGACCTTGCCCTGGCACCCGACGCCGGGCGACGACCCCATCACTGAACTGAACAAGATCGAGCCGCTCTTCCACGAGGCCATCGGCCTGCACCTGTGCAGCCAGCCGCACCTGACCGCAGCGGTCGAGCGGGAGCTGGCCGAAGCCCTGGACACGCTCGATCTCGGCGACCAGGAACGCGACGAGGCGCTGGACTGGCTGCTGCGCCCACGCCGACTGCCCCTTGTGCTGCAGGAACGTCTCGACTGGTTCGAGCAGGTGCTCACGGCGCCTGCCGAGCTCACCGAGCAACGGCTACAAGGTCACTTGGGTACCTGGCGCTGTCTGACGGCCGGGGACTCCAAGCAGCCAACCACCGAAAGCGAACTCCGCGCCCGCCTTGAGGCGGACCGACGCTCAGCCGATCAAACCGCTGAACAGGCACAGCGGCTGCGGGACATCGCCGACGGCCGCGTTCCGCCCATGCCGTCACCGCTTCGCGGCCCACAGTCGGTGATGGAGTGGGCCGAACGCGCCCGGGAGCTGGCCTACCACCGCTTCATGACCAAGCAGACATGGCTGAAGCTCTGGTACCTGATGGAGCAGTATCGCGTCCTGCTGGGTCCGCAAAGCGCCGGGCTGATCACTCAAGAGGTAGACCAGGAACCATTGGAGGATGAAGACCGCTCCTGCTATGTCCTCCTCAGCACCGGCGGCTTCGTTGAGCTCTACTACAACGGCACTGATGAGGCTACGCGCGAACGTCACCTCAGTCCCCTCCAGCCACTGGGCGACCGACCGTTGAGCGGAAGCACCGGCTATCCGGGTCTGGTAGAGGGGATCGTCGTCGTCATCGACTGGAACGAGTCCCTGGAGAACAAGAGTCACCTCGTTGACGCGAACACCGTGCTGGTCGTACCGCAAACCACCCCGGACTTCGTCCCCGTCCTCAGCCGGTGCGCTGGTCTGGTGGTGGACGAGGGCGGCCTGACCGGCCACGCCAGCATCATTGCCCGCGAGATGCGACTGCCTGCTCTCATCGGTTCCCGTGTGGGGACCAAGCTGCTGCGTGACGGTGACAGGGTGCTTCTCAATGCTTCCGAGGGCTGGGTCCGGATTACGCACTGAGCTTGGCGTTTAACCTCGCCTGTCACTCGACCTGCTGATCTGCGGTTCTTCCTGGGACAGCGGACGCGGCCGTTCTCCACGCTTCGAGATGTCGAGTCACAAAGCTCAAGAGAACGGCCGCTGCGTATGAGTCTCCCCGCCCCATGAGGTTCCCCCGCTGTGCGGGGTGGCTGACTAGCTGGTCAGGGCGGTCTGACGTGGTTTCAGCTTCACTTGTTCGGTCGTTGCCTGGATGGCGTAGTGCTTCTCCTCGTACTCGATCGGGCTGAGGTAGCCGAGTCGTTTCTGGATGCGGCGAGGGTTGTAGAAGGTCTCGATGACCCCGTTGCCCAATTGGGTGAATGCCTCTGATCTCCGCCTTGGTGGGTGGTTGAGGGGTGGAGCCTGAGGTCGGGGGGGCTTGGGTCGTGAGCCCGCCTCGATCTCGGGACGGAGGGGTTGGGTGTCGATGCGGGCGGACTCGGGTCGGGATGTGCCCGAGGGAACACGGGTGGTGGCTTCGGCAGCGTTTCCCAAGGGGTGTCTGGCGATGCGGGTGCGGGACGCGCTCGGTCCGCTGTTCGACGACGAGGTCTTCAGGTCCGCGTTCGGCGTGCGTGGCCGCCCCGGTGTCGCTCCGGGCCAGCTGGCGCTGGTCAGCGTGCTGCAGTTCGCGGAGACCCTGACCGACCGCCAGGCGGCCCACGCGGTGCGCGCGAGAATCGATTGGAAGTACCTGCTTGGCCTCGATCTGACAGACCCGGGCTTCGATTTCACCGTGCTGACAGGGTTCCGCGACCGTCTCCTGGCCCACAGTCTGGAGGAGGAGATTCTGGATCTGCTGCTGGAACGGCTCACGGAGCTGGGGCTGGTGGCAGGCCGGGGCCGGCAGCGCACCGACTCCACGCACGTGCTTGCCGCGGTGAGGGACCTCAACCGCCTGGAGTTCGTCGGCGAGACGCTGCGGGCCGCGCTGGAGGCAGTCGCCGTCACCGCCCCCCAGTGGCTCGGGTCCTGGATGCCCCCGGCCTGGCAGAAACAGTACGGGGCACGAATGGACTCCTACCGGCCGCCAAGTGATGAGAACGAGCGGACCCAGCTCACCTGGCGCATTGCAGCCGACGGCTACCTGTTCCTTGAGGCGGCCTTCGCGTCAGCGGCTCCCGACTGGCTGCGGGAGGTGCCCGCCATCGGCATCCTGCGGACAGTGTGGCTGCAGCAGTTTCAGCGGACGGTCATGGGCGGGGTGCAGGAGGTGGCCTGGTGTGACCACAGACGTTAGTTGTCACATACCGAGGATAGTTGGCACCGTGATTCTGTGGGATCAGGATGACGGCCGAGCCGTGATGCGGCAGTTGGCACTTCGCCGCGAGCACTGGAAACGCCGTCGACTGCGACTTCGCGGCGATGGCGGCTCCAACTCAAGATCGAGAACTTACCGCCTGCCAGGCTGAAGTTCTCCGCTGGCGCCGCGTCCGAGGTTGCCCGTGGGCGTACACCATCGGCAGCGGCCGTTCTGGCGGGGATCTTGGAGATGCCGTTCGCGGACTCGAGGGCGGTGGATGACTGAGCCCTGCTGCCCTCTCGTCAGGTGACGTCCTCGAAGCGGGTGTGCGCATCGATCAGTTGGTGCAGGGGGCGGGCCGGCTCGCGATAGCGCGGCAACGTGGGCGGGCCCCATCCCTGGTAGGGCGGCAGCTCCGGCTTGGCACCGGCCGGGCGGGCGATCTCCTTGGGCTCGACAGCGACGATGTAGGACCAGCCGCGTTCCTCCAGGGCCAGGCGGAAGCAGACACTGCGGCCGTAACCGCAGTCGGCCACAATCACCGGCACCGACGGAAGCCAACCCGCCAGCCTCTCCAGCAGCCCCAGGGTCAGGCGGGGCTTGGGCACATGCCCCACCTCATCGGGCACGCCCGCAGCCGTGCGACGCCGGGTGTCGTGCGCCCATTCCTCGGGTAGGAACAATTCCCATTCCAGTGGGCAGGAGGCGGTATCCGTGGCCGCATGCACACTGACGGCGACCTGGCAGGTTGCCCGCTTCCCCAGTGCCCCGCAGTACTGCCGGGCCACCCCCACCGACGCCCGCCCGCACTTGGGAAACGCGACGTCGTCGATGACCCACACCTCGGGCTTGACGACCTGGACCAGCCGCTCGGCGATCCGCCGCCGCACCGGCGTCCACTGCCACGGCGACTGGTTGACGAACTGCTCCAGGGCCTGCATGTTCCCGTCCGGCAGCCGCTGCGCCATCGGCTGGATCGACTTGCGTCGGCCGTCCAGCATCAGCCCCCGCAGATAGCAATCGCTCTACATCGCAGGCATCTTTCTTTGGTCCGCACGATGATCCAAACGAAAGTCCCTAGGTGCGACTGGGCCAGCCGGAAGGCGACGTGGGGAGTGTCTGCGAGGTGACAGTGGACATGTCCGGCAGGCCGTTTTGTCACGCCTCGGCAAACCTGGCAAAAGGAAGTGATGACTGTGTCGGGCACTTCTTGCTCCGTGCCGCGTCCGCCGAGCACGCACCTGGTCACCGGGAATGCCTCGAAGCGCGGTGAACTCCAGCCTCTGGCGGGCCGCGGACCGGGTCCGCTCCGCTCGGGGCGTGCGTCGGCGCTACGGGGCGGTGGGACGCGGGGCGGGTGAGGACGAAGAGGTAGCCGCGTTCGTCGTCGAGACGCAGGGCGTGGGGGACGGAGGGACGGCTTCGGAGAGGTGCGGGTGGCGGCCCTGCTCCAGGCAGGTGTAGCGGGTGGTGACACACGCCAGGGGCGCGACCTCCTCACGGCTTGGGCACCCGGCGCGCCCCGCGCCCAGTGGCAGTCCGGCGGTGTTCGGGGTGAGGAGGGGGCGACGGGAGCGGAGAAAGTCGCCGAGTTCGCCGTTGTACCCCATTCCTCAGGTAGTTGGAGGCGCGTGGGACTGTGTGCGGTGCGAGGATGGCCCAGACGACGCTCAGGTGGCCGGTGCGGTAGAGGGCGGGGCCGTCGTCCCCCGGACCACGAGGTGTGGAGCCACCACCTGTTCCCCGGTACCGGTGTCGCGACCGTCCAGGCGTGCGATGGCCCGGTCCACGGCGAGGTGGGCGAGGCGGGGGATGTCCTGCCCGACGGTGGTGAGGTCGATATGGGCCAGGCGGGCCAGATGGCTGTCGTCGAAGCCGACGACGGAGATGGCGCCGGGGACGGGAATGCCGCTGCGGAGGAAGACATCGAGGACACCGGTCGCGCAGCGGTCGTTGAAGGCGAGGACCGCGGTGGGGCGCGGGTGGGAGGCGGCGAGAACCTGGGCGGCCTCGGCGCCCTCTGCCTCGGTGAGGCCCCCGGGCACGACGCGGATGTGCTCGGTGAGACCGTGGCGGCTCATGGCGGTGCGGTAGCCGCGTCGCCGGTCGGCTGCGCCGGGTGCCTTGCCGCCGTCGATGTGGGCGATGGCGCGGTGGCCCAGCGCCACGAGGTGGTCGACCGCCTGGCGGGCGCCCTTGTCGTCGGCGGTCCGTACGACCTCCAGGCCGGGGACGGGTGGCCGCAGGTGGCGGGCCACAGAGACGACCGGCAATTGCCCGGCGAGCTCCGTCAGCCGTGAGGCGGGGGCCTGTGGGCCTAGCAGGATCAGCGCCTCGCAGCGGTCGTCGAGCAGGGTTTCGACCGCACGCTGCTCACCCCGTTCGGCGGTCACGGCGCTCAGCGCGATCTGGTATCCGGCTGGTTCGGCGGTGGCGTAGATGCCCTCCACCAGGTCGGCGTGGAAGGGATGCTGGAGGCCGAACTGCACGCCGAGCAGGTGGGAGCGGTGGCTGCGCAGCAGTCTCGCCCGGGCGTCCGGGCGGTAGCCGATCTCCCGCGCGGCCTCCAGGACACGCTCGCGGGTGGCGGCGCTGGCCCCCTTCGCCCCGCGCATCACGATGGAGGCCAGCGCGGTGGACACACCTGCCCGCGTCGCCAGGTCGGCGAGCGTCGGCCGCTTCCCGTCCGGGACCGCCGGGGTCGCAGGCATCCTGTCCTCTCCTGGTCGGTCTCGTCTGCTGGGGACCGATTGTAGAACGTTCCATGTGGGCGTTGCTTCAGGAGGGGGCTCGGCAACGGCACGGTGACGTGAGAGGTACGACCCTGGCGGCGGCCGCTCGGGCTGGAGAAGGCGCCGCCGAGTCGGCGTCGTGTGCTCGGTGCTACGGCCGCACTGTCACCGGGCTCTCCCTGACGTCACCCACGCTGACCGCACCGCCCGTGGCGATCGAACCGATCGAGGCGAGGGCGATGCCCAGCGCGGCCCGAGCGTCCTCGCCGGTCACCGACGGAGCACGCTTGTCCCGGACGCTGTCGGTGAACTCGGCCAGTTCGGCAACGTAGGCCGCGTGGAAGAGATCCTGGTCGTAGCTGACGCACTCGGCGGCAGCGCCGGCCGCACCGTAGGACGTGAGGTGGCTGCTGCGCAGGTCACCCAGGGTGAGCATGCCGGTCGAGCCCTTGACCTCACCGCGGACGTCATAGCCGTACACCGCCTGGAAGTTGGCCTCCGCCGTGGCGATGGCGCCGTTGTCGAAGCGGATCGTCACCACGGCCGTGTCGAGCAGTCCGTGGTCCTTGAAGTCGGGCCGGATCAGGGCGTCGGCCATGGCGAAGACCTCGACGGGCTCTGAGCCGGGGTTGAGGTAGCGCAGGACGTCGAAGTCGTGGATGAGCGTCTCCAGGAAGATCGTCCATGGCGGGATGCGCGACGGGTCGTGCAGTTTGGGGTCCCGGGTGAGGGAACGCAGCAGCTGTGGGGCGCCGATGTCACCGGCGGTGATCTTCTCGTGGGCGGCGCGGAAGCCGACATCGAAGCGGCGGTTGAAGCCCACCTGGAGCGCCACGCCCGCCTCATGTGCGGCGGTGATGGCGCGGTCGGCTTCGTCGAGGGTGATGGCCATCGGCTTCTCGCAGAAGACCGACTTGCCGGCGCGTGCTGCGGCCTCGATGAGTCCGGCGTGGGTGCGGGCGGGCGTGACGATCACGACCGCCTCGATCTCGGGGTCGTCGAGCAGGTCACCGATCTCCGTGTACGTCTTGGGGCAGCCGAGACGATCGGCCAGAGCCTTCGCGGCCCCGGGTGCGGGATCGGCAATGGCGGCCAGCCGTACACCGGGGAGGCGGCGGGCCAGGGTCTCGGCGTGGAAGGAGCCCATGCGTCCGGCGCCGATGAGGCCGACCGCGAGGGACTGGGGGGAGGTCATGGCACATACTCCGTGATCTACGTCGTGGCTTCGGTGGTGGCGGCTGCCGTGGTGCGCGGACGCGAGGGCGGGCAGATATCCCGCGGCCGCTCCTGTCAGACGGTGAAGGCGGCCCGGAAGCGTTCCAGAGCGGCCTCGCTGTCGCTGGAGGCCCATGCCTCCATGGCGACGGTGCCGTCGTAGCCGATGTCTGCGAGGGTGCGGGCGATGGCCGGGTAGTTGATCTCTCCCGTGCCGGGTTCGCAGCGGCCCGGCACGTCCGCCACCTGGATCTCACCGATGAGTCCCGCGCCGTGGGCGCGGCGCACCAGCTCGATCAGATTCCCCTCGCCGATCTGGGCGTGGTACAGGTCCAGGTTCATGCGCAGACCGGGCCGGTTCACGGCGGCAACCAGCGCCAGGGTGTCGGCAGCCTTCGCGAAGGGCACCCCGGGGTGATCGACGGCGGTGTTGAGATTCTCCAGGGTGAAGGTGACCCCGGCGTTCTCGCCGAGCTCGGCAATCCGTGTGAGTGTGCGGTGCGCGGCCATCCACATCGCGCCCGTGGGCTCCCCGGGGACCGGCACCACGGGCAGCCCCTGGCCGTCCAGACCGGTTCCGTGGAGGTTCAGGCGAGTGCAGCCCAGGTGCTCGGCCGCCTTGAGTGACTCCTCGGCCGTGCGCAACAGTTCGGCGGCGCCGTCGTCATCGGTGAGGCTGCCGCTCACATACCCCGTCATCGAGACGATCTCGGCGGACGAGCGGGCGAGGGCATCGAGATCGTGCTTCGTCCAGTCCCAGATCTCGACCTGGAAGCCGGCCTCGTGGATACGCCGCGCCCGCTCCTCGATCGGAAGGTCGCGGAAGACCATCTCCGCACAGACCGCTAGTGCGTACATCGTGGTTCTCCTCATCTCCGGACGACCGGGAACTAGAACGTTCTATATACTCTGACCAGTACGCCAGTCACCATGAGTCGCTGTCAAGTGTCCGGTGGCCATGAAGCCTGTAACGTTCTAGAAATCTCGCGCGGAAGCCGTCAGCACCGCATGGAAGCCCGCCACGGCGCGTCAACTGCGCCGGGGGTCTCCATGCGCCGGCCACCGCGCGAGCCGGTGGCTTGGTTACTTGGGGGCTCTGCCCGGCTGCTCGTCGGCAGGGAGCGTCAGCCTCGGGCGTCGGGTGCCGGTCAGGCCGCAGCCGGCCAGGTGCTCGCGCGTGCTGACGGCGATGGGCAGCGGCACCTCGGGTGCGCAGGGGTAGAGGTCTTGTTCGACGATGACGAACAGCTCGGCGTCGAGGGTGGCGAGTGCGGTGACGATGTCGGCGGGGTTGGGGACGCCGGCGGGCGGGGAGACGCAGACGCCGCGTTTGACGGCCTCGCCGAAGGAGAGACTTTCGGCGGCGACCTGGGCCAGGACGGCGGGGTCCATCTGTTTGATGTGGACGTAGCCGACGCGTTCGCCGAAGCGGCGGATGAGGTCGAGGTTGTCGCCGCCGCCGTAGGCGACGTGGCCGGTGTCCAGGCAGAGGTTGGTGTAGCGGGGGTCGGACTCGTTCAGCAGCCGTTCGATCTCGGGCTGGGTCTGGATGTGGCTGTCGGCGTGCGGATGGATGACGAGGCGTACGTCGTACTCGTCGAGCAGCAGCTTGCCGAGCCGGTCGGCGGCCCTGCCGAAGCCCGCCCACTGTTCGGCGGTCAGCTCGGGCGACTCGGTGAACGCGCCCGTCTTCTCGTCCCGGTACATGGGCGGGATGAAGACGAGGTGGTGGGCGTCGGCGGCGGCGGTCAGGCCGGCGATCTGCCGGACGTGGGCGAGCATGTCGTCCCAGGCCTCGGGGCGGTGCAGCGCACCGAAGACGGTGCCGCCGGAGACCTGCAGGCCGCGGGCGTCGAGTTCGTCCTTGAGGCGCTGCGGGTCGGTGGGGAGGTAGCCGTAGGGGCCGAGCTCCAACCACTCGTAGCCGGCCTGGGCGAGTTCGTCGAGGAAGCGGGTGTACGGCACCTGGTGCTCGTCCTCGGGGAACCAGACGCCCCACGAGTCGGGGGCCGAGCCCAGGCAGAGGTTGCCCGCAGTGGTGCGGAAGGGGGGTGGCGCCGTTGCCATGGTGTGTCCTTCGGAGAGCGGCACGGAAACTCAGTTGGAGGTGGGGAAGTTGAAGCCCGCGCTGACCTGCTGCTTGGGCTGGGGCCAGCGAGTGGTGACGACCTTGGGGCGGGTGTAGAAGCGGATGCCTTCGGGGCCGTGGATGGGGGAGTCGCCGATGAGGGAGTCCTTCCAACCGCCGAAGGAGTAGTAGGACATCGGCACGGGCACCGGCACGTTGATGCCGATCATGCCTACCTTGATGTTGCGCTGGAAGCGGCGGGCGGCTTCACCGGAGGCGGTGAACAGGGCGGTGCCGTTGCCGTAGGGGTTGGCGTTGATGACGTTGATCGCCTCGTCCAGGGTCTCGACTCGGAGGATCGCCAGCACCGGGCCGAAGAGTTCCTCCTTGTACGCCGCCATCTCGGTGGTGACGTGGTCCAGGAGGGAGGGGCCGGTGAAGAAGCCCTCGGCGTAGGCCGGGTCGTCGAGCTTGAGACCGCGGCCGTCGACGACGACGGTGGCGCCCTGCGTGGCGGCGACGCCGACCGCGCTCTCGACGCGCTCCTGGGCGGCCTTGGTGACCAGCGGCCCCATCTCGGTGCCGGGCTGGTCACCGGGGCCGACCTTCACCTCACGGGCCTTGCGCTCCAGCACCTGCACGAGTCCGTCGGCGGCGTCGCCGACGGCGACGGCGACGGAGACGGCCATGCAGCGCTCGCCGGCGGAGCCGTAGGCGCCGGCGGTGATGTGGTTGGCGGCGAATTCGAGGTCGGCGTCAGGCAGGACGACGGCGTGGTTCTTGGCGCCGCCGAGGGCCTGGACGCGCTTGCCGTGCGCGGTGGCCTGTTCGTGCACGTACTTGGCGATCGGAGTCGACCCGACGAAGGAGACGGCCTCGATGCCGGGGTGGGTGAGGATCGCGTCGACCGCGTCCTTGCCACCGTGCACCACGTTGAAGACACCGTCGGGCAGGCCGGCCTTCTTGTACAGATCGGCGACGAAGTTCGCGGCCGACGGGTCGCGCTCACTGGGCTTCAGGATGAAGGTGTTGCCGGTGGCGATGGCCATGGGGTGCATCCACAGCGGCACCATCGCGGGGAAGTTGAACGGGGTGATGCCGGCGACGACGCCGAGGGGCTGGCGGAAGTTGTGCACATCCACGCCACGCGAGACCTGGTCGGAGAAGGAGCCCTTGAGGATGTCGCCGAGGCCGCAGGCGAACTCGACGACCTCGCGGCCCCGGGTGATCTCGCCGCGGGCGTCGTCGACGGTCTTGCCGTGCTCGGCGGAGATGATCCGGCCCAGCTCCTCCTCGTGCTCGAGGAGCAGCTGGCGGAAGGCGAACATCACCTGCGTGCGCTGGGTGAGCGACGATTCCGACCAGGTCTCGAAGGCGGCAGAGGCAGCCTGGACGGCGGCGTCCACGTCGGCCGCGCCGCCGAGGACGACCTGGGCCTGCTCGGCGCCGGTGGCCGGATTGAAGACCGGCTGGGTGGCGGTGGCGGTGCCCTGGACGGGAGCGCCGTTGATCCAGTGCTGGATGGTGGTCACGGTGCGGGTTTCCTTTGCGGGGACGGGACTTACAGGTAGTGGCGCTGGTTCTGCTTCTGAGCGGCGTACGTCTCGTAAGCGGAGCGCGTGGTGTCGAGGGCGGAGGTCTGGCTGACGGGGACGTCCCACCAGCCGTGGCCGGGCGGGTTGGGGCCGTAGAGATCGGTCTCGACGTGCACGACGGTGGTGCGGGTGGCGGCCTTGGCCTTCTCCATCGCCGCCCGGAACTCCTCCACCGACGTGGCGTGCAGGACGTCCGCGCCGAGGGAGGAAGCGTTGGCGGCGAGGTCGACCGGGAGGACGTCGCCGTCGAGGAGGCCCGAATCGCCGTCGCGGAAGCGGTACTTGGTGCCGAAGCGCTGGCTGCCGAGTGACTCCGACAGTGAACCGATCGACGCGAAGCCGTGGTTCTGGACAAGCACGATGATGACCTTCAGTCCCTCGGAGACCATGGTGACGATCTCCTGGGCCATCATCAGATACGAGCCGTCGCCGACCAGCACGACGACCTCGCGGGTCGGGTCGGCCATCTTGGCACCGGCACCGGCGGCGACCTCATATCCCATGCAGGAATAGGCGTATTCGACGTGGTAAGCCTTAGGGTCTCTGGCGCGCCACAGCTGCTGCAGGTCGCCGGGCATGGAGCCGGCCGCGTTGATGACCACGTCACGGTCGCCGAGGACCTCGTTCAGGGCGCCGAGGATCTGCGTCTGGGCGGGCAGATCACCGGTGTTCCGCTCGGGAGCAAAGCACTCGTCCTCGATCTGCCGCGTCCGGGCGATCAGCTGGCGGATGTGACGGCGGTAGGTCTCCTCGACCTCCCAGCCGTCCAGCGCTCCGGCGAGGGCCTGGATGCCGAGCCGGGCGTCGGCGACCAACGGCTCCGCCGAGTGTTTGACGGCGTCCAGGCGGGCCACGTTGAGGTTGACGAAGGTGACGCCCGGATTACCGAAGACGGTGTGGCTGGCGGTGGTGAAGTCGGAGTAGCGGGTGCCGATGCCGAGCACCACGTCCGCCTCGCGGGCGAGTTCGTTGGCGGCATACGAGCCGGTGGAGCCGATGCCGCCGGCGGCGTAGGGGTGGTCCCAGGGGACGGCGCCCTTGCCGGCGTGGGTGTCGGCGACCGGGATCCCGGTGGCTTCGGCGAACGCGCGCAGCACGGTCTCGGCGCCGGAGTACACGGCCCCGCCGCCCGCCACGATCAGCGGCTTGCGGGCATTGCGCAGCAGACGGGCGGCCCGCTCGACGGCGGCCGCCTCCGGCACTGGGCGGCCCACGTGCCACACCCGCCGCCGGAAGAACGACACCGGCCAGTCGTACGCCTCGGCCTGCACGTCCTGCGGCAACGCGAGGGTGACGGCACCTGTCTCGACCGGATCGGTCAGCACCCGCATGGCCGCGAGGGCGGCCGGGATGAGCTGCTCGGGACGGGAGATGCGGTCGAAGTACTTGGATACGGCGCGGAAGGCGTCGTTGACGGTGACGTCCCCGCCGCGGGTGTCCTCCAGCTGTTGCAGCACCGGGTCGGCGGCGCGGGTGGCGAACATGTCAGAGGGCAGCAGCAGGACCGGGAGCCGGTTCGTGGTGGCCAGCGCCGCGCCGCTGATCATGTTGGTGGAGCCGGGGCCGGTGGAGGCGGTGCAGGCGAAAGTGGCCAGCCGGTCCCGCATCTTGGCGTAGGCCACCGAGGCGTGGACCATGCCCTGCTCGTTGCGGGCGAGGTAGTAGGGCAGGTCGGCCTCGCCGGTCGTGGCCGCTTGCAGCAGCGCCTGGCCGATGCCGGCCACGTTGCCGTGCCCGAAGATGCCCCACACCCCGGGGATGAGGCGCTGCTCCTGGCTGTCGCGCTCGCTGTACTGGTTCGCCAGGAAACGCACCAAAGCCTGAGCGGTGGTCAGTCTGATCGTGTTCATCAGTGGTTCTCCTCGGCCGCGAACGGCAGCCGGTCATCGATGTCCTGGGCGTCCCAGGTCGAACGCACCCAGCCATGGGCGGGGTCGTCGCAGATCAGCCAGGCACGGTCTGGGCCGGGGCCGGCCATGACGTTGAGGTAGTACAGGTCGTAGCCGGGCGCGGCGATGGACGGCCCGTGCCAGCCGTGCGGGATCAGCACCGTGTCCCCGGAACGCACCTCGGCCAGCACGTCGATCGGCCGCTCGGCGGTCCCGTACACCCGCTGGTAGCCGAAGCCGTTCTCGCCGCCGGAGACCTCGAAGTAATAGATCTCCTCCAGCTCCGACTCCTGGCCGGGCCGGGCCTGGTCGTGCTTGTGCGGCGGATACGACGACCAGTTGCCGCCGGGTGTGAGGACCTCGCAGACCAGCAGCTGCTCGGCCTCGAAGGTGCCCGGCAGGCAGTAGTTGTTCACCTGCCTTGAGCAGGCCCCGGCACCGCGCAGCTCCACGGGCACGTTCTCCTTGGACCCGTACCGGGCGGAGAGTGAGCTCCGCCCGGTACGGGCGCTGGGCAGTGCGAACCGGCCGCCGGCCGCACTGCTGATCAGGGCCTCCGACTCGCGGGGGAGGTAGGCGAAGTCGGTGACCGAGGCGAACACGCCTGTCCGACCGGTGAGTTCGAAGACGCTGCCGTCCGTGGTGACGGTGCAGGAGCCCGTCAGCGGCAGGACCAGGAACTCGGAGTCGCCGGTGGACACGGCGTGTGCCTCGCCCGGCTTGAGGGTCAGGATCCTCAGGCCGGAGTATCCCCAGCCCGCCGACTCCGGCGTGACCAGGAGGTCATAGGTGCCATCGGAAGAAGTCCCCGTCGGCAGGTGGTACTTACTCACAGCAGGCTCACCGCCTTGTCCACCGCACCGGCGACGTCACCGTTCGAGGGGTAGAGCAGAGACCGGCCCACGACGAGCCCCTGCGCGGTCGGCTGCTGCAACGCCTTGCCCCATGAGGCGAAGGCCGCGTCCGCGTCCTTGACCTCGCCGCCCAGCAGCAGCGCCGGGAGGGTGGAAGAGGCCAGCACCCGTCCCATGTCCTCCACCACCGGAAGCTTGAGCCAGGTGTAGGCGGTACGCCGGCCGAGCCCCGAGGCGATGGTGACGGACTTGACGACGGCATCGGTGGACAGATCGTTGCGGATCTTCCCGTCCTGCCAGGCGGACAGGAACGGCTCGACCATCGCGATAAGCTGACGGTCATTCAGCTCATCGATCGCTCGGGCACTGTTCTCCAGGACGGCCGGTGTGGCGGGGTCGCCCAGCGCGATGCGGGTGAGCATCTTGCCGCCGTCGAAGCCCATCGCGGCGATCGTGGCGGCGTCGTAGCCGGTGAACCGGTCATCGATCTCGAACACCGACCCGGCCAGGCCCGCCCGGTTCATGGAGCCGAAGACGCTCTTACCGTCCAGCACGCCGAGCAGCAGCAGGTCCTCGAGGATGTCCGCGGTTCCCAGGACACCGGTCACGCCGGGCCGTTCCAGCGCGATGCACAGGCGCTCCAGCAGTTCGAACCGGTCCGCCATCGCATTCGGGTCCCCGCCGACGCCGTTGGCGCCGCGGGCAGGGTGGTCGGCGGCGATGATCATCGCCTTGCCGTGCTCGCCGAGCAGGGAGGGAGCCTTCACCCGGCGCGCAGCGGCGGCCGCGACCGCGCCGGGGTCGCCCACCCGGGCGTTCACGATCCGGCTCACAATCTCGGACAGCACGTCGTCACACCTCTTGCTGGGAGTCGTTGGTGGATGTTCCGGCCGCCTCGCCGAGCTTGGCGTCGACCTCGGCCTCGGTCGGCATCGCGTCGGAGCAGGAAAGTCGGCTCGCGACAATGGCGCCGGCGGCGTTGGCGAAGATCACGGTGCGGCGGGTGTCCCAGCCCGACAGCAGGCCGTGGCACAGCGCGCCGCCGAAGGCGTCTCCGGCGCCGAGCCCGTTGACGACCTCCACCGGAACCGGCGGGATCTCGACGGTAGAACCGCCCCGGTCCATGGCCAGGACTCCCTTGGGGCCCTGCTTGACTATGGCCAGCTCCACTCCGGCGGCCAGTAGCGCCTTCGCCGCCGCATACGGCTCACGCTCGCCGGTGGCCACCTCGCACTCGTCAAGGTTGCCCACAGCAACCGTCGTGTGCCGCAGGGCCTGCGCGTAGAACCCGCGCGCCTGGTTCGGGTCGGCCCAAAACATCGGCCGCCAGTCCAGGTCGAAGACCGTCGTCCCCGCCTTGGCCCGGTGAGCGAGGGCGGCTAGCGTGGCCGAGCGGCTCGGCTCCTCGCTGAGCCCGGTACCCGTCACCCAGAGGACCGCCGCGTCCCGTACTGCCCCCAGGTCCAGCTCACCAGCGGTGATGTCCAGGTCGGGGGCCTTTGGGAGCCGATAGAAGTACAGCGGGAAGTCATCCGGTGGGAAGATCTCGCAGAAGGTCACCGGCGTCGGTGCGATGTCCGACGTACCGACGAACCGGCTGTCGACGCCGTAGCTCTCCAGTGCCTGCCGGACGAAGTCCCCGAACGGGTCCCTGCCCGTCTTTGTGATCACAGCCGAGGAGTGCCCGTACCGGGTCGCGGCCACCGCCACATTGGTCGGGCTACCCCCGAGATACTTGCCGAACGAGGTGACCTCCGCCAGCCCCACGCCGGTCTGAAGTGGATAAACATCCACTCCCACGCGGCCAATGGTCAGCACTTCGAACGGCATAACACTGATTTCCCTTCGCTCCGGAGACTCCGGGGGTGGAGAGGTGGACTTGGCGTCTCAGTTGGTTGCGCCCGTCGGTGGCGGAGACGTGTGGGCGGGGCCGGCCGCCACGGTTATCAGGAGGCGGCTTCCTTGGTGACTGCTACGGGTGCGGTGAGGTCGGCCTCTTCGGGGAGTTCCTCGACGTCGACGCCGCGGACCTGGGACAACTCGTGCTTGAGCGCGGCGAGTTCGGCGCCGCCGGCCATGTGGTTGGTCAGCTCCTCGAGCGTGATCTGGCTGCGCTCGGCGGAGAGTTCCATGGTGCCCAGGCGCAGCACGCTGAAGTGGTCGCCGACCATGTAGGCGTGGTGCGGGTTGTGGGTGATGAAGATGACCCCAAGCCCGCGGTCGCGGGCGGCGGCCACGTACTTGAGGACCACGCCGGACTGCTTCACGCCCAGGGCCGCGGTGGGCTCGTCCAGGATCAGGACGCGGGCGCCGAAGTAGACGGCGCGGGCGATGGCAACGCACTGGCGCTGGCCTCCGGAGAGGGTGCCGATGGGCTGTTCGAGGTCGTCCAGGACGATGCCCATCTCGCGCAGCTCGTGGTCGGCGGTCTGCTTCATCTTCTCGATGTCCAGACGGCGGATCGGCCAGGGGCCCTTCGTCATCTCGGAACCGAGGAAGAAGTTGCGCCACACCGGCATCAGCGGGACCACGGCCAGGTCCTGGTAGACGGTCGCGATGCCCTTGTCCAACGCCTCACGGGGGGTGGAGAAGCGCACCGGGGCGCCGTCGACGAGGAACTCGCCCTCGGTGTGCTGGTGCAGCCCCGAAATGATCTTGATGAGGGTGGACTTGCCGGCGCCGTTGTCGCCGAGCACGCAGGTGACCTGGCCGGGATGCACCGTCAGGCTCACGCCGTGCAGGGCACGGATGTTGCCGTACGCCTTGCCCGCGTTGCGCAGTTCAACGACCGGGAAGTTCTTCTCGGGGGCCCTGTCCGCGAGGACAGCGCCGTGGGTGCCGGTTTCGTTGGTTGTCATTCGGGTCACCTCCGGGTCGCTGTGCGCTGGACCCACAGATTGATCAGGACGGCGCCAAGGAGCATCACGCCGAGGAAGGCCTTGAACCAGTCGGGGTTCCAGCCGGCGTAGACGATGCCCTGCTGCACCATGCCGAACATGAACGCGCCGAAGACCGGGCCGATTGCGGAACCAGAGCCGCCGGTCAGCAGACAGCCGCCGATCACCGCGCCGGAGATGTAGATCAGCTCGATGCCCACGCCCTCGCCGGACTGCACGGTGTTGAACGAGAACAGCTGGTGCATGCCGACGAACCAGGCGCCGACGCCGACCAACATGAACAGCGAGATCTTCGTGAAGGCGACCGGGACGCCGACCGCGCGGGCCGACTCCTTGTTGCCGCCGACCGCGAAGATCCAGTTGCCGTACTTGGTGCGCAGCAGCACCCAGGTAGCGATCGCCGCGAACAGCAGCCACCAGAAGACGGTGATCTTCACCTGGACGCCGCCGATGTCGAAGCTGGAGGCGAAGACCTTCCTGGCCTGGTCGAAGCCGTCCATGGTGCTGATGTCGTCGGTGGCGACGTTGCCGGTGACCAGCTTGGTCACCGCGAGGTTGACCCCTTGCAGGATCAGAAAGCTGCCCAGGGTGACCAGGAAGCTCGGCAGGCCAGTTTTGACGACCATCCAGCCGTTGAAGAAGCCGACCGCCAGCGACACGATCAGGGCGGCGATGACGCCGACCCAGACGTTCATGCTCAGCTGGTAGGCGGTCATGCTCGCGGTCAGCGCCGAGGTGATCACTCCGACGCCGGCCGACAGGTCGAACTCGCCGCCGATCATCAGCAGTGCCACCGGGACGGTCACGATGCCCAGGGTGGAGGACTGGTAGAGGATGTTCGCCATCGAGCTGGCGTCGCGCACCGGCGGCGCCGCGATCAGGAAGAACACGTAGACGGCCACGGCACCGAGGAAGACGCCCACGTCGGGGCGGGCCAACAGCCTTACGATCATGGACCGTTCGGCGGTGCGCCCGTCGGTGTCCTTGGGGCCGGTGGCCGGCGGTGTGGTCACCGCCGGCTCGGCGTGCTGGGTCATGCTCGTCACCGGGTTCCCTTTGCGGCGAAGGCGGCGACCTTGTCGACGTTGGACTTGTCGACGAAGGCAGGGCCGGTCAGCACGGGCTGCTCACCGCCGCCGCTGTAGTTGCCGTTGTTCTTGTAGAGCCACAGCGCGTCGACGGCCAGGTAGCCCTGGAGGTAGGGCTGCTGGTCGACGGCGAACTGGATGGAGTTCTCCTGGATGGCCTTGATGAGGTCCTTGTTGAGGTCGAAGGTGGCGACCTTCGCCTTGCTGCCGGCGTCCGAGACCGACTGCGTGGCGGTCAGCGCGATCGGCGCGGCAAGCGTGACCACCTCGTCGATGGACTTGTCTGCCGAGAGCTTGGCGGTGATCGTCGACTTCACCGACGGCATGTCGGTTCCGTTGACGTAGAGGACGTCGGTCTTGCCGGAGAAGGTCTTCTTCACGCCGTCGCAGCGCTGGGTCAGGGCGATGTTGCCCTGTTCCTGGACGACGCAGACGGCGTGCTTGGCACCGATGTCACTGAGCTTCCTGCCGAAGGCCTCGCCCGCCACGCTCTCGTCCTGGCCGAAGTACTCCAGGAGGCCCAGGCTCTTCCACTGGCTCAGGCCGGCGTTGAGGCCGGTCACGGGTATGCCGGCCTGCTCCGCCTTGGCCAGGACGGACTTCATGGCGTCCGGCTTGGCCAGCGTGACGGCAATGCCGTCGACCTTCTGGTCGATCGCGTTCTGCACCAGGTTGGCCTGGTTGCCCGCGTTGGGGTCGGCGGAGTAGATGAGCTTGATGTTGTCCTTGGCCGCGGCGGCCTCGGCGCCCTTGCGGACGGTGTCCCAGAAGGTGTCGCCGGGGGCCTGGTGGGTGACCAGCGCGACGGTCATGCGGGGCGTGGTGGCCTTGCCCGCCGACGCGCCGTTCGCGGTCTCCTCGGACTTCTTGCCGCCTGAGCTGCTGGAGCAGCCGGTGGCGAGAAGAGCGCCGGTGAGAACGGTGGCGGCCAGTGCGGCGGCTCTGTGGTGTCTGTGCATGTCCCTTGCACCTCGCTGTGCTGATCAGGGTGGGAATGGGGTTCCGGCCTCGGGAGGGCCGCGCCCGGCCGAGTGGCGCGGGCGAGCGGTTGATGAGAACGCCGTGTGCGGCGGAGCGTGTCGTCTGCGGCAGCCATCGGGTGTGTGCGGCTCGGCAGCCTCTAGAACGTGCTACTAGTACGTTCTAGATGCCCGTACTATTGAATGCCCTGTCGGCGGTGTCAAGAGGTTTGTCAGGACGTATCGACAACATGGACTGCCTGGCCGCCGACGTGATCTCGAAGATGTCGGGCGTACGCTCCTCTTCCTGCCGTTTGATCCGGCGTCCGGAAAGGACCGCGCTGACGGACGAAGCATCCGTGGTGAACCTGATCGGCCATCTCATCGAGCGCCGACTGAAGCTGTCCCCCACTTTGACCCGGGATGTCGTGGTCCAGCGGAGCTACGGGTGCCGATGCCCAACGGGGTCGACCTGCCGGCCGATCTCTCGGCACCACGATGCCTCCGATGACAACGGTGGCGGAGCTTCCACGGACGGCGTCGCCAAGGTGGTTCAGGAGTGTGGTGCCCTCAACGGAGTACGAGGAGGCGCCGTCGAGGGTGACGATGCCGTACTCATAGGTCTGGTCGGCGACTTCCGAGACATCCGAAATCACCCGGTAGCCAGCGGAGTGATTCACGGTCGCGCTGTCCTAGGAGGAGAGCGTCTGGGGCAGCGGCAGCTTCTCCACGTGTGCCGGCCGTACCTGGAACATCACTTCGGCGCGGCTAACTGCAGGTGGTATCCGGTTATGACGCCCATTGCTCCAGCTCCGACAAGCAGTAGGTGGGGGACAGCGACGCGTCGTAGGGCACAGGTGTTCCTCTTTGTGGGTGAGAGGAAGAAACCCGGAGGCCAGCTCCGCGTGCGGCGCTGGCCTCCATGGCGGTTGGATTGACTTCAGAGGGTCATACGACGACGGTGCGGATCTGCTCACCCCGCCTCCAACGCTCGAATGGCGTCGTTCACCTCGTGCAGTGGTACGCGGCGCGTGACCATCGACGCGAGATCCAGGCGGCCTGTCTCCGCCAACTCCACGATCAGCGGAATGTCCCGCCGGGCCTGCGTACCGCCGTAGAGGCTGCCGCACAGCGGTTTGTCGTCCGAGGCCAGGGAAAGCGCGGGCATGGTGATCATCGCGTCGGCGGCCGGCATTCCGACGAGGGCGACCGTCCCGCCGCGGCGGGCGGCGTCCCACGCCTGGGTGATGGTCGTGGGGTTGCGCACCACTTCGAAGGTGTGGTGGGCGCCGCGTCTGCCGGTGAGACGCCGGACTTCGTCGACCAGGTCGGCGCTCGTGGGGTCGATCGTGTCCGTCGCGCCGGAACCGAGCGCGGCCGACCGCTTGTTCTCCAGGGGATCGACAGCGATGATCCGGGCGGCACCGGCGATCCGCGCGCCTTGGATCACCGCCTGACCGACACCGCCGGAGCCGATGACCACGATGCTCGAAGCGGGCTTCACCTGAGCCGTGTTGAACACCGCCCCCAGGCCGTTGGTGATGGCGCATCCGATCAGCGCGAGCTGTTCGTCCGGCAGGTCCGTGGTCACGGGGACCACGCTTGCATCGTGCACGGTCATCGCCTCGGCGAAGGTGCCGAGGCCGACAAAGGCTGGAACCTCCGTGCCGTCGGTCCTTTTGACGCGCGGCGCCGAGGTCATGGCCATGCTGTTGTCGCAGAGGTGGGTCATGTCGCGGACGCAGTACCAGCAGGTGCCGCACACAGCGCCCACGGTGCCGATGACCCGGTCGCCGACGGCGACGGAGGTCACCTCGGAGCCGGTCTCCGGCGCCCTCGTGGCCGAGGACGAGGGGCAGTGGCATCGGCAGGTGGCCGGGACGGCGACGTCGGTGTGGCAGACCCCGCTGGCGCCGACTCGTACGACGATGTCGTGCGGGCCCGGTTTGCGGGGGTCGACCTCCTCGACCGACAGGTAGTGGCCGTCGGCGAGGCCAACAGCAGTCAGCATCCGTGCTCTCTCCTCATGAACGCGAACAGGTTGAAGGGGCGGGGGGTTGGTGATCCGACGGGTCGGCTATGCCGGAGGCACGACGGGCTTCATCTGGGACGCGGACTTCCGCGCCGAGGTGGTCCGGGTGGCAACCGAGGCCTCTGCGGGTGCCACGGAGCCGAACCGGCCTAGAAAAAAACTAGGCCCTGAGATGGCGCTGAAGGAGAAGCAGGCCGCGGCTCTCTCTGGGGGAGTTGCTCATTCCCATGACGGCGGCGATCGGCGCGGCTCTGTCGGGCGGGGCCGACGAACAGGTGGCGGAGCAGTTCGACGTCGGCCTGCAATTCGCGGCCTGGCGTATGAATGCTTCAGGCGCTCGGAAAATCGCTCAGCGGACGCGTCAGAAGCGAGCGGCGGGAATTCGACGTTAGTCGATCAGGATCCCGCGTCGGCGCTGAGAGCGAGAGCGATGCCCCCGGCGCCTCGGCACGGATGTTTGCGATATCGACGTTGCGTGTGACGGACCGTCGACGTCTGCCAGTCACCGACGAGTCGTTCCTTCGCATCCACGCCCGCCGGGCTCTGTCAGTGTCCAGTACAGATCTCCCGACGCCGACTGCACGCTCCAGGAGCTGATGTGCCCTGCGGCCGTCAATTGGTCAAGTGCATCCGTGAAATCCGTTGCGGCCAGCCCGCACTCGCGTGCCAGCTGATCCACTTCAGCTGTTCCATGGGTGCTCTCGGGAGCGGTATGGGCCTTGATACACATGGCAATGAGCTGGGAAAACGGGGCGCAGCCCATGCGGATGCCGCAAGCGGCTCGCAGCGCCCAGTCTGCGGCAGCGAGCCGGTCGGGACGGGCCGGGCATTGGGCGAAGAGCCCGACGTCGAGGAGCTGGATGACCACAGCGCGTGCGTTGGAGTGCGACGCGGGCAGGGTTGCGCATAGCCATCGTGCCTGGTGGAGATCCCGCCAGGAATCCGTGGCAGGTTCCAATCGAAGGCTGCGCAGTACCCCGAGCGGCAAGCGGACTTGAGCCGAGTCGTTCATGCGCAAGGCGCATTGCAGGGCGATCAGTCGGGCGGCAGGGCTGGTCTCAGTCGGCAGCGCGGAGGCGAGGTAGTTGAGCATCTCCCGCACCCGGGTCTGCCTGTCCGGGCCTCTGGGGCTTCGGTGCTTTCGACGGATGTCCGCATGCGCCGGCGGCGCCGTCGCAGCGTTGATGAACGTGTCGGGAACGACGGCCGCTTGTGAAGTAGCGGCGGCGCAGGCCGTGCACGCGTCCGCGAGGCGCCACAGCCGTCCGCCTCGCTCGCGTGCGAGCACGAGCCGGATGGGCCCACCGCAGCCTCGATGGCGCGAGTGCCAGCTGCAGCCGCGCTCGTGGCACTGGCAGGTACGAAGGTGGGCAGGGAGGAGATCGCGGCGAGCGTGTCGTGCCAGGTGGGCCAGGAGCTCCGACCGAGCGGACGTGCCGCTGAGCAGTCGGTCGCTGTGGGAGCACTGCTGGCATACGAGGATCGGTCCGCCGGGCTGCGGGCGCAGTTCCACGGTCCAGGCGCGCCGGACGCCGGGTCGCGTCGTGCAAAGCCTCATGGGTGGCGTGTTCCTCCCGTCATGTCTGCGCCGTACCCGCAGAGGGTGGGGTGGCCCGCACACGGTAGTGCAGACCTCTGCCCTTCACTTGATGGTGTCACCTGCAGAAATAGGGCAGAGGTCTGCACTGACAGGGCAGTGGTCTGCACCGTCGGATTGTCGGGTGACGATCTTCCCGCCCGACCCGGATTTCGAGGCGCTGCGTCTGGAGCTTGCCCGGCTGCGGGCGGCGCGCGGCTGGACCTATGACGAGCTCGCTGCTCGAAGCGGCCTGGCCAGAAGGACCCTCATCGAGATTGAGCAGGGGCGCACCATCGGCACTCTCAAGACCTGGCACGCCCTCGCCCATGCCTTGAACACTCCACTCGACGAGCTCTTCGGAGTCGTGTGTGAGGGGCACGAGCCCCCGGGGCCGACCGGCGGTGACCGTTGACTGGGAGGGCTCGCGCCAATCACCCGGACCGGCGAAGCGACACGAACCTCTGATCGACAACTCGAATGTGCGTTTCACGGAATGGGGCTGTTCGAGGGACTCTCCAGCCTTGGCGCTGTGGATGCGGCGTGTTGCCTGGCACCTTCGCACGCATGCGTTCTTCATCCACACCGCGGCACTGGGACGACAGCCCCGCTGTCGCCTACCCCCGACGCTCACTGCGTATCGAGCACGACAGCCCCAGTCGGCTCCTCCGCTGCGCTCAGCGTGATCGCTGCCGAGAGTGCGGCAACCCGGTCGAGTGGTACCACCGCAGCTTTGCGCGGCCCGTCCGCCTGCACCCCCGGGAAGTGCCTGCGGCCGAGGTGCCCGCCGCCTACCGTTGGCACGTCAGCTCTGGTGTCGCCCATCCGGCCGGCGATGGCAGACCCTGGTGCCGCTTGGCTCACGCCCCAGTCTGCCCCGCCCGCGACGCTGCGCCCGAAGCCTCCGCGCTGGACGGGCTGCGCCGGGATCTGGCCCTGCACACACGCCGTCTGATTGACACCGGCGTGTTCACCCCGATCACCCCTTCGAGCCGGCCAACGGCACAACCGGACGGCTGCCGACCCGCCAGACCCGTAGTGCAGTTCCTGTATGTCCGCTACCTCGCTGCGCAACCTGTGGACGAAATCCAGTGCGTGGCGCAGACGCGGCATCGCGACCGCTGCTCGCAGAGGCTGCTTACGGACGGCCCCGTGGGCGTCTGGAGGCTGGTACCCGCTACGGCCACACGGGGGCAACTGGCCTTGCCCTGTGAGCTCATGGCTGTATATGACCTCACCGCCCTGCCCTACGCCGAGCAGCTGCGCTGGCGCATGCAGCGCTGTTCCACCCACACCGCAACCCAGTCAGCAGCGGACCTCGCGCTGGCCGACTGGGAGCCCTTCGACCCCATGCTCCACCGCGAGCACATCCACAACCGCCTGCCGAACCACGTCCGTCGTCCGCGCCCGACGCACCACGAGCATGGAACGGCTGGGTCGTGACCTCGCACCATGGCATTGAAATCCTGCTGACCAGGCCAGCCACCAATGGCGAGCTCCACCGAGCACGTCGTACGGTGTCACTCGCAGCGAACGCCAACCGCACCCGGTTGATGGCCGTCCAGCCGGCCAGGACCCCCGGCCGCGCGCTGCGGTCACTACGGCGACGGCTGCACCACGTTCTGCCCATCGATGTCCTGGCCACCCACTACCCCGACCAGCACGGGCAGGTCCTTCTCAATCTCGAGTTCAGCCGTACCGCGCGAGCGGCGATCCGCCAGGCCGCGACCGCCAGAGGACAGCGTCCCGGAGACTTCGTCGCCCGGAGCCTGACCGCAGCCCTCGATCGGAACGAGAGAGAACGCTCCTTGCAACTGACGGCGCAACTCGAAGGCCTGCTCGCTCTCCACTCCTCCGAGGACGTACTGGCTTGCACAGCCCACATCCTGCTCCGTCGTCGTGATCCGGCCGTATCTGACTCGTACGCCGCCGGCCGCGCTGGGCGGAGCCAGTCGCACGCGCACCCGAACCCTTAGCCCTTCTCCTCCGTGGAGCCCTTGTTGCACACGCCCACAGACGAACAGGCTCACGCTGTCGAAGCATTCCGAGATGGCCATCACCTCGTGCTGCAGGCCGGCGCCGGCACAGGAAAGACCAGCACGCTGAGCCTGCTCGCCGCGAGTACCAAACGCCGAGGGCGCTACCTCGCCTTCAACAAGGACATCGCACACGACGCCTCCGCACGCTTCCCGCGATCCGTGATGTGCAAGACCGCCCACGCCACGGCCTACGCAGCCCTTGGCCACCGCTTCGCTCGCAGACTCAACAGCCCCCGCCAACCCGCGTGGAAGATCGGGCAGGCCCTCGGCATCACCTCTCCTGTCCGAATCGGAGATCACGAGATCAGCCACAGGACGTTGTCACACAGCGTCCTGCGCACGGTGACCCGCTTCTGCCACTCGGCTGATCGCACGCTGGCTTCTCACCACGTACCCGCGCTGCGCGGCCTGAGTGCGCCGGACGAACACGCCCGCCTCGCCGAGGTCGTGACGTCGTTCGCGGACAAGGCGTGGGGAGACCTGCAGAATCCCGAGCAGGGCGTGGTCCGTTTCGAGCATGACCACTACCTGAAGATGTGGGCCCTCACTGAACCAAAGATCGACGCCGACTTCCTTTTCCTCGACGAAGCACAGGACACCAACCCCGTCCTGGAACAGGTCTTCGCCGCTCAACGTGCCCACACCCAGCTGGTCATGGTCGGCGACTCCGCTCAGGCGATCTACGGCTGGCGCGGAGCCCGGGACATCATGACAGGCTTCGAAGCCACCCACCTCACCCTGACTCGATCCTTCCGCTTCGGCCCCCTCCTTGCCGAACAAGCCAACCGGTGGCTCGCGTTCACCGACGCGCCCATCCGACTGACAGGCACCGAGGCGATCCCGACGAAGGTCGGTCTCGTCGCCTCCCCGGACGCGGTGCTGTGCCGCACCAACATCGGGGCCATGACCGAGGTCATGCGACTGCTGGCCGCCGGCCACCGCGTCGCACTGACGCGGGGAGGGCATACGCTCGTCGCGCTGGCGCTGGCTGCACGGGACCTCAAAGACGGCCGTCGCACCGCCCACCCAGAACTCGTTCTCTTCGCCTCCTGGGGCGAGCTGCAGGAGTACGCGGATCACGATCCGGCCGGCCGCGATCTGCAGCCTTTCGTAGAACTTGTCGACCAGCACGGACCCGAGGCCATCATCACCGCGGTCCACGCACTGACCGACGAGGACAAGGCCGACGTCACGGTCTCCACGGCCCACAAGGCCAAAGGCCGGGAATGGCCCACGGTCAAGATCGCCGATGACTTCCCCCCGCCCCCGGACAGCGATCAACACGACGACCGTGGTTGCCCGATCCCGGAACCCGTGAGTGAAACGGACGCCCGCCTCGCCTACGTCGCCGTGACACGCGCCCGCAGTCGGCTCGATCTCGGTGGTCTTTCGTGGATCGACCTCATTCCAGCCGCCTCGGACGGAGTGGTTCAGTGAGCGGAGGCGACCGGCGGGGCGGTGGCTTCGTCCGTGGGGAGTGCGGGGTATCGAGTTTCCTGTGCGAGGGTCTCGGGGAGCACGGCGACGACGGCGATGCCGTGGGCGCTTCCCGTGAACATGCCTCGGCGCGGACGACTCCTACCTGCTCCAGGCCCTCGGCAAGGCGCCGGGGCCCCCTCCGCGGCGTGGCCGTCATAGACCCCGGACGTCGGGGGGAAGAGCTCGACCGGCTCGTGGAGACGGGTGCGTGCGGGATCCGCCTCAACCTGATCAGCGGCCCGGTACCCCCGCTGGAAGATCGGCTCTGGCAGCGACTGGTGCACGAACTCGCCGCCCCTGGACTCCACTTGGAAGTCCAGGCACAGCAACGCCAGTGGGAGGACCTGGAACCCTGGCTGCTCGGCTGGCCCGGCGCGGTGGTTGTCGATCATCGGGGGCTGCCGGCGGCCTTGTCTCTGTCCTACCCCGGATCCGCTGCGCTCTCCCGCCTGCTGGCCGAGCACGTGTGGGCGAAGGCGGCCGTGCCTTGTCGTGCAAATGGCCGTGCCTACAGCACCCCGACCTGGCTCACGGCGGAACTCAACCCCACCGAAGCCCTGCGGATACTGTGCGCCAACCCAGCGCGACTGTTTGCTTGGACGCCCTTTCGTCGCGCGGGCCGACGACGACGTACAGGGCCGCACTCAGGCACGGTTGAGCAGGGGGCCGCCTTCCACGGCCAGGGCCGGCGAACGGTGACGGCCGAGCTGACGTTTCCGAGGGCGTTGTGCGAGCGTGAAGGTGCGGGCAGCGCGGCTTGGCTCGGGGTTAGGACCCAAGGAACTCGAGTGCCCTTGCCACGAATTCATCGTGGTACTGGAAGATCCCCGCGTGTCCGGCATCCGGGTAGAGGGGCACGAGTTCGCTCCGGGGCAGGCGGGCGGCCAGGTCGAGGGTGTTGTGGCTGGGCACCATGCGGTCGTTCTCGCCGTTTGCCACGAGCACCGGTTGGCGAATCTCCGACGGTGCCTGGCGGCCCCATTGTCTGATGGCCTTCAGCTGGGCTCGGAACGCCGGCAACGAGATGTCCTCGTCGCGGTGGTGCGTGCGCTCCTTCAGCCGTTCCAGGAAGGCCCGTCCCGCCCGCCGACCGCCCTCGGTTTCGGTGAAGAAGAGGGAGAGCTTGGGATCCTGGCGGGTCAGGGCGCCCTTGAGCGTGGCCTGGAGGGTGAGCGCCGGGACCTTGTCGATGCCGGGGCCACCGGCGGGGCCTGTGCCCGCCAGGATGACCTTGCGGATGAGGTGAGGTTCTTGTTCAGCGATGACCTGTGCGATGAAGCCGCCCATCGACAGGCCGAGCAGATCGACCTGGTCGAACTCGAGGGCTCGGATGAACAGCACCGCGTCGCGGGCCATCGCCTCGATCGTGTCCGGCGTGGAGCCGCTCGATCCGCCCACCCCGCGGTTGTCGAAGGCGATGACCCGGCGTCGTGCGGCGAGTCCGTCGACGACGCGCGGGTCCCAGTTGTCCAGGACCCCGGCCAGGTGAATCAGGAGGATCAGCGGTACGCCGTCCTCAGGGCCGAGTTCCCGATAGGCGAAGTCCTCGCCGCGGACGGACACGGAGCGGGTCGGCGCGTTCTGGTAGGACGACGAGGGCGAGGAGGACGGTGAATTCCGCGGTGTGTTCATGTCCAGGTCCTTCTGTAGCGAGTTTCAAGGACGGAGTTCTCTTCGCCAGCGCCCGATGCACTGCACCGACACTGTCGACCAGGTCACACAGTGGTGGGTACCGACCCATGTCATCCGGCTCGTTCTGATCACCCCGGCATCCGCCTCGCCGAGCGCTGAGGCGGCGCCAACCGAGGGACATTGGATTACACTCATAATACTGTGCATGGAGACGATGGATCGCAAGCGGGCCCCCGCAGTCGACCGCACTCCATGGTGCGCAAATGAACGCCCCCGAGTGAGGGGATACCGCGCCACCTGGCACGGCACCTCGCCGCCGAACGGGCGGCCGCTGGAGCCTCGAATCCATTGAAGTACGATCGAAATGCGACATTATAAGGGTGCCCGCCAAGAGCAAGCAGCCTCTCCGACGAGCAAAGGAGCGCGCGGTGCGCTACGGGAAAGAGCACAAGCAGGCGACCCGGCAGCGGATCATCGAGGCGGCCGGTCGCCGGTTCAAGCGGGACGGCATCGACGGCTCGGGCATCTCAACCCTCATGACGGACGCGGGGCTGACCAACGGCGCCTTCTACACCCATTTCACGTCGAAAGACGACCTCGTGGCCACCGCGGTCTCCGACCAACTGCAGGCGCAGAACGCGAGGATCGTCGCGCAGGCGGCACCCGGTCGCGCAGGACTTGAGCAGATCGTGCGCCGGTACCTGTCCGCCCAGCATCGCGACAGCTCCGACGACGGCTGCCCCTCCGCCGCCCTGCTCGACGAAATCCGGCGCTGCACAGACCCGACCAAGCAGGCTTACACCGACGGCGTACTGATGGTCATCGACGGCATCGCCGCCCGCCTGGCACCCGACGATCCCCTCTCGGTCCGCACCAAGGCGCTCGGCGCCTACGCCATGATGGCCGGGACGCTCCAGCTCTCCCGAGCCCTCACCGACCGGCAGCTTGCCGACGAACTGCTCGAACAGGGCATCCACAACGCCCTCGCCCTGCTGGGCGTGGAGCACGGGCATTCCAGCCCCGCGATGTGACACACCCGCACCCCTTGGATGGTTCCGACCCGGAACTCGGTCGACCTGGCGCGCGAGTGCCGAACGGCGAGTTGGTCCTCTACCCCGACGCCGGCCATGGCGGCATCTTCCAGTTCCACGGGCAGTTCGTGGAGACGGTTCTCGAGTTCCTCGAGCGGCAAAAGGCGTGCGGTGCGGTCGTAGTCTGGGCCGAGGGTGGTGCCTCAGGGGCGTGGCGCCCTTTGGGCGAGCGGCTCGAGGCGCCCGTTCACTGACGCGACCTCGCCTTGCGCCTCACCCCATGAACGCGAGAGCGTTCTCGATCCCCAGCTCAAGGACCTCATCGGCGCGCTTCCGGTCGGACAGGGCGCGGGACAGCTGCATCGTCCCCACCAGCATGGTGAACAGCCCGATGGCCTTGGCCTGAGCGGACCGCGGGTCCTCGGGTGTCAGGCGGGCGGAGATCTCCTCCAGGATGGCCCGCGCGCCGTCGCTGTAGGCCTGCCTGGTCCCGTCCTCGCAGCGGCCGATCTCGTCGAGAAGGGCGGCGGAGGGGCAACCGAGGCCGGGGTGGTCCCGGTGCTCGGGAGACAGGTACTCGCGGATGAGGTCCTCGAGTCCCGGGCGGCCGGGCCGCAGGGTGCTGTAACTCGCGACCTGCGTGTGCAGTTCTTCGGCCACGACATGGGCGACGAGGTCGTCCTTGGACGCGAAGTGGGCGTAGAAGGCTCCGTTGGTGAGCCCCGCGTCCGCCATCAGCGTGGAGATACCCGAGCCGTCGATGCCGTCCTGCTTGAACCGGTGGCCGGCCTTTTCGATGATGCGTCGCCGCGTCACCTGCTTGTGCTCCTTGGCGTAGCGCACCACGAGCTTTCTCCGTTCGCTCCGTAAGGCCATGCTTCGCACTCAAGGGTAATCGATGGCCTGACGCACGTAATATCATGACCGGCGACCCCATGACCGGCGTGCTCACGACCGGATGCGGGCACCGGGTCCGAGTCGGGCGGTGACTTCCGCGGGGCTGAGGGTGGAGTGCTCCGCGGAACACTCGACGACGACGCGGACCGGGGCGTCGCAGTCGGTGTGACGGATGTCCAGTACGGGCCCCTCGGGGCCGAGGGCGTACGCCTCGCCCCACTGGCTCAGCGCCATCAGGACAGGCCACAGATCCCAGCCCTTGCGGGTCAGGCGGTACTCGTTGCGGGAGCGGCTGCCCGGCTCCTGGTATGGGACGGTCTTCAGGATGCCGGCCGCGATCAGCTTCCGGAGGCGGTCGCTGAGGACGGCTTCCGACAGGCCGATGTGGCGGTGGAAGTCGTCGAAGCGGCGGACCCCGTTGACGGCATCACGCAAGATCAGCAACGTCCATTTCTCTCCGACCACGTCGAGCGTGCGCTGGACAGGGCAGTTCTCCGTGCTCGCCTCAAGCCACTCCATCCCGCCAGCGTAAGGGTCTGGCTTCGTCATTGACAGTCAGGCGAGCGGGAAACTAGCTTCGTTTTCAAAAGTCAGATGGAAGGTGCCCGGCCGTGGGACGAACGCGTACGTATCAATGGGAAGATCCCGCGATCCTGGCGGAAGCCGCCGGACGCATGGCCGGCATCGACTTCCTGCGTGAGTTGCAGGCGGGGCGACTGCCGGCGCCGCCCATCAATTACTCCATCGACTTCACTCTGAGCGAGGTGGAGCCCGGCAGGGCGGTCTTCTCCCTGACACCGGGTGAGGAGCACTACAACCCGATCGGCAGCGTGCACGGCGGCATCTTCGCCACCCTGCTCGACTCGGCGGCTGGTTGCGCAGTCCAGTCGACCCTTCCGCAGGGCGTTGCGTACACCTCGCTCGACCTCACGGTGAAGTTCCTGCGACGGATCACCGTGGACACGGGCACGGTACGCGCCATCGGCACGGTGGTCAGCAAGGGCCGTAAAACCGCCCTGGCCCAGGCGCAGTTGGTCGACGGCACGGACCGTCTGCTCGCCCACGCCACCAGCAGCTGCATGCTCTTCCCGGTGTCACCCTCGCAGGGGTGAGCCTCGGCGGCGACCGGTATCGGTCCGGGCCGTGACGTCGCACTGCCTCGATCGCGGCGCAGAGCGCCGGGGTGTGAGGTGAAACCGCTGCGGCGCAGGTCGGTCGCGGCCCGTGACTCCTCGGGTCGCCGGCCTCCGTGCGCCGCAGCTGTGTCGAGGCGGCGAAGGTGGTGGTTCCCTCGGGCGCCGGGCTGCTCTTCGTCAGGCGGCGTGGGTGGGGTAGTCGGTGTAGCCGGCCGCGCCGCCGCCGTAGAAGGTGGCGGGGTCGGGGGTGTTCAGGGGGGCGTCGGCGCGTACGCGCTCGACGAGGTCGGGATTGGCGAGGGCCATGGTGCCGACGGTGACGACGTCGGCCAGACCGTCTTCGATGTCCTTGGCGCGGGCGGCGATGTCGGCACCGGCCCGGTTGAGGATCAGCGTGGTCGGCCACAACTTGCGGAGGGTGGAGAGGAGTTCCTCGTCGCCGCCGTGACCGATGTGCAGGTAGGCGAGGTTGAGGGGGGCGAGGGCGCGCAGGAGGTGCGGGTAGAGCTCGTGCGGGTCGCTCTCCGCGAGGTCGTTGAGCTTGAAGGGGTTGCCGGGAGAGATCCGGATGCCGGTGCGGCCGGCGCCGATCTCGTCGGCAACGGCCGTGGCGACCTCCACCGCGAAACGGATGCGGTTGTCGAGGGAGCCCCCGTACTGGTCGGTGCGCTGGTTGGTGCTGGGGAAGAGGAACTGGTTGACCAGGTAGCCGTTGGCCCCGTGGATCTCGACGCCGTCGGCGCCGGCCGCGATGGCGGCCGCGGCGGCGCGCCGGAAGTCGTCGACCGTCGCGGCGACCTCCTCGGTGGACAGTTCGCGCGGCTCCGGCATCTCCTGGAGCCCGGACGGGGTGAACGTCTGGCCGCCCGGCTTGATCGCGGAGGGTGCCACCGGCTGCCGGTGGTGGGGGGTGTTGTCCGGGTGGGAGATGCGCCCGGTGTGCATCAGCTGGATGACGATGCGTCCGCCGGCCTTGTGTACGGCGTCGGTGACCTTGCGCCAGCCGGCGATGTGATCCTCGGTGTAGATGCCCGGGGTCACCGGGTAGCCCTGGCCGTCGGCGGAGGGCTGGGTGCCCTCGGTGATGATGAGCGCGTGCGAGGCGCGCTGGGCGTAGTACTCGGCGTTCAGCTCGGTCGGCACGCCGTCCGGGGTGGCCCTGCTGCGGGTCAGGGGGGCCATGGCCAGCCGGTGCGGCAGGGCGATCTCTCCGACGACGGTCGGGTTCCACAGGGCGTTGAGCATGGGTCATTCCTCAGGTGGTGTGTGGTGGTGCCGAAAAGGGCGGGGGCGGACACCGCGTGGACGTGGACACCTGGCTCTTCTGCCTCCGGGTCCGAAGACGCACCCGCCCTGCGCCCGCCGGTCGAGTCGCAGTCGGCAGTGGCCTATTAAATTACGAACGTAATACTAAGCGGTCGGGTGGGCTGTGGCAAGTGGGTCCCGGCAGGGGGCGCGAAGCCGCGCGGCGCAGCTCGCGCAAGGACCTCACGCCAGAGCGGTGGGAGTTCCGCAACGGAAGCTGGAACCGCCTGCTCCGCCTAGATGACCTTGTCCTTGCGGGTGTGCCGTGTGCTCCAGTATTCGGTGGGGTGGGCGACGAGGAGCAGGCCGCGGCCGTCGTCGTCGAGACCTGGGCGCGGCGCAGGTGCGGGGCGGTGCTGCTGGCGTCGGAGATTCGCTCGTCAGGGCGGACTGAAAGATCATCCGCAGTTTGATAGGGCTCTTGCCGTAGCGGATGGCGGTCGTCACCAGTTCGCTGACCACGAGTTCACTGACCGCGAGTTCGGGGGGTGAAGACCAGTTCCTCCAGCTCGCAGAGGGCGGTTCGTGAGGTGTTGTCCGTTTGCAGGTGAGGTTGGGGCAGGGCTGCTGGTCGCGGGGGCTTGGTCGGCTACTGCTTTCTGGTGAAGCTGCCGGCGTCGGCCTCGGTGAGGACGTCGAGCCTGACGAGGCGTTTCAGCTTGGCGCGGGTGCCATCGATGTTCTTCGGCAGCGGTTCGTGGTCGAGGGCTTCGTAGACATCACGGGCCCGGAGGGGGTCGGTGACCTCGTTGAAGACGGCGAGGATGCGGGGGTAGTCCGGGTGCTCGGGCAGGTCGGGCGCGGCGGTCTGGGCGGGGAGACGGTCAGCGAGAGCAGTAATGGTCTTCCGGTTGATCGTCAAGTGTTCGTCATCACCGACGCGGCGCTTTCTGCCGCACACGCTGCGCCCCCTTCTCCGCCGTGACGTTCACGGCTGACGGCGTGCCCCCGTGCTCGACCGGTAGGCCGCCACACGATCCCACTCACCTCGGAACTTGCTTGCGGCCTCTCGGTCGCCCCGATAGCATTATGATCGTAAGGTAATGAGTGGTCGCCCTCCCCGTGATGACGCTCGTGACCGGCGGGTCCCGGGCTCGGAAGGGGTGGTCGCACTCGCGCAAGTCGGAAACGTGCCAGACCCTGCTCGTCCAACCCGCCTGTTCGACCCGATTCCCCTGTCCGTCACCGGGGCGGAGCCGCTCCGTCCATCCACATTGGAGAAGCACATGTCTTCCTCGAACGTCGAGCCCCGAACGTCCGCCGCCGACTTGCACCGGCTTGCCGATGAGTACGTCAGGCGCGTCAACCTGCGCGACCTCGACGCCCTGTTCGCCCTGTACGCGCCGGACTTCCGCAACCACGCCGCCGATGGCACCACCACCGGCCTCGAGGAGGCCCGCGCGGTGCTTGCGTCGTTCCTTGACGCGGTCCCCGACTTCGCCGCCACGCCGGTCCGTGTCGTCGCCGAGGACGATTGGTTCGCGATCAGCTTCATCCTCACCGGCACGAACACCGGGTCCTTCAACGGCACTCCCGCCACCGGCCGATCGATCAAGGTGCTGGAGGTCCGTATGTTCAAGGTGGCCGACGGGAAGCTCACCGACCACTGGGGCCTCATCGACCTGGCGACGCTCTTCGCCCAGTTGCAGTCCTGAGAGGGTTACGTGAGTTGATGCCTGTTTCCCCCTTTCGGGAGGGGCAGGCGGGCCGGCCGCAGCCGCCGGGCGGCTACGGCCGCGGCTGGGTGAACAAACCCTGCCCGGTCTCGACCAGGATTCCGCGCTCGGTCAGCCGCTTGAGCTTCAGGCGGGTGTTGTTGAAGGTGTTGGACGCGATCTCCATGTCCATCGCCTCGCACACCTGCCGCGCCCGCAGCGGAGCGTCGGCCGCGGGGAATACTGCCAGGATCTGCCGGTAGGCCGGATGGTCGGGCAGCTTCGGCGCCGGCGGCGCGGGTGGCTGCGGATCGGGCAGCTCCAGCAGTGTCTTGCGGGTGATCCGGATCTCCTCAGCGGCCCTGCCGAGCTCGTCCAGCCGTGCGGTCAGCTGCTCGATCTGCTCTCCCGTCGTCTCGGCCTGCGCGGCGATCTCCCGTTCCCGCTCCTCCAGCCGGGCCAGCACCGCCCCGAGGGTCAGCTCCCCGCCGGTCATGTGCTGCGCCAGGCTGCGCTTGCGGCCCGGTACTTTTTTTGCCGCATCACACCCCGTCGACTCCGCGGGCACCCGGCCGCCGCATGCATGCTCTGGGTGTCGAGCACCACCAGGCTCGGGTCCGCTTTCCGCCGCGCCATCTCCCGCACCTGCCAGCGCAGCAGGTCGTGTATGGTCTGGTCGGTGCCGTCGTCGCGCCACTTGGCGAAGTTGGTACATCACCGCGCCGCCCGGCGGCAGGTCGTGCGGAAGCAGGTCCCACTGGCGGCCGGTGCGGCCCTGGTAGAGGAGTGAGTTGACGATCTCCCGCATCTCGTACCGTCCCTGGTGGCCGCTGACCGAACGGTGTGCGGCCTTCCACGCGACAATCACCGGCTCGATATCTCAGGTGGTCAGTTGATCGGATGCCTGGACGCGGGCCGTAGAGACGACTGCCAGGTCGCTGGGGAGACCCCAGGTCGCGTGATCGGCGTCAAAGGCTCCGGTGGGGCAGTCCGCCGGGCGCTACCGCCCACCGCAAGCCAGGGAAGGCGACAGCCGATCACGGGGTGTGACCGGCGCGGCGGAGAACAGGGCGCAGGGCCTCGATGACACCGGGGTCGTCCACTGTGGAGGGGATCGGTTCGTCGTGCCCGTCGGCGATGCCGCGCATCGTCTTGCGGAGGATCTTTCCCGAGCGAGTCTTGGGCAGGGCGGCCACGACCGTGACGTCCTTGAGGGAGGCGACGGCGCCGATGCGTGTCCGTACGAGCTGGACGAGTTCGGCCTCGACCTCGCCCGGTTCGCGGTCGCTGCCGGCTTTCAGGACGACGAAGCCGCGCGGGATCTGTCCCTTGAGTTCGTCGGCGACGCCTATGACGGCGCATTCGGCGACGTCGGGGTGGGCGGCCAGGGCCTCTTCCATGCTGCCGGTGGACAGCCGGTGTCCGGCGACGTTGATGACGTCGTCGGTGCGGCCCATGACGAAGACGTAGCCGTCGTCGTCGAGGTGGCCGCTGTCGCCGGTGAGGTAGTAGCCGTCGTAGGCGGAGAGGTAGGAGGCGACGTAGCGGTCGTCGTCTTTCCAGAGCGTGGGGAGCGCGCCGGGCGGCAGGGGAAGCCTCACGACGATCGCGCCGTCGACGCCCGCGGGCACCGGCTTGCCCGAAGCGTCGAGGACGCGGACGTCCCAGCCCGGCAGCGGGCGGGTCGGGGAGCCGGGCTTGAGGGGAGCGGCTTCGATGCCCACAGGGTTGGCGACGATGGGCCAGCCGGTCTCGGTCTGCCACCAGTGGTCGATCACCGGGACGCCCAGCAGGTCGCTCGCCCAGTGATAGGTCTCGGGGTCGAGGCGTTCACCGGCCAGGAAGAGATAGCGCAGGTGGGAGAGGTCGTAGCCGGCGGTGAGCGCCCCCTTCGGGTCCTCCTTCCTGATCGCCCGGAAGGCGGTAGGCGCCGTGAACATGGTCTTGACGCCGTACTCGGCGGCCACCCGCCAGAACTGGCCCGCGTCCGGGGTGCCGACCGGCTTGCCCTCGTACAGCACCGTGGTCGCGCCGGCCAGCAGGGGCGCGTAGACGATGTACGAGTGCCCGACGACCCAGCCGACATCGGAGCCGGTGAACATGGTCTCGCCCGGGCCCACGTCGTACACGGCGCCCATCGACCAGTGGAGGGCGACCGCGTAGCCGCCGCAGTCACGCACGACTCCCTTGGGCTTTCCGGTGGTTCCGGAGGTGTAGAGGATGTAGAGGGGGTCGGTTGCGGGGACGGGAACACAGTCGGCCGGTGGCGCGGTAGCCACCAGGTCGGCCCAGTCGAGGTCGTGAGGCCCCAACTCGGCCGTCTCCTGTGGGCGTTGCAGGATCACGCTCTTCTCCGGCTTGTGGACCGCGAGCTCGATCGCCCGGTCGAGCAGGGGCTTGTACGCGATCACACGCTTGCCCTCGATTCCGCAGGAGGCGGAGACGACCACTTTGGGGGCGGCGTCGTCGATGCGAAGGGCGAGTTCACGAGGGGCGAACCCGCCGAAGACGACCGAGTGGACCGCGCCGATGCGTGCGCAGGCCAGCACCGCGACAACGGCCTCGAGGACCATCGGCATGTAGATGACCACGCGGTCGCCGTGTCCCACGCCGAGCTGTGCGAGTGCTCCGGCGAAGGCCGCCACCTCGTCCCTCAGCTGTTCGTAGGTGTAGGTGCGCCGGGTGCCCGTCACGGGGGAGTCGTGGACGAGCGCGGGTTGCTCGCCCCGGCCGGCTTCGATGTGCCGGTCGAGCGCATTGAAGCAGACGTTGAGCCGTCCGTCGGGAAACCAGCGGTAGAAGGGTGCGCCCGAGGAGTCCAGAGCGCGTCGCGGAGCGACATCCCAGTCGATGCCCTCCGCCGCCTTCAGCCAGAAGCTCTCCGGGTCCTCGGTACTGGCGCGGAAGACATCTTCGTATGTTCCCATCGCGCACTCCTTTGTGGCATCAAGGGACGGTGATGTGGCTGGGTGGGGAACGGTGTCGGACACAGGCACCGCATGCCGGCCGACATGGTCTGGCAGGATGCCGGCGACCGGCGGGAACCGGTCACCGGCATCGCGGTGGTGCGGCGGTCCGGCCGAAGGGCCGCTCCGCCCAGTGTGCCTTCAGCTCACGCGCCGAGGTGCTTGCGCAGCCATTGGCCCATCTGCTGGATCGCCTGGTCCACCTCGGGTACGCGCCCGGCGCCCAGGATGAACGAGTGCTGCCCTTCGGGCATCGGGTGGACCTCTGAGGTGACCTTGAAGTCCGCGAGGCGTCGGCCGAGTTCGGCGCCGTCGTCGGCGAGGGTCTCGTACTCGCCGTAGTGGACGGTCGTGGGCGGCAGGCCGGTCAGATCGGCGTTTGCGATGCTGATCGCGGGGTCGGTGAAGTCCACGGCGGGATCCTGCAGCCAGGCTCCTCGGAAGAGTTCGAGGGTGCTCCTGCTGAGCATCTTGTCGTTGTCCTCGTCCTCGTCCACCGACGCGTTCTGGATGGTGAGGTCGGTCCACGGCGAGACGCTGACGATCGCGCCCGGCGTCGCCTCGCCCTTCGCGAGCAGGCGCAGCGGGAGCATCACCGCGAGGGTGCCGCCGATCGAGTGGCCCGTGCTGCCGATGTTCCGCGGCTCGTAGCCCTGCGAGAGCAGCCACCGGTACGCCGTCTCGGCGTCGTCGAGCTGCGCCGGGTAGGGGTGTTCGGGCGCCAGGCGGAAGTCCACGACGAGGGAGCGGGCTCCGGCTGCCTTGGCGATGTGGCCGGCGGCCTTGCGGTCCGAGTGCATGGAGGCGGTGACGGATCCGCCGAAGTGGAAGTGGAGCAGTGCCTTGTCGGGATCGGCACCATCGGGGATGGCCCAGAGGGCGGGAACGCCGCCCGCGTCCACCTCGGCGTACGTGACGCCTTCCGGCTCGGTCGACGCCTTGTGGTTCGAGTCCACGATGTCGCGGATGACGGCCAGGTCGAGACCGGGTGTCGACGACTTCGCGCTCACGCTCGCGAGGAACTCCGCGAACTCGTGTGCCTCTCGGCTTACGCCCATGGTGGTGCTCCTTCGCAGGTTGCTGCCACGCCCACGTCCCGCGTGCAGCCAGGTTGATGTGCTGGTCCTGACGCTACTGGCTGAGTATAAGAAAGTAAACGCAGAACAGTAGGGGGCACCTCTGGCTGCGGGCGCGGCGGCGCAGTGCGGGCGACCGAGGGTGATCAACGCTCCAGAATCTCTGCCGTTGCGGATCAGCGGTCTGAGGTCCGACTGTCTGGGAGGAGCAGTCCCCCCGTCGCCTGGGCCGGTGCGGCGGAACGCCTGATGGTGATGCGTGAGGACGCCGGACTGCAGCCGTGTCTGTCTGCCGGGACCGTCCCGGATCCGACGACCGATAGGCTTGGCGCCAGCCTGTCTGTGGGGCGTTCAGGGCGGCCGGATGCGGGACTACAAGGCTCCGCACACGAACCTCAGCATCACGACAGCGCCACGGACGAGAAGATGACTCTGTTCGGGACCGGCGTTCCTGTCGGTCGCCGTCGTCGACGCGCTCAGTCGTGCCGTCGAGGCGTACGTGAGCCGCAAGGCAAATCCGCTCTCCGGCGGCCTCGCGCTGAACGCTCTCGTCCGTGCCGGGGTAGATGGCGTGGGGCGAGTCGACCATGGCACGGCATGAGCCGCCCGATCGGCGCGCACTTCCACGTCGCTCATGGTCTGTCGAATGCGATGCTCTTCCCCGCGGTGACGGCGTTCTCCGTACCGGCCGCCGAGAGCCGGTACGCCGACTGCGCCCGCGCGTTCGGAGTTGCCGCCGACGGCGACGGCGATGCCCTGGCGGCCGGGAGGTTCGTGGAGGCGCTCCGCGACCTGTGCGAGGATCTTGACCTTCAGCCGTAGATCTGCGAGTAGAGGTCCTGGATCTCGTCCACGGTGGGCACAACGGGGTTGTTGGCGGGGTTCCGGACACGAGCGCCTGCTCAGCCATGAGGGGCGACAGTCGGCGACGGAGGAACGGTGATGGCACAACAGCCAGGTCCGCGCGGAGTACGAGATGAGACGCATGACTGACATTGCTGAGGGCGAGGTTCTCACCGATGTGCACCGGGGCGTCGGCCGGATCCTTCTGAACCGACCCAAGGCGCTCAACGCCCTGACGACAGGCATGGTCGCGGCCATTGACGGTGCGCTCGCCGCATGGGAGCACACACCGCTGTCCGCTGTGGTGATCGCCAGCACCAGTGTGAAGGCCTTCTGTGCCGGCGGCGACATCCGCACGATCCGCGAGCACAGCCTCGCTGGGGATGCCGAGGCCAGTGAGCGGTTCTTCGCCTCCGAGTACCGGCTCAACGCCCGGATCGCTGAGTATCCCGTGCCGGTCGTGTCGCTCATCGACGGCATGTGCATGGGCGGTGGTCTCGGTCTGTCGGTCCACGGCACCTTCCGCGTCGTCACCGAGCGTGCGGTGCTGGCGATGCCCGAGACCGGGATCGGTTTCTTCCCCGACATCGGGGCCAGCTACTTTCTGCCGCGGCTGCCCGGCGCGATGGGCATGTACCTGGGACTGACCGGGCACCGTCTCGACGCTGCCGACGCCCTGTACGCGGGGCTGGCCACGCACTTCGTCCCCACGGACAGGCTCGGTGCGGTCGGAGACGCCCTGGCGGACAGCCCAGGCGCCCCGGTGGACGTCGTCCTGAACCGCCTTGCCGACCGTTCGCCGGTGGGGGCGAGCAGGCTGGCGGAGGTACGCGGGGAGATGGACTGGGCGTTCGGCGCGCCGACCCTCGGTGAGATCGAGAAACGCCTGCGTCACCTCGGCACCGCCTGGGCGTCAGACGCGTTGATCGCCTTGGAGTCCGCCTCGCCGCAGAGCTTGGAGATCACTCACAACCTGCTGGCCCGAGGCAGACAGCAGACGTTGCGCGAGTGCCTTGACGCCGAGCTCACTCTCACGCGCACGACCATCCGCACGCCGGACTTCCTGGAGGGCGTCCGAGCGGCCTTGGTCGACAAGGACCGCAGTCCCATCTGGGAACGTGAGGCGCAGGGCGGGCAGACGCCGCCGGCCTGACCGGGAGTGCAGGGTGAGCGGCTGTCCGTTGTCCGCACTGCCGCACTGCCGCACTGCCGCACTGCCGCACTGCCGGACAGGTTGTTCTTGCCGAGTTGCGCGGCGCGGATCGCGGTGACGTGCCCCCGGTTCCGCCGCCGATGGTGACCACGCCGTAGCGCGTGCTCACGAAGTGCCCCCGTTCCGGGGACATGGTCGGCTCGTGGAGCGAGCGGTCATGCGGCGCGGATGTGCTGCGCCAGGGTGGCGTGGATCTGGTCGCGGATGTCGGCGAGCACGGCCTCGTCGCTGCGGTGCGGGCACACGGTGGCGGTGGTGCTGATGTGGATGATCGCGGTGATCACCCGCGCCAGCGTTGCCGCGTCGGCGGCGCCGATGTCCTCGTTGCGCGTGAGCAGGCCGGTGATGCCGTCCTCGACGCGGCCGGCAAGGGTCAGACCCACTTGCCGGTATGGCTCGGCCGGGTCGCCGAAGACAAGTTCGCGCAGATAGGTGCGGCCGTTCTCGAGGTGCTCCCGCACGCACTCCACCAGGGGGCGGATGAGAGCGATGACCCGCTCCAGCGCGCCCTGTCCGACGGCGGCGTCGGCGGCGGCGAGGCCGGAATCGACGGCGGCGGCGAACTTCTCGTTCTGCACCATGATCAGCAACTCGGCCTTCGTGGACGCGTACAGGTAGAGCGTCCCGATGGCGACATCGGCCCGGCGGGCGACCTGCTGCGTCGTGACCCTGTCGACGCCGTGTTCGGCGAACAGCTCGCGGGCGGCGGTCATGATGCGCTCGCGCTTGTCCTGTTTGGCCCTCTCGCGGCGCCCGATCGGCATGTGATCGCTTCCCATGGGAACCCCCCTTGACAAGAATTATGAGTGGACTCATAGTTGAGTGTACTCGGATTGACCGGATGGGGCGAGGCTGTGAGGCCCCCGGATGTCGCGCCGGGTTTGCCGATCCAGTCTCAGACCTGGATGAATAGGACAAATATTAGGAGTGGCGCCCCATGCGAGCGTTCGTCGTCACCAAGTACAAGGAGCCGCTGCAAGAGGCGGAGGTCCCCGAGCCCACCGTGGGGGAGCACGACGTGCTTGTGCGAGTGGAGGCCGCCGGGCTGAACCCGCTGGATGAGAAGATCCGCGCCGGTGAGTTCAAGCAGATCCTGCCCTACAAGCTGCCGCTGATCCTGGGCAACGACGTCGCGGGCACTGTCATCAGCGTCGGGACGGCGGTTCGCGGCTTCAAGCCCGGAGACGAGGTCTACGCCCGGCCCGACCAGGACCGCATCGGCACGTTCGCCGAGCGCATCGCGGTAGCGGAGGGCGACCTGGCGCTCAAGCCCGCTTCGATCAGCATGGAAGAGGCCGGCTCACTGCCGCTGGCGGCGCTCACGGCGTGGCAGGCGCTGGTGGAGCGCGGGAAGGTGCGGCCCGGGCAGAAGGTTCTCATCCACGCCGGCGCCGGCGGGGTCGGTTCGATCGCGATCCAGCTCGCCGCGCACCTCGGTGCGCACGTCGCCACGACCGCCAGCGCTTCCAACGCGGACTTCGTGCGCGCGCTCGGCGCGGACACGGTGATCGATTACCGCAGCCAGGACTTCGAGCAGCTTCTGACCGGCTACGACCTGGTGCTGGACAGCCTCGGTGGCGAGAACCTCGAGAAGTCCCTGCGGGTGCTCAAGCCCGGCGGCAAGGCCATCGGGATCGCCGGTCCCCCGGACCCCGCGTTCGCCCGCGAGGCCGGCCTGAACCCGCTGATGCGCCTGGCGGTCGCAGCCTTGAGCGGCAAGATCCGCAAGCAGGCGAAGAAGCTCGGCGTGACGTATGAGTTCCTGTTCATGCGCGCCAGCGGCGACCAGCTCCGCCAGATCACCACCCTCATCGACCAGGGCGTGGTGCGCCCGGTCGTGGGCAAGGTGGTCCCCTTCGACCAGACCCCGCACGCGCTGCAGTCGCTGTCCCAGGGCGGCATCCGCGGCAAGGCCGTCATCGGCAACAGCTGACCCGCCGCAACCGCGAGGGGCGACACGAAACACACAGCGACACAGAACACGCAAGGAGAATCCGTCATGAGCAGCACTGACACCCCGAACGAAGCCGTCATCACCTCCTACGCGAAGGCCCCGGCCCGCACCGTCAGCGCCGGTGGCGTCACGTACGCCTACCGCGAGCTGGGCCCGAAGGGCGGCATCCCCGTCGTCTTCTTCGTCCACCTCGCCGCGACCCTGGACAACTGGGACCCCCGCATCATCGATCCCATCGCGAAGGGCCGTCACGTCATCGCCTTCGACAACCGCGGTGTCGGAGCGTCCACCGGTCAGGTGCCGGACAGTGTCGAGGCGATGGCCGACGACGCCTACACCTTCATCAAGGCGCTCGGGTACGACAAGATCGACGTCTTCTCCTTCTCCCTCGGCGGCATGGTCGCCCAGGCCCTGGTGGTGAAGCACCCCGAGCTCGTCCGCAAGCTGGTCCTCACCGGCACCGGCCCCAAGGGCGGCAAGGACATGGACAAGGTAGCCAGAGTCACCTACTGGGACATCCTGCGCGCCACGTTGACCCGTTCGGACCCCAAGGAGTTCCTGTTCTTCAACCGCAACGCCACCGGCAAGCCCGCCGCACGCGCGTTCGTCAACCGGCTCAAGGAGCGCACCGTCGACCGCGACGTGGACATCAAGACCAAGGCGTTCCAGACGCAGCTGAAGGCGATCAAGAAGTGGGGGCGCTCCGCCCCTGACGACCTGTCGTCGATCACGCAGCCCACCCTGATCGCCAACGGCGACAACGACCGCATGGTGCCGTCGGTCCTGTCGGAGGACCTGCACCGGCGCATCAAGGGCAGCGAGCTGATCATCTACCCCGACTCCGGGCACGGCGGCATCTTCCAGTACCACCAGGAGTTCGCCCCCGTCGCGGTCGAGTTCCTGGCCCGATGACCACCACCTGACCAGGAAAAAGGGCAACATCATGCGCACGTCACCGGTCGCCGCGCCCCCGGAAGTGAGGAAGCCTCTCGCCTCCTCGATCCTGCTGTGGGTGCGCACCGACCAGCCCCGCCAGACCGGCATGGACCACTGGAAGGGCCCGCACTCAGGGATCATCTCCGCCACCCCGGGTCTGGAGGAGTACCGGCAGATCCACCTCGCCGAGCACAACACGGGCCTGTGGCCGGCCATCGACGGGGTCCAGACCGCGATCCCCGCCGACCGGAAGATCGACGGCGTCGCGGAAGTCACCTTCCAATCGGTGCTTGCACCCCTGAAAGGGCGCGAGCAGACGAAGCTGGCCTACGCCGACGAGATCAACGTGTTCCGCCGCACCCTGCTCTACGCCGGCCCGCCGAACTCCTCTCGGTGGTACGACGTCGCAGGCCGCGGAGAGGCGGTCGGTGCCCGCGCGCTGATCTACCTTCGCCGCAGGGACGGGGTCGGCGCCGGCGCCCTCCGGAAGTTCGTCAACAAGCAGCTCGCCCCCGCGCTCGCCGGCACCGGAGTGCTGAAGGAACTGCGCACGCAGACGTTCCTGCCCTGGACGAAAAAGCTCTGGGACACCCCGGACGTCGCCCACGACAACCCCCACGACCAGCACTTCCACGCCTCGGTCAGCCTCGGGTTCACCGACACCGCGGCACGGGACGCCTTCTTCACCGGCAACGCGATCGAGGACCTGTCCAACCGGCTGGCACCGCAAGTCTCCGCGATCCACGCCTACGACGTCGCCGCCGCCCTCACCTACGTCAAGAACGGCGAGATCCTCCCGCACTACCAGGAGTGAGCAGCGCAGACGGGAAGCGGGACCGCCGGATCTGCTCGGCACATCCATCCGCCCCGGCTTCCTTGCCCTCCTCACACCCCCATCGCCGTCTGATACCCACCACGCATCCGGAGCCAGCCATGAGCGAGCAGCAGAGCACCATCCACTACGAGCGCACCTCACCGCAGATCGCGAAGATCACCTTCGCCAACCCGCCCGTCAACCTCATCGTCGGCGATACGGTCCTGCGCCTCATCGAGATCGTCACCGAACTGGCCACCGACCCGGACATCCAGGTCGTGCTGTTCGACAGCGCCACCCCCGACTTCTTCTACAACCACTTCGACCTGGCCGCCGCCGCCGACTTCCCCGCCCCCGAGGACCCGGACGCGGTTCCGGCATGGACGAATCTGGTCCTGGAACTCTCCAAAGCGCCGTACATCACGATCGCGGCCATCCGTGGACGCACCCGCGGCGGCGGGAACGAGCTCGCCCTCGCCCTCGATCTGCGCTACGCCAGTCGTGAGAAGGCGATCTTCGGACAGCCCGAGGTCGGCAGCGGACTGCTGCCCGGCGGTGGTGGCAGCGAACGCCTGCCCCGGGCCATCGGCCGCGACCGCGCCCTGGAAGCCATCCTCACCAGCGACGACTACGACGCCGACACCGCCGAACGCTGGGGCTGGATCACCCGCGCCCTCCCCGACAGCGAACTCGACGCCTTCGTCGGCACCGTCGCCGCCCGACTCGCCTCCTTCGACCGCACCTCACTCGCCTCGGCCAAAGCCCAGATCAACCGGGCAACCCTGCCCCCGGACGGGGACCTGGTCGCCGCGTACGGCGAGTTCGCCCACTCCCTCACCCTTCCCGGTTTCCTCACCCGGGCCGCAGGCACGCAGGCCGTCGTCGAACAGGCCGGCATCGACTTCGAGTACCGTCTCGGGCACTACATCGGCATCGCCAACCAGCAAAGCTGACACCCATCAGAAAGTGAGCACGGACGCAGCGGATGCTGCGTCCGTCCTCATTTGCCGCGGGGCCCACCTGATTTCCGACGTCTTCGGCACGATGGTCGGATCGGGCTGCTGCCGGATCGACCGCCGATGTCCTCCACCGCTCGATGGCCGCTACAGTGCACCGCTTCTGGACACCGGTCGGCCGACCGTTCGCACGCCATGGATCACTGGGTCCCTGACGTGAAGAGATCGCGTCGGGACCGAACAACAAGCTCAGGCTTCCGTGCTGTGCAGGTCCGGGTAAAGCGCCTCGACCGGGCCGCTCAGAGCCGCCTTGACCCCCTTGGTCAAGTCGTCGGCCAGGACCTCGTATTCTCCGGCCTCGACGGCGTCGTAGACGGTCGTCACCAGCTGTGTCGGCAGCATCTTGGGGCCGTCGGCGTGCGCGGCCATATCGGTGTCGACGTAGCCCATGTGCACCCCCGTCACGTGGACGCCCATGGGTGCGAACTCGATGCGCAACGAGTTGGTGGCCGACCACAGTGCGGCCTTGGAGGCGCTGTAGGCGCCGCCGAAGGCATACCAGCTGGCAACGGAGTGCACGTCGATGAGGACTGACCCCTTGTTGGCGGCGAGGATCGGTGCGAAGGCGCGGGCGAGGAAGACGAAGAAGTTCGTCTCCATGTTCGCCCGGATGTCTGCCTCGGTGACGTCCAGCAGGCTCGTGCTCGGCGGGGTGGCGCCCGCGTTGTTGACGAGCACGGTGACATCCGCCGCGGCGGCCACGGCCGCGTCGATCGACGTGCGGTCGGTCACGTCAAGGGTCAGGGGGACGATGCGGTCGTCGTCCCAGGCGCGGGGGGAGCGGGCGGTGGCGTAGACCTTGACGGCGCCGCGCGCCAGGGCGTCGTGGACGAAGTGGGTGCCGATACCGCCATTGGCGCCGGTGACGAGGACGACTGCTCCATCGAGGGAGGGCATGGGTTCCTTCTTTCCGAGGGGGATGTGAAGTACGTGGCTGCGCACGGATGGGGCAAGGACACATCGCCCCGCGATGGGAGAATGAGCGGAGCCACATTCGAGCCCACATGACATTGAGTACAATCATAACTGATTACAGTCAGAATCTATTCCTGGAGGACACCGCCATGCCTCTCGGACGGCGCGAGCGGAACAAGCAGGAAAAACTCGACCGCATTGTCGCTGCCGCCAGTGATCTGTTCGCCGAACACGGCGTCGATGAGGTCACGACCCAACAGATCGCGGACAAGGCCGACATCGGCACCGGGACCCTGTTCCTTTATGCCAAGACCAAGGGCGAACTCCTCCTCCTTGTCCAGAACGCCAAGTACGTCGAAGCACTTGAGCGGGGCCGGGCGGACGCCGAGACCGTCCCAGGCGTGCTGGACGCGGTGCTGGCGATCGTCCGGCCGATCGTCGAGTGCAACCGCGTCCAGATCGACAACGGACGCACCTACCTGCGAGAGATGGTCTTCGGTGACCCCGAGGAGCCCCGGCACGGCGCGGCACTCGCCATCGTCGCGCAAACCGAGGAGGCCGTCGCCGCCGTGCTGCGCCGAGACGAGCGGGTCACCGAGGGCGACGCCGCGACGCTGGCACACATCGTGTCCGCCGTGATGTTCCTCAGCATGGCGGTGAGCGTGAACATCGCCTTGAGCGTGGAGGAGATCGTGCAGGACATCCGGGGGCAGGTCGAGGTCCTGCTGCCTCGCTGAAGTGCGGCCCGGTCTCCGGCCCGGGTGACCATCCGGGCAGTCCTCGGTTGCGGTATGGCCCGAATCCCCGAATGGCAGGTCATCCGGCCGTTGCTGCCCATACCGGTACGACTGGACGGCTGGGGCAGCCGGCAGGAGGGCTACCGCCACCGCGTGCTGCTGGGATTCCCGAGATTGCCCACCTGTACGGCGTCGGGTCCCACTCCCACCCCGCGCCTAGACCGCGCGCTGAGGAAGGTCGCTCGAAGGGGCGGCGGGGTGGTTCTGCCGGTGTTCGCACTGAGGCGACTGGGAGCCGGCCTCGTGCTGTTCAAGGTACTGAGCTGGGCTTGCGTCGGTCGGCTGCGGTCAGGCTTCCGGACTGCTTGCCGCCGGCTGGTCGCTGTTGCCCTGTGCCAGTGACGCGAGAATCTCCTTGCGGCAGACATCGAGGATTTCGTCCGCCAACGGAGAGCCGTCCGGGCATGCCCGCGACAACATGATCGCGCCGACCGAATGGGCGAGCATGTCGATCACCATCATGCGGGCCGCGCGCTGGTCCGCATCCCCCGGCGTATCGGTTGGGGGCTGAAGGGCCGTCAGCAGGTTCTCGATCCCGGCCGCGAACTCTGTTTTGAGGTCCGCCGACTGACGTGCGGCGTCGCCGCCGAGGGCCGCGATGGTGCAGCCGTCGCCGCGCCCGTCGCGATGCTCCCGTGAGACGTAGCGCTCGACGAACTCGGCGGGGTCCAGGCCTTCTGCCCGTGCCGCGGTCGTCGAGAGCCCGCTTGCGGACGCTTCGGCCATCAGGTCGGCCTTGGAGCGGAAGTGCTTGTAGAACCCGCCATGGGTGAACCCGGCGGCTGCCATCAGCTCTGCCACGCCGACACCGTCATAGCCGCGCTCCCGGAACAGCCTGGAGGCTGTCGCGACGATGTGGGCACGGTTCTGCTCTGCCTGTGCCTTGGTGACCCGCATGTCCAGCCGTCCCTTCGTCGGTCGACGCTCGACGGTCCAGCATACATAGATGTCGATCGACATCTAAGACCTTGACTTTTTAGATTACGACCGTCATATTATTGTTCACCCCTCCAGAAAGGCTCAGGCCATGAGTGACACGCATGTGACCGCACCGACTCAGTACATCGAGGTTGACGGCGACCGGTTCGCCTACCGGCGCTGGGGCAAGCCCTCGGGCGTCCCGATCTTCCTGGTCCAGCACTTCCGCGGAGGGATGGACAACTGGGACCCGCTGCTCACCGACGGCCTGGCCGAAGGCCGGGAGGTCATCCTGTTCAACGGCCGCGGCGTCGCCTCGTCATCGGGCACGCCGCGTAACCGGATCGAGGACATGGCCGACGACATCGCCGCGGTCATCCGGGCACTGGGGCTGGAGCAGGTCGACCTGCTCGGCTTCTCGCTCGGCGGTTTCCAGGCGCAGGAAGTCACGCTGCGCCACCCCCAGCTGGTGCGCAAGCTCCTCCTGCTCGGCACCGGCCTCCGAGGTGGGGACCCGACAAGTGACCCCCAGGTGCCTCAGTACGCCCTGAACCCGGTCCCCACCCTGGAGGACTTCCTCTTCCTGTTCTTCGGCCGCTCGGAAGCCGCGAAGCAAGCGGGCAAGGCCTTCTGGGAGCGCCGTCACCAGCGGGTCGACCAGGACCCGCCGAGCTCGCCCGCGGTCGCACAGGCGCAGTTCGAAGCGACTATGGCCTACGCGGAACCGCTGCCGGGCGAGAACCCCTACGCCCACCTGAACGCGATCACCCAGCCGACGCTGGTCCTCAACGGCGAGAACGACGTGATGATCGCCTCGATCAACTCCTGGCACCTCGCCCAGAACATCCCCAACGCTCAGCTGCTGATCTACCCCGATGCCGGGCATGGAGCGCAGTTCCAGTATCCCGAGCGGTTTCTGAAGCACGCCATTCAGTTCCTCGACGAGTAACGCCTGCAGGGCTTCGGTGCAGTCGCTGACGCCTGGTCCGTGCGCGAGAATCCGGCAGGCCGGACCCCGGCCGCCGGAGCGGCTGGCTCAGGTAGGCGCATCCTCCGTGAGCGAGGCGGGGTGCGCCGTCGCCCGGCCGCCCTGCCCGCTCCCACGGTGTCCACCGCCGCGACCCTCCGGCCGGGACGGCTGATACGTGCCGCACGGGCGTCGAAGACGTGGGCGCCGGCCGCGCCGTCGGTGACCACGACGAGGAGCGCCTGAGTTCCAGCCACTGGGCGGCGATCCGCTCGATCGTGGTATCCGGGCAGAGCCACTCGACGCCCTCGCTGCTGGCCTTGACGACGTGGGCGACGCCGCTCCTTCCAGCGTGCCCCGGGCCGGTCCGCTGGGCGAGTCGGCCCGGGGGCGGCAGGGAGAGCCGCCGGACCAGTCCCTGAGGCTCCGCTCGCCGAGACGAGGGCCGTACAGGGCCCGACCGCCGCCGCCGAGCTGCCCGAGCTCGGTCATCAGCGCAACGCCGGTCTGGATCTCGTCCGCTGTCCAGCAGGTGAATCCTTGATCATCGGTAGTCGGCTGCGCGCTACGCCCGACGTCCTTTCGCACGCCAGGCGCCTGGGGGGTGTCGGATTCAGGAGGGCCCGGGCGGCGCGGGCCTGCTGCGGTTGGCAGTGGAAGAACGGTGCCGCCGCTGTGCAGTGGCCGATGTCGAGAGCCGGCCGGCGGATGGCCTCCTCGTACAGAGCGAGAGTGCGGCGCAGGTCGGTGTTCTCCTTCCGTGGCCGGCTCAGGTTGGCTTCCGTACGTACGTCGGATCCGGAGGGTTCCGTCGGCGTCGCAGGCCGGGCCGGCGCCGGGATGCGGGGCCGGAAGCGCACGTCGACCAGGGCGGCGTAGTGCCGCGGCTGGCACTTGCCGCACCATCGTGCCGCCAGCCCCGTCCCGCCACGGCGACCACACCGAAGCCCGCGCGCTGACGGATGGGATCGGCCCTGACGACGTCCTGCCCACAGGTAGAAGTCGTTGACCGTGGACACCTCCCGGCCCCAACTCGCCTCTTCCGAACGAGGGCCACGCTCATCACGACGCCGCCGCCACTCGAACGCCGCTCGGTGGTCCATGGACGCATCACGCCGGTCCCGCCTGCGTCGCGTGAACCACAGGAAGGCCACGTATGTGCGCAGGTCCCGGGCATGAGCGTGTCGGCGAACGTTCAGACTGTCGCGCGCAGCAGATCGGGACTCGGCGCGGCGAGGTTGTCCTCGGCGAGGGCGTGCGGGGGCACTGGCAGGTGCGGTCATCGTGCTGACGTCCTTCGGGCTTCGACACCTCGAAGATCAGCCGATGGCCGTTCATCTATGCGGGCACCGACCCGATGCCGGAGCAAACCCCGGATCAGGTCGAACCCGTACACCACTTCCCTGGATGCAATCCAAGGCACGCGGGGCACGGGGCTCCGCAGACTGCCGCGGCCGCCGGCAGCCCTCGGATTCAGGGTCGGAGCAGAGGGCGCCGTTGGACAAATCCCCTGTCCGTCATGAGCGTCGAGACACGCGAGCCGTCGATGTTGTTCCGCCCGACGCGGCGAGCGTCTCTCGCCCCTGCCGTCGCGTCGTCGTGCCCCGCGTGATCATGCCAGGAGGATGCCGTGTGGCCGGCCTGATCTCAGTTGCTGTCGGGCGTCATCGAGACCACGACCTTGCCGGCCTTGGTGCGACCTTGCTCGACGTACGCCATCGCCTCGAGCGTCCGATCGAACGGGAAGGTGCTGTCGATGACCGGGCGGAGCTTCCCGCTGTCGTAGAGGGCGCCGAGCTCGCGCAACTGGTAGCCATTGGCCTGCATGAAGAAGAACTGGTAGCGAACGCCCAGGGCCTTCGCCCGCTTGCGGATCTTGCGGCTGAGCACGTTCATGACCAGCCCCATGAAGGAGGGGGCGCCGAGCTGCCTGGCGAACCCGGCGTCCGGCGGGCCCACGACGCTGACAGCCAGGCCGCCGGGCTTCAGCACGGTCAGCGACTTCTCCAGGTTCGCCCCGCCCACGGCGTCCAGCACCAGGTCGTAGCCGGACAGCTCCTTGGAGAAGTCCTCCTTGGTGTAGTCGACGACGACGTCGGCACCGAGGCTTCGGACCAGTTTCTCGGAATCAGTGCTCGCGGTCGTCGCCACGGTGGCACCGAGGTGTTTGGCGAGCTGGATGACCGTCGATCCGAGACCGCCGGCACCGGCGTGGACGAGCACCTTCTGACCCGGCTTCACATGGGCCTGGTCTACGAGGATCTGCCAGGCGGCCAGGGCCACCAGCGGCACCGCGGCCGCCTCCTGCGGGGTGAGCGACGCCGGCTTGGGCGCGACGTCGTCCATGTCGATCGCGATGTACTCCGCGAAGCCTCCGATCCGCAGGTCGCGCGGACGGGCGTAGACCTCGTCGCCGACCTCGAGGCCGCGCACGGCGGAACCGACCCGCGTCACGACGCCGGCCACGTCATGACCGAGTACGAACGGAGGCTTGTACTTCAACAGCTGCTTGAACTCCCCGTTACGGACCATCTTGTCCAGCGGGTTGATGCTCGCGGCGCTCACCCTGACCAGAACATCGCGGTCACCGACGCTGGGCTCGGGTACCTCGGCGGCGCGCACGCCGTCCTTGCCGTACTTCTCGACGACGAATGCCTTCATGCCGGCCGCCTTTCCACGTGATCTTCTCGGTCGCCTGCGTGTGGTCATGACGCTACTCGCTGAGTATAGAAAAGTAAACTCACGTCGGGTTAGAATCACCCCATGGATGCGAGGATCGAAGCTCTTCAGGACGCCGGCATGGATACCCGACTCGACCGGGACATGTCGAACTGCTCGATCGCCCGGACCCTTGAGGTCGTGGGTGAGAAGTGGACGATCCTCATCCTGCGCGAGGTCTGGTACGGCTCGTCCCGCTTCAGCGACTTCGAACGCGTCCTCGGCTGTCCCCGGAACCTTCTCGCGGCACGGCTTCGGATGCTTGTCGAGGAAGGGATCCTGGCCACCGAGACCTACAAGGAACCGGGCTCGCGGAGCCGGCCGAAGTACGTGATCACACCGAAGGGCGTGGATCTGGTCCCGGCCGTGATGGGGCTCCTGCAGTGGGGCGACCGCTACCGCGCCGACCCGGAGGGCCCGGCCGTACTGACGCGACACCGAGGATGCGGTGCGCACGTCGATGCCCAGATCCGCTGCGAACGCGGCCACGCCGTGCAGGCGGAGGACATCGAGAGTGTCCCCGGCCCCGCATTTCGTCTGAGGCCCGCGGAGTGAGCTGAGTGCGGTGGCGGCAGGAGTCCGGGTGGGCTCAGTCCGCCGGGGTGCGCTCACTCCGTCTGGCTCGGGCCTGGTGGAGGCGGACTTTGGTGCGGTTGCCGCAGCGGGACATCGAGCACCAGCGGCGGTTGTGGGCGGGGGAGCGGTCCAGGAAGCGCAGGGCGCATGTGTCCGCGCCGCACACGGGATCCGGGATGCCCGGTGCGAGCAGTCCGGCCCGCTGAAGCCAGAGGGTGAGATCGCCCGGGTTCCGGAGCGTCTCCCCCGGCGTGGGTCGCCACCGGTGGCGGAGGGTGTTGGTGAAGTCCAGACAGACCCGCCCGCCGTCCCAGATCCACGTGTCGTCCGTTGCCACGCCTTCATTCTGCACGTTAGGTTTAACCCCCTAAGAACTCCTAACAAAAAGTCGCAACTTGCCTTGGAATGGTGGCGTCTGATGGGTTGTTAGCCTGCACATGAGAAGGGGTGAAGAGCCGCCGTGGATCGTGGCGGATGAGCTGTGGGCGCGGATCGAGCCGTTGCTGCCGGTTGTGCCGCGTCGCACACATCACCCGGGGCGCAAGCGTCTGGACGACCGGAAGGTGCTGTCGGGCATCCTGTTCGTGCTGTACACGGGTATTCCGTGGGAGTTCTTGCCCCAGGAGCTGGGCTTCGGCTCCGGCATGACCTGCTGGCGGCGCCTGCGCGACTGGAACGACGCGGGAGTCTGGCAGCGTCTGCACGAGTCGCTCCTGGCCGAGCTGAACGCCGCCGGCGCGCTGGACTGGTCGAGGGCGGTGATCGACGGCTCGCACGTCAGGGCGCTCAAAGGAGGCCCAAAACAGGACCGAGCCCGGTCGACCGTGCCCGAACAGGCTCCAAGCACCATCTGATCACCGAAGGGCACGGCATCCCGCTGGCGGTATCGCTGACCGGCGGGAACCGCAACGACGTCACCCAGCTCATCCCCCTGATCCAGGCCGTCCCGCCCGTACGTGGCCGACGCGGGCGGCCCCGACAACGACCGGTCGCGCTCTACGCCGACCGCGGCTACGACCACGACAAGTACCGCAAGCAGGTGCGGGCCCTGGGAATCACCCCGGTCATCGCGCGGCGCGGCGTCGAGCACGGTTCCGGACTGGGTGTGCACCGCTGGGTGGTCGAGCAGAGCTTTGCACTGCTGCACTGGTTCCGCCGACTGCGCATCCGCTGGGAGATCCGCGACGACATCCACGAAGCTTTCCTCAGCCTGGCCTGCGGCATCATCTGCTGGCGCCGACTGGTCAACCTCTCACTTTGTTAGGAGTTCTAAGAGGGTTAGTTCGTGCCGGGGAGGCGCAGCCATGGGACAGCCCACCGCGACCACGGGCGTGACGCAGGTGGACGGGGTTCGCCTGCACTACCTCCGAGCGGGATCCGGTCCTCTGCTCGTCCTGCTCCACGGCTGGCCGCAGACCTCCGACTGCTGGCAGCCGGTGCTGGCGGATCTTGCCGCCGACCACACCGTTGTGGCACCCGACCTGCGTGGCTACGGCCTGAGCGACAAGCCCTCGACCGGATACGACAAGCGGCGGATGGCCGCCGACATGGCGGGCCTCGTCGAAGCACTCGGCTTCGAGACGACCGCCGTCGTGGGTCACGACCGGGGCGCCCGCGTGGGGCACCGCTGGGCGCTGGACCGCCCCGACCAGGTGGAACGGCTGGCTGTGCTCGACATCGTGCCGACCCGGGAGATGTTCCGCCGACTGGACGCCTCGCTCGCCTCCGGGTACTGGCACTGGCTGTTCCAGATGCAGCCCGACCTTCCCGAGCGGCTCGTGGGGCACGACATACGCGGGTATCTCGAGTACTTCTTCGAGCGGTGGACCTATAACCGCCACGGGCTGACACCCGAAGCGGTCGACGGATATGTCCGAGCCTTCTCCCGCCCGGGTGCCATGCGCGCGAGTTTCGACGACTACCGCGCCATGGAGCAGGACGTCGCCCTCGACGACATCGACGCCGCCGAGGACCGCCGCCTCACCATGCCGGTACTGGCGCTCTGGGGTTCCGCAGGGCTGCCCTCCCGCCTGCCGACGCTGGAGATCTGGCGCGCCTACGCGGACGACGTCACCGGAGCAGAAATCCCGGAGTGCGGCCACTTCATCCCCGAAGAGCAACCGGAGGCGCTGCTGGGCCATTTGCGGTCGTTCCTGGCCGTCGAGGCGAGTCGGTGACCCTGCCACCGTGACGAGAGCGGCGCCCCTGCGGGTCCACAGTCTCACTGGCCGGCCGGGGCAAGTCGTCCGAGCAGCCTCCCGGACCGAGGGGCGGCCCAGTTGCTTCCGGTTGGGCCGCCCCTCAGTCAGATCCTGGCCGAGACCGGGACACCCGCCGAAGCGTCCCCGCGGCCGCGCTGTCGGATAGGCGCTGCCTGGGCATCCAGGCTCGGCGCGTGGTGAATCTCAGGAAACCGCGACGTGGGCAGCGCGCAAGGAGGCTTTGTCGATCTTCCCGACCGCGTTCTTCGCTATGGCCTCCACCACGAAGAAGTCGGTCGGACGCTTGAAGCCGGTGAGGCTGCGCGCACAGAGCTCCCGCAGCGCCGTCAGATCGACGGCCACGCCTGGTCGCGGCTGTATGTAGGCCACGACCACCTCTCCCCACTTCTCGTCGGGTACGCCGATCACGGCGGCTTCGAGCACCGACGGGTCGCCTGTGAGGACGTCCTCGATCTCCTTGGGGTAGATGTTCTCCCCACCACGGATGATCATGTCCTTCGAGCGCCCGACCAGGGTCAGATAGCCCTCGGCGTCGAGGTGACCCACATCGCCCGTGTGCAACCAGCCGTCGACGATGACTCTGGCCGTTTCCTCGGGGCGGCCGAGATAGCCACGCATGACGTTGGGGCCCTTCACGAGGACCTCACCGTCCGTGCCCGGCCCCACCTCGGTACCTTCGGCGTCGACGATCCGAATCTCCTGGCCGGGGAAGGGAAGTCCCACGGTGCCGGCACGTCGCGGGCCCGCGACGGGGTTGACGGTGGACCCGCAGGTTCCTTCGGACAAGCCGTACCCCTCGACAAGAGGGAACCCGTACCGGGCTTCGAACCGGTTCAGCAGCTCGGCGGAGGCAGGTGCGGCGCCACAGACTCCGAACCTCAGCGACGATGTGTCGGGCCGCACGTCGTCCGGGAGCGCAGCGAGCATGCTGTAGATCGTCGGCACGGCGCTGAAGAAGGTGGGGCGCTCCTGCTCGACGAGGTCGAAGAAGCTGTGCGGGTCGAACCGGCGGCCCGCGATGACGACGCTCGCCCCCGCGAGAAGAGGCGTGAGAATGCTGACCACGATGCCGTTGACGTGGAAGAGCGGCAGGATCAGCAGGCACCGGTCGGCGGGCCCGATGTCCAGGGACAGGCGGCCCATCTCCGTCATGGCGTCGATGTTGGCGTGGTCCAGCATCACGCCCTTGGGCGTCCCGGTGGTGCCGCTGGTGTATATGAGAAGAGCCAGCACGGACGAGTCCACATGCGGTGTGTGATCCGAACTCGCCCCTTCCGTGTGCAGTGCGCCGACGGCGAGTACGGCAGTACCGTCCGTGACGGGCGCCTCGCGGTCTTCGACCACCAGCAGACGCGCACCGGAGTCCTTGACCTGCCGGTCCACCTCGACGTCGGTCATGCTCGGGTTGACCGGCGTGATGGTAGCGCCGATCCGCCAGGCGGCGAACAACAGCAGCACGAACTCGATGCGGTTCGTCAGCTTGAGGGCCACCACATCGCCGTGACCGATGCCGAGGTCCTGGAGCTGACGCGCTGCCGCACGGACGCGGTCCAGCAACTGAGCGTTGGTGAGTGACTGGCGCCCGTCCGAGACCGCTGCCCCATCGGGGTCGAGAGCGGCGCGACGGTCGGGCAGTGAAGCGAAGTTCATGGCGGGCGTACCTGTCTCGGTGTTGTGCGATCCGGTCAAGGAGTCGATACCGGCGCGGGGTGCAACTGCCGGGTGAGGAACTCGATCTGGTCGCGAACCAGGGCCTCGAAGGTCTCGCCGGTGTAGAAGTCGAAGTGGCCGGCGTCGTACCTCTTGATCTCTCCCCGGGGTGCGGTGCGCGCGTACCGGAGGGTCTGGGCGGGAGGTGTGACGGAGTCGGTGTTGCTGACGCAGAAGAGGATCGGCATGGCGACCTTCTTCGCGGCACGCCCAGGCCGGTAGGTAGCGATGGTCGGAATGACCCGTGCCGCCACCTCGTTGCGGAATGTCGTGCCGGGCGGCTGGAGCGCCTGGTAGCCGGGCAGGGCGTCAGGGGCGTTCATGAGGGCCGGCGAACCGGGGGCGGAGGCGATGGGAACCATCGCGGGTGCCTTGCCGCGCACTCTGGCCGCCATGTCCCGAGCGAGCACGGGGGTCATTTTGAGCGAGGCGACCGGGCCGAGCGCGAGCGCGGAGGCGAGACCATCGGTGAACGGGCACTGGGACACGGCCGCGCGCAGTTCGGGATGCCGAGAGGCGACGGTGATGGCGTGGCCTCCGCCGAAGGAGCTGCCCCACACCGCGATGCGGGAGCGGTCGACGTCAGGGCGGGCCTTGACGTAGGCGATGGCGGCGTCCCAGTCGGCGAGCTGACGCTTGATCGACAGGAGCTGGCGCGGGTGGCCGCCGCTGTCGCCGAAGTGCCGGTAGGTGAAGGCCACGGCGGCGATGCCGGCCTGAGCGAAACGCTCGGCGAAGGCGTCCAGGCGCATCTCGCGGGTGGCGCCGAGGCCGTGCCCGAGGATGACGACGGGCGGGGAGGTGACGCCGGTCGGGAGGTAGAGCCATCCGGCACAGGTGCTGTCGCCGGAGGGGAAGGTGATGTCGTGGCGGGTGAAGGAGTGCGCAGTGGTCATCGTCTGCTCACCGCCGCGTCGTCTTCGTCGAGCGGTGCCCGGGCACGCTGCCCGAGGCGAGCGCCTGGGCGTAGGTGTCCGGGTTGTAGAGCGGGAGCTCGCCGGTGACGTCCGTCGTCTTCATGTAGTCGAGCATCAGTTCCTGGCCGTCCTTCGACATGACTCGGGTGAAGAACTCGGCGCGTTCGACGTGGAGTCCGTCCTCCAGGGGCATCGAGCCGCCGAGGTATATCGACCTCTTGGCGGCCGCGACCGACCCCTTCGACCGCCGGCCGAAGTGCTCTGCGAGCTCGACCGCCTGCGCGACGACCTTGTCCTGGGGTACGACCTTGTCGACCGCCCCGTTGGCGAGCGCTTCCGCGGGCGTGAACGGCTTGCCTTCGAGGATCGCGGCCAGGGACCGGTGGGTGCCGATCAGGCGGGTCAGCCGCTGGGTGCCGCCTCCGCCCGGGATGATGCCGAGGAGGATTTCGGGCTGGCCGATGAAGAAGTCCCCGTCGGCCATGACCCGCAGATCGCAGGCCCAGGCGAACTCGGCGCCGAGGCCGAGAGCCGAACCGTTGAGCGCGGCGACGAAGAGGACACCGCTGGCGTTCATCCGGAGGAAGGTCGTGTGCAGACGCTCCAGCTGGAGGGCACCCCGCATCGGGGTCCTGCGCATGAGTGCCCCGAGGACCCGGGACCGGTCCACGTGCTTCGCCATGCGTACGACGGCGGCGGCACCGCGTCGGCCGACCGTCGGGCTCGCGGCGCCCTCTTCCTGCAGCCACCGGACCGCGGCATGGCTGACGAACCGCTCGGGGTGTGCCCCGGTGAAGACGACGGCACGGATGCTCGGATCGCGGTCGACCCGGGTCACCAGCTTGTCCAGCTGATGGGCGATGTCGAGGCCGAACAACTGGTGCGGGCCGCCGTCGACCCGGACGACAAGGACGGCTCCGCGGTCCTCGATCTCCAGATGACCCTTGTCTTTGTATGGCATGGATTCTGCTCCCGTGCTGGGTTCATGGGGGAGTGCAAAGCGAGTGAGGGAGGGGCTGCCGGCGCCAGGAATCTGGGACAGTGCGTGAAAGCCCGTCCGGGGAGGCGCGCCCGTGTCCGAAACGGCACGTCGCTCGAGATGTGTACTATTGCCGTGACGAGTTACATAACCAAGTTATTTCAAGAGTGTCAATGGTGGAGGCGCGAGAGGCATGGCAGGGCGGCCGAGGCTCGATGACGCACCGGAGCGGCTTGTGCGAGCCGCTGTCGGCCTGCTGGCCGAACAGGGGCCGTCGGCCATCAAGGCGCGTACGGTGGCGTCCGCGAGCGGGCTGTCGACGATGGTCGTCTACGGCCACTTCGGTGGGATCCCCGAACTGATGCGCGCCGTCGCCGACCACGGCTTCAGGGAGCTCGGCGCGGCGTTCGCCCAGGTGCCGGTGACGGATGATCCGATCGCGGATCTCTTCGCCATGGCTTTGACCTGCCGCCGAGTGGCCCACGAGAACCCTCACCTGTACGACCTGATGTTCGGCCTGCCCACTCGTGCGACGTACCGGCCGCTGTCGGACGCGGACCTTCGCTTGAGCGGACATTCGCCGGCCTTCCGGGATGCCCACGTCCATATCACCGCGGCATGTCGACGGCTCGTGGACTCGGGCAGGGCCGAGCGGCAGGAACCTGAAGTCATAGCCGCCCAGTTGTGGAGTCTGGTCCACGGGTACGTCACCCTTGAGCTGGCCGAGCACTTCGGCGAGTTCGAGGATCCCGTGGTGCAGGTGATGCGGCCGATGGGCGTGAACTTCTCTGTCGGTCTGGGCGACAAGCGGGAACGGGCCGAAGCCTTGCACGAGGCGGGCGCGCGCCTTTACGACTCGATCGTTCAAGGTCGGTGAAAGTCGGTAGGGCAGGACGCTGTCCCGCGCGGGACCACCCATGTGCGGCTAGGGCGACTTGGTCTCCGCGGCAGAGGCACCGGTGCCCGGCGTGAGCTGGTCATGCCTCCCCAGCGCCGCGACCTCCCGTTCGAGGGACGGAACGGCACGGGCCGCGAAGCGCCTCGCCCATGGCCAGGCCAGTGGCGAATTCAGCGCCGCCTTGGCCCAGTTGGCCACGAGGACGGCGCGCGGGACGTACACACGGCTGCGCCGGCGCACGAGCCCGTCGACGATCGCGGCCGCCGCCCGGTCGGCACTCGTGGTGACATTGCCCGGGTAGGGAAGCCGGTTGCGCAGGCCCTGGAACGAGGGAAGGTCCGCCTCGGCGCCCCGGACGAGATCCGTGTCGATCCAGGAGGGGTGCACCAGGCCGACCGTGATGCCGAGATGCGCCACCTCCTGGCGATAGGTCAGGGCGAGCAGCTCGGCCGCGGCCTTGCTGGCGCCGTAGGAGGCCATCGCCGCCAGCGGCATGAAGGACAGCGCGGAGGCCACAACCAGCACGTGTCCCCGGCTGCGCTCCAGATGGGGCGTCACGTACTTGAGGGTCCGGAAGACACCGTTCAGATTGATGTCCAGGACCCGCTCGAACGACGCCTCGTCCGTCTGTCGCACGGTCCCGTACGCCACGACGCCGGCATTGGCGACGACGAGATCGATGCCGCCCATGACCCCCGCAGCCTCGTCGATCGCTGACCGCAGGACGGTGCCGTCGCGCACATCGGCCTCACGCCAGGAAGCGGCGGGGCCCAGCTCGCGGGCGAGGTCACGGAGCCGATCGGGTTCCAGTCCGATCAAGGTCACCTGAGCGCCTCGGGCGATGGCCAGGCGGGCCACCTTCTCGCCGATGCCGCGCGCCGCTCCGGTGACAACCAGCTTTCTGCCCAGCAAGTCACGTTTCATGACGGCAACATAACTTCGTTATTTAATGAGCGCAAGATGTCGCGTGTATGAACTGTCGTCGCTCCACCTGCTGGGTCTCACGACTGGACGAACCTATGCTGACGGTCATGAGGCGGACATCCTTTGCGCACTGGCCCTGTTCGATCGCGCGCACCATGGACTTGCTCGGGGACTGGTGGACGCCGTTGGTGCTGCGTGAGGCGTTCTACGGGATCCGACGGTTCGACGCGTTCCAGGTGTCACTGGGGATCGCGCGCAACACATTGACGGACCGGTTGCGCCGGTTGGTGGATGAGGGGCTGCTGGAGAAACGGCCGTACCAGACGGAGCCAGTTCGGTACGACTACGTGCTCACGGAGAAGGGGCGCGACTTCTACGGTGTGCTGCTGGTGATGAACCGGTGGGGGGACCGCTGGCTGTCCGGTGAAGAGGGCCCGCCGGTAGTCATGCATCACGACGTCTGCGGACAGGAAGCCCATACCGAGGTGGTGTGTTCTTCCTGCGGGGAGCAGATGACCGCGGAGAACACCAGTCCTCGGATGGGCCCCGGCTATCCGCCACATCTGGCCGAACGGCCGGATGTCCGAGAGCGTTTCGCCGGCTGACTTCGCGGCTCTGCCGGGGCGGCGTTTCCCTTGACATGTGAGTCTATCTACGCAACTTTACTGGTCACGTCTGGTCATGGAAGTTCTCGGATCGGCATGGAGGCTGCAGGAACATGGATTGGACAGGCGCGCGCTATGCGGACAAGCCGACGGTGGAGGTTCGCACCTGGATCGCTGCTCCGCCCGAACAGGTGTGGCCGCTCGTGTCCGACATCGAGCTGATGCCGCGTATGAGCTCCGAGCTGCAGCATGTCGAATGGCTGGATGGCAGGACCGCCCCTGCTCTGGGAGCCCGGTTCATCGGCAGGAGCAAGCACGAGGCACTCGGGGAGTGGACCACCGCCTCCCACATCGTCGAGTACGAGCCGCCGAGGCTGCTTGCCTGGAGCGTCGAGAACCCGCAGGACCCAACCGCGATCTGGCGGTTCACGTTGGAGCCGCAGGGCGGTGGCACTCTGCTGAGCGAATGGATGCAGATGGGGCCGGCCCCTTCGGGCCTCTCCTTCGCCATCGATCGCATGCCGGAGAAGGAGCAGAAGATCGTCTTCGTGCGCATGCGGGAGTTCGAGGCCAACATGACCATCACCCTCGAAGAGATCAAGAAGCTGGCCGAGAGGGCCCGGCCCGCGGGCGAGGCGAGGCTCTGATGCGTACCTCCACCACGATCGAAGCTTCCGGGGGCGACTGGCGGGAGATCGTCGCCTATGTCACCGAGGCGGAGAAGCTCGGTCTCGACATCTGCTGGGTGGCGGAGGCGTGGGGCTCCGAGGCTCCCTCGCCGTTGGGCTACCTCGCGGCGAAGACCGAGCGCATGCTCCTCGGATCCGGAATCATCCAACTCGGCACCCGCACGCCGATGGCCATCGCCCGGGCCGCGATCACACTGTCGCAGATCTCCCAGGGGCGCTTCCTTCTCGGACTGGGCCCCTCCGGGCCGCAGGTGATCGAGGGGCTGCACGGCGTGCCCTTCGCCCGGCCGCTGGTGCGGATGCGGGAGACCGTCGAGATCGTGCGGGAGGCCGCCGCGGGCGGCAAAGTCTCCTACTCGGGACAGGAGTTCCGGATTCCACTGCCGGGCGCGGAGGCGAAACCCATGCGTCTGTCGATGCGTGCCGAGCATGACATTCCGGTCTACCTCGCCACCCTCTCGCCGAAGATGCTGCACCTGACCGGTGAGATCGCCGATGGGTGGCTGGGCACCAGTTTCGTGCCCGAGGGCGCCAAGGAGGCGTACTTCGACCACCTGGACCAGGGCCTGGCCACCGCCGGTCGCGCCCGTGCCGACCTCGACATCTGCCAAGGTGCCGAGGTCGCCTTCGCGGACGACGAGGACGCGCTGAGCGCGATGGTGGCCGGACGCAAGAAGGAACTGGCCTTCAGCCTCGGCGGCATGGGTTCCGCGACCACGAACTTCTACAACAATGCCTACAGCCGCCAGGGTTGGGCCGAGGTGGCGGCCGAAGTCCGGACACGTTGGCAGGCCGGGGACCGGGACGGCGCGGCCGGCTTGGTCACCGACGAAATGGTGCTGGCGACCACTCTGATCGGAACCGAGGCCATGGTGCGTCAGCGGCTGCGTGTGTGGCGCGACGCCGGTGTGGACACCGTACGTTTTTATCCGGCCGGAGAGACCCTCGACGCTCGGCTCACCACTCTCGGTCGGGCCATCGACCTGGTCCGTGACATTGAGGACGAGGCGGCACGGTAGCGGCACGGCCGGGTGCAGTCGAGGAGTGCTGTTGCACGCGTTGCTCGACGTCAACCGTGCGCGCTGACGCCGTCCGCCGCCAGGCCCGACACCAGCAGGGTGATCGTGTGGAACGTCCTGGCCAGGGCGTCCTCCCGGTCCGCCGCGGCGGCGATGATCTGGTTGCCCTCGCACAGGACGGCCAACAGCAGCCGGGCGACGGTGGCGACCGGAACGTTCGGTTCCACGTCACCGCGCTCGGCCAGGACGGTCAATAGCCGTTCGATCGGCGGCTGGGCCACCGTGTCGTTGATGTGCCGGTACTGCGCCACCAGCACCGAGGGCGCCTGGGCCATCAGCTCTCGATGCAGGGGATCGTCGATGGTCCGCCGCAAGAAGGCGTGCGTGAGGTTCGACACGGCGGTCCAGGCAGGCTCGCCCGGTGTCGCACGGATCGCCTCGGACGCCGCGTCGGCGAGCGCTCCGACCCGCTGGAGCAGCTCCGTGTAGAGCTCGGCGAACATCGCCTTCTTGTCCGGGAAGTGGTGGTAGAAGGTGCCCTTGCTCACGTGCGCCGCCGCGGTGATGGCCTCGACCGACGTGTCCGCGAACCCGTTGTCGACGAAGAGTTTGCGCGCGGCCGCCACCAGGTCCGCCCGGGTCTGCTCCGCATACAGCTGTCGTCGGTTTGGCCCTCTCATGTTGACCATCGTATATTCAATGACCTGAAGTCAGTGAATGACTCGTGGTCGGTCAGTGGTCGTCGTGACAGTGCCCTCCGGAAGGCAGACGTAGCCGTGGAAAAGCGCAGAATTTTGTTGCTGGGTGCGACGGGGTACACGGGGCGGCGAGTTCTCAGGGAACTGCTCGCACGAGGTGAGAAGCCGACCTTGGTCGGGCGAAGCCGAACGAAGATGCTGACCCTGGCCGACCGCTTCGAGGCGGAACTGCCGGTGGCGGAAGTGGACGTCACCTCTTCCGCCCACCTCACGCGCCTTCTGGGCCCCAGCGATGTGGTCGTCTCCACGGTCGGGCCGTTCATGCAACTGGGCATGGCCACGGTCACGGCTGCCGCGCGGGCGGGAGCGCGCTACTTCGACTCCACGGGGGAGGGCCCCTTCGCCCGCCGGGTCCTCCTGGAGCTGGACTCCGTCGCGGCCGCCCGGGGAGCGACTCTCGTGCCCGCGTTCGGCTACGACTACGTGCCCGGCAATCTCGCCGGCGCCCTGGCCCTGGAACAGGCGGGCGAGCGCGCATGCCATGTCGAGATCGGCTACTTCATCACCCGTTCGGGGCGCGGGAGTGAGCTGCGTTACCGGACCACCCTGCGCGACTCCTGGGACCTGACCACGGGTGGCACGCGCCAGACGCTGGTCGCCGCGGTGGCCGAGGACGGGTTCGCCTACCGCTCTCCACGCCCTGGAGCCTCTTCCCGACTGGTCGACGAGCGGGCCGCCAAGCGTGTCCTCACCTTCCGCTACGCCGGTGTGCGACGCCCGGCCATGACCGTCCCGGGCACGGAGCATCTCGGCCTGCCTGAGGTCTTCCCTCAGTTGGAGAGCGTCGAGGTGGGGATGGGCTGGCTCGGGCGGTGGACGCGTCCGGTGCAGATCGCCGCCATGCTCCAGGCGCCCTTGCTGAGGTCGGCGAAGGTGCGGGCTGCTCTGACGCGGTGGTCCGGGCGGCTCCCGGGAGCACATCGTGAACCGGACACCGACGGCCGTTCCCTGGTGATCGCGGTTGCCCGCGACGGCCAGGGTCGTCCCCTGGCCGCGACGGCCCTCACCGGACCCGATCCCTACGAGATGACGGGCTCCCTCCTGGCGTGGGGCGCAGTCCGTGCGGCGGCGCCGGATGCCGTCCTCAAGCCCGGTGTGCACGGTCCGGTCGCGGCCTTCGGGCTCGACACCCTCAGGCTCGGTGCCGCCGAGGCGGGAGTACACGAAGTCGACGGGGCGTTGGCCCGTCGGTGATCGCTGCGTGGGTATGGATCACGGCACCGGGGCGTTGAACCAGCGACTGAGTTGATGAACAGGTTGTGCGATCGGGAGCGAGTCGGCCACTGACGTGGAGTCGACCGTCCCAGTGGAAAGGAAAGGTCCATGGACGAGCAGAGTGAGCACTTCGACGTCGTCGTACTCGGCGCGGGCCCCGGCGGATACGTAGCCGCCATCCGGGCCGCCCAACTGGGCAAGCGCGTAGCGGTCGTCGAGGAGAAGTACTGGGGCGGCGTCTGCCTGAACGTGGGCTGCATCCCCACCAAGGCCCTGCTGCGCAACGCCGAACTTGCACACATCTTCACGCGCGAGGCGAAGACCTTCGGCATCAAGGTCGACGGACAGGTCTCCTTCGACTACGGGGAGGCCTTCCGCCGCAGCCGGAAGGTCGCGGACGGCCGGGTCAAGGGCGTCCACTACCTGATGAAGAAGAACACGATCACCGAAATCAGCGGACGCGGCACGTTCCTCGACCCGCACACACTCCAGGTGGCCGACTACGACGGCAACACCCGCACCATCGGCTTCGAGAACTGCATCATCGCTGCCGGGGCGACCCCCAAGCTGCTGCCCGGCACCAAGCGCAGCGCGCGCGTAGTGACGTACGAGGAGCAGATCCTGGCCGAGGACCTGCCGCAGTCGATCGTGATCGCCGGCGGCGGGGCCATCGGCGTCGAGTTCGCCTATGTGCTGCACAACTACGGCGTCAAGGTCACCGTCGTCGAGTTCCTGGACCGGATCGCCCCGCTGGAGGACGCCGAGGTCTCCGCCGAACTGGCCAAGCAGTACCGGAAGTTGGGCATCGACGTGCTCACCTCGACCCGCGTCGAGTCGATCGACGAGTCCGGCCCGCAGGTGCGGGTCACCGTCACCGGCAAGGACGGCACCCAGCAGGTGCTGGAGGCCGACAAGGTCCTGCAGGCGATCGGCTTCGCCCCGAACGTCACCGGCTACGGCCTGGAGAACACCGGCGTGCGCGTCACCGAGCGCGGCGCGATCGACGTCGACGGCCGCTGCCGCACCTCCGTCCCGCACATCTACGCCATCGGTGACGTCACCGCGAAGCTGATGCTGGCGCACGCCGCTGAGGCGATGGGTGTGGTCGCCGCCGAGACGATCGCGGACGCGGAGACCATGGAGCTGGACTATGTGATGATCCCGCGGTCCACGTTCTGCCAGCCGCAGATCGCCAGCTTCGGCTACACCGAGGCACAGGCGAGGGAGAAGGGATACGACGTCCAGGTCGCCAAGTTCCCGTTCACCGCGAACGCCAAGGCCCACGGCCTGGGCGACGCGAGCGGCTTCGTGAAGCTGATCAGCGACGCCAAGTACGGCGAACTCCTCGGCGGACACCTCATCGGCCCCGACGTCACCGAACTCCTTCCCGAGCTGACCCTGGCCCAGCAGTGGGACCTCACCGTCCATGAGGTCGCCCGCAACGTCCACGCCCACCCCACCCTGGGCGAGGCGGTCAAGGAAGCCGTCCACGGCCTCGCGGGCCACATGATCAACATGTAGCAGGGCGCTGCCCCCTCGAAACGAACAGGTCGATGCCGGCGAGCGCGTTGTCATACACGTTGCGGTGACGCAGCTCCGCGCCCTTGGGGTGGCCGGTGGTGCCGGACGTGTAGGGGACCACCGCTGTGTCGTCTTCGTCGCGTTCGACCGTCCGGAACGTCACGGGCTGCTCGGCTACGACCGAGGTGTAGGACTCCGGCGTCTCGTCCCCGGACTACGGCGCGCCGCCGCTCTCGATCAGGAAGAACTCGGTGCAGTCCGCGCTCTCGCGGAATCCCTTCCAGGCGGCCTTCCCGATCGGCAGCTCCGGGGTGCCCTCGAAGGCGAAGTACGCCCTTCGCGTCGGAGTCGGTGAGGTGGTAGGCGACCTCGCGGCCCTGCAACAGCACGTTCAGCGGCACGATCGCGGCGCCGGCCTTGAGGATGCCGAAGTAGATGCTGGAGAATCGGGGCAGGACAGCGCGACCTTGTCCCCGGGCTGGATCCCGCGCGAGACGAGCAGGTTCGCCCCCCGGTTGGCCGCGGCGTCGAGGGCCTCGTACGTGATGCGGTCGTCGCCGAAGACGATCGCGGTGCGTTCCGGGGAGCGGGACGCGGAATCCGTCCGCAGTCGTGACGCGTTGCGGCTCAAGCTGTGCATCGTCGTTCTTCGGGGTTTTCGGGCGGGTGGTCAGGGTCCAGTGGTGGGGGTCTGGACGAAGGCCGGAGGCGGCACGAAGCCGTCAACTTCCCGGCCCAGCAGGGCGGCGAACTCGATGGTGGTGAGATCGCCTCCGGTCGGGCCCATGGCCTGCAGACCGATGGGCAGTCCGCTCCTGCCTCGGCGCACCGGGATGGTCGTCGCCGGCCCCCCGGAGACGTTGGCGACGGCGCTCCACTTGACCTGGTCCCAGTAAGGGCGTCGCACACCTTCGACTTCGAATGGCCGCCCGAACCAGTCGATCAGCTTGTTGTGGTGGGCGGGGGCGGCCGTCGGGGTGACCGGCATGAGCACGATGTCGAAGCCCTGGAAGAACTCGAACCATCGCTGCCGGATCTCATTGCGCACCATGTGGGCCTGCAGCCAGTGATAGTGGGACTGGAAGGTTCCGAGCAGGGCGGGACCGGCGTCACCCCGCGGGTGCTGGACGAACCGGGCCAGCACTGCGGCGCTGGAGGCAGGAGCGAGGCCGGTGCGGTCGCCCGCGCCGAAGAGCAGGGGCTGGAAGGCCTTCTCGTGATTCGTCGCGATGTCGACAGGGAGGCCGGCGGGCTGCACCGTGATCTTCGCGCCGGCCGTCCGCAGCACAGCGACCGCGTCGTCAACGGCAGCCGCGACGTCGCTGTCGACCGGACACGAGGGATCCTCGCTCCAGACGGCGACCCGGAAGTCGGCGAGCTTGGTCGCGCGCGGCGGTGCGAGTGTGTAGCTGAAACCGCCGTCGTAGTCGGCGGGCCCGACCGTTGCCCGCAGGATCGGGACGAGGTCACGGGCGTCGCGGACCTGCGCGCCGCCGCAGCCCATGTCGGCCTCGGTCCATCGTCCCGGGCCCGGGCCGTAGGGCACATGCCCGATGAGGGGTATGGACCGCCAGGTCGACTTGTGCCCGTACAGGCCGTTGAAGTGGGACGGGATCCTGGTCGATCCGCCGATCTCCGAGCCGAAGTCGAACGCCGTGAGGCCCGCGGCGGTGGCGACGGCGCCGCCCCCGGCGGATCCGCCCGAGGTACGGGTCGTGTCCCACGGGTTCGATGAAGGACCGAACACCGGGTTGTCGGCCTGGACGTCCTGGTTGCCCGGAGGCATGTTGCTCTTCCCCATGATCACGGCACCGGCCGAACGCAGCCGCTTGACCGCCTCGGCGTCGTGGTCGGGCACGTAGTCCTTGAGGTCTGTTCGCCCGCAGACGGTGCGCATCCCGGCTGTCTCGAAGCTGTCCTTGACCGTGATCGGCACACCGTGCAGAGGACCGAGGTCTCGCCCGGCTGCCCGCGCGGCGTCCGCTTCCCCGGCCTCGCGACGGGCCCGCTCGGGGTCAAGGGTCACTACCGCGTTCAACGCGGTGTTATGGGTGGCGATCCGCTCAAGATAGAGCTCGACGAGTTCCCGGCTCGAGATCTCACCCGCGGCCAGCGCGCGTGACTGCTCCACTGCGGGCTGGAAGGGGACGTCACTCACGGCGTGCCTCATCTCTGACTCTGACGCATCATCAAATGTGAGTCATAACATTACATTCGACAGACCATAGGCTCGGGATGACGTGCAAGGCAATGGCCCTGCGCATTGAACGGAGGATCCTGTGGCGTCAGGGAGGAGCTACGCGCGCAGGCGGCGCGGTACGGCACTCTGCGGCCCGGTTGCCCGGTTGCCCGGTTGCCCGGTTGCCCGGTTGCCCGGTTGCCCGGGACTCGAGGATCTCGTTCGCGGCTATCTGTCGCCCGAGCACCGGGACCAGCGCGGCGTCGGATGTCCCTCCGCCGCCCTGCTCGACTAGATCGGCCGCTGCGCGGACGCGCAAGCAGGCCTGGGGCGCGGCAGCTGTCCCGCGCCGCCTTCGAGTCGAAGCTCGCCGATGAGGTCCTCAAGAAGGGCATCGAGAACGCCCTCGCGTTCATCTAGTGAGCTGTGTGGGATCAGGCCGGATCGACGAATATGTCGAGCGCGAGATCACCTTCGAAGTCGGCAGGGCTGTAGACGGACAGGTCGGTGACGCCCTCGTCCAACAGGACCTCGTCGTCGATGAACAGGTTGGCGGTGCACTTCCGCGCATCACGCGTGAGGATGGCGTACGCGGCGTCAGCCATGATCCGCGGACTACGGGCTTGTCCGGCGCCGCCGACCACGTTGCGCACGGCGGCTGTGTCGATCAGGGTCCTCGGCCACAACGAGTTGGCGGCGATACCGTCGGCGGCGAGCTCCTCGGCGAGCCCGATGGTGCACAGACTCATGCCGTACTTCGACAGCGTGTAACCGAGGTGCTTCCCCACCCAGTGCGGCGCGAGGTTCAACGGCGGGGAGAGCGTGAGGATGTGCGGGTTGCCCGCCTTGCGCAGGTGCGGGATAGCGGCCTTGCTCAGCAGGAACGTGCCACGCGTGTTGATGTCCTGCATCAGGTCGTACCGCTTCATCTCCAGCTGCTCCGACGACGACAGGTCGATCGCGCTGGCGTTGTTCACCACGATGTCGATGCCACCGAAGGCGCTGACCGCCGCGTCGACAGCGGTGCGCACATCGTCCTCGTCGCGGACGTCACCGACGACGGCCAGCCCCTTGCCGCCCGCGCGCTCAATCTCGTCAACGGCGGTGTGGACCGTGCCTTCGAGCTTCGGATGCGGCACGGCGGTCTTGGCGAGCATCACCACGTTCGCACCGTCGCGGGCCGCGCGCAGAGCGATGGCGAGTCCGATGCCGCGGCTGCCTCCCGACATCAGGATGGTCTTGTCGGCCAGCGTCTGTGTCATGGTCGAACCTCCAAAATAGATTGCCGAGCTAATCGTACGCGATGCTAATGGTATCTTCCGCGTATGACTTCCACTCCCACACGCCAGATCGACCGGCTCTACCACGAGCTCCTGGCCCCCAAAGAGACACAGTCCGTTCGCGCTGCCGTGCGCCGGATCGCAGAGCACGAAGTGGCTCCGCACGCCGTGGCGATCGCGGGCGGCGACGAGCGCACGGACGGCTTCCCCCGGCAGGTGTTTGACGGGCTTGCGTCGGCGGGGGTCTTCCGGATCCCCTTCCCCAGCGAGGTCGGCGGCGACGGTCTGACCCACCCGGCGAGCGCCACCGCCGCGGCGATCGAGGAACTGGCCTACTACTCCAGCAGCGTCGCGGCCGTCTTCGATGTGCACTGCATCCTGGCGGGCAACGCCCTGCGGCAGGGCACCGAGGAGCAGCAGCAGCGATGGCTGCGAAAGGTCGCGGAGGGCTCAGTGGTCGGCGCGTTCGCCACCACCGAGCCGGATGCCTCAAGTGACCTGTCCCCGCAGGCGGTTCAGACCGAGGCGATACGCACCGAGGCCGGCTGGGTGCTGAACGGCCACAAGCGGTGGATCTCCAACTCGCCCGTCGCCGGGTTCGTGGTGGTTCTCGCCCGCACCGGCATCCGGCTGAGCATGTTCATCGTCGACACGGCGCTTCCCGGAGTGGAGGTCGGCCTTCCCGACCGCAAGATGGGCAACCGCGGCCAGCTCACCGCGGACGTCCGCTTCACGGATGTGCACCTGACCGACGACGATCTCCTCGGTGGCGCCGAGGGACACGGACTGCGCCATGCACTGTCCAGTCTGACCTACGGCCGGATCGGCATCGCGGCTGCCGGGGTCGGCATGGCGCAGGCCGCCTTCGACCACACCGTGGCCCACCTGTCGACGCGACACGCCTTCGGCAAGCCGGTGGCCGCCAACCAGCACTGGCAGTTCCTGCTCGCCGAACGGGCCACCGAGATCGAGAACGCCCGCACCCTCTATACCAAGGCCGCCCTGCGCCTGGACGCGGGCAACCCGTCCCCGGAGCCCGAGGCCGCGATGGCGAAGTACTACGCCACCAAGCTGTCGGTGGACATGGCGCGCGACGCCGTCCAGGCCTTCGGAGGCCTCGGCTTCGCGCGCGAACTGGGTGCCGACGGCAGCCCCGGCCCCGTCGAGGCGATCTACCGGGACAGCAAGATCGGCGAGATCTATGAGGGCACCAACGAGATCCAGAAGTGGGTCATAGCCCGGCAGATCTTCGGTCGGGCCATCGTCGGCTGAGCACCCAGGACGCACCGGCCGTAAGCCGGCGGAAGGTGGGGAATCCCGCCCGCCTGTAGCGGTCATGGTGCCTCGGGCCTTCTCGTACGATGGACAGGACCATACGTACGACTAACCATGGGCGGGATAAACGATGTCCGAGGCTCCGCTGGTTCCGGGGACAGTGGCCGAACACACCATCTGCCTGCTGGTCAAACTCGGGCAGGTGGCGTTCAGGATCGCCGAGGACGGCATTGGCGGGACCGGCCTGCGGGTGCGGCATTACAGCGTCCTGCAGGCTTTGGCGGACAACGGTGCGATGCCGCAACTGGCACTTGGCTCGTTCCTGCGCATCGACCCCGCGACGATGGTGACGAGTCTCGACGACCTGGAGCGCGCCGGATACGCGGAGCGGACACGAGATCCGCAGGATCGTCGCCGCTACGCCGTGGACATCACCACCGAAGGGCGCAAGGTCCTGGCCCGCCTCAACCACACACTCGTAGATCTCGACGGCGAAATCCTCGCAGACCTGGGCGCCACGGAACGACAGTCGCTTCACGTCCTGCTGGACAGTCTCGCGGGAAGTCCCGCTCTGACCTCCCTGTTCGACACCGTCCGGGAGCAGAACGGTGTGAAACGGGCTTAACGGCTCTAGGGGATCGCCCTGGGGTATAGCGCTATGCCCCGGTTCTAGCGAAGTCGGCTTGCCGGGCCGTATGCCCTCCGGCGGTTCTCGGCGGCCTCATTGTGGTGGGCAGGGGACGCCCTGTTCGTAGGCCATGCGTCAATTGGGTCGAGCATGGGGCAACACCCGAGTCGCTGACCGTGATCGAGGTGCTCGTTCCCGGCAGGTTTCGTCACCGCGTTCGCCGAGCGGTTTGTGTGGTGGTGCTTGGAGGGTTGGGCGACCGGGCTCCACCAAAAGTGCGCCGGTAGGCAGACTGAGTCTGGAGGGGTACGCGCTCGTCCCCGTCGGGGGGGGGCGTCGTCTACAGCGGCGTGCACCTCTCGCTCGGGTAATCCGAGGGTGGTGGCCGCGACGCGTGGCGAAGGTCTTTCCGCCAAGTGAAGGCGCTCGGAGTGGAGTTCGTGGTGGCCAGCCGCCAAGTCCCGGCTCGCCCGGACGACGTGGCCCGCATCGGCCGCACGAGGCGCTACCTCGACGCCGTGGACCGGCAACTGGAGAGCTCCACCACAACGATGGAGTTCTTCGAGGGGATGACGAGTCTCCACTCCGAGTGCATCAACCCGGGCGTGCTGTGGTCGGGAGCCCTCACGCTTTTGTCCGGCGACTGGGTTCAGCAGCGCTGATACCCCAGTCCCTCACCTGCTCGGCCAACCGTTCCTGCCCAGGAGGTCGAAGACACGCGTTGTCCCTCTGCTTCGCCAACGATCGACACGATGGGGCTGTGACGAATGGGTGCGATTTGCCACGGACCGCCAGACGGCACTGAAGGGCTTCCGCTCCGCTGGAGGGGGGCGAACGTCACCTTCCCGCAAGCGGCGTTCTCGCAACCCAGATGGCGAAGCGGATGGTCATTTCGGCTCGGTAGTCGGGGGTTTCGGTCGACGGCTCCGGACCTGTGGTGGTTGTGCGTGCACGTACGCGGTCGCTTGCTCCTGCGCCGTGTACGGCTGCGGGACACCGAGCGGGTGGTGTCACAGCCGCTACGTCAGACGGCTCGGCGATGCGTCTCTGGGCGGCCGTCCGGTGCTGATAGGAACGGAGCTTGTCCGTGACGACCACCCGCGGCACCGTACGGGTCCTTTTCACCAGACGACGGAAAAATCGCCTGGCCGCGGTCTTGACCCGCCGGTTCCGCACCAGGATGAACCGACACGCCCGCCAAGTGCGGTAACAGGTACGGCAGTTCAACAAAGCACACCCAAAGACTGCCCGTTACGCGGACCGGCCGACCACGGCACCAAGATGATCTCCACCTACGAAGATCTTGCCAGCGCCACATCGATGTGTACGCCGACAACTCTCCCTCTCGCGAGATCTTGTCGCCTCATCGGACACCTCCGATCCGCAGGAGGCGGGTCAGGCCTCGACCCGCTGCACGGTGATCTCGTACTGGTCCACGGCGCCCTCCCACTTGGCCACCAGCGGGCTGTCCTCCTCCCTGGACTTGCGCCGAGAGAGGGCGAGGTCGTCGGAGTGGGGGTCACAGAACGCACGCAGGTGCGTTCGGATCCCAGCGTGTTCCACGGCCGTGATCGCTGCCTCCGCCGTCGCGGCTGTGTCCTCGCGCGGGACGAGGCTGTCGGGGCCCTCGCCTATGCCGGTGGCAACCCGGAGGGCGTCGAGGAGGGTGCCGTCCGACGCGATCCTGGCGTCCGTCAGTCGCCAGGTCTTCGCGAGCAGGTCCGGTGAGGTGAGGTCGACCCCGTGGCGTGCCGTCAGGCGCGCCAGATCGGCGCCCCTGACTTGAGGCCAGTGGTCGGAACCTGCCAGTTGGACAGCCGCCAGGCCTTCCTTGAAAGCGGCCGGGAAATCCACCGCGTCGGTGTAGATCTCGAACAGCGACCGACTCGCGTCGAATCGAAGATCCGGGTAGCCCGCCTCGTCGAGCAGCAGCAGGTTCTCATTGGTTACCGTCTCCCGGCCGGTGAGAGCGGCCGACTCCAGCCAAACGGGATTCCTGTCGGACCCGGTCTCGTGAAGCCAGTTGCCGCTGTAGTAGGCGGCGTATTGCGCGTCGGAATCGAAGTCCGAGAGGGGCTGGTTCAACAGGACGCCGAAGGCCTGCGTCAGTGACGACCCCCAGTCGTCACCAGTGGCGGGGTGGGGAGGTTGGACATCACGTTCACGACTTTCATGGCTTGGGGCCGTGACGACGGTGAACGGGGTCCACGGCACGGAGCGGCGACGGGCCAGCACCGCCACCTCCCAGCCGAACCCCACCACCAGTCGGCCATCCGCAGTAACAGCCACCGCGCCCACCCCCGCGGGAAACACCAACTCCGGCCCGACCGGCCGACCGGTGGCCAGGTCCCACACCCGCACCGTCTCATCGGAGCTGCCGGTGACGGCGACTGGTCGGCCATCCACCACCCCCGTCGCCACCGCCCACACCGGATAGGTGTGGCCGGTGAGAGGCACTCCGACCGGCCGGCCGGTGGCCAGGTCCCACACCCGCACCGTCTTGTCCAACCCGCCGGTGACGGCGACTGGCCGGCCGTCCACCACCGCCGTCGCCACCACGCGCACCGACTCGGTGTGGCCCGTGAGTGGCTCACCGACCGGCCGGCCGGTAGTCAGGTCCCACACCCGCACCATCTCATCGCCGTCGGCGGCAACGACGACAGGCCGGCCCTCCACCACCGCCGTCGCCGCTGCCCACACCCCACCGGTGTGGCCGGTGGGGGGCTCACCGACGGGTCGGCCGGAGACCAGATCCCACACCCGCACCGTCTTGTTGTCGTGTTCGACCACAACGACAGGCCGACCCTCCACCACTGCCGTCGCCGCAACGTGCACTGACCCCGTGTGGTCATGGAGGAGCTCGCCGACGGGTCGGCCGGTGGCCAGGTCCCACACCCGCACCGTCCCGTCCCGGCTGCCGGTGACGGCGACAGACCGGCCCTCCACCACCCCTGTCGCCACTCCGCCGTTGGTGAACGGCTCGCCGACGGGTCGGCCGGTGGCCAGGTCCCACACCCGCACCGTCTTGTCCCGGCCGGCGGTGACAACGACTGGCCGACCCGCCGCCACCCCCGTCGCCACCGCACTCACCGTGTCCGCGTGGCCGGGGAGCGTGTGCTGGAAGCGGGCGTGGATCGTGCTGCTGGTAGCCCACTCCACTGTCCACCGTGCGTCGGGTGTACCCTCCACCGGCACGGAGGTGATCCGCGCGGCCAGCTCCCGGTCCCCGAACCGGGCAGCGTTCAATGCCAGCAACTGCCGCCGCACACCCGCCGTCGCGTACCCATCCGGATGGGCCGACTCCCGGTACACCGCCCCCGCCAACCGCGCGGCAGGCCCCACGGCCGCATCCACCAGGCCCAGCACCTCACCCGGGTCGGCATTCACCAGAAACCCCGGATCCACCAATCGCCCGTCTACAGCCCCGGCCCCATCAACGTTCAAATCATCCGACATACCCGCATCCAACCAGTCCCCACCGACACACCACCCCCGACCCGACACCCCCCACCAAACGATTGCGTAGCCGATTACGTAGAACTATCGGTACCCCTCTTCGCATTGGCGGACGTCCTCGCCACCCGCCGACGACATCGGTTCGCGCCTGCGACCTACCTGACTGAACCGTTCCGGGTTCGATAGAGACTCGATCATTTGAGAGGATCGAGTCATGGCACGTCCTTCTCCTTATCCCCTTGAGCTGCGCAAACGAGCGGTTCGCATGGTCGCCGAGGTGCGTCCGGAGTACGACACCGAGTGGTCGGCGATGAAGGCGGTCGCTGCGAAGCTGGGCATCGGGACGACCGAGACGCTGCGCAAGTGGGTCCGCCAGGACCAGATCGATGCCGGGGCCCGGCCGGGGACGACGACCGAGGAGTCCGCGCAGGTCAAGGCGATGAAGAAGGAGATCGCCGAACTCAAGCGGGCCAACGAGATCTTGAAGGCCGCGGCAAGTTTCTTCGCGGCCGAGCTCGACCGGCCACAGGCACGCTCGTGAACTTCATCGACGAGCACCGGGACCGCTTCGGCGGCGTCGAGCCGATCTGCCACGTGCTCACCCAACACGGCTGCAGCATCGCCCCCTCCACCTACTGTGCGGCCAAGAAGCGCCAGGCCGCCCCCTCGGCCCGGTCCTTGCGGGACGCCGAACTCAAGGAACTCATCACCGAGGTCTACGACGCCAACTTCCGTGTCTACGGGGCGAGGAAGGTCTGGCACGAGCTGAACCGCCGCGGACATCGGGTGGCCCGGTGCACCGTCGAACGCCTGATGGGCGAGCTCGGCATCGCCGGCGCCGTCCGCGGCAAGAAGGTGATCACTACGGTGCCGGATGCGAGCGTGCAGCGGGCACCGGACCTGGTCGACTGAAACTTTGTAGCACCGGCCCCGAACCGCTGTTGGGTGGCCGACTTCACTCACGTCAAGACCTGGTCCGGCATCGTCTGCATCGCCTTCGTCGTGGACACCTTCTCTCGCCGGATCGTCGGCTGGTCCGCCGCCACGTCGAAGGAGACCCGGCTCGTCCTGGACGCTCTGGACATGGCCCTATGGCAACGCGACCGCGATCAACACCCCTATACGCGGGGCGAGTTGATACATCACTCGGATGCCGGGTCGCAGTACACGTCGTTCGCGCCGGCCGAACACCTGGACCGGGCCGGGATCGCGGCCTCGATCGGCACGGTCGGCGACGCCTACGACAATGCCGGATCGTAGGCAGGATGCCGCCTTTCCGCGCGTCGAGCCGGGCGGGCCCGCTGGGCCCGCCCGGCCGTACCACTCAAAGACTCACAAAGCGCCCACTCGGATTCCAGGAGACGAGATCATCGGCACTGTCGGCCGGTGTTGATGCACCGGACCATTTGGTTCATCAGGGCCTCGTCGAAGACGTTGATGAAGTCGCCGTGGTCGGTGATCGGCTTGTGCATCTGCTCCGGGAAGCCGTCCACCGCGTAGAACGGGCTGGACTCTCCGTTGTCGTTGAGGCTGGGGGCGTCCACGTCGTACACGAGGCGCTGGACCAGCTGCGGGATGGCCTTGAAGCCGGCCGGGCAGGCGCCGGTCCTCGGGTCGGCGAACGCGACGTGCGCGCGGTGGTTGGCACTGTCGATGCTCCGGCCGTCCCAGCAGCTCTGGAACTTCGACGTACGGACCAGCTTGCTGCCTTCGGGGCAGATCGGGTACTTGTCCGTCAGCTGCCGGTTCTCGAAGCCGGTGCAGCTCCAGGCCGCGTTGGCGTTCGCGGTGCCATTGGTGAATGCCTTGGCGTCGCCGGTGATGATCCGCAGGAACTTGGGCATCGCCACGACCTTGCCGCGCGGGCTGCCGACGAAGTCCAGGGTGACCTGTGACGCGGTCAGGATCCGTCCGGTGTTGCCCTCGGCACCGCCGCCGAGTTGCTTGGCGTCGAACTCCTGGGTGCCGTCCTGCAGACGGAGAACGGGCCAGTAGTACGTGGACTTGTCGCCCTGGTTGCGGCAACTTGTCGCGGCGGCGGCGAACTCCTCGTTGGTGGTGAACGCATCGTTGTCCTGGTTGCCGACGTAGTCGTGCGTATGGTGCGCGCCGTTGTCCACGCCGGGGGCCACGATGATGTTGTCGGAGTTGTACAGCTTGTTCGCGTTGACGCCGCACCGAGTTGTGAAGGCGCCCTTGGAAGCGCCGCGCGACGTGCGGGGGTTCTGCACGTTCGGTTGGACGGTGGTGATGTCCACGAAGTCGGCGGCCACCGGACCATTGCCGCCCTGGCCTCCGTTGCCGTTCTGGCCGGCGCCCTGACCCTGACCTTGCCCCTGGTTGCCGCCTTGCCCCTGGCCGTTGCCTTGCTGGTTGCCGGAGGCGCGCAGGGAACAGGGGGCGAGGGAGTCGAGGCCCTGCGGCCTGGGGCCCGACCTGCCGATGGCGATACCGATCCGGTCGATGGTCGCGAGCCTCCTGTCCTTGAGCGGTCCCATGATCGCGTTGTTGGCGAAGTTGCTGTCCTGCTGGATGGCCCTGACCGAACTCTGCAGCCGCTGGTACGCCTCGGACACCTGCTGGTCGAGGAGCGCGAGTTCCCTGTCGACCTGCGCTCTGGCCTGGTCGGGGACCGAGGTCAGCTTTGCCCCGACATCCGGGCAGCTGATCGTGGCGGCTCCGGCCGCCAGGACTTGATTCGCCTCCTGGGATGCGCGCTTGGTTGAGTTGCCTGTGCCGCTCTCATGGGCGGAGGCGTACACGTTGACCACTATCAGCCCTCCCGCCCCCAGAGCCAGTCCTGCCGCCGCGGCGATGGCTTTATGCGTTGTCCTCGATCGCTTGCGCATGTTGCGTCGCATGGGTTCCTCTGAGGGCTTCGGAGCAAGTGGGTTCGTGCGAACCTCGGATCACTGCTCGGGCATCCGATGCCAGGCGTGACGAGGCCCGTCCATGGTTACGGGTGGGATCAGCGTGAGGGCGGGAATCCGGCGTCGTGTCATGCCTCCGTAAGAACTGTGCGCGCCGGGGATTTCTGTGGGCGCTGCGGTCCCGGGCAGGTGTGGCTGACCGTTGTGTCGTCCGGACCCGGCCATGGCTGTGCCCGTTGTGAGGGTGACCGTTCGCTTCGCCTGGGGACGGTCGCTCGTACCGTTCCCAGGGCGCCTCCGTCCTCGCACCGAGGCCGACGTGGCCCGCTCGGTGGTCATGCGCCGGACGCAGCCGCTCGGCGGCCGGCGGGGTCCGCCGGTGCGTCGGTCGTCGCCCGGGTGGCTGGCCTGCCTGTTCGTTTGGCCGCTGCGCCTGGCTTTTTCCCTGACGTACCCGGCTCCGGTCCTCCTGGCGCACCACCGTCGCGCCGCCTGAACCAGGGCTCGACTCGGCTGGGGTTCGGCACGGCCGCCTTCCACTTCACCCGCCTCACGCCTCAAGATGGCGACGGGAGCTGGTCACCAGCCGGTCAGCAGCAGGTGGTTGGAGGAGCAGCGCGAGGACCGCCTGGGCGGTGAGCCAGGCGCGGGGCCGGGGCAGGAACGCGCCGACCGCGAGCAGCCACAGGGCGAAGGGCAGCCAGATCCGTTCGGTCTCCGCCTTGCTCATCCCGGACAGGTCGGCCACGAGGAGTGCGAGGAACGCGGAGAGCACGAGCAGGACCAGGCGGGGCTCGGGGGCGAGCCGGGACAGGTCCCGAACGGGCAGGAGCCGTTCCCGCTCGCGCAGGAGCACGGTGGTGGCCCGCCGCAGCCCCGCCACTGTGGCGGGGCCGACCACCAGCACCGTGCAGGCGAGGTTCGCCCACACCCAGTAGCCGTACGGCCTGAAGCCACCCGCTCCTTGGTAGTAGCGCTCGACGAGCAGGTGGTAGGCCTCCCACCAGTTGAATCCCGTGAGCGTGAAGAGCAGTGGTATGACGGCGACGCCGGCAAGCAGGAAGGGCAGTACTCGGATCCGTTTCCGTCCGAGCAGCAGCACCCCCGCCCCGATCACCGCGAACAGCGTGAGCGCGTACGAGAGGTAGCAGGTCAGGCCGAACAGCAGCCCCGTCCCGAACGACGCCGCCCACGACCGGCGCTTCGTCCGTGCCGTCACCGCGAGGGCCAGCAGGGCCACGGACCATGCGGCGACGGCGGCGAAGTAGCCGTCGGCCGACGTGCCCATCCACACGGCGGCGGGCGCGAGGACGAGGAACGGCGCGGTCCGGCGGGCGGGGGTTTCGTCGGCCAGGGCCCGTACGGTGACGAGGACGGCCGCCGCCGCGGTCGCGCCGACGGTGATGCACCCCATGCCGGCCCACCCGCCGCCGCCCAGGCCGATGCGGTCGAGGAGGACGAAGGTGAGGGTGGGCCCCGGGGATGTCCGGCGACGTGCGGGGGCCACTGGCCCGGTGTGCCGTCCAGGATGTGGTGGGTGAAGTCCCGCAGGGTGGCGGAGATGTCGTCGAAGCGGTCGATGACCTGGAGGCATTCGTACCGGGTGGTCAGGCGGCGGCGATGCCGCGGTGCCAGCCGTCGACGAGGGCGAGGGAGAAGGTCCAGGCGGTGGCCGTGGCCCAGGAGGCGATCGGCAGGCGGCGCCAGGGCAGGCGTGCGGCGAGGGTGGGACCGTACGCCACGACGGCCACCGCGACGGTGAGGGCGGCCGGGGTGCCGGGGCCGATGTGGGGCAGCCAGTTGGCGTACAGGGGTGGCCAGCCGACGTGGAGGACGTCCTTCGACCGTTTGATGGCGACGCCGATCAGAGCGGCCGTCACCACGAGCAGGGCGGCGGCCACGACGGTGTACAGGTCGCGGCGGAGATCACGGTTCACGCGGGGAACGTTAGGCCGGGCGGCGGCTGCCGTGCCCGTGTCGGGCGCGGACGTCAGCGTTTCGTCATAGGTCGTCGGTGCTGTCGGTAGGCCTTCCAGCGCGGTTCGGTGAGCGGCCCCCGGTTCACCTCGTTGTTCGGTGTCGTGTCGCTGGCAGGCACCACTGTGCGATGGGTGACCTGGCTGCTTCGTACCCGCCCACAACCCGCAGCTCACGCCGGTGAGGGACAGACTCCCCGACCCCGATGGGCAGACCAATGGGGCCTCCACGGGAGCCTCAGCCGGCCGGTCTGCCCGTCCGCCGGGACGAAGGCCGTCCCACCGGCCTCACGCACTCGCTGTCGGGCAGCCGACGGGTTGGCGTCGTCTCGTCGGACGGGCTCTCGTCCGCCTGCGCGGGACATCACATGGCGGCGATGCCCTCCATGCCGGACTCGTCGAACATGGGCAGGCCCTCGACGGTGGTGACCTTGGTGAGGGATCCGTTCTTCTCGACGCGGAAGCCGTCGACCGTGCCGGAGAGGGCGTTCTGGACGTAGACGAACTTCTCGTCCTCGGTCACCGCCAGGTCGATCACACCCTGCGATTTCGCGGAGGGCGGCGTGGCGACGCCGACGTCGTTGGTGAGGGCCAGCCTTCCCTGCTTGTCCATGCGGTACCCGGTGACGGTGGAGTTGCCGGTGTTGCCGCCGTAGAAGTAGTTGCCCGCGCGCTCAAGCCAGCACAGGACCTCCTGGCCGTTGGGGAGCGGCCTCTGCAGGACCTTCAGCTTGCCGTTGTGCTTGACCCGGTAGGTGGTGACCGTGGACTTCTCGGCCTCGGCGATCAGCATCCGGCCGCCGGACGTGTCGAAGCTGATCGCGAACGGCACGTTTCCGGCGGACTTGTTGACGACGGGTTCGGCGACGGCCGGCAGGCCGTTCCTCTTCAGGGGGAAGACCTCGACGGTGTTGTTTCCCTTGGTCGTGACCACCAGGTTGCGGCCGTCCGGGGTGATCTCCACCTCGCCGGGCGAGGTGTCGAAGCGCGGTACGTCCTCGTTGGGCAGGCCGAGGGAGCGGTGGGACCCTCGCATCGGCACGAGCCCCTTCCTGGTGATCCGGAAGCCCTGGATGCTGCCCTCGCCGCCCGCGTTCATGACATACGCGATCTTGCCGCGCACCGCGATGGAGGCCGGGAACTCACCGCCGCTGTCGCTGACCTGACGACTCAGCAACTTCGTTCCCTGAGCACGGAAGGAGGTCACCGTGCCGCTGCCCGCGTTGACCGCCAGCAGCATCCCGGAGGCGTCGTCGTAGACGAGGGAGCCCTGGGAGGCGAGCGAGTCAGTGGGGGCGTCTACCTGGTCGCCGCCCTTGCCGCCGGTCGCATAGCTGCCCGCGGGTTTCAGCTTGCCCTGGCCGTCCCGTGCGAAGACGTGGATGGTGTTGCCGTCCAGCTCGTTGCCCTGCACGAAGACGGCACGATCGGCACCTGAACCGGACGACCCGTACTGGCTCGCCGAGGCCAGGGACACGGCCACGGTGGCCGCCGTGACGGTGGCGAGGACGCCTCCGCCGATCATGATCCGCCGCGTCCGGGGCTTCGCTCGGTGATCGCGGCGCGACCCGTCTCGTCGGCTTCCACGGTGCTCACCCTGCTCGCTGTGGATGTTCAAGTCCCGCTCCTTCGCTCCTCGTGGCCCATGACAGTCAGCGTTCGTGTCTGTGGACGGGACAAGCGTGGCCGGTGGGGGTGGTGAGGTGAGAGGAAACGGGCCTCGCGTCAGACTCTCGTAAGCACTGGCGGCGGGGGAGCGGGACCGCTGAGGCGTCGACTACCGGTGGGGCGAGGTCGCAGGTACCGTCCGGACTGCGGCACAGCACGGACACCCACAGGACCGGTCCGCACCGGTGACCATGGCGAGCGGCCGGTGCGGCAGCCGGAGGTGTCCTTGTTCCGTAAGGCGTCCGAACGTTCCGCAACGGCCCGGCGGCGGATGGGATGAAGACATGAAATTGCGTGTCTCTCCGCCGGAGTTCAAGGGCAGGTTGCATGACGCCCGCACGGCGACCTCGATCGGCCGCCTGCTGGGCCTGGCGTTCGCCGTCTGCTTCGCCACCGGGCTGGTCAGCCACTTCATGCAACATCCGCCGGGCTGGCTCGCCGACAGCATCCCGAGTCGCCCGTCGTGGGGGTACCGGATCACCCAGGGTCTGCATGTCGCTTCCGGCATCGCGGCAATTCCGCTGCTGCTCGCCAAGCTGTGGACGGTGTACCCACGGCTGTTCGAGTGGCCGCCGCTGCGGTCGCTCCGGCACGTTCTGGAGCGTCTGTCGATCGCGGTGCTGGTGGCCGGAGCCGTCTTCGAGCTGGCGACCGGACTGTTGAACACGGTCAAGTGGTACCCGTGGCCGTTCTCGTTCGTGCCGGTGCACTACGCGGTGGCGTGGTTGGTGACCGGGGCGCTGGTGCTGCACATCGCGGTCAAGGCCCCCGAGATCCGGGCGCATTGGAGCCGACGGTCGTCCGGGACGCTCGCCCTGCCGACCCAGGACGCACCCGATCGGCGCTCGCTGCTGGCCGCCGTGGGCGCGGCCGTCGGGGCCGTCACCCTCACCACGGTGGGCCAGTCCTTCACCCCGCTGAAGGACTTCATCCTGTTCGCGCCCCGCCACCCGGACCACGGCCCACAGGGACTGCCCGTCAACCGGACAGCCGCCGCGGCCGGGGTCGGTCGGATCGCCAACGAGGAGTACCGCCTGGTGGTGGCAGGCCCACAGCCGTACACCCTGGCGCTGGACGAGCTGCGCGCTCTGCCGCAGCACGAGGTGGAGCTGCCCATCGCGTGTGTGGAGGGCTGGAGCAAGTCCGCGCACTGGACGGGTGTGCGGGTCGCGGACCTGCTGGAGCGGGCGGGCGCACGGCCGCAAGCGCGGGTACGGGTGGTGTCGTTGCAACTGCGCGGCGGCTATCGGGTGTCGGAGATGGGCCATGAGCACGCCCGTGACCCGCTGACCCTGCTCGCCCTGCGTCTGAACGGAGCGGAACTCCACCCCGACCACGGCTACCCGGTGAGGCTCATCGCCCCGAACCGGCCCGGTGTGTTGCAGACCAAGTGGGTGGGCCGACTGGAGGTGCTGTCATGAAGGCGACGCGTGTCCTTGCCGGCCTGGTGGGCGTGGCGCTCATGGGTGTCGGCGGATCCCTGCTGATGGACGTCCGTGACCTGACGGGCGTTCTGGTGTGGTTGGGCGGGGCGGTCGTCCTGCACGACGCGGTGATCGCGCCGCTGGTGCTGCTGGCCGGAGTGGTGCTGGTGCGCGGCGGGGCGCGGGGGCCGGTTCGCGGGGCGCTGGTGGTCGCGGGCGCGCTGACGGTGGTGGCGTCGCCGGTGCTGTTGCGTCCGGGACGAACGGCCAACTCCTCGGTGCTGCCGCTGGATTATCCACGCAACTGGCTGATCGCGCTGGTGGCGGTGACCGCGGTGACAGGGTTCGTCCTGGCCGCGAAAGGCTACGCTCACCGCCGGCGGCCACCGTCCTAGGCAAAGGGTGAGCATTCGGGGCCGCCGTCGCCCGGGTGCCGTTCACGGCCAGTAGCTGGTCCCCCTGCCGTGGCGCGAGGTGAGGGGGCCAGGGGCGGAATGGTGTCCTGTTTCTCGGGGGTAAGCACGACTGCCTCACCGGGTTTGCCGGATCTGAATCGAGTTGTCCCTATCCGATGAGAGAAACGGTGGCGTGATGCTGACGTACGAGGAGGCGCTGCGCCTGCTCGCCGACAGGCCAGAGACGACCAGGGCCTATCGAGTACCGGCGGATCTCTTGGAGAGGCTCCCGCTCGATCCGGCGCCTCGAGGTGTCCGCAGCGGCCATCAAGGGGCCGTTGAAAATGGTCGACACGTAGGGTGCCTACCGTGGACGCGTCATTACGTTTCTGGATTCGTCAAGAAGGCGGTTGACGGCGGGCAGCACGATCCGGTGCAGCTCCGTGAGGTTCTCACCGGTCATAACGGCGCCCGGATCACGCCTCTGAACAGTTCGTTCCTCGCTCTGAGCGGTCATGGACTGGGCCCTACGGAGCACTGTCCGTGAGCGACCACAAGATTGCACGAACTGCCCGTTACTGACAGTCGTCAGTTCTCATGTTGATCCGAGTTCCGGGTCGTTGATCTCTGCGTGGGTGAACTGGTGGGGGATGCATGGCAGTTGTCGCCGTCGGCGCAGGAGGCCCTTCGTCTGCGGGCGGTGGCCGCGTTGGTGGCGGGCCGGACTCGCGAGGATGTCGCGGCGGTGTTCCAGGTCTCGCTCAAGACGGTGGACAACTGGTGGGCGAAGTGGCTGGACGGCGGACGCGAAGCGCTTGTAGCCCAGCCGCGTGGGCGCCGGGTCGGCGAACATCAGGTTCTCGATGCGGTCGAGCAGCGGGCGATCCGGCAGGCCGTACTGGATCACCGGCCCTGTGACCTGGGGCTGGCGGGGCAGCTGTGGACCCGTGCCGGTGTGGGGGACCTGATCGCGTAGCTGTACCGGGTGCGGCTGAGAGCCGCACCTGGGGCGCCAAGGGGTGCACCGCCATCGTGCGCCGCTCGGGCAGGAGCTTGGGACGAGAACCGATACCCTTCACGCAGAAATTGCCTTCCGCCTGGACCGACAGACCCCTCGACAAGGTTCATCGTCCCAGCTCAGAAGGCGCTTTCCGTATCCGGCCTCACCTCAACCGAAACGGCGAGGTCAGTCGCCGAGGACCCGCTCCCACTGCAGCGCGTCCCGCCAGCCCCCGTCGAGAAAGATCGAGGAGTGCGCGACGCCGTACGGGCTGAACCCGTTGCGGCGCAGCACCCGCTGCGACGGCAGATTCTCCAGATTGGTGGACGCCTCGGCGCGGTGCAACCCGAGTTCGTCCGTCATGACCCGGAGTACAAGCCCGACGGCGTGCCCGGCGTGCCCTTGATTCTGGGCGACCGTGGCGATCCAGTATCCGACGGAGCCGCGGCGCAGGTGCGGCTGCGGCAGGATGCCTCCGACGGTGACCTGCCCGATCACCTGGTCGTCAGCGAGCACTACGCCCGGCCAGACCGAGCCCGCCCGGTATCCGGCCAGCAGCCTGTCGATCCGCTCAGCCTGGCCCTCCGGGGTGAAGAAGCTGGCCGGCTGGTCCGGTTCCCACGGCCGGAAAGCCTCCAAGTCCCGCACCCGATGCGCGGCGATCGAGCCAGCGTCGGTGGGCTCTATCAGACGGATCCTGGTGCTGCTGCGCATGGGCTGATCCTTGGCGCGGTGCGTCGCATGAGACGGCCAGCCTATGCAAGGGTCCCAGCGTCGCCGCACCCTACGCCCGCCGGAGAATCGAGTCGATCGCGCAGCTCGTGTTCTCGATACCCTGCACGCAGGAAGTGCCTTCCGCTTGGACCGACAGAACCCCTCGACAAGGTTCATCGTCCCAGCTCAGAAGGCACTTTCGCATTCCCTCCCCGCTTCCGGCCTCATCACAACCGAAACGGCGAGGCTAGACACCGGACGGCCGTCACCGCGTCACCCGCGCGTGGTGATCACACGTACTCCCCGTGAAGCATGTCGGCCTCCTCGACCTCCTTGACCCGAAGTCGCCGCAGCCGCCGGGGCGCCCACCAGTTCGCCCGCCCCGCGAGCCGCATGGTCACCGGAAGCAGCACGACCCGGATGAGGGTGGCGTCGACCAGGATCGTCAGGGCGGTCCCGATGCCGAGTTCCTTGAGGAAGACGACGCCGGAGGTGGCGTACGACAGGAAGGACAGGGCGAGGATCCCGGCCGCCGCGGTGATCAGCGGGGCGCTGCGCCGGATGCCCTCGGCGACGGCCCGTACGGTCTCGCCGGTCCGCTCGTGCTCCTCCTTGATGCGGGCCAGCAGGAAGACCTCGTAGTCCATGGAGAGGCCGTAGGCCACGCAGAACATCAGCACGGGAATGCTCGGCTCGATCGCCCCTGTGGGTGTGAAGCCGAGCGGACCGGACAGGTGACCGTCCTGGAAGACCCACACCAGGCAGCCGAACATCACGGACAGGCTGAGCAGGTTCAGCACGGTCGCCTTGGCGGGCAGCAGCACACTGCCGGTCATCAGGAAGAGGATCACGTACGTCGCCCCGAGCACGAGACCGACCGCGAGCGGCAGCCGGTCCAGGAGCGTGGCGCGGAAGTCGGTGGTCTCGCCCGGGTAGCCGCCGACGAGGGCGGGGGCCGGGGCCGGGGTGTCCCGGATGCGGTCGGCGAACGCGGGGACGTCGTCGTACAGGGCCTGTTGTGTCGGTACGACGGCTACGCGCGCGTGGCCGTCCGGCGCGGTCAGCCGGTCCTGGCCGGGGGCCCCGGTGCGGCGGCCGTCTCGGTAGGTACCCTCGGGCGCGTCGACCTGGAACACGCCCGGCAGCCGGGATAGGTCGACGGCGTACGCGCGCGTGTCGGCCTCTCGCGTGAGGACGACCTGGACGGTGTCTGTGGGCTCGGCGGCGAAGTCCCGGTGCACGGTCTCGGCGACGGCACGCGAGGAGGTGCCGGCAGGCAGGGTGCGCTCGTCGGGCAGGCCGAAGCGCAGGCCGAGCAGGGGCGAGGCGGCCACGAGGAGCACCGTCAGGACGCCGGCGCCGGCGAGAAGCGGGCGGCGCATGGCCCGCAGCGCGGTGCGGTGCCAGAAGCCGGAGGCGGGCGCGGCGGTGCGTTCGACCCGGTGGCCCCAGCGGACCAGGGCGGCCGGCAGCGGCAGGACGGCACCGGCGACCGCGGTGAACACGACGAGGACACCGGCGTAGGCGAAGGAGCTGAGGAAGAAGAACGGGAACACCAGCAGGGCGCACAGCGACGCGGCGACGGTGACCCCGCTGAAGACGACCGTGCGCCCGGCCGCGGCGGTGGCCCGCACGACGGCCTCCGGCTGGGCGTGCCCGCCGGCGCGTTCCTCGCGGTAGCGGCTGATGACGAACAGGCTGTAGTCGACGCCCAGTCCGAGGCCCAGCACCAGGGCGAGGTTCGCAGCGAACGTCGAGACCTCCGTGAACTGCGCGACGGCCCGCAGTCCGGCGAGGGTGCCGAGGACAGAGAGCACGCCGACGCCGACGGTGAGCAGGGCGGCCGTGGTGCGCCGGTAGACGAGGACGAGGAGCAGCAGCACGACTGGCAGCGCGAAGACCTCCGCGCGCAGGAAGTCGGCGCGGGCCTCCTCGCCGACCTGCCGGGAGATCTCCTCCTGACCGCCCACACGGACATCGAGTCGATCGGTGGTGCGGGTCAACCGAGGTGAGAGATCGGCGAGTTGCGCGCGGGTCGTGGTGGCGTCGCCTTCCAGGCGGGCGAGGACGAGGGCGCGGTGTCCGTCCTCGGCGCGCAGGGCCGGGCTGCGGGCGTCCCAGTAGGAGGTGACGTCCGTGACGTTCGGCAACCGCTCGACCTCCGCGGCCAGTTCGCGGGCGGCGCGCTCGGTGGCCGGGCTGTCCACGTCGTTGTCGCGGGCCGTGACGAGCAGGGCGAGATTCGGGTTGCCGGTGCGGAAGTCCTCGCGCAGGACGTCGGCGGCGCGCACCGACTCCGTGCCGGGGGAGTTCCAGCGCGCGAGGTCGAGGTCCTGCTGGGCGCCCGCGCCGTACGCGCCAAGGCCCAGGAGGACGAGCAGCGTGCCGAGCAGGACGGCACGACTGTGCCGCACGGCCAGTCGGCCAAGCCGGGTGAGCATGAGGGCGGCCCTTCTCCAGGGGATCGGTGTGCCGCCCCACCGTCCCCTCCGTGGCTGGAATCCTCGCTGGAAGATCCACTGGAATCCGGTGTCCGGGCTAGTCTCACCCCATGGGGGCAACGGAGAACGCGGAGACGACGACCCGCCTGCGCTGCGAACTGCTGGGCCCGCTGCGGGTGTTGCGCGAGGGCACGGAGATCCCGCTGGGCCCGCCGAAACAACGGGCGGTCCTGGCCGTGCTGTTGCTCCAGGAGGGACGGCCGATCTCGTACGACGCTCTCGTCGAGTCCGTGTGGCGCGGCGACCCGCCGGTGCATGTGCGCAACCTCGTGCAGAAGTACGTCTCCGGGCTGCGCCGCGCACTGGGCGACGGGGCGGAGCTGGCCTGGACCGGGGCGGGATACCGGCTCACCGGCGTCCGGCCCGACGATCTGCGCGAGCGGCGCCTGCTGGTGGACGAGGCGCTCGCGGCGCGGGACGCCGGAGATCTGGAGCGGGCGGACAAACTCGCAGGGCGTGCCGAGGAGTTGTGGCGCGGAGACTTCGCCGAGGGTCTGCAAGCCCCCTCGCTCGCGGCGGAGCGGCTGCGCTGGACGGAGAAGCGGCTCACGGTCCTGGAGGCCCGTCTCGCCGGGGCGATCGAAGGCGGCCGCTCCTTCGAGTACGTCCACGAACTCGTCCGGCTCGTCGCGGTGCACCCTCTGCGCGAACGCCTCGTCGAACTTCTGATGCTGGCCCTGTGCCGCACCGGCCGCCCGACGGACGCGCTCACCGCCTACGAGGCCGCACGCCGCTGCCTGGCCGAGGCCCTCGGCGCGGACCCAGGACCGGCACTGCGGTCCCTGCACGCACGGATCCTGCGCCAGGACCCGGCGTTGCTGCCGATGCCGGTGGGCTGAAGCACGTAGCAGAAGGGCCGTGAACAGGCAGCCTGAGCTGGGTCGTTGGCGTCGGTGGTCATACGGCGAGGACGCGGTTGTGCATGCGGGCGACGGCCTGGACGGCGAGGATCCTCTAGTTCTTCATCCGGCCGATGACGCGCTCGACGCGGGCACGGACCTTGCAGTACGCAGCGCTGTCCTCCTCCCCGCTCCTGAACAGCCGACATCCGAGGCGTTGCGGTGCGGGACCGCATCCAAGGCAGGGCCTCCTGGTAGCTCGGGGGTGCGATCCCATTCCGAGTGGTTCCCGGAGGCCCTGTTGTCGTTGTTGTACGTGCCCGGGCACGTTGACTTCAACTCGCCCGCCCGAGTGTGCGATTGTCTCGCGCACGTGTACGGCAGTGCGGCAGATCATCCCGATCGGGTGCGCCGGTATCCGTCGGACATGACGGACGCGGAGCGGGCGCCGTGTGGCCGTTGTTGCCGGTGCCGGCCTGGCTTCAGGGGCGGGGTGGACGGCCTGCGCCAGCCCTCCGGCGTCGCCAACAGGACGATCCCCTTCGGAATGCCCCAGACGGGCCGCTTCTTCTTCGCCTTCTTGCGTCTCACCATGCCGCTATCCAAGGTCATGACCGCTGGAACCAGGGCTGCACGAACGCCTGGAGGGTGTGGGAGGAGATCGTGCCGCTCGGCTATCAGGGCAGTTACCAGCGGGTTCGCACCTATTTCCGAGAGAAGCGGCTCTCGCCACGCCCCGTCACGGCTCGGCCACCCTCACCCCGGGTCGTCGCCGGATGGATCCTCCGTCAGCCGGAGAGCCTCACCGAGACGGAGCATCTTCGGCTCAAGGCCGTTCTGGTCCATTGCCCTGAACTGGACGCCCTCACCGGCCACGTCCGTTCCTTCGGTCAGATGCTCACCGAGCGCCAGGGCGAACGGCTGTCGCAGTGGCTTGATGCCGTTCGGCGAGACAACCTCCCCGGCCTCCACACGCTCGCCGCAGGCATCGACCGCGACCGGGACGCCGTCATCGCCGGCCTCACCCTGCCCTGGAGCTCCGGCGGGGTCGAAGGACACGTCAACCGGATCAAGATGCTCAAACGTCAGATGTTCGGCCGAGCCGGCTTCGGTCTCCTCCGCAAGCGTGTCCTGCTCTACACGTAGGGCAACGCTTGCGTGCCTGGCGCGGCTGCTGGCAGACGAGACGAGCCTCAGGTCGCTATGTGTCGGGTGAGCTCGCGTGACTTCTGCCGCAGTGCGGCTGTCCACTCCTTAGCATGGGGATCCGAAGCCGTCTTGAGATAGCGGCTCTCGGCGCGCTCGGCCGCCTGCCAGTTCACCTCGATGTTCGCTTTCTCAGCCAAGGCCAGCACCGTGGCAACGAACCCTTCGGACAGGGTGGCCATGATGGCGTGCCTGGTTTTGCTATGCCAGGCGAGCAGGGCGTCGACGAACGCCGCGAATGCGATGGGGTCGATCTGACACTCGTCAGCTTCCATGGGGCCGATGCCGGATGGCAGACCCACTTCAGCTTGATAGAGGGCGACCTGCCTCATGAACAGCCGGGACGCCCCGTTGGACGGGTTCCACAGGGTCTGGTCGCCCAATTCGTAGTACTGGCTCACGTAGCCTCTCTCTGCTGGTCATAGGAGGTCGACGCTACGGTCAGTCAGCCCTCCACGGAAAGTGAGCCAGAACCCAATCTCGTGAACAAAGCCATTGCTCAGCATGCCGGGGGTGAAACTGGCCGGTCGGCCGTCCTCACGGCCGATCGCCCAGTGAGCGGAAGCGTTTGGGAAACCAGGAAGGCGAAGGCCCGTCCTGCGGGTGCTGCGTAACCTCTCGGGCGCTCAGCGGCAGAGCGAATCGAGCTCGGGCCGCCTTCGTTGCCCCTCGGGCGTGAAAATGAAGGCTTCATCGAAGGGCGCGTCTCCGAAGCGGACAGCAAGCAGAACAGGTTCCTCAAGCTCGGGCCATGCGGACTCGAGGGCCGGGGTGCTGCCATTCCACAGATGGAAGAACACCATGGGCTCATCGGGGTCCTCGCCCAGGTAGCCGAGCGTCTTGCTGTACAGCGGGCTGGTCCCTCCGAACAGGATGGACGGGGGGCCGAATTCGGAGATGACATCTGCCCACGAGCGGTCCGCCTGCGCCCACGGGCGCACCCTGGCCCGCAGAGCGTGATGCTCGCCAGCTGGCAGAAGGTGATCGGGCCTGAGCCAGCCGCGGCGGTGCGCGAACTCGGCGTAGACCGAGGCGACACAATGCTGGTCGTAGCCTCCCGGCATCAACTCCTGGAACAGGCCTGCCACACCGGTGCTGGTCCAGGCCCCTCGGCTCGCCCAGGCGCGCTGCTCTTCAGCCAATGCCTCGGGCTGGCATTCCACGAACAGGAGGTGATCCATCAGCATCCGCAGAGCCGCGTCATGTTGCGAGAACATGCCGGGACGGCGCAGGGCAGAGTTCAACTGGTCGATGAGATAGGCGTGTATCTCATCGACACTCGCAAGTGATCTAGTGGAGGACACCTCCAAAGTGTGCCCCACGCCCGCGCACTCGGTGCCGCAGCAGCAGGCAGAGGTTAAAACTCAAGCTGACCACAGTCGGGTGGCGAGGCGGCGACACCACCCGATCGGCGCAGTGTGGCTACCGGGCAACAGGGCACTGGGAGGTGCAGCGCCCGCGTGTTCTTGCTGCTGCGCCCGGGCTGCGAAGGGAGTGTGCCGGCTATCCCAGAGTCGGCTGCGGCACACGTCCTTTGTCCGCTCGGTACGAACTGTCGTAGCCGTGGCGGACCACGACCAAAGACTTCAGGCGCTACGCGATCGGTGCCCAGACGTCTTCTTCGCAGCGGACTTCTTAGCCGGTTTCTTCGCCGCCTTCGCCGAGGTCTTCTTCGGCATCTCGCGGACGTCTGCACCCTCACCCCGCGAGGCCTTGGCCTTGTTCACGGACTCCGTCAGAGCGGCCATCAGGTCGAGGACCTTGCCCGGCTTCTCAGGCTCCGGCGCTTCTGGAAGGGGCTTTTCCTCCCGCTTCGCTTCGATGATCTTCGCCATGGCTTCGGTGTAGGTGTCCTCGAAATCCGGGCCCTGCAGGTCCTCGCGGCTCATCGACTCCATCAGAGCAAGCGCGCCTTCGATCTCCTCCTCGGAGACCTCCGTCGGTGGCGGCAGCAGTTCAGCGGGGTCACGGATCTCGTCCGGCCAGCGCATCGCGTGTAGGACGATCACGTCGTCGCGCACCCGCAGCAAACCCAGCCGCTCCCGCCCGCTCCACGCGTACTTCGCCACGGCCACCTTCGACGACCGCCCCAACGCCTGCACCAACAGCTTGTACGGCTTCGCCGCCACCTGCCCGCCCGGCGCCAGGTAGTAGCCCTCACCGATCTGGATCGGGTCGATGCTGTCCAACGGCACGAACGCCTCAATCTCGATGGCCTTCGCCGTCGGCAACGGCAGCTCCCGCAGCTCCGCATCCGAGATCGGCACGACTTGGTCCTTGGCGTACTCGTAGCCCTTGCCGATCTCCGACTGAGCGACCTCCCGGTCCTCCAGCTCGCGCACCTTCCGCACCCGCACCCGCCCCATGTCCTCCAGGTGGTACTGGTGGAAGCTGATGCTGTGATCCTCGGTGGCGGACTGGACGTTAACGGGAACGGTCACGAGACCGAACGAGATAGCGCCTGACCATATGGTTCGGGGCACGGCAGACCTCCGCGACAGCCCCGAGCGCTTTCAGACTATGAGCCCTGCCAGTCCGCCGCATCCGGACGGAGCCAAGCTATCCACAGGCCGGCGCGCGCTCGGCTACCGCGCCATACGGTGCTGCCCACGATCACAAGGACGGGGGTGTGCGATGGCGCAGGATGTGAGATTGGCGCTCACGGTGGAAGACGACCTACGCTCGCTCCTCACCCAGCTCGCCGACGGACATCTGGACGCCAAGCCCGTCTCCCTGGCCGTCAACAATGTCCGCAACCACGGCCCGCAGCTCTTGGACGAGATCGCCGTGTGAGTCCGTCCCTTCCTGCGGCGGTGCAGCGGAGCGACGGAACCGGCATCGACGTCTGAGAATCCCGGTCGGCGCAGCGGCGTGTATCTCATCGGACCCGGATCCGCCGTGGACGGCACGTCATACGTCATCAGTTGGGCCCTCTCCATACTCGAACTCCCGGGCTGGCTCGCGGAACGGCTCACCGTTCTCCCGGCGTGCACGGGCGCGAAGCACGTGCTCAACACTGCGGTTGGATCTCCCCACCCATGACGGCCGGTATGGGCCTGTCGCGGATATTGCGTACACCTCACCTGCGTAAAACGCGGGTCGCCCGGGGTGGCCTGCGGTCGCGGTAGATGGAACAGGGCGCCACCGTTGTCGGTGCCGGATGGCACCATCCGGCCATGAGTAGCGAATCTTTCAACTGGCAGGAGTTCCTGGGGCGGTGGCAGGAGGAGTGGGTTCCGCGCGCGGACGCAGACGAGGACGAGGACGGCGAGCAGACCCTCGTCCGCCCGGGCAGACCCGGGGCGGACGAGGCGGCGATCGCCGCGGCCGAGGAGCGGCTGGGGCGGCGGCTGCCGCCTTCGTACCGGCAGTTCCTGGCCGTGAGTGACGGGTGGCATGTGGACCAGACCGCCGGGGTCTACCAGCTCGGCGGCGCCGCGGAAATCGGCTGGTTCCAGGATCCGTACGACATGACCCCGCTGTACGAGGAGAACCTGGGCGACAACCCGCGCGAGGAGGACGTCCTGCTGGCCGGGATGTGGCAACGGGCGCTACGGCTGGAGACGGACTCCGACATGTCGTACGCCCTGCTCGACCCGGGTGACAGTGACCAGGACGGTGAGTGGGCGCTCTATGTCTACAAGGGCTGGAGCGGTGACTGCCGGACCGTTACCCGTCGTTCCGCGCGTACATGGAGGCCATGTACCGCAACTTCCACTCCGACCGGGTGGGACGGCCCGACTTCGTGAACGCGACCACGCGCGCCCAGGATGCCCATGTGGAGGAGGCCCGTCTACTGGTCCTGCGCGGACGGTATGAGGAGGCCCTGCCCCTGCTCGATGAGGCGCTGTCCTTCGGACGGCCACGGAGCGCCGTCCTCCTGAACCAGCTCCAGCATCTGCTGGCTCCGTGCAGTTCCCGGGATTACGGCAACCTGGTGGCCGACCCGCGCTACCTGCCCGAGATTCTGCCCGTGCATGCCATGGCGCCGGCACGCGTCGAATGGCGGCTGGGCGGGGACGATCACTGGTTCGGGATGATGTCCGCCCGCGGGGTCACCCGGAAGACCGCCGAGGCCGTACTGAGCGCGATGCGGGACGGCACCCATCGCTACGCGCCTGCCGGTCCATGGGGAAGGGCCGTCGCCGAGGCCCGGGAGTCGGCCCGCTGGGGGGCGGCCGACGCCGCGTGGCGGGTGCTGCGGGACGCGCTCCCGCTGTGGGAGGCGCCGGGGCCCTTGCTGATCGCCCCGATCGGCCTGCTCGCCGATCCGGTCCTGGGCCCGCTGATCACGCCGGAGCGTGGGCGGGAAATCCTCGCGACACCGCGGGCCGGGGAGACGGGACCCGCTCCCGAGCCGGTGCCCGATCTCGACCCGCCGGGCCTCGCCTGGCTGACTGAGCCCGCGGCTAACGGCCAGCCGCTCGACGGATACCGCTGTGTTTGGGTCGAGGGGATCGACCCCGCCCGCCTGCCCGCCCTGATCGGCGAGGAAGGCGCCGAACTGAGCGCACCCGCGGATTTGCGCATGGTGTCCTGGCGGGCACCCAAGCCCCACGAGCAGGAGGGCGTGGAACTCTGGGAGGACCGAGCCGTGGTCGCCGTCGGCCGCACCGCCGAAGCGTGGGCCTTCGCCTTCGACGGCTACTCCCAGCGCCACCTGACCAAGCTGTTCCTGTCCCTCGCTCCGGCCGCCTCCTCGTCCGGCCGCGCGGTGGTGGTGTGGCGCGAGCCGAGGAGCTCGTCTCCGGGTGACCACCCGGCCGCCTTCCACCTTTCGGTGGCCGAACACAGCGAGGTGCTCTACGCGTTCACCGTGCGGGGTACGGAGATCCAGCGCTCCGGCGCAATACCCGAGGCGCTGGACCCCGCACGGCTGTTTCGCCCGCAGGACACCGAACTGGACAACGAGCGGCGTGCGCTGGAGGCCCTGCACACCGAGCTCGGGCTCTCGCTTCCCCGCTTCGCGCTGACCCAAGGCAGGCTCCGCACCTTCACCACCCGGTCCTGGACCCGGGCGCCACGCGAGGGCGAGGGCTTCGCCTACGCCAGGATCGTGCGGCACCGGTCCTGAACGCGGGCGGGCCCGCACCCCCGCGGAAGGCGGAAACAGCGGGTTCGAGGGACCTGGAGGGTGCTCGGGCGAGAACCCGCTGGGGTGTGGTGGTCCTGGCGGGGGCACCGCGCGGGTTCACGTCCGCCATCTGGGACGAGAGGGGCGAAGGCCGGGACCCGGCCTCGGCGTTGTAACCCATCCCAACGCCCCTCCAGGTCGGAGGCGCATGGCGCGTGGGGTCGTCTCGGGTGGTTCGGACCGCGGGGAGCCCTGTCAGCCTCGCTCCCACAGCGGCAACCGGAACATGGCGTAGGTGAACTTGCCGCTGATGCGCCCTGCGGTGTCGAAGTGGAACACGTCCACGCCGTGCCACTGCATGCGGCCGCCGTAGCGCGCACGGGCGAACAGGCGCAGTGGCAACGGCACATGACGGCCGGACTCTCCGCTCATGTCGAGCCGGCAGGCCCAGCGGATCGTGGCGAGCCGGTTCGGCTCGTCGACGATCTTGTCGTACACGGCGAAGTGCATGGCGCCGTAGCGCCCGGCGAAGTGCGGCTCGAACTCTTTGCGGATCGCCGCGATGCCACGTCGCTCCGGGAGGTGGCCGGGCAGGTACACGGCGTCGTCGGCGAAGAAGGACATGACCTTGTCGAGATCGGGGCTCGGCTCGTTGAAGGCGGCAACGAAGTCGTCAATGGTCTGACTGAGGTTGGTCGAGGTGGCGGAGATGGTCTTTCACTCCCGGAGCGCGATGGGGTTGTCGGATGCCGGGACATTAACAGAACACCCGTATCTTAACAAGAGATGGGTGTTCTGTTAGATCTGGACTAGGATGAACGGTCATGTCAGCGCCATTCCAACGGGCTCGACGCCCTGATCAGAAGGACCAGCGCCGTGAGGCCATCCTCACCGCCGCTCGGGAGCTCGCCGAGCGTTCCGGCGTGGCCAGGGTCAGCCTGCAGGACATCGCCACCGCGGTCGGACTCGCCAAGTCCAACGTGTTGCGCTACTTCGGCACGCGTGAGGAGATCTACCTACATCTGCTGATGAGCGCGGGTTCTGAGTGGGCGAGCGTGGTCAGTGCCCGGTTGCAGGAAGTGAGTGGGACCGAGGCAACAGCCGGCGTTCTCGCGGATGCCTTCGTGGACCGGCCGCTCTACTGTGATTTGACCACGCACGCGGAGACGATGCTCGAGCACAATGTGTCCGTGGAGGTGCTGGAGGTCTTCAAGAGGTGGGCCATCGACACCTACTGGGCGATCGGCCAGCGCATCTCCGCCGCCTGCCCGGAACTGACCCCCGCCGATGGCGCCGCACTCGTGATGACAGCCAGCGCTTTCGTCGCGAAGCTGTTTCCCATCACCCGTCCGCCTGAGGCGCTGCGTGAACTGTACGCGCGCGAGCCGGAGATCGCGGGGGCGTTCCCGCCGTTCCGCCCCACACTGAAACGCATGGTGGCGGCCACTGCAGCCGGCCTGCCTCTGGTGCGACAGTAGACGACTGAAGGGTGTCAGCAGGCGGGGGTTGAGATCCGGTTGCGGCTGTGAGGTCCGCGAGCCGGGACCGGGCCGACCGCGACGGCAGCTGGCGCAAGAGGGTCCTGCCCCTACTTCGAACAGGGCCCAGCACGCCAACCTGATGGGTGAGAGCCTGGAAGTTGGGACGGCAGTGTGGTGAAGCATCGAGTAGACGTGAAGTTTCCCCAAGGCCGGGTAGTTAGCGTTTTCGCAGGTCACGCAAGGGAATCGTCATCTGGCTGACAGCTGTGCAGCGGCCCGTGCGGACTCTCTTGATCATTCCTCTCTCGGTCCAGCGAGCGAGTTGTCGGTAGGGGGCGACGAGCGTGACGTCGCCGAGCAGTTCGGCGATCTCCCTTGAGGGTCACAGCCGTTCGGGCTCTGCCTGCAGGATGGCCAGGACACGGACCATGCGGCTGCTCGTCTTGCCGGGGCCGGCGTACTCCGGGACGGTCGTCGTGGGCAACGAGGGCTGCGGTGCTGGGGGTGGCAGGACAGTGATCGTCGTCGAGATCACATCCCGGCTGCCGTCGGGGCGGTCGTCCAGTTTCCTTTCCGCGTAACGGGAGATGGGTGACTTCACCTTGCGGGTACTGACGCGGGATCGCCGTGCCGGCGAGAGTGCCGGCGGGACTCGGCGGCCGATCTCGCCGATGCCCTGCTTGAAGACTCCTTCCGCACATACCAGCAGGTCGCGGGCGGCTTGGAGAGCGATGGTGAAGCCGCAGCGGTCGGGATCGGTGCCCGGCTGGGACTCCGCGGCCTGGACCATGGTGCGGCGCAGAAGCTGGTAGAGGGTGAGCAGGGCCCACATCTCCTGCTCGATGCCGACCGGGTCGTGTGAGCGCAAGACGCGTCCCTGCAGGATGGTGGTGGCGCAAGGCGTAATAGGCGCTCTCGTGCTCCCCCCGGGCCTGGGCCGCTGCGAGTTCCTTCTTGATCCGCTCACAGCGGGCCCCGTTGACGTCGTTCCAGACGGACCGCATCTGCCGAAGCATCCGTAACCGGTCCTCACGGCCGAGGCGGAGCAGGTCCTGCGCCGCTTCACCCGCGGCGGCCCCAAGCACCCCACCTACCAGGCCCTCGAAGAACTGGGGCGCGCAGTTCGTACGGTCTTCGCCTGCGACTACCTCGCCAGTCCCGGCCTGCGCCGGGAGATCCACGGCGGCCTCCAGGTCGTGGAGAACTGGAACAGTGCGAACACCGTGCTCCACTACGGCAAGGACGGCGCCCTGACCGGCCCGGACAAGGAGCACGCCGAGACGTCGATGCTCGCCCTGCACCTGCTCCAGTCCGCGCTCGTGCACGTCAACACCCTCTTGGTGCAGCAGGTCCTGGCCGAAGCGGCTTGGTCGAAGAAGCTGAGCGACGAGGACCGGCGCGGACTGACCGCGCTGTTCTGGTCCAACGTCAATCCGTACGGCACCTTCCGCCTGGACATGAGCAAGCGCCTCGACCTGGGGCCGGCGGCTGCCGTGCCCCGCTCCCGCACAGTGGCGGACACCGCCGAGCGATCGAGTACGAAGACGCGATGAGCTGTCGCGGGACCGCCGGCGGCCCGCCTGGGCCGGAATATCGGAGCGTGCGGCAAGCGTCCACGGACGCGCTCACGCCCCTGGGAGCTACGGCGCTCTCAGGTCCGGCGGTCCGCTACGGGAGGGGGCGCTCCGTCATCTGCTCGATCGCGGTTGCCTGGGACCAGACTGCTTGCCACTGGCCGTCTGCGTTCTCATAGGTGTCGGTGTGCCAGTAGCTCGCGCGGGGTACCCGGCGGTGCTTGAAGATCACCTCCAGCGTGGCCTGGTAGCGGATGACGGCGGCGTTCCCGTGAATGCGGACGTCGATGGGGCCGGGTTCCCATTCCATGTAGTCGATGTCTCCGGTTGCGATCGCCTGGAGGTATGCGTCTTTGGACAGCACATGGCCTACGGGGGTGACGAGCTGGAAGTCGGGTGCGTGCAGCTCGGAAGCGGTACGGATGTCGCCTGCGACGAGCGCTCGGAGCCTGGCCCGCTCGACGTCGCGGATCTGCTCGGCGATCGCACCACCGGCCGGGACGGTTGCTGTCTGCGTCATGGGGTTTCACTCCTGATGGGTTGAGAGGCCAGGCGCCGGGTTTGGAACCCGGATGACCAGCCAAATTGGACTCATTGACGCTGGGAGTCCATTGCGTCATGGTTACAGCATGACAGACGACCGAACGGGACACATCCTCGATGCCGCGCTGACCGCCTTCTGTCAGTACGGCTACGGCAAGACCACCATGCAGGACGTGGCCCGTGCCGCTGGGATGTCCCGTGCTGCTCTGTACCTGCATTTCCCCAGCAAGGAAGATCTCTTCCGGGCAGGGTCCCGGCGGGCGCACTCCCGGGCACTCGACGAGGTAGATGCAGCTCTCGCCCAGCAGGGCGACGTGCTGTCCCGAGTCGATGCCGCGATGGCCGCCTACTTCGGAGGACTGTTGGCGCAGATCTCGTCGAGCGTGCACGGCGGGGAAGTCCTTGATGCGAGTCTCGACGTCGCCGGGGACATCGTCAGCGAGGCCCATGCGGCTCTGGTCGTCCGGCTCGCCGGCGCGCTGCAGACCGCGGCGGCAACGGGAGAAGTGCAGTTCTCGACCTCCGGCGCGACCGCCGAGGACATCGCGCTTCTCCTCCTCGCGGTCGCGGACGGGCTGAAGAAGACGAGTGCGGACCCGCAGTTGCGGCTGCAGCGGAAGGCGTTGTTCCTGCGCTTGGTGCACGCGGGAATCGCACCCCTGCGCCAGCCACCTGCAGAAGGCAACGCCCCGAGATGAAGTCCCTGCACTGCCTGCATCCGTAACCGAGACCCCAGGAGCCCGCCATGGCGACCCAGTGTGACCCGACCGTCTCCGCCGGGTGGGCGAGATGATTGCGAGGACGACGACGGGCCGGGTCCGGGGGCTCGTTACTGGTGGCATCGCGGCGTTCAAGGGAGTGCCCTACGCAGCAGCTCCTGAGGGGATGCTGCGCTTGCGTCCCCCGGCGCCGGCCGCGCCGTGGGGTGGGGTCCGCGACTGTGTCGGGTTCGGCGCGGCTCCGCCGCAACTGGCACCGGCACCCACCGCTCCGCCAGCGTGGCGGCCCGGCGTCGGGCTGGACTGCCTGACGCTGAACGTATGGAGCCCGGACATCGGCGGGGCGGGCCTGCCGGTCATGGTGTGGATCTATGGCGGCCTGTGGAAGCACGGTTCCTCGAGCATGCCGCAGTACGACGCCGCCGCCCTGGCCGGCTCCGGGACCGTGGTGGTGACCTTCAACTACCGTGTCGGTTTCGAGGGCTTCGGGCACCTGCCCGGGGTCGCGGACAACCGAGGGCTGCGCGATCAGATCGCCGCCCTGGAGTGGGTACAGGACAACATCGCCGCGTTCGGCGGCGACCCCGCTAACGTGACCGTCTTCGGCCAGTCCGCCGGTGCCGCCTCCACCGCCCTGCTCATGGCCGCGCCCGCCGCGCGCGGCCTGTTCCGTCGCGCGATCACCCAGAGCATCCCCTCCGGGATCCGCACCGGGGCCGAGGCCGAGGCCGTCACCGAGACGATCGCGGCAGCCCTCGGCGTCGCGCCGTCCTGGGACGCGTTCGCCGCACTGCCGCCCGAGACGATCCTCGCCGTCCAGGACGCGCCGCTGCGCGACCGGCAGGGGTTCACCGCGTTCGCCCCCGTCATCGACGGCGACCTTGTGACCGGACCACCCTGGACGGCGCTCCGGACCGGCGCAGGCCGGGACGTGGACCTGGTCTGCGGGTTCACCCACGAGGAATACAGGGGCCAGGGACCGCAGCCCCCGCCCGGAGTCGACCTGGCGATCGTCGCCGAAGCGGTCGGGCTGGAAAAGGAGTCAGCTGCCGCCTACCGGCAGAGCCACCCCGGCGTCAGTGACGCCGACCTGTTCACAGTGATGCTGTCCGACGCGCTCGTCCGTATGCCCACCACCTGGGTCGCCGAGGCCCATGCCCGCGCGGGCGGACGGACCTGGCTCTACGACTTCACCTGGCGCGGCCCTACCCTGGGCGCCGCCCACGGCATCGACATCCCGTTCGTCTTCGGCAACTCCACGACCCGCCCGGCCGCCGGGTTCCTCGGCTCCCCGCCGCCCCCCGACTTCGCCGGCCTGTCAGAGCGCATCCGTACGGCCTGGACGTCCTTCGCCGCCACTGGCGACCCCGGCTGGCCGCGCTTCGCACCCGAACACCCCAGCCCCACCACCCGGATTTGGGACACACTCCCCACCGACGCCCCCTACCCACTCGAAGACTCCCGGCGTATCTGGGAGCACATCGCATCCAGGTAGCCGTTCGTGCCGCTTGCGCAGCGGAGTCGGCGGGGCCTGACAGGGCACTGTGAATGTTGACGGATTCGAGATCGGCCAGGGACGGGCAAAGGTGGGACTGTTACGTTTTGTTACTCACCGTCCCTGTTCCACATATTTCTTAAAGTGCTCCAGATCGTTGCCGACCACGCGTTCGACCGTGTTCGCCTGGGCGAAGCCTCTCGGGCCGCCGAAGGTGTCCCTTACGGCATCCGGGTCGTACTCGAGCCGTGCCTGGACCCGGGTGTGGTTCCTGTCGATCGGGAGCAGGGAGAAGGAGCCCGTCAGCTCGGGGGTGCCTCTGGTGTGCCACTCCAGCACGCGATTCTCCGCGTGGTCGTGGTAGTCGGCATCGAGTTCGCGGGTGTGGTCGCCGGCCTCGATGGAAAGATGCGCGCGGCCCTTCGCGTCCGCACGCGCGTCGCGTACTCCGTCCACAAAGCGTGAGTAGTTCTCCACGTGGTGCAGGCTGTCCCATGCCTTGTCGATCGGGACTCCGACGTCGACATGCTTCTCGAGGGTGCTCATGGCCCACCTCCATGTTCGGTTCACGTCGTATGGCCTTGCTCTTTCCAGTGTGCGCCTGCAAGCCCTAGGCGTGTTATGAAAGTGCTGGTCACAGCCACTCGTTGATGGCTGCGACCAGCACGGTCGCTTCTTAGCGGACGGCGAGTCTGTCGTACCGGGTGGCGATCGCCCGGTGTTCGGGGCACGGCAGACCTCCGCGACAGCCCCGAGCGCTTTCAGACTATGAGCCCTGCCAATCCGCCGCATCCGGACGGAGCCACGTTATCCACAGGCCGGCGCGCGCTCGGCTACCGCGCCATACGGTGCTGCCCACGATCACAAGGACGGGGGTGCGCGATGGCGCAGGATGTGGGATTGGCGCTCACGGTGGAAGACGTGCTCGATGGGCTTTCCGAAGACGGACGCCAGGAGGTCATGGAGACGATCGCGGCCGCCCTGGCCCGTCCGGAGTCAGCTCCCGGACCGGACGGGGACGCAGGAAGCCTGTGATCGCCTCGGGGGAGTCGGCGATGATCGTGCGTCGGCCGGGCGGGGTGAGCGTGCAGGCCATAGCGGCGAGCATCCGGTTGTTCGCGCACCCCGCCGCGCTGCGCAGTCCGAAGTACGCGAGCGCGCGCAACTGGACCAGCTCCACAAGGCCCCGGGCGTCACGCTTCCAGTACGGCAGAACTGTCCGACTCGATCATCTGCACGCGGGGTGTGATGCCTCAAGCAGACGACGCAGCCGCTCGAAGAGGTCGGCGTCATGATCAGCCGGGAGGTCGAAACGCAGATGAAGGATGCAACGACCGCTCATGAGATCACCCTGCGCTTCCCTGGTTACGGTGGCCTAGCCGTTTCAGGTCCGCCGAGCGGGCGCCGGCGGGCTGGAGGTCGGCGTACGGGTGGAGCCGGGCTCCGGCGGTGCCTTCGGCGAGCGTGCGCTGCGGTGCGGTCGGCTGGGCCGGGGTGGGGGAGGGAGCGGTGCGGCCGAGCAGGTCGAGTGCGGCCTGGGGGCCGTGGTCGCGGCGCGCCTGGGCCACGGCGTCCAGGTCCCAGACCATATCGCCGACCACCGTGCGGCGCGGGCCGCGCGCGCGGTGACGGTGCCGCGCACCAGGAGCAGGCCGCAGTGGAACACGGTGTGTGCGACCTGCTCGTGGGAGTCCTCGAAGAGCGCGATGTCGACCAGACCGGAGCCGTCTTCCAGCGTTACGAAGATGACCCGCTTCCCGGACGGGATGGGTGGGGTCTGGGTGGAGGCGCGCACCCCGGCAACGAGGACCTTCTGGCCGGGGACCATGCCGCGCAGGTGTGCGGCATCCGTAGCGCCGAGCTCAGTGAGCAGCCTGAAGTGGTGCTCCATCAGGTGGTGGGTGACGTCGATCTGGAGTGCCTCCAGTTCTGCGCCGAGATTTGTCCCGGCTGGTCATCTCGGGCAGGCCGCTAGGCTCGGCGCTCACCAGCTCGCCGCCCAGCGGCAGTTGTCCGCCAGTGGCGGAGCGGGCGCGGAACTGCCGGTGCAGTTCAGTAGCCTGCAGCAGCAGATCCCGTCGCGTGAGGTCGCCGGCGAGCGGGCCGAGTGCGCCGATGCGGATCAGGCGCTGGGCAAGGGGCAGGGAGGGCCGGGCGCGCTGCCACAGGTCCTGCAAGGTCGGTATAGGGCTGGCCGGCCACGAGGCGGGTGGTCTCGGCTTCGCTGATGCCCTTGACGGTGGAGAAGGCGAGCCGCACGCCCCAGCCCTGCTCGGTCTGCTCGACGCTGTGTGCCGCGCGGGAGTGGTCGACGTCGACGGGCAGGATGGGCACGCCGTGGCGGCGGGCATCGGCCACCAGCACCCTTCGCGGCCACATCCCGGGGTCGTGCTCCAGGAGCCCGGCGTACAAAAACGCCGGGAACCGCGCTTTCAGGACCGCGGACTGCAGAGCGGGAACCGCGAAAGCAACAGCGTGCGCCCGGCAGAATCCGTACGCGCCGAAGGACGAGACGATCTCCCACACCTCGTCCAGCACCCTCTGGCTGTAGCCGCGTTCTGCGGCCGCGAGGCGAAACCAGGCTTACGAGTTCTTCGCCTGGCTGAGTGCCGAGACGTTCCTCAACACCAACGGCCAGTACCTGCGCTACGAGCCCAAGGAAGCCCTCGCGCTCGTTATGCGCGCCAAACACAAGGGCGCCCGCGTTCAGGAGATCGCCGCGCAGATGCGCGCCTGGTCCACCGGCTGAGGTCCGGCATGGCCTGCTGCAGCGGCCGGGCCGATTTCCACACCGCACTCGCCAAAGAGCCGTTCGACGCGCTGAAGGTGCCCGGCCTGACCGCGTCGGGGGAGTACACCGCCGGACAGCGCCTCGGTGAGGCCACCGGACACCGCACTGACCGCCGGCTGCCTGTCGCTGAGGCCTGCGCTTTGGAGAGGATTGGTTGGAGGCGATCGCGACGCTGTTGCGTTCTTCGCGCTCGGTCAGGACCTGGAAGAGGCCAAATCAAGCCGGGGAAGCTGGCTTGTCGGTGCTCGGACCTAGTATGCGGAGCATGACGCGGTATGCCGACAAGGATCTGCGCGGTGCGGAGTTCCGCGAGTGCGATCTGACCGGGCACGCCTGATCGGCGTCGTCATGCAGGATGCCGTGATCGACGGGCTCATCACCAACCTCGTGGTGAACGGTGTCGAGGTCACCGAGTACATCGAGGCAGAGCTCGACCGGCGTCATCGGGTGCGGGTGCTGATCCGCTCCGAGGACCCTGCCGATCTGCGCGAGGCATCGCGTCAGCTCCATGCCGGCTGGGCCGCCACGATCGAGCGAATCCGCCGTACGCCCGGCATCGAGCGCCGCAGCGTGAACGACGAGTGGTCGGCGGTGCAGACGATGCGCCACCTGGTCTTCGTCCACGACTCGTGGTTCCGCCGCTGCTGCCTGGGCTCGACGGAGCTGTTCACACCGATGGGCATCGGGACTACCGTCGAGCCCTACCGTGGAGCGCACGGGCTTGACCTCTCGCTCGATCCGGCCCTCGACGAGATCGTGAGCGTGCGTGACGCACAGGCCGCCGAGCTCGAGGCCTGGCTCGACGAGGTCACCGCTGTGCAGCTCGCAGCGCGAGCGCCGGTGCCCGACGACGATGTCTGGCCGCCGTACGCCCGGGGCCGCTTGGTGCGGCAGTGCCTCGGCACGGTGCTCAACGAGACCTTCGAGCACCACGGCTTCTGCGTCCGCGACCTCGACCTGATCGAGGCACAAGACGCTGAGTAGGGCCGGCTACGGACTCAGCATCTTGCGGATGCGGGCATCGCCGACCGTCTGCGCGGTGCCGAGCTGCTGGACGCGGTACTTCTCGAGCATCCGGCGGGCCTGACCTAGGTGCTGGCGGGGCGGGCGGCCGTCGGGAGCACGGCGAGCTGGTGGAGGTGCGCCGGCTCCTCGCGTACGGCCGCGAGTTCCACGGAGACCGCCCCTACAAGCTCGAACCTCTCGCCCAAGCCAGCGGACTGACCCCCTCCGGCATCCGCACCGCCTACAGCAGGAGTGAAATCGACACCGTCGCCAACTGCATCGGCCGTACGCCCGACAGCCGCCGGACGCGCCCGCCAGCTACACCGGAGGCCTCATGACCAATGAGCCCGGCGCCCTTTCACAGAGCTGCACCGGCCTGCCCTCGTGGCCTGCGCTGACCGCGGTCATCGAGGGCACCACCTATCCCGCCGCGCCTGGCCCCGCCCACACCCTTGCTTCAGCGCTCCACCTCGCCTGCTGCGCCGGATGCGGCGCCCCCTACACCCGCCCGTGGAGTCGCACCTCACCATCC
>NZ_JAGMUK010000022.1:0-57644 GCF_019049245.1 Streptomyces sp. AC555_RSS877 | reverse complement strand
CTGGCCCCGCCCACACCCTTGCTTCAGCGCTCCACCTCGCCTGCTGCGCCGGATGCGGCGCCCCCTACACCCGCCCGTGGAGTCGCACCTCACCATCCACACACGCCGCCTGACACGCCGGGATCCCGCGGCCCGCCGTCGTCGATCGTCTGTGAGGCCAACGCCGTAGGTGGCACGGTGAGTTGGGACGAAAGGTGGGTGTTCGTGCAGAATGACAGGCGGCAGATTCAGACGGCGGTCCTGGGCGGTGCAGACTCGGAGGATCCGCTGATGCTGCCGCTGGAGGCGATCGAGCTGGACGCCTTCCGCCGCCGGCACGCGCACGACACGTTCTGGTGCGGGCTGCTGCTGGGAGGCTGCGGCCTGCAGCTGACCACCAAGCTGTACACCGACCGGGTCTGTTCCCTGTCAAGTCCAGCGTGTTGAGTTAGTGGGGCGTCACTGTCCAGCAATCTGGTGCTGGCCGTCGCCCAGGAGGGCGCTGCTGGATATCGGTATGCCGTTTACCTTTCAGGCCCACCGTCGACGTGCCCGACCGCAATTTCGGTGATGCCCCCTTCACCTGGGATTCCTGCGGCAGTCAGCCGAGGTAGAAGTCCTTGCGGACGGCGACGAATTCCTCGACCGTCAGGGGCCGCTTCCCGGTGATGCGCTCGACGTCGATGGTCGCCCTGTCGTAACGGTTCGCGCGGTGCAGCTGCGCCATGGTCGCGATGTGCTGCTCGGTGTGCTGTGGCAGGCCCGCGTTCGCCAGTACCTCTGTGCGCCACCATTGCAGGGGGACGTCCAGATAGGTCACCGTGCGGCCGAGCGCCTTGGAGAACTCCTGGGCTACTTCGGTCATGTCGAGCGCCCGCGGTCCGGTCAGCTCGTACACCTTCCCGGCGTGCTCCCTGGGATCGCGCAGGATGGTCGCGACCACCTGGGCGACGTCGTCGGCAGCGATTGGCGAGGTGCGTCCGGTCCCGAACGGCAGCGCCAGCGTGCCGTTCTCGCGGATCGAGCGCGCCGCGAGGGCGGTGAACAGCGGATTGTCGAGGAACGTTGTCGGGCGCACGTGCACCACGGGCAGGCCCGACCAGTCCAGCACCTGCTCCGCCAGCCAGTGCAGCCGCTGCTGGTGGGATTCCGCGGTGCTGGTGGCGGTCATTTGCGACACCGTCATTTGCGACATGTCCACCAGCAGTTCGAGTTCGCCGTGGGCCTTCGCGACCGTGGCCATGACGGTCGCCGCCAACAGGTGGTCCGGGGACACACTGAGCCCGAAGTACGTCCGGCGGACGCCGTCGAGCGCGGCCGCCACTGTCTCGGGCCGGGTCAGGTCCCCGGTGACGACCTCGGCGCCCCATGCCCGCACTTCGGCCGCGCGCTCGTCCTCGCGGCGGATCAGGACGCGGACCGGCACGTTCTGCGCGCGCAGCCGCTCGGTGACGAGACGGCCCACGCCGCCGGCGCCGGTGACGAGAACAAGGTCGTGATCAGCCATCGGTGGCTTCCTTCCGGAGGTGTTCGCCTCGGCCAGGTCCTGGCCGTTGCACGGGCGGCAGTGTTGGTGCTCGACGTCGCCGATCGGTCCTCGCCAAACGGCCGGCCATGATTCCCATGCGGGATCGGCTCGGCGACGGGCACGGCGAGCCATGGGTAAGGGGATGGGCACCGTGCTCGCGCGGGCTGGTGCTCGTATGAAGATCGGTCGGCGTCGCCTGCGGTCAGATCGAGGTCGCGCCGCCGAAGCAGAAGCCGGGGCCCTCCACGGTCACCAGCACGGCCGGGAAGGGCGATGGACGATGTTCGGCGCCATCCGGAGGCCGTCGAGGGGGCGCTTGTCGATGTGGTGTGGCGGTGGCCCGGAGGGGGTCAGTGGTGGCCGGGTCGGCTCGAGCGTATCTGCCACTGGGTCATCGCGCCGAAGGCCAGAACGTTGGCTCGGCGGGTGGTGAAGCGGGAGGTCAGGGTCATCACCCAGTTGAAGGTGCCGGAGACGACGCTGGGCGGCGGGTTGCGCCGGTCCAGCGTGCGCAGCGCGGTGGTGACCACCTGACTCGGCGTCTGCAGCCGGACACCGCGGGCCATGTCGTCGGAGCCGGCCGCGTCGAAGAACTCGGTGCGGGTGGGACCCGGGGAGAGGGCGAGCACGCGCAGGCCGGTCCCTCGCGATTCCTGCCACAGCGCCTCGGTGAAGCTCAGCACGAAGGCCTTGGTCGCCCCGTAGACGGCGGCGTTCGGCCACGGCTGGTACCCGAGGGAGCTGGCGACGTTGACCAGGACACCGGTCAGCTGGCCGATGAACGCCCTGGTGACGTCGACCAGGCTGGCCACGTTCAGGCCTATCTCCTGCTGGACGCGCTCCGCATCCTCCTGGCGGAAGGGGCTGTGGGTGCCGAAGCCGGCGTTGTTGACGAGGCTGGTGACGGTGATCCCGCGCCGGGCCACCTCCTTGGCCAGCGCTTCGCCCGCGGCCGGCACGGTGAGGTCGAACGGCACCGTCGTGACGGTGACCTGGTGCTTCGCGGACAGCTCGTCGGCCAGGGCCTCAAGCCGGTCCGCGCGTCGGGCGACCAGCACGAGGTCCGAGCCGCGCTCGGCGAACTGGCGGGCGAACTCCGCGCCGAGGCCGGCGCTCGCCCCGGTGATCAATGTGGTCTGGGTGCGGTAGTCGATCTTGTTCATGGCAGTCGGGGGCGCGGTGCCCTCGCGGGTACCTCTTCCCCTTCTCCTTTCAATCCTTGCGACGGTCTGTGACCGTCATCGGGTGCTCATCTGTTGCCGAGGCTGGCTCGGAGCCCGCCTGGGCGATGGTCGTGACGTTTGAGGTGTCCGCGGTGACGACCTCGGCGCCCCATGCCCGTACCTCGGCCGCGCGGTCGTCCTCGCGGTGGATCCACGCGGACCGGCACGTTCTGGGCGCACAGCCGCTCGGTGACGAGGCGGCCTATGCCGCCGGCGCCGGTGACGAGAACGAGGTCGTGATCAGTCATCGGGGGCCTCCTTGCGGAGGTGTGCGCCTTGGCCAGGTCCTGGCCGCTGCACGGGCGGTTGTGCGTCCTGGTGTTCGACGTCGCCGCTCGGGGTGAACACCCTTTGCGCCGATCCTCTGATCGGTCTCGCCGAACGGGCGGCCGCACTTGTGTGTGGGGGGGTGCTGAGGGGCGGCGGGCGCCGGTGCTGCCTCCTTCACCGGAGCAGGAAGTTGAGGAGGGTTTCGGTGCGCTTGTTGAAGGGGGCGCGCAGCATGCGGGTGGCGTTCCAGCGGCCTTGTACGTAGATGCCCTTGGGGTGGCTGAGGGTGCGGAAGCCTTCGATGCCGTGGTATTTGCCCATGCCGCTGGCGCCGACGCCGCCGAAGGGGAGGTCGTCCTGCGCGACGTGCATGATGGTGCCGGTGACGGTGACGTTGCCGGAGGTCGTGCGGTTAAGGACCTTGCGCCGGTCGGGGCCGCTGTCGCCGAAGTAGTAGAGCGCCAGCGGCCGCGGCCGTGCGTTGACGTAGTCGATGGCGTCGTCGATGTCGCGGTAGCCGAAGATCGGCAGGATGGGCCCGAAAATCTCCTCGTGGGCGATGCGCATGTCGTCGGTGACGCCGAGCACGACGGTCGGTGCGAGAGTGTGCGGACGGCCGTCCGCGTCGCCCGGCCGGTGTCCGACCTCGATGATCCGCGCCCCGTGAGCGCGGGCGTCCTCTATCAGGCCGGTCAGGATCCTGTACTGCTTGTCGTCGATGATCGAGGTGTAGTCGTCGCTGGTCGGGCCGTCGGGGTAGGCGGACTTCACCAGTCTGTCGTAGGCGGCGATGAAGGCGTCGATCTCGGATTCGTGCACCAGGGCGTAGTCGGGGGCGATGCAGGTCTGCCCGCCGCTGAGAAGCTTGCCGAAGACGATGTAGGACACGGCCTGCTCCCGGACGTGTCCCTTGGCCACGATGGTCGGAGACTTGCCGCCGAGTTCCAGCGTGACGGGGACGAGGTGGTCGCTGGCCGCCTTCATCACCGCTCGCCCGACCTCGGTGCTGCCGGTGAAGACGAGATGGTCGAACGGCAGGGAGGAGAACGCGGAACCGTCGCCGCTGACCATCGTGACCTGCTCCGGCGGGAAGAGCTCGCTGAGCATCGACGCGAGCACCGCGTTCGTCGCCGGAGTCAGCTTCGACGGCTTGAGCATCACGCGGTTGCCGGCCGCGATCGCGGTGACCACGGGCATCAGCGACAGGTTGACCGGATAGTTCCACGGCGAGATGACGCCGACCACGCCCAGCGGCGCTGGTACTCGATGCGATTGCTGCCGAAACGCAGCAGCAGCTCGATGTGGCGGCGGGTCGGGCGCATGAACCGGCGAAGGTTGCGCCGCAGGTAGTCGATGCCCTGCACGATGCCCACGACTTCCATCAGCGCGCTCTCGTGCCGCGAGCGATGTCCGAAATCGGCGTCGATCGCCTCCTCGATGTCGCCGCGCCGGGCGATCAGCGCCGCCCTGAACCTGGTCAGATCGCGGCGCCGCGCCTCCAGGGAGGGCGCTCCGTCGCGGAGGTAGGCGGCGCGCTGGGTTTGGAGTATGTGGTTGAAGCGCTCCGCGTCGGTGGGCTGTGTGGTGACGTCGGTGATGGTCATGATCGTGTTCCTTAGCTGATGGTGAGGGAGCTGTTGGTGAGGGCGACGGGGTGCTGGGGGCGCTGGCGGCGGTCCATCCAGCCCATGAGCCGGACCATCGAGCGGCGCGGCAGGAGCCTCCCGAGGAGAGCGACCGGCCGGCCGTTGGTGACCACCGACGGGGGCGCGGACCGGCGGTCGAGCGTGTCGAGGGCGATCTTCACGACCTGCTCGGGGGTGGCCCGCTTCGTGCCGTAGTCGGCGGAGCTGCCGGCGACGTCGTAGAACTCGGTCCGGGTGGCGCCGGGGCACACGGCCAGGACGCGCAGACCGGTACCGCGGGTCTCCTCCCACAGCGATTCGGTGAAGTTGAGGACGAAGGCCTTGGTGGCGCCGTAGACACCCATGTACGGGGTCGGCTGGAAGCCCAGCAGGCTCGCGACGTTGATCAGGACGCCGGTGTCGGCGGCGGACAGCGGGCCGATGTAGGCGCGGCTGAGGTCGACCAGCGCGCTGACGTTCAGCGCGATCATGCTCTGCAGGCGGTCGGGATCCTCGTCGGTGAACGCGTCGTGGGTGCCGAAGCCGGCGTTGTTGACCAGTCCGGTGGCGTGGATGCCGCGGGATTCGAGTTCGGCGCGCAGCGTGCGGCCGGCGTCGGGCAGGCCGAGGTCGCGGGCGACGGTGGTCACCGTGACGCCGTGGGCGCGGGTGAGTTCGGCGGCCAGGCTCTCGAGCCGGTCCGCCCGGCGGGCCACCAGCACGAGGTTGGCGCCGCGGCGGGCCAGCTGGCGGGCGAATTCGGCGCCGAGGCCGGAGCTGGCGCCGGTGACGATGACGGTCTGGCGGTGGTAGTCGATGTCGCTCATGACATTCACTCTACGCACATCTTTGCACTGAGTGCAAGTAAATGCATGGCGTGAGACGAAGTACCATCGGTGCATGACTCAGAAACCAGCCCCTATCCGGGAACAGACCCGCTCCGTGGTCCGATCACTGCTGGCCCGTACCGCCATCGAGCTGTTCGCCGCCAAGGGCTTCGACAACACGACTCTCGATGAGGTCGCCGCGGCCGCGGGCGTCTCCCGGCGGACCCTGTTCAACTACTTCCGCAACAAGGAAGACCTCGCGCTCAGCGGCCTGGACGAACAGGGCGAACTGATCGCCGCGCGGCTGGCCGAGCGCCCGGCCGACGAGGATGCCTGGACGGCGCTGCGCGCGGCGTTCCAGGTGCTCGAGGAGATCGACATGACAGCCGAAGGGCGCCTGGAGTTCATCACGCTGCTGTTCGGCAACGATTCCCTCCGTGCCGGACACGCCGAGAAGCAAGGCCGCTGGCAAGACCTGTTCGCTCCGCTGATCGAGCCGCGACTGCCCGACTCCGACCGCCGCACCCTGCAAGCCCGCGCGATCGCAGCCGCAGCGATCATCTGCATGCAGGCAGCCAACGAGGAATGGGTACGCCTGGGCGGACAGGCCGACATGTTCGACCTCTACGACACCGCCGTACGCGCCATCCGCCGCCCGACCTGAAACCGGCCGCATCCAGCTCCACCACGCTCGTCGGCGTGGGAACCAGGGCCCGAACCGTCTAACCCGCGCCAGCAGGACCGAACGATCCGGCCACCGCAAGCGGCGCTGCCAGAGGTCAGCCCTGGGCGGGTAGCCGCAGCGGCCGGTAGCCGTCGGCATCGAGCGTGGCCGGCTCGCCGTCAATGTCCACTGCGTGGGTGCCGTAAAACGAGCTGGGCCTCCGGGGGCCGGCTCGTGCCGGCCGGAGGGCGCGAAGCAGGAGCTGATCGCCCGACTGCACACCGCGAAGCATGACCAACGGATGAATCAAGCCGAGCTCGCCAACGCGGCAGAGGTATCCAAGGCGACCGTCAGCCAGGTTCTGAGCGGGAAGGCCGTGCCGAATGCCGACACGCTCAACTCGCTTGCTGAAGCCCTCCAGGTCACCGGAAAGGACTTGAGGGAGCTGCACCGGCTCCGAGTTGGCGCCGATCCGCGTGAACGGCGTCTCGACGGATACTCGCACGCCGCTCTGCGGGCCGCACGCAGCCACCCCTACTCGGGCGTGCTTCCCGGTACGACACCGCCGCTCGCCACCACCGACGTGGAGGACATCGACATCCAGCTCTAACGATCAGCGGAGCGCGAAAGCCACCCTCAACGGGCGTCAACTGCCTTCGACTGGCTAAAACAGTTTTGGGTTGTCGACCGCCAGCTTGACGAGAGCTGAAGCTTGAGCGCGACGCGCTGCCAGAGTGTCGGGGTGATCCTCGCCGAGCAGCCGCTCGCGCTCGGCGACCACCCGTTCCAGAAGGTCGATGGCCTCACCGATGCGCCCCGCCTGCCGGTAAGAGGCGGCGAGATTGCCACGGGCCATCAGGGTGTCGGGGTGATCCTCGCCAAGCAGCCGCGCACGGTCGGCGACCACCCGCTCCTCGATCACGATGGCCTCACCAGTGCGCCCCGCCTGCCCGTAGGAGGCGGCGAGGAGGGCACGGGCGATCAGGGTGTTGGGGTGGTCCTTGCCGAGCAGCCGCTCGTGGTCAGCGACCACCCGCTCCTCGATCACGATGGCCTCACCAGTGCGCCCCGCCTGCCGGAAGGAGGCGGCGAGGTTGCTGCGGTCGACCAGAGTGTCGGGGTGATCCTCGCCGAGCAGCCGCTCGCGCTCGGCGACCACCCGTTCCAGAAGGTCGATGGCCTCACCGATGCGCCCTGCCTGCCGGTAAGAGGCGGCGAGGTTGCCACGGGCGATCAGGGTGTCGGGGTGATCCTCGCCGAGCAGCCGCTCGCGCTCGGCGACCACCCGTTCCTTGATCGCGATGGCCTCACCAGTGCGCCCCGTCTGCCCGTAGAAGACGGCGAGGTTGCTGCGGTCGATCAGGGTGTCGGGGTGATCCTCGCCGAGCAGCCGCTCGTTGTCGGCGACCACCCGTTCCAGCAGGTCGATGGCCTCACTGATGCGCCCTGCTTGCCAATAGGAGGAGGCGAGGTTGCCACGGGCGATCAGGGTGTCGGGGTGATCCTCGCCGAGCAGCCGCTCGCACTCGGCGACCATGTCGCCCCAGTAGGCCGTAGCAGCGCTGTGAAGGTTGGCGTTGAGGAGGCTCATTCCGGCGAGGCGGAGCACGGGATGGCTGTCGGGTGTCCACAGGTGGTCCTGGGCATGGGCCGTGAGTGAGTCGGTGTTGGCTCGAAGAACGCCAGCGAGTTCGCGCTGGGTTTGGTCCAGGTCGGGCCATATGTAGTAGAGGGCGTTGGCGGCTGCGGCTGCGGCTGCGACTGCCGATTGCTGGTCTTGGAATGTGGTTTCGCGTACGGCGCGGGCGGTGAGGGCGTGGATGCGCACGGCACGGTAGTTGCCCGCGGAGGTGTCGTAGGTGATCAGCCCGTAGCGGTCCAGGAGCCGCAGGGCTGCTTCAGCATCGCCGCTGGTGACGGGCGTTGGCTGGGTTGTGTGGCGGCGCAGCCAGCGCTTTCGGCGGGGTGGTGCGGTGGGCTGGTGCTGGGCGAGGTAGGTAGTGAGGGCGGGGGTGTGCCAAAGGGAGGTTGGGTGTCCGGCTGGATCAAGGAGGGCGGTGATGTGGAGGGTGGCGCGGGCGAGAGGGCCGTGCGGGTCGCGGTCGGTGGCGTCTAGGGCGAGGAGCAGGGTGGTGGTGATGTGCCGGCCGTAGCCTTCGGTGTCCGCCCAGCGCGGCAGGAGTTCGTCGAGGCGGGCGGCGCGGTCGGTGAACTGGTGCAGGTAGGCGCTGCAGGTGGCGTTCTCGCGGAGCATGTAGGCGGCAGCGTGTCCCAGGGCCAGGGGCAGGTAGCCGAGGGCTTCAGCGAGGGCGGGTGCTTGGTCGTCGAGGAGGTGGCCTTTGCGGTCGTGGGTGAGGCGAGCGGTGAGGTAGGTGGTGGCTTCGGCCGGGGTGTAAACGTCGACGTCGATGCGGGTTCGGCCACCGCCGGTCAGGCGCGGGTCCTTCATGCGGGTGGTGGCCAGGGTCCAGCCGCTGCCGCGGTGGCTGTCCGGCCACCACGGCTCGATCGCGTCCGGGTCGGTGAGGTCGTCCAGGACGACCAGCCACCGGCGATCCGTTGCCGCCAGCCAGGTCATGAAGGCCCGCGCGTCCGTTTCCAGGTCCTGGCCGGTGCGTCCCGGTGCCTGGACGAGTAGGGCGGCTTGGGCGTAGAGGGTGAGGACCTGCTGGACGTCGTGGGCCGGTGTCCACAGCACCAGATCGGCACTGCCGCTGATCGCTTCACGGGCGTACGCGGCGGCTAGCTGGGACTTGCCCACTCCGCCGCCGCCGGACATCACCTGCGCTGTTGCAGGCGGGCCGGGGGCCGACAGGACAGCCGCCGGATTGTCGCTGGCCAGGATGACGCTGTGGCTGTGGCCGCGGGCTTCATTGACGACCCGGCGCAGCCCGTCACGTGGCTGGAAGGCTGACGCCAGCCCGGGAACGGTTCCTACGACCATGGGCCACTGCACCGGCGTAGCCGGCTGGGCCATGTACTGGTGCTCGACATACATGACCTGGCTGTTGTCCCCCAGCGCAGAGGCCTTGATCTCCCCGCCGGCCGCGATACCGCCCGCCCCGGCGGAGACCGGAGACGGCGCGTACGGCGCCTTCTCGGGCACCGTACTGTCGGCAAGACTGGTGGCATTGCGCTTACGCCGGGGCCGGGGGAGGAAACTCACCGTTCGCTTCCCTCACCGAGAGCGCTGTCGGTGATGTCACCGCTGGCCGCGATCCCGTCCCGCCGCGCGCGCACGTCATCACCGTCGCGCTGCGCCGGCGGCGTACCGGGCATGCTCGGGGGACCGGTCACCTTCGAGTTCTTCCCGAGTGCAGAGCCAGTGATGTTGCCGCCGGAAACGATCGCACCGCGCCCGGCCCGCACCGTCCGGCCGTTCCCGGGGCCCCCGCCGCCGCGGAAGAGAGTGATCACCGAGACCAGCAGTGCGATCATCCCGGCCACCGCGCCTGCCACACTCGCGGCCTGCCCGGCCGTGTCCAGATCCGCCAGGACCGCCACCAGTGTCAGCGCCACTGCCGCCAGCCCGGTCACCACGGCCGTCACCCATACCCACACCCGTGCCGCCCCCGTCACCGCCACCAGCTCACCGGCCTTCGCGCAACTGCCCACCCAGGGCATATGAGATCAAAGAACGACACACCGTCAGTTCTGGTCAGACCGTAGCGGCCCAGCCCCAGCTCAGCCATCCGAAAGAGCAGAAATTCGTGTTTGATCCTTCAGATCGGGGGGCGGCTCGCTGGAGTACTCCAATCGGATGTGGTGACCGGGCGTAGAGCGCTACGGTCTGTTGCACCGCCCAGCAGCTGACACAGCGCGGGCCCGTTGCCGGCGGTCGTGGGCTGCGTAACAGGGGGACTTCGGGATGACCGGGGATATGTGGCTCAAGCGAGCCACCGGGCGGCGGCCGCCAACAAGTCGGACAGGCAAGGGCACGAAGGACCCGGCGAACACCCAGGGCCATGGGGTGGATGACGGTTCACCGCTGAGGTACTGGCGGGCGAACTCCTTGTTCCCCCCGACGTAGCTGCCCGTCACGCGGCTGATGCGGCCCTCGGCGAGGAGAACGCCCAGCCCCTGGCCGTCGATGCCGCAGTTGTTGGAGACGACCTTCAGGCCGGTGGCGCCCTGGGCGTGCAGGGCGTCGATGAGAGTGGCCGGTATGCCAAACAGGCCGAAGCCGCCGACTGCCAGCGAGGCTCCGTCGGGGATGTCGGCGACCGCCGCGGCGACGCTCGCGCTGACCTTGTTCACGTATGGGTCTTTCAGTCGGAGGGTTCAGTCGGAGGCCGACCGCAGGGCATCGGAGATGGACTTGGCGCCGCCGTGCGCGGTGAAGCCGCCGTCGACGGGGATCTCGGCGCCGGTGATGAAGGAGGCGTCGTCGGAGAGGAGGAAGACCACCAGCGGGGTGATCTCGTCGACGGTGCCGGTGCGGGCCAGCGGCGTCTCGCGGATGTTCGCCTCGCGGAAGGCGGGCGCTGCGGAGGCGGTCATCTCGGTCTCGATGAAACCGGGATGGACGATGTTCACGCGGATGCCGCGCGGGCCCAGCTCGACACAGGCCGCCTTCGACAAGCCGCGCAGCGCCCACTTGCTGGTCGTGTACGCGACCGGGTAGTGCCCGGTGAGCCCGGCGGAGGAGCCGACGTTGACGATCGAAGAGCCCGGCGGCATCAACGGCGCCAGGTGCTGGATGGCAAGGAGCGGGCCGGTGACGTTGACCGCGTGGACGCGGGCGAAGTCCTCGGGCGTGACCTCGTGCAACCGCGCGCGCCAGGTGATGCCGGCGTTGTTGACCAGGCCGTGGACCTCTCCGTACTGGCGACGCAGCCCTTCGGCGAGCGCCGCCCATTCCTTCGGCTCGGTGACGTCCAGGCGCAGACAACCCGGAGCCTGAGTCACATCGGTGGCGACGACCACCGCCCCCGCCCGGGTCAGAGCCTCGGCCTCGGCCGCGCCCTGCCCGCGCGCGGCTCCGGTGACGACGACGACCTTGCCGTCCAGCCTGTTCGCGGCCCCGCGGTTCACGGGCGCAGCCGCGGGCGCTTGCGGGCCTGGGGGATCGGTAGCGGTCCGGCGCCGGGCACGACGGTGTTGGAGACGGTGCCGATGCCCTCGACGGTGAGGGTGACGGTGTCGCCGTGCTTCAGCGGTGGCGGGTCCTGGCGGCCGCGTATGCCCCACAGCTCGGCCAGGCAGCCGCCGTTGCCACAGGTGCCGGAGCCGAGCACATCGCCGGGACGGACGTATGTGCCGCGGGAGGCGTAGGCGACCATCTCCTCGAAGGTCCAGCTCATGTTGGACAGCAGGTCCCTGCCGACCACCTCGCCGTTCACCGAGGCGGTCAGCGCCAGCCGCAGGAAACCGTCAGTGTCCCGGTACGGCTCCAGCTCGTCGGCGGTGACCAGGTACGGGCCGAGGGTGGCGGCGGTGTCCTTGCCCTTGCAGGGGCCCAACCCCACCTTCATCTCGGCGGATTGGAGGTCGCGGGCGGACCAGTCGTTGAAGATCGTGTAGCCGATGATGTGGTCGCGGGCCTGCTCTGGTGTGAGGTCGCGGCCCTCGCGGCCGATGACGGCGGCGACTTCGAGTTCGAAGTCCAGGACCGAGGAGCCGGGTGGCACGGGAATGTCGTCGTGGGCGCCGATGACGGCGTACGGATTGGTGAAGTAGAAGGTCGGCGCGTCGTACCAGGCGTCCGGGACCCCGGCCGCGTTGTCGATGCTGCGCCGTACGCCCTCGACGTGCTCCTCGAAGGTGACGAAGTCCCGCACGGACGGCGGCTGGAGAGGCGGCAGCAGCCGCACCTGCGAGACATGCGGGCCGCCCGGCACGTCCGGCGTGGCGTTGCTCGCCTCATGCAGGGCCGCGGGGCCCGCCCGGAGCAGGTCGAGCAGCGAGGCGCGGCCGGGAAAGGGGTGAAGGGTGCCGTCGTCATCCACGGTGGCGACGCTGCGGCGGCCGTGGTGTTCGTACGTGGCGAAGCGCATGGCAATCCTGGGGTGTGGCGTAGGAGTGGACCAGGGACGCGGGGGGAGTCAGGGCATGGACCGCTCCGCGCCCCCGGAGCCGAGGGGGATCAGACCGGCGGGGCGACGAAGACGCCGGGGTCGACGTCGTTGAAGGACTCCTTGGCGACCAGCTCGTTCATCGGGTTCGCCGTGCCCCACTGGTCGGTGACCTCGGGCCGGGAGAAGTCGTAGACGTGCGGATGCCAGGTGTCCTCGTCGAGCTCCTCCAACTCCGTTGTGTACTCGACGGTGTTGCCGTGCGGGTCGAGGAAGTACGTGAAGGTGTTGTCGCCCGCCATGTGCCGCCCCGGCCCCCAGACCTTGCGGGCGCCGGAGCGCATCACGCGCCCCGAGCCGCGCATGTACTCGTCCAGGCCGCGCATCTCGAACGAGACGTGGTGCAGGGAGGTGTGCGGGCCCTTGGCGAGGGCCATCGAGTGGTGCTGGTTGCTGATCCGCATGAAGTGCATGACGTCGCCCATGTGCGGGGAGCTGAGCGTGTCGGACAGCCGGAAGCCGAGGTGGCGCTCGTACCAGGCGCGGGTGGCGTTGAGGTCGGGGGAGTTGAGGACGACGTGCGAGAGGCGGACCGGGATGGCCTCCTTCTCCTCGATACGCCGGTGTCGCCGGGCCTCGACTTCCGCCGAGACCTCGATGGTGCGGCCGTCGCCGTCGAAGAAGCGGAAGCCGTAGCCCCCGCCGGGGGTGTCGACCTTGCCCGGCTGTGAGATCAACTGCACGCCATCCGCGAGGAGTTGCTCGGCAAGCGTGTCCACGTCGACGGCCGACGCGGCGCCGTAGGACACGAGGTCGAGCCGCTTCTCGTCTGCCTTGCGCAGCCGTACGACGTACTGCTCGGGGCTGCCCTCCGCGGCCAGGAAGGAGATGCCCGAGTCCTCGGTGACCTTGGTCAGGCCCCAGACTCCGGCGTAGAAGTCGAGCTGCTTGTCGTAGTCGGGCACGGCGAGGTCGACGTGCCGCAGGTGGGTGAGCAGGCGGTTGGGCAGGTCGTTGGTCATGTCGGGGCTCCTCAGGAGAGGCGCAGCAGCGCTGCCGCGTTGCCGCCGCGTACGGCGTGGAAGTGGGGGTCGGGCAGGTCCGTGGCGGCGCGCAGCGCGCCGACCGGGTCATCGGTGCCCATGTCGAAGGGGAAGTCCGAGCCGAGCAGGACCCGGTCGGGGCCGGCCACCCGGATCAGTTCGCGCAGGACGTGCGGGTCGTGGACGAGCGAGTCGAAGTACAGCCGCTTGAGGTAACTGCTCGGCTCGGACGCGCAGCCCCGCGTGTCCGGTCTGGCCCGCCAGGCGTGGTCGGAGCGGCCGATGTGGGTGGGCAGGTAGCCGCCACCGTGCGCGGCGATCACCTTCAGGCCGGGGTGGCGGTCCAGCACCCCGGAGAAGATGAGGTGGGAGAGCGCGACGGCGTTCTCGGTGGGCTGGCCGACCGTGTTGGACAGGTACCAGCGGTCCAGGCGCTCGTCGAGCGTGCAGCCGAAGGGGTGGAGGAAGAGCACCGCCCCGGTCGACTCGGCGAGCGCCCAGAACGTGTCGTACGCCGGGTCCGAAAGCTCGCGCCCGGGCGCGTGGCTGGAGATCTCCACTCCGCGCAGGCCCAGGCCGAGGGCGTGGTCGAGGGCCTCGACGGCGAGGTCCGGGTGCTGGAGCGGGACGAGGCCCAGTCCGTGAAGCCGGTCGGGGGCCTGGGCGACGTGGGCGGCGGTGCCGACGTTGGCCAGCTCCCACACCGTGCGGGCAAGGTCCTCGTCGGCCCAGTAGTGGTAGTGCGACGGGGACGGGGAGACCAGTTGGATGTCGACGCCGGAGGCGTCCATCGCGGTGAGCCGGGCCTTGACGTCCGTCAGTCGAGGGATGCGGTCGCGGACCATCGGGCCGCTGACGGCGAGCGCCTCGGGGCCGTTGCGGCGTGCGTCGAGACTGCGGGCGGCGGCCAGCCCGGGGTGGCCGGCGACGGCCTCCTCGACCTGCGGGAGCAGGACGTGCGCGTGGACGTCGATGGTGGGGGTCGCCGGGGTGTCCGGGGGCGTCACGGGGTCTCCTTCAGGATGGACATCGTGCGGCCGATCAGGCCGGGCACGTCGGCGTCACGGACACCGTCCAGCTGCCACTGGCCGAGCTGCACCGAGGCCTCGACGACCATGCGGACACGGTCGATGCGGCGCCCGTGGTAGCGGGTCAGCAGGTCGTCGAGGGAGCCGGGGGAATCCCACGACTCCTCCGCGCTCAGCAGCTCGGCCAGCACGGAGGCGTCCTCCAGCGACATGGCCGCGCCCTGCGCGAGGGTGGGCGGGCAGGCGTGGGCGGCGTCGCCGACCAGCACGACCCGGCCGCGGTGCCAGGAACCCTCGACGAGCAGCCGGTCGAACCAGGTGTAGTTGACCTTGGCCGGGTCGGTGATGCTCGCGGCGATCTCGGGCCAGGCGCCGCCGTACGGGGCTGCCAGGCGCCGCATCTCGTCCGCGTACGAGGCCGGGTCGATGGAGGCGCGGTCGCGGTTGGCCTCGACGAGATAGGCGTAGATGGTGTTCTCGCTGGTGGGGCAGTAGCCGGCGATGTAGCAGGGCCCGCCGTAGGCCAGGTCCGTGCGCCCCACGCTCGCCGGGCGGGGTGCCGCGACGCGCCAGATGGCCATGCCGGTCGGCTCGGGCTTCTCGCCGATGCCGATCATCGCGCGGGTCAGTGAGTTGAGACCGTCGGCCGCGATGACGAGGTCGTAGCGGCCCTCGGTGCCGTCGCTGAAGCGGGCGGTGACGCCCGTCTCGTCCTGGACCAGCTCGTCGGCTGTGGTGCCGAGGCTGACCGTCGCACCACTGGCCCGGACCGCCTCGCACAGGATCTCCTGGAGCCGGGGCCGCCGCATGCCGATGGTCGCGGGCAGGTCCTCCCCGCCGGTACGGATGTCCTGCTGGACGTGGAACACGTGGCCGTCGGACGTGGCCAGGCCCACGGAGTCGAAGGCGTAGCCGCTCTCCTGGACCTTGTCCCACACGCCCAGCTCGCGCAGCACGCGCAGAGCGTTGCCCTGGAGGGTGATGCCGGAGCCGAGGACGTTCCAGTCGGGATTGGCCTCGATCAGGTCCACGGTGATGCCCGCTCGCCGCAGGAGCACGGTCACGGCGTTGCCGGAGGCGCCGCCGCCGATGACGAGGACGGTGCGGGGGCGGGGGTCGGTCATGGGGTCTCCCTGCGGTGGGGCCGCGCGACTTCGAGCGGCAGGGTGGTGGTGCGGGCCGGATGGGCTGGGCTGTCCGGCGCGGCCCACCCCGCCGGTACGGAGCGTTACTTGACGGCGATCGGGTTCACGGGGGAGCCGACGGCTCCGGTGATGGGCAGCGGAGCGGCGGTGAGCCAGAACTCGTACCGCCCGTCGGCCGCGCAGTGCTCGGCCAGGGCGTCGAGGTCCCACATCTCGCCTATGAGCAGGCCCATGTTGGGGATGGCGACCTGGTGCAGCGGCTGGAAGGCGTGGTCGAACTCGTTGGGCCGGACCTCGAAACCCCAGGTGTCGGTGGCGATCCCGGCGATCTCGCTGCCGTGCAGCCAGCCGGCGGTGGTGAAACTCAGCCCGGGTGAGGGACCGCCCGCGTACTCGCCCCAGCCCTCGCGCCTGGCGCGGGCCAGCCGTCCGGTGCGGACGAGGACGAGGTCGCCGCGGCCGACGGTGACGCCGTGCGCCTCGGCGCTGGCGGTCAGGTGCTCCTCGGTGATGGCGAAGCCGTCGGGCAGTTCGCCGTTCTGGCCGACGACCAGGCCCACATCGAGGAGGACGCCCCGCCCGGCCACGTACGGTGCCATGTGCTCGATGCCGGTGACGAGGTCGCCGTCGGAGGTGACGACCTTCTCGGCGGCCCGCCCGTTCCATGCCTTGCCGTGGTCGAAGATGTGGCCGAGGCCGTCCCACTGGGTGGAGCACTGCAGCGGCATCGCGATCACGTCGTCGGCACCGCCGATTCCGTGCGGGAAGCCCTGGTTGCCCAGGGCGGCGTCGGTGCCGGTGTCGAGCATGGTGTGCACCGGATTCGTACGCCGCCGCCAGCCCTTCTGCGGGCCGTTCATGTCGAAGCGCTGGGAGAGCGAGAAGCTGACGCCGTCGCGGACGAGGGCCGCGCCCTCGCGGCGCTTTTCGGCGTCCAGGAAGTTGAGCGTGCCGAGGACGTCGTCCTCGCCCCAACGGCCCCAGTTGGAGTACGCCTTGGCGGCCTCGGCGATCGCGCCCTCGGCGTCTTTCGCGTCAGGCACAGTGGTGCGGTCGATCACGGAGCCTCCTCCGCGACGCAGTGGGTGCGCTGGGCGCCGAGCCCCGTGACGGAGCCGTCCATCACGTCGCCGTCGCGCAGCAGCCGACCCCAGTGCATGCCGTTCCCGGCCGGGCTGCCGGTCAACACCAGGTCGCCGGGCAGGAGTTGGGCGGTCTGGGAAATGTACGAGACCATCCGCGCCACGCCGAAGATCATGTCCTTGGTGGACTCGTCCTGCATGGTCTCGCCGTTGAGCTTCAGGGTGACCCGCAGGTCGGACGGGTCGGCGATGGACCCGGCCGGGACGATCCAGGGGCCGAGCGGGGTGAAGCCGGGCGCGTTCTTGCAGCGCAGCCAGTCGGTGCCGATGGCGGGCATGTCCCGGCGGAAGACGGTGGCCCGGTCGGTGAGGTCGTTGGCGATGGTGTAGCCCGCGACGTGTTCAAGGGCGTCTTCCACCGTGACCCGGTAGGCGGGGCGGGAGATCACCGCGGCCAGCTCCAGCTCCCAGTCGGGCTTCCTGGCCCAGGAGGGCAGTACGACGTCGTCGTAGGGGCCGGTGATCGTGGTCGGCAGGCCGATGAAGACGTACGGGAGGTCCTCGGCGGCCCGTTTGTCCATGATCTCCGCGATCTCCGCGCGAGCCTCCTCGGCGGTGCGCGGGTCGTCCGGGGCGCGGTGCGCGACCTCCAGGTCGATCACGTGCTGCCGGTAGTTGGCGCCGGACTGGAAGATCTGCCGGGGCTGGACGGGCGCGTGCACGGACAGGTCGTCCAGCGGCAGCCAGTCACCGGCCGGATCGCCCGCGAGGCCGTGCAGGCGCGGCAGTTCCTCGTCCCAGCGTTCCAGGAGAGCGAGGGCGGTCAGCGCGGGTTCGTCCAGTGCCGTACGCAGGTCGAGCACGCGGCCGTCCGGCACCACGAGGCCCGGGAACGCGGCGCCGCCCGGAGCGGAGAGAGTGCTGATGGCGAACGGGCCGGCGAAGAGGGGCGCCGTCGTGGCTGCGGATTTCACGGAGATGTCCTCCCGATTGCGATGTCGCCAATCTGGCGCGTAAATTGCGATCGGGGAAATCGATTCCTTGGATGATCCGAATCCAGGCGGCGAATACCCGGGGCTTAGTTTCCTACTCCGCACTGGGGCATCTCGTGAACCTGGCCAGCCTTGACCTCAACCTCGTCGTCGCCCTGCGCGCCCTCCTGGAGGAGCGCAACGTCACCAGAGCCGGCCGGCGCATCGGTCTCAGCCAGCCCGCGATGAGCGCCGCCCTGGCCCGGCTGCGCCGCCACTTCGACGACGACCTGCTCTCCCGGGTGGGCGGACGCTACGAACTGACCGCCCTCGGCCTGGCCCTCCTCGACCGCACCGCCACCGCCTGCGACCTGCTCGAACGCGTCTTCACCAGCCAGGCCGAGTTCGACCCCGCCCACGAGGAGCACGAGTTCACGCTGATCGCTTCCGACTATGCGGTAGCCGTCTTCGGCGCCGAACTCGCCCGTACGGTGCACGCCGAGGCGCCAGGCATCCGGCTCCGGTTCAAGCAGGCCCCGCCGGACATCACCGAGAACACCGCCGCGCTGCTCAGCACCGCCGACGGTCTGCTGCTGCCGCACGGCATCATCAGCGACTTTCCCACCGTGGAGCTCTACCGGGACCGCTGGGTCTACCTCGTCGCCGACGACAATCCCGAGGTGGGCGAGCACCTCACCCTCGACGACCTGGCCCGGCTGCCGTGGGTGACGTACCAGCGCACGTACGACGCGCCCGCCGCCCGCCAGATCGGCATGCTCGGCATCGAGCCGCGCGTCGAAGTCTCCGTCGACAGCTTCCAGCTGATGCCCCTCCTGGTCGCAGGCACCCGCCGGGTGGCCCTCATCCAGGGGCATCTCGCCGACCGGCTCGACGGACTCGTCCCCGTACGGGTCGTGGAACCGCCCTACGACGCCGTGCCGCTCCGGGAAGCCCTGTGGTGGCACCCGGTCCACACGCACGACGCGGCGCACATCTGGCTGCGGGAGACGTCGGCACGGGTCGCGGAGACCATCCACGGCAAGGATGATCGCGATCCGGCAGATCGATCGGACAGAGGCTAGGCAGGGCTGGGCCGTTCACTCATAGTCGACCCCAGTTCCTCCGCACGTTGCTCTTCTCGGGGTGTCTGTTCCCCGGTGGCGTGCCCTCCCTTCCCCCTCGCCACGTGGAGTTCCCGCATGCCCGCTTCCGTGCCACCGCCATCGTCTCCGCCCGCTTACGCGGAACCAGTGCCGCCGCCCGGTGCGATCCTTCCGACGTCCGGCACCGCGCACCGGCTGCGCGTCGCTCTCCTCATGGCCGGCAGCTGTCTGCCGATCCTCGGGGCCGTCCTGATCGCCCCCGTGCTGCCCAAGATGCAGGACCACTTCGCCGACGTGCCCGGAGCGGGCGCCCTGGTCCCGATGGCCCTCACCGTCCCGGCCCTGGCGCTGGGCCTGCTGGCCCCCTTCGCGGGCGTCATCGTCGACCGGCTCGGCCGCAAGCGGCTGCTGATCGTCGCGACCGTGCTGTACGCGATCTTCGGCACCGCCCCGGTGTGGCTGGAGTCGCTGGGCGCCATCGTGGCCAGCCGCGCCCTGGTCGGTATCGCCGAGGCCGCCATCATGACCTGCTGCACCACGCTGATCGGCGACTACTACAGCGGTCGGGTACGGGAACGCTACCTCGCCCTCCAGACCATGTGCGCCTCCGCCTCCGCGACCGCCTTCTTCGTCATCGGCGGTGCCGCGGGCTCGGCCGGCTGGCGAACCCCGTTCTGGATCTACGCCGTCAGCCTGCTCATCGCCCCGCTCATGGCCATCGGGCTGCCGAAGCCGACCGCGGCCACCGGTGCCGCCGCCGAGAACGGGGAGAGCACGGACACCACGGTCGCCCCGAAGCGCTCCTTCCCCTTCCGGCAACTGGCCGGGATCTGCGGACTCACCGTGTTCGGGGCCCTCGTCTTCTACACCGTCCCGGTGGAGATGTCCTACCTGCTGGACGACCTCGGCGTGACGGCGACCAGCGTGATCGGGCTGGCCACAGCCATCGCCAGCGCCGCCACCATGGCCGGCGCGATCACCTTCGCCAAGCTGCGCGGGGCCCCGGGGCCCCGGCTGCCACTCGTCTTCACCCTGTGCGCGGCAGGGTTCGCGGTGATGTGGCTCGCGGACAGCACGCCGCTGCTGATCGTCGGCGCCGTACTCAACTGCCTCGGCACCGGTCTCCTGCTGCCCTCCCTGCTCACCATCGCCATGTCCAAGCTGGACTTCGCCGACCGCGGCCGTGGCACCGGCCTGTGGACCGCGTCCTTCTTCATCGGCCAGTTCATCTGCCCCCTGGTGCTGATCGCGGCCGAGTCCGCCCTCGGCACCCTGGCCGCCGCCGTCGGCCTGCTCGGCCTGGCCTCGGCCGTCGTTGCGGCAGGCCTCTTCCTGACCACCCGGCGCAGGGTCGCGGCCGTCGCACCGTTGCCCCACTAGGACGAAGCCGCCCGCGACGGGCGAGTCGAGGGCGGCGCTGTCCGGTACGGACCAGGTCCAGGCAGTGAGGCCGGTCTGCAGACCAGAGGGAAGCCGACCTGATGCGCGGCTTCCAGCGCCTGATCGTATGTGTCCATGTTGCGACGACTCCTTGCACCCAAGATGTACACCGGCATCGAAGTGGAGCACTGCTGGGTGCGGGGTGCGCTTCGGCCCGCACTACGAGGCGCTCCGCAACCCAGACCTCGACCCACGACGCGTCAAGTACTACCAGTACGTCGTGCACCTGGACCCGGTCGGCGGCCCGCTTCGCATGGCCGAGGGCGACTTCCCGAATCGGGAGTGGATGCTCGACGTCGCGCACTTCCAACTACGGGTCTGTACGGTGAGCGGTCTAACTCCCGGTCTGGAAGCGACAGTTGATGACTGACGTGGCGAGTGGCACCGAGGCCGGGGAGGCCGTTGTGGGTGCGACGGGCGCCGTGGATGACGGGCTGGTCGCCGAGCTGGTGGCCCGGGCCCAGGCCGGTGGGGTGAAGCTCACCGGGGAGGGCGGCCTTCTGCAGCAGCTGACCAAGCGGGTGCTGGAATCCGCCCTGGAGGGCGAACTCACCGATCATCTGGGGCACGAGCCCGGTGAGCGGGCCGAGGGCGGCCGGGAGAACTACCGCAACGGGCACCGGCCCAAGACGGTGATCACCGAGTCGGGGCCGGTCGAGATCGCGGTGCCGCGGGACCGGGCCGGGTCGTTCGAGCCGCAGCTGGTCAAGAAGCGCCAGCGGCGTCTGGGCGGGGTGGACGAGATGGTCCTGTCGCTGTCGGCGAAAGGGCTGACGCACGGGGAGATCTCCGCGCAACTCGCCGAGGTATACGGCGCGGAGATCTCCAAGTCCACGATCTCCACGATCACCGACAGCGTGATGGCCGGCATGACGGAATGGCAGAACCGTCCCCTGGACAGCGTCTACCCGGTCGTCTTCATCGACTGCGTGAACGTGAAGGTCAGCCTGCCCGCCCGAACATCTGGCGCTTGAGCATCTTGATCCGGTTGACATGCCCTTCGACCGCACCCGAACTCCAGGGCAGGCTCAATCCGGCGATGACGGCGTCGAGGTCGCGGTCGATGCCGGCGGCGAGAGTGTGGAGGCTGGGCAAGTCGTCCTGTCGAACGGCGTCGAGCCACTCCGGGAGACGCTCGCCCTGGCGGTCAGTGAGCATGGTCGCGAAGGACTGGACGTGACGGGTAAGGGCGTCGAGCTCGGGGCGCTGTTACACAGCCGAGGGGAGGCCGCGATCGGCCCGATACGGGACGGAGGCCTGCCGGAGGAATGACGGACTCATAATCCTGGTCGGAAGGGGCGGCCGGGCGTCGGCCGCCCCGCGAGTCCGCCGGGGCCGCGCCCGGTGGCAGACGGAAGTGAGTCCACCTTGCGCAAGTCAGTGAGCCGACGGGCGGTCATCTGCCTCGCGGGTGTCTGCGCGTTGGGAACCGTGTTCGCCATGGCACCCGTCGCCTCGGCGATCATCGGTGGAGTGCCGGTACCGGATGGCGAGCGGCCCTTCGTCGTACAGATCGAGCAACAGGGCGACGACGGGACCTGGTCGCATTACTGCGGCGGAGCACTCGTCCACAGCCGCGTTGTCGCCACGGCGGCGCACTGCGCCAGGTTGGTCGAGCAGGGCATGGTCAAGATCCGGCTGGTCCTGGGGCGGACCGACTCGAGCACGCCCGGCGGAACAGTGGTGACCGGCGACCGCTTCTCCGTCTACAGCCACCCCGACTTCGACACCGCGACCAACACGGACCTGGGGCTCATCGTGCTCGACAGCTCGGTCGACCAGCCTCGCGCGGCCCTGCCACCGCCGGGAACGCAGCTGCGGCCGGGGCGTTTCGTACGCGCCGCGGGTTGGGGACGTACCGATCTCGCCGATCCGAACAAGCCGTCCCGTATGCACGAAGTGAAGTTGCCCGTCAACAAGTTCGACACGGAGGGCGGTGCCTGGGACAAGGAGTTCATCTGCGCGGGCACCGCCGAATCCCGGGTCGGCCCGGGGGACAGTGGGGGACCGTTGTTCGATACGAAGGCCTCCGGCAAAACGGTCGTGCACGGGCTCGTGACCGGCGACACGAACACCTGCACCGGGCTCTTCACGAACCTGGCCGACCCCACCATCTGGAAGCCGTTCCGCGACCCGCTCGCCTCTCATGGGCTCGGGCACGTCATCCCGGACTGAACCACACGGGTGGCGTACTGGGTCAAGGCGCTCCCTTCGGGTGCGGCTTCACTTGGATTCGATTCGACCCAATGGGTCGACGCTCTCCGAAAGGGACTCTTGCGCTGCCGACCAGTCGTCATCCTCAATGCCGAGTGCATGGCGAAGGTAGGCCCAGGTGACCTGCTGGATCAGGGCTACACGCTCGAGGCTTTCGTCTGTTGCTTCCCGGACCTCGTAGCCCGCGATCCCGCCGAGAGATCGCGGATACGCGGCTGATACACGGTTGAGCCTGGGCGGAGGCACGGTTCTGGCAGGGTGAGAGAGCCCCCGAACCTACCTCCGGACGGAAAAGATGCCCGCTTCAGCAGCTGACGGGGGCGCGCCCGTGTCCATGCCCGCGCCCGTGACGATCCTGCTCGTCGAGGACGACGCGGTGATCCGCAGATCCGTCACGATGGCGCTGGAGCGCTACGGCTACCGCGTCACCGCGGCCGCCGACGGCCTGACCGGACTCGAACTGTTCCGGGAGGGCCGGCACGACCTGCTGTTGCTGGACGTGATGCTGCCCGGCCTCGACGGCATCGGGCTGTGCCGCCGGATCCGGGAGACCAGCGTGGATCCCGTCCTGATGATGTCAGCGCGCGGCGACGCCCTGGACGTCGTCTCCGGCCTGGAGGCAGGGGCCGACGACTACGTGGTCAAGCCCGTCGACACCGCCGTGCTGGTGGCCCGGATCCGTTCGCTGCTGCGGCGGGCCACATTCACCCCGGCCCCCGGCCCGGCGGCCGGGCCCGTGGCCGATCGTCCGGGCCTGTCGGACCAGCCGGACCGGTCGGGGAGGCCCGGCCGCGACCGGCACGCTCGGCTCGTCTTCGGCGACCTGGTCATCGACACGGGCGGCCTGGAGGTGTTCCAGGCTGGTGAACCGGTCGCGCTGGCCCCCACCGAACTGCGGCTGCTGCTGGAGTTCGCCGCGAACCCGGGCATCGTGCTGGACCGGCAGACCCTGCTGCGCGACGTGTGGGACTACGGCTGGGACGGCGACAGCCGCGTGGTCGACCTGTGCGTGCAGCGCCTGCGGAAGAAGATCGGGGCCGAGCGGATCGAGACCGTCCGCGGCTTCGGCTACAAGCTGAGGCGCTGACGTGGTACGCGCGCTGCCGCACTGGCGTTCGCTGCGCTGGAAGATCGCGCTGCTCGTCACCGTGGCGTGCTGTGCCATCGCGGTGACCGTCGGGCTGCTGGTCCACCGCAGCACCCTGGAACGGTCGATGAACGACGGTGCGGCCAAGGCCCTGACCCAGTTGTCCGACGCTGTGGAGGACTACGAGCGGGACGGCGTCCCGCCCGACGGTCTGGTCGTCTCGCCCCAGGAGATGCCCGACGAACTCCTGCGCCGCCTCCAGGACCGGCACGGCAGGGCGGTCGGCTCCGCCACCTGGTACGACGGCGACAGCCCTGGCGACCACCCCTCGATGTGGGCCGTTCGGACCCTCCGTGGCGCTCCCGTGGCGGTGAGCGCCGACATGACCTCCGACCTTCTCACCCGGCGGGCGCTGGACCGGCACATGTGGAAGTACTCCCTGGCGGCGCTGGCGGTCGTCGTACCGCTGTCGGCGCTCGCCGCCGAGTTGCCGAACCGGAGGCTGCGCCGGGTGGCGCGGACCGCCCGCCGGATCGCCGGGGGCGACCTGGCCGCCAGGACCGCGGCCGGTGGCCGGGGCGGTGACGAGATCACCGAGATCTCGGCCACCGTCGACTCGATGGCCGACAGTCTGCGCGAACGTCTGCTGACCGAGCAGCGCTTCACCGCCGACGTCGCCCATGAGTTGCGTACGCCACTCATGGGCTTGGTGACCGCGAGCGGGCTGCTTCCCGAGGGCGAGACCACCGACCTGGTGCGTGACCGGGTGGGGGTGCTGCGGACGCTGGTGGAGGAACTGCTGGAGATCTCCCGGCTCGACGCGGGCGCCGAGCGGGCTGAACTCAGGCCCGTACCGCTTGCCGAGATGGTCCCGGAGTCCGTGGCCCGCACCGGGCTGGACACGCGTTTCACCGCCACCGGTGCCCTGTCGGCGGAGACCGATCCGCGCCGGCTCGACCGGATCGTCGCCAACCTCGTCGTCAACGCCCACCGGCACGGCCGCACGCCCGTCGAGGTCGAGGTGGCCGGGACGACCGTGACCGTACGGGACCACGGCTCGGGCTTCCCGGCGGGGCTGCTCGCGGACGGCCCGCAGCGATTTCGCACGGGTGCGTCGGAGCGCGGCCAAGGGCACGGCCTCGGGCTGACCATCGCGCTGGGGCAGGCCCGGGTCATCGGGGCGTCGCTGGAGTTCGCGAACGCTCCCGATGGCGGGGCGCTCGCCACCCTCCGGCTGCCGCCCGCGGGCTGACGTCGAACGGCCGATACCGAACGGATGCCCGGCCGAGCGGTGCCCGATCCGTGGCCGGAGCCGAGCGGAGATCCGCCTCGCGGAAGGTGGTCGACGTGTGTGAACGCCGCGCACCCGCCCCCTTGGAGGTGTCCCTCCCATGTCACCGGTTCCCTTTTCCGGAGAGCCCGGCGCAGGCCGGGCCCAGCCCCCGTGGTCCACCGGCTCATGGCTCCCGCCCCGCCGGCACGACCGGGCCGGGCGGCGCTTCACGGCCGGCCTCGCCGCGGACGCCACCGCACTGGTCACCCTGGCGGTCCTCGCCGTCGCCGTGTTCACCTCCTGCAACAGCCCGGGAACCGGAGCGGGTTCGCTGCCGTGGCCGGCGGAGGGGCAGACGAGCGTGGTGTTCGATGGCCTCGGCGCCCACGGTGACCTCGGTACGCGGGGCGAGCGGACACCGGTGCCGATCGTCAGCGTCACCAAGGTGATGACCGCCTACGTGATCCTCCGCGACCGTCCGCTGCGCGCGGGCGAGGACGGCCCCCTCGTCACCGTCGACCGGACCGCCGCGTACGAGTCCGTCTCGGGCGTGGAGTCGAGCGTGCCGGTCAGGGAGGGTATGCGGCTGAGTGAACGACAACTGCTGGAACTGCTGTTGATCCCCTCCGGCAACAACATCGCCCGGCTGCTGGCCCGCTGGAACGTCGGCTCGCAGGAGGCCTTCGTCACGAAGATGAACCGGGCTGCCCGTGACCTGGGCATGGGCCACACCACCTACACCGGCGCCAGCGGGATCGAACCCACGACCACCAGCACCTCGGCCGACCAGCTGAGGCTGGCCCGCCGGGTCATGCGCGACGAGGTGTTCCGGACCATCGTCGCCATGCCCAGCGCGACCGTGCCCGGTGTCCCCGGGACGATCCGCAACACCAACACCCTGCTCGGCACGGCGAGCGTGATCGGCCTCAAGACCGGCTCCAGCACTCCCGCCGGCGGCGCCCTGATGTGGGCGGCCACCGCGTCCGACAAGGACGGCCGGGACCGGCTGATCCTCGGAGTGGTGCTGCGCCAGCGCGCCGGCACCGACCCCCGGCAGGGGCTGCGGGCCGCTCTCGCCACGAGCCACGCGCTGATCGAGGGCGTACGGCGATGGCTGTCGACGACCTCGCCCGGAACACGGTGAGACGGCCGTGACAAACTCCCTCGACACCGTGCCCGCCCGGCCGGAACCCGATTCCATCCGCCCGCGGAACGAGGACACCGGCGTCCGGCGGCCGCCGCTGGTCCTCGGCTCGCTCGCGGTCCTGGCCACGCTGGTGATGCTGGGCCACGCCCTCGTCCCGAACCGGGTCGGCCGTCTCGGCAGCCTCGTCGAGACCTTCCTGCCCTGGACGGGTCTGGCCGTGCCGCTGCTGCTCCTGTGCGCGCTGGCTCGCCGGTCCAGGGCCGCCGTATCCGTGGCCGTGCTGCTGCCGGCCGTCGTCTGGTGCTCGCTCTTCGGCGGGACACTCGTCGACAAACGGGAGGACGGCGGCAACCTGACCGTCGTGACGCACAACGTCAACGAACACAATCCGCGGCCGGTGCGCACCGCCCGTGCCCTGGCCGCCTCCGGCGCGGACGTGGTGGCTCTCGAAGAGCTGGGCGGCCCGTCGACAGCGGCGTACGAGAGAACGCTGGCCGGCACCTACCCGTACCACTCCGTGCAGGGCACGGTCGGTCTGTGGAGCAGGTATCCGGTCTCCGACGCCCGTGCGGTCGACATCGCGCCCTGGCCACGTGCCCTGCGCGCCACCGTCCGCACGCCCGAGGGACCGGTCGCGGTCTTCGTCGTCCATCTGATGTCCGTCCGCTTCACCGCCGGCTCGGGGTTCACCTCCGGCGCACGTGACGCGGCCGCGCGGCGACTCGCCGCCGCCGTGCGCGCCGAGCCGCTCCCGCGCACGATCCTCGTGGGCGACCTGAACGGCACGACCGACGACCGGGCGTTTTCCGGGCTCACCTCCCAACTGCGGTCCGTGCAGGCTGAGTCGGGCGCCGGGTTCGGTGCCAGCTGGCCGGCCGCGTTCCCGGTGGCCCGGATCGACCACATCCTCGTACGCGGTGTGGAGCCGCGGTCCGCCTGGACCCTCCCGGCCACCGGCAGCGACCACCTGCCGGTGGCGGCGTCGGTGCGGGTGTGAGCGCGGGCTTCCGGAACGGCGTGTTCAACACCGCAGGCGACCATGAGCCCATCAACCCGGTGCTGTTCCTTGACACGCCTTGGCCGTTCTTCGCCGGGGCTGTGATCACCGGATCCGAGCTGCACGAAGCGCTCGGCAATCTGTCTGAGCACCAGCTGATCACGTACATCGAAACCGAACCCGTCACCGTCGCCATCACAACCCAGGGCGTCAGCTGTGCCCTGGCAGGAGGAAGCGTGCAGGACCACATCAACCGGCAGCGCGAAGGAAAGCCACCTTCGTGGAGCCGTCTGCCAAAGACGGTTGAACTGGAGCAGGGGGAATGCAACTGAGAATCTGCTGTACACCTGGCGGCATGAAGTTGAGCGACCTCAGTCCGTTGATGGCTCGCCGTGAAGACGGCGGCCTCACCTATGACCGCTTCCTGCCGACCCTGCACTGGCATCGCTGCGCTGGCCGGACGACGTCCTCGAACAGTTCCTCTTCGACCACGGCGACAACGCCGCCTTCGTGTACGACTACGGCAACATCGACCTACGCGAGGTCAGGTGGCAGCTCGAGACGATCCCGGTCGCGGATTTCAACGCGATGCCGACCGGAGCGTCCGATGCCGGCGAGCTGACGCCAGGGCCTGCTGTGCGGGGTCCGAGGATGGGCCAGTTGCGGTTTCCGACTGAGGGGTACTGACAGGGCTTCCTACCTGAGCAGGCGGCGGTCCGGGCCCGCCGTCCTGTTACGTGGGACGATCGGCTTCGTGAGCGGTGTGGCTTCGGCGAGCGAGGAGACCGCATGGAGGGTTCTCGTCGTCGGTAATCTTTGCGTCCCTGCCGTGTCGATGCCCTGGCGCAGGTGCGCGGTCCGCCGCTCCTGGCCGGTCCGCAGCCTCGACCGGCCGGGAAACAAGGCGGAACCGCACGCGGCGTGGCCGTACCGGAGTCCGGCCGTAACGCCACGGTCGTCGCACCTCGCCGTGACCGGCCGGTGGGATCACTGTGGTCAACTCTTGGGACGTGGGGTGGGTGTGAGCGGTGGCGCGTGAACTGGTGCTCGGTGTCGATGCGGGGCACACCGTGACCAAGGCCGTTCTGTTCGATGCCGCCGGCCGGCCGGTGGCGCAGGGCAGCGGCATGCTGCCGCTGTCCACCCCTCGCCCGTACTGGGTCGAGCGGGACATGGACGACGTGTGGCGGACGGCGCACCAGGCCATCGCCGCCTGTCTCGCCGAGGCCGGTCCGGACGCGGGGCGGGCTGTCGCCGCGGTGGGGGTGGCTGGGCACGGCGACGGACTGTACGCCGTCGACGAGCTCGGTCGGCCGGTGCGCTCCGCGATCGTGGCGATGGATACGCGGGCCGAACCGGTGCTGGAGGAGTGGCGGGGCACTCCGGTCTGGTCCCGTGCCCTGGAGTTGTCGGGCACGGTGCCCTTCGCGGGCTCCCCGGCCGCTCTGCTGGCCTGGCTCGCTCGTCACGAACCAGGGGTGCTTCAGCGGGCGCGTTGGCTGTTGTCCTGCAAGGACTGGCTGCGCCTGCGCCTGACGGGCGTGGCGGCCACCGATCCCACGGACGCCAGTGCCTCGTTCACCGACATGCGGCGGGGCGGCTACTCGCCAGAGCTGCTCGACCTGTACGGCCTCGGCGCGCTCGCCGATATGCTGCCACCCGTCCTGGCGTGCGATGCGTTGAGCGGAACCGTCACCCGTGAGGCCGCGGCGCTCACCGGGCTGACCGCGGGCACCCCCGTCGTGACGGGCGCCCATGACGTCGATGCAGCCGCGCTCGGGGTCGGCGGCACGGAGCCGGGCGAACTGTGCCTGATCGCCGGGTCGTTCAGCGTCAACCAGGTGGTCGGCAAGCACCCCGTCGTCGATCCGCGCTGGCAGGTTCGTCACTTCGTCCGCCCGGGCCAGTGGATGACCATGTCCACCTCGCCCGCGTCGGTGGCGAACATGGAGTGGTTCCTGCAGGTGACAGGTGCGCCTGCCGACCAGCGGGACGGCGTCCACGAGGTGATCGGCCGCGAGGTCGAGGCACACCTGGACGGTCCGTCGGAGGTGCTGTTCCACCCGTTCGTTTACGGCTCCCCGCACCCGCATCCCACGTCCGGCACGTTCCTCGGGCTGCGCGGCTGGCACGGTCGCGGACATCTGCTGCGGGCCCTGATGGAAGGCGTCGTGCTCAATCACCGTTGGCACGTCGACGCCCTGTGCTCGAAGCTGCCGATCAGCGGGTCGGCCCGACTGACCGGCGGCGCCGCGCGCAGCGAGGTGTGGAGCCAGATGTTCGCCGACGCCCTGCGGCGGCCGGTCGAGGTGACCGACGTGCAAGAGAGTGCTGCCCGGGGGGCGGCGCTGCTCGCCGCCACCGCCGTCGGACTGCTCGACGACGTGACGGACCCGCGCGCCGGAGCCACCGTGCTCAGACGACATGAACCCGACCCCGACCGGGTCGCCGTACTCGACGAGGCGTATGCGGTGTACCAAGAGGCGTTGGAGGCTCTCGGACCGGTCTGGGCCCGTCTGGACGCGCCCGAGCGTCCGGGGTGAGTGCCGGACGAGCCGGCGACATGAGGGATCGACGGGCAATCCGGACAGGCCCTAAGCTTGACTCCCAGCGCGGCGCGGACGGCCTCGGTGGCCAGTTCCAGCCGGGCCAGGTCGCGCACCGCGGCCAGGACGTGGGTGGAGTCCGTGCGCTGGGTGGTGCGCTCGCGGACGAGACCGGCCTTCTTCAGGCGCTCGAGCGCAAGGTCGAGGAGACGGTCGGCTCGGCCGCCCTCGGTGAGACGCTCACGGAAGTCGGCCAGCACGCTGTGGTGGAAGCCGGGATCGTCCAGTTCCATGGCCAGCGCGTACTTGAAATCGATGCGGCAGCGGACCGCCTCGGCCGCCTGCCGGTCCGACAGACCGAGCAGGAACTGCAGCACGCAGACGGTGGCCGGCTGGGCGGGCGAGAGCCCCGGGCGGCCATCGCGCGGGTACCAGTCGGCGAAGTCCTCGTCCCGCCACAGCCCGCCCAGGTGGTCTCTGACCCACATCGCCGTTGTACCGCCCGGGTTGCTCGCCCGCGCCATCTGCACGGTCAGAGAAGGAGCTTGCTCACCAGAGCGGGCGTGGAGCGACAACGGGCACCTCGACAACTGCATCGGTCCCTGAACAGAGCCGAGCATGCCCGTTGATCATGCTGCCCCGCCGGGGATCCCCAAGATCCCCGACAGAGTCAAGCTAGAGGGGGGTCGCCACGCCGTGGTAGCGGTACGGCGGCTGAGCGCCGGCGCGGGTGCAGGTGTCGGCCGCGATCTCCACGGCGTACGACAGCAGCCGGGCAAGCGCGCCTGCACCGAGGCTGTCGACGCCTTCGCGGCTGAGCCGGCCGGTGTGGTGCAGATGGGCGAGCACTCCGGCGGTGAAGGCGTCGCCCGCTCCGACCGTGTCGACGACCTGGACCGATGGGGCCGGTACATGGACCCGGGCGTCGCGGCCGACGGCCCAGGCGCCCCGGGAGCCGAACGTGATCAGTACGAGTCCCGCCCCGGAGGCGAGCCAGCGTTCGGCCACCGCCTCGTACGGCTCACCGGGGTGGAGGCAGGCCAGGTCCTCATCGCTCGCCTTCACCACGTCGGCGAGCGCCACCCACTCGGCGAACCGCCTGAGATAGGTGGCGCGGTCGGTGACCAGGCCCGGCCGCACGTTCGGGTCGAGGGACACCAGTCGCCGCCCCGCCTCCCGGCGAATCAGTCCGTCGAGCGTGGAGGCCAGGGGTTCGAGCAGCAGGCCCAGCGACCCGAGGTGCAGAGCCGTCCCCGCAGGCAGCGTGCCGCCGTCCGGGAGAGCGGCGAGGTGTTCAGGGAGCAGGCCGCGGTCGGCGGTGCCGTTCGCGTGGAAGGAGTAGGCGGCCGACCCGTCCTCGCGCAGATGCACGGCGGCGAGGGTGGTGGGGTCGGCCGCGGGCAGCGTATGGGTGAGCCGGGTGCCGGAGGCCGCTAGGTGCGCGCGCAGGAGATCGCCGAAGTGGTCGTCGGAGATGCGCGCGAGCAGTGCCGTGGGGACTCGGAGTCGGCCGAGGCCGGCGGCGACGTTGAGGCACGAGCCGCCCGGGCGCGGCTGGAACGCCGCGGCACCGTCGGCCGTTCGGGCGGGGGTGAGGTCCACCAGCGCGTCTCCGGCGACGACGACGGCAGGCTGATCTGCGGGTTCCGGTCTGGTGCTCATGTGGGTTCCTCGGGGACGGCGGCGCAGGCCGAGAGCTCGGCTGGGCTGTATGGCGGGGCTGTTCGGCGGAGGCCCGTAGCCCCTTCAGGGAGCGCTTGACGATAAGTCCGAAGAGATTTTCTCGCAAGATGTGTTAACAACGGCGCAGTCTCCTGCTAATAATTCGGCCATCGAAACGCGCCCGACTCCCCAAGGACGCATCCACACCCCTGCTCGACCCGCCGCGCCTCAGTCGAGGTCCCGGCGAACCCGCACGAGAGGTCCCCCCGTCACATGGCATCGACCAGATACGCCCTCATAGCCGGCGCCGCCGCCACCGCCCTGCTCGCCACAGCCTGTTCCGGAGCCGGAGCCGGCGGGTCCTCGGGCGGAGGGAAGAGCATCAACGTCCTGATGGTCGGCAACCCGCAGATGGAGGACATCGCGAAGCTGACCAAGGACAACTTCACCAAGGACACCGGGATCAAGGTCAACTTCACGATCCTTCCCGAGAACGAGCTGCGCGACAAAGTCACCCAGGACATCGCCACCCAGGCCGGCCAGTACGACGTCGCCACCATCGGCGCCTACGAGGTGCCCATCTGGGAGAAGAACGGCTGGCTGCACGACCTGGGCTCCTACGCCGACAAGGACAAGGGCTTCGACAAGGCCGACCTGCTCAAGCCGATGGTCCAGTCGCTCACCGGCTCGGACGGCAAGCTCTACGCCCTGCCGTTCTACGGCGAGTCCTCCATGCTCATGTACAACAAGGACGTCATGAAGGCGAAGGGCATCACGGTGCCCGAGCGCCCGACCTGGCAGCAGATCGCCGACATCGCGGCCAAGGTCGACGGCGCCGAGCCCGGCATGAAGGGCATCTGCCTGCGTGGTCTGGCCGGCTGGGGCGAGCTGGGTGCGCCGCTGACGTCCATGGTCAACACCTTCGGCGGCACCTGGTTCACCAAGGACTGGAAGGCCCAGGTCAACAGCGGCGGCTTCAAGGAGGCCACGAAGTTCTACGTCGACCTGGTCCGCGAGCACGGTGAGGCCGGCGCCCCGCAGGCCGGGTTCACCGAGTGCCTGAACGCGCTGAGCCAGAAGAAGGTCGCCATGTGGTACGACGCGACCAGCGCGGCCGGGTCGCTGGAGGACCCCGCCTCCAGCAAGATCGCCGGCAACGTCGGCTACGCCTACGCGCCGACCGTCAAGACGGACAGCAGCGGCTGGCTGTGGGCCTGGTCGTGGGCCATGCCCAAGACCACGAAGAACGCCGACGCCGCCTCGCAGTTCATGCTGTGGGCCTCCAGCAAGAAGTACGAGAACCTCGTCGGCGAGAAGCTCGGCTGGGCGCGTGTCCCGGCCGGCAAGCGGGCCAGCACGTACGAGATCCCGGAGTACAAGAAGGCCGCCGCGTCGTTCGGTGACATCACCCTGAAGTCCATCGAGGGCGCCGACCCGGCCAACCCGGGCGTCCAGCCCCGGCCGACCGTGGGCATCCAGTACGTGGCCATCCCCGAGTTCCAGGACCTGGGCACCAAGGTGACCCAGGAGATCTCCGCCGCCATCGCCGGCAAGACCAGCGTGGACAAGGCGCTCAACGACGGCCAGAAGCTCGCCGAGGACGTCGCCAAGACCTACCAGAAGTGACCTTCAGCGCCCGGCCGGCCTCGTGCCGGCCGGGCGCCGCTCCCCGCGACCCCGGCCTTCACCGGCAGAGGAACGATTCATGACCACGCTCACCGCACCCCCCAAGACAGCACCCCCACCCGTCCGTAGCCGGAAGTCCTCGGGCGCGGCGGCCAAGTGGAAGCGTCGCATCCCGCTGCTGCCCGCGCTGATCTTCACCATCGTCGTCACGCAGCTGCCCTTCGTGGCCACGTTGATCATCTCCACCTTCCAGTGGAACATCCTCAAGCCGGGCGAGAGGCACTTCGTCGGTCTGTCCAACTTCTCGTTCGTCTTCACCGACGAGCGGCTGCGCACAGCCGTGCTCAACACCGTCGTGCTCACCGCGTCGGTGGTGGTCATCAGCGTGATCCTCGGACTCGGTCTGGCGATGCTCCTCGACCGCCGGTTCGCCGGCCGCGGGCTGGCCCGCACCCTGCTCATCGCCCCGTTCCTGGTCATGCCGGTCGCGGCGGCGCTCCTGTGGAAGCACGCCATCTACAACCCCGACTACGGCCTGCTCAACGGCACCCTCAACGCCGTATACAGGTTCTTCGGCGCGGACAACGGCCCCACGGTCGACTGGATCTCCTCCTACCCGATGCCCGCCGTCGTGATCTCGCTGGTCTGGCAGTGGACCCCGTTCATGATGCTGATCCTCCTGGCCGGCCTGCAGGCACAGCCCGGTGACGTCCTCGAGGCGGCCCGCATGGACGGCGCCTCCGCGCTCCAGACCTTCCGCCACATCACGCTGCCGCACCTGCGCCAGTACATCGAACTGGGCGTCCTGCTCGGCACGATCTACGTCGTGCAGACCTTCGACGCGGTCTTCACCATCACCCAGGGCGGCCCCGGCTCCCAGACCACCAACCTGCCCTACGAGATCTACCTGACCATGTTCCGCAAGTACGAGTACGGCGAGGCAGCCGCCGCCGGTGTCGTCGTCGTCCTCGGCGCGTTCGTCATCGCGACCTTCGCGCTGCGCACCATCGCGTCGCTGTTCCGCGAGGAGACATCCCGATGACCCATGCAGCAGTCGCCGCGCCCGGGGCGAGGCTCACAAAGCTCTTCCGCCGCAAGCAGGACCAGGGCGGTGAGCCCCGGCTTTCCCCCCTGTGGACCTTCGTCGCCTGGCTCGCCACCCTGGCGTTCTTCGCGCCGGTGGCCTGGATGGTCCTCACCTCCTTCCACCAGGAGGCCGACGCGGCCACCAATCCGCCCACCCCCTTCGCCGCCGTCACCTTCGACCAGTACAAACTCCTGTTCAGCCGGGACATCACCCCCTTCCTCCTCAACTCGGCCATGGCCAGCATCCTTTCCACGATCCTGGTCCTCGCCCTGGCGGTGCCGGCGGCCTACGCGCTGTCCATCAAGCCGGTCGAGAAGTGGACCGACGTGATGTTCTTCTTCCTGTCCACCAAGTTCCTCCCCGCCATCGCGGCCCTGCTGCCGGTGTACCTGATCGTCAAGGACGCCGGGATGCTGGACAACGTGTGGACGCTGGTCATCCTCTACACCGCCATGAACCTGCCGATCGCGGTATGGATGATGCGCTCCTTCCTCGCCGAGGTCCCCAAGGAGATCCTGGAGGCGGCCGAGGTCGACGGCGCGGGCCTGCTCACCGTGCTGTGGCGGGTCGTCGCACCGGTCGCCATGCCCGGACTCGCCGCCACCTCGCTGATCTGCTTCATCTTCAGCTGGAACGAGTTCATGTTCGCCGTGAACCTCACCGCCACGCAGGCGTCCACCGCGCCGGTGTTCCTGGTCGGCTTCATCACCAACGAGGGCCTGTTCCTGGCCCGGCTGTGCGCGGCGGCCACCCTGGTCTCACTGCCCGTCCTCATCGCCGGTTTCGCCGCCCAGGACAAGCTGGTCCGCGGCCTGTCCCTGGGAGCGGTGAAGTGAGGGCGGCCGTCATCACCCAGCCCGGCAGTATCGAGATCGCCACGGTCGAGGACCCCGCTCCCGGCTCGCGCGAGGTCGTCGTCGAGGTCGCGGCCACCGGACTGTGCGGCACGGATCTGCACATCCTCCAGGGGGAGTTCGCCCCGAAGCTGCCCATCATCCCCGGCCACGAGTTCGCCGGGGAGATCGTGGCCCGCGGCAGCGAGGTCACCGAACTCGCGCTCGGCGACCAGGTCGCCGTGGACCCGTCGCTGTACTGCTTCCAGTGCCACTACTGCCGCCTCGGCCACAACAACCTCTGCGAACGCTGGGCCGCCATCGGCGTCACCCACCCGGGCGCCGCCGCCGAGTACGCCGTGGCGCCCGTCGCCAACTGCGTACGACTGCCCGACCACGTGGCCGCCCAGGACGCGGCCCTGATCGAGCCGCTGTCCTGCGCGGTGCGCGGCTACGACGTCCTGCGCAGCCGCCTCGCCTCCCGCGTGCTCGTCTACGGAGCCGGAACCATGGGCCTGATGATGCTCCAGCTCGCCAAGGCCACCGGCGCCGCGAGCGTCGACGTCGTCGACATCAACGCCGAACGCCTGGCCACGGCATGGCAGTTGGGCTGCACCGCCGGTGCCGCGTCCGCCGACGAGCTCGACCGGCCGCCCTACGGATGGGATCTGGTCGTCGACGCCACCGGCAACGCGAAAGCCATTCAGGACGCCCTCGGCCGGGTGGGCAAAGGCGGCACGTACCTGCAGTTCGGGGTCGCCGACTACGCCACCCGGGCCACCATCGAGCCGTACAGGATCTACAACCAGGAGATCACGATCACCGGCTCCATGGCGGTCCTGCACAGCTTCGAACGCGCGGTGGACCTCTTCGCCACCGGTGTCATCGACCCGCGCGTCTTCATCAGTGACCGCCTCCCGTTGGCGGCGTTCCCGGACGCAGTCACCCGCTTCCAGGCAGGCATCGGCCGCAAGATCCAGATCCAGCCCGGCCTCGCCACCGCGTGAACGCCCGAACCGAACGGAACCCCCCATGACCGAGCAGATCCGCCGCGTTCTCGTCCGATCCCTCGACGACATCACCCTCGAGGAAGTGCCAGTCCCCGTCCCCGGGGACGACGAACTCCTCATACGCACCACGGTCGTCGGCGTATGCGGCTCCGACACCCATGCCGCGGCCGGCCACCACCCCTTCGTCGACCTGCCCTACCGTCCCGGACACGAGGCGGTGGGCATCGTCGCCGCGGCAGGAAAGGGAGCCGAGGACTTCGCGCCCGGAGACCGGGTGATCATCGAGCCCAACCTGTACTGCGGCCGGTGCCCCCAGTGCCGCTCCGGCCGCTACAACATCTGCCAGGAACTGAAGGTCTTCGGCTGCCAGACGCCCGGCGCCATGGCCGATCTGTTCACCATCCCGGCCGACCGTGTCCACCGCGTCCCCGACGGTATGACGGACATCGAGGCCGCCCTGGTCGAGCCCCTGGCCACCCCGGTGCACGCCGTGGCGAAGGCCGGTGACCTCACCGGACGCACGGTCGTCGTGCTCGGCGCCGGGCCCATCGGTCTGCTCGTCCTCGCCGCCGCCCGGCACGCGGGCGCCGCGAAGATCGCGGTCACCGACCTGTTGCCGGGCAAGCGGGACCGCGCCCTGCGCCTCGGCGCCGACACGGCCCTGCCCGCCGACGCCACCGAACTCGCCGACCAGGCCTACGCGGCCCTCGGCGGACCGGCCGACGTCGTCTTCGACTGCGTGGCGCGCGAACAGTCCATCGCCCAGGCCACCGACTTGGTCACCAAGGGCGGCACGATCATCGTCGTCGGCGTCGGAGCCGCCGGCACCACCCCGGTCCGCCTCGACCTGATCCAGGACCGGGAGATCCGCGTCGAGGGCACCCTGATGTACACCGGCGACGACTACCGCACCGCCATGTCCCTGATCACTTCCGGCGCCATCGACACCGCCGAGATCGTCACGGCCACCTACCCGCTGGAGGACGCCGCCAAGGCGTTCGCCGCATCAGTCGACCCCGAGCAGGTCAAGGTGCTGGTCACGGTGGACGGACCGTAGCCCACGGCTACGCGGGCAGGGACGCAGACGTGGACGCGGACACGCACGTCGTACGCGGCCGCCGCCGCACGAGCGGCCCGTGGCCCGCGAGCCGGACGGACCCCGACCCGCACCGGCCCGTGTGGGAAACTGCGAGACCGGAGCGAGCGGGAAGGAGGGGCGCCGTGACCGCCCGTACGCGACTGTCCCAGGCGGCCGTCGAGGAGCGGCGCCAGGCCGTGCTGCGGTACGTCGCCGATCATGGCGAGACCCGCATCGACGACCTGGCCCGGCACTTCGACGTCAGCCTGATGACGATGCACCGGGACCTGGACGACCTCACCGGGCGGCATCTGCTGCGCAAGGAGCGCGGGCGGGCTGTGGCGTTCCCCGCCCTCACCATGGAGACGGCCACCCGCTTCCGTGAGAACAGCGCCCTCGCGGCCAAGAACGCGCTGTGCGCGGCTGTCGCCGGCCGGATCAGACCGGGCAGCACGGTGCTCATGGAGGACTCGACCACCTTGTTCCCCCTGGTCCCGGCGCTGGCCGAGGTGGATCAGCTGCACGTCGTCACCAACTCGGTCGGCCTCGCGCAGCGCCTCGGGTCCGCCGCTCCCGGGGTGAACGTCACCCTGCTGGGCGGCCACTACCGCGGCGACTTCAACTCCTGCACCGGCCCGACCGTCACCCGCGCCCTGTCTCAAATCCGGGCCGATCTCGCCCTGATGTCCGCCACCGCCGTCCTGGAAGGACGCCTCTTCCACCCCCTGAACGACTATGTCGAGGTGAAGCTGGCCATGCTCGCCTCCGCCGAACAGGCGCTGCTCCTGGTGGACTACTCGAAGTTCGGCAAGACCGCCACGTACGCGTACGGCACTGTGGCCGACTACCACACCGTCATTACCGATACCGGCACCCCCGACACGGAACTCGCGGCCATACGCGACCTCGAAGTCCCCGTCGAGACGGTCGAACCCGAAGAGTCTTCCCTGTGATCCAGACCCTGTTCGAAACACCGAGCGCCTACCGCCCCAGCGACGCCGAGATGGCCGCGCCGGTGCCCCCGGTCCAGGCCGTCCTGTTCGACTTCAGCAACACCATCTTCCAGATGATCGACCTGGAGACGTGGCTGCGCCGGGTCGGCTCCGCGGCCGGCCGCCTGGCCGTGCTGGACGAGCCCGGCGCAGTGGCCGGGATCTCCGACCAGTTGCGCGCCGCCTTCCGGCTGCCCTCCGTCGTAGCCCTCCAGGAAGGCCGTGATCTCTCTTCCGCACAGCACCGCCGCGCCATGTGGGGATGGTGGGGGCAGGTGGACTTTCTGCGCGGCGCGGAGGAGATGGCCTACCGGGAACTCACCGCTCCTCACGCCTGGGTTCCCTATCCCGACACCGAACCGGTCCTGCGCGCCCTGCGCCGGCGCGGACTGCGCGTCGGCATCGTCAGCGACTTCGCCTGGGACCTGCGCATCCACCTCGCCCATCACGGGCTGGACGCGTTGATCGACACCTGCGTCATCTCCTACGAACAGGGCCGCGAAAAGCCCGACCCGCAGCTGTTCCTCAAAGCCTGCGCCGACCTCGGCGCGGACCCCCGGGCCACCCTCATGGTCGGCGACAACCCGGTCCGCGACGGCGGCGCGGCCGCCTGCGGTCTGCGCACCTACATCCTGCCGGCGGAACACCGCACGGGAGAGCGCGGCCTGACGGATGTGCAGCGGCTCGTGGTCTGACCGTGGTGGTCTACGCGCGTGTGGGAAACCGCCCCGACGGATCGTTTGACGCCGTCGATGAAGAAGGCATGGCGTATCTCCTCGTCGCGGCGGATCGCCGAGCGGTGGGCGGACTTGTGGCCCTTGGTGCGAGCGAACCCGCGGCGCGCGCCAACGGCATCATGCACGAGGGTGACCCGGAACGACCCGGCGCTGTCGGAGGGATACGGGGCTCCGTGCCGAGGCGGGTGCCGATGAGTTCGCCCAGTGGGTCTACCGGACTCGCCGCACCTGCCCCGGGCCGTCCCGGGAGCCTGGAAAACCCAGGTCGCCCGGACAGAACTCCGCCCACTGCCAGGGGGAGGCGGGGACGGTGCGGCGCCTGCGAGGCTGCCGCGTGCGGCAGCCTCTGATGCCCGAGCCGCGCGTGGTGGCGACTCGGGCATCAGCATGGTGACCACCGGCCCGGGCAACGGGGGCAACCCGGGGCCGGCGGTGTCTTTCCGTCAGCCGTCGGCGGAGTCTCCGCCATTGCGGTGGCTTGTCTCAGTTTCCCTGGCCGGGACCGATCAGGGACGTGAGCGGGCAGGCGGGCTGCCAGTGGGGATCGAAGCGGCGGCGCAGGCCGGCCACCGCCTCGATGCCGCGCAGCGTCACCTCGGGGGAGGTCGACAGGCCGGCGGAGCCGAGGAGGCCGGGGGCAGCGGCCCGGACGGCGGCCTCGGGCAGGCCGTGCCGCAGCAGAGCCGCCTCGATGCCCGGTGCGCCGGAGGACAGCAGTTCCTCGGTGCTCATGCGGCAGACCTCGGCGTAGGCGCGGGTGTGCCACGCGGTGGCGGTCTCACGCGGGGTGACCACCACGTTGGTGATGAGGTCGGGTGCGACCTGGAGGTGGCCGCCTACGCGCGGGAAGCCCTGCTCGGCGGCGAGGACGTCGAACGGCGGGTGGAGTGTGGTCCCGTCCACGGCGTTCGTCGGCAGGGCCCGGAATCTCTGCAAGGTGCCCCCCACCGGGACGAGCTGATCGTCGGTCACCGGTGAGCCGGCGACGTCGGCGAGTACGGCGCGCAGCACGAACGCGAAGGCGCTGCGCGCGTTGTCGACCGCCCACCGGTCTGTGGGGAGCGGGTTTCCGGGACGGCGGTGAACAGCCAGTTCACCCATGCCCTCGGCCCGCACGGCCACGGGATCCCGTTTCAGCAGCGCGCGGAGCAGGTGGTCGGGCGAGGTGTGCATGATGTCGTAGTCGTCATCGTTCCAGCCGGCCATCTGCTGGTCGGAGGAAGCGACCTGCACGAGGTTCACCTCGAGCCCGGCGTGCTGAAAGTACCCGGACTGGATGGCGTGGTGGAGATGCACGAGGCCGGAGCCGGGGAAGACCCCCACAGTCAGTCTGCGGGTGGGCTCGCCCGGCGGCCGCAGTGCGCTCAGCGCGGGAAGCATGACGAACTCCCTTGCATGGTGGTTCCTTTGCGTCGGAAGGCAGGACGTTCAGGCCGCTGGTTCGGGGCGGTCCGGCGGCCGTGTGACGACGGTCAGGCGGGCTTCGCTTCCTGGTTGGTGATGAAGTCGGCCGGCGGCTCCCCGGGGCTCCAGACGGCGGCCGGGAGGTCTTCCCAGTCGGTCGGCTGCCAGTTCTCGGTGATGCAGTCCATGTCGCTGGAGTACTCGATCCAGCTGCCCCAAGGGTCCTGGATGTAGTGGAAGAGGTTCGAGCCGAGGGTGTGACGGCCCAGGCCCCAGCCCTTCGTGAAGCCCTCGGCGGCCATGTTCCGCGCGCCCCTGGCGATCTGGTCGATGTCGGACACCATCCAGCTGGAGTGGTGCAGTCCGGGGTGCTCGCCCGGGACGAAGCCGAAGACGTGGTGGTCGCCGGGCCCCGAGTTCAGGAAGACGGGTCCGCCGACGATGCGGTCCGACAGGCGCAGCCCGAGCGTGCGGGTGTAGAAGGCCTCGGAGGCGCTGACGTCGGAGCTGAAGATCAGCATGTGGCCGAGACGCTGAGGGCTGGTCTCGTCGGTCGCGTTCCGCCAGCGGGCCTGGTCGATCCGGCGGACCCGGTCGCCGATGTTGGCGTCGTTCGCGTCCGTGGTCCCGAACGCGCGCCAAGGGGCGATCCGTTCGTCACGCAGGTTGATGAGGTTCCCCTCGTGATCGCGGAACCACAGCCCGCCGGGAACCTCGGCCGGCGCTTCCAGCAGCTTCAGGCCCAGGCCTTCCAGGTGCCGCTGCCACTCGGGCAACGAGTCCGGCTCCACCGCGAACGCCACATGGTGAAGCCGCTTGACCGGCCCCTCCATCAGCAATGTCTGGTCCTGCTCCCGGCCGTCGCAACGGATCACGACCGCGTTGCCACGCTCCGCCGCCTCCAGCCCGAACGCGCTGTAGAAGCTCGCCCCCGTATCCAGTGACGGCACCTGGAGTCCGTAGTGCTGGAGACCGATGACACGCAACATGTGCACTCCTCATGGTTCCGGTGAACCCGCGTCCCGCACGGGCACCCAAAGCTAAGTGTGTACACCTTTTGGGTTGGGTGTCCAGAGGTCACCTAAACCTTTTCCGTGTCGGTATCCCGGATCGCGAAGGCAACGTCAGCCGTGCCCCTTGCCAGGAGTCGATGATCCGCAGGAGGTGGGCACACGTCGGACGTCGAGAGGCCGAGGGGAGGTTCGACGGGCCCCGCGTCGACCGCAGCGTGGCCCGCATCCCGCAGGGGCAGCCGCCGCCGATCGCCGTGCGCCCCGAGTGCACTCTTCCTCTGTCGAAGTGTATGCACTATGGTGCTCCTGCTTTCGTAGAGCCGCTTGCCGGAGGAAACATGACACCGTCTGAATGGTCGCTGGTGCAGTACCGGGTCGATGACTCGGAGAAAGTCGCCGTCGGTGCGTACACCGACGCAACCGTGGTCCAGGGGCCGCCCGGGACCGAAGGCCTGACGCTGATGGAGGTGTTGGGCCGGTGGGAGTCACTCACGCCGCTGTTCCGGGACTGGACGCCGGCCACGTCCGACGCCGTCGCGGGCGCCCGGCTCGCTCCGCCGCTGACGTATCCCGGCAAGGTGCTCTGCGCGGGCGCCAACTACTGGGACCACATCGCCGAGATGGGCTGCGAACGCCCCGACGAGCTGGGGGACCCGTTCTTCTTCCTCAAGCCGCCGACTACGGCCGTGACGGGACCGGGGGACGCGGTGCCACTGCCCGCCTACCCGGGTGCCCGCGTCGACTGGGAGGCCGAACTGGCCGTCGTCATCGGCCGTGGCGGACGCAACCTCACCGCCGAGCAGGCCATGGACCATGTGGCCGGCTACATGGCGGCGAACGACGTCTCGGCCCGGGACCGGATCAAGGCCGCCAAGCCGGTCGCCGAGCCGTTCACCTTCGACTGGGTCAGCCACAAGGGACAGGACGGCTTCTGCCCGCTCGGCCCCGGACTGGTGCCCGCCTGGCAGATCACCGACCCGCAGAACCTCCGGATCCAGCTCAGCGTCAACGGTGTGCTGAAGCAGGACTCGTCCACCGCGCAGATGATGGTGAAGATCCCGGCAGTGATCGCGGCGGCCAGCCGCATCACCCGCCTGGAACCGGGCGACGTCATCCTCACCGGCACACCCGCCGGCTGCGGAGTGCCGCGCGGCGAGTTCCTCGCCGCCGGGGATGCGATAGTCATTGAGATCGAGCGGATCGGTCGCCTGGAGAACACGGTGGTGGCGTCATGAACAGCACTTTGCCCCTTGCCGACCTCGGCTGGTCGCCGGCGCTGCCGGTTCCCGCGACCATGCGGGCCATGCTGTTCCGCACGTTCGGACCGCCGGATGTGCTGGAACAGGCCACGGTGGACACACCCCGCCCCGGTCCCGGCGAGGTTCTCGTTCAGGTCGCCGCGGTCGGCATCGGCCGCCTGCTCGACCTCACGGCACGCGCGGGCGACCACCCCTACGCCACGATCGAACCGCCCCACATCCTGGGCGCGGACCACGCCGGCACCGTCGCCGCCCTGGGAGAGGGCGTGGACTCCGTACAGGTCGGCGACCGCGTGGCCGTACTGCCCGGTGTCGCCTGCGGCGACTGTGCCTACTGCGCGGACGGCCGCGAAGAGGTCTGCGACTCCCTGACCGTGATAGGCACCCACCGCCCCGGCGCCTACGCGCAGTACTGTGCGGTGCCGGCACGCAACGTCCACACGGTCCCGGACGGCATTCCGGCCGCGATGGCCGCCTCGCTCGCACTCCTCGGCCCGGTCGCCGCCAACCAGATGACCCAGGCAGGGCTCCGCCCCGGACACTGGGTACTCGTGCAGGGTGCGTCTTCCGCGCTCGGCTCCACGACGGCCGCCTACGCCCAGCACCTGGGCGCGAAGATCATCTCGACCTCCCGCTCGGCGGAGAAGCGCGCGGCCATGGCCGCGGCGGGAGCCGACGTCGTGCTCGACACCAACGCGCCGGACTTCATGGAGCGCGTACGCGAGGTGACCGGCGGTCGCGGTGTCGACATCGCCGTCGACAACCTCGGTGACCCGGCCGTCTGGGACGCCACCGTCGACTCCCTGACCCGGGGCGGCACCGTGGTGACCTCCGGCGCCTTCCTCGGCGGCCAGGTCAAGATCGACCTGCGTCGCGTGTACTCCGACTGCCACCGCATCATCGGGGTACGCACGGGCAACCCGGCCGCCGTGAGGGAGCTGTGGACGCAGGTGGAGAACGGGTTCCGCGCGGTGGTCGACCGCACCTTCCCCATCGCCCGGGCAGCCGATGCCCACCGCTACATGGAGGACGACAACAGTCTCGGGCGGGTGGCACTCACCCTGGGCCACCAGGACTGGGAGGTGTAAGGAACAAGGCACTCACAGGACGCGGCCTCCCACGTCCTGTGCGGTTCCCTCACGGTCGGGGCCGCCCCGGGTTCCCATGGAGAGCATGTCCCCGAGGGAGAGGCTCTCCAGCCGGCCGGCTCCGGCATCAGGACTGGCCGTTCCCCGCGATCCCGAGCGCGGTCCGCGTGGCCGCCGGCTCGTACTCCGGGGCGATGTCCGCCAGGACGTTCAAAGCGGTACGCGCGAGATGGCGGGCGATCACACGTGCCGCCTCGTCCGAGTCACTCAGACGCAGTGCGTCCAGCAGCGCCTCGTGGTCTGCGTGCGCGCGGGGCCATGAGCTGGGCATGCCCAGCTGGGCCAGCCGGATGTAGCGCTCGCTGTGCTCACCGAGCGGTGCCAGCATGCGCTGGAGATGCGGCCCCACGGCCCCCGTCGCGATGCCGTGGAACTCTCTGTGCGCGGCGTGCCACTTGTCCGGCTGTTCCTGGCCCGCGAGTTCCCGCATGCGCTGCACGGCTTCGCCCATACGCTCCAGGTCCCCCGCGTCGAGCGACTTGGCTGTCAGGTTCACGGCGAGCGTCTCGAGCATGATGCGAGCTCCGTAGACACCGTCCAGGTCCTCGGGGTCCACTCCCCGCACCCTCGCCCGCTGGTCGGGCCGCGCGTCGATGAGCCCCTCTTCCTGAAGCAGCCGGAACGCCTCACGCATCGGTGTGCGGCTGACGCCCAGCTTGCGTGCCATCTCGGCCTGAAGCAGGGCCGAGCCGGGAGGCAGCTCACCGCTCAAGATCATGGCCCGCAGTCGTGCGTGGACGTCCAGGGCCAGACGGCGTCCTCCCACGGGCTGCCCGGGTTCGTCGACCGGCGGCTCGGCAGAGACCTGCGCCTCGACTCCGCTCTCCGCCGACTGTTGCTCCCGGGGAATGTCGCTGCCCCTCGTGCTCATGCCCAGAGTCTAGTGATGTGTATGCAGATCAAGTAGCCAAAAGGCGCGGCAGCAGGGACCTGACCCGAAACAGCTTGCCAGGACCGTGATCCGTTTGCTGGGATACTGTATCCACTGGGGCGCGCGGGGCCGTCTCGGCGGCGGTCGGGACCCTGGTTTGAAGTGAAGCGGCGGCGCAGATCGGTTACCGCGTCCACGCCGTGCGGGGCCACGCCGGGTGACCCTCGACAGACCGCGGACCCGAGGTGCCCGGCGGCGGCCACGGGCGAGCTGTCGCACTACAGCCGCCGCCGCGCCTTCCGTGGGTCAGTCGTCCCGAAGTGCCAGGTGCCGATGGCGGCGCAGCGGGTGTTTCGGTAAGTGCCGCGCGCCATCGGCGCCGCACCACTCCGAGACCGACCCTCCCGAAGGCGCGACGAGTCAGTGCGGATCACCCGGAGTGCTTGAGCCGGCCAGCCATTTCGCACCTTCCTCGTAGAGACGCTGCACGACCTCACCCTTCAGGCCCGGCAGCCCGGTCTTCACCGTGAAGCCCGCCTTGGTCTGCAGGTATGCGAGATGGCGGTAGCCGGCGGGGAAACGGGCCAGCAACTCCCCGTCCAGGTTGAGCGTCGCGGACGGATCAACAAGGTCGAGACGGTCCTTCTCGTAGATGGGCTGTCGGCGGACGATCTTCCACGCGCCCTCGTGACGCGCGCAGAAGTCGTAGAAGCGTCCCGTACAGACGACATCGACCTCGACGCCGTCGACCTCCGCCCGCTGGTTGATGGTCATCTTGGTCTGGGTGATGGCGCGGTCGCCCACGACATCGGCGGTGTGTCCGCCCAGGAAGTGCAGGATGCTGACGCCGTTTTCGAAGCCCTCCCGGCTGACGGCGATGAAGTCCGGTGCCGGACCCTGGAACCATGTCGCCGTCATCCAGCCCTCCGCTGGATGCCACACGGTGGCGAACCGTTCCCAGTCTCCGGCGTCGCGCCACAGTGCCCAGTTCTCGACGAGGCGACGGAGCTCGTGCTGATCTGTCTCCGGCATGGAAGACCTCCATTGAGTGTCGTACGACTGCAGCCGGGCCTCGTCCGCCATCGGACGGCCATGAATCGCGGCGGCCCGTGGTCCAAGGGCGCGATGGAGCCGACGTCGAGCACGGCCGGAACGCCCAGAGGGAACGGGTATCGGCCTGGGCCCACGAATAGCCGAACGGTAATACCTCACCGTCAGCAGGTCGAATGATCCCTACGCATGCGATATATAACTGAGGTGAATAGCTACTCACGACCGACGCGCCCCATGGTCGGCCTGCACCGCGTCGATCTCAATCTGCTCCCGCTGCTGGCCGCCCTTCTGGAACACCGCAGCGTCACTCGCGCCGCCCAGGCGGTCGGGCTGACGCAACCGGCCATGAGCAACGCCCTGCAACGGCTGCGGCGCACGCTCGGTGACGAACTCCTCATCCGGGTCGGGCGGGAGTACGTGCTCACCACCCGTGCCGACGCGCTGATCGAACCGGTCAACCTGATTCTGGAGACCGTGACAAGCCAGGTCCTCACGCCTCCGGTCTTCGATCCGGCGACTTCGGACCGCACCTTCCGTATCGCCGCGTCCAGCGCCTCGGCTCTGACGGTCCTTCCCGCCTTGAGCGCCCTGGTCGCCGCCTCCGCTCCGGGTGTCCGTCTGCACCTGGAAGCACCCGCGTCGTCAATGGACCTCACCCGCAGCGAGGCGACCGCGGACGTGGCGTTGCTGCCGGACACCATGTCCACCTCGCTGCCGAGGGAACGGCTCTACGACGAGAGCTGGGTGGTGGTCGCCGACGCGAACAACGACCGCATCGGTGCGGCGCTGACCGTCGACGACCTCTCCCGGTTGCCTCATGTGGTGTTCGAGTGGGAGCAAGGACGGGTCGGCGCGCAGCAGGCAATCGCCAGGATGATCCCCGATCTCCACGTACAGGTAGTCGTCTTCGAGTTCCTGATGATCCCCTCGGTGGTGAGCGGCACGAACATGATCGCGTTGTTGCACCGCCGGCTGGCTCAGCAGCTGGCGCCGCGGAACGGGCTGCGAATCATGGAGCCCCCTCTCCCTCTGCCCCCTCTTGGAGTCGATCTGGTGTGGAACCCGCGTGGCGCCGGCGATCCCGGCCTTGCGTGGCTGCGGGAGCAACTGATGCGGGCTGTTCATTGATGATGTGATTGCGAACCATTTTCAACATTCATTGGACTCATACATGCTGGGTGCTTAGCGTGTCGGTGACCGGAGGCACCGCTCCCCGAGGCAGGTGTACACCGGCCTGATGGCGTGCCCCTGCCCTTGCTTCTCACCACGGACCTGACTCCTGGCAGAACCGGCCGACTTCGGCCGCGCAGGTCGTGGTCGCATGCCGCCCGAATCCCCGTCGCCGCTGTCCCACCGCGAGGGCGGCGCGTCACCAACCCGGAGGAGGAGAACCGTCATGTTCCCGCTGAATTCCTGGTATGCCGCGGCCTGGGACACCGAACTGGGTCGCAGCCTGCTGCCGCGCACCATATGCGAGCGCCCGCTCGTGCTCTACCGCACGACGTCCGGGAAGGCGGTGGCGCTCGCCGATGCCTGCTGGCACCGCCTTGTGCCGCTGTCGATGGGAGAGCTGCACGGTGACGACGTCGTCTGCGGCTATCACGGAATTGCCTACGGACCGAACGGCCGCTGCACTCGGATGCCTGCCCAGGAGACCCTCAACCCGTCCGCCGCGGTCGCTTCGTACCCGGTCGTGGAGCGGCACCGGTTCGTCTGGGTCTGGCTCGGCGACCCTGCGGCGGCCGATCCCGAGCTCGTCCCCGATCTGCACTGGAACGACGATCCGCAGTGGGCCGGGGACGGCGAGAGCATCACCGTCGACTGCGACTACAGGCTGGTCCTCGACAATCTCATGGACCTCACCCACGAGCAGTTCCTCCACGCCGACAGCCTCGCCAGCGACGAGCTCTCCGAGTCCGAACCCGAGGTGGCCCACGACGACCATTCGGTCACGCTCACCCGGTGGATGCGGGGAATCGAGGCACCACCCTTCCTCGGCATGCAGTTGCGCCGCAAGAACCCCGCCCATGACGGGCCCGTCGACCGGTGGCAGGTCATCCGCTACACCGCTCCCTCGACGATCACCATCGACGTCGGTGTCGCACCGACCGGAACCGGCGCACCGGAGGGCGACCGGAGCGCCGGCGTCAACGGTCGCGTGCTCAACACGGTGACCCCCGCCACGGCCGGCACCTGCCACTACTTCTGGGCCTTCACCCGCAACTACCACCTCCACGACCAGAGCCTGACCACCCTGCTCCGTCAGAGCGTGTCCCGGGTGTTCGGCCAGGACACCGAGATGCTCAACGCGCAGCAGCGGGCGATCGAGGCCAACCCGGGACACGAGTTCTACAACCTCAACATCGACGTCGGCGGAATGTGGGTGCGCCGGATCGTCGACGCACAGATCGCTCGGGAACAGGGACGGGACCGCACGCCCCCGAGCCGCCTGGCCGCCGTCGCGTCCACGACGAGGGAGACGGCATGACAAGCACCACCGGCGCCCGGAAGCAGCTCACCGGTTCCGGCCCAGACGGATCCACGGCCCACACGGCGGTCGTGGTGGGACGTACCGAACTCGCGCCGGACATCGTCGAACTGGTGCTTCACCCGTCCAGGCCGGTTCGGTCGGTGCCTCCGGGCAGTCATGTCGACATCACCGTCCCCTTGCCGGGCGGGCCCGAGACGCGTTCCTACTCGCTGGTGGACCACGGCCATGACGACGGGCTGCTCCGCGTCGCCGTACGGCTCCAGCGGGACGGCCGCGGGGGATCGCGGTGGATGCACGACCTGCGCCCCGGCTCGGAGATCGTGTTCGTCGGCCCGGTCGACGGGTTCCCGCTCAGCCCGGGGTGTCCGCCGAGTGTGCTGCTCGCCGGTGGTATCGGCATCACACCCATCGTCGGGCTCGCCTCTGCCCTGCTTTCAAGAGGCGCTGATTATCAGCTGGTCTACGCCGGCCGGTCCCGCGAGAACATGGCCTTCGTCGAGGAGCTGGAGCGGGAACACCCCGGCAGGGTGCGGGTGGTCGAGGACCGTAACGGTGATCTCGTCGACCCGGACGAGATCGTTGCTTCCCTGCCCGAGGGGGGCGTGCTGTACGTCTGTGGCCCGATGGGGCTGCTGTCGGCCGTACAGGCAGCCTGGGGGCGCGCCGCCAGGCCACCCGGCGGACTCCGCTTCGAGACGTTCGGCACGAGTGGGGATCTGCCCGCGGCACGCTTCCGCGTGGATGTTCCGGCGCGCGGGCTGAGCTTCGACGTACCCGTCGGCACCAGCCTCCTCGACGCCCTCGAAAGCGCTGGGGTGGAGATGATGTACGACTGCCGCCGGGGCGAGTGCGGCCTGTGCCGGGTCGCGGTACTCGACGTGGCGGGCAAGGTCGATCACCGGGACGTGTTTCTCTCGGAACGTCAGCGGGCCGAGCACCGAGTGATGTGCTCCTGCGTCTCCCGGGTGGTGGGCGCCTCCGTCACCATCGACTGCTGAACCCGACCGGCCGCCGCCACCTGTCATGTTTGCGGCACAGGTGGCGGCGCGGGAACGCTGTGCGCTCGGGCTTCGAGGCGGCATACGGGAGCGGGAGGCCCTGCTCCGTCCAGGTGCATGTGCCATCGGGGAGAGAGCGGGAGCCCCAGCGGCGGCAGAGCGGTGACGAGCTGCAGGTCGCGTTCGCCTTCGTCGGTGCGACTGGCATGCCGGTTTCAGGCGGTCTCCTTCGAGCACCTGGAACTCCAGCCCGTCGGTGCCGAAAAGGGGCGAGGACGAACTCGGTGACGGCCGCACGACGTCATCGCAGGTGACGGCCTCCGCGAGTGCGGCGGCCGGCTCACCCATGCGTACTGATCGTGATCGCTCCTCGGCCGCATCCGGCCCGGAGGCGGCCGAGGAGCCCGCAGCACCGCCCATGCGCGAACCGGCGCCCGGCCAACGCGCGCAGCAGGGACCGCTGGGTCTCATCGCGCTCACCGGACTCTGTCGTGAGCACGGACAGCACACCGACCGGGCCGTCGGAGCCGGGAAGGGGCAGGGCCACCCTGCCGGACGCGCCGATGCCCAGGCTGTCTCCCGCGACGCCGGCGAACGCACGACGTCGTACGGCGAGCGCCACGTCCTGTTGATCGAGGAGATCTGCCCACACCGCCGCACGTTCCGGAGCGAGCCCACTGTCCGCTGTGAGGCGTAGCCTGCCGGTCGCGCCGTTGCGCCGGTGCACCAGGCCGTCCAGGCCGTCCAGGCAAGTCGTCGCGTGTTCCAGGACGACGCCCAGTGTCTTGGTGTCCCCCTTCCCGCCGCCTCAGAGGTCTTCGCCCGGGGTCGACGGGAAGTCCGGCTGCCGACGCTCGGGCTCAGCTCCTGGGGGCCCTCACGGGTTCACCCTGCCCAGCTGTCACCGCACGTCCTGCCCGGCTGAGGACATGCCCCGGCGATCGCCCTCACTCCCAAACAAAACGCACAGCTCAGGGCGTCGTCAGCGCCTCTCGCACGGCCATGTCCGCGTCGTGCCCGTAGATCCACCCGTTGTGCGCGAAGGGGTCCGCGTTCGCGAACGACGCGTCCCTCGCCTCCTGGGCCGGCCCGTCGGGCAGGTGATTGCTCTCCGCCCTGCCGCGGCTCAGCTGCTGTACCCGGGTGGCGCGCGGGCGGCGGATGTCCTCGTAGCGGCGCAGCGCGGCAGACGGGTCTTCCGGCCGGTCGGTGAGGCAGCCCGCCAGAACGGCGGCGTCTTCCATCGCCTGCGCCGCTCCCTGAGCGAAGAAGGGGAACATCGGGTGCGCCGCGTCTCCCAGCAGCGCGACGGGTCCGTTCGTCCAACGGGGCAGCGGGTCCCGGTCGAGCAGCGCCCACCGCCCGACCCGTTCCGCGGCCGCGAGCAGCACTCCCAGATCGTCCGACCACCCGGAGAACTCGGCGCGCAGGTCCGCGATCCGTGCCTCGGCCGACCACGACTCCGTCGTCCAGTCGTGTGCCGGCCCGAAGGCGACGATGTTGATCTGCGTGCCCGCGGAGATCGGGTAGTGGACCAGGTGGCGGTCGGGGCCGAGCCAGAGCGTCTGGACCGGACGGCACGCGAAGGCCGGTGCGAGTTTTGCTGGCACGAGGCATCGCCAGGCACAGATGCCCGAGAGCCGCGGTGCTCCCGCTTCGGCCACGTAGCGTCCCACGGTGGTGTGGACGCCGTCGGCCCCGACGACGACATCGGCGAACTCCCGTGATCCATCGGTGAAGGCCAGCTCGACGCCTTCGTCCATCCGATGGAGACCGGCGAGCCGCATCCCCAGGCGGAGCGATGTTTCGGGGACCGCTCCGCGCACGGCGTCGAGCAGATCGGCGCGGTGTGCGACATAGCTCCGCTCGCCGAAGCGCCGCTCGCATTCCTCGCCGAGGTCCTGGGAGAACAGCACGCGCCCGTCCTCCCAGCGCCGGAACTCCCATCCGACCTCCAGCGGCACCGCGCGCTCGCGAAAGCGGTCCAGCCGGCCGAGGCCGCGCAGCAGTCGCACCGCGTTGGGGGAGACGACGAGGCCGGCTCCGACCTCGGTCAGGGCCGGGGCCTGCTCGTACACGGTCGCCTCGATCCCGGCGCGGTGCAGGAACGCCGCGGTGGCCAGACCGCCGATGCCTCCGCCGACCACGGCGACGCGCAGGCCGGGCACGGGTCTGTCGTCCTGGTTGGTCATTCACCGGCTCCTTCGGTGGAAGCGGTGCCTGTCCCCGCGGTGTGCGCGGGCGCGAGGACGATGTCGAAGCGCACGCTGGACCAGGTACGGCTCCCGAGATCGCGTCCGTCCGGCGTGGGGGTGCCCGCGGGGTGCTCCACGAAGTCGTGGATGAGCGAGTCCTTGACACCGAACACGGCGTCGGAGATGAGGAGTTCGTCGCCCCGGACGAAGATGTGGGTGATCAGGGTTCGCTTTCCCTCGGACCGGACGTCGAAGTGCAGGTGCGAGGCGCGCATCGGGGAACGGCCGACGGAGGCGAGCAGGGCGCCGACAGGGCCGTCGTGCGGGATGGGGTACGGGGTCGGGGTGATCGCCCAGAACCGGTAGTGGCCCCTCTCGTCGGCGACCAGATGCCCCCGCGCCGCCGTGCGGTCGTCGTCGTACTGCACGTCGTAGAAGCCGTCCTCGTCGGCTTCCCACACCTCGATGCGTGCCCCTGGGACGGGTTCCCCGTCGGTGCCGGTGACCGAGCCCTCGACCCAGCACGGCTGTCCGGCGGCGCCGAAGGAGATGTCCCCGCCCAGCGGGACCCCGGGCGAGCCCTCGACGAAGAACGGGCCGAGCACCGTCGCCTCGGTCGCGTTCGCGTATGCCTCGTTGTTGATCGCGATCGTCTGCATGGACGCCCCCAGGACGTCCGACAGCAGGATGAACTCCTGGCGCTTGTCGTCGGTGATGTGTCCGGCCGCGGTGAGGAACTCGATCGCGGACGCCCACTCCTCCTCGGTCAGCCGCACCTCGCGCAGGAACGCGTGCAGGTGCCGGGTCAGCGCTTGCATCAACCGCTTCAGCCGCGGGTCCTCGGCCGTGTCGAACGAGGCCACGACCTGCTCGACCAGGGCCTGCTCACGCGCCTGCTGGTCAGCTGCCACCTGTGCGCCTGCGTCGCTCTGCTCACTCATCATCAGTTCTCCTTGCCTTCGATCATCGCGCTCGGGTCCGTGCCCGCCCACGCCGAACGCAGCAGGCGCCGGAGATCGTGGGCCGTCACCCGACGGGGATTGCTGTCCGGGACCACGTCCAGGACGGCCTGCACGGCGTTGTCGGCATCGGCCTCTTCCAGCCCGTAGTCGCGCAGCGCCTGCGGCGCGTCCACGTCCTGCCGGAGCCGCTCCAGGCCTTCGATCGCCGACTCCGCGCCGAGTGCGGCCGCGATCCGTTGCTCGGCTTCCGGGGCGGCGGACGCGTTGAACGCCAGTACGTAGGGCAGCACCACCGCATGGGTCTGGGCGTGTGGCAGGTCGTACATACCGCCCAGGACATGGCAGATCTTGTGATGCAGCCCCGAACCCGCCGACGAGAAGGCCACCGCCGACAGATACGTCCCATACAGCATCCGCTCACGGCCCCACAGGCCCGTCGGATCGGCCACCACGGCGGGCAGTCCGGTCGCGAGCGCGCGGATTCCCTCTGCCGCCAGCGCACGGTCGATCGGGTCCACGCGGGGGCCCCACATCGCGTCGACGCAGTGCGCCAGCGCGTTCAGCCCCGATGCGACACTCATCGGCACCGGCAAGGACACGGTCAGTGTCGCGTCGTAGACGATGGACCGGGGCAGGACCCTCGCGTCCACGCCTGTCGTCTTGCTCGCCTGTTCGGTCAGCCCCCACACACTCGTGGCCTCCGACCCCGCGTACGTGGTCGGGATGGCCACTATGGGAACATCCGCCGTCAACGCGATCGCCTTCGCCAAGCCGGTGGTGGACCCCCCACCCACACTGACCACGCAGTCCACGCGGTGCCGGGCCGTGGCCGCGCGCGCCCGCTCGGCCACCTCCACGGGAACGTGCATCACCACCTCGCTCCACCGCAGCACGACCGGTAGACCGGCGGTGACTTGCTGCGCGAGCTCGGTCTCCGTGACGGCCGCGATCACCATCACCCGCGCAGCACCGAGCCGTTCCACCTCGGCCCGCACCGTCGCAGCCGCCTCGCCCGAGGCGAAACACACCCTCTGTGGCAGAGTCTCGTGCTCGAACCGCGTCGATGACCTGTCTGCCCAGTCGGCGTCATCGCCGCCGAGGGCTCGCGACATCCCGGTCATAGGCATGTCCTGGCTCCTTTCATCCGTGAGCGAGATGGACGCGACCTCGCCCACGAGCGACAGTGGACGGCTGTGCCGGTCCGGCCAAGGGCCGCGTCGGGCTCGTCGTCGGGTAGGGCCGCTCTTCCCTCTCCGTGGCCCAGTCCGGATGGGCGGAACGCAGACGGCGGGCCGAAGCGAACCTTCGGGGGCGGCTGCCCTGCTCGAGGACGGGTTGTCCCGACCAGTGAGGGCCTCGGGGCCCGGGACAGAGATTGGTGCACCAGCCCCACGTCGGTCAGTACGATGTCCGGTGAATGGACACTCGCCCCGCGCGCACGTACATCCGCGGGCCAGGAGGCGGGACGGGCGCGAATCCCGTCACTGTGGCGAGAGGAGCCGGAAACGGCCAACAGCAGCGACCGTGGCCGCACGGTCACTTCGCGAGCCCTGGCAATCCTGGGCGCGTTCACGCCGGAACATCCGGAGCTGACACTCGCCCAGCTGTGCCGGCTCACCGGCCTGCGTCACGCCACCGCCCATCGACTGGTCGGGGAACTGACGACGTGGGGAGCTTTGGAGCGCGTCGCGAGCGGCGCCTACGTCATCGGCCTGCGCCTGTGGGAGCTGGGTACCCTCAACCCCCGTGGACTACCGCTGCGGGTCCGTGCCATGCCCGTCATGGAAGATCTGCATGCCGCCACGCAGCAGCACGTGCAACTGGCCGTCCTCGACGGCACGGACGCCCTCGTCGTCGAACGGATCTCCGCGAGCGGAGCGGTTCCGGTGGTCTCCGGGGTCGGTGGACGGCTGCCCCTGCACGCTTCCGCCGTCGGCCAGGTATTGCTGGCCCACGCGGGCGCGGAGCTGTTCACCGAGGTCGTACGGGGCGGCCTGGACCGCTTCACGCCCAGGACCGTCACCGACCCGGTCGCTCTGCGTGTGGCGTTGGCGGAATGCCGGCGGACCGGCGCCGCCGTCGTGCGCGAGGAGATGAGTCCGGACGCATACTCGGTGGCAGCACCGGTCACCGACGCGAAAGGCCGCGTGGTCGCGGCTGTGTCCGTGGTGGGCACCGAGGCCCGTACCCATCTGCTCGTGCCCGCGGTCATGCTGGCCGGCCGGGGCATCTCCCGGGGTTTGGGGTCCGGCGACGGGACATGACACGCCTTGACGGGTCTCCATGACCATACCGGGCGTCGAAATGCATACACTTACGGTGGCTGTCGGAGTGCAACCGACCCGTCAGGCCGAGCGCCCCAGCAGCTGACGCGTGACCACGGCCTGCGGCCGGTTGCCACCCAGCGCCGCACGTGCCTCCTCGGTCGCCCGATACGCGCTCGCGGCCGCGAAGGAAGCCCCCGTGAAGTGCGGCGTGTATGCATGGATGGGCCCCTTCGGGGGCGTAGGCGAGACCGCCTCGGACGGTCGACCGCGCCCGGCCGACGCTAGAGATGAACACCGGGTTTCCTGACTCCCGCATTCACGTTTCCTGCGCCCTGCTCTTTACAGGCCCGTCATACTGTGCACACTTATCCATGCGAGGGGCGTCGCGGCGACGCAGTCAGGAACCAGCAATTGTGACCCGGAGCCCTCCGGACGGGACACGACATGAGCGAGGAGAGCCGCCGTCCTCGCATGAGCCGAGGCGTCCAGGCGTCCCGGCGGCCAGCATGCAAGAGCCGAACCCGCTGATCCGAGCGGGCATGTCTGCACCCTCCGCACATGCGGGTGGCACCGGTGGACGCCGACACGAACAACGTCCACCGCCCGCATCGAAGCGAGAGAACCCTCACCGAAAAGCGAAGCCATGTGAGAGGAACTGCCATGTACGAAAACAGTCACAGAGGAAGCCGTGGTACCACCGCCTGGCCTCCGGTGACACTGCTCGTCCTTGCGATCTGTGGCATCACGGTCATTTCGGATGGCTATGACGTCGTCATCTACGGCGCGGTGATTCCGTCGCTTCTCCACGAACCAGGGTGGGGCCTGACGCCCGCCGGTGCCGGGCTGATCGGTTCCTTCGCCCTGGTCGGGATGCTCATCGGGGCTACGACGGTCGGTACGCTCACCGACCGACTGGGGCGACGCAAGATGCTGGTCTGCTGCCTGGCCTGGTTCTCGGTGATGACGGGTCTGTGCGCGACGGCCACCTCTCCGGAGATGTTCGGCCTCTTCCGGTTCCTCGCCGGCCTCGGTCTCGGCGGCGTGCTGCCGACCGCCAGCGCACTCAGCGGTGAGTACTCGCACCCGAAGTCACGAAACCTGGTTTTCGCGATCCTCTTCAGCGGCTTTCCCATCGGCGGCATCCTCGCCGCACTCACCGGAATCTTCGTGATTCCACGGTTCGGTTGGCAGGCGATGTTCCTGCTCGGCCTCCTACCGCTGGTCCTGGTCGTGCCGCTGGCCTTCAAGCTCCTGCCCGAGTCGATCGCCTTCCTCCGGGCGCAGGGACGGCACGCGGAGGCGGAGAAGACCGCCGACCGCTGGAACATCACCTTGGACGACGAGCAGGAGGCCGTCCCGGCGTCCGAGCCGAGCCGGTCGGGAACCGACCCGGACAGCATGTCGCCGGTGCGGGCCCTGTTCTCGCGCAGCTACCTCGTGGCGACCCTGTGCTTCCTGCTGATGACATGCCTGTGCCTGTTCATGATCTACGGCTTCAACACCTGGCTCCCGGAGATCATGCGTCGGGCCGGCCACTCCGCGGGCTCCTCGCTCGGCTTCCTTCTCGTGTTCAACCTCGGAGCTGTCGTCGGCACGCTCGTCATCTCCCTGGCGGCCGACCGACTCGGCTCCAAGCCGATCATCACCACGACGTTCCTCGTGTCCAGCGTGGCCGTCATACTGCTCAGTCTGCGGTTGCCCACGACAGTGCTGTACGGGGCCGTGGCTCTGGGCGGGGTCGGGGCGATGGGAACGCAGACGTTCGTCCTCGCCTACGTCTCCAAGCACTATCCCGTCCGCATGGGCGCCACGGCGTTGGGCTGGACGCTGGGCTTCGGCCGCCTCGGCTCGATGCTGGCCCCGCCGCTGCTCGGACTCATCATCGGGGCCGGGCTGGCGTTCCAGTGGAACTTCTATGCCCTGGCCGTGCCCGGCGTCATCGGCGCTCTGCTGATCGGTCTGGTCCCCGACACGCCGGAAGCGGATGCTCGGGACGAGCAGGGGGGTGCGGCCGGGACCGCGCGTCCCCTCGCGGAACAGACGTGAGGCACATACCGACGTGACGCCCGCTTACGTGCTCGCCCCCAAGGCCACCGAGCGCACTCGCACAGGGTCTGCGGGTCAGGTGATCTCGACGTCCCGGGCCCTGGGCGTGCTGCTCGGGGGCATGACCGTGGCCAACATCGCGGGCGTACCGCTGGGCTCGTGGCTGGGGCAGGTATCCAACTGGCGGGGTCCGTTCTGGGTGCTGGCCGCCCTGCCGGCCGCCGCGGCGGCGGTCATCGGCCGGTACATCCCCGACGAGGAGCAGCGCGAAGCGCGTTCTGTCCGGGCTGAGTTCGCCGCGCTGCGCCAGGGCCGGGTCTGGCTGGCGCTGAGTGCCATCGCGTTGCTCATGGGAGGTGTCCTGGCGACCTACACCTACATCTCCCTCCTGCTCACCGAGCGGGCCCAATCCCCGCCGCCGCTGTGCCCCTGGTCCTGACCGGCTACGGTGCGGGCGCCCTGCTGGGCACCACGCTCGGCGGGCGCCTGGGTGACCGTCGGCCGCTCGCCACCCTCATCACGGCCGCCACGCGACCAGCCTGATCCTGCTCCTGCTGGTGTTCTTCTCCACGAGCCCCGTGGCGACCGTCGTCCTGGTGACGGTCATGGGGGTGACCGCGTTCGCCGCCTCCCCCGTGCTCGGCGCGCTGGTCAGGCGCTTCGCCGGTTCCGCGCCCACGCTCGCCTCCGCGCTGGCCAGTTCGTCGTCCAACGTGGGCGTCGCCGTCGGCTCCTGGGCCGCGGGTATCGCCCTGGCCTCACCGCTTGGGCAGGCCGGGCCGCCGCTGGTCGGCACGGTGACGGCCGCCCTGACCCTCGTACCGCTGACCGCACTCGTGCTGATGCGCGCCACCCGATCTGACGACCACGCCGTCACCAGCGACCCTTCACCTCGTGGTCGAGCCCGGGTGGGGTGACGAAGCCGCACCTACTCTTGGCCAGCGATTGCAACGACGCCCTGGAACGCCAGTCGATCAATCGCTGGACCCAACTCCTCCTGCCCCTCGAACTCATCGGCTCGCACATCGGCGCCGCCCGCTCCCACACCACCGGTCGACCCACGACCTGGCCTTCCGCGCCGGCACGGCGCTCTTCGGCAACCTCGGCCTCGAATGGGACCTCACCCGCACAACCGAGACCGAACGCGCCGAACTGGCCAGCTGGATCGCCCTGTACAAGCAGCTGCGCGGACTCCTGCACACCGGCCGCCTCGTACGCATCGACCACCCCGATTCCGAGCCGGCCGACTCGGCCGAGACACCCGACCTCCGCCATACGTGGGCAGTCCGGCCTGCTCGGGGGTGACCTTGGCCCGTCGCGTGCCGAGAAATTCCCGGATCTCCGCGCGGAAATCCTCACGGATGTCGCCGTTGCTGCCTTGTGGGTCGTTTCTGCCTGCTATGCGCTCCACTGTACGAGCGCTGCCGTCTGCGTGGGGGTCCCTGTCAGTGACCCCCTCATCATGGACTCCCACACTCTCTCGACAACGGGCTTTGTTGGTGGTGCACCGCCCACGGCGGTGTGAAGGGCACGGAAAGGTGGATTGTGCCGCCCGGTCTCCTGCCCCTCTGCGGCGCCGTCGGCGCTGCACGCATCACCACCGCACACACTAGTGCTGAATTCCGCTTTCGGTGGGTATAGCTACTGGTAGCGGGGTGGTTGCGGGTACTCGGGGGCGGGTGCTGGACGATGGTGTTACGGGTACG
>NZ_JAGMUK010000183.1 GCF_019049245.1 Streptomyces sp. AC555_RSS877 | reverse complement strand
GGCGGGGTGGGTGGTGTGGTTGGTTGCGCCGGCCGGGCAGGGTGGGGAGGCGGGCTCGGTGAGAGTCATGAGGGGGTCATCCAGCGGTCGCGCAGGCCTGCCAGGACCGCGATCGACACCGCCAGCAGGACCAGGCTGAGGGCGATGGCGGCCGCCGGGTCGTTCTGGAGGGCCAGGTAGACCGCGAGCGGCATGGTCTGGGTACGACCCGGGAAGTTGCCCGCGAAGGTGATCGTGGCCCCGAACTCGCCGAGGGCTCGTGCCCAGGCGAGGACGCTGCCCGCTGCGATGCCCGGCATGATCAGCGGCAGCGTGACCCGGCGGAACGCGGTGAAGCGGGAGGCGCCGAGGGTGGTGGCCGCCTCCTCGTAGCGCGGGTCGGCGGCGCGCAGGGTGCCCTCGACGCTGATGACGAGGAACGGCATCGCCACGAAGGTCTCGGCGAGGATCACGCCGGTCGTGGTGAACGGGAGGGTGAGCCCGAACCAGGAGTCCAGCCACTGCCCGACCACGCCGTTGCGGCCGAGGGCGAGCAGCAGTGCCACGCCGCCGACCACCGGGGGCAGGACGAGGGGCAGGGTCACCAGGGCGCGGACCAGGCCGCGGCCGGGGAAGTCGGCGCGGGCCAGCAGCCAGGCCAGGGGGACACCGACGACCAGGCTCAGCGCGGTCGCCGCCGTGGCGCACACCAGGGACAGACGGAGGGCCTCCCAGACCTCCGCGCTGGTCAGCTGCTCGGGGAGGCTGCGCCAGGGGGCTCGTACGAGCAGGGCGACCAGTGGGAGGAGCAGGAACGCCAGCCCTGCCAGGGCGGGCACGAGGAGAGGGAGGGGCACGCCTCGGCGGGGACCCGCACGGAGAGGCCGGCGCCGTCGGCCCTCCAGGGCGACGGCCTCGGCCTTGTCCTTGCCGGGTCCGGTCATGGCGTGAGGAATCCGGCCCCGGTCAGGACCTTCTGGCCCTCCGCGGACTGCACCAGTTGGATGAAGGCCTTGGCGACGGCGGGGTTCGGCGCGTTCTTGAGGAGGGCGATCGGGTAGTCGTTGACGGCCTTCGCCGACTCGGGGAAGGCCACGCCCGCCACCTTGTCACCGGCGGCCTTCACGTCCGTCTTGTAGACGACGGCGGCGTCGGCCTCCTTCAGCTCGACCTTGGTGAGGGCGCTCTTGACGTCCTGCTCGTAGGAGACCGGCGTGAGCTCGAGGCCGGCGCTCTCCAGGGCCGTCTGGGCGGCGGAGCCGCACGGCACCGTCTTGTCGCACAGGACGACCTTCAGGCCGGACTTCGTGAGGTCCTTGAGGGAGGTGACCTTGTCGGGGTTGCCCGGCAGCGTGGCGATCTCCAGCTGGTTGCGGACGAAGGTGGCGGGCGCGCCGACCGCGTCCTGCTCGGCCGTCACGATCGCCATGGTCTTGGCGCTCGCGGCGGCGAACACGTCGGCCGGGGCGCCGCCCGTGATGTTCGCGGCGAGGGTGTCGCTGCCGCCGAAGCTGAAGGTGACCTTCGTGCCCGGGTGCTCCTTCTCGAACCGCTTGCCCAGCGTCGTGAAGCTCTCCTGGAGCGAGGCGGCGGCGAAGACGGTCACCGTGCCGGAGAGCTTCGCGGAGGAGCCGGATCCGGCCGTGCCCGAGTCCGCCTCGGATGAGCCGGACGAGGAGCACGCGCTCAGGGTCATCAGCGCGGCGGCTCCGGCGCCGACCGCCCGCAGGGTCCGGGGGGTCCGGCGGGTCCGGCGCACGGAACGGGTCATCACGGGGCCACTCCCTCGTCTGCCTGAGAAGAGCCCGTCGGACCCTTCCGGTGTGCCGATCATACTTCCGCATGTGCGAGGCATAAGTCAGCTGTGGCATCGCATGAGCCTGGGTGGGACTCGTACAGGGTGGCATGTGCGCTTGTACGGACGGAGCGCCGAGAGGAGCCTCAGGCGCGGTCGATGTGTACATTCGTCGACTTGACGCGGGCCGTCGCCTCCATGCCGACCTCCAGGCCCAGTTCCTCGACGGCTTCGCGGGTCAGCAGGGAGACGAGCCGGTGCGGGCCGGCCTGGATCTCGACCTGGGCGGCGACGTCGCCCAGCTTGATGGCGGTGACGATGCCGGGGAAGGCGTTGCGGGCGGAGGTGTACGGCGTGTCCTCGTCGGTGTTCGCGGCCTTGGCCAGCTCCACCGAGAACGCGGCCAGGTCCCGCCCGTCGACGAGCCGTCGCCCGCTGTCGTCGCGGTGGGTCGCCACCCGGCCGGCGTCCGCCCAGCGGCGCGCGGTGTCGGGGCTCACGCCGAGCAGCCTGGCTGCCTGGCCGATCGTGTAGGACTGCATGCGGTCACGATAGGGCCGTGAACGGTGGGTCGTGGAGGTGGGGCGGGGCGCGGCGAGGGCGGGGTGGTGGCGCGCTCAGCCGGTGTGGACGCGCGGCCGGCGGGGCCGGTCCGGTTCCGCCTCGCGCAGGACCTCCCGGGTGACCGGGGCGACCTCGCCCTGGCCGAAGAGGAAGAAGCGCAGGAAGTTGGCGAAGGGGTTGCCCTCGGTCCACTCGAAGTAGATGTGCGGGGTGCAGCCGGTCGAGTCGCGGACGTGCAGGAGCAGGGCGGCCAGTGCGTTCGGTATGGAGGAGGACTCCAGGGTCAGGACGCGGTAGCGGTCGTGCAGGACCTCGCCGCGTACGGTCAGACCCGTCTCGAACTCGGACGGGTCCAGGACCGTGACCTCGACGAAGACGAAGTCCTCTCCGGGGATGTCGTTGTCCTCCCGGATCTGCTCGATCTTGTCGCGGTACTCGGCCTTGTCCCGCCGGTCGGGTTCGTTGGCGATGAACCGGATCTTGCGGCTGGCCATGTCCCGGATGAATCGTCCCGCCATGTCGTCCAGCGTCACGCCGGTCACCCGCAGTTCGAAGGCGCGGGCCAGCCGGGACAGCAGGGAGACCAGGATGATGCCGGCGATGAAGCAGGCGCCGATCTTCACGCCGTCGGGTCGTTCGATGACGTTCATGACGGTCGTGTAGAGGAAGACCGCCGAGATCACGGCGAAGGCGACGGTCCGGTTCCGCTGGCCGGCCTTGTGGGCGGCGATCGTCACCGCGATCGCCGCTGAGCTGATCAGCACCAGTACACCGGTGGCGTAGGCGCCGCCCTGCGCGTCGACGCTCGCGTCGAAGATCCACGTGACGAGGAAGGCGACGAGGGTGAAGACGATGACCATCGGACGCACCGCGCGGGCCCAGTGCGGGGCCATGCCGTAGCGGGGCAGGTAGCGGGGCATCAGGTTGAGGAGCCCGGCCATCGCGGAGGCGCCGGCGAACCAGAGGATGGCGATGGTCGAGACGTCGTAGACCGTGCCGAAGGCGCTGCCCAGGTACTCGTGCGCGAGGAACGCCAGGGCGCGTCCGTTCGCCTGGCCGCCCGGCTCGAACTCCTTCTCCGGGATCAGCAGCGTGGTGATGAAGCTGGTGGCGATCAGGAAGGCGCTCATGACCAGGGCGGCGGTGGTGAGCAGCTTCTTCGTGTCGCGGATCCGGCCGGCCGGCCGCTCGTCCGTGTCGTCCGGGTCGCCCTGGACGTGGGGCATGACCGCCACGCCGGTCTCGAAACCGGAGAGACCGAGGGCGAGTTTGGGGAAGACCAGCAGGGCCACGCCGACCATGGCGAGGACGTTGCCGTGCTCGGCGGTCAGGGCGCTGGACCAGGCGGTGACCACGTGTCCGGCCGTGACGACGTGCCACAGGCCGACGAACACGACGACGAGGTTCAGCGCCAGGTAGGCGCCGACCAGGACGACCGCGACGCCGATCGCCTCGAGGAAGCCCTTGAGGAACACCGCGCCCAGAAGCGCCACGAGGATCAGTGTGATCAGGAGTTGCTTGTCGTGCAGGGTGCCGGTCAGGTGCGGGTTCTCGACGAGGTGGGTCGAGGCGTCCGCCGCCGACAGCGTGATGGTGATCAGGAAGTCGGTCGCGGCGAAGCCGAGCAGGGTCAGGACGAACAGCTTGCCCTTCCAGAAGGACAGCAGCCGCTCCAGCATCGCGATCGAGCCTTCGCCCCGGGGGCTCTCCTCGGCCACTCTCCGGTACACGGGCAGGGCGCCCGCGAGGGTGACGATCACCAGCACGATGGTCGCCACGGGAGACAGCAGGCCGGCTGCGAGGGCCGCGATGCCCGGCTGGTAGCCGAGGGTCGAGAAGTAGTCGACGCCGGTGAGGCACATGACCCGCCACCAGCGCCGGCCCATGTGCGCGGGTTCGCGTGTGGCGTGCGGGCCCTGGGGGCCGCCGCCCTTGCCCATGTCGGTCAGGCCTTCCAGCATCCAGGAGCGCAGAGGACTGGGCGGGGGGTGTTCGGTGGTGGCCATCGGGCGTGCTCCTGGGGTACGGCTCAGCGTGTCGATCCGGCCATCACGTGTACGGCCGGATCAGCGTAAGCGGAGAGTGAAGTCAGGGCCCACGGATGGCGGGGCTGAGCGCGTCAAGCTTCCGTTAAGACCGTCTGGCGGACGTCAGCAGCAGGTCAAGCAGGTGGACACCGGTCCGACGGTCGGTGGGCGGGGTGCGTGGCGTGCGGGGAGAGCGTCCGCAGGCGGACGCCCGGAGTCATGACGTACGGCTTTTTCCGGCCGCCCTGCGCGAGCGGTGCCGCCGCTCGGGGCCGGAGACGCGAACTATTGCGCACGGCACGCCTGAAGGAGCACACCGCGGCGGCCTCCCGGCCTTATCGGCGGGCCCGTCGGCTGAACGCCGGGAACCCGGGCGAGCACGGCTGACGGCGTCTTGCCCCGGCTCTCCCGGCCCCCTACAGTGCGCCCCGTAACGTTCGTTGGATCATCCGAAAGTTTCGCCCGTGGCGACGCTCGAAGGGACTGACGCGCATGCGGACGTACGGCAATCCCGTGATCGGTGGCTTCCATCCGGATCCCAGCGTGTGCCGGGTCGGTGACGACTACTATCTCGTGTGCTCGAGCTTCGAGTACTTCCCCGGTGTGCCGCTCTTCCACAGCCGCGATCTCGTGCACTGGCGCCAGATCGGCAACGTGCTGGACCGGCCGGGACAGTTGGAGCTGACCGACGACACAGTGGCCTCCGGTGGCATCTACGCCCCGACGATCCGACACCATGACGGCCGCTTCTACATGATCACGACCAATGTGTCCGGCAAGGGCAACTTCCTCGTGACCAGCGATCGTCCCGAGGGTCCGTGGTCCGACCCGGTGTGGATCGACCTGCCGGGCATCGACCCCGACCTGGCCTGGGACGACGACGGGAACTGCTGGTGCGCGGTCTCCGGGGTCCGGGTCGCGCGCATCGACCCGGTGACCGGCAAGGTGCTGGAAGGTCCCCTTCCGGTGTGGTCCGGGACGGGACTTCAGCATCCCGAGGCCCCGCACCTCTACCGGATCGGCGACTGGTGGTACCTGATGCTGGCCGAGGGCGGCACCGCGCACGGCCACAGCGTCTCGATCGCCCGGGCCCGCGATCCGCGCGGCCCCTACGAGCCGGCGCCGGCCAACCCGGTTCTCTCCCACAGCGGCACCGGTTCGCCGATCCAGTGCACCGGACACGCCGACCTGGTCCAGGCGCCCGACGGCACCTGGTGGATGCTGCTCCTCGCCACGCGCCCCCGCGGCTTCTTCCCGTCCTTCCACGTCCTGGGACGGGAGACCTTCCTGACCCCGGTCGAGTGGGTGGACGGCTGGCCCCGCGTCGGACCGGTGCGCGAGCGGCATCCGGCGCCGGCCGTCTGGCATCCGACCGAACTCCCGCCGGAGCGCGACGACTTCGACGCCGGGCAGCTCGCCCCGCACTGGATCTCTCCGCGCGGCAGACCGGAGGGCGCCTGGTCGCTCGGTGAGCGGCCGGGGTGGCTGACCCTGCGGGCGACCGGGGGCAGCCTCGACCGGCCGGGGCACACCTTCGTCGGACGCCGTCAGCAGCATCGGGAGTGCCGGGTGGCGGCGCGTCTGGACCCCGGAACCGCCCGCGCGGGCCTGTCCGTTCGCCTGGACGAGGCCCACCACTACGACGTCGAGGTGGCCGGGGGAGAGGTGAGCATCGTCGCCCGGATCGGTCCGGTACGGCAGCGTCTCGTCCGTCGGCCCGTACATGCGGGGCCGGTCACGCTGGTCGTCGAGGTTCGTACGACGTCCCCCGTGCCGCCGACCGCCAGGAGTTCCCGGGACCGGGCGCCGGGAGTCAGGCCAGGGGGCCCCGACGCGGTCGTCTTCTCGATCGAAGGCGGTGAACCACTGGCCGAGTTGGACGGCCGCTACCTGTCCACACAGGTCGCCGGCGGCTTCACCGGTCGCGTGATCGGCATGTACGTCACCGAGGGCACCGCGTCCTTCGACTGGTTCGCGTACACCCCGTCGAGCTCCTGAAGCAGCCGCTTTCCGGAACAAGTCGGCGGCGGACCCGCTCAACATTCCCCGCGTACAAGGGGTTGCCACCGTTTGGGAGCTGTCTCTAGGGTGCGGCAACAACGAACCTTTCTGGATCAACTCCGAAACTTTCGGTCCAGCGGACAGGCGTGGACGCGCCGTCCCGTACCCAAGGAGCGCAAAATGGGCGACCCGGCACTGTCCCGCCGCGGGTTCCTGGCGGCGTCCGCCGCGGCCGGTCTGAGCATGACGGCACTGAGCGGCTGCGGCGGCGACTCGGACGGAGGGTCCTCGGGGACGACCACCGTCGAGTGGTGGAACATCTCGACCACCGAGCCCACCAAGGGCGTCTGGGCCGCACTGGCCAAGAAGTTCGAGGCCCAGAACCCGAAAGTGAAGATAAAGATCGTTCAACTGGAGAACGACGCCTACAAGTCGAAGATGACGGCGCTGACCGCCTCCGGGAAGCTCCCGGACATCTTCCACACCTGGGGTGGCGGTGTCCTGAAGCAGCAGGTCGACGCGGGGCTCGTCGAGGACCTCACGGACCGCACCAAGCCGTGGGCCGACGGGCTGCTGTCGGTCGCGAAGGAGCCGTACCTGCTCGACGAGAAGGTGTACGGCATCCCGTTCGACATCGGCATGATCGGCTTCTGGTACAACAAGGCGCTCTTCAAGCAGGCCGGCATCAGCGCGCCCCCCACCACCTGGAGCGGCTTCCTCGACGCCGTGGGCAAGCTGAAGGCCAAGGGCATCACCCCCCTCGCCCTGGCGGGCAAGGAGACGTGGACCGGCATGTACTACTGGGCCTACCTCGCGATGCGCACCGCCGGCGCCGAGGCACTGCAGAAGGCCAACGACGACAAGGACTTCACCGGGGCCGAGTTCGTGGAGGCCGGCGAGCACCTCAAGGAACTCGTCGACCTCAAGCCCTTCCAGAAGGGCTTCCTCGGCGCCGCCTACTCCAGCCCCACCGGCCAGGCCGCCGCGGTGGGCAACGGCAAGGCCGCGATGGAACTCATGGGCCAGTGGGCCCCGGTCGTCGAGGCGGACGCCGGCAAGGGACTCGGTGACGACCTCGGCTTCTTCCCGTTCCCGGAGGTCGAGGGCGGCAAGGGAGCCATCACCGAGGTCTTCGGCGGGGGCGGCGGACACGCCCTGCGGCAGGGCGCACCGCAGGCCGCCGTCGACTTCCTGAAGTTCTTCGCCTCCGAGGCCACCGACCTGGAACTCGTCAAGAAGACCGGCGTCCTCCCGGTGGTCCCGAGCGCCGAGAGCGCCATCGCCGACCCGAACATCAAGGCCGTACAGGCGCAGTTGAAGAGCGCCACCGGTTTCCAGCTCTACCTCGACCAGGCGTACGCGCCCGCCCTCGGCCAGGAGGTCAACGACAGCGTCGGCGCGCTGATCGCCGGCTCCAAGTCCCCCGAACAGGTCACCGAGTCGATCACCAAGGTCGCGAAGGAAGAGCAGTAGCCGACGATGACCTCCACGTTCCTTCCGGACAAACGGACCGGCCCCGACGTCGGCCCTCCGCCCCCGGCCGCAGGCAGCGCCCGGGGGCGGGCCCGGCGCCGCACGCTCAACTGGTTCACCGCGATCGGCTTCCAGCTGCCCGCCCTGGTGCTCTTCGGCGTGCTGGTGCTGCTGCCGATCCTGTTCGCCCTGTATGCCGCGTTCTTCCGCTGGGGCGGCTTCGGCATGCCGTCCGACTACATCGGGGTCGACAACTTCACCCGGCTCTTCGGCGACCCCGTCTTCCTCGGTGACCTGTGGCGCTGCCTCGTCCTCGTGCTGCTGTCGCTCGCCCTGCAGTTGCCGTTCGCGCTCGCCATGGCCGTCCTGCTCAACCAGAAGGTGCGCGGCCGGGCCGTCTACCGGATGCTGTTCTTCGCGCCGTACGTGCTGTCCGAGGCCATCACCGGCGTGCTGTTCAGCATGATCTTCGCGCCGGACGCCGGACTCGCCGACCGGCTGCTGGGCGGGATCGGCCTGGACGGGCTGGGCGGGGAGTGGTTCGCCGACCCCTCCACCGTCATGGCGACCCTCTTCCTCGTCATGACCTGGAAGTACTTCGGCTTCCACATGATGCTCTACCTGGCCGGACTCCAGTCCATCCCCCGGGAGCTGACCGAAGCGGCGCTCATCGACGGCGCCGGACCCTGGCAGCGTTTCCGCAACGTCACCCTGCCGCTGCTCGCGCCGACCCTGCGGATCAGCGTCTTCCTGTCCGTCATCGGATCCATCCAGCTCTTCGACCTGGTGTGGGTGACCACCGCGGGCGGCCCCGACCACCACTCCGAGACCATGGCCGTGACCATGTTCCAGTACGGCTTCAAGCGCTACCAGGTCGGATACGCCAGCGCGATCAGCGTGGTCATGTTCGGCATCAGCCTCGTCTTCGCCCTCGCCTACCAGCGGTTCGTGCTCCGCCGCGACCTCGAAGGAGCGACCACGACGATGAGAGGAGGCGGGAAGTGACGACCGCTCGGAAAACCCGTGGGAAGTCGCTGCCGGTGCACGTCGTTCTCATCGTCGCCGGCGCGGTGATGGTCGTGCCGCTGGTCTACGCGATGGTCTCCGGCTTCAAGTCCACCGACGAACTCTCCCGCAACCCGATCGGGCTGCCGGATTCCTGGGTGATCTCCAACTACACCGACATCCTCGGCTCGGGCGCCTTCTGGCAGCTGCTCGGCAGCAGCACGCTCATCGCGGTGGGGACGACCGTCATCGCCGTCGCGGCCTCCGCGCTCGCCGCGTTCTCCTTCGCCCGGTTCGCCTTCCGCGGGCGGGAGGTGCTGTTCACCCTGTTCACGATGGGGCTGATGTTCCCCTTCGCGGTGGCGGCCCTGCCCCTGTTCCTGCTGCTGCGCTCCATGGGCCTGCTGGACAACCCGCTCGGTGTGATCCTCCCGCAGGCCGCGTTCGGCCTTCCGATGACGATCATCATCCTGCGCGGCTTCTTCCGGCAGATCCCGGGGGAACTGGAGGAAGCGGCCACGCTCGACGGGTGCACCCCGTTCGGCTTCTTCTGGCGGGTCCTGCTGCCCATGGCGCGACCGGCGCTGGGCACCGTCTCGGTCCTGGCCGTCGTCACCAGCTGGAACAACTTCTTCCTGCCGCTCCTGGTGTTCACCGAATCCACCTGGTGGACCATCCCGATCGGCGTGCAGCAGTTCCAGGGCCAGTACTCCGCGGACACCGCCAAGGTCTTCGCCTACCTGGTGCTGGCCATGGTCCCCGCCCTCGCCTTCTACTCGGTCGCCGAGCGCCAGCTCGTCGGCGGCCTCACCGCCGGCGCGACGAAGGGTTGACCCGCGCCGGCGGACGTACGGCTCACCCACACAACCGCACGTGAGGAGTCGCAACCATGCGCACTACGACGATCCGCTCCCACACCCGGCTCAGACTCGCCGGCGCCCTCGCGACCGTCCTGGTCACCGCGGGCATCGCCACCGGGCCTGCCGCCCAGGCGGGCGAGGAGCACGGCAAGCAGCCCACGCTCGCCGACCTGGCCGAGCGCCACGGCCGCTACTTCGGCAGCGCCACCGACAACCCCGAACTCGTCGACGAGCCCTACAAGGCCATCCTCGGCAGCGAGTTCGACCAGATCACGCCCGGCAACGGCATGAAGTGGTACGCCACCGAGCCCCAGCAGGGCGTCTTCGACTGGTCCAAGGGCGACGAGATCGTGAACCTCGCCCGTGCCAACCACCAGAAGGTGCGCGGGCACACGCTGGTGTGGCACAGCCAGCTGCCCGACTGGCTCACCGGCCGCGACTGGACGGCGACCGAGCTGAGGGCCGTACTGAAGAAGCACATCCAGGCGGAGGTACGGCACTACAGGGGCAAGATCTACGCCTGGGACGTCGTCAACGAGGCGTTCAACGAGGACGGCACCTACCGCGAGACGATCTTCTACAAGACGCTCGGCCCCGGCTACATCGCCGACTCGCTGCGCTGGGCCCACCAGGCCGACCCGAAGGCCAAGCTCTACCTGAACGACTACAACGTCGAGACCATCGGCCCGAAGAGCGACGCGTACTACAAGCTGGCCAAGGAACTCCGGGCGCAGGGCGTGCCGCTCCACGGCTTCGGCCTCCAGGCCCACCTGGCACTCCAGTACGGCTATCCGACCACGCTGGAGGACAACCTCCGCCGCTTCTCCCGGCTCGGCCTGGACACCGCGCTCACCGAGGTGGACGTCCGCATGTACGTGCCCGCGGACGAGGCGAAGCTGGCCACGCAGGCCGAGTGGTACCGCGACCTGACCGAGGCCTGCCTCGCGGTGCGCCGGTGCGTGGGCATCACGCTGTGGGACTACACCGACAAGTACTCGTGGATCCCCGCGTTCTTCGAGGGCGAGGGCGCGGCGCTCCCATGGGACGAGCAACTGGCACCGAAGCCGGCGTACTTCGCGATCCGGGAGGCGCTGAAGTAAGGACCCGTTGCTCCGGCGTTCGTGAGGGGGCGCCGGAGCAACGCCCCGTTCCCGGGGTCCCACGAGGGGGGTGCCCGGGAACGGGGGTGTCCGGGGTGTGGCGAGCGGGGCGGGGCGGGAGCGGCGGTGACTGTGGGCGGGCTTCGGGCGCCGGCCTGGAGTGGCGGTGGCGTAGGGCCTGGTCATCCGGTGCGGCCGGCGACGGTGGTGGCCAGTGCCCCGGCAGGCAACGTTTGCCCGTCAAGGAGCGGCGTCCGGTGCGCGCTCTGGGGGAGTGCCGGCCGGAAGGCCCCGTCGATGGACCGGACGTACTTGGGCTTTCGGCCGGCGCGGCGAGAGTGCGTGCCGGGCGTCGCGACGGGGCGAACGTTGTCTGTTGGGGGCACTAGGGTCGGGTCAGCGGTGCCGTGCTCGCTCTCACCACCAGTTCCGTGCCCAGCTCCACCCGTGGGGAGTCCGGCTGTTCGTCGTGGGCCAGCCGGAGGACCGTGCGGGCGGCCAGCTTGCCCATGTCGGCGAGGGGCTGGCGGACCGTGGTGAGCGGCGGGGCCGACCAGCGGACTTCCGGAAGGTCGTCGAAACCGACCAGGCTCATGTCCTCAGGGACGCGCAGGCCGCGTCGGCGTAGCGCCTCGATCGCGCCGAGTGCCATCTGGTCGCTGGCCGCGAACACCGCGGTCGGCGGTTCGGGCAGGTCGAGGAGGGCGTTGCAGCCGGCGAAGCCGGACTCCGGGCGGAAGTCGCCGGGGACGACGAGCGCGTCGTCCACCGCGAGGCCGGCGCCCTCGAGTGCGGCGCGGTAGCCGTCGAAGCGGGCCCGTGAGCAGAGCAGCCGGGGCGGTCCCGCGATCAGGCCGATCCTGCGGTGGCCCAGCGACAGCAGGTGTTCGGTGGCCGCCATGCCGCCCGCCCAGTTGGCGGCGCCGACCGTCGGGACGTCGAGGGCGGGGGAGCCGGCCGGGTCGACGACCACCAGCGGGACGCCGAGGATGCGCAACTCGTCGTGCAGGACCGGCTCCAGCGCCGAGGTGACGAGGATGACGCCGTCGGAGGCGCGGGCCCGCAGATTGCGCATCCACTCGCGGGCGTCGCCCGTGCGGCCGTGGATCGCCGACACCACCGTGCCGACCCCGGCCGCGTGCGCGACCTCCTCCACGCCCCGGATGATCTCCACCGACCAGGGGCTGTCGAGGTCGTTGAAGACGAGGTCGATCAGGGCGGCGCGGGTGCCGGGAGCCGCGGGCCGCTTGCGGTAGCCGTGCCGTTGCAGCAGGTCCTCGACCCGCGCCCGGGTCTGCGGTGAGACGTCGGACCGGCCGTTGACGACCCGGGACACCGTCGGCACCGAGACCCCGGCCCGCCGGGCGATCTCCGTGATCGTGATCTTCCCCCGGGCCTCGGGCGCCGTCTCGGCGTCGGCCTCGCGTGCTGCCACTTCCCCACCTCCGTACCGACTCCTTCGAAACTTCCAGGAGTCTTCCGGAAAAAGGGTGACCGTGGGAAGAGGCACCGGGGAGTGGAGCGGACCGGGCGCAGCGGACGATCAGAACACGCACGCGGTGTTACGCGGAGTAACCGTCCCCGGACATGCGTCGGGGCCGGTGCGCAGTCGGCGCTGCGTGCCGGCCCCTCAGTACTCCGGGCGGTGCGGTGCGCCGCCCGGTGGCGCTCAGGCGGCGGTCATCACCTGTGCGGTGCCCAGCGGGCGGTGCGGGTCGATCACCCGTCCGTCCGGCAGGAGCTCACCGGTGTCCTCGAAGAGCAGAACGCCGTTGCACAGCAGGCTCCACCCCTGTTCCGGGTGATGCGCCACGAGGCGGGCGGATTCCCGGTCGGCGGAGTCGGCTGTCGGACACGGTGTCTGGTGCTGGCACATGGGTGGGATCTTTCGCTCTGTCGTGATGGATGGGTTTGCTGTGGTGTCTGTCCCGCGGCGTGAAGCGTCGTTCATGCCGGCCCCCGTTGTGATAAGTCGGTCGGAACCCAGTGTTGCCCCACGGGCGTCAATCCGCAGGGATTTCGCAGCACCGCTTCTCACAGGTTGATGACGCTTCACCCGCGCGGACGGTTCATTCCAACTGCACTGTCACTTCGGGTGGTTCGCGGTGGCCGAATAGGGCTAGTCCGCATGGGTAGCAGGCTCGATCCGGCTCGTACGAGCCGTAAAGCGCTCGTACGAGCGAATGGTTCGACGGTAATCTCGGTATGAGCCCAAAGGGCGTCGGAAACAGCGTCGTACCCCGCCGCCCGGAATTCGGGTACGGGGTACGAAGGCCGCCGCGAAGAGGACGTCAGGCCGGTGAGCCCAGCAGTGGTGCCGGAGTCACCCGATGAGTCAGTACCGGCAGCAGGTCGGCCACCCGGTGCGGACGGTGTGCGGCGATTCCGGGCGGTGCCGGCGCCAGCGGCACGAGCAGGTCCGTGGCGGCGGGGTGGCCGGTGGCGCCGTCCGCGGTGCAGTCGCCGTGCAGCCAGAGCGTGAGCATGTAGAGACGGGGTACCGACAGCAGGCGTGGTTGATAGGGCTGCGTCATGTTCTCCGCCTGGCGCAGCGCCTGCTCGGTGGAGGCGATGTACGGGCCCTCGAAGAAGCGGGAGAACGCCCAGCCGTCGGGGGTCAGCATGGTCTCCGCCGCGGCCACCGCACGGTCGCCGCAGCGGATCAGGAAACGCCAGCCGGCCAGCCGGGTGGCGGGGGCGCCCGCGGTGTCGACGCCGTCCAGGACGTGCACCGGCAGGGGGAGTTCGGGAGTGAGAGGGCCCTGGGCGTGCAGCAAGGAAGGAGTTCGGGCTTCACGGACCGCGGTGGGGGAACCCAGCGCGGTGAGGACGGAGCGAAGTGCGGGCGCGGGAGCCGGGAGGACATGCAGCGGCATGGTGGGTCGCCTCTCATTCGACAGGCACAGTGGCGCGAGGGCGGGGCTGGGCGGACGACGCTGTCAGCTCACGTGGTCAGAGAGGCGGGGGCCGTGGTCCGGTGACCAGGGGTGCACGCGAGGCCTGCCGTGCGTCACCTGATGGCAGGATCGAAGGGCCGCGGGCGCCAGCCTTCTGCCTTGTTCGCGGAGTTTATACGACACATGTTCAGACGATGTTTCGTCTAGCCGTTTCCGGCAAGGAAAACAAGGGTCCATTCGGTCGGCGATTCGCGGTAGTCATCCCGATTCCTGGCCGGCTGCGCGGCGGTGACCTCGGAAAACACCGGGAGGGCGGACGGCCCATTCTTGTCGGCGTTTTTCACGAGCTCTTCGGGGAACTCGAAACTGCACCGTGCACCATGCCTGGTGAATGTGCCAGGGGGCACATCCACCAGAGTAGCGGCTGCCGGTCCCGCCCGTGACGTTATCGATCGTCTCGGCTGGGCATCATCCCACCTGACCCGGACACCGGCGGCCGGCCTTCGGCCGCCCCTGCGAGGAGGGACCCTGCGATGGGGGAGAAGGTCGTGGCAGGTCAGTTCGACCTGTCCGATCGCCAGCGCTACCGCGACAAGCTCCGCCGGAACCTGACGGGGCTGGAGCGACTCCTGGCCGAGAAGCGGTTCGACCGCCCCAGGAACCTCATGGGGCTGGAGATCGAACTGAATCTCACCGGGTCCGACGGCATGCCGAAAATGCTCAATGCGCAGGTGCTCGAACGCATCGCAAGCCGAGATTTCCAAACAGAACTCGCCATGTTCAACCTGGAAGTCAACATAGCCCCACACGCATTGGGTGGGCGGGTATTCGACCGGCTGGCCGAGGAACTCCGCACCTCGCTGGCGTATGCCGACAGGAAAGCGGGAGAGCTCGACGCGGGAATCGTGATGATCGGCATTCTGCCGACCCTCGACCGGGACGACCTGGTCTCCTCGAACCTCTCCGACGTCGACCGCTACGTCCTGCTCAACGACCAGATCGTGGCCGCCCGCGGCGAGGACTTCGCCCTCGACATCGACGGTGTGGAGCGCCTGACCTGCAGCTCGAAGTCCATCGCGCCCGAGGCCGCCTGCACCTCCGTGCAGCTCCACCTCCAGGTCACTCCGCACCGCTTCGCCGACGTATGGAACGCCGCCCAGGCCGTCGCCGCCGCGCAGATCGCCGTGGGCGCCAACTCGCCGTTCCTGTTCGGCCGCGAGCTGTGGCGCGAGTCGCGGCCGCCGCTGTTCCAGCAGTCCACCGACACCCGCCCGCCCGAACTCCAGGCCCAGGGCGTGCGCCCCCGCACCTGGTTCGGCGAGCGGTGGATATCCTCCGCGTACGACCTCTTCGAGGAGAACCTGCGCTACTACCCGGCTCTGCTGCCCATCTGTGACGACGAGGACCCACTCGAGGTCCTTGACGAGGGCGGCATCCCGAAGCTCGCCGAGCTCGTCCTGCACAACGGCACCGTCTACCGCTGGAACCGCCCGGTCTACGGCATCGCCGACGGCGTCCCGCACCTGCGCGTCGAGAACCGCGTGCTGCCCGCCGGCCCCACCATCACCGACGTCATCGCCAACGCGGCCTTCTACTACGGCCTCGTACGCGCCCTCGCCGAGGAGTCGCGGCCGGTCTGGAGCAGGCTGCCGTTCGAGGCCGCCGCCGCCAACTTCGACGCCGCGTGCCGACACGGCATCGACGCCCGCCTCACCTGGCCCCGGCGCGGCCGGTACGGCGGCACGACCGAGGTCGACGCCGTCAGTCTCGTACGGGACGAGCTGCTGCCCTTGGCCGCGGCCGGCCTTGACGCGTGGGGCATCGAACCCGCCGACCGGGACCTGTACCTCGGCGTCATCGAGGAACGCTGCCGACGCCGGGTCAACGGCGCGTCCTGGCAGGTCGCGACCTTCCACCGGGCCCTGGAGAGCGGCCTGTCCCGGGAGGCCGCACTGGCCGCGACGACCCGGTGGTACCGCGAGCTGATGCACGAGGGCGAGCCGGTGCACACGTGGCCGGTGGGGCTGCCGGAGCCGGTACCGCTGGGCTGAGGTGAGGAAGCGGGGCGTCGGTCGGCGCCCGCACCCCCCGCTGCGGCGATCGCCTTGAGGATCACCGAGTGGACCCGAGCGGCTCGCCGACCTCGTGGACGGAGCCGCCGGTGGTCCGGTGATCGGTCACGACCGGGGGTCGCCGCCGCCCGCCCCATACTGATCGGGCAAGCTGTGATGTCCCATGACGGTGGTGGCCCTCCCTGTTGAGTCCCGGCCGGCCGTGGGGATGCGGCGGGATCACTCAACTTGGAGGCAGGTGTGCAGTCCGAGGCGGGCTCGGTGGCCGATTCCTTTCCTGAGGAGCGGCCCTCACGACGGGTCCTTCGGGACGAGACCCTGCTCGTTCTGGGGGTCTCGCTCGGTGCGAGTGGTGTGTCCGCCCTGATCAGCTTTGTCGGGTCGGTCACCAAACCGGGAGGCCTCAAGGACCAGGCGGCCACCCTCAACGCATCGGCCGCCCCCGGTCGCCCCTGGCTGGATCTCGCCTGGCAGCTGTTCGGGATCGCCTCGGCGCTGGTGCCCGTCGCGCTGGTCGCGCACTTCCTGCTCCGCGAGGGGCGGGGCCTGCGCACCCTCGGCTTCGACCGCACCCGGCCCTGGCCCGACCTGGGCCGGGGGGCCGCGGTCGCGGCGGTCATCGGCAGCACCGGGATCGCCTTCTACCTGGCCGCGCGCGGCCTCGGCTTCAACCTCACCGTGGTGCCCGAGGCGCTGCCCGAGGTGTGGTGGAAGTACCCGGTGCTGATCATGTCCGCGATGCAGAACGCGATCCTCGAAGAGGTCATCGTGGTGGGCTATCTGCTGCGCCGCCTCGGCCAGTTGGGCTGGACGCCCGGCACCGCGCTGGTCGCCAGTTCCGTACTGCGCGGCTCGTACCACCTCTACCAGGGCATCGGCGGCTTCATCGGCAACATGGTGATGGGCGTCGTGTTCGTGTACCTGTACCGCCGCTGGGGCCGCGTGGGCCCCCTGGTGGTGGCGCATTCCCTGCTCGACATCGGCGCGTTCGTGGGCTACGCGCTGCTGGCGGGGAAGGTGGGCTGGCTGCCGACGGCGTGAGCCGACGGCAGCCAGCCCTGCCCTGCGTCTTCCGCCGGCTGATCAGGCCAGCAGCTCGCCCTCGATCACCGTCACCGCGTGGCCGGTCAGCAGGGTGCGGTCGCCGCGCAGCTCCGTACGGACCAGCCCGGAGCGCCCGGAGGCCTGGAGGCCGGTGAGGCCGGGGCGGCCGAGGCGCTCGGACCAGTAGGGGGCGAGCGCCGTGTGGGCGCTGCCGGTGACCGGGTCCTCGTCGATGCCGATACGGGGGAAGAAGCAGCGGGAGACGAAGTCGTAGCCGCGGGTGGGGTCCTCGGCGCGGGCGGTGACGATGACGCCGCGCTCGGAGTGGGCGACGAGGGCCTTGAGGTCGGGCGCGAGGGAGCGGACCGTCTTCTCGTCGGGGAGCTCGACGAGCAGGTCGCCGATGTTCGGCCCGGTGTCGAAGGCGGTCAGCGGCTCGGCGCCGAGGGCCACGGCGACTTCGGCGGGGAGCTCGACCGCGGTGAGCGGTGCCGTCGGGAAGTCCAGAGTGATCGAGCCGTCCTCGCGGGGGGTCGCGACGAGCACACCGCTGCGCGTGGCGAACCGCACCGGGCCCTCGTGGGCGCCGGTGGTGTGCAGGACGTGGGCCGTGGCGAGCGTGGCGTGACCGCACAGGGCGACCTCGGCGGCGGGCGTGAACCAGCGCAGCGCCCAGTCGGCCTCGCCGCCTGCGGGCAGCCGGTGGGCGAACGCCGTCTCGGCGTGGTTGACCTCCAGGGCGATGTTCTGGAGCCGGTCGTCCGCCAAGAAGGCGTCGAGGAGCAGGACGCCGGCCGGGTTGCCGGCGAAGGGACGGTCGGTGAAGGCGTCGACGATTCGGATGCGCATGCCCCGACGCTAGGGACTCTGCGGAGGCGGGGGCCAAGGCCAATTCCGCGCTACTGGACTGAATTCGGGGGCGGTGTCGGGTGAGGAAGCCCTGGCTCGGGGGCTTGCCATGCGAACGTTGCCGATATATCGTTGACGCATCGCGACAGATCAACGATGGAATGGAGTGATGGCGATGCGTTCCCACGGATTCGAACGTGGACATGGTGGCGCCGGCCGCCAGGGCGGCCGAGGCGGCTTCGACGGTCGGCGGGGTGCCTTCGGGCCCTTCGGGCCGGGTGGTCCCGGTGGCGGTCCCGGCTTCGGGCCGGGGCCCTGGGGGCCCCGGGGGCGAGGCGGACCGCGGGGGAGGGCGCGGCGCGGTGACGTGCGTGCGTCGATCCTGGCCCTCCTGAAGGACCGGCCCATGCACGGGTACGAGATGATCCAGGAGATCGCCGAGCGCAGTGGCGGGGCGTGGAAGCCCAGTCCCGGCTCGGTGTACCCCACTCTCCAGTTGCTGGAGGACGAGGGGCTGATCACCAGCGCCTCCGAGGGCGGCAAGAAGCTGTTCTCGCTCACCGACGCCGGCCGCACCGCGGCCGAGGAGGGCCCTGAGGCGCCCTGGGAGGAAGCCTCCCGCGGTGTCGACTGGGAGGCCCTGGGTGAGATCCGCCAGGCCGGCTTCGGTCTGATGGAGGCCTTCGGGCAGGTCTGGAAGACGGGCAGCAAGGATCAGCGCGAGAAGGCGGTCGGCGTGATCAACGACGCCCGCAAGAAGCTGTACCTGATCCTCGCCGATGAGGACTGAGCGCCCTACGGCAGTGAGGCGGCGCCCCGTGGAATGATCCGCGGGGCGCCTTCGCGTGGGCGGTCGGGGCAGTCCTGTGGCCGGAGAACCGTCAGCTCAACAGGCCTGCCAGCCTGCGCAGCGACTCGTTCAGGGCGGCCGTCCCCGAGTCCTTGAGCTTGCCCGCCATCAGCGAGACGGCGGCGCCGGTGAACTCGCCGTCGATGCGGACCGTGGTGGCGTCGTCGCCGTCGGGGGTGAGGGTGTAGCGCGTGGCGACGGTCACGGCCATCGGGCCCTTGCCGCGGATCGCGAGTACCCGGGCCGGCTCCAGTTCCTCGATGGTCCACTCGACCTCGGCCGGGAACCCCATGAGCTTCATGTTCTCCTGGAACGTCCCGCCCACGGCGAGGGTGTGCGGGCCGCCCTCGGGGAAGCTGGTGTGGGTCGCGTTCCACTCGCCGTACGCGGACCAGTCGGTCAGCCGGTCCCAGACCTTCTCCGCGGGTGCCTCGATCCGTGCCTCCGCGCTGACTTCGGCCATGCGACCACCTCTCCGTGTCGGGCTGCGGTGTCGCGGAACGTAGCCGCAGGGCCCGGAACATTCAATACTGACGAGCCATCAGAAATGCTTCGGGTGGGCGAGTCCGGCGCAGGGCAAGGCGGCGCGCGCCTCTCGGGGCACAAGGGCGTGATCTCATCCGTAAGGAGGAGATTCCGGCCTGCGGGGTCCCCTTCCCGTGGGACGCGAAGATGCTTCCTTTCGCGGATGACCCGAGAGGGCGGGACTGATGAGGTAGGGGGTGTGCAAGCCCGTATCCCCCGGCAGTCGGCCCAAGAGCCCGGCGGCCGGCCCCCGGTCCTCCCGGACAACGATGCCAGGCCCAGCGCCGAACTGGCAGCGGTACTCTCCGGCGCCCGTCGGCGGGCGGTCCGGGACGGCGACCGGCAGATCGACACGGCCCACCTGCTGCACTCCCTCCTGGAGAGCGACCCGGAGGTGCGGGACTTCTTCGACGCCGAACCGCAGTTCGCCCGACTCCTGGGCTACCTCGTGCAACGCAGCATCGGATACGGGCTCCGCTGGCAGGGCACAGTCGAGGACTCCGGCGCCGTACCGGTCGTGACCGAGGCGGAGGGCTTTTCGCCGCTGGCCGCCGGGGCGATGGAGTACGCCAGAGCGCGCGCCGCCCGGCGTGGCGGCGGCCCGGCCCGTGGCATCGACCTGCTCGCGGCGATCGTCGTGGACCCGCAGGCGCGGGCCGTCGAGGTACTGGGCCGGGCCGGGATCGACGCGACGGATGTGCTCGTCCGGGTGAACCGCCCTGCGGCGAATCCGGTGAGCGGGACGTAGGGGACCGTCCCGGTCCACTCGCTGAGACAGGTGTCAACGGGGATGACGCTCATGTCGTGGCCTGTCATCATGTGCCGGTGCACACGTCTGAGAGCAGTCAGGGCAATCGCGGAAGGGGCGTCGGGCTCGGCCTGGCGCTCACGTCCGCGCTCGCCTTCGGCGGATCCGGAGTCGCGGCCAAGCCGCTGATCGAAGCGGGCCTCGACCCGCTCCACGTGGTGTGGCTGCGGGTGGCGGGCGCGGCCGTGGTGATGCTGCCGGTCGCCGTACGCCACCGCGCGCTGCTGCGCCGCCGCCCCGCCCTGCTCGCCGGCTTCGGTCTGCTCGCGGTGGCCGGCGTCCAGGCCTGCTACTTCGCCGCGATCTCCCGCATACCCGTCGGGGTCGCACTGCTCGTCGAGTACCTCGCACCCGCCCTCGTGCTCGGCTGGGTGCGGTTCGTGCAGCGGCGGCCGGTGACGCGTGCCGCCGCGCTCGGCGTGGTCCTCGCGGTCGGCGGACTCGCCTGTGTCGTCGAGGTCTGGTCGGGTCTGAGCTTCGACGCCCTCGGTCTGCTGCTCGCCCTCGGTGCCGCCTGCTGCCAGGTCGGCTACTTCGTCCTGTCCGACCAGGGCAGCGACTCCGGCGCGGAGGCACCTGACCCGCTCGGGGTCATCGCGTACGGCCTCCTCGTCGGCACCGCCGTGCTGACCGTCGTAGCACGCCCCTGGAACATGGACTGGTCCTTGCTCGCCCGCAGCGCGGACATGGACGGTACGCCGGTGGCCGCCGGTCTGCTGCTCACCTGGATCGTGCTCGTCGCCACGGTGCTCGCCTACGTCACCGGGGTGGTCTCGGTGCGCCGGCTCTCGCCGCAGGTCGCTGGCGTCGTGGCCTGCCTCGAAGCGGTCATCGCCACCGTCCTGGCCTGGGTGCTGCTCGGCGAGCACCTTTCGGCACCGCAGATCATCGGTGGCGCGGTCGTCCTGACCGGAGCGTTCATCGCCCAGTCGTCGGCGCCCGCCAAGGGCTCCCCGGAGCCGGTGGCGAGCGGTGGCACGGAAAGTGAGTTGTCGGCCCGCGGAACCGCCACCTAGGCTCCCGATCATGCACCTGCACCGCATCGTTCTTCCGCCGCCGGCCACCTGAGGCGGGCCATCCGGCGAAGCGGGGTGTCCGAGACCCACTCCGAGACCCCTGAGCCCGGCAGCACACCGCCGGGCGGAACGGTGCTGCCCGCAGACGAAGTCCGCGGACCCCGCCCAGCGGGCGTCCTTTCCCGAACTTCAGCGCACCTTGCGCACTGCGGAGAGAACGCGTGTCGAATGCTGCTTCCGGCCTGCCCATCGGGCGAGGCCTTCTCTACCTGATCGTCGCCGGCGTCGCCTGGGGCACCGCCGGCGCGGTCGCTTCCCTGGCCTATGGCGCCAGTGACATCGGACCCGTCGCCCTGTCCTTCTGGCGCTGCGCGGCCGGGCTCGTCCTGCTGCTCGCCGCCCGCCGCCTGCGAACGGGCGGCGCGCGGACGGCCGTACGGGAACCGCTGCGTCACAAGGCGCGGCGGGCTGGTGTCACGGGGGTCTGTCTGGCCGTGTTCCAGACGGCCTACTTCGCGTCCGTCGAAGCCACCGGCCTCGCCGTGGCCACCGTCGTCACCCTGGGCGCCGGTCCCGTCCTCATCGCGCTCGGCGCGAGGCTGACCCTGGGGGAGCGGCTGGGACGGGGCGGGGCGCTCGCCGTCGTCGGGGCGCTCGCCGGGCTCGGGGTACTGATGCTCGGGGGCGAGGACGCGTCCGTGCGCCCCTGGGGTGTGCTGTTCGGGCTGGTGTCGGCGGCCGGGTGCTGTGTGATGACCCTGGTCACGCGGGGCCGGGGCCGGGACGGCGGTGCGGATGCCGCGAGTACGTCGGTGTGGACGCTCGCGGTCACCAGCCTGTGCCTGCTGCCGTTCGCCCTGGCCGAGGGGCTGGTGCCGCACACCGCGGAACCCGGCCTGCTCCTGTGGCTGTTGGCCTACATCGCGGCCGTCCCCACGGCCCTCGCCTACGCCCTCTACTTCGCGGCCGCCGCGGTCGTCCGGTCCACCACCGTGTCCGTGATCATGCTGCTGGAACCGGTGGGAGCCGCGGTGCTCGCCGTGGTGCTGCTCGGTGAGCGGCTCACCCCCACCACGCTGGCCGGCACCCTGCTGATGCTCGGGTCGGTCGCCGGGCTCGCGGTGGCGGAGAAGCGAGGTGACCTGGACGGGGAACCGGTGCTCGTGTGACGCGGAGTGGCCCTTCCCGTCGGGAAGGGCCACTCGTCGCTCATGTTCCGCGCCGGTTCAGCAGGTGCTCGCGCGCCGCCGCGTCCCGCGGGCCGCCGCGGTCCGCGAGGCCGGCCGCGATCCGGTCCTGGACCTCCGCGGGCCGGTGTCCCGCGTACTTGAACTTCGCCCGGACGGCGACCACGTCGAGCAGCATCCCGCGGATTCCGGCCAGCAGCCTGCCGTACGGTGCCTCGCCCACCGCCGCCCGTGCGGAGCCGCCCTCCGGCTGGAAGTGGCCGACCTGCCGGTTGAGAAGCGCGGCCTTCTCGGCCGGATCGTCCACGACATGGGCCGTGCAGCGGAGCTGGACCGCCGCGTACAGGCTTGTCGGGGTGCCGTGCTCGGAAGGGCTGTCCGGCGGCGCCTGCCAGGGGCCGGGGACGTAGACATAGTCGTCCACCACGCTCAGCACGACCTCCGGGTTCGCCTCCAGGGCCTGCCACAGGGGGTTCGGACGGGCCAGGTGCGTCAGCACCTCGCCGCGCTCGGCGTCGTAGGCGAAGTGCAGGGGCTGGACGTACGGCGGCTCGCCCGGAAGACCGTTGACGGCGAGCTGTCCGAAGTCGTGGACGGCCAGCCAGCCCTGCCATTCGGCATCGTCACGGGGCGCGTCCCAAGGGTGGATCAGCATCAGAGGGCCCGGAGGTAGTCGGGGATCGCGGTGCCGGGGGCCAGGCCGGCGTCGTCGAGAGGAGTCTCGTAGCCCTTGCGCAGCGGGACGACTCCGGCCCAGTGCGGGAGGGCGAGGTCCTCGGGCTCGTCGTTGACACCGCCGGTGCGGAGCTTGGCGGAGACCTCGTCGAGGTCGAGGCGGATCACGGCGGTGGCGGCGAACTCCTTCTTGTTGGCCGGCCGCGAGTCCCGGGACCGGCCCGGTACGACGTGGTCGACCAGCGCGTCCAGGGCCAGCCGCTTCTCCTCGGGGTCCGTCACGTCATGGGCGATGCCGTGTACGACGACCGACCGGTAGTTGATCGAGTGATGGAAGGCGGAGCGGGCCAGGATCAGCGCGTCGACGTGCGTGACCGTCAGACACACCGGGAGCCCGGGGTCGGCCTGTCCGGTCATCCGCAACGGGCGCGACCCCGTCGAGCCGTGGACGTACAGCCGCTCGCCGACCCGTCCGTACAGCGTGGGCAGCACGACCGGGGTCCCGTCACGGACGAAACCCAGGTGGCAGACGTAGGCCTCGTCGAGTATCGCGTGCACCAACTCCCTGTCGTAGGAAGCCTTGTGCGCGGCGCGGGTGGGGACGGTGCGGTCGGTCGGGGCGTAGGCGGCGGGCTGCGTCGTCGTCTGCTGGGTCCCCTGCATTGCGCTCTCCATTGCACTAGTGCATAATTAGCTTTGTGCTAGGAGATTACCGGATCACAGGCCGGCGCGCAGCAGAGATTTCGGCGAGCATCGAGCAGGCGGTGGGTGCCGGTGAGCTGTCCCCGGGCCAACTCCTGCCTCCCATGCGGGAGTTGGCTACCGAACTGGGCGTGAACCCCAACACCGTCGCGGCCGCGTACCGCACTCTGCGCGAGCGCGCGGTCATCGAGACCGCCGGGCGCCGGGGCAGCAGGGTGCGGCCCAAGCCGGCCACGACCGGGCGCGAGCACATCCGCGTGGACGTGCCCGAGGGCGTGCGGGACGTGTCGAACGGCAACCCGGATCCCGCGCTGCTGCCCTCCCTCGCGCAGGCGTTCGCGGCGGCCGCCGAGCAGAGCGACCGGCAGCCGGTCATGTACGGAGACGATCCCGTCGAGCCGGAGTTGGCGCGGCTCGCACGGGCCGGACTGGACGCCGACGGCGTGCCGGACGGGCCCCTCGCCGCCGTGTCGGGGTCGCTGGACGCCATCGAGCGGATCCTCGCCGTCCACCTCAAGCCGGGGGACGTCGTCGCGGTGGAGGATCCGGGATGGGGTGGTCTGCTCGACCTCGTCCCGGCACTCGGGCTGCGCACCGCCCCCGTGCGGGTGGACGACGAGGGGCCGCTCCCGGACGACGTGCGGCGGGCTCTGGAGTCCGGGGCGCGCGCCCTGATCGTCACCGACCGGGCGCAGAACCCGACGGGGGCGGCGGTGAGCGCCACGCGCGCGCGTGCCCTGCGGTCCGTGCTCCGGGCGCACCCGGAGACCCTGCTGATCGAGGACGACCACGGCCACGGCATCGTCGACCTACCCCTGCATCCCCTCGCGGAAGTCACCCGCAGTTGGGCCTTCGTGCGCTCGGCCGCCAAGGCGTACGGCCCCGATCTGCGGCTCGGCGTGTTCACCGGGGACGCCGTCACCGTCGACCGGGTGCGCGGACGACAGCGGCTCGGGCCCGGCTGGGTCAGCCGGATCACGCAGGAGGCCGTGAGGCGGCTGTGGGCCGAGGGCGCGCTGGACACGCCGACCGTGGCGGCCGCGTACCGGGCGCGCCGGGAACTGCTGATCGACGCGCTCGCGGCCCGCGGTGTCGAGGCCCACGGGCGCTCCGGTCTGAACGTGTGGATCCCCGTGCCCGACGAGACCGGAGCCGTCGCCCGGCTGCTGCACTCCGGCTGGGCCGTCGCGCCCGGCGCCCGCTTCCGGATGAGCGCACCGCCGGGAATCCGGATCACCGTCGCGACACTCGCCGAGCATGAGACCGGCCCGTTGGCGGACGCGGTCGCCTCCGCCGTCAGGCCGGCCCCGGTTCGCGGTTACGTCTAGGAGCTGGCCTCGGTGAGGGACTGCGCGGGGCTGTCCTGACCGTCCTGACCGTCCTGGCCGTCCTGGCCGTCCTGGCCGTCCTGGCTGTCGGCGGGGGCGCCGGGGACGGACTCGGGGGCGACCGGGGGTTCGGACTCGGTAGGGGACCCGGGCCTGGACCCTTGCGCGGACCCGGTCGCGGACTTGGACCCGGACTCGGACCCGGCGCCGGAGCCGGACCTGGACCCGGTCGCGGTCCCGGACCTGGACCCGGTCCCGGACCTGGACCCGGTCGTGGTCCCGAACCCGGTCGTGGTCCCGAACCCGGTCGTGGTCCCGGACCTGGACCCGGTCGTGGTCCCGGACCTGGACCCGGTCGTGGTCCCGAACCCGGTCGTGGTCCCGGACCTGGACCCGGTCGTGGTCCCGGACCTGGACCCGGTCGTGGTCCCGAACCCGGTCGTGGTCCCGGACCTGGACCCGGTCGTGGTCCCGGACCCGGGCGCGGGCACGGACCCGCCCCCGGCCCCGGCCCCGGGCGCAGACCTAGGCGCGGACTCGGTCGCGGCCCCGGCCCCAGCCCCGGGCTCTGAACCGGCGTGGCGGTCGTGTCCCTTCGGCCTTGCCTGCGTCAGTGCGGCCCCCGCCAGGACGATCGCCGCGCCGACCGGTGTCGACCAGCTCAGCGATTCGCCGAGGATCGCGACGCCGGCGGCCGTGGCGATGACCGGGATGAAGTAGGTGACCATCTGGGCCGTCGTCGGACCGACCTCGGCGACCAGGCCGTACTGGAGGAGGACCGCGAGCCCCGTGCCGAGGACGCCCAGAGCCGCGATCGCCAGCAGGGGAGTGATCGCGATGTGGCTCGGAAGGTTCGTGAACATCGGGGTGACGATTGCCAGTTGCAGCGTGGCCAGCAGCAACTGGGCCCCGGTCATCGACAGGTTCGAGTGGCTGGAGCCGGCCAGGGTGCGACGGACGTAGATCCAGCCGATCGGATAGCTGAGCGAGGCCAACAGGGCCATCGCCGTGCCCGTGGCGTCCAGCCCGTGGAAGCCCTGCCAGGCGCCGAGGACCGTCAGGACGCCGAGGAAGCCGAGGCCGAGACCGGCGACACGGACCCGGGTCGGCCGGTCCTCGGAGAGGGCGACCAGGGACAGGGCCATGCCCCACAGCGGCGAGGTCGCGTTGCAGATGCCCGCGAGCGTGGAGGGGATCGTCAGCTCGGAGTAGGCGAAGAGCGAGAACGGCAGCGCGTTCAGGAAGAGCGCGGCGACCGTCAGATGCGCCCAGGTGCGCGCTCCGCGCGGGAGCCGTTCCCGCCGTACGGCCATCGCGGCGGCGAGCACCGCCGTGCCGAAGACCAGGCGCCCGAGCGTGACCTGGAAGGGGGCGTAGCCCTCGGTACCCACCTTGATGAGCAGGAAGCTGAAACCCCAGATCAGCGCGAGGACGCCGAAGCGCAGGCGCCAGTCGAGGGCGGGGCGGAGGCGGGAGGCGGTCCGGACCTCTGTGCGGGTGGCGGTGACGGTGGTCATGGGGACAACGATGGCGCCGACAACCTCGTAGCACAATCGAGATTTCTCACGGGATATCTCGTAGTATTGCTTACATGTTGAACCTGGAGCGCCTACGCACCCTCGACGCCCTCGCCCGGCACGGCTCGGTGAGCGGCGCCGCCGAGGGACTGCATATCACCACGTCGGCCGTTTCCCAGCAGATGTCCAAGCTGGAGCGGGAGGTCGGCCAGCAGCTCCTCGCCAAGAACGGGCGGGGCGTGCGGCTCACGGACGCGGGCCGGCTGCTCGCCGAGCACGCGGCACGCATCCTGTCGCAGGTCGAGCTCGCCCAGTCCGACCTGGAGGCCCAGCGCGGGCAGGTCGTCGGCGAGCTCAGGCTGTCGGCGTTCCCGACGGCCGCGCGCGGCCTGTTCCCCACCGCGCTCGCCGCCCTGCGCGCCCAGCACCCGGCCCTGCGGATCCGCTCCTCCGAGCTCGAACCCGAGAGCGGCATCGCCGGGGTGATCCGCGGCGACCTCGACCTCGCGGTCGTCCTCGACTGGTACAACAAGCCGATGCCGCTGCCCGACGGCCTGGTCAAGGCGCACATCCTGGACGACCCCGCCGACGTGGCGCTGCCGGCCGGACACCGTCTCGCGGACCGTGACGAGGTGGACCTCGGCGAGTTCGCCGAGGACGAGTGGATCACCTGGGGCGAGGGCGAGTTCTGTCACGAGTGGCTGATGTTCACGCTGCGCTCCAAGGGCATCGAGCCGATCGTCGGCCACCGCGCAGCCGAGACGCACACCCAACTCGGACTGGTCGCCGCGGGATTGGGGGTGTGCATCGCCCCCCTGCTGGGGCGCCACCCGATGCCCGCTGAGGTCGTCACCGTCCCGCTGAAGCAGCGGGTGCGCCGGCATGTGTACGTCGTCTGGCGTGCGGACGCCGACCGCCGCCCGTCGATCCGGGCGGCGGTCGAGGCGCTCAAGTCGGCGGCCGAGAAGCTCGGTTGAGTCAGGCCGACCCGAGCTTGCGAAAGTCCCAGGAAACGACCTTCTCCGGGGTCAGCCGGATCCACGCGTGCCGTCCGTCGTGCGGCATTTCGTCGAGTCGGAAGTTCTTGCGGGCGAACAGGGTCTCGGGCAGGTCGAGTTCGGCGCACAGCTCCCCGGTGCGCGGTGCCTCGCCCACGAAGTCCACGGTGCCGGACAGCTCGACGCCGCGCAGTTCGTCGTACTCCTCGCCCGTGTCCACGACGATCGCGACCCGCTGATCGCGCCGCAGATCGGTCCACCGCTTGCTGCGCACCACCGAGTAGAGCCACATCGACGTGCCGTCCCAGGCGAACCAGAGCGTGCTCACGTGCGGGGCGCCGGTCGCGGACACGGTGGCGACCCGGCAGGTGCGCTGGCTGGTGAGGAACTCGTCCAGCTCGCCGGGTGTCATCATGATCTTGCGGCCTCGGCGCTGAGTGACGGTCATGCGGCCCCCTCTTTCTCTCACGTCGTGTCAGAGGAGATCCTCTGACATCACGTCAGAAAAAGCATGGGTCGTCTTCCGTCCCCGCGCAATGGTGGTTAATCTCACCCGGCCCACAGCCCGTCGGCGACCAGGGGAAAGCCATGCCGTCGTACGAACAGCTCAGTGAGCTCCTCGCCCCCGCGACCACCGTCCTCCTCACCGTCGAGTGCCAGCAGGGCGTCGTCGGACCCGACAGCGCCCTGCCCGAACTCGCCGAGGAGGCACGCTCGTCGGGTGCCCTCGCCAACGTCGCCCGTCTCGTCGCCGCCGCGCACCGGGGCGGCGTCCAGGTGATCCACGCGGTCGCCGAACGCCGCCCTGACGGCCGCGGCGCCAGCCGCAACGCCCGCCTCTTCCGCGCCGCCGAACGGCTGCCCGTCCAGCAGCTGTCCGGCACCACCGCGGTGCGCCTGGCCGTGCCCATCGAGGCCGCCGAGGAGGACCTCGTCGTACGACGGCTGCACGGGCTGTCGCCGATCCAGGGAACCGAGGTCGACGCCCTGCTGCGCAACCTGGGCTGCCGCACGCTGATCGTGACCGGGGTGTCGGCCAACGTGGCGATCCCCAACGCCGTCTTCGACGCCGTGAACCGCGGCTACACCGCCGTCGTGCCCACGGACGCCATCGCGGGGGTGCCCTCCGACTACACCCCCGCGATGATCCGCAACACCCTCGCATTGGTCGCCACGGTCGCGACCACGGACGAGGTGCTGGCCTGCGTCAGCCGGCAGCGCCGTACGGTCCGGCGCTGACGGTCACGCGAGGGTGATCGAATCCCCGCTCACGGTTATCTGCATCTCCGGCAGCGGCTTCTTCGCCGGACCGCTCTTCACGCTGCCGTCGGTGATCGAGAAGTTGCTGTTGTGACAGGGGCAGTTGATGACGCCGTCGGCGACGCTCTTCACCGCGCAGCCTTGATGGGTGCAGGTGGCCGAGAACGCCTTGAACTCGCCGGCCGTCGGCTGCACCACCACCACCTTCTGGTCGGCGAAGACCTTCCCGCCGCCCTCGGGGATGTCGGCGGTCGCCGCGAGCGCCGTGCCGCCCCCGGCGTTGCCGGCCGAGCCGTCCCCGGTGGGGCTGCTGCCGGACGAGTCGGCGGGGGCGGACGAGCTCGACGAGTCGTCGTCCGAGCCGCCGCACGCGGTCAGCGCGACGGCGAGCCCAGCCGCTCCGGCCGCCGCCACGACGGTACGACGGCCCGGCCCCGAGGTGGGCTTGAACGATGCGCTGGTCATGGTGCGATTCCCTTCGGGAGGTTGCGCGATGTGCCGACAGATACGGTCGGCACAGATCGCCTGTTCAGACAACGTCGAAATCTTGACCTGCTCACGATGGGCCGTGGGTAAAGCGGAGCTATCGGTTCGCTGTCCGGTCCTGTCGGTTTCCTGTCCGGGCCGGCGCAGGCCGTCTCCGCTGCCCGTCAACCGGGCGGCCGCCGACCGTGGTTTATGGCATCGCCCAGATGACCGGTAACCGAACACCTGTAGTTGTGCTGAGTGTTCGAATCCCTCTACTTTTGCCGGTCATGACCATGACGCGCAGATCGATCATCAAGGGCATGGCCACCGCACCGTTCATCGGTGTGGCCGGCAGGGTGCTCGCCCCCACCACCGCCCACGCGGCCACCATCAACGCCGGCCAGTTCAGCCTCACCAGCCGGTCCTCCAACAGCCATGGCCAGTTCGCCGATCTGGCGGCCGGCCTGGCGAACAGCCTCACCAAGGTCGGCGCGACCACCGTCATAGCCGACACCAACCGCAGCGCCAGAGCCCTCACCAGCGCGCCCAGTACCGCTACGGCCTTCCAGACCGGCTTCGCCTGGGACACCGACGACCAGGTGGTGGACTACTGGATACCCCAGGGCGTCACCACCAGCGCCGACGCCTATGGCAACGGCCTCTACCCGGAGGGTGGAAGCAACAAGGTCGTCCTCGTCTCCTGGTTCTTCGAGACCGATCCGGACGCCGACGGCGTCGACGAGTACCCGCTCGACAAGGGCCTGCGAGTGACCTTCGTCGACTACAGCAGCGCGTCCGCACCGACGTACCGGCATGTGCTGCTGGTCGAACCCGTCAAGACCAGCACGGGTGCGTACTCCTTCAATCCCATCCGCAAGCACGCCGGCGGCATCATGTGGTACGGCGACCTGCTCTATGTCGTCGACACCTACAAGGGGCTCCGAGTGTTCGACCTGCGCAGCCTCTTCCAGGTCGCCACCGCGGAGAAGGACGTGTGCGGACTGCACACCGACGGGCAGTACTACGGCTACGGCTACCAGTACGTCCTGCCGCAGAGTCACGCCTACGACAATGCAGGAACGTACCTGCGCTATACGGCGATCGGGCTCGACCGCGCCAGCAGCCCCGACAGCCTGGTGGTCAGCGAGTACTCGCTCTCCGGCACCGTCGACTACACGGACGGCAACTTCAACGGCACGGGCTCGGGCACCACCACACCCAAGGTGGTCCGCTGGAACCTCGACTACACCGACCGGCACCCGGCCTCCCTCACCGCGACGGAAGCCGTCACCGTCAGCCAGCAGAAGATCCAGGGCGTCGTCTCCCGCAACAGCAAGCACTACCTCTCGGCGAGCAACGGCCCCTCCGGCAAGGGCGCTCTGCGTACCTTCACCTCCGGCGGCTCCACCGCGAGCACCGTCTGCGACCTGGCCGTCGGCTGCGAGGACCTCAGCTACCACAGCAGCGGGGCGTCCGGCTGGTCGTACAGCGAGTCCGTGATCTGGAACGCCAGCGAATACACCAACAAGCGCTACGTCTACGCGGTCCGCGCGGACGGCTCCTGAAAAACTGTCCGGCGGATCATCCGGTCTCCGGCATGATCCGCCGGACCTCACCGGCGATCACCCTCGGTTACTATGCTCACTTCATGCGGGAGGCCGGGAGTACGGGGCGCACCGTCCTCGACGGACTGCTCGGGAGACGGGGAGATCTTCCTGCCGGCGGAAATCGTAAGGCTGAAGAGACAGGTGGCCTGGGAACATGCTGAGAGAGGTCACCGCGACCCGCTACATCACGCCCCTGCGTGAAGGCGGCTCGCTGCCGGGGCTCGTCGAGGCCGACGACCGCGGAACGTACGTCATGAAGTTCACCGGTGCCGGGCAGGGCCGCAAGACGCTGGTCGCCGAGGTCGTGTGCGGCGAACTCGCCCGGCGGCTCGGCTTCCGGGTGCCGCGCCTCGTGACGATCGGCCTCGACCCGGTGCTGGGGCTCGGCGAACCCGACCCGGAGGTGCAGGAACTGCTCAAATCCAGCGGCGGCACCAACCTCGGCATGGACTTCCTCTCCGGAGCCCTCGGCTTCGACCCGCTCGCCTTCGAGGTGAGCCCGGAGGAGGCCGGGCGGATCGTCTGGTTCGACGCGCTGGTGAACAACGTCGACCGCTCCTGGCGCAACCCCAACCTGCTGGTGTGGCAGGGCGACCTGTGGCTCATCGACCACGGCGCGACCATGATCTGGCACCACAACTGGCCCGGCGCCGAGGCCTCGGCGGCCCGCCCGTACGACGCCTCCGAGCACGTGCTCGCGTCCTTCGCGCCGGACGTCGCCGCGGCCGCCGCCGCGCTCGCGCCGCTGGTCACCGCGGAGCTTCTGGCCGAGGTCACCGCGAAGATCCCGGACGTGTGGCTGTCGGACGAGCCCGGTTTCGACACACCGGACGACCTCCGCCGGGCCTACGCGCGTCCGCTGGCCGCGCGCGCCGCCGTCGTCCACGACCGCATCCAGGGCATCGAGGGAAGCAAGTGAGCGAGCGCCACATCATCAGGGGGAGCGACCGCAACGAGCGGGACGTCTTCGAGTACGCGCTGCTGCGCGTCGTCCCCCGCATCGAACGAGGCGAGTGCATCAACGCCGGGGTGCTGGTCTACTGCCGGGCCAAGTCGTACGTGGGCGTGCGCACCCACCTCGACGAGGCGCGGCTCCTCGCCCTGGACCCGGAGGCGGACGTGGCCGGCGTAAGGGCCGCCCTGCGTGCCGCCGAGGGTGTCAGCACGGGCGGTGAAGCGGCGGGTCAGGCCGCTCGCGACGACGCCGGGCGGCGCTTTCGCTGGCTGATCGCGCCCCGCTCGACGGTCGTCCAGCCGGGGCCCGTGCACACCGGACTGACCACCGACCCGGCCGCGGAGACCGACCGGCTGCTCGGCCTGCTGGTGCGCTGAGGGAGGCGGCGCCGCCGCGTGCCGGCCGTCAGGTCCGACGTCGCCTCACCACATGGCCGAGGGCGACGACGCCGCCCGCGGCCAGGGCCAGGCCGATTCCGGTGGTCCAGCCGCTCGGTCCGGAGTCCGACGCCCCGCCCAGCCCGCCGCGCACCCCCTGCGTCGGGGTGACGGCCGCCGGAGTCCTGGGAGTGACGGCCGCCGGAGTTGTCGGAGTGACAGTCGTCGGAGCGACGGGAGCGGCGGTCGAGGAGATGACGGGGGCGCCGCGCCGGGGCAGTGCCTCGCAGGCGATGCCGTCGTCCGGACCCTGGTCCTCGTCGAGCCGGTTCGGATCCGTGGGGTCCGAGTCGAACACGGCCTGCGCCTCCTCCCGGTAGGTGAAGTCGGCGCAGTCCAGATCCTGGGCGTGAGCGATGTCGGCCAACGGCAGTATCGCGATGATCGCGATCAGCGTGCCGGCGGCACCGGTACGACGGCGCATCGAGCGCCTCCTTTCCGGCCACGAGTGGCCCGCGCTTCGACGCTATGGGCCAGATGGTGCAGGGGCGCGCAGCGGTGGGCCGATCGGGTGCCGCCGACGGACACCGGTGCGGGACGATGACGTGCGGGCGCGGCCTGCGGGGCAGGCCCCCGCAGGTAATGGATCACACCGGGCTCGTGTGACGTTGACACCGGGTGCCAGGGCTTCTAGCGTCACGTCTGCTGAAGGTACTAAGCGGTCGCTCACCATATGGGCGTCCTTCTCGAGGGCGAGGAGAACCAGCAATGTCCACCACTGAGCAGCGGGTCGCCGTGGTCACCGGCGGAGCGCGCGGCATCGGCGCCGCCACCGCCGTACGACTGGCCGCCGAGGGTCGCGCGGTCGCCGTGATCGACCTTGACGAGACAGCCTGCAAGGACACCGTGGAGAAGATCACCGCGGCGGGCGGCAAGGCGATCGCGGTCGGCGCGGACGTCTCCGACGAGGCCCAGGTCGAGGCGGCCGTCGCGCGCGTCGTCGCGGAGCTCGGCGCCCCGACGATCCTCGTCAACAACGCGGGCGTGCTCCGCGACAACCTGCTGTTCAAGATGAGCGTGTCCGACTGGGACACGGTCCTGAACGTGCACCTGCGGGGCTCGTTCCTGATGACCCGAGCCGTCCAGAAGTACATGGTGGACGCCAAGTTCGGCCGCGTCGTCAACCTGTCCTCGTCCTCGGCGCTCGGCAACCGCGGCCAGGTCAACTACTCCGCCGCCAAGGCCGGTCTGCAGGGCTTCACCAAGACGCTCGCGTTCGAGCTCGGCAAGTTCGGCGTCACCGCCAACGCCGTGGCGCCCGGCTTCATCGCCACCGACATGACCGCCGCCACCGCCGAGCGGGTCGGCATGGGCTTCGAGGAGTTCAAGGCCGCGGCCGCCACCCAGATCCCGGTCCAGCGCGTGGGCAACCCGGACGACATCGCCAACGCGATCGCCTTCTTCACGGGCGACGCCGCCGGATTCGTCTCCGGCCAGGTGCTGTACGTCGCCGGCGGACCGCTCAACTAGGGCTGAGGAACAGGGACATGACGACTGTGGAACTCTCGGGCAAGGTCGCCCTGGTCACCGGCGCCAGCCGCGGCATCGGTTACGGCATCGCCGAGGCTCTCGTCGCGCGCGGCGACCGCGTGTGCATCACCGGGCGCAACGAGGAGGCCCTCAAGGAGGCCGTCGAGCAGCTCGGCGCCGACCGGGTCATCGGCGTCGCGGGCAAGGCCCACGACGTGGCCCACCAGGCCGTCGCCGTCGAGCGCACGATGGAGGCCTTCGGCCGCGTCGACTACCTGGTCAACAACGCCGGCACCAACCCGGTGTTCGGGCCGATCGCCGACCTCGACCTGGACGTCGCCCGCAAGGTCTTCGAGACCAACGTGGTCTCCGCGCTCGGGTTCGCGCAGAAGACCTGGCACGCCTGGCAGAAGGACCACGGCGGCGCGATCGTCAACATCGCCTCCGTCGCGGGCGTCTCCGCCTCGCCCTTCATCGGTGCCTACGGCATCAGCAAGGCCGCCATGATCAACCTGACCCTCCAGCTGGCGCACGAGTACGCGCCCAGGGTGCGGGTCAACGCGATCGCCCCGGCCGTCGTGAAGACCCAGTTCGCGAAGGCCCTGTACGAGGGCCGGGAGGAGGAGGCCGCCGCGGGGTACCCGCTGGCCCGGCTCGGCGTGCCCTCCGACATCGGCGGCGCCACGGCCTTCCTCACCTCGGAGCAGTCCGACTGGATCACCGGCCAGACGCTCGTCGTCGACGGCGGCATCTTCCTGAACGCCGGCGTGGGCTGACCCACGTGAGTTTCGGCACGGGCGCTCCTCGAAACGGCGCCCGTGCCGACGTACCGGGGTCGCACAGGCCGATGACAACGTCGTCATCGCGAAATCGATCAAGAGAGCGATCGCCGGGGAGGTTCAGAGGGCGGAGCGCTGCGGTATGGTCTGCCGACCCTTGGTACGGCCTTTCGAGGAGCAAGCGCGTGTTCATCCGGAACCGATACCTGCCGCCGCTCGCGGCCATCGCGTCCATATCCCTGGTGGCCGGATGTGGTGTGTTCTCCTCGGACGCCTCCGGAGACGAGGCGCCGGTCGTCGTGGGAACCACCAGTTCTCCGGCCACGCTGGACCCCGCGGCTTCCTGGGACAACTCCTGGGAGCTGTTCCGCAATGTGTACCAAACCCTCCTGAACTATTCCCCCGGTACGGTCGAGCCCGAACCCGACGCCGCCGAGAGCTGTGGCTTCACGGACGGTTCGAGCACCGTGTACAGCTGCACGCTGCGCAAGGACCTGAAGTTCTCCGACGGGCACGCGCTGGACGCCAGGGCGGTCAAGCACTCGTTCGACCGGATCAAGAAGATCAACGTCAATGGCGGCCCCGCCGGTCTCCTGGGAACTCTCTCCCGGGTGCAGGTGAAGGGTGACCGCGAGGTCGTCTTCCATCTCAGCCAGCCCGACGCCACCTTCCCCCTGGTGCTGACCACGCCCGCCATGTCGATCGTGGATCCCGAGGAGTACCCCGCGGACGCGCTCCGCGAGGACGGCGACATCAGTGGCTCGGGGCCCTACAGTCTGGCTTCCTTCGAGGAGGGCGAGAAGGCCGAGCTCGTCCGCAACGACAACTACAAGGGCCTGGCGGACCGCAAGAACAGCGCCGTGACCATCCGCTACTTCCAGCAGTCGGACGAGATGGTCAAGGCCCTCAAGGACAAGGAGATCGCGGTCATCTATCGCGGTCTCGGTGCCTCGGACACCGTGAACCTCCAGGTCAACCAGAAGGCGGAGGGGCTCCAGCTCATCGAGAACCCCACCACCGAGATCAGTTACCTGGTCTTCAACCCCAGCGACCCGTGGGCCGCCAAGCCCGCGGTCCGCAAGGCGGTCGCCCAGGTCATCGACCGCCCGGCGCTCGCGCACAACATCTACAAGGACACCGTCGAGCCGCTGTACTCCATGATCCCCAGAGGGCTGGTGGGTCACACCACGGGCTTCTTCGACGACTTCGGTGCCCCCAGCGTGCGCAAGGCCGAGAAGATCCTCACGGAAGCGGGCATCACCGAGCGCGTCCCGCTGACGCTCTGGTACACGAGCGACCGCTACGGCTCGACGACCAAGCCCGCCTTCGAGGAGCTGAAGCGGCAGCTCGAGGCCTCCGACCTGTTCACGGTCACCCTCAAGAGCCGCCCCTGGAAGAGCTACGTGGAGGGATACCAGAAGGGCGAGTACCCGGTGTTCGGGCGCGGCTGGTTCCCCGACTTCAACGACGCCGACAACTTCATCGCGCCCTTCGTGGGCAAGCAGAACGCGCTCGGCACCCCGTACGAAGCACCCGAGATCACCGGCAAGCTGCTGCCGGAGTCACGCGCGGAGAGCGACCGCGGGGCCGTGGCCAAGCAGATCAAGGAAGCCCAGCAGATCCTCGTGGACGACGCGCGGCTGCTGCCCCTGTGGCAGGGCAAGCAGTACGTGGCCGCGAACGACGAGATCGCGGGGCTCGAGAAGGTCATCGACCCGGCGACGATGATGGTCATGTGGGAGCTGTACTGGAAGACGAGCTGGTAGGGGCCGTCGGCGCGGTCCGCGGAGCCGGTTGTCAGTGCCCGCCTGTAGGTTCTGTGGCCTGGACGTGACCGCACGTCCCAGTGACCGCACACCGTAAGGAAGTTGACGTGACCGACACCGCCATGCTGCCCGAGTCCTGGCGCGGGGTCCTGGGCGACGAACTGCAGCAGCCCTACTTCAAGGAGCTGACGGAGTTCGTCGAGGAGGAGCGAGCGAGGGGTCCCGTCCACCCTCCGCGCGAGGAGGTCTTCGCCGCGCTGGACGCCACGCCGTTCGAGCAGGTCAAGGTCCTCGTCCTCGGTCAGGACCCGTACCACGGCGAGGGCCAGGGCCACGGCCTGTGCTTCTCGGTCCGTCCCGGCGTGAAGACACCGCCCTCGCTGCGCAACATCTACAAGGAGATGAAGGCGGAGCTCGGGCTGGAAATCCCGGACAACGGCTATCTGATGCCGTGGGCCCGCCAGGGCGTGCTGCTCCTCAACGCGGTGCTCACGGTCCGGGGCGGCGAGGCCAACTCGCACAAGGGCAGGGGCTGGGAGAAGTTCACCGACGCGGTGATCCGCGCGGTGGCCGAGCGGCCCGACCCGGCGGTCTTCGTGCTGTGGGGCAACTACGCGCAGAAGAAGCTCCCCCTGATCGACGAGACCCGGCACGCGGTGGTCAAGGGCGCTCACCCCTCCCCACTGTCGGCCAAGAAGTTCTTCGGCTCCCGCCCGTTCACGCAGATCAACGAGGCGGTCGCCCGACAGGGGCACCAGCCCGTCGACTGGACCATCCCGAACCTGGGCTGACCGTCGCCGGGCCGGTTCCCCGCCGAACCGGCCCGGTGCCGCCTGACCGGGATTGCCGGTGGCGGCGGTTAGCGTCGGCGGGGACAGTCGGCGAGGGTGCGGAGGACGCGGTGGCGGAGCGACAGGGGCAGGCGGCCGTGGATGCCGTGATGACGCGGATCGGGCAAGCCGTGATGCTGCATCACGCCGGTGACCGTGAGGAGGCCCGGGAGCGGTTCCTGGGCCTGTGGGCGGAGATCGGTGACGACGGCGATCCCCTGCACCGCTGCACGCTGGCCCACTACATGGCCGACACCCAGGACGACCCGTTCGACGAGCTCGCCTGGGACCTGAGAGCACTGACGGCCGCGGAGGAGCTGACGGACGACCGGCTCCGCGAGCACGAGGGAGCGCTCGCCGTGCGGGCGCTGTACCCGTCCCTGCATCTGAACCTGGCCGCCGACTATGTGAAGCTCGGCCGCACGGAGGCCGCCCGCACCCATCTGCGCCGGGCGCGGGAGGCGTCCGGTGCGCTGGGCGACGACGGGTACGGGTACGGGGTACGGGGAGCGATCAACCGGCTGGAGCTGCGGATCGGCGAAGGGGGCGCTTCGCGCTGGTGAGCGTGCGGGCCGCCGCGCGGCGACCTCGCACCGATGGTCGTCCGCTCCCTGCCACCCCGCCCCTGCGTCCACCTCCTGCTCACCGCCCGTAGGTCTGGTCGCAGATCATCGACTCCGGGCTGCCCGCCTGCCAGCCCCCGTACTGCCTGCCGAGCGCGCAGACGTCCTTCGCGTCCTTCGGGACCGACCTGGCCACGTCGGGGATCTCCACGTGCGGCTTCGCGGGGTGTCCGGCCTCGGGGTGGCGGGGTTTCGGACGCGCCGGGCGGGAGCGCACAGGCGGTTCCTCGGCCCGTGGCGGGGCCGCCGGGGCGGCGCGGTGCGACGCCGGTGGTGTCGGGTCCGGGCGGCGGGACGGGCCGATCATTTCGAGGGCCTCGCGGGCCGGCGCCTGCACGATCTGCGGCTCCGACCGCTCCTCCGGCCGGGGTGCCGACGGCTGAGAGGGGGCCGGCGACGGGCCTGACACGGGTGAGTGCTGGACCGTCGCACAGCCGGAGAGGGCCGAGACAGCCACGGTGACCAGGAGCGTTGCGGTGGTTGTCGTTCGATGCACCCGCGCAACTCTGCTGGGTCGAACGGCCTTTGGACAGCGGACAAGCGGAGGATGCCCCGCACGGGTGATCTCCGGCCCCGTACGGAGGGGGCGGGTCCGCGGCGGCTGACGTCGGCCTGCCTCAGTATCCCGTCGCGCCGTCGATGCGCTCGCGGATCAGGTCGGCGTGGCCGTTGTGGCGGGCGTACTCCTCGATCATGTGCGTGTAGATCCAGCGCAGGTTGAACGGCTCATGGGTGAACCGGCTCTTGCCGCGTGAGAGGTCGTCCAGGCCGAACCCCGTGGAATTGCGCCGGGCGATCTCGATCTCGGCCTGCCAGGTGCCGTACGCCTCCTCCCAGCTGTCCGCCTCGGTGAGATGGAACTCGCCGTCCCGGTCCTCCTCGGTGGAGTAGATCGGCCCCGGATCGTCGCCCATCAGCACCTTGCGGAACCAGCCCCGCTCCACCTCCGCCATGTGCCGCACCAGACCCATCAGGGACAGCTCGGACGGCTCCGCCGAGGCGGTCCTGAGCTGGGCGTCGGTCAGACCCTCGCACTTCCACGCCAAGGTCTGCCGGTGGTACTCCAGCCAGCCCTCCAGCATGGTGCGTTCGTCGGCGTTCTGGGCGGGTTCGCTGCGCTGCGTCGTCATGAACGCATCGTCGCCCACCGTGCCCGCCCCCACCACGGGTTTTCCACGCCTTCGCCGACCGGGGGCCGCCACGGCCGCCGTATGCTTCCGGCATGACCCCGGCAGGCAACCACCGCTGAAGGAGAGCCCGTGAAGGTCGGCTGCATCGGACTCGGTGACATCGCGCGGAAGGCGTATCTGCCGGTGCTCGGCGGCCTCCCCGGGGTCGAGCTGCACGTGCAGACCCGCACCCCGGCGACGCTCGCCCGGGTCGCCGACGGCCTTCACCTCCCCGAGGAGCGGCGCCACAGCGACCTGGACTCCCTCCTCGGCCAGGACCTCGACGCCGCCTTCGTGCACGCGCCGACCACCGTGCACCCCGAGATCGTGACGCGGCTCCTCGAGGCGGGCGTACCGACGTACGTCGACAAGCCGCTGGCGTACGAACTCGCCCATTCCGCACGGCTGGTTGAGCTCGCCGAACAGCGGAACGTGAGCCTGGCCGTCGGCTTCAACCGGCGCTACGCCCCCGGGTACGCCCAGTGCGCCGATCACCCGCGCGAGCTGATCCTGATGCAGAAGAACCGGATCGGGCTTCCCGAGGAGCCCCGCACGATGATCCTCGACGACTTCATCCACGTCGTGGACACCCTGCGCTTCCTCGTCCCCGGCCCTGTGGACGACGTGACCGTGCGCGCCCGCGTGGAGGACGGCCTGCTGCAACATGTCGTGCTGCAACTGGCCGGGGACGGCTTCACCGCCCTCGGCGTGATGAACCGGCTCAGCGGCTCGGCCGAGGAGATCCTCGAGGTGTCCGGGCAGGACACCAAGCGTCAGGTGGTCAACCTCGCCGAGGTGATCGACCACAAGGGCCAGCCGACCGTGCGGCGGCGCGGCGACTGGGTGCCGGTGGCCCGGCAGCGCGGCATCGAGCAGGTGGTGGGTGCCTTCCTCGACGCCGTGCGCGCGGGCAAGGTGCTCAGCGCCAGGGACGCGCTGGCGACTCACGAACTGTGCGAGCAGGTGGTACGGGCGGTTCAGGAGCAGGCCGCCTGACCCGCAGCGTCCGTACGCCCTCGGTGACGCCCCACGCCCCGAGGATCAACAGGGCCGCCCGCACCGGCCAGTCGCCGAAGCGGACGTACGGCGTGACGCCGTCGGCCAACGGCACCTCGTACACCGCGCTCGTGCTCGCGCTGGTGCCGAGCCACGGTCCGATGCGCTGCCCGCTCGGGCCGTAGACCGCCGACACGCCCGTCAGCGTCGCGTGGACCATCGGGCGGCCGGTCTCCGCGGCGCGCAGGGCGGCCAGTGAGGCGTGCTGTTCGGGGGCCCAGCTGTGCTGGAACGTCGACGTGGAGGACTGGCCGACCAGGACGTCGGCGCCGTCCTCGGTGAGATGTCGGGTCATGTCCGGGAAGGCGGTCTCGAAGCACACCATCGGACCGATCCTGAGCCCGTTCCCGGCGTCCATCACCACCTGCCCGGAACCCTGCCTGCGGTTCTCGCCCGCCGCCTTGCCGACGGAGGTCGCCCAGCCGAGCAGTGAGCGGGCCGGGACGTACTCGCCGAAGGGGACGAGCCGCATCTTGTCGTAGCGGTCGCCGGTGAGGCCGTCGGGCCCGACCAGGATCGAACTCTTGTAGATGCCGGGCTTGTCGGAGCGCCGGGCGTCCACGTTGACCAGTATGTCGGCGTCGGTGGCGCGTGACAGCGCGGCGATCCTCCTCGCGAGGTCGGGCCGGCCCCCGAGGTCGTAGCCGACACTGCTCTCACCCCAGACGATCAGGTCGACGTCCTGTCCGACCAGCTCGCGGGTGAGCTGTTCCTCCCGGGCGAAGCGCCTGTCGGGGCCTTCGACGACCCCCGGCTGGACGACCGCGATCCTGGTCCGCCCCTCGGTATCGGGGCGCGGCGACCACACCCAGGCCGCCGAGGCGGCCGCCGCCGTGGCGACCAGCCCGGCGACGGCCGGCATCCGGGACTCACGGACCGTGACCAGCACGGCGACCGCCACGTTGACGGCCACGACAAGGAAGCTGAGCAGCCACACCCCGCCCACCGAGGCGAGCCGCAGCGCCGGTTCCACCTGCCACTGGCCCGCCCCGAGCACGCCCCAGGGGCCGCCGAGCCCCTGCCAGGAACGCACGAGTTCGACCGCCAGCCAGCCCGACGGCAGGACGAGCAGGGCGGCCCCGGTCCGGGCACGGGAGGGCGCTCCGGCGAGACAGCGGCGCACCAGCCAGGCCCACGGGCCCCACAAGGCGCCCAGCAGCGCCGCGAGGACGAACGTGAACACGTGCAGGCTCGGCAGCAGCCAGTGGTGCATCGCCAGCATGAACCCGAACCCGCCCCACCAGCCGTCGTACGCCGCCCGTTTCCCGGTCGGCGCCGAGCGGATCAGCACGATCCAGGGGACGAGGGCGACGTACGCACACCACCACAGTGACGGGGCGGGAAAGGCGAGTACAGGCAGGGCGCCCGCCGCCGCGGCGACGGTCGAGCGCCGCCACGGGGAGGTGAGCCAGTGGCCGAACGACTTCATACGGCACCTCCTACCCCGTGGGTGTCTCCAGTGTGCGTGCCGCGGACGCCCCTGGGACAGAGGACGTCGTCGGCTCAGTCGATCACGGGGGCCGGGTGCGGGTCCGGCCGGCGGCGCCACTTCTCCTGGACGAGCACCTCGCTCAGCCGCCAGCCGTCGTACGTACGCAGCAGCCCGAAGACGTACCGGCCGCCGCACACGAAGTCGGGGGCGGCCGGGCCGCCGTCGGTGTCGGCCAGCCGCATCGGATTGACGTAGTCGGCCCGGACATGGGCCGTGTCACCGGTGTCCTGCTCCAGGAGGTCGAAGCGGACCCGGCGGTTGACGATCAGATGCTGCCGCATCGCGAACAGCCGCATGCTCTCCTCGAGCCAGGCGGCGACCTTCCCGGCGTCCCCCTCGATGCCGCCGGCCGAGCGGTAGTCCGCCCGCCCGTCGGGAGTGAACAGCCCTCGGTACGCCTCCCAGTCGCCGTCGTCCACCGCCGTCGCGTAGTCGGTGATCAATTCGTCGACGGCCAGTCGGTCCATCACGGTCGCGAGCTCCACACGCTGCGTCATCGGCTCAGTGTTGGGCATGGCGTGGGCGCCGCCAAGGGGGGCGCGGAGATATTCGGTTGTTACTTGATCGCCAATAGAGTGACCCCCATGTCTGCCTCGTTGAGTTCCCCGAGAACCCGCGCCGCGCTCCGCACATCCGCGCGTATTTCCGTCGATCTGCTGCTGGTGCTCGTGATGCTCGCGGTGACCCTGTGGATGTTGGGCCGGATGTGGTCCGTGGTCTGGCCGCTCATAATCGGCCTGCTCCTCACCACACTGACCTGGCCCGTGGCTCGGTCCCTGCGGCGTCTCGGGTGGCCCGCCGCTCTGGCCGCGGCGGTGGTGACCGTGCTGTTCCTCCTGGTCGCCCTCGGTGTGGTGGCGCTGATCGCGGTACCCGTGGCGTCCCAGTCCGGGGAGCTGACCGACGGCGTGGTCGAGGGTGTGCAGAAGCTGCGCGACTGGGCAGCCGGGCCGCCGTTGAACATAGGTGACGCCCAGGTCACCAAGGCCATCGACACCGCGGTCGCCCGCGCTCAGGACGGCCTCGGCAACATGGTGTCCACGGTCGTCACGGGAGTGAGCACCGTGGTCAACGGCGTGGTCACCGCCGTCCTCGCGCTCTTCCTCATGTTCTTCTTCCTCAAGGACGGGCCGCGGTTCCTGCCGTGGCTCGCCCGTCAGCTGCCCGGCCGGCTCGCCACCGACATCCCGACCGTGGCCGCACGCAGTTGGGACACCCTGGGCTCGTTCGTGCGTTCTCAGGCGGCCGTCGGCCTGCTCGACGCCGTCCTGATCGGTCTCGGCCTGTGGATCGTGGGCGTGCCGCTGGTGCTGCCGCTGGCGGTGCTGACTTTCGTCTCCGCCTTCGTGCCGATCGTGGGCGCCCTGTTCGCCGGTTTCGTCGCGGTCCTCATCGCGCTGGTCTCGAACGGTCTGACGGACGCGCTGATCGTGCTGGCCATCATCGTCGTGGTGCAGCAACTCGAGGGCAACGTGTTCCAGCCGATGATCCAAAGCCGGGGGCTCGGCCTCCACGCAGCCGTGATCCTCCTGGCGGTGACACTGGGCGGCAGTCTGTCCGGCATCGTGGGCAGTCTGCTCGCCGTACCGGTCGCCGCGCTGATCGCGGTGGTCTGGAACTATGTGCGCGAGCAGCTCAGCGACGTGCCGCAGGAGCCGGGGACCGGCGAGCCGCCCACGGGCGACGTCGCCACGGCGTAGCGACCGGCAGGCAGGCCGCCCGCGGCTGTCGGGCGGCTGAGTGCCGTCTACCTCCCAGCGGGGCGCGGGTGTTCAGGCCGCCTCGACGACGGCGCCGCGGATCGCGGCCGCCCACTCGACGACCAACAGCTCGTACTCCGCGCGCTCCTGGGTCGAGAGGGTGCCGCCCGCGCGCAGCCACAGTGCGCGGATCTGCTCGTTCACCTCGGCGGCGGACCGCACGGAAGCAGGAGCCATGGATTCGGGGGACATGCCACAAGCCTAGGCGCAAGCACTGACAGCGCGCTACCGGACGGCTACGCAACTCCTATGCCTTTGGTCACGGGTGACTGATAGTCAGCCCGCCGACTCCGCCGCGTGCGGGCTGAGCACGCCCATCGTGACGAGGACGACGATCAGGATGCCGAGGGCGATGCGGTAGTACACGAACGGCATGAAGCTCTTGGTGGAGATGAACTTCATGAACCACGCGATCACGGCATATCCGACCGCGAACGCGATCACCGTCGCGAAGATCGTCGGCCCCCAGGAGACGTGGTCGTTCTCCATCGCGTCCTTGAGTTCGAACAGGCCGGAGGCGAGCACCGCGGGGATGGCGAGGAGGAAGGAGTACCGGGCCGCGGCCTCGCGCTGGTAGCCCATGAAGAGGCCGCCGCTGATGGTGGCGCCGGAACGGGAGACGCCCGGGATGAGGGCGCAGGCCTGGCAGAGTCCGTAGATCAGGCCGTCCTTGACGCTCAGGTCCTCAAGGGACTTGCGCTGCTTGGGCGCGCGGTGCCGTCCGCCGCTCTCGTCGCGAGCCGCCAGCCGGTCGGCGAAGCCGATGATCACGCCGACCACGATCAGCATCGTCGCGGTGATCCGCAGATCACGGAACGGCCCCTCGATCTGGTCCTTGAGCGTCACGCCGAGCACGCCGATCGGGATCGAGCCGACGATGACCAGCCAGCCCATCTTCGCGTCGTGGTCGCCGCGCATCTCCTTGTTGGTGAGCGAACGGGTCCAGGCCGAGATGATCCGCCCGATGTCCTTGCGGAAGTAGATCAGGACGGCGGCCTCGGTCCCGATCTGGGTGATCGCGGTGAAGGCCGCGCCCGGGTCCTCCCAGCCCGAGAAGGCCGCCGTCAGGCGCAGGTGCGCGCTGGAGGAGACGGGAAGGAACTCGGTCAGCCCCTGGACGAGTCCGAGGATGAGGGATTCAAACCAAGACATGAAGTTACGGAGTCCAAGCGCTGATCGTGGTGAGGAGCGACGGGCGCACCGAACCGCCGGGTGCGGTGATCGGAAGTGTCGAGGGGCAGCGTAGCGTCCTGAAGTGACGGCGTTGGCACAGGGGTTTGGTACTGGCAGTGCGGACTACTAGGGGCTGTCCGGCGGATCATGCCGCAGACGCGGGGCCTGGCCCGCCGATCTGCGGCGTTGTCGTCGGTTGCCGACTCCCCCACTCTCGACTTCGCTCGAGCGGGGGCACCCCCATCGCGTCGACGCCCTCCTCCGCCTTGCAGATCGACGCACCGGGCCCCGCTCACCTGCGTCGACGAGGCGCCGCGGATGTCCTGCGACCTGATCCGCCGGACAGGCCCTAGGCGGCCGTGGGGCCGGCCACCGTCCACCCGTCGGCCTGAGGGCGGGCCGTCAGGTCCTCGTGGCGGACCGGGTCGCCGCAGGCCCGGCAGGTGACGACCGGGGCGAGTTCGCTGCCGCAGGAGTGCTGGACCAGCATCGGGCGGTCGTGGTCCTTGCGCAGGTGGCGGTCGCCCCACGCCATCAGGGTCATGAGGACCGGCTCCAGTTCGAGTCCGGCCTGTGTCGGCCGGTACGCGAAGCGCTGTGGCCGTTCGCTGTAGGCCTCCTTCGTCAGGATTCCGGCGTCCACGAGCCGGCGCAGCCGGGTGGCGAGGATGTCGCGGGGGGCGCCGATGTTGCGTACCAGCTGGTCGAAGCGGTTGTTGCCGAGGCACACCTCGCGCAGGACGAGCAGGGAGTACTTCTCGCCGACGAGGGCGAGGGTGTCGGCGATGGAGCAGGGGCGCGGGTCCTTGGTGGCGGCCATGGTGTTCAGTCTAGGGGAGGGTTTGAATTTCCAACCTGCGGGGCTATGGTGAGTTCGGATTTCCTACTCACCGGTAGTCGCCGGTGGTCCTGGCAGTCATCCCGGAGGCCTCACCATGCGCGACGCAGTGATCGTCGAAGCCGTACGCACTCCCGTGGGCAAGGGCAAGCCGAACGGCGCCCTCGCGCACGTCCACCCCGTCGAACTCCTCGCCCACACCCTGCGCACCCTCGTCGAGCGCTCCGGCGTCGACCCCGCGCTGATCGACGACGTCATCGGCGGCACCGTCGACCAGGTCGGCGAGCAGGCCATGAACACCACCCGCTACGCCGTCCTGTCGGCGGGCTTCCCGGAGACCGTCCCCGCGACCACCGTGGACCGCCAGTGCGGCTCCTCCCAGCAGGCCGTGCACTTCGCCGCCCAGGGCGTCATCTCCGGCGCGTACGACCTCGTCGTCGCCTGCGGGGTCGAGTCCATGAGCCGGGTGCCGATGTGGTCGAACGTGCCGGCCGGCAAGGACCCCTTCGGCCCCGGAGTCGCCGAACGCTACGGGGAGGGCCTGGTCCCGCAGGGCATCAGCGCCGAGCTCATCGCCGCCAAGTGGTCGATCACCCGCGAGCAGATGGACGCCTTCGCCCTCTCCTCGCACCACAAGGCCGCCGCGGCATGGGACGCGGGACTGTTCGACGCGGAGGTCGCGCCCCTGGAGGGCCTCACCCGTGACGAGTGCGTACGGCCGGGCAGCACGGCCGAGATCCTGGCCGGTCTGCAACCCGCCTACGTCGACCCCGGCTTCGCCGAGCGCTTCCCGCAGATCGAGTGGAACGTCACGGCGGGCAACGCCAGCCCGATCAACGACGGGGCGTCCGCCGTGCTCATCACGTCCGGCGAGACCGCGGCCCGCCTGGGACTGCGCCCCCTGGCCCGGCTGCACAGCTTCGCCGTCACCGGATCCGACCCGGTCCTCATGCTCACCGGCGTCATCCCGGCGACGGAGAAGGTGCTGCGCAGGGCGGGCCTGTCCCTCGACGACATCGACCTGTTCGAGGTCAACGAGGCGTTCTCCAGTGTGGTCCTGGCCTGGCAGCAGGAGACCGGCGCCGACCTCGCCAAGGTCAACGTGCACGGCGGCGCGATCGCCCTCGGCCACCCGCTCGGCGCGAGCGGCACCCGGCTGACGACCACCCTCGTGCACGCGATGCGCGAGCGCGGTGCCCGCTACGCCCTGCAGACGATGTGCGAGGCGGGCGGACTCGCCAACGCGATGGTCCTGGAGTCCGTGTAACCGCCTCGGTGAGGACGGCGGAGGCCCAGCCGGTGCCGCCGCCGAGTCTCGCGGGCGCCTGAACCCACGGGAGCACCGCTTCGAAGGACTCGCGCCCCAGCTCGCCCTGCCCGGGCCGAGGCTGCGGCGGGCGGCCAAGTGGACCTGCCCGGAGTGCTACCGGACTGCGCGCAGTTGGTGGCGCTTGCGCCAGGCCACCAGCGCACCCACCAGAGCCGGCAGCGCGATGCAGGCCATCGCGATCAGGAAGGCCGGCGAGGTCGGCGCCGAGGCCCGGGAACCCGCGACGACGTACGCGGCGGTGTTCGGGATGGAACCGAGCGCCGTCGCCACGAGGAAGGGGACGTAGCCCATGCGGGAGACGGCGGCGCAGTAGTTCGCGGCCCAGAACGGCACGCCGGGGAACAGCCGAGCCGCCAGCATCGAACGGAAGCCGTGCCGGCTGAGCTGCCCGTCCGCGGCCTTCAGCCACCTCCCGCGCAGCAGCGGGCGCAGAGCGTCCTGCCCCAGCACCCGGCCGAGACCGAAGGCGAGCCCGGCACCGAGCACCGTGCCCGCGATGGCCGAGCCGACGCCCAGTTGGGAGCCGAAGAGCGCGCCGGCCCCCAGGTTCAGCAGCGGGCGGGGCACGAAGGCGACCGTGCACAGGCCGTACGCCGCCGCGAACACCAGCGCGGCCGCGGCTCCGCCGAGCTGCGGCGGCCAGCCGTCCGCCAGCAGCCGCTGCGGTTCGAAGAGCAGCACGGACGCCGCGGCCCCCGCGAGGAGGGCGACGAGCAGGGACAGGCGCGACCACGGAGAGAACAGCACTCTCGAGCAGCGCGCGGCGAGACCCGCCGGAGCGGGTCCGGCGAGCTCCGCAGTGGGGACGGCGACGGCGAACTCCGTGGCGGCGGCCCGGGGAGTGGCCGTGGCGGTGCCCCCAGAGCGGTTGGTGGCATCGAGCATTCGGTGACACTAACCGACATATATGTGTGATCGCCGTATGGATGCCGTCCGTTGTGCGGTTCGGCACCGCGGAAAACCATTCGACGTGGGACAACGCGTCGGCCATGATCTGCGTCATGTACCGGCTCGCCTTCCTCCTCGCAGCATCCGCGGTCGCGGATGCCCCGAAGGCTGCCGCTCTCACCTTCCTGACCGCCGTCGACGGCGCCCGAAGCTGACCCTCCCCGGATCGTCCGGCGGACCCCGCAGGGGGAGGGTCGGCGAGTCCTCGGGGTCCCCCGGATTTTCCACGAACAAGCTTCGAGGTATCGCCATGCCCAAGACGGCATACGTGCGCACCAAACCGCATCTGAACATCGGCACGATGGGCCACGTCGACCACGGCAAGACCACCCTGACCGCTGCCATCACCAAGGTGCTGGCCGAGCGCGGCTCCGGCACGTTCGTGCCCTTCGACCGCATCGACCGCGCGCCGGAGGAGGCGGCTCGGGGCATCACCATCAACATCGCGCACGTCGAGTACGAGACCGACACCCGGCACTACGCGCACGTGGACATGCCCGGCCACGCCGACTACGTCAAGAACATGGTCACCGGGGCCGCGCAGCTCGACGGGGCCATCCTCGTGGTGTCCGCGCTGGACGGGATCATGCCGCAGACCGCCGAGCACGTGCTGCTCGCCCGGCAGGTGGGCGTGGACCACGTGATCGTGGCGCTGAACAAGGCCGACATGGCCGACGAGGAGCTGGCCGACCTCGTCGAACTGGAGGTCCGCGACCTGCTCACCGCGCACGGCTACGGCGGTGACTCGGTACCCGTCGTACGGGTCTCCGGGCTCAAGGCCCTCGAAGGGGACCCGCGCTGGACCGCGTCCGTCGAGGCGCTGCTCGACGCGGTGGACACGTACGTGCCGATGCCCGAGCGCTACCTGGACGCGCCGTTCCTGATGCCGGTGGAGAACGTGCTCACCATCACCGGCCGGGGCACGGTCGTCACGGGCGCGGTCGAGCGGGGGACGCTCCGCCTGGGGGACCGGGTCGAGGTGCTCGGCGCGGGCGTGGAGAGCGTGGTGACCGGCTTGGAGACGTTCGGCAAGCCCATGGAGGAGGCCCAGGCCGGGGACAACGTCGCGATGCTGTTGCGTGGCGTGCCGCGCGACGCGGTGCGGCGTGGGCATGTGGTGGCCGCGCCCGGCAGCGTGCCGGCCCGGCGGCGGTTCACGGCACAGGTGTATCTGCTGTCCGGCCGCGACGGCGGGCGTACGACACCGGTCTCCACCGGATACCGGCCGCAGTTCTACATCCGGACCGCGGACGTGGTCGGGGACGTGGATCTGGGGGAGGCCGCTGTCGCGCGGCCCGGGGAGACGGTGACGATGACCGTCGAACTGGGGCGTGAGGTGCCTTTGGAGCCCGGGCTGGGATTCGCCATCCGCGAGGGTGGCAGGACCGTCGGGGCCGGGACCGTGACCGCCGTCGTCTGAGGGCGGCCGGTGGGCGTGGGGGACCGCGGGGCCGTTGTGACCGGTCGCGCGGTTCCCCACGCCGCTGAGGGGAACGCCGCGGCACAGGCACAATGTGAAGGTGAACGAGCCCATACCCGTCACCCGCGACGTCGATCACGGGACCGCCAAGCTGATGCCCGACGTCGACCGGGAGCGGGCCTGGCTGCTGACGGTCGACGGGGCGCCGCAGTCGTACGTCGATCTGGACGAGCCGGAGCATCTGGAGTTCGAGTACGCGCGGCGGCTCGGGCATGTTCTGGACATCGTCGCGGAGGCGAGGCGTCCGCTGGACGTGCTGCACCTCGGCGGGGGCGCGCTCACCCTGCCCCGGTACCTGGCGGCGACCCGGCCCGGCTCGCGACAGGACGTCGTGGAGGCGGACCGGGGCCTGCTGGACCTCGTCGGGGAGCATCTGCCGCTGTCCGAGGGCGCGGGGATCGCGCTGCACGCTGCCGATGCCCGCGCCTGGCTGGAATCGGCCCCCGTGCAATCCGCCGACGTCCTCGTCGCCGACGTCTTCGGCGGCTCCAGGGTGCCCGCGCATCTGACGTCCGTCACCTACGCCCGCGAGACCGCTCGCGTGCTGCGCGGCGAGGGCGTCTACCTGGCCAACCTGGCCGACGCCGCGCCCTTCGACTTCCTCCGCTCCCAACTCGCCACCTTCGCCGAGGTGTTCGAGGAGCTGATGCTGATCGCCGAGCCGGCCGTGCTGCGCGGGCGCCGCTTCGGCAACGCGGTGCTCGTCGCCGCGCACCATCCGATCGACACACCGGCCCTGGCCCGCCGCACCGCCTCCGACGCCTTCCCGGCCCGCGTCGAACACGGGCCCGCCCTGCGGAAGTTCATCGGCGGCGCCCGGCCCGTGCGGGACGAGGACGCCGTACCGTCACCCGTGCCCCCCGACGGGGCGTTCGGCATCGGCTGACCCGCTGCCGGCGCACCGGCACGGCAGCCGCCCCGCTCTGCCGGTCCTGGCCGGCCGGCCAGGACCGAGAGACCGTCCTCAGCCCGTCGGAGTCCCGTGCACCCGTACCGTGCTGAGGATCTTCATGATGGTCTCCTTGGAGACCTCTTCCTTGACGCCTTTGGCCCCGTAGAAGTTCCACGACACGAAGTCGCCGGCCGAGTTCTTGAAGCCGAAGGTGATCGCCTTGCCGTCGGTCACGCACTTGCCCGTCGCGGGTGTGTCCTTCGACGACGCCCAGGCGTAACTGCCCTTGATGCCGGACGTGGTGGTGTAGGGCGTGGCCTTCTTGTCGAGCGTGATGCTCTTCTTGTCGGGCTGCGTGTAGCCGCCGAAGACCCACCAGGCCGGGGTGTTGATCGCGATCTCGTCGGTGTTCTTGGCGCCGTTGGCACCCTTGGTGCCGGTCGCGGCCAGGGACATGGTGTCGGTGCGGCCGTCCTTGTCGTCGTCGGACTCGCACCAGTTGGACTTGAGGATCGCCGGCGCCGACATCGTGATGATCGGCTTGAGGTCGTCGGAGTTCTCCTCCTCGAAGGCGACGGCCGACGTCGGGGACTGCACCTCCCAGTCCGCCGGCACGTCGAAGGCCGTGCCCCACTTGGGGTTGACGACGATCTTCCAGCCCTCGATGGTGGCCTGCTCGGCGTCACCGCCGCGCGGGTTCTCCTCGGAGGCCGACGCGCTCGGCTCGGTGGACGTGCTCGCGGACGGCTTCGCATCCTTGCCGCCGTCCGCCTCGTCGTCCTTGTCGCCGCCCAGGACCAGGAATCCGGTCACACCGGCGGCCACGACCACGGCCAGCGCCGCCACGATCGCGACGACCTTCGTCCGGCCGCCACCGCCGCCGGGCGGCGGCGGTGCGGGCGCGCCCGCCGGCGCCGGAGCGCCCCACTGCGGCTGCTGCGCATAGGGGCTGGGCTGCTGGAACCCGGGCTGCTGATACGGATTCGGCTGCTGGTACCCCGGCTGCTGGTACGGGTTGTTCTGCTGCTGCGGGTTCTGCTCGCCCCCGGGCGGCTGCTGTCCTGGCCACATGGGCAGCCACCCTAGCCCCGCCCGGGACACGTTTTGGTCACCGGTCCTTGTCAGGGACGTAGCAATCAGCGCTCGTCCCCGGACGTGTAGAGCCGGACGGTCCTCATGATCTTCTCCACCGTGGCGTCCGGCACCTCGTCCCCGACGCCCGCGGCGCCGACGAGCGACCAGGACGCGAAGTCACCGTCCGCGTCCTGGAAGGCGAAGGTCGTCGCCTTGCCGTCGGTGTCGCACTTGCCCTTCTTGGCGACGTCGACGGACGTCGACGTGGCGGTACTGCCGGTGAGGCCGGAGGCGGTGGTGAAGGAGGTGGCCGGGCCGGTCGTGACCTTCTCGCGGTCCGGCTGGGTGTAGGCGCCGTAGACCCAGGCCGAGGAGTCGGCGCGGGCCGCCGCCTCCGTGCTCCTGGCCCCGTTGTTGTTTCTGGTGCCGACGCTCGCCAGCGCCGTGTAGTCCGTCCTGCCGTCCTTGTCGTCGTCCGACCCGCACCACTGCTCCTTGAGGAAGGCGGGAGCCTTCATCGCGACGAGGGGCTTGTCCTCCGGGTCGTCGTCCTCCGAGACCCAGGAGACCCAACCCGTCGACCGCAGCGCCCAGTTCGACGGCACGTCGAACGCGACACCCAGGTCAGGGTTCACCACGGTCTTCCAACCGGCCACGGTGGGCGACGTGCCGTCGGCGGCGCGAGGGTTCCCCGACACGGAGGGCGACACCGAGGCCGCCGAAGTCGTCGGACCGGGGCCGGCCTCGTCGTCCGTGCCGCCGCTGCCCAGAAGGACGGCCCCGGTCACGGCGGAGCCCACGACCACGGCCGCCGCGACGGTGATCGCGATCACCTTCGTACGACGCCCGTCGCCCGGCGGCCCGGGAACAGGTACGCCGCCGGGCGCGGTGGGCGCCTCCCACGGGGGCGGCTGCTGTGGGGCGTACGGATTCGCCTGCTGGTAACCGGACTGCCGGTAGGGGTTTTCCTCGGCCGGGCGCTGCTGCGGACTCTGCCCGCCTCCCGGCGGCTGCTCTCCTGGCCACATGGGCCGTAACGATACGGCGATCATTCCGCGGCTCTGGCCCCGCAGGGCTACTCGCGGGTAACATGTCGGCATGAACGCAGATCAGATGTCCATCGGCGAATTGCTCGCCGCCACGGTGCCGATGGTTCGCACGCTGAACCTGGAGTACCTGGAGACCACTCCGGAGAAGGCCGTCCTGGCCCTTCCGGACCAGAGCGAGTACCGCAACCACGTCGGCGGGCCGCACGCCGGCGCGATGTTCACGCTGGGGGAGTCGGCCAGCGGTGCGATCGTCCTGGCCGCCTTCGGGGACCAGCTCTCCCGCGCCGTGCCGCTTCCGGTCACCGCCGAGATCGCGTTCAGGAAGATCGCCCTGGGTCCCGTCACCGCCACCGCCACGCTCGGCCGCCCTGCCGCCGACGTCGTGGCCGAACTCGACGAGGGCAAGCGCCCGGAGTTCCCGGTGACCGTCGCCATCCAGCGCGCGGACGGAACGGTCACCACCGAGATGACCGTCATCTGGACGCTGCGGCCCAACGGCTGAGCGACGGCACCCCTCGAGTACGACCCGACCGGCGACCTCCCGCCTTGGATCAGGCCGCGACCGCTCGCGCCCGGTCGCCGCTGAGCTCTCCAGCCCCGCGACGAACTCCTTGAGCCAGGCCGTGAACTCGGGCCCGAGGTCGGGCCGGTCGCAGGCCGGCCGGGCCATCGTGCGCAGATGGTCGGCCTTGTCGCCGGCGTCGTGGCGCAGGCCGTCGAAGACGACTCCGTGCATGATGCCGCCCGCGGCGAAGCCTGGAGGGGGTCGGTCAGCTGGATCTCACCGCCGCGCCCGGGCGTCTCCCTCGCCGGTCGGCTCCACGGCCGCGCAGCCGTAGAGCTGGACCGGTCGGCTGAGCAGGGTCTCGCGCGGGTCGATGGGATCGTCGCCGAGCAGGACGGTGAAGGGCTGCTCGCCGACGTGGCGGCGGGCGCAGAGCACCGCGTGGCCGAGGCCGAGGATCTCGCGCTGGCGGATGTGGTGGATGACGGCCGGGCGGACCGGGGCGCGCACCGCGTCCAGCCGCACCGCGTCACCCTGGGCGGCGGGCGCCTGCTCCGGCTCGAAGGCGCTGCCGAAGTGGCAGCCCGCTGTGGGGGTGGGACGGGAACTTGGAGATTGCGTGTGCCAGCGGGCGTTAGTCGCACACAACTTGACGGGCCGACTCCGCTGTTTTTTCGAATGCGGGTACGGATACCGCCGGTAACTTTTCTGAAGTCGCCGCTTTTTGAACCTGGGTCACTCGAACTTCTTGTTTCCTGTGAGTCGTTTGTGCGAAAGTGAGCGCCCCCTTGATCGACCGCTCATAATCACGCCCCGTAACGCCCGCACCTGACGCGGCATAGGTATGCACCAATCAGGCACCTGCTTTCCTACGGACGCGCATTTCGCATGCCGTCCTGCGGCTTGGAAGGAATTGGTCCAGTGCAATCCCCCCACCCCCCACGTCCCCCGTACCCGCCACGGCCCGGATCCAGCCCCGGGGAATCCGACCGTGATCTCATGGCCTGGCTCGACGCGGCCGGCACGGACGCCCACGCCGTCGCGCTCCTGATGGCCCGGCACTGGCGGGCGACCTACGACTACGCGGCCATCTGTCTGGTCTCCTCGGAGGGTTCCGCGTCCATGGCGGCCGCCGCCGCGTTCCACCGCGTACTGGGACCGCGGGGCGGCGGTGCGGTACGGCCCCGGCTCCTGCGGGCCGTTCGGGAGACCGTCAAGGAGTGGGCCGCGGACGACGGCATTTCGGCCGTACTGCCGGAACTCCGCAAACCGACCGGCGGCCGTGGTCTGCGCGCCGCGAGGTCGGTCACCCCCGAAAGGCGACAGCTCGCCGAGCGCGCATTCCAGGCTCTTCCGGGAGCCTCCCAATGCCTGCTGTGGCACACGGAGGTCGAGGCCGAGCCCATATCCGTACCGGCCGGTCTGCTGGGAGTGGACACGGCCAGGGCGTCGGCCGCCCTGGAGCAGGCACGCGAGCAATTCCGCACGGGCTGCGTACGGGCCCACCGGGAACTGGCACCCACCACGGAATGCCGTTTCTACAACCGCCTCCTCGACGTCCCCATTCGCCGGGGCGGAGGCCTGCTGCCCGATGTCCAACAGCATCTGATGGCGTGCCGGTACTGCCGGCACGCGGCCGAGCAGCTCAGCCATTTCGACGGCGGACTGGAAGACCTGCTCGCCGAGACGGTGCTCGGCTGGGGCGCCCGCCGCTATCTCGACTCGCGGCCCGGCCGGGGGAACGACCGGACCGCGTCGACAGCGGCTCCCGTCCTGCGTCCCGGTCACGGCGGACGCCACCGCCCTGCTCGGACCGGGCGCCTCGCCGCGCCGCGCCGGCATCGGAAGGCCATGCTCGTGGGCGCCGGTCTGACGTCCTTCGCCCTGCTCGTGACCGTGCTGGTCGCCAAGGGCTGGTCCGACGAGGGCGGTGTTCCCGGACCACGCGCCACCTGGGGCGCGGCCAGCGGCATCTCCGTCTCCCCGGGTGCCGCCGACGAGGCACCGTCCGCCGGTTCCCCGTCCGCCGCGTCCGTGGGCAACCGCGTGGAGGTCGGGCACGGCAGGCTCCGCAACGTCGTCGCCGGACTCTGCCTCGACGTACACGGGGGCAGGACCGAGAACGGCGCCGGGACCGTCCTGACGGCGTGTTCGACAGCCGGGTCCCAGCAGTGGTCGTACCAGGACGACGGTCTGCTGCGCAGCGCCCTCGCTCCCACCCTCTGCCTGGACGCCGACGCCGACGAGGGCTCGGTCGTCCTGGCCGACTGCCTGGTGCACGCCGGTGAGGTCTGCTACGACCTCACCGTCCGCGGCGAACTGCTGCTGCGCCGGGGAGGAGGCCTGCTCGTCGCGCCCGGCCCCGGGAAGGCGCTGGTCGTCGCCGAGCGGGACGGATCGGCGGAACAGCAGTGGGTGCTGGAACCGGCGAGCGGTGACACCGCCGGCGCGGAAGAGCGGGGCGAGAGGCGGGACGGCGGCCCCGGGACCCCGGGCTCACCGCCGACCGCCGCGGCTCCGACGCCCGACGCCGATGCACCTCCCGAGGAAGCCGAGGAGCCACAGGGCGACCAGCCGCTCGCGCCGCCGCATTTCGAGAGGCGGATGGCCCAGGTCGACACCCACACCTCCGGCGACGACCGCGAGCCGGCCGCACCCGTGGAGGAGGTGGCGGCCATCCCGGGCGCCGTACGGGACACGGCGGGCTCGGTCGCCGACACCGTCACCACCACCGTCACCACCACCGCCGACACGGTCCTCGGCTAGGGCCTGTCCGGCGGATCATGCCGCAGACGCGGGGCCTGGCGCGCCGATCTGCGGCGTTGTCGTCGGTTGCCGACTCCCGCACTCTCGACCTCGCTCGAGCGGGGGGACCCCCATCGCGTCGACGCCCTCCTCCGCCTTGCAGCTCGACGCACCAGGCCCCGCTCACCAGCGTCGACGAGGCGCCGCGGATGTCCTGCGACCTGATCCGCCGGACAGGCCCTAGTCAGTCAGCCAAAGGGGTCACCCCCTCAAAGGGGTCACCGTCCTCGTACCGTGAGCCGGGAACACCAGTGCGACCTGTGGGGCGCGGAGGCGTCCCGGTGACCCGGTAGGCTTCCCGGGCGTGCGCCTGTTCAGCGGGGCACGCGGGGAATGCAGGGACGCGAATCGGAGGAACCGGCGTTGCACGTCCAGGACTGGCTCGACACGGTGCCCGCGGTCGCCGTCTACGCCCTCGTGGGAATCGTCATCGGTCTGGAGAGCCTGGGCATCCCGCTGCCCGGCGAGATCATCCTGGTGTCGGCCGCATTGCTGTCCTCGCAGCACGCGGGCATCGACCCGGTGATCCTCGGGGTGTGTGCCACCGTCGGTGCCATCGTCGGCGACTCCATCGGCTACGCCATCGGCCGCAAGGGCGGACGCCCGCTGCTCGCCTGGCTCGGGAAGAAGTTCCCCAGGCACTTCAGCGAGGGACACATCGCCACGGCCGAGCGGTCCTTCGAGAAGTGGGGCATGTGGGCCGTCTTCTTCGGCCGCTTCGTCGCCCTGCTGCGGATCTTCGCCGGGCCGCTCGCGGGTGTGCTGCGGATGCCGTACTGGAAGTTCCTGATCGCCAACGTGCTCGGCGGGATCCTGTGGGCGGGCGGCACGACGGCCGTCATCTACTACGTCGGGATCGTCGCCGAGTCGTGGCTGAAGCGGTTCTCGTGGCTGGGACTGGTGGCGGCGGTGCTGGTGGGGCTCACGTCGATGCTGGTGCTGAAGCGCAAGGCGAAGAACGTGACGGCTCAGAAGCAGGCGGCCGAGCCCGAGCCGGTACCCGTCCCGGCCGCCGACTGACACTCAGTCCTGATGCACTTCGCTGTGCGCCTTCGCCAGGTCCGCGTACAGCGTCCCGTTCAGCGTGACCCCCTGACGCTCCTCCTCCGTCAGCTCCCGCCTCACCTTCGCGGGGACGCCCGCGACGAGTGAGCCGGGGGGCACCTGCATGCCCTGCGGCACCAACGCCTGCGCGGCGACCAGGGAACCTGCCCCGATCACCGCGCCGTTGAGGATCGTCGCCCCCATGCCGATCAGGCAGTCGTTCCAGACGCTCGCTCCATGGACGACGGCGTTGTGACCGACGGACACCCGCTCGCCGATCGTGACGGGGAAGCCGGGGTCGGCGTGGAGCGTGCAGTTGTCCTGGATGTTGCTCTGCGCTCCGACGGAGATCCGCTCGACGTCGCCGCGCAGCACCGCGCCGTACCAGACACTCGCCCCGGCCTCCAGCGTCACGTCCCCGATCACCGAGGCGGTGGGCGCCACGAACGCCTCCTCGTGGATGTTCGGTTCCCTGCCGCCGATGCCCGTGATCAACGCCTTCTGCCCCATCGCCCTCTCCCGTCGCCGACAACACCGGCACCGTACGCCACCGGGTGGGGCGAAGATCACAGCCCCTCGATCTCATCGGGTCACGTCACGCTGAGTACGGTGAGCGCGTGTCGAAGCGCAAGAACACGTTCTCATCCTGGCCGCGCGGCCTCGCGCAGCGGGCCGTGCACGCGGGCTGGGCCTGGGTGCAGCGCACCGGCTCCGTCACCGCCGAACACCCGGGACGGTTCCGCTTCGGCGCGCTGGGCACGGGCACCAGGCTGGCCTTCCCGCTCGGCACGGTCTTCGGCGAACCCTGGATCCACCTCGGGTCGCACTGCATCGTCGGCGAACAGGTCACCCTGACCGCCGGTCTGATGCCCGACCTCGACCTCGGCCCGGACGCCATCCTGCGCATCGGCGACGGAGTCGTCCTCGGCCGGGGCAGCCATGTCATCGCCGACACGACGGTCACCATCGGCAGCGACTGCTACTTCGGGCCGTACGTGTACGTCACGTCCACCAACCACTCGTACGACGACCCGCACGAGCCGATCGGCAGGCAGTGGCCCCGGATGGAGCCGGTGGAGATCGGGCCGGGTTGCTGGATCGGGACGGGGGCGGTGATCCTGCCCGGCGCGCGGATCGGGCGGAACGTGGTCGTCGCCGCCGGAGCGGTGGTCCGCGGTGTGGTGCCCGACCACGCCGTCGTGGCGGGGGCGCCCGCCCGGGTCGTGCGGCGCTGGACTCCCGGCGACGGCTGGCAGCCGCCGCTCCGGACGCCCGCACCGGTGCCGATTCCCGAGGGAGTCACCCCGGAACAGCTGCGCAGGCTGGCGGGCCTGGACGACGAGACCGCGGCGAAGCTCGCCGAGCTGGACTGACTCAGCCCGTCGCCACAAGCTCCCGCCCCCACCGACGGGTGGCCCCGCAGTACAGTGCGGTGAACGATGGGGTGCACCCACCGCAGTTCAGAGAACTGAACTCTCTCCCCTCTCTCATCCAAGACGGTGACTAGACGTTGGACGGAATGTGTCGGACCTCGACCTGCTGACCCAGTCCCTGGCACGCAACGTCAAGCACTGGCGCGCGGTGCGCGGCTTCACCCTCGACGTGCTCGCCGCCCGGGCCGGAGTCAGCCGCGGCATGCTCATCCAGATCGAGCAGTCCCGCACCAACCCCAGCCTCGGCACGGTCGTCAAGATCGGCGACGCGCTGGGGATCAGCATCACCACCCTGCTCGACTACGAACAGGGGCCGAAGGTCCGGGTCGTCCCCCCCGAGCAGGCCGTACGGCTGTGGCACACGGACGCAGGCAGCTACAACCTCCTCCTCGCCGGCACCGAGGCCCCCGGCCCGCTGGAGATGTGGGAGTGGCGGCTGATGCCGGGCGAGAACAGTTCCTCCGACCCGCACCCCGCCGGCACCGCCGAACTGCTCCACGTCACCGAAGGTGAACTGACGCTCACCGTGGACGGCGTGGAGTACCGCGTCCCGGCGGGCGCGACCGCCTCCTTCGAGGCCAACACCCCGCACACGTACGGCAATCAGGGCGACGTTCCGATGCGGATGCTGATGGCCGTCTCCGTCCCGCCCGTGCACTGAGACGGCCGTACGGCTTTGTTAGCGTGCGGTCATGGACGCACCCATCGGTCACTTCGACCGCGCCACTCCCGCCCCCGACTGCCTCGACGAGCTGACCGGCCCGGTCGCCGACGCCGTACGCCGCTGGAGCGGCAGCGTCCCCGCCGAGCAGATCGTCTACGTCGACACCGACCCGCAGTGGGCCGACACCGCCGTCTTCGTGGAGCACTACGGGCGCGAACTGCTGGAGCAGTCGGCGAACTGCGTGGTCGTCGCGGGCAAGCGCGGCGGCGAGAGCACCCTGGCCGCGTGCGTCGTGCTCTCCACCACCCGGGTCGACGTCAACGGCGTCGTCCGCCGACAGCTCGGCGCCCGCAAGGCCTCCTTCGCCTCGATGGACACGGCGACGGGTCGAACCGGCATGGAGTACGGCGGCGTCACCCCGATCGGACTGCCCGAGGGCTGGCCCGTGCTGGTGGACTCCGCCGTCGTCGACCTGCCGTACGTCCTGGTGGGCAGCGGACGGCGGCGCGGCAAGCTGCTGGTGCCGGGGAAGGCGTTCGAGGAGCTGCCGGGTGCGGTGGTGCTGGAAGGGCTGGGGCTCGCCTGACGCTCAGGCCGACCCGTGGTGGGCGAGGGCGTGGTGCGGGTCCGCCTCGCCCGGCACCGGTGCCGGGTCCGCGTGCACCAGGGCCGCGGTGAGGCGCGGGACGGCGTGCAGCAGGGCGTGTTCGGCGTCCACGGCGATGCCGTGCGCCTGGCGTACCGTCGCCTCGCCGTCCACCACGACCGCGACCTCGGCGCGCAGCCGGTGCCCGATCCAGCGCAGCCGCAGCTCGCCCACCTCCCGGACCCCTTCGACCTCCCGCAGGGCCTGCTCGGCGCGGTCCACCAGAGCCGGGTCGACGGCGTCCATCACCCGCCGGAACACCTCGCGTGCCGCGTCCCGGAGTACCAGGGTGATGGCGGCGGTGATCGCCAAGCCGACTATGGGGTCGGCCAGTTGCCACCCGAGGGCCGAGCCGCCCGCGCCCAACAGCACGGCCAGGGACGTGAATCCGTCCGTACGGGCGTGCAGACCGTCCGCGACCAGCGCGGCCGAGCCGATGTCACGGCCGACCCGGATCCGGTAACGGGCCACCCACTCGTTGCCCGCGAAACCGACCAGCGCGGCCACCGCGACCGCCGGCACGTGCTCGACGGGCCGCGGATCGAGCAGCCGGTCCATCGCCACCCAGCCCGCGAAGGCCGCCGACGCGGCGATCGTCAGCACGATCACGATGCCCGCAAGGTCCTCGGCGCGGCCGTAGCCGTAGGTGAAGCGGCGGGTCGCCGCGCGCCGGCCGAGCACGAACGCGATCCCGAGCGGTACGGCGGTCAGCGCGTCCGCGGTGTTGTGCACCGTGTCGCCGAGCAGCGCGACCGACCCGGAGACGGCCACCACGAACGCCTGCGCCAGGGCCGTCGCGCCCAGCACCGCCAGCGAGATCCACAGGGCCCGCATGCCGCGGGCAGAGGACTCCAGGGCGGAGTCGAGCTTGTCGGCGGTCTCGTGGGAGTGAGGGGTGAGGAGGTGGGTGAGGCGGCGGCGCAGGCCGGACGGCGGGTGGTGATGAGGGGCGTCGTGGTGATGGCCGTGGCCGTGGTCCTGGTGGTGTCGGTCGTGCCCGTGGTCGTGGTGGTGTCGGTCGTTCACGTGAGTCCCCTTCCGGCGTAAGGAGTGGACGCGCGACGCCCACGACCGCCATTATGTGCGTATGAGCGCACGCATGCACCTATCACCTGCGAACGATGCGCACCCGCGCACCCCGGGCGAGGAGCAGTTCGCGCTCGCCGCCGAACTGCTCGCCCTGCTCGGCGACCGGACCCGCCTCACCCTGCTGCACGCGCTGGCCGCGGGGGAGGCCGACGTCACGACGCTCACCAAGGCGTGCGGGGCGGCCCGGCCGGCCGTCAGCCAGCACCTGGCCAGGCTGCGGCTGGCCGGCCTGGTGAACACCCGCAAGGAAGGCCGCCGGGTGGTCTACTCCCTGCCCGACGGCCATCTCCGCCGGCTGGTGGACGAGGCGCTGAACGTGGCGGACCACCGGCTGACCGACCGGCCGCCGCACGACTGACGCACCAGGCCCGGCCGGGTCAGTACGCGGTGGCCGTGCCCAGGTACTGCTCGGCGAAGGCCGCCCCGGCGGCGGGCGAGGTGAACAGGCGGCGGAGTCGGGCGAAGGTGGTGCCCGCGCGGTAGGGGTCGCCCGACGAGGTGCCGTGGTAGACCTCGGAGAGCCACTGCGAGAACTCCTGGTAGTCCCACACCCGTCGCAGGCACGCCTCCGAATAGCCGTCCAGGCCGGACTCTTCGCCGTTGGTGAGGTACCCGGCAAGGGCGTCGCCGAGGAGGAAGGCGTCGTGCAGGGCGAGGTTCATGCCCTTCGCCGCGATGGGGGCGGTCAGGTGGGCGGCGTCCCCGGCCAGGAAGAGCCGGCCGAACACCATGGGTTCGACGACGTAGCCGTGCATGTCCAGGACGCGCTTCTCGATCAGCCGCCCCTCGGTGAGCGGACCGAGGCCCGTGGCCGCGAGCCGCTCCTGGAGCTCGGACCAGACGCGTTCGTGCGACCAGTTCTCCGGGTCGTCGCCGGGCGGGCACTCCAGGTAGTACCGGGTCACCTCGGGGCTGCGGGCCATGTGCCCGGCGAAGCCGTTCGGGTGGATGCCGAAGACGACACAGTCGTTGGACGGAGGAGCCTCGGCGAGCAGCGCCAGCCAGCCGATGCCGTAGTCGTGCCGGGAGACGTGCGCCTGCTCGGGCAGGGCGCCACTGGTCACCCCGCGCCCCCCGTCGCACCCCGCGACGAAGTCGCACGCGACGACCTCCCGCTCGCCCGACTCCGCCGGGACGTAGGACACCGAGGGATGGTCGGTGTCCAGGTCGTGCAGCCGGACGTCCCGCACACCGAACCGCACCTGCCCGCCCCGCACGTCCGCGTACTCGCGCACCAGGTCCGTCACCAGCAACGGCTGCGGATAGACGAAGTGGTGAGTCCCCGTCAGCTCGACGTACGAGAAGCGGAAGCGCTCACCGCCGAAGCGGAACTCGCACTCGGTGTGGAGCTGCGCGCGCTGCAGCAGGGTGTCCGCGAGACCGCGCTGCTGGAGCCCGCGCACGGCCCACTCCTCGATGACGCCCGCCCGCGGCCGCTGCTCGATGAACTCGCGCGTCTCCGTCTCCAGGACCAGGCAGTCGACGCCGGCGGCCCGCAGGATGTTGCCGACGGTGAGCCCGGCGGGCCCGGCGCCCACGACGACGACCGGAAAGCGTTGCGGAGCACCGGAGTTGGCGGAAGGGGTGGAGGTCACCCGAACATTATGTCGGTGCGTCCCGGAGCGATTCGCCGATCGTGGACGGACGCCGCGGGCAGGCGGCGGCGAGAGCGTCCGTCAGCCCAGGCGGGGGATCTCGATCGCCGGGCAGCGGTCCATCACCATCTCCAGCCCCGCGGCCCGGGTGCGGTCGTACGCGTCCTCGTCGACGACCCCGAGCTGGAACCAGACCGCCTGCGCACCCCTCGCCACCGCCTCGTCGGCGACCGCCCCGGCGAGGTCGCTGTTCACGAACACGTCCACGACGTCCACGTCGAAGGGGATGTCCGCGAGCGAGGCGTACCCGCGCTCCCCGTGGACGGTCTCCGCCTTGGGGTGCACCGGGACGACCCGCTTGCCGTAGCGCTGGAGCACCTCGGCCACGCCGTACGCGGCGCGCTGCCGGTTCGACGACAGGCCGACCACGGCCCAGGTGTCGCCGAGCCCGGTGAGGATCTTGCGGACCGTTGCCTCGTCGCCGTACACCGTGGGTCTCCCTGGGGCTCGTGAACGCTCTGACCTCCGGCACAACAGCGCGCCGCGACCGGTGATTCCCCTCCGTGATAGCTTGCCGGGGCCAGTCGAACCCATGACACGTGGGTCAGGGAATCCGGTGCGAATCCGGAACTGACGCGCAGCGGTGAGGGTGACGGGCGGGGCCTCGGCCACTGGACGACGCGTATGTCGTCTGGGAAGGCGCCCCGACCGGATGATCCCGAGTCCGAAGACCTGCTGGCGGCCCTCGCGGTGACGTACGGCGGGGGAGCACCGTACGACCGGGCTCCGCGTTCGAGCCCTCGACGATCGAGGACCACTCCGTGCAGACAGCACGTCTTGCCCTTCCCTCCGCCCTGCTCGCGGCCGGATCCCTGCTCCTGACCGGCTGCGGCGACGCCGCCACCACCGATGCCAAGGCCGCCGTCAGCCTCGACAACTGCGGCCGTACGGTGCGGGTCGAGGCCCCGCCCGAGCGGGCCGTCTCCCTCAACCAGGGCACCACCGAGATCATGCTCTCCCTCGGGCTCGCCGACCGCATGGCGGGCACGGCGACCTGGACCGACCCCGTGATGAACGGCCTGGAGAAGGCGAACGCGAACGTGGAGCGGATCGCCGACAACAACCCCTCCTTCGAGCGTGTCCTGGACGCCGAGCCGGACTTCGTCGCCGCCTCCTTCGTCTCCACGCTGGGGAAGGGGGGAGTGGCCTCGCGCGAGCAGTTCGAGAGGTTGGGCGTGCCCACCTACGTCTCCCCGTCCGACTGCGCCGGCAAGGACAACTCCGGCGACGGGGACGGCGCACGCTCCGAGCCCCTGACCGCCGAGGCCGTCTACGGCGAAATACGCGACCTGGCCGCCGTCTTCGGGGTGAGGGAGCGGGGCGAGAAGCTCGTCGGGCAGCTCGAGACGCGGATGACCAAGGCGACTGCCGGCATCGACGCCTCCGACGTGACCCTCCTGTACTGGTTCGCCAACTCCGAGTCGCCCTACATGGCGGGCTGCTGCGGCGCTCCCGGTGTCATCACCCGCTCCCTGGGTGCCAGGAACGTCTTCGACGACACGCACGACGAATGGCCGCAGATCAACTGGGAGACGGTCGCCGACCGCGACCCCGACGTCCTCGTCATCGGCGACCTGACCCGCAAGTCGCAGACCGCCGAGTCGGCCCGGAAGAAGATCGCCTTCCTGGAGTCCAACCCGGTCACCAGGAACATGACCGCTGTCCGGCACCAGCGGTACGTCCTGCTCAGCGGGCAGGCCATGAACCCGACCATCCGCACGATCGAGGGCGTGGAGAAGGTCGCGGCGGGCCTGCGCGAGTTCGGGCTCGTGAAGTGACCGCCCGGGCGGTCCTGCTCGGTGCGGCCGGGACGGTCCTGCTGTGCTGCTCCCTCGCCGTCGCCATCACCATCGGCCCGGCCGATATCCGGGTCGCCGACGTGTGGTCCGTCGTCGCGGCCCATCTGGGCCTCGGAACCTCGGAGTTGACGCCGATCCGGGACGGCATCGTGTGGCAGCTCAGGCTGCCGCGCACGCTCCTCGCGGCCGTGTGCGGCGCCGGACTCGCCGTGTGCGGGGCGGTGATGCAGTCGCTGCTGCGCAACCCGCTCGCCGACCCCTTCGTCCTCGGGGTGTCCTCGGGCGCGTCGACCGGGGCCGTGCTGGTGGTCGTGCTGGGCGTCGGCGGGGGCGCGGTGTCCGTCCCGGCGGGCGCGTTCCTGGGCGCCCTGGTGTCCTTCGCGCTCGTGCTGTTCCTCAGCCACACGCTCGGCGGCAGCACCGACCTGGTCGTCCTCGCCGGCGTCGCCGCCATGCAGCTCTTCTCCGCTCTGACCTCGTTCATCGTGATGACCGCCGCCGACGCCGAGACCACCCGGGGCGTCCTCTTCTGGCTCCTCGGCTCGCTCGGCGGGGCGGGCTGGACCGACGTGTGGGTGTGCTTCGCCGTCCTGGCCGTGGCCCTGGTGGTCTGCCTGTCGTACGCCCGCACCCTCGACGCCTTCGCCTTCGGGCAGGACGCGGCGGCCGCCCTCGGGGTGTCGGTGGCCCGCACCCGTCTGGTGCTGCTGTGCGTCACGGCCCTGCTCACGGCCGCGCTGGTCAGCTCGGCCGGCGCCATCGGCTTCGTCGGCCTGGTGCTGCCGCACGCCGCCCGCGCCCTGGTCGGCCCGGGCCACGCCCGGCTGCTGCCGGTCACCGCGCTGGCCGGGGCGGTCTTCCTGGTGTGGGTCGACACGCTGGCCCGCACGGTCCTCGACCCGCAGGAGGTGCCGGTGGGTGTGGTGACGTCCCTGATCGGAGTACCGGCCTTCGTGGCGGTGCTGTACCGGACGAGGAGAGTGCGGTGAAGGAGACCGTGCGCACGGCATCCGACGTGCCCGTCGCCACAGCCACGGGCGGCCTGCGCGCCGACCGCGTGAGCCGCCGAGCCGACGGTCGCCTCATCCTCGACGGCGTCACCCTCGCGCCCCACCAGGGCTCCACCGTCGGCCTCCTCGGCCCCAACGGCTCCGGCAAGTCCACACTGCTGCGCGTGCTGGCCGGCCTGCTCGGTCCGAGCGCCGGCGTCGTCACGCTCGACGGCACGCCCCTGGCCGGCCTGCCCCGCCGCGAGGTCGCCCGGCGCCTCGCCATGGTCGAGCAACAGGCCGACACCCAGGTCGAGTTGACGGTCCTGGACGTCGTACGACTCGGCCGCGTCCCGCATCGCCGCGCCTGGACGCCCGCCGCCGCACACGACGAGCGGGCCGTGCGGTCGGCCCTGGACCGTGCCGGGCTCGGCGACCGCGCCGACCAGCCCTGGCACACCCTGTCGGGCGGTGAGCGCCAGCGGGTCCAGATCGCCCGCGCGCTCGCCCAGGAGCCCCGCGAACTCCTCCTCGACGAACCCACCAACCACCTCGACATCCACCACCAGCTCGACCTGCTGTCCCTGGTCACCGCACTCCCGGTCACCACCGTCGTCGCCCTGCACGACCTCAACCTCGCCGCGATGTACTGCGACCGGGTGGTCGTCCTGCACACCGGCCGGGTCGTGGCGAGCGGCACCCCGGGCGACGTCCTGACCGAGCGGCTCATCGCCGAGGTGTACGGAGTGCGGTCCGCCGTGACCCGGCAGGGGCCCGAGGAGCGGCCCCATGTGCGGTTTCTGGGCACACTGACCTGAACGCGTGTTCGGTCAGGCGGTGGCGCGGTGCTGTCCGCCCGCCTACGCTCACTTCGTGCTGCGCATCATCGACGCCCGAACCGGCGAGCCCGTCGACCCCGCCCCCGCCCGCCGGGGTCTGACCCGTGTCCAGGCCCATGTGGCGGGCGACGACACCACCGCGCTGCGGGTGCTGCTCGTCGCCGACGTCCTGTTCCGGGCCCTCGAAATCGGCGGCACGCCCGTCTGGGCGCTGCTGACGGGGGAGCCGCAGCAGGCGGAACTGCGGGCGGCCGCGGCGGCCCTCGGCATCCGGCCGTTCGAGGACAGCCGGGAGGCGGAGGTCTCGTCGGGGCCGGGGCAGGCCCAGGTCATCCACGTGGTGGCGGAGAACGGGCCCGCCCCCGACGGCGTCCGCGTCACCGTCGGCGCCGTGGACCAGGCATCCCCCGCGATCCCGATCCCGGAGGGCGCCGACCCCGCCGACGTACGCCTCGCGCTGCTCTCCCGGCACCGGAGCGAGCCCGTGCGGCTCGACGCGGACACGCTGGGTGAGGCCCGCGAGACCCTCGCACGGTGGCGGCGCGCGGTCGCCGACTGGGCGCGCAAGCCGTCGCGGGCGATTCCCGAGGAGGTGCGCGGAGAGCTCCGTACCGCCTGGGAGGACGACCTGGACGTGTGCGCGGTGCTCCGGGTCCTCGGGTCGGTGGAGACCTCGGACCTGCCGGAAGGCGCCCGCTTCGAGACGTACGCCTACGCCGACCGGCTGCTGGGTCTCGAGCTCACCCGCGACGTGGGATCGGCGGCGTGATCGCCCGGGCGGGAGCGGGCCCGCTGCGTCACCTGCTCGTCCTGCGGCACGCCAAGTCCGCCTGGCCGGAGGGCGTCCCCGACCACGAACGCCCCCTCGCCCCGCGCGGCCGCCGGGACGCACCGGCCGCGGGCCGGGCCCTCGCCGAGGCGGACCTGTTGCCGGACCTCGCCGTGTGCTCCACCGCCGTACGCGCCCGGCAGACCTGGGAGCTGGCCTCCGCGCAGTGGGGCACACCGCCGCCGGTGCGGTTCGAGAGGCGGGTGTACGCGGCGGACGTGTCCGATCTGCTGGCCGTCGTGCACGAGACGCCCGCACAGGTCGACACGCTGCTGCTGGCAGGGCACAACCCCGGCCTGGAGGAACTGGTCCTCGACCTCGCGGGGGACGGCCTCGACGACGCGCTGGACGAGGTCCGCCTGAAGTTCCCGACCTCGGCGATCGCGGTCCTCGCCTGGCGCGGAACCGTCTGGTCGGACCTCGCCTCGGGCACGGCCCTGCTGACGGACGTGATCGTCGCGCGCGGCGGGAAGAAGTGACCGCGAGCCGGCCGAGGACGGGGAGGCGGACCAGCCCGCATAGGGTGGCCCGATGCAGGACGAGTACCGCACAGTGGCCCGGGCGGGCGTGCACGAGACCGAGGTCAACCGCTCCCGCTTCCTGTGCGCCCTCGCCCCGGCGGCCACCGAGCAGGAGGCCCAGGACTTCGTCGCGGGCATCCGGAAGCGGCACGCGGACGCCACGCACAACTGCTTCGCGTACGTCATCGGCGCCGACGCCGCGATCCAGAAGGCGAGCGACGACGGCGAACCCGGCGGTACCGCGGGTGTCCCCATGCTGCAGATGCTGCTGCGCCGCGACATGCGGTACGTCGTCGCCGTCGTCACCCGCTACTACGGCGGCGTCAAACTCGGCGCGGGCGGGCTCATCCGGGCCTACGGCGGAGCGGTCGGCGAGGCCCTGGACACCCTCGGCACCCTCACCCGCCGCCGCTTCCGGCTGGCCACGGTGACGGTCGACCACCAGCGCGCCGGCAAGGTCCACAACGACCTGCGGGCGACGGGCCGCCAGGTACGGGACGTGCGCTACGGCGAGGCGGTCACGATCGAGATCGGCCTGCCGGACGCCGACGTCGAGGCCTTCCGGGCATGGCTCGCGGACACGACCGCGGGAACGGCCGGGTTCGCACTGGGCGGGGAGGCGTACGGGGACGCCTGACCCCACAGCCGGCCCGGCCACGTCGCACATCGGCGCATCAAGGACATTCCCCTTCATCTGCTGCCGGATGGGCGTGACGGTCTGAGGTTCGTGGTGGATCAGATGCCGACAGGCGTTAGCGTGGTGGATGCTGACGGCGCGCTTGTGTCGGTTCGTGCTGGTTCCAGGGGAGTTGTAGGGGGAGATATGCGGGTCGGAGTGGATTTGTGAGATTGCTGCACACTTCCGACTGGCATCTCGGCCGGGCGTTTCACCGGGTGAACATGCTCGGAGCCCAGGCGGAGTTCATCGGCCACCTCGTCACGACCGTGCGCGAGCGCGGCGTGGACGCGGTCGTCGTGTCGGGGGACGTGTACGACCGCGCGGTGCCGCCGCTCGCCGCGGTCGAGCTGTTCGACGACGCCCTGCACCGCCTCGCCGACCTCGGCGTCCCCACCGTGATGATCTCCGGCAACCACGACTCGGCCCGCCGGCTGGGCGTGGGCGCGGGCCTCATCGACCGCGCGGGCATCCACCTGCGGACCGATCCCTCGGCGTGCGGCACGCCGGTGGTGCTGTCCGACGCCCATGGTGACGTGGCCTTCTACGGCCTGCCGTACCTCGAACCCGCCCTGGTGAAGGACGAGTTCGGCGTGGACAGGGGGGCCGGGCACGAGGCCGTGCTCGCGGCCGCCATGGACCGTGTCCGCGCGGACCTCGGCAGGCGCGCGCCCGGCACCCGTTCCGTCGTCCTCGCGCACGCCTTCGTCACCGGTGGCGAGGCCAGCGACAGCGAGCGGGACATCACGGTCGGGGGAGTGGCCGCCGTGCCCGCCGGCGTCTTCGACGGCGTCGACTACGCGGCACTCGGGCACCTGCACGGCTGCCAGACCATCACCGGGCGCGTGCGCTACTCCGGCTCCCCGCTGCCGTACTCCTTCTCGGAGGCCGAGCACCGCAAGACCATGTGGCTCGTCGACCTGGACGCCGATGGTTCCGTCACCGCCGAGCGTGTCGACTGCCCGGTCCCGCGCGCGCTGGCCCGTATCCGGGGACACCTGGAGGACCTGCTCGTCGACCCGGACCTCGGCCGGCACGAGGAGGCCTGGGTCGAGGCGACCCTCACCGACCCGGTCCGCCCCGCCGACCCCATGGCCCGGCTCAGCGAGCGCTTCCCGCACACGCTCAGCCTCGTCTTCGACCCCGAACGGGCGGCGGACGACCCCGCCGTGTCGTACGCCAGGCGGCTCGCCGGGCGCACCGACCAGCAGATCGCGGAGGACTTCGTGGCCCACGTGCGGGGCGCCGGACCCGACGAACGCGAACAGGTGGTACTGCGGGACGCGTTCGACGCGGCGCGTGCGGACGACGCCGTGCGGGAGGTGGCGCGGTGAGGCTGCACCAGCTCGAGATCACCGCGTTCGGGCCCTTCGGCGGGTCCCAGACGGTCGACTTCGACGACCTGTCGGCCGCAGGGATCTTCCTGCTGCACGGGCCGACCGGCGCCGGGAAGACCTCCGTCCTGGACGCCGTGTGCTACGCCCTTTACGGCTCCGTGCCGGGCGCCCGGCAGTCCGGACAGGGACTGTCGCTGCGCAGCGACCACGCCGCGGCCGGTACAAGGACCGCGGTCCGCCTCGAACTCACCGTCGCCGGACGCCGGTTGGAGGTCACCCGGCAGCCGCCCTGGGCGCGGCCGAAGAAGCGCGGCTCGGGCACGACGCTCGACAAGGCCCAGAGCTGGCTGCGCGAGTACGACGCGGCGGCCGGCGCCTGGAAGGACCTGAGCCGCTCCCATCAGGAGATCGGCGAGGAGATCACCCAGCTGCTCGGCATGAGCCGCGAGCAGTTCTGCCAGGTCGTCCTGTTGCCCCAGGGCGACTTCGCGCGGTTCCTGCGCGCCGACGCCGAGGCGCGCGGCAGGCTGCTCGGGCGCCTCTTCGACACCCACCGCTTCGCCGAGGTCGAGAAGCGGCTCGCCGAACGCCGCCGCGCCACCGAGACCCAGGTGCGTGACGGGGACTCCGAGCTGCTGGCCGACGCGCACCGCATGCAGCAGGCCGCCGGTGCCGCCATGGAGCTGCCGGAGCTGACGCCGGGCGAGCCCGGCCTGGCCGACGCCGTCCTCGGCGCGGCCGCGATCGCCCGCAGCACCGTCCGCGAACAGCTGACCATCGCCCACGGCCGACTCACGGCCGCCGAGTCCGCCCAGGCCGCGGCCGACCGGGCGCTGGCCGACGTACGCGAACTGGCCCGCCTGCAGCGGCGGTTCGCCGACGCGCGGGACCGGGCCGCCCTGCTGGAGGAGCGCGCCGACGGCTACCGCCAGGCGCAGCAGCGCATGGAACGGGCCCGCAAGGCGGAGGCCGTGGCGCCCGCGCTGGACCTGCGGGAGGCGGCGGACACGGAACACCGGCGGGCCGCGGCGGCGGAGGCACGCGCGCGTGCCCTGCTGCTGGACGCCCTCGAAGACGGCGAGGCGGATTTCCCGCCCGGCGCCGTTCTCCGCGAAGGGCAGGCGCCTGCCGGACCGGAGGACGCCGGTGCCGACCCGCACACGCCTGCCCGGCCGCCGGCCGCTTTCGCCGACGCCGGTGCCGCCGGACTCGCCGCCGCCGCGCGGCGGGCCGCCGAGGAGCTGGGCGGGCTGGAGTCCGCCCGTCGCGGCGAGCGTCGGCTGGCGGAACTCGTCGCGGAGCGGGCCGCGTTGGAGCGCCAGGAGCGGGACGACGAGGACGTCCGGCAGGAGGCCGAGGCCTGGCTCGCCGGGTGGGAGACGACCCGGGCCGGACTGCAGAGCCGTATCGAGTCCGCGCAGGAGGCCGCCGCCAGGGCCGAACAGCTCGCCGTCCAGCGCGAACCCGCCCAGCGGCGGCTCCGGGCGGCCCGGCAGCGCGACCAGTTCGCAATCGACACGGACGCCGCGCAGCGCCAGGCACTCGCCTCGGCCGAACGGGCCGTACAAGCCCGCACCCGCTGGCTCGACCTCAAGGAGCAGCGCCTGAACGGCATCGCCGCCGAACTGGCCGCGAATCTCGCCGACGGCGAGCCGTGCGCCGTCTGCGGAGCCACCGAACACCCCGCCCCCGCCCGCAAGATCGCCGGGCACGTCGGCCGCGAGGCGGAGGAGAACGCCCTCGCCGCCTACCAGAGCGCCGACGAACAGCGCGCCGAGGACGAACGGCGCCTGGGCGTCGCACGAGAGGCACTGGCCGCCGCCACCGCGGAGGCCGGCGACTCGCCCACAAACCAACTCGCGCGAGAAGCCGACGAGTTGGAACGGCTCTACGCGCAGGCACGCCGGGACGCCTCCGTGCTGCACCCCGCGCACGAGGAGCTGCGCCGGGCCCAGGCCGAACACGAGCAGCGGACCGCCGCCCAGCAGCAGGCGGCGGTCCGAACCGCCTCCCGGGTCGGCCATCGCGAGCGGCTCGACCGCGAAAGGACCGGCCTGGAAGAGGAGTTGGCGCAGGCCCGCGGCGCCGCCGACAGCGTGGCCGCACGGGCGGCGCAGCTGGAGCGGCGGGTCACGCTGCTCACCGACGCCGCCGACACCGCACGCGCCGCCGACGACACCGCCCAGCGCCTCAAGGACGCCGACGCCCGCCTCGCGGACGCCGCTTTCCGCGCCGGGTTCGACACCCCGCAGGCCGCGGCCGCCGCCCTCCTCGACGAGGCGGCCCACCGCGAGCTACAACGACGGCTGGACGCCTGGCAGTCCGAGGAGGCCGCCGTACGCGCCGTCCTCGCCGAGGCCGACAGCGCGGCCGCCGCCCAGCAGCCCGCGGCCGACCTCACCGCGGCGGAACAGGCCGCGGCCGCCGCGGCCCGGCGGCTGCGCGAGTCCGCCTCCGCGCGCGACGCGGCGGCCCGCCGCTGCACCGAACTCGACCGCCTGTCCGCGCGGGCGGCCGCGGGAGTACGACGCCTTGCGCCCCTGCGCGAGGAGTACGACCGCGTGGCCCGCCTGGCGGGCCTGGCCGCCGGCACCTCGGCGGACAACGAACGCAGGATGCGGCTGGAGTCGTACGTGCTGGCGGCCCGGCTGGAACAGGTGGCCGCCGCCGCGACCGTACGACTCCAGCGCATGTCGTCCGGCCGTTACACCCTCGTCCACTCCGACGACCGCAGCGGACGCGGACGCAGCGGCCTCGGACTGCACGTCGTCGACGCCTGGACCGGCCGGGAGCGGGACACGGCGACGCTGTCCGGTGGCGAGACCTTCTTCGCCTCGCTCGCCCTCGCCCTCGGCCTCGCGGACGTCGTCACCGACGAGGCGGGCGGGGTCCGCCTGGACACCCTCTTCATCGACGAGGGCTTCGGCAGCCTCGACGACCAGACCCTCGACGAGGTCCTCGACGTCCTCGACTCGCTGCGCGAACGCGACCGCAGCGTGGGCATCGTCAGCCATGTCGCCGACCTGCGACGGCGCATCCACGCGCAGCTGGAGGTCGTGAAGGGGCGCTCGGGGTCGGTGCTGCGGCAGCGGGGCGTCGGATAGCGCTGCGCCGACGTCAGCGGCCCAGGGGCCGCCGGGGCAGCGGCGAGGAGTAGACGACGCTCGTGGTCACCGAGCCCAGCGCGCCGATCCTGCCCGCCACCTCTTCCAGATGGCGCATCGAACTCGCCGTGACCTTGATGACGAAGCAGTCGTCGCCCGTCACGTGGTGCGCCTCCAGGATCTCCGGCGTCACCGCGACCAGGTCGTGGAAGGGCTTGTAGTTGCCGTTCGGATAGCGCAGCCGGACGAAGGCCAGGATCGGCAGGCCGAGCCGCTCGGGGTCCACGACGGCCGCGTATCCCTGGATGACACCGGCCTCCTCCAGCCGCCGTACCCGCTCGGTCACCGCGCTCGGCGACATGGACACGGCGCGGGCCAGCTCGGCGAAACTTGCCCGGCCCTCCCGCTGGAGGACATCGAGGATGCGCCAGTCGGTGGCGTCCGGGGAATACACGGTCATGTCCGAGGGATAGCAGGGGAATCCCCGGCCCGGCAAGGCCTACGCCGGGGAATGCCACTTCAGGTTGCCGGTCACCGGCCGTAGATTTCCGGTCACGGAGAACGACCACGGAAAGGGCCTCGACATGACCACCACCCCCACGACGACCACCGCCGACCCCGTCCTGCGCGTCGCCCCCGCCGCGCCGGCCGAGGCCGCCGCCTACTTCCGGGCGAGCCTCGTCTTCCACGCCGACGTGTCCGACGTCGCCGCCGCGCTCGCGGCCGACGGCGAGTCCGGCTTCGTCGTCCTCGACTCCCGTTCCACCGAGTCCTGGGACCAGGGCCATGTGCCGGGCGCGGTCCATCTGCCGACCGCGCTCATCCCCGAGCAGGCCGAGCAGCTTCTCGACAAGTCCGTGCCGGTGGTGACGTATTGCTGGGGTCCCGGCTGCAACGGCGCCACCCGGGCCGCCCTCGCCCTCGCCGAACTCGGCTACCGGGTCAAGGAGATGCTCGGCGGCTTCGAGTACTGGGCGCGTGAGGGCTTCGAGTTCGAGACCGGGCAGGGCCGCGAGCGGCGCGAGGCCGATCCGCTGACCGCGCCGGCGGACGCGGAGAACTGCGGCTGCTGAGGCCGCAGTCCGGTGGACTTTGCGGGAGTGTAGGTTCTGGCGCATGGTGCGATACGCGGAGCCGGGCACGGTGGACTGGGTGGAGTCGGGCGGCGGTCCGCTCATAGCGGTGCCGGAGACGGTCCTGCCGTTCTGGGCGGGAGCCGACGGGGACGAGACGGCGTCCGACTACGACCGGGCGTGCGAGGTGGACGGCTTCATCGGCCTGCTGCCCGTCGGGGACAGCGCCGCGCTGGTGTTCGGCGACGATCCCGCCTCCACCGCCTACCTGCCGGACCACCAGACCTTCGTACGGTGGTCCGCGGCCGACTCCGAGGCCGCGCTCCTCGCGGAGGTGCCGGCGGCGCTCGACGCGGCGGCATGGGAGCCGGAGGTGTACTGGAAAGTGCCCGGCGCGGTCCTGCTGTTCGACGCGGCCTGGCCCGGCGCCGCCTCCGCACGCACCGACCACGTGCGGGTCGTCCTCGATCCCGGCCGCTACGCCGTCCGCGCGGCGCAGGTGCGGCCCGGCCCCGAGACGTGGCTGGGACTTGTCCAGCTGCGGCGGCTGCCGGACTGACCGCGGGTGTGGTCCGGCCCCCTCGCCGACCGGCCCGGCGCCCCCGCCCGCCTCATCGCGCGGCTTGCGACGGACGAGGCGGGCCGGGGCACCGGTGACGTGATCGGCTCGGCGGGTGGATCGCGGCGCTGACCCTGCGAAGGGCTACAGCTGGGACAGCTCGTCCACCAGGTCGTCAAGGCCCAGCGAGCCCTGCGAAAGGGCCGCCATGTGCCAGGCCTTGAGGTCGAAGGCGTCGCCGTGCCGCGCTCGGGCGTTCTCCCGGCCGAGCAGCCAGGCCCGCTCGCCGAGCTTGTAGCCGATGGCCTGCCCCGGGATCGTCAGATAGCGGGTCAGCTCGCTCTCCACGTAGTCCGCCGGACGGCTGCTGTGCGCTCCGAAGAACTCCTGCGCCAGCTCGGGCGTCCAGCGCTCGCCAGGGTGGAAGGGAGACTCCGCGGGGATCTCCAGCTCCAGGTGCATGCCGATGTCGACGATGACCCGGGCGGCCCGCATCATCTGCGCGTCGAGGTAGCCGAGCCGCTGCTCCGCGTCCGTGAGGAAGCCGAGCTCGTCCATCAGGCGCTCCGCGTACAGCGCCCAGCCCTCCGCGTTGGCGCTGACCATGCCGATGGACGCCTGGTAGCGGGAGAGGTCCTTCGCCACGTGCGTCCACTGCGCGAGCTGGAGGTGGTGACCCGGGACGCCCTCGTGGTACCAGGTCGAGACGAGGTCGTAGACCGGGAACCGGGTCAGGCCCATCGTCGGCAGCCAGGTGCGGCCCGGGCGGGAGAAGTCCTCCGACGGGGGCGTGTAGTACGGGGCCGCCGCGCCGCCGGGCGGGGCGATCCGGGACTCCACCTTCCGGACCCGCTCGGCCAGTTCGAAGTGCGTGCCGTCGAGCGTCTCGATGGCCTGGTCCATCAGGCCCTGCAACCAGTCGCGGACCTCGTCGACGCCCTCGATGTGCTTGCCGTGCTCGTCGAGGTGGGCGAGCGCCACCCACGGCGTCTCGGCGCCGGGCAGGATCTTCTCGGCCTCCTGCTTCATCTCGGCGAGCAGCCGGTGGTACTCGGCCCAGCCGTACGCGTACGCCTCGTCCAGGTCTAGGTCGGTGCCGTTGAAGTAGCGGGACCAGCGGGCGTAGCGCTCCCGGCCCACCGTGTTCGGGGCGCCCTCGACGGCCGGCGCGTACACCTCGCGCATCCAGTCGCGGAGCTCGGCCACGGCCGCGGTCGCCGTGCGGGCGGCCTCGTCGAGTTCGGTGCGCAGCGCGTCGGGGCCGGCCGCCGCGAAGTCCTCGAACCAGCCGCGGCCCTTGCCGTCCGTGTCGGACCACTCGGCGAGCTGCTCGACGAAGGTGGCCGTCGGACGCGGGCTCGCGTACAGCTTGCGCTCCAGGCCCAACGTGAGGGATTCGCGGTACCCCGCCAGGGCGGTGGGCACCGCGCGCAGCCGCTCGGCGACGGCCGTCCAGTCCTCGTCGGTCTCCGTCGGCGTGACCGTGAAGACCTCGCGTACGGAGTGCGCGGGTGTGGCCATGTTGCCGACCGTGCGCAGCCCCTCGTCCGCCTCGTGCACGGCGAGCTCCGCACCGAGCCGTTCACGCAGCAGCCGCGCGCACCGGCGCTCGATGTCACTGTCCGCACCGGGCTGCCGCTCGGCCTCGTCGAGCCTCGCGAGTGTCGTCCGCTGGAGTTCCGCGAGCGCCTCCTGGCCCGCGGGCGAGAGGTCGGGCAGCCTGCCGGAACTCTCCTTCACGCCGAGATACGTACCGGTGACCGGGTCGAGGGCGATGAGTTCGTCGACGTACGCGTCGGCGACCTCACGGGGCAGCGGGCTCTTGGTCTCAGACATGGGGACCATCCTCGTACGACGGGTCGCCGCACGTCACCCGGATTGAGCCGACGGCGTAGCGGGCGGGAGGAGGGGCCCGCAGTCCCACTGCTGGAAGATCAACCGGGTCTCCACGCGGGCCACTTCGCGCCGGGACGTGAACTCGTCGATGACCAGGCGTTGCAGGTCGGTCATGTCCGCGACGGCCACATGGACGAGGTAGTCGTCCGGGCCGGTGAGGTGGAAGACGGTCCGGGACTCCGCGAGCGCCCGGATCCGCTCCACGAAGGGGCCCACCAACTCCCGCCGGTGCGGCCTGACCTGCACGGACAGCAGCGCCTGAAGGCCACGGCCCAGCTTGGCGGGGTCGAGCCGGAGCTGATGGCCGAGGATGACGCCCGCGCGGCGCAGCCGGGTCACCCGGTCCAGACAGGTCGACGGGGCGACGCCGACCTGCGCGGCGAGGTCCCGGTAGGTGGTCCGGGCGTCGTTCTGCAACAGCCGCAGCAGATGCAGGTCCACCGGATCCAGTACGACAGATTCGGACATCGGCCGAACGTAGCACGGGCATTCGCCCCCGTCCCCCGTCCGGTGTTCACCCTTGCGTCATGGACACAGCGAGCAGGGAGGCGTCGTCGTACGACGCCGTACGCACCGCCACGAGAGCACTGGCCACCGAGGCCGTCCACGCCGGCCGCGACGACCTCGCCCGGCAGGGACTGCACGCCCCGCCGATCGACCTGTCCACCACCTATCCCTCGTACGACAGCCGCGGCGAGGCCGCCCGGATCGACGCCTTCGCGACCACGGGCGCCGAGCCTCAGGGCCCGCCCGTCTACGGGCGGCTCGGCAACCCGACCGTCGCCCGCTTCGAGACCGCCCTGGCCCGTCTGGAGGGCACCGGGGCCGCGGTCGCGTTCGCCAGCGGGATGGCCGCGCTGAGCGCCGTCCTTCTCGTGCGGTCCTCCCTGGGCCTGCGGCACGTCGTGGCCGTACGCCCGCTGTACGGCTGCAGTGACCACCTGCTCACCGCCGGGCTGCTCGGCTCCGAGGTGACCTGGACCGACCCGGCGGGGATCGCGGACGCGCTGCGGCCGGACACCGGCCTGGTGATGGTGGAGTCCCCGGCCAATCCCACGCTCGCCGAGGTGGACCTGAGGGCCGTCGCCCACGCCTGCGGCTCAGTGCCGCTGCTCGCGGACAACACGTTCGCCACACCCGTACTCCAGCGTCCCGCCGAGGACGGCGCGAGGCTGGTGCTGCACAGCGCGACGAAGTACCTCGGCGGGCACGGGGACGTCATGGCCGGGGTCGTGGCCTGCGACGAGGAGTTCGCCGGGCGGCTGCGGCAGGTCCGGTTCGCCACGGGCGGTGTGCTGCATCCGCTGGCCGGCTATCTGCTGCTGCGCGGCCTCGCGACCCTGCCGGTGCGGGTCCGGGCCGCGTCCGCGAACGCCGCCGAACTCGCCCGGCGCCTCGCGGCCGACCCGCGTGTCGGCCGCGTCCACTATCCGCGCATCGGCGGCGCGATGATCGCCTTCGAGGCGGAGGGCGACCCGCACGAGGTCATCGGCGGCGTCCGCCTGATCACCCCTGCCGTGAGCCTCGGCAGCGTCGACACCCTCATCCAGCACCCGGCGTCCATCAGCCACCGCATCGTGGCCGCCGAGGACCGGCGGGGCGCCGGTGTGAGCGACCGCCTGCTGCGGCTGTCGGTGGGCCTGGAGGACGTCGAGGACCTGTGGGAGGACCTGGACCGGGCGCTGGGCGAACGGTCCGACAGGGTGTGTCGGACCGTTCGCCCGGCCAAAGAGCCCGCGGCACCTAGTCCCGCACGGTCTCCTCGCTGAACTCCCGCTCCCGCTGCCGCTCGTACGGCGGACGGGCCGCGACCGAAGCCGCGTCCAGGCGGGCCGTGATCACCAGGGTGCCCTCCTCGATCTGGTAGTCGAGGGGGAGGCCCAGGCCGCGCATCGCGGCGACCATGCCGGTGTTGGACGCCTGCGTCACCGCGTACACGCTCGCGCAGCCGGCCTCGACGGCCATCGCCACCAGCCGGCCGAGGAGTTCGCCGCCGATGCCGCGCCGCTGCCAGGCGTCCTCGATGAGGAGGGCGACCTCCGTCTCGTCCCCGTCCCACAGCAGGTGACCGAGCCCGACGACGCGTCCGGAGGCGGTCCGCACGGTGAGGGTCCGGCCGAAGCGGGGGCTGAGCAGGTGGTTGAGGTAGCGGTCGGCGTCACCGACCGGGCCGTGGTACCGCATGCCGAGAGTGCGCTGCGAGCACCGCTCGTGCATCGCCCTCGCGGCCTCCAGGTCACCCGTGTCGGCCCGGCGCACGGTGATGTCGCTGCCCTCGGGGAGCGTCAGCACGTCGTGGCTGCGCGGCACCCGCGGACCGAGCTGCGCGTCCAGCTCCATCAGGGCCCGCACCCGCGCGAACTCGGTCGGCGTGAACGGCAGGTACGGCCGCTCCACGGTGATCACTCCGCCCTCCGGCGCCCGCAGCCGCATCACGGTGTCCTCCAGGATCCCTTCCGCGGGTACCGCCTCGGGCCCTGCGCCGCCACCGGCCACCGGCTTCGCGGGCTGCGAGCGGATGGTGCACCGGCCCAGCAACTGCCGCAGCGCGAGCGGCAGTTCCGCCGCGTCCAGGGCCGTGCGGGCGGCGAGGCCCAGGACGCGGGTCGGCGCGTCCACCAGGTCGTGGGCGTCGGCCCGCTCGATCCAGGTGTCGCTGCCGCCGGCCAGCGCGACCGCGCGGGTGATCTCGCTGCCCGCGAGGTCTCCGGGGGCGCGCAGCAGGAACTCGTCCACGGTGCCGTCGGCCAGCGGGTGCGTCTGCAGGCTGAGGATGTCGACGCGCTGCCCGGCGAGGGCCGTGCACAGGGCGGCCAGCGAGCCCGGCGCGTCCTTCACCGTGGTCCGCATCCGCCACAGCGTGCTCTCCTCGGCCACCGGGTCCGGTGTCGCCGACGCCTGGTCGGACGGCCCGGCCTGCTGCTCGGTGGGCAGCGGCCGGGCACCGGTATCGCCCGTCGGGGGCGCGTGACCGTGGCGGCGTGACCACCATGTGTGGAACCCCGCCGTGGCGACCAGGACGATCGCGGAGATCGCCAGCAGCGCGGGGCCGTCGGGCCCGTGCCCGACCAGGTTCGCCACGGCGTCCGCCACCGCCACGGCCGTGAACAGGGCGGCGAGTTCGACCACGTCGCGCCGCCAGTGGTGGACGGGGCGACCGTTCTTGGCGCGCGTCACATCGGACATTTTTCGAGTCATGCAGCCACTGTGGAGGAACGGTGTTGCGTGATCACGAACGCTTTGTGACTGATCGGTAAAAGATAGTTCCGTACCTTTTGTTTTTCTTTATACGATTCTGATGTGGCCGTTGCGGGCTCCTGCTTGCCCGTTACTGGCCGACCCGGCCCGGCTGGAGCGCCTGTGTGAACAACACGGTGCCGTCCTGTTCCCGCAGCCGTACCGTCATCTCCGCGCTGTTCCCGTCGATGTCGACCTCGCCGAAGAACTGGTATCCGCCTGCCGGGGAGACGTTGGCCGTGGTGGGCGCCTTCACGAAGACGCGGTCCGGGCCGAAGGTGCCGTCCAGCGCGTTCGCCGGGAAGGCGCCCGCGTTGAGCGGTCCGGAGACGAACTCCCAGAACGGCGCGAAGTCCTTGAACGCGGCCCGCGACGGGTCGTAGTGCTGGGCCGAGGTGTAGTGGACGTCGGCCGTGAGCCACACCGTGCCGGTGATCCGCCGGTGCTTGACGAACCGCAGAAGCTCGGCGATCTGCAGCTCCCGGCCGAGCGGCGCGCCGGGATCGCCCTGCGCGACCGCCTCGATGTTGGGCTTGCCGTCGCCGGTGTCCGGGACGACCAGGCCGAGCGGCATGTCGGAGGCGATCACCTTCCACACCGCCCGGGAGCGGGCCAGCTCGCGCTTGAGCCATTCCAGCTGCTCGCGGCCGAGGATGCCCTGCGGGTCGGTGGTCTGGTTGTCCGGCGAGTTCGCGTTGCGGTACGTGCGCATGTCCAGGACGAAGACGTCGAGGAGCGGGCCGTGGTGCTGCACCCGGTGGACCCGGCCGTCGGGGCGGCGCAGGGTCGAGATCGGGAAGTACTCCGAGAAGGCCTGCCGGGCGCGGGCGGCGAGGACGTCGACGTTCTTCTCCGTGTACCGGGTGTCGGCGAGGATTTCCCCCGGGAACCAGTTGTTGGTGACCTCGTGGTCGTCCCACTGGATGATGGAGGGGACCCGGGCGTTGAAGCGCCTGAGGTTCTCGTCGAGCAGGTTGTAGCGGAAGTTGCCGCGGAACTCCGCCAGCGTCTCGGCGACCTTGGACTTCTCCTCGGTGGTGATGTTCCGCCAGGTCCGCCCGTCCGGCAGGGCCACGGTCTCGGTGAGCGGTCCGTCGGCGTAGATGTTGTCGCCGCTGCAGAGGAAGAAGTCCGGGTCGAGGGCGCCCATCGCCTCGTAGATGCGGTAGCCGCCGAGCTCAGGGTTGATGCCCCAGCCCTGCCCGGCCAGATCGCCCGACCAGACGAACCGCACGCCGTCGCGTCGCCGGTCGGACGCCGTACGGAATGTGCCGGTCACCGGCTCGCCGGTGCGGCGCGGGTCGTCCGGGTCGGCGAGCAGTACGCGGTAGTGGATCTGCTCGCCGACCGGCAGCCCGCGCAGCCGGGTCGTGCCCGCGAAGTCCGTGTCCGCGCCGAGCAGCGGCCCGTGCCATCGGCGCGCGTTGCGGAACGACTCGGTGGCGGACGTCTCCACGACCATCCGCGCCGGACGGTCGGAACGCACCCACACGAGCCCGGAGTCGCTGGTGACGTCTCCCGTCTGCACGCCCCAGCCCGCCCGGGGGCGCCCGGACAGCGCGAAGGCGGGCGCCGCACCGACGGCGGGGGACAGGGTCAGGGCCGCCGAGGCGGCCAGGGAGCCGCGCAGGACGCTGCGGCGGCCCGGGAACGGACGGTGTGTCATGGATGCGCCTCCGGGGACGGGTTCCGGCCAGTGTGCAGTGACACAACTACTGGTACGGCGCAGCCCGCACGGAAACCACGGGTGAACACGTGGACAACGCACCGCGGGACGGGAAAACCGGCACCGGGCACCGGCCGGACGCGGACGCACGTCAAGGTCTTCGCGTGCCGGCGGGCTCCGCGGCGCCCGGCGGCGGGACGCTGCGCCGGCTCGCCCCGCCGTCCGTGGGGCGCCGGCCGTACCCCGTCCGTGATGGGCACGCGCGTCGGCGGAGGGAAGCCGAGTCGTCCACGCCACGGCCGGGCGGCAGGCCGTCTGTCGGCTACGGGAACGAGGACGAGCCCGTCAGCGGCTGCCGTCGAGGATGACGCGAGCGACCAGCGCGGGGTCGTCGTTCATCGGGCAGTGGCCGCAGCCGGGCAGCCGCACCAGGCGTGCCCGGGGGATGATCTGCTTGGCGCGTACGCCCTGGCGCCGGATGAGCAGGCGGTCCTTCGTGCCCCAGGCGAGGGTGACGGGAACGCCGGGCACGTCGTCGGTGAACTGGACGCTCGTGCCGGACCGGAGAGTCTCGGCGAACCCCGTCGCCCGCGCCAGCGCCAGCGTCTCGGCCACGACGGCCTCCGGCGAACGGCGGGTCGGGCGGGCGTAGATGGTGCTCGTCAGGGCCGCGCGGCCGGCGGCCGTGCGCGCCAGCCGCTCGACCATCGGGAGCGGCATCCGCTCGGCGATCCGCCGCATCGCGAGGAGGACGCCGAAGGCGTAGCGCCGCTCGGCCTGCGACCAGAACCCGGCCGGGGACAGGGCGGTGACCGACCTCACGAGCCGGCCGCGGCCGAGCTCCAGGGCGAGCAGACCGCCGAGCGAGTTGCCCGCCACGTGCGGCCGGTCGAGCTCCAGGGCCTCGCAGAAGGCGCCGAACACCGAGGTGGTCGTGGACAGGTCGTACGACAGGCCCTCGGGCAGACCGGGGGACACCCCGAACCCGGGCAGGTCCACGGCGATCACGTCGCGCTCGGTCGCGAGGATGTCCACGATCGGGTCCCAGGCCTGCCGGTGGTGACCTATGCCGTGCAGCAGGAGCAGCGGGTCACCACGGCCCGCGCGCGTGTAGGACACGGTGACGGGTCGGGGCCCTCGCGGGGAGGGCACTTCGAAGGAGATCGTGGTGGACATGGGGCTGCTCCTCGACGGTGGGGCTCGTTGACGGCCGCGGCGTAGACATGTTGTCAGCAATTGCTACCGGCGGGTAGCCCCTTGGGGTCACTGGGGCGGCACGCCACCGAGGCCGCCTGGACACGGCCCCGGGCGTCCGCTGGGATGGAGCCGTGACCGCCGACACCGTGACCGACGTCTTCGAAGAACACCGCCCCGTCCTCCTGGGCGTCGCCTACCGCATGCTCGGGCGGGTGGCCGACGCGGAGGACGTGGTGCAGGAGGCCTGGCTGCGCTGGTCGGGAGCCGACCGCACCGAGGTGCGGGAACCGCGGGCCTATCTGGTGCGCGTCACCACCCGCCTCGCCATCGACCGGCTGCGCCAGGTCAAGGCGCGCGGAGAGACGTACGTCGGCCCGTGGCTGCCGGAGCCGTACGCCACCGACTTCGGGGACACCGTGCCCGACACCGCGGAGCGGGCGGTGCTCGCTGACTCCGTCTCCCTGGCCGTCCTTGTCGTCCTGGAGTCGCTGTCGCCGCTGGAGCGCGCGGTGTTCGTCCTCCGCGAGGCCTTCGGTTACCCGTACGCCGACATCGCCGCCATGCTGGAGCGCGGCGAACCGGCCGTGCGGCAGCTCGCCGGGAGGGCGCGCAAGCACGTCGAGGAGCGCCGGCCGCGCTACGAGGTCGACCCCGTCCAGCGTCGTGACCTCACCGAGCGTTTCCTCGCCGCCGCCGGGGAGGGCGATCTGGAGGGGCTGATGTCCCTGCTCGCCCCGGACGTCCGCCTCGTCGGCGACAGCGGCGGCAAGGCGAAGGCGCCGCTGCGGGTCGTGGAGACCGCCGACAAGGTGGGCCGCTTCATCATCGGCGCCGCCCGGAAGGGCCTCCCCGACGTGTCCTTCCGCTTCCTGGAGCTCAACGCGGGCCCCGCGCTCCTGGTCCTGTCGGGCGGCAGACCCGACTCCGTCTTCCAGCTGGACGTCCTGGACGGTCGCATCCAGTCCGTCTACGTCATCCGCAACCCGGACAAGCTGCTGTCCCTGGCCGCGTTCTGACACTCGGTGCCCTGAGGATTGGTCTTGACCAAGGGTGGGGGCCGTCTTATGGTCGCAGAGAAGTGCAACAACCTTTAATAAACAAGGGCGCTGAAACGCCGCCGGATTACGGCGATTGCGGAGGACAGGGTGGGGACCACGCAGCTGGAAACGGTGCCGGAACCGAAGTACTGGCATCTCAAGACCGTGCTCAGTGAGGCATTGGACACCGAGTTCACGGTGGGCGAGATCCTGCCCAACGAGCGCGACCTCGCCGCCCGCTTCGGCGTGGCCCGCGCCACGCTCCGTCAGGCCCTGGAGCAGCTCGAACTGGAAGGCCGCCTCCAGCGCCGCCGCGGAGTCGGTACGACGGTCGCCCCGCCCCGCGTGGGCGTGGCCGTCGGCACGGAACAGCACGCCTGGCCGGGCGCGGCCGGCGACGACTGGCAGCCCGTCGACTCCACGCCCCAGGTGCCGCCCGCGGCCGTGGCCGCCGCGCTGGAGACCGCGGCCGATCAGCCGGTCCACGTGGTGCGCCGCTCCCGTACGACCCACGGCCAGCCCGTGGCCGCCGAACTGCTCTACGTCGCTCCGTCAGCGGTGCCGGACCTCTCCGCCATAGACGCGCCCGCCGGAGCGGCACGCGCGCGTGCGGTACTGCGCGAGCTCCAGCGCCTGGAACTGGACGGCCAGGAGAGCGCCGTCGAGCTGGGCTCCGCCCGCGCGGACGACGCCCGGCAGCTGGACCGGCTCCCCGGGGCGCCCGTCCTCGTGGTCACCACCCGTTACCTCGCCGAGGGCCGGACGGCCGCGGTCTCCGTCGCCACGTACCGCGCGGACACCTGCCGGCTGACCTTCGGGGACTCCGGCGGTGTGGAGGTCCACCAGGGCCCGGAGCGCCGGGCGTCCTGACCCCGTCGCAGTGACCCACGTCGAGCGCCCCGGAGCCGTTTCCGGGGCGCTGTTCCCTGTCGGACGCCCTCAGCGGCGCGCCGTCACCGTGCCCTCCACCGCGAACAGCTGCTCCTCCACATGGTCGAGCGCCAGCCGTAGCGCGCCCGTCGCCACCGCGGCCTCGCCGAGGAGCGACAGGGCCACCTTCGGGGGCCGCAGACAGTAGCGTGCCAACTCGCGTCGCAGGGGCTCCAGTACGCCGTCCAGACCGGCGGCCCAGCCGCCGACGACGACCAGTTCCGGGTCGAGGGCCAGGACCAGCGCCGCCACGTCGTGGACGAGCCGCTGGATGAAGCGGTCGACGGCCGCGCGGGCCCGCTGGTCGCCCTCGCGGGCCTGCGCGAAGACCTTGGCGACGGCCTGCTCGTCCAGGGGGTGCAGGGGCGTGTCCGTGGTGGACAGCAGCGTCTCCGGGGTGACCTCACGCCCGAGCAGGTGCAGGGCGCCGATCTCGCCGGCCGCTCCGCCGTAGCCCCGGTGCAGCTGCCCGCCGATCAGCGCGCCGGCGCCCGGGCTCAGCCCGGCCAGCACGAACACGACGTCGTCGGACTCGATGGCGGAGCCCTTCCAATGCTCGGCGACCGCCGCGGCGTTGGCGTCGTTCTCGACCAGGACCGGGCACTTGAAGGAACGGCTCAGCCGCTCGCCCAGGCGCAGCCCCGTCCACTCGGGCAGCGCGGTCCCCAGCCGAACCGTTCCGTCCGCCTCGACGATCCCCGGCGTGGCGACCCCCACGGCCCGCAGGGAACCGCGCGCGATCCCGGCCCGCCGCAGCAGTTCGGCCACCGCGGTGCGCACGCGTTCCAGACGCTCGTCCGCCGAGGCCGTCTCGTCGACGTCCTTGGCCTGCGCGCCGATGATCCGGCCGTCCAGGTCGGACAGGAGCACGGCGACGCGGTGCGCGCCGATCTCCAGGCCCAGCAGATGACCGGCCTCGGCGCGGAACCGGAACCGGCGCGCGGGCCGTCCCTGCCGCCTGACGACGCTCTCGTCGGCCGCCTTCTCGACGACGTACCCCGCCTCGATGAGCCCTTCGACGACACCCTCGACGGTCGGCCGGGACAGTCCGGTCACCCGGGTGATCTCGGTCAGCGTCGCGCAGTCCGTGGCGCGCAGCGCGTGCAGCACCACCGCGGAATTGATCCTCCGCAGCAGCGAGGGATCCCCGCCGGTCAGCCGCCCCAACGTCCGTCCTCCCAGCTCGTGCGCGTGTTGGCCGGATCGTACTCGGCGCGGCGGACCCCGGCGAGTGCCGGGACGCGCGAGCCGCCCGCCCGGCTCCACCGACGGGTTCAGGTCAGCGGGAGGCTCGGGCCGCCGACAGGCTCAGGTCGGTGGGCGGCTCCGGCCCACCGACGGGCTCAGAGCGGCCGTCCGCCTCGCGCCTTCGGCGGTTCCGGTCAGCCGGGCGCCACGAACCCCGACTCGTACGCCGCGATCACCGCCTGCGTACGATCCCGCGCACCCAACTTCGCCAGTACGGCGCTGACGTGCGACTTCACCGTCTCCGTCCCCACGACCAGCCGGGCGGCGATCTCCGCGTTCGACAACCCGCGGGCCATCAGCCGCAGCACGTCGGCCTCCCGCTCGGTCAGCTGGGCGCGCTCCATCACCGCTCGGGCCGCGCGGTTGCCGCCGTCCTCGCCGTACTCGGCGGCGAGCTGCCGCACCGAGGCCGGGAACAGCAGCGACTCGCCCTCGGCGACCAGCCGCACCGCGTGCACGATCTCGGCCGGCCGGGCCCGCTTCAGCAGGAACCCGTCGGCACCGGCCCGCAGCGCCTCGTACACGTACTCGTCGTTCTCGAACGTCGTCACCACGAGGATCTTCGGCGGCTCGGCGACCGTCCGCAGCACCGCGCGCGTGGCCTCGATGCCGTCCAGGAGCGGCATCCGTACGTCCATGGCGACCACGTCGGGCCGCAGCTGCCGCACCAGCGGGATCACCGCCGCCCCGTCGGCCGCCTCCCCGGCCACCTCGATGTCGGGCTGCGCCTCCAGCACGGCCCGCAGACCGGCACGTACGAGGGGTTCGTCGTCGACGAGGAGAACGGTGACCGGCATCCGGTCAGCGTAGATCAGCGCAACGGCAGTTCGACCTGCACCTGCCAGTCGCCCAGGTCCGGGCCGGTGCGCGCACGGCCGCCGAGCAGGGCCGCGCGCTCGCGTATGCCGCGCAGGCCGCTGCCCCGCCCGGGGCCGGGTGTGCCGGCCGTGAGCGGGTTACGGACCTCCAGGCCGAGACTGCTGTCGTCGACCTCGATGCGGACCCGGACGGGGACGGCTCCCGCGTGCCGCAGCACGTTGGTCAGCGACTCCTGGAGGATGCGGTAGCCCTCGCGGGAGACCGGTCCCGGCACGGTGTCCAGCGGCCCGGTCACGTCGACGTCGACCTTCGCCCCGGAGGCGCGGGCCGACTCCAGGAGCCGGTCGGCGTCGGCGAGCGTCGGCCGGCTGCTGACCGGACGCTCCGACTCCCGCAGGATCCCGAGCACACGCTCCAGATCCTCCAGGGCCGCCCGGCCGGTCTCCTCGATCGCGACCAGGGCGCGGTCCGTGAACGCGGGATCGCCGGCCGCGCGCGCGGCCCCCGCCTGCACCACGGCCACGGTCAGCGCGTGGCCGATGGAGTCGTGCAGTTCGCGGGCGATACGGGTGCGCTCCAGGAGCTGTTCCGTGCGCTCCTCCAGGGCGGCGAGCCGCTCGGCGGGGGAGGGGCCCAGCAGGCGGTGGGCGAGTGCGGTGATGAGGTGGCCGGAAGCGAGCACGGTCACCGCCAGCGCGACCAGAGCCGGGGGCACGAGCAGGATGTGCCACCAGCGGTGGCCGTCGACGGGGAACAGCAGGCCCTCGTCGATGCCGCCGCCGAGCGCCGCCGACACCAGGTCCACCACGGTCAGGAGCAGGTGGACGGTGAGCATCGAGGTCGCGCAGCCGAGCAGCAGCCGCAGCTCCAGCCACACGACGAGCCGCCGCCGGTCGCCCCAGGAGGCGGACGGCGCGACGACGATGTCGGTGTTCTCACTGTCGTGCCGGTGACCGGTCAGCAGCAGCCTGGCCTGCAGCCCTTCCACGGTGCGCATCGCGGGCACCAGCCCGGCCGGGACGAGCACCGCGGCCGCCACCACCCAGGTCCACCACGCTTCCTCGATGAACAGCCACATGCTCGGCCACACGATGGCGATGTACAGATGCAGCAATCGTGAGTACGTCACCGCCCGGCCGAACGGGCGCAGGATGCGGGCCATTTCGTCATCGTGCCAGCCGCCACCGACACCGGACCTCCCCCGCACGGGGGAGACGATCTCCACGCGCGGGGGAGGTGCCGGTTCCCCCGCGCGGCCAGGCTGCTGCCATGACCAGCATCGACGTCCAGGACCTCAGCAAGGAGTACGGCACCCGGCGCGCCGTGGACCACCTCACCTTCCGCGTCCTCCCCGGCCGGGTCACCGGCTTCCTCGGCCCCAACGGCGCCGGAAAATCCACCACCATGCGGCTGGTGCTCGGCCTCGACCGGCCGACGTCCGGCTCCGCCACGCTCGGCGGCCGCGCCTACGCCACGCTCCGTGAACCCCTGCACCACGTGGGCGCCCTGCTCGACGCGCAGGCCGCGCACGGCTCCCGCACCGGCCGCGACCACCTGCGCACCCTCGCGGTCGGCAACCGCATCCCGGACCGCCGGGTCGACGACGTGCTGGAGGAGACCGGGCTCGCCACGGTGGCCCGCCGCCGGGTGAAGACGTACTCCCTGGGCATGCGCCAGCGGCTGGGCATCGCGGCCGCCCTGCTCGGCGACCCCGAGGTGGTCATGCTCGACGAGCCCTCGAACGGCCTCGACCCCGAAGGCATCATCTGGATCCGCGAGTTGCTGCGCCGGCTCGCGGCCGAGGGGCGCACGGTCCTGGTGTCCAGCCATCTGATGAACGAGACCGCGTCCTTCGCCGACCATCTCGTCGTCCTCGGCCGCGGCCGTCTGCTCGCCGACACGCCGATGCGGGAGTTCATCCACGCCCGCGTGCGGCCCCGCGTACGCATCCGCACCTCCGACCCCACCGGGCTCAAGAGCGTGCTGGCACAGCACGGTCACGACGCCGAGCAGCACGAAGACGGGTACTGGACCGTGCACCACGCGCGCGTGGACGACATCGGCCGCCTGGTGTCCGCCGCGGGCGTGCCGGTCCTCGAACTCACGGCGGAGGAAGCCACGTTGGAACAGGCCTACCTCGATCTCACGGCCTCGGAAACCGAGTTCGCCGCCCCCTCGTCCGCGACGCAGCCGCAGGAGGCCTGACATGCCGTTCGCACCCGTCCTCCGCGCCGAGTGGCTGAAGATCCGCACCCTGCGTTCGCTGTGGGGAGCACTGCTGGCGGTGTTCGCCGCGACCACCGCGTTCTCCTCCCTCGCCGGGGTGTCCGAGACGTCCGACCCCGAGTTCGACCCGCTGTTCATGGCGCTGTCCGGGGTCGCCCCCGGCCAGATCGCGGCCATCTCCTTCGGCGCGCTGGCCGTGTCGTCCGAGCTCCACGGCGGCGGGCTGCGGTCGGCCCTCACCGCGGTGCCGCAGCGCGGACGGTGGTTCGCGGCCAAGGTGACCTCAGTCGCCGTACCCGCCCTCCTCGTGGGGCTGCTCACCGCGTTCGCCGCGCTGGTCGTGGCGAGGGCCGGACTCGGCGACGCGGCGAGCGGGCTCAGCGTCGGGGAGCAGGCGCGCGGGGTCGTGGGCAGCGGGATCTACCTGATGCTGATGGCGCTGTTCGCGGCCGGACTCACGGCCCTGCTGCGCAGCGGGGTGGCCACGCTGTCCCTGCTGATCCCGTTCGTCCTCGTCGTCTCGTTCGTCGTCGGGGACGCGGCGGGCACGCTCGCAGACTTCCTGCCGGACAAGGCCGGCCAGGTGGTGCTTCACCAGACGTACGACGGCACGTTGGGGCCGTGGTCAGGGCTTGCCGTGACCACGCTGTGGACCGCGGCGGCACTGGTGGCGGGGGCATGGAGCGTACACCGGCGGGATGCCTGACGCCGGGGCCGTCTGACGCCGGGCCAGGCCAAATGTCAGTGGCGGCCGGTTTACTGGGCCACATGGACAGTGCGAAGTACCTCGCCAAGCTCGACTCGCTGTGCACCGAGGACCTGTCCGAGGCGCGCGGCGGGTCGGACCTCTTCATGGCGGGACCCGGTTACCGCATCGTGTCGTTAGCGGCGAGCCACGGCCTGCGAACGGGCGACGCGTCGCAGCGGGTGGAGACGGCGGACGACGTCCAGGCTCTCAAGGACGACCTCGCACGGCAGATGAACGGCCGCTGGGGCGAACAGCAGCCCAGCTGGGGGATGGTGACGCTCAGGGTGCGCGTCGAGCGCGGAGAGGAGATACCGGAGCCGTGGGCCACGATGAGCATCCTGGTGGATGAGCTGGACCTGTGGCAGCCGCTCGGCACGGGACGCTGGATCGCCCTGGGCGTCGCGGACAAGGACGACGCCGACGAGGTCCACGTCCTCGCCGTCGCCTCCGACACGGACCCGCCCTGACCCGCTAGGTACTTTCCGCCGCGGTCCGCAACCGCGCGAACTCCTCCGCCATCGTCGCCGCCGTCCAGTGCGCGTTCAGCCCGCTCGGATTCGGCAGCACCCACACGCGCGTGTCCCCGATCGTCCGCTCCTGCGGCCCCACCTTGGCCTTGCGGTCGTCGAAGGCGGCCCGGTAGGCGGAGACGCCGACCACGGCCAGCCAACGCGGGCGCAGCCGTGCCACCTTGAGCGCCAGAAGCCGGCCGCCCTCCTGGTACTCCTGTGCGCTCAGCTCGTCGGCCCGCGCGCTCGCCCGGGCCACGACGTTCGTGATGCCGAGCCCGTACGACAGCAACTCCTGCTGTTCCGACGGCTTCAGAAGCCTCGGCGTGAACCCGGACAGATGCAGCACCGGCCAGAACCGGTTGCCGGGTCGGGCGAAGTGGTGGCCCGTCGCGGCCGTCATCAGACCGGGGTTGATACCGCAGAACAGCACGCGCAGACCGTCCGCGACGACGTCCGGCACCAGACGGTCGCGGGCGGCCTCCAACTCCTCGGGGGTGAAGCGCGTCAGAGGATCGCTCCGGGGGTGTAGCCCGCGGCCTCGGGGCGCTGCTTCACGATCTCCTCGATGCGGCCGACAACCGTGGCGACCTGGTCGGCCGCGGCGCCCGTGAAGGACAGCTTGTCCGCCATCAGCGCGTCCAGCTGGGCACGGTCGAGCGGGATGCGCTCGTCGGCGGCCAGCTTGTCGAGCAGTTCGTTGCGCTCGGCGCCCTGCTCGCGCATCGCCAGCGCGGAGGCCACCGCGTTCTCCTTGATCGCCTCGTGCGCGAGCTCACGGCCGACGCCCGCGCGCACCGCTCCCATCAGCACCTTGGTGGTGGCCAGGAACGGCAGGTAGCGGTCCAGCTCACGCGCGACGACCGCCGGGAAGGCGCCGAACTCGTCGAGCACCGTCAGGAACGTCTCCAGCAGGCCGTCGAGGGCGAAGAACGCGTCCGGCAGGGCGACCCGGCGCACCACCGAACAGGACACGTCGCCCTCGTTCCACTGGTCGCCGGCCAGTTCGCCGGTCATCGACGCGTAGCCGCGCAGAATGACCATCAGGCCGTTGACGCGCTCGCAGGACCGGGTGTTCATCTTGTGCGGCATCGCGGACGAGCCGACCTGGCCCGGCTTGAAGCCCTCGGTGACCAGCTCGTGCCCGGCCATCAGCCGGATCGTCTTCGCCAGCGACGAAGGCGCCGCCGCCAGCTGCACCAGCGAGGTCACGACCTCGTAGTCCAGCGACCGCGGGTAGACCTGGCCCACCGAGGTGAACGCCTGCGAGAACCCCAGGTGCCCGGCGATCCGCTGCTCCAGCTCCGCGAGCTTGGCCGCGTCCCCGCCCAGCAGGTCCAGCATGTCCTGCGCGGTACCGACCGGGCCCTTGATGCCGCGCAGCGGGTAGCGGCCGAGGAGCTCCTCGGCCCGGCCGTACGCCACGAGCAGCTCGTCGGCAGCGGTCGCGAAGCGCTTGCCGAGCGTGGTCGCCTGGGCGGCGACGTTGTGCGAGCGACCGGCCATGACCAGCTCGCCGTACTCGCCCGCCAGCTTCCCGAGCCGTGCCAGCACGGCCACCGTACGGTCGCGCACCAGCTCCAGCGACAGCCGGATCTGCAGCTGCTCCACGTTCTCGGTCAGGTCGCGCGAGGTCATGCCCTTGTGCACCTGCTCGTGCCCGGCGAGGTCGTTGAACTCCTCGATCCGCGCCTTCACGTCGTGCCGCGTGACCTTCTCGCGCTCGGCGATCGAGGCCAGGTCGACCTGGTCGAGGACACGCTCGTAGTCGGCGATCGCCGCGTCCGGCACCTCGATCCCGAGGTCCTTCTGGGCCCGCAGCACGGCGAGCCAGAGCTGACGCTCCAGCCTCACCTTCTGCTCGGGCGACCAGAGCGTGGCGAGCTCGGTCGAGGCGTAGCGTCCGGCGAGGACGTTCGGGATGCGGGGCTTGGCGGGAGCGGAAGTCACGTGGACGGATTCTACTGGCGATTCCTGCAGGCCAGCGCCGCGGGTGTGTTCGTCGGAACCTACGAGAGCGCCGCGGCGAGGCCGGCCGGCACCTTCGCGGCCCACAACTTTGGCCCACCCGCAGGTGGGCGCCCTCCCGCGCGACCACGCCACCGTGTCCAGGAGGTCCGGCCGCTCCGGCTGACACGACCGGCACTTCGCCATGAGCTCCGCCCGCGTGCCACCCGCAGGGCAGGCCGGGCTACTGAGTCGGCCGCTCGTAGGGCCGCAGGTCGGGACGTTTCGGCGGCAGTCCGTCGCCCGAGGAGCGGCCCGTCAGCCGGCGGGCGATCCACGGCAGCAGGTACTGCCGGGCGAACCGGACGTCCGCGGCCCGGCGGGCGGCCCAGCCCGGCGGCAGGGTGAGCGGCAGCGGCGTGCGCCACTCGGTGTCCTCGGGCTCGTAGCCGAGCGCCTGCCAGACCGCCTCGGCGACCCGGCGGTGGCCCTCCGCCGTCAGGTGCAGCCGGTCCACGTCCCACATCCGCGGGTCGCCGAGCGAGGGCGCCCCGTACAGGTCGACGACGAGGGCGCCGTGCTGGGCGGCGAGAGCGTCGACACACTCGAACAGCTCCTCCATGCGCGGCCGGAAACGCTGCAGGACCGGGCCCTGGCGCCCCGGGCTGCGCATCAGCACCAGCTGCTTGCAGGACGGGGCGAGCCGCTCCACGGCCTCCGTCAGCAGGGCGCGTACCCGCCCCATGTCGCACTTGGGGCGGAGCGTGTCGTTGAGCCCGCCGACCAGCGTGACCACGTCGGCCTGCATGGCCGCCGCCACGTCGATCTGCTCGGCGACGATCTGCCCGATCAGCTTGCCGCGCACCGCGAGGTTCGCGTACCGGAAGCCGGGGGAGTGGGCGGCCATCCGCCCGGCGAGCAGGTCGGCCCAGCCCCGGTAGGTGCCGTCCGGCAGCAGGTCCGACATGCCCTCGGTGAAGGAGTCGCCGACCGCGACCAGGCTGGTGTGTGTGGGGTTCGTCTGCATGGCGTCAGCGATGGTAACCCGGGGCCATACCCGCCGGTCGGTCGGCCCGGACACCCCCACTTCACCGGTCACAGCCACCGATGGAACAGCACACGCCCGCTGCCGCGGTCAACCGCTCACGCACGCTGCCCGAACAGCTCCCGCAGCACGTCCTCCATGGTCACCAGACCGGTCAGCCGCCCGTCCGCGCCCAGCACCGCAGCCAAGTGCGTACGACTGCCCCGCATCGCCGTGAGCACGTCGTCCAGCGGCGTGCTCTCCCGGATCCGGGCGATGGGCCGCATGTCCCTCTGCTGGAACGGCAGGTCGCGCGGCATCTTGTCGAGCGCGTCCTTCACATGCAGGTAGCCGGTGATCCGGCGCCCCTCGTCCACCACGGGGAAGCGGGAGTAGCCGGTCTCGGCCGACAGCATCTCCAGCCGCTCGGGTGTCACGCCCAGGTACACGTAGGCGACGCGGTCCAGCGGGAGCACGACGTCCCGCACGGGCCTGCGCCCCAGCTCCAGCGCGTCGTGCAGCCGCTCCCGGGCACGGTCGTCGATCAGCCCGGCCTCGCCGGAGTCCCGGACGATCCGGGCCAGCTCGGCGTCCGAGAAGGTGGCCGTGACCTCGTCCTTGACCTCCACCTTGAGCAGCTTCAGCAGGGCGTTGGCGAAGGCGTTGACCGTGAAGATCACCGGGCGCAGCGCCCGGGACAGGGCGACCAGCGGCGGGCCGAGCAGCAGCGCGGTGCGCACCGGCTCGGCGAGCGCGATGTTCTTCGGCACCATCTCGCCGAGCAGCATGTGCAGATACGTCGCCAGGGTCAGCGCGATCACGAAGGAGACCGCGTGCCCGGCGCTCGTGGGCATGCCCATCGCGTGGAACGCCGGCTCCAGAAGATGCGCGATGGCCGGCTCTGCGACCACACCCAGCACCAGGGTGCACAGGGTGATGCCGAGCTGTGCGGCCGCCATCAGCGCGGACACGTGCCGCAGCCCCCACAGCACGCTCTTCGCGCGCCGGTCGCCCTGGTCGGCGTAGGGCTCGATCTGGCTGCGGCGCACGGAGATCAGGGCGAACTCGGCGCCCACGAAGAAGGCGTTGACGACGAGGGTCGCCAGACCGATCAGCAACTGGACGGCGGTCACGTGCCTTCCACCTCCGTCATCTCGTCATTCAGCGGTGCGTGCAGCAGCAGCCGGGCGGCCCGGCGGCCCGAGGCGTCCACCACGTCCAGCCGCCAGCCCGTGACCTCGATGCGGTCACCGACGGCGGGGATGCGGCCGAGCTCCGTCGCGACGAGTCCGGCCAGGGTCTCGTACGGCCCCTCGGGCGTCCTCAGGCCGACGCGGGCGAGCTGGTCGGTGCGGGCGGAGCCGTCCGCGGAGAACAGGGTGCGGCCGTCGTCGTCGGTGCCGGCGGGGGCCAGGTCGGGCGTCTCGTGCGGGTCGTGCTCGTCCCGTACCTCGCCGACGACCTCCTCGACGATGTCCTCCAGCGTGGCCACGCCCGCCGTACCGCCGTACTCGTCGATGACCACGGCCATCGTGCGTTTGCCGGCCAGCCGGTCCAGGAGCCGGTCGACGGTGAGGGACTCCGGGACCAGCAGCGGCTCACGCATGAGCTCGGAGACGGGGACGCGGGGGCGGCGGTCGGCGGGAACCGCCAGGACGTCCTTGATGTGCGCGGTGCCCACGACCGAGTCGAGGTTGCCGCGGTAGACGGGGAACCGGGACAGTCCCGTCGCCCTGGTGGCGTTCGCCACGTCCTCGCAGGTCGCCTGCGCGTCCAGGGCGATGACCTGCACGCGCGGTGTCATCACGTTCTCCGCGGTCAGGTCGGCCAGGTTCAGCGTCCGGACGAACAGCTCGGCGGTGTCCGCCTCCAGGGCGCCCTGCCGGGCGGAGTACCGGGCCAGCGCCGCCAGCTCCTGCGGCCCGCGCGCGGAGGCCAGTTCCTCGGCGGGCTCCAGGCCGAAGAGCCGCACCGCGCGGTTGGCGGTGTTGTTGAGGTGGGTGATGAAGGGGCGGAACGCCGCGCTGAACCAGCGCTGCGCGTTGCCCACCCGCTTGGCCACGGCCAGCGGCGAGGAGATTGCCCAGTTCTTCGGCACCAGCTCGCCGACGACCATCAGGAAGACCGTCGACAGGGCGGTGCCGAGCACCAGGGCGAGCGAGCTCGCCGTGGAGCGCGAGATGCCCATGGATTCCAGCGGGCCCGCGATCAGCGCGGCGATCGACGGCTCGGAGAGCATGCCGACCACCAGGTTGGTGACCGTGATGCCGAGCTGCGCGCCGGAGAGCTGGAAGGTCAGGCTCCGTACGGCCTTGAGGGCCCCGGCCGCGCCGCGCTCGCCGCGCTCCGCGGCGCGCTCCAGTTCGCTGCGCTCGACGGTGGTCAGCGAGAACTCGGCGGCGACGAAGGCGCCACAGGCCAGTGAGAGCAGGATCGCCACCAGCAGCAAGAGCACTTCTGTCATCGGGTCACCTCCGTCCCATGGTCGGACAGGGCAGGGAGGATCGCGCGATGTCGCGTACTGGGAGGCTCGCCCATGGGCGGACGCTCACACCTTTCATGGAGGACCGAGTGGCCCACCAAGGGTAAAGGATGGGTAAAAGAGTGCGATTGAGGGTCCGGAGCTAGTCCGTGAGGGACTTTACCCAGCGCCGCCACTTCTCCTCGGGCGTGTACCCGGCGGCCCGCCACGCGTGGTGCGCGGTCTCGTTGCGGGTGAGCACCATCGCGTCCCCACGGCGCCCGCCGAGCCGTACGAAACGCTCCTCGGCGGCCGTGAGCAGGGCGCCGCCGATGCCCCGGCGGCGGCGGTCCGGATGGACCGCGAGCCGGTACAGATGGCAGCGCCAGCCGTCGAAGCCGGCGATCACCGTGCCGACCAGCTCCCCGTCGAGCTCGGCCAGGATCAACGCCTCGGGGTCGCGGGCGACCAGCCGCTCCACGCCGCCCCGGTCGTCGCTGATGCTCGTCCCCTCGGCGGCCACCTTCCAGAAGGCCAGCACGGTGTCCAGGTCGTCGGGCGTCGCGGCCCGTATCCGCAGGTCGGTCATACGGCAATCCCATCACGCCCGCCGGACCGGGACGCGGAATTCCAGGATCCGGACGGTTGTCGGCCCCGCAGCCGGGCGACCACCGGCGCGAACGCCTCCATGTACGGCTCCAGCACGGTCAGATAGGAGAACCCGTACCGCTCGCGCTGCGCCAGCACCTTCGCGGTGATCTCCTCCAGGGAGCCGGCCAGCACGAGGGGCAGTTCCAGGGCCTGCGCCACGGTCAGGTCCGGCACCCGCTCCACGAGGGGCCGCACGGCGGCCTCCGGGTCGTCGGTGATCACCACCAGTTGGATGAGGAGGTTCCGTTCGGCCGGCTCCGCGCGCCCCTTCGCCAGGTCCTGGTACCGGGCCACGCGCTCGTCGAGTTCCTCGGGTGTGATCGGCAACAGCTTGCCCGCCGTGTCCCCGGGCACCGGGCGCGCACCGGTGAAGGCCGCGATGTCGGCGTGCTCGGCGGTGAGTCGCAGCATGCGGTCGCCGTTGCCGCCGACCATGAGCGGCACCCGGGCCTGCGCCGGCCGCGGCCCGGGGATCTCCCCGCTCGGGCGAAGTGGCGAGTGGGCAAGCTCCGGGGAGCCGAGCAGGCGCTCCAACTCCTCGATCGTGCGCCAAAGATGGTCGACCCGCTCGCCCGGCGAGCCGTACGGCAGCCCGGCCGTGTCGTGCTCGGCCTGGACGTATCCCGTGCCGAGGCCTAGCTCCAGCCGCCCGCCGGTCAGCGCGTCGGTCGTGGCGACCTCACGGGCCAGCAGCGCGGGGTTCCAGAAACCGGCGTTGAGCACGAACGTGCCCAGCCGCGGCCCCTGGGTCGCCTCCGCCGCCGCGACCAGGGCCGGGAAGGGCGCGACCATACCGAGATGGTCGGGGACCAGGATCACGTCGTAACCGAGCTCCTCGGCCCGCCGGCACTTGGCCCGCCAGTCCTCGGCGGGCGCGGGGACGATCATGCTGGCACCGAAGCGGAACGGACGCGACATGAACTCTCCTCAGCGGCAAGCGACTTGAGTACGCGCCGTGATTCCGTCACTCGTGCGCGATGGCCGCCAGCACGTTCATGCGGGAGGCACGGAGCGCGGGCAGCAGTGCCGCCACGACCCCCACCACCGCCGAGCCGACGACGACCGCGACGATGGTGCCCCACGGAATGGCGAGCGCGTTCATGCCCTGCAACGCCAGGACCTGCTGGGTGCACACCCCCCACACCAACCCCAGAGCGAGGCCCAGTACCGCGCCGAACACCGCGATCACCACCGACTCCAGCCGGATCATCCGGCGCAGTTGTCGCCGGGCGAGCCCGATGGCCCGCAGCAGCCCGATCTCCCGGGTCCGCTCCACGACCGACAGGGCAAGGGTGTTGACCACGCCGAGGACCGCGATGACGATCGCGAGCCCCAGCAGCGCGTACACGAGGTAGAGCAGCACGGCGATCTGGTCGTGGACGAGTTCCTTGTAGTCGGCCAGGTCGCGCACCTGCACCTGCGGATACGGATCGAGTGTCCGCTCCAGGCCCGCACGCAGGTCGTCGGCGCTCGTCCCGGAGGCCGCGTTCACGTACAGCGTGGAGTCCTGCGCGCCCGGCGCCAACTTCTCCAGCGTGGCCAGACCGAAGTACAGGCCGCCCTGCGTGCCGAACCCCTCGGCGGCGTCCTGGTCGGTGAGGGCGCCCACGGTCAGTTCCGTGGTGCGTCCGCCCTGGAACTCGACGGGGATCGCGCTGCCGACCCGGACGCCGTGGTCGCGCGCGAAGTCCTGGTCCATGGCGATCCGGCCGTCCGCGAGCGCCGCCGCGGTGTCGCCCTGCGCGTAGGTGATGTTGGCGACCTCGTCGAGCTGCGGGTCGTAGGCCGCCGCGGTCGTCTCGACCCGGTCGCCGTCCGGCAGTCGTACGGCGATCGGTGTGAACCGCGACCGTACGACGAGCCCCACGCCTTCCGTGTCCCGCACCGCGTCGGTGACCTCCTGCGGGAAGGGCAGGAAGTTGCCGTTCTGCACGACGAAGTCGGCGCCCAGCGTCTCGTCGATCTGCCGGTCGAAGGACTCGCTCATGGAGGCGCTCGCCACCGACATCCCGCCCACCAGGGCCAGGCCCACCATCAGCGCGGCCGCGGTGGCTCCGGTGCGGCGGGGATTGCGCAGGGCGTTGCGCTGGCTCATCCGGCCGACGGGCCCGAACAGCGCCGGGAAGGCGCCGCCGAGCACCCGGATCACCGGCCGCACCAGCAGCGGGCCCGCGATCACGGTGGCGAGGAGGGTCAGGATGATGCCGAGGCCCAGCAGGGAGGCCGCCGAACCGGTCTCCGACGAGGTGACGCAGCCGACGAGCGCGGCCGCGCCGAGCACTCCGACGACACCGCCGACGATCGCCCGCGTCCTGAGGGGCTTGCCGATCCCGGCGATCTCGGCGTCCGAGAGGGCCGCCATCGGTGAGACGCCCGCCGCGCGCCGGGCCGGGAGGTAGGCGGCGACGAAGGTGACGCCGACGCCGACCACGTACGCCGCGACCGGCGTGCTCCAGCCGATGACCATCTCGCCGGCCTTGATGTTCATGCCGAGCGCGTTCATCAGCTGGATGAGCCCGGCGGCGAGCCCGATGCCGGTGGCCAGGCCCAGCGTGGAGCCGACCAGGCCGAGCAGCATTGCCTCGGTGAGGACCGAGCGGCGCACCTGGCGCCGGTCGGCGCCCAGCGCGCGCAGCAGGCCCAGCTCGCGGGTCCGCTGGGCGATCAGCATCGAGAAGGTGTTGACGATGAGGAAGACGCCCACCAGCGTGGCGATGCCGGCGAAGCCGAGCATGACGTACTTGATGATGTCGAGGAATCCGCCGAGCTGTTCGACGTCCGACTCGGCCTGCTCGTCGGCGGTCCGGTAGTCGTAGGTGTCGGCGCCGAGCGCGGCGGCCACGCGCTGCTTCAGCGATGCGTCGCTGACGCCCTCGTCAGCGTCGACCGAGATGCTGGTGGCGGCCTTGGCGTCGCCCAGGAGCTTGTCCTGCGCGGTCTCGGGGTCGAGGAAGAGCAGTGCGGCACCGGGGTTGGTGGTGGTGAAGGTGGCGATGCCGACGACCTCGACCTTGAAGGAGCCCGGGCCCGCGATCACGGTGAGCGTGTCGCCGATCCGCACGTCCTTGCGGTCGGCGGTCTCCGAGTCGAGCATCGCCTCGGCCGGTCCGCGCGGGGCGTGGCCGGAGGTGAGCTCCACCGGGCTGCGCTCGTCCGGGTTCCAGTCGGTGCCGATGGTGGGGGCACCGGTGGTCGGGCCGACGGACTCGTTCTCGTCGTCGACGACGGTGATGTTCTCGACCTCGGCGTCCGAACGCGCGGCGGCGACCCCGTCGATCCGGGCCACGCGGGCCGCGAGCTCGGCGGGCAGGGTGGCCGTCGTGCCGGACGGCACCGCCTCGTCGAGGTTCTCCTTCGGGCTGACGGTGACGTCGGGCGCGGTCGTGGCGAACAGCCGGTCGAAGGTCCGGCTGAGCGTGTCGGAGAAGATCAGGCTGCCCGCGACGAACGCCACGGACAGGACGACGGCCAGAGCGGAGAGCATCAGCCGCCCCTTGTGGGCGAGGAAGCTGCGGAGCGTCGCCTTCAGCACGGGATCAGTCCTTGTCGAGGGTGACGTCGGACGAGGTGTCCCCGTCCTCGGCGCTGAACGGGGCCCGGCTCACGTCGAAGCGCTTCATGCGCTCCAGAACCCCCTCCGCCGTCGGCCGCTCCATCTCGTCCACGATCCGCCCGTCCCCGAGGAAGAGCACCAGGTCGGAGTGGGCGGCCGCGCCCGGGTCGTGGGTCACCATGACGACGGTCTGCCCGAGCTGGTCGACGGCCTCCCGCAGAAATCCGAGGACTTCCAGGCCCGCCCGCGAGTCGAGGTTGCCGGTCGGCTCGTCCGCGAAGATCAGTTCGGGCCGGGAGGCGAGCGCCCGCGCGCAGGCGACGCGCTGCTGCTGGCCGCCCGAGAGCTGGGACGGCCGGTGTTTGAGCCGGTCCCGCAGCCCGAGCGTGTCGATGACCTGGTCCAGCCATTTCTCGTCGGGCTTCTTGCCCGCGATGTCCATGGGCAGGGTGATGTTCTCGGCCGCGTTGAGCGTCGGAATGAGGTTGAACGACTGGAACATGAACCCGATCCGGTCCCGGCGCAGCCGCGTCAGCTCGCGGTCCTTCAAGCCGGTGATCTCGGTGTCGCCGAGCCACACCTGTCCGGCCGAGACGGTGTCGAGGCCGGCCAGGCAGTGCATCATCGTGGACTTCCCGGAGCCGGACGGCCCCATGACCGCGGTGAACCGGCCGCGCGCGATGTCCACGTCCACCGAGTCCAGGGCCAGCACGGTCGTCTCGCCCGAGCCGTAGGCCTTGGTCAGGCCGCGGGCGCGGGCGGCGATCCCGTCGGCCGGGGTCTGGCCCGGCGCGTGCTGAGCAGCGGGTGTGGACAAGGCTGTCTCCTCGCTTCTGGTCGCTCCTGGCTGTCACGCACTGGTCGTCCTGGCCGAGGGTAGTGTGATCCGGCCCACACTCGGTATCCCTCGTGGGGCCGAGTCGCCCTCCGCCGCAGGTCGGGTCCCTGATACCGGTGTAAGGGGCACCTTTCCGCCCGCGGCGGAGCCTCTTGCGGCTGCTAGCGCCCGGGCGCTAGCTTCGAAGCATGGCCAAGACCCAGCTGAACGTGCGTGTCGACGAGGGCACCGCCCGCGCCGCCCGCGAACGCGCCCAGGCCCGCGGCATGAGCGTCAACCGCTACATAGAGGAACTGGTCAGGCAGGACGCCGGCGAGGTCGGGCACACCTTCGTGGAGGCCGCCGCCGACTTCATGAAGCAGTACGAGTCCGTGTTCGCCGAGGAGTTGGACGGGGGTACCCCCGTCCGGGTGGAGCCGGCGGTGGTGGACGGGCACGAGAGCTCCCGCGAAGGTCGCCGCTGATCCCTTGAGCACCCTCCGGATCGACCTCGCCTGGCTCCTCATGGTCGCCGAACACAAGACCCCGGGCGACCCCCAGGTCACCGACTGGGGCGCGCTCGTCGCCGCCGTCGCGCGCCATGAGGCGCAGATATTCGACGTCCCCGTCTACGACAGCCCGCACGCGCGTGCCGCCGCGCTGCTCCAACTCCTCATCCACGTCCCGGCCCTGGAGCGCTCCAACGCCCTGTTCGCCTGCGCCGTCGCGTACGCCTATCTCGTCGCCAGCGGCCTCAAGGTCGTCACCTCGCCCGAGCAGGTGCGGGAACTGGCCCGCCTGGTCAAGAGCGGCGAGGCGTCCGTGTACGACATCGCCCAGGAACTGCGCCGGTGGAGCCTGTGATCACGGCTCCTCGGGCGCGGGGCGCCACGCGGTACCGAGCACGCAGTACGAGGTGGGCAGCCTCGGGCCCTTCTCGGGCATCAACACCTGCCGGTAGGGGCCGAGCTCGAACCCGGCGTCCCGCAGTGCGCCGACCGGGTCCCGGGCGACGTGGCAGCCGCCGCTCAGTGGCGGCCACAGCGTGCGGTCCAGCGCGCGCTGGGTGAGGGTCATCGCCCGGCCGCCGCCCCGGCCGTGCTCGAAGAACCGCACCTCGCCGCCGGGCCGCAGCACCCGCCGTATCTCACCGAGGGCCCGCGGCACGTCCCGCACACTGCACAGCACCAGCGAGACCACCGCCGCGTCGAAGGCCTCGCTCTTGACCGGCAGCGCCTCCGCCGCGCCCGGCACCACGTCGACCGGCACCTCCGAGCGCAGCGCGGACTCCACGGCCAACTGCCGCAGCACACGCTCCGGTTCGATGGCCACGACCTCCGAGACGGCGCCCGGGTAATGCGCGAAGTTCAGGCCGTTGCCCGCGCCGATCTCGATGACCCGTCCGGACAGCCCGGCCAGCAGCCGCTCGCGCACGCCGGCCATGCCCATCCTGGTCTCGGCCCTCACACTGATCCGGGCGTAGCACCGGGCGAACAGCGGGTGGTGGACGGGATCACGGGACACCTTGCCGGATCGTGCGGATCGCAGCGGCATGGCAACCTCCCTGGCAGGCGGGCCTCACCAGGATTGTCCCCCGTACGGGCCCGCCGCACCCCCGCGAGCTCACGGCGTCCGTCTCAGCCGACGAAGTTCCGCACCTGCTGGTAGACGCCGTAGTCGTTGTTCATCTCGTTGTGGGAGACGCAGCCGACCTCGACGTTCGTCGCGCCGCTGAGGATCGCGCTGGTGTCCGGGGTGAGCGCGTCGTCGCAGTTCGACCAGTAACTGGCGTAGGAGACGCTGCCCGGCGTCTCGTCGCCGGAGTTGAGGGCGGCCAGGAAGGAACTGCCGGTCTTCAGCTCCGTACACGACGTGTAGAGCCACGAGCACCACGAGGCGACGCTCGTGCCGTGGTTCACACCGGCGGCCGAGACGAAGTCGTCGACGTACGCCGTCCCGCCGAGGTTCTTGAGGTAGTAGCGGGAGCTGAGCGCGCCCATGGAGTGCACGACCAGGTCGACCTTGGTCGCACCCGTCCTCGCGAGCACGTTCTTGACCTGGGTCGCGAGCTGCTGAGCGGTGGAGACGTTGGACTTGGTCCAGTCGTACGACCAGGTGGTGAGTTCCGCGGACGTGTAGCCGTCGGCCTTGAAGTAGGCGATCCAGTCGTCCCAGCTGCTCGCCGAACTGCTCAGGCCGTGCACGAAGACGACCGGGTTGCGGGTCGCCCCCTCGGCGGGAGTCGCGGCGAGCGAGAGGGACGCGAGGAGCGATGCGGTCACGGCGGACAGAGCCATGGCGACACGAGGCTTACGGCGCATGAGGCCTCCTGGAGCGGGTGGGGGTTCCAGGAGTGTCCGGTGGGGTCCTCGCGCGCCGCATCGGCGAAATCGCCGGTCTTTACGCGTCAATTAACTCGCCAGTAACGTCAAGGGTGTGGTGACACCGGTAAACCCCCCGCCGCTTGACCGCGCTTCGCCACCGCGACGCACGGACACGTGCAAGCCGTCCGCTCCCGCGCTCCCCGAAGGCGTCCGCGTACGGGTGTTGCGTGCCGTATACGGCGATCCGCGCGCCGCCGCCGAACTCCTGCCGCGGCTCACCGAACGGCAGTCGACCGGCCTGGACCCGCTGCCGACGGAACCGGCCGAACTGGCCCCCGCCGTGCTGCGCGCACGCCGCGCTCGGATCCAGTCGCTGCCCGACGACACCCGACTGCTCCTGCTCCTCGCGGCGGCGGACCAGTACCCGCTCGCGACCCATGCCTTCCTACGCGCCGTCACGGCCGCCCGCCTCGACACCCGGCCCCTGGAGGCAGCCGAGGCGGCCGGCGTCGCGCAGGCGACGGCGGGCGGGGTCGTCTTCCGGGACGCGTGGACGATGATCGCCGCGTACGAGACGGGCTCCCCGGCGGACCGGCGCGAAGCCCACCGGCTGCTGGCCCGCGTGCTGTGCGGCGACGGCGAGACACCCGGCCGGTCCTGGCACCGGGGCGCCGGCGCGCTCGGCCCCAGTACCCGGCTCGCGACGGAACTCGGGGCTGCGGCGCGCCAGGCGCACGACGCGGGCCTCCTCACCCCGGCCCGGGCCCTCGCCGAACGGGCGGCCGCCCTCAGCCCCGACCCCCGTGACCAGTCCCGCCTGCTCGCCCTCGCGGCCGCCTGCGCCTGGCAGTCCGGCGACGGAGACCGCGCCCGCCGCCTGGCCGCCGCCGGCCACGAGGAGGCCCTGACCGGCGTCCTCGCCCTGCGGGCGGGCAACGCCTCCGAGGCGTTCGACGCGTTGCTGGGGGCGGCGGTGCGACGGGTATCCGAGGCAGTCGAGGGCGCGGGTGAACACCCCGAGGTCATGTCCGGCGGGCCCGAAGGGACACACGCGCGGGGCGGGTCGAGCCGCACGCCGTCCGCATCGGCGGCACACGGCGGGCAGGAGCACCGGGCGCGGGCCACACGGGTCCCCACCGACCACCCGGACACCGCGGCTCACGCCGCCGTGCCCCCGGTGCCGGCTGCGGGGTTTGCAACTCCGCGCGGTGCGGGGGGAGTCGGTGCGGGGACCGCAGGTCCGCCTGTCCCGGCTGGAGCGGGTGCGGGCGCCGCAGCTCTGCCCGTCCCGGGCGGGGCGCGTGTGGGCGCCGCAGCTCCGCGCGTCCCGGATGCGGTTGGCGCGGGATCCGCAACCCCGCCCGTCCCTCACGGAGCGGGTGTGGGCGCCGCAGCTCTGCCCGTCCCGGACGGAGCGCGTGGGGGCTCCGCAGATCCTCGTGTCTCGGGCGGGGCGGGTGTGGGCTCGGAAGCTCCGCCTGAACCGGGACGAGCCAGGGCGGGGTCCGCAGTTCCGCTCGTCCCTGACGGAGCGGGTGCGGGTACCGCAGCCCTGCCTGCCTCTGACGGAGCGGGTGCGGGTACCGCAGCCCTGCCTGCCTCTGACGGAGCGGGTGCGGGTACCGCAATCCTGCCTGCCTCTGACGGAGCGGGTGCGGGTACCGCAATCCTGCCTGCCTCTGACGGAGCGGGTGCGGGCACCGCAACCCCGCCCGTTCCGGATGGAGCCGAAGCCGCGGACGGCGCCCCCGACCTCGTCACCGCGTACGCCTTCGCCCTCGACCCGGCCGCCCGGCTCCTCGCTCGTGCCACCGAAGCCGCCGTCTACACCGGCGACCTGCGCCGGTGCCGGGAGGCGGCCCGTGCCGCCGATCGGTGGGGGATCGTGGCCCCCGGCACGCTCGGAGCGCTCGCCGCCGCCTTCGACGGGCGGTACGAGGATGCGCGGGACCTGCTGATGGCGGCGGCCGGGCGGTGCGGTCCCGGCGGGGATCCCACCGTGCTGATTCATGCCGGTATCGCCGCACTGCTGCTCGGCGACCACACCGCGGCCGCCACCGCCACCCACCGCGCGGCCGCCTCGGCCCGGGCGCGGGGCGTGACGGCCACCGTCGTGCAGGCGATGGAGTTCCGGGCGTACGCCGACTTCTGGACCGGGCGCCCCCGAGCCGGGGAAGCCGCCGCGGCGGACGCGCTGGGTCAGGCGTACGCCACCGGCCAGGACAACGGCGCGTGCCATCTGCAGGCCGCGCTCGCCATGTTCGCGGCGATCACCGGCGACGCGGACGTCTGCCGCGCACGCGCCGCCACCGCACGGTCGTACGCCCTCGCCCGCGGCCTCGGCCTGCCCGCCGCCCTCGCCCAGTGGGCGCTCGCCTACCTCGACCTCAGCAGTGGGCGCTTCGCCGCGGCGGCGGCCCGGCTGCGCGCCCTCGCCGGATTCGGGCCAGGCCACGGCCACCGCGCCATCCGCCACCTGGCCACCCCGCATTACGTGGAGGCCGCCGTACGCACCGGCGACAGCAGGGTCGCCCGGGCCGCCCACGCCGACTACCACCGCTGGGCGAGCGCCGTGCTCAGCCCCGACGACCTCGCCCTCAGCGCCCGCTGCCGTGCCCTGCTGGTGCCGGGCGAGGAGGCCGTGGCGCACTACCGCGAGGCACTGGACCTGCACTCGCGCGGCACCCGGGACTTCGAACGCGCCCGCACGGAACTGCTGTTCGGCAGCGCGCTGCGCCGGCTGCGCCGCCGTACCGAGGCACGCGACCGCCTCCACAGCGCCCTGGAGGCGTTCGACGCCTTCGGCGCGCCGCACTGCGCGGCCCAGGCCCGCACCGAACTCCGCGCCCTGGGCGCGCCGACGGCACCCGCACCCACCGCCCCGGACGGCCTCACGGCCCGTCTGACCGCCCAGCAGCTGCTGGTCGCCCGGATGGCCGCCGAGGGCGCCACCAACCGTGAGATCGCCGACCGCCTCGCGCTCAGCCCGCGCACGATCGACCACCATCTGCGGGGAGTCTTCACCCGACTGGACATCCGCTCCCGCATCGAACTGGTGAGACTCCTGGGCGAAGCCGGCGACTAGGGAGCCTGCCGTCCGCGGAACGCCTCCGCGTCCCACGTCCCGTCCAGCCGCGGCGCGAGCCAAGTCGGCGCCGCGGTGCGGAAGTCGGCGGGCGCGAGGGACCCGGCCCCGGCGGGCAGGGCCCCGAGCAGCGGCGCGCCGGACACGTCGGGCAGGTCCGCCAGGTTGCAGCGCGAGGCGAGATCCGGTGCGTCGGGCCAGCTGCCGATCACGACGCCGACCAGGTCGAGCCCGCGGTTGCGCAGTTCACGGGCCGTCAGCTCCGTGGTGTTCAGCGTGCCCAGACCGGCCGACGCCACCAGCAGCACCGGTGCGGCCAGCAGCCCGGCCGCGTCCGCCAGTGTCCCGCCCGTCGCGTCGAACCGGACGAGCAGTCCGCCCGCCCCCTCGACCAGCACCAGGTCGTGCTCGGCGGCCAGCTTGGCGGCGGCCTCGGCGACCTCGTGCGGACGCACCGGCGCCCGCCCGGCCCGCCGCGCTGCCGTGGCCGGCGCCAACGGCTCGGGATACCGGGCGACTTCCTCGGCCCGCACGGTCCCCGCGAGCCGCGCCACCTCGGCGGCGTCCCCGGGTTCGTCCGGCCGTACGCCCGTCTGTGCGGCCTTGAGCACGGCCACCGACCGTCCGGCCGCCAGCGCCGCGGCGGCGACGGCGGCGGTCGCCACCGTCTTGCCGACCTCCGTGCCCGTGCCCGTGATCACCAGTACCGGCATGTCACACTCCTGCTCATCCCTCGCGCGCCGCCGCGCACACCGCGCGCGCGATCCGTGCCACGTCCATGTCGCCCGTGACGTACGGCGGCATCGTGTAGACGAGGTCGCGGAACGGCCGCAGCCACACGCCCTCGCGGACGGCCGCCCGCGTCGCCGCCGCCATGTCGACCGGGTGGTCCAGCTGGACCACCCCGATGGCACCGAGGACCCGTACGTCCTTCACTCCCGGCATCTCCCGTGCGGGCGCCAGCCCTTCCCGCAGCCCCGCCTCGATCCGCTTGACCTCCGCGAGCCAGTCCTGGCCCAGCAGCAGCTCGATCGAGGCGCAGGCGACCGAGGCCGCGAGCGGGTTGCCCATGAAGGTCGGGCCGTGGGCGAGCACCGGGACCTCGCCCCGCGAGATGCCGTCGGCCACCCGTGACGTGCACAGCGTCGCCGCCATCGTCAGGTATCCGCCGGTCAGCGCCTTGCCCACGCACATCACGTCCGGCGTCACCGCCGCGTGTCCGGCCGCGAACAGCGCGCCCGTGCGGCCGAACCCCGTGGCGATCTCGTCGAACACCAGGAGCACGCCGTGCGCGTCGCAGGCCTCACGCAGCACCCGCAGATAGGCGGGGGAGTGGAACCGCATCCCGCCCGCGCCCTGCACCACCGGCTCGACGATCACCGCGGCCAGCTCGTCGGCGTGCTCCTCGATCAGCGCGCGCAGCCGGTCGGCGTACGACTCCTCGAACTCCACCGGCGGCGGGTCCGCGAACACCTGGCGCTGGAGCACCCCGGACCACAGCTCGTGCATCCCGCCCTCGGGGTCGCACACCGACATCGGCTGCCAGGTGTCGCCGTGGTAGCCGCCGCGCCAGGTCAGCAGACGTTGCTTCGCCGGGCGGCCGAGCGAGCGCCAGTACTGCAGGCACATCTTGACCGCGACCTCGACCGACACCGACCCGGAATCCGCGAGGAAGACATGCTCCAGACCATCGGGCGACATGTCGACAAGGAGCTTCGCGAGCCGTACCGCGGGCTCGTGGGTGAGCCCGCCGAACATCACATGGCTCATCCGCCCCAGCTGCTCGCGGGCGGCCTCGTTGAGCACCGGGTGGTTGTATCCGTGGATCGCCGACCACCACGACGACATGCCGTCGACCAGTTCGCCCGAGCCGTCCGCCATCCTCAGGCGCACCCCGCTCGCCGACTCCACCACGAGCGGTTCCTGCCGGCCGGGCATCGGACCGTACGGATGCCAGACGTGCCGCCGGTCCAGTTCCAGCAGCTCGGCGACAGGCAGGCCGGTCAGGTCAGGCATTGGGCGCGAGGTCCGTTCCGGCGCCTCGACGGCGTACGGCGACCAGGTCCGTACGGGCCTCGCCCGCCGGCGTGGCGGCCGGAGCGGAACCGCACGCACCGCCACCCTCCTGGGAGGACCCGCACCCGGCGGCCTCCTCGGAGCCGCATCCGCCCCTGCGGTGCTCCGGCAGCGTGACCTGGTCGGTGCCCTCCACCTCGAACCCGGCGTCCGCGATCATGTCCAGGTCGGCCTTGCCGGCCTGGCCCTCACTGGTGAGGTAGTCGCCCAGGAAGATCGAGTTGGCCAGGTGCAGGGCGAGCGGCTGCATCGACCGCAGATGGACCTCGCGCCCGCCCGCGATGCGTACCTCGACGTCCGGGCAGACGAAGCGGACCATCGCCAGGATCCGCAGGCACCGCTGGGGGGTGAGGTTCCACTCCTTGGCCAGCGGCGTGCCCTCGAACGGGATCAGGAAGTTGACCGGCACCGAGTCCGCATCCAGCTCACGCAGCGAGAAGACCACGTCGATCAGGTCCTCGTCGCGCTCGCCCATGCCGGCGATCAGCCCGGAGCAGGCGGAGAGGCCGGCCGCGTGCGCCTTCTGCACGGTGTCCACCCGGTCGGCGTACGTGTGCGTGGTCGTGATGTCCCCGTACGTCTCCTCGGACGTGTTCAGGTTGTGGTTGTACGCGTCCGCGCCCGCCTCGCGCAGCCGCTCGGCCTGGCCGTCGGAGAGCAGACCGAGGCAGGCGCACACCTCGACGCCCTCGTTCTGGTCCTTGATCGTCTTGATCGTGTCGGAGACCCGGTCCACGTCCCGGTCGGTGGGGCCGCGTCCGCTCGCCACCAGGCACACCCGTTTGGCGCCTCCGGCCAACCCGGCCGCCGCGGCCTTCGAGGCGTCGTCGGGCTTGAGCCAGGTGTACTTGAGGATCCCGGCGGTGGAGCCGAGCCGCTGCGAGCAGTAGGAACAGTCCTCCGGGCACAGGCCCGACTTGAGGTTGACGAGGTAGTTGAGTTTCACCCGTCGGCCGAACCAGTGCCGGCGTACCTTGCCGGCCGCGGCCACCACATCGAGCAGGTCGTCGTCGGAAGTGGCGAGGACGGCCAGCGCCTCCTCGCGGGTCGGCAGCTCGCGCCGAAGCCCCTTGTCCACCAGCGTGTTCAGCAGGTCCATGAGAGCCGATCCTGTCCTACGCAGGCGCTTTCGGCCAAGGAGAGTTCGGACAACGAAGGCTCTTCGACGTGTGGGTATTGCCACATCATGGGTGCCCGGCCGTCCCGCTAGGGTCTGTGAACTGCCTACAAATCGCCGGCGCTGCCGGCACATTCCCTGGAGGGCCGATGGCGTTCGCCTGGATCGACGAGCAGGCCGAGCTGCGCCGCCGCGCCGGACTCGTACGGACGCTGCGCCCCCGCCCCTCCGACTCACCGCTCCTGGACCTGGCGAGCAACGACTACCTGGGCCTGGCGCGGCACCGGGAGGTCACCGAGGGCGCGGCGCGCGCCGCGCGGACCTGGGGCGGCGGCTCCACCGGCTCCCGGCTCGTCACCGGTACCACGGAACTCCACCAGGAGCTCGAACACGAGCTGGCCGACTTCTGCGGCTTCGAGGCGGCCCTGGTGTTCTCCTCCGGGTACGCGGCCAACCTCGCCGCGGTCACCGCGCTGGCCCCGCACGGCTCGCTGCTCGTCTCCGACGCCGGCAACCACGCCTCGCTGATCGACGGCTGCCGCCTGGCCCGCGGGACCACGCAGGTCGTCGCGCACGCCGACCCGGACGCCGTACGCAAGGCACTGAGGACGCACGAGGGTCCCGCCGTCGTCGTGTCCGACACGGTCTTCTCCGTCGACGGCGACGCTGCCCCGCTGGCAGGGCTCGCCGAGGCCTGCCGGGAGCGCGGCGCGGGACTGGTGGTCGACGACGCCCACGGCCTCGGCGTTCTCGGCGACGGCGGCCGCGGCGCCCCGCACGGGGCGGGGCTCGCGGGCGCCGACGACGTCGTCGTGACGGTCACGCTGTCCAAGTCGCTCGGCAGCCAGGGCGGTGCCGTCCTCGGCCCCGCCCGGGTGATCGACCACCTGGTCAACGCGGCCCGGACCTTCATCTTCGACACCGGCCTCGCCCCCGCGGCGGCGGGCGCGGCCCTCGCGGCCCTGCGCCTGCTGCGCCGCGAGCCGGAGCGGGCGGCGCGGGCCCGGGAGGTCGCCGCCGACCTGCACGCACGCCTGAGCGCCGCGGGTCTGGAGGCGGTACGTCCGGACGCCGCGGTCGTCTCCGTGCGCGCACCGTCCCCGGAGGGGGCCGTGCGCTGGGCGGCCGACTGTCGTGCGCACGGGCTGGCCGTGGGCTGCTTCCGTCCTCCTTCCGTGCCCGACGGCATCTCCCGGCTGAGGCTGACCGCCCGCGCGGACCTCACCGACGGGCAGATCGAACGCGCTGTACGGGTGATCGGCGAAACGCGACCGTGAGTCGGCGTGGCACGGCCGCGCGTCGCGCCCGGGGGGAAACGGTCAGATGTGGTGCACCGCGGCCGTGAAACCCGCCCAGCTCTCGGGGGAGAAGAGCAGCGCGGGTCCGGCCGGGTTCTTCGAGTCACGCACGGCGAGCAGTCCGGCCGAGCGCCCGGCCACGAGCCGGGCGGTCTCGACGCAGTTGTTCGCTCCCGTGCTGTAACTGCTGCGCAGCCACCGCAGGCCGTGCAGATCGGTGGTCGAGGGTACGTCCCGAGGCAGTACGGACATGGTGCCTCCTTACGCGCCGTCACCTGTCGCGGCGATGTAGTCCAACGAGTCCTTGGGCGAAAGGGCGTGGAACTGAAGGGCGTTGAAGGCCTCCGTGTAGGCCTGGAGGTCTTCTTTCCGTTCGAGGTAGAGGCTACTCGTCAAGTGGTCGAGAACAACCACATCCAGATCAGATGTGCGCGAAAATGAGAAAATAACGAAAGGCCCGGTGACACCGATGTGCGCGCCGGCCGCGAACGGCAGTACCTGCAACCGCACTTGGGAAAGCCGCGCGGCCTCGACCAGCCGCGCCAGCTGCCGCGCCATGATGCCGGGGCCGCCGACCTCCCGCCGCAGCACCGCCTCGTCCAGGACTGCGCTCAACTCCAGCGGCGGATGCGAACGCAGCACGTCCTGCCGGGCCAGGCGCACCCTGACCAGGGCGTCCAGCTTCTCGTCGTCCAGCCCGCCCACCGCGGCCTTCGTCACCGCGCGTGCGTACTCCGGTGTCTGCAACAGACCGGGCACCACCGTGGTCTCCAGCGTGCGCATCGCGCTGGCCTGCGACTCCAGGCTGATGAAGTCCCGGTAGGTCGGCGGCAGTACACCTCGGTACGCGTGCCACCAGTGGTGCCGGCCGCCGGTCTCGTCGGAGCCCGCCAAGGCCAGCAGTAACTCGCGCGGTGGGGAGTCGTGCACGCCGTAGGCGTCGAGGAGTAACCGCACATCGGCCGGTTTCACCCCGCTCGCGCCGGTCTCGATCCGGCTCACCTTCGACTGGTGCCAGCCCACCAGCCGGGCCGCCTCACCACTCGTGAGCCCCGCACCGGTGCGCAGCGCACGCAGTTCGGCGCCCAGCTTCCGGCGGCGCACCGCGGGACCGTGCTGCATGGGCTACTCCTTACTCCAACCGAGGCACCCAAATACGGTCTGCCGTCGCAGAGTTCACTGCTTCGAGCGACAGATATATGCATATCTTGGTGGATCGCCACCCGTGACCGCCCCGGTAATGGCACTCTGGCGGCGAAGCACCAGTCCGGGACCGTACTCGAACCTCCGCTTTCGCGTCGGACTGCGGTCCCGTGGGAAAGGGACGACGTCGTCATGGCAGACCACCTGGAATCATCCGTCACTCTGCCGAGCGATCCCGCCTCGGTCTCCGTTGCCCGCTCCTACGTGCTCACCACCCTGGCGGAGTGGGGTCTGCCGCCGGGCACGGAGGCGGCCGACACCATTCGCCTCATCGTCTCCGAACTGGCCACCAACGCCGTACAGCACACCTTCGGGCAGTCACCCACCTTCACGGTGGACATCGCGCTCGACCGTGACGAACACCTGCGCATCGGTGTAACCGACAGCCACCCGCGCTTTCCGAAACGGCTGCCCGCCGCCGTTCAGCAGGACAACGGCCGCGGAATGGTGATCATCCGCTGGCTGACCGCGGAGTGCGGCGGCAAGCTCAGAGTGCGGCCGACCCGCGAGGGGGGCAAGACCGTGTCCATCGAAGTGCCGTGGACCGTACCGGCCGAGCCGGTTCCGGCGGCGGGGCAGCAGGAGCCGTAGGCACCTCTACGACCGGGCCCGGTGCCTCGAGCGGGTCACCGGCGGCGCGCCGACAGCTCGCGGTGCGGTGCTCCTCCGCGCACCACCGTGGCCGGCCCGACGGCTGACCGCTGGGCGTCGGCCCGTACGGCCCGCTGCACCAGCCGTGGGAGCAGCCACCACAGGCCCAGGCACACGAGCAGGGTCGCCCCGCCCGCGGCCAGCCCGCCGGCCCGGCCGGTCGTCACGTCCACCACGAGCAGCACCGACCCGGTGAACGCGAGCACCAGCACCCCCATGCCGAGGGTGGCCAGCCGGGAGGAGACCTGGACTATGCGGGCCTTGGCGCCCTTCTGGAAGAGCGAGCGGTGCAGGGCGGCGGGTGCGGTGAACAGTGCCGCCGCGAGGACCGCCAGCAGGAGCGTGACGACGTACGTGGTGCGCTGGACCGTGTCGAGGGACGGGAAGCGCGGCGTGAAGGCCAGGGTCAGCAGGAAGGCGAAGAGGATCTGCACCCCGGTCTGGGTCACGCGCAGTTCCTGGAGCAGCTCGCCGAAATTGCGGTCGGCGCGCTCCAGCGGAGTCTCGTTGCGTGCGGTGCAGGGACTGTGGTCGGCCATGGATGAACGAGTAACCACTTCGGCCCGTGTCACGCGCTCCACAGAGCCCCCGGAAGGGGGCGGCGGCGGGTCAGGCCGCCACCACCCCCTCGCGGGTGGGTCTACTTGACCCGGCCGTACCAGACGCTCTTGGTCCAGATCTTCTGCAGTCGCACCACGTCCCCGGTCTTCGGGGCGTGCCAGATCTTCCCCTTCCCGGCATAGATGCCGACGTGGTAGACGCTCGAACCCGAGTGGAAGAACACCAGGTCCCCGGCCTTGCGGCTCTTCGAGGAGATGTGGTGCGTCTTGTTGTACTGCTGGGCCGCCGTGCGGGGAAGTTTCTTGCCCGCCTTCTTGAACGAGTACAGCGTGAGCCCGGAGCAGTCGAAGCGGCGTGGCCCGGTGGCGCCGTACTTGTACGGGGAGCCCTTCTTGGACGCGGCGATCTGAAGTGCCTTCGTCGCCGGCGTGGCGGCCGCGGCGTCGGAGGCGACACCCGGTACCACGACGGAGCCGCTCACCGCGGCGATGGTGAGGGCCGAGGCCGTACCGGCCCGGACCATGAGCGACGGGACACGATTGAGCGCAGACATGCGCAACCCTTCGTCAGCCGCCTGTGAAGGATGACCTGTCGGATTCGGGCTGGCGAAGTTGCCCGGCCGCTGCTGCGGCTTCACCCCAAGGGCTGCTCGGCCCGGTCATGGCGTGACCGTTCCGGCGACCCGTATTGCTTGGGTCCTCCACTCCTGCCGATCCACTCCTGTCGACCGGTCATCCGGGCAGCGGCAGGACTCGGCGTCCGCCCGGATCGCCCCGCCGCTTCGGCGGGGGCTTGTCGTCAGACAGGGATCTTGGCTCACTGATGTCCGAAAATCCCAACGGAACCGATGGTTTGTGTTGTTACTCACCACTCACCCGTTCGGGTGGACACCCCAGTGTTCGAAGGGGTGTCGAGGGACCTGCGGGCCCTCGGACCAGCATCGGAACGGCTCATTCCGCCCTGGGGGCACGCGTGTTGCGCAACCCCACAGGGCCTGTAAATGGACGCGGAAGTACTCCAAATGGTGGTACGCCGTTTGGTCCCTTCCGACACGGGCCCGGACGCTCCGTCAGAGGGCGGGGCGTCCGGAACGGCTGTGGGTGCGTCAACTGTCGGTGAGCGGCGGCAGTGTGACGCGAGCCGCGCGGCGCTCCCCGTCCAGCACGCGCAGCGCACGCGCCAGCGTGTCGGCGTGCACCTCGCTCTCGCCCCGACGGTGCATCAGCGCCAGCGCGTCCCGCAGCGCGGCCGCCTTGGTGACCAGCGCCTGCGCGGCCCGCAGCCCGCTGTACGTGTCGCCGGGGCGGGCCGGGTTGATCCTGCCGAGCAGGTCGACCACGTCGAGATAACGGTCGATCAGCTCGCCCTCGGCGCGGGTCAGGGCGGGCAGCGGCGGCAGATCGGGCAGCATCGGTGGCTCACCCCCGGCCGGGAGCGGGGTGCGAGCCCTTGCGGCTCGGGACGATCCGGTCCGCCAGCCCGTACTCCAGCGCCTCCTGCGCGGTGAAGATCTTGTCGCGCTCGATGTCGGAGTTCACCTGCTCCGCACTGCGCCCGGTGTGCCGTACGAGCATCTCCTCCAGGCGGGACCGCACGCGCGTCAACTCGGCGGCATGGATGGCCAGGTCGCTCGCCTGCCCCCGTATCGGCTCCGAGGCCGCGGGCTGGTGGATCACCACGCGGGCGCCCGGCAGCAGGCTCCGCTTCCCGGGCGTCCCCGCGGCCAGCAGGACGGCGGCCGACGAACCGGCCTGCCCCAGGCACGTCGTCTCCACGTCACACCTGACGTACTGCATGGTGTCGTAGATCGCCGACATCGAACTGAACGATCCGCCGGGGGAGTTGATGTACAGCACGATGTCGCGGTCGGGGTCCTGGTACTCCAGGTGCATGAACTGGGCCATCACGTCGTTCGCCGAGATGTCGTCGATCGGAGTCCCGAGGAAGACGATCCGTTCCTCCAGCAGCTTCGCGTACGGGTCCATCGTCCTCATGCCGGAACTCGTGCGTTCGGTGAACTCGGGCAGGGCGTGGCGGGCGGACGGTCGGGTCATGAGAGCCCCTCCTTCGGCGTCTGTAAAAAATGTACAGGATGTACGTGACGTTATGATGGAGGTATGGCCTACGAGATTCCGGTGACGCAAGCCAGAGCTGAACTCGCCGACCTGATCAATCGGGTGGTGTACGGCGGTGAGCGGGTGGTCGTGACACGGCACGGCAAACCCCTCGTCGCCCTGGTGTCCGCCGCCGACCTCGAACGGCTGGAGGAACTCCAGGAGCCCGCTGAGGAACACGTGGTCAGCGCGGTCTCCTCGGTCCGTGAGGTGGCGTCCGCTGCCCGTGAACAGCAGCGCTTCGGCATCGCGGCACACCACCGGGGGCCCGGCGCCTCCTGAGGGCTCCCCTGGCGCCCCACACGGCACACGACAAGACCGCACACCCCCGTCCGCCACGACGAGGGTGCACGGCCGGGCCGGCGCGGTCAGCCGACGGCCACCGGCTCTGGCCGGGATGCGGACTCGGCCCGCTGCGCACGCGTCCTGAGCGCACCGCCGAGGAGTACGGCGCCCAGGCCCAGCGCGGACCACCAGGCCAGCGTGAGGACGGGGCCGGTCGCTGCCGCCCCGTCGAAGAACGACACCGAGCGCAGCAGGCTCGTCCCCGCGCCCGGCGGCAGCCACTGGCCGATCGTGCCGGCCGGCTCGGGCAGCATCTGCGGCGCGGTGGCCGCCCCGGAGAACGGGTTGCCGAACAGCATCACGACGCTCGCGGCGATCGCGAGGCCGGCAGGACCCGCCAGGGCGGCCAGACCGGCCACCGCCGCGCTCACGGCCAGCGCCGCCAGGGTGAAGGTCCCCGCCTCCGCCCACCAGTCGCCGGTGACGACATGGAGCCAGCTGTGCGCGACGGCGGCCGCCACCACGCCGATCAGGGCCGTGGCGCCGACGAGGGCGCCGACGGCACGGAAGCCGCGCAGTCCCAGCAGGGTGACCGCCGACCCCGCCGCGATGCCGGCCAGGGCGAGCGGCAGCACGCTCGCGTTCAGCGCCGAGCCCCGCGGGTCCGTCTGCGGGGCGGCCACCACGTCGACCGTCTCGACCCGCGCGCCCGAGGCGGCGGCCTGCTCCGCCATCGTCTGCTGGAGCATCTGGGCCACGAACGGGCTCGCCGCGGACGCGGTCAGCAGTGTGGTCCCCTGGGCGGTGACCAAGACGGCGCCGTATACGGTCCGGTCCTCGATGGCGTCCCTGGCGGCGGCCTCGTCGGCGTAGCGGTGGATCTCGAACGCGCCTTCCCGCTGCGCGAGTCGCTGCTCCGTCTGGGCCGTCGCGGCAATCGTCCCGGCGACCCCGAGCGGCAGGTCGCGGGGTGCGGTGCGGGCCGCGGGCCAGGCGAAGGCCCACAGGGCGAGTGCCGCGAGCAGGGGGACGAGGACGACGACCGCGATCACGCGGCGCGCGGGAGCCCTGCCAGGGCTGGCGGATGCGGCGGACATGGAATCTCCTTCGACGCGACAGTAAAAAGAAGGATCGTTCGTTTTGACTGTGCCCCCACGGTCTCGCCGAGGTCGCGACCTTGTCAAGAAGGAATGTTCGTTCTACGTTGGGGCCATGGCCCGCGTATCCCAGGCACACCTCGACGCCCGCCGCCGCCAGATCCTCGACGGCGCCGCGCTCTGCTTCGCCCGCAACGGCTTCCACGCCACGTCCATGCAGGACGTGCTCAAGGAGGCCGACCTCTCGGCCGGAGCGGTGTACCGCTACTTCGCCGGCAAGGAGGACCTGATCGCCGCGATCGTCGGCGAAGTGCTCGGAGAGGTCCGTGAGGCTTTCGAGGAGGCCGCGAAGCAGAGCCCGCCGCAGCCGCCGGACCTCCTGGTCGGATCGGTCCTGAGCCGGACGCTGGCCGCGCGGGCGTCGTTGACCGTCGACGGGGAGCCGGCCTTCCCGCGACTGATCGTCCAGGTGTGGGCGGAGACTCTGCGCAGCCCGGAGCTGGCGATCACCCTGCGGGACGGGTACGCCGCGGTGGCCGAGGCCTGGGTGCGGGTCGTCGAGGCGTACCAGGCGGCCGGGATGATGCGGGCGGACCTGCCCCCGGAGCATGTCGCGCGCACCATGATCGCGGCCGTCCAGGGGTTCGTCGCGCAGCAGCCGCTGCTGGGGCCGGCCCCGGTCGAGGTCCTCCAGAACGGACTACGCGCGTTGATGAGCATGTCGGCCCCGCGGGACGAGGCCTGAATGGATCACAGCTCGGTTAACTTGCCTGAAACCCGGTCCAACTAGCCTGCCGATCGACGCCACCAGGGACTTTGCCCCGGGGCCGCGGCAGCCGGACCCCGCACGGTCCGGAGCGAGGACTGTGAGGTGGGACGTGCAACTGACCCCGCACGAGCAAGAGAGGCTGCTGATCCACGTGGCGGCCGACGTGGCCGAGAAGCGCCGGGCCCGCGGGCTGAAGCTCAACCACCCCGAGGCGGTCGCGCTCATCACGTCGCACATCCTCGAGGGTGCGCGTGACGGCCGTACGGTCGCCGAGCTGATGTCCTCCGGGCGCAAGCTGCTCACCCGCGACGACGTCATGGAGGGCATCCCCGAGATGATCCACGACGTCCAGGTCGAGGCGACCTTCCCGGACGGCACCAAGCTCGTCACCGTCCACGACCCGATCGTCTGACGGGAAGGAGCAGCCGTGATTCCCGGAGAGATCCTGTTCGCTTCAGGCCCGATCGTCTACAACGAGGGCCGCGAGGTCACCTCGCTGACGGTCCTCAACGCAGCCGACCGGCCCGTCCAGGTCGGTTCCCACTACCACTTCGCCGAGGCCAATCCCGGTCTGGACTTCGACCGCGCCGCGGCACACGGCAAGCGGCTCAACATCGCCGCCGGCACCGCCGTGCGCTTCGAGCCCGGGATCCCCGTCGACGTCGAACTCGTCCCGCTCACCGGCGCCCGTGTGGTGCCCGGACTGCGCGGGGAGACCGGAGGTGCCCTCGATGCCTGAGATCTCGCGTGCCGCGTACGCCGACCTCTTCGGCCCCACCACCGGCGACCGCATCCGGCTCGCCGACACCGATCTGCTCGTCGAGATCGAGGAGGATCGTTCCGGCGGTCCGGGACTCGCCGGTGACGAGGCCGTCTTCGGCGGCGGCAAGGTCATCCGCGAGTCCATGGGCCAGTCGCGTGCCACGCGCGCGGAGGGCACCCCGGACACGGTGATCACCGGTGTCGTGATCATCGACCACTGGGGGATCATCAAGGCCGACGTCGGCATCCGCGACGGCCGGATCACCGGCATCGGCAAGGCCGGCAACCCCGACACCATGGACGGCATCCACCCCGACCTGGTCATCGGCCCCGAGACCGAGATCATCGCCGGCAACGGACGCATCCTGACCGCCGGCGCCATCGACGCGCACGTCCACTTCATCTGCCCGCAGATCGCCGACGAGGCGCTGTCCTCCGGCATCACGACACTGATCGGCGGCGGCACCGGCCCCGCCGAGGGTTCGAAGGCGACGACCGTGACGCCCGGCCCCTGGCACCTGGCCCGGATGCTGGAGGCGATGGAGGAGTACCCCGTCAACTTCGGCCTCCTCGGCAAGGGCAACACCGTCTCCCACGAGGCGATGCTGTCCCAGATCCGCGGTGGCGCCCTCGGCCTGAAGCTGCACGAGGACTGGGGGTCGACCCCGGCCGTCATCGACGCCTCGCTGACCGTCGCCGACCGCACCGGCATCCAGGTCGCCATCCACACCGACACGCTGAACGAGGCCGGATTCGTCGGCGACACCCTCGCCGCGATCGCCGGACGCGGCATCCACGCCTACCACACCGAGGGTGCCGGCGGCGGGCACGCACCGGACATCATGACCGTGGTGTCCGAGCCGCACGTCCTGCCGAGTTCGACGAACCCGACCCGCCCCTTCACCGTCAACACCGCCGAGGAACACCTCGACATGCTGATGGTGTGCCACCACCTCAACCCGGCCGTCCCGGAGGACCTCGCCTTCGCCGAGTCCCGGATCCGGCCCTCCACGATCGGCGCGGAGGACATCCTCCACGACCTGGGTGCCATCTCGATCATCTCCTCCGACGCGCAGGCCATGGGCCGGGTCGGCGAGGTCATCATGCGGACCTGGCAGACGGCCCACGTGATGAAGCGGCGGCGGGGCGCGCTGCCGGGCGACGGACGCGCGGACAACCACCGGGTACGTCGCTATGTCGCCAAGTACACGATCAACCCGGCCGTCGCGCAGGGCCTCGCCCACCAGGTCGGCTCGGTCGAGACCGGCAAGCTCGCCGACCTCGTGCTGTGGGAGCCCGCGTTCTTCGGGGTCAAGCCGCACCTCGTCGTCAAGGGCGGGCAGATCGCGTACGCGCAGATGGGCGACGCCAACGCCTCCATCCCGACCCCGCAGCCGATCCTGCCGCGTCCGATGTTCGGTGCGATCGGGCGGGCGCCCGGGTCGAACTCCCTCAACTTCGTGGCGCCGCTCGCCATCGAGGACGGGCTGCCGGAGCGGCTGCAGTTGGGCAAGCGCTTCGTCGCCATCGAGTCGACGCGTGCAGTGACCAAGGCCGACATGCGGGAGAACGACGCTCGGCCCCGCGTCCAGATCAATCCCGACAGCTTCGCCGTGCACATCGACGGGGAGCTCGTCGAGGCGACTCCGGCCGCCGAACTGCCCATGGCCCAGCGCTACTTCCTCTTCTGACGGCGCGGATCCCATGTCACGAGCATCACTACTCGTCCTGGCCGACGGCCGCTTCCCCGCCGGAGGGCACGCCCACTCCGGCGGCGCCGAGGCGGCCGTCAAGGCCGGGCGCGTCACCGGCGCCGCGAGCCTGGAGGACTTCTGCCGCGGGCGGCTGCACACGGCCGGGCGGGTCTCCGCGTCGCTGTCCGCGGCCGCCGTACTCGGCGTGGAGCCGGTGGAGTTGGACGCGGCCGCCGACGCGCGGACGCCGTCCCCCGCGCTGCGGGTCACCGCGCGGAAGCTGGGCCGCCAGCTGATGCGGGCCGCCCGGGCGACCTGGCCGTCGGAGGAACTGGACGACCTGGCACGGCAGTTCCCCAAAGGGGCGCACCAGCCGGTGGTACTCGGGCTCGCGGCTCGGGCGGCGGGGCTGGGGGCTCTGGACGCCGCCTACTGTGCGGCGTACGAGAGTGTCAGCGGGCCGGCGTCGGCCACGGTGCGGTTGCTGAGTCTGGACCCCTTCGACGCGACCCGGGCGCTGGCTCGGCTGGCGCCGGAGCTGGACCGCGTCGCGGATCAGGCGGTGGAGGCGGCTCGGAGGGCTGTCGACGAGGGCGTGGATGCCTTGCCCGCGGCTTCCGCTCCGCTTCTGGAGATCAGCGCGGAGGTGCACGCCGCTTGGGGTGTCCGGTTGTTCGCGTCCTAGCTGTTTTCGCCCCGCCGCCCCTTCCCGTCCCGTTCTCCGGGGGCTTCGCCCCCGGACCCCCGTATCGGCCTGAACGGCCTCGTTCTCAAACGCCGGACGGTCTGGTGGTGCCGGACCGCGCTGAAATGGCACCGCCCGCCTCGAAATTCTGGAGCCGCTCCATGCACCTCGACCACTCCCACGACGGCCCCGCCGCCGTCAGCGCCGACGCTCACCGCCCCGACGGCTCGCACCGCGCGCTGCGGATCGGGCTCGGCGGGCCCGTGGGGTCCGGGAAGACCGCCACCGTCGCCGCGCTCTGCCGGGCGCTGCGCGACGAGTTGTCCCTCGCTGTCGTCACCAACGACATCTACACGCGCGAGGACGCCGAGTTCCTGCTCAGGGAGGCCGTGCTGCCGCCCGAGCGGATCACCGCCGTGGAGACGGGGGCCTGCCCGCACACCGCGATCCGGGACGACATCTCCGCCAACCTCGAAGCGGTCGAGGACCTGGAGGACGAGGTCGGCCCCCTGGACCTGATCCTCGTCGAGTCCGGTGGCGACAACCTCACCGCCACCTTCTCCCGGGGGCTCGTCGACGCGCAGATCTTCGTGATCGACGTCGCCGGCGGAGACGACATTCCGCGCAAGGGCGGTCCGGGCGTCACCACCGCCGACCTCCTCGTCGTCAACAAGACCGACCTCGCCCCGTACGTCGGCTCCGATCTGGCCCGGATGGCGGCCGACGCCAAGGCGCAGCGAGCCGAACTGCCGGTCGTCTTCCAGTCACTCAGGACCGAGGCCGGCGTGCGGGACGTCGCCGCCTGGGTGCGGGCGCAGCTCGCCGCGTGGACGGCATGACCGCGGCCGTGACAGGGGTACGGGCCACCGCGCGGATGCTCGCGCGGGACGACGGCCGCGGGGGTACGTCCCTGCCCGTCCTGGAGGGTGAGGGACCGCTGGCGCTGCGCCGGACCCGGGGGATCGGCAGCCAGGCGCACGTCATGATCGTCGGCGCGATGAGCGGGCCGCTCGGCGGGGACCACTTCGCGGTGGAGGCCGGGGTGGAGGCCGGGGCCCGGCTGCGCGTCGGGTCGGCCGCCGCCACCATCGCACTGCCGGGCCAGGCCAAGGGCGAGTCCCGCTACGACGTGCGGCTCACCGTCGCCGACGGCGGCGAACTGCACTGGCTGCCCGAGCAGTTGATCTCGGCGCACGGCAGCGACCTGTACGTCACGACGCGTGTCGAACTCGGTGCGAGGGCCCGGCTCGTCCTGCGCGAGGAGCAGGTGCTCGGGCGGTCCGGTGAGGAGCCGGGGCGGCTCGGCAGCCGTCTGGTCGTCCGGGTCGCGGGGCGTACCGTGCTGGACCAGGAGCTGTCCTGCGGGCCCGGAGCGCCGGAAGGCTGGGACGGGCCCGCCGTGCTCGCGGGACATCGGGCGGTCGGGCAAGCCGTCGTCGTACGACCGGAGTTCGCGGAGGAACCGGTGACGGCGCGGGTGCTGGGGGAGGGGGCCGTGATCGTGCCGCTCGCGGGTCCCGCCGCGCTGGTGACCGCGGTGGCGCCGGACGCGCTGAAGCTTCGGCGGGTCCTGGACGAGGCGCTGACCTCCCTCGGTTGAGGGCGAGGGAGCGGGGACCGTCTAGCGAACGCCCCAGTCCGGTTATCGGATTGGCAAAGAAGGTCAACAACCCCTGTTCTCAGGGAGCTCACAGCCGCGAGGATCCCCGTACCACTCGCAACGACGTACGGGGAGGCCCCACTTGAGGGACAAGAGAGCGACGAGGCGGGCGACGGCGCTCGGTACGGCCGGAGCGCTCGTCACAGCGACCCTGATAGCCGGGGCCGTGACGGCGCCCGCCGCGAGCGCGGACACCCGGCACGGCCAGGACCGCGAGGCCCGCGGCGCCGCGATCGCCGCCGCCAAGGCCGAGAAGGCCGGGATCGACTGGCAGGACTGCCCGGCCGACTGGAACCTGGAGAAGCCGATCCAGTGCGGCTATGTCACCGTGCCGCTCGACTACGCCAAGCCGTACGGCAAGCAGATCAAGCTCGCCGTCGACCGGATCGGCAACACGGGCACGAAGGAGGAGCGCCTGGGCGCCCTCGTCTACAACCCGGGCGGACCGGGCGGCTCCGGCCTGCGCTTCCCGCGCCGGGTCACCACCAAGGCACCGGTGTGGGCCAACACGGCCAAGGCGTACGACTTCGTGGGCTTCGACCCGCGCGGCGTCGGCAAGTCGGCGCCCATCTCCTGCGCCGACCCGCAGGAGTTCGTGAAGGCGCCCAAGATGGACCCGGTGCCGGACTCCGAGGCCGACAAGCTGGCCCAGCGCAAGCTCGCCCGCGAGTACGCCGAGGGCTGCTACGAGCGCAGCGGCGAGATGCTGCCGCACATGACCACGCCGAACACCGCGCGCGACCTCGACGTCATCCGCGCCGCGCTCGGCGAGAAGAAGCTCAACTTCCTCGGCGTCTCCTACGGCACCTACCTCGGCGCGGTCTACGGCACCCTGTTCCCGGGCCATGTCCGGCGCATGGTCGTCGACAGCGTCGTCAACCCGTCGCGGGAGAAGATCTGGTACGAGGCCAACCTCGACCAGGACGTCGCCTTCGAGGGCCGCTGGAAGGACTGGCAGGACTGGGTCGCCGCCAATGACGCCGTCTTCCACCTCGGCGCCACGCGGGCCGAAGTCCAGGTGAAGTGGCTGGAGTTGCGTGCCGCGGCGAAGAAGAGCCCGATCGGCGGGGTCGTCGGACCGGCCGAGCTGCTGGGCTTCTTCACGGGCGCCCCGTACTACGACTCCTCGTGGATTCCGGTCGCCACCGTGTTCAGCAAGTACTTCGCCGGCGACACCCAGGCGCTCGTCGACGCGGCCGCCCCGGACATGACCGACACCGCGGGCAACATCGCCTCGGAGAACGGCAACGCCGTCTACACGGCCGTGGAGTGCACCGACGCCAAGTGGCCCACCAGCTGGAAGAAGTGGGACCGGGACAACACGCGGCTGCACCAGAACTACCCCTTCCTGACCTGGTCCAACGCGTGGATGAACCTGCCGTGCGCGACCTGGCCGGTCAAGCAGCAGACGCCGGTCGACGTCAAGACGGGCAAGGGGCTGCCGGGGGTGCTGATCGTGCAGGCCGAGCATGACGCCGCCACGCCGTACGGCGGCGCCGTCGAACTGCACAAGCGCTTCAAGGGCTCCCGCCTGATCACCGAGAAGGACGCGGGCTCCCACGGCGTGACCAGCCTGGTCAACCCCTGCATCAACCAGCGGGTGGACACCTACCTGCTCACCGGCAAGCTGGACGGCTCCGACGTGACGTGCGGACCGCACGTGACGCCGAAGCCGTAACCGGTACGCCGGGGGAGGGAGGGCGGCCGTCACCGACGGCCGCCCCCCTTTCGCTCAGGCCTCGGGCGCGTCGAGCGCGTCGAGAAACGCGTCCTCCGCCGCGTAGTCGAAGAGGTCGCCGTACGCCTGGGCCATCTTCGGGTACGCCTCCCGCCAGTCCCGCCCGGCGAGTTGGCCCTCGATAAACGCGACGGTGTCCGGCAGCGTCTGCGCGTACCGGACGACCGGGCGGTAGCCCAACTCCCGTTCCGCCGCGGACATGTCGCACACCACGGGCTTCGGCACCGACCACGGCGTGTCACCCACCGTGGGCTCCGGCGGCGGTCCGTCCACCAGGACGCTCTCGCTCTCGGTCCCCATCACGGCGTCGATCTCCCGGGCGATCTCCGCCACCGTCAAGGCGTCCGGATCCACGGCGTTGAGGACCCGGGTGCCCGGCCGCGCGGCGGCCAGCCGGATCAGCTCCGCGATGGTGTGGACGCTCGCCGGATGGAACCGGCTCCCGCCGCCGTAGGACAGGATGCGCCTGGGCCGGCCGTCCAGGTTGCGCTTGACGAAGTAGAGCTCGCGCGGAGTCCGGCAGTGCGGTCCGTGGATCGCACCGGCGCGCAGCAGTGTGGCCGGCAACCGCGCCCCGGCGCCGAGGAGTTCGTTCTCCAGGCCCGCCTTGCGGGTGCTGTAGGAGGTGTCGCCCGGCCGGACGGTCCGCTGGTCCTCCGTGATCGGCACCGGGTACTCGGGGAAGCCGTCCGGTTCCTTCTGGGTGTCGAAGCCCCGGCCCTTGTCGTCCTCGTACACCGACACGCTGGAGATCACCACGGCCGATCCCACACGATCGCCCAGCGAGATCAACTGCCGTGCGTGCCCGGGCCCGTAGGCCACCATGTCGACCAGGACGTCACATCCGGCGCCGACCGCCGCGGCCAGGGCCGCGTCGTCCTCCCGGTCCGCCCGCACCGCACGCACACCGTCGGGCCAGCCCTCGTCGTGACCGCCGCCGCGCGAGACGGCCGTCACCTCCCAGCCGTCCCGGGCCAGCACGCCCGCGGCCACCCGCCCGATCTGTCCTGTCGCTCCGACCACCACAGCACGTCTCATGCGGCGACCGTACGACCCGGCCCGCCGCGGCTGCCAGACGCTCTGCCGACAGCAGAGGTCAACGCAGCGGCAGCCGGGGGAACCTGCGCTCCTTCTCGGAGCGCGCCGCGGCCTCCTCCGCCTTGGCGACGGCCGCGTACTGGTCGACGTACTCCTGCTCGGAGAGCGTCAGGATCGCGTACATGATCTCGTCGGTGATCGCGCGCAGGATCGCCTTCTCGTTCTCCATGCCGGCGTACCGGGAGAAGTCGAGGGGCTTGCCGAAGCGGATCACCACGGGGTGGATGTTGGGGACGAGCTTGCCGGGGGGCTGGGCCTCGAAGGTGCCGATCATCGCGCAGGGGATGACCGGTACTTGGGCCTTGAGCGCCATCACGGCGACGCCGACCTTGCCCTTGTAGAGCCGGCCGTCGTGGGAGCGGGTGCCCTCCGGGTAGATGCCGAGCAGTTCGTCCTTGCTCAGGACGCCGAGCCCTTCGCGGATCGCGGCCTGGCCCGCCTCCTTGCCGGAACGGTCCACCGGGATCTGCCCGGCGCTGCGGAAGAAGGTCGCGACCAGCCGGCCCCTGATGCCGGGGCCCGTGAAGTACTCGGCCTTCGCCAGGAAGGTGATGCGCCGCTTCAGGACCGCGGGCATCAGGAAGTGGTCCGAGAAAGAAAGGTGGTTGCCCGCGACGATGGCCGCGCCCGATGCCGGAACGTGTTCAAGGCCTTCTATTCGAGGGCGGAAGACCAGTCTCAGCAACGGCCCCAAGAACACGTATTTGAGCAGGTAGTAGAACAAGGGGGGTCGCTCCTCACTCCGGCGGTCGGCTCGACCGCCGCGTTAAAGCAGGTCAACCGGCACGTCGTGGGGATGCCAGTGTAGGCCCAGGCCGCGGCCGCCGGAACTGGAGCGGACGGGCTCGGGCAAGGGTTTGGCCGATCCGCGACGGGCCGGCGGCGGTCGGGCCGGCGTCGCCTGCACGTCCGTCCACACAGCCGTACGCACGACCGCGCTCATGGCCGTACTCACAGTCTGACAATGATCAGGGCCGTGTCGTCCGTGGCGCCACCGGGAGGCAGCAACTCCAGCAGAACGGCGTCGGCGAGGGTCTCGGGATCCACGGCCCGGTGGCGGCGCAGGGAGTCGGCCAGACGGGCCAGACCGGTGTCGATGTCCTCGCGGCGCCGCTCCACCAGGCCGTCGGTGTACAGGGCGAGGATGGCGCCGTCCGTGAAGGTGGTGTCGGCCTGCGGCCTGCGGATCGGGTCGGGGCGGGCGTCCAGCGGGGGGTCGGTGGCCCGGTCGAGGAACTCCACCCCGCCGTCGGGATGGACCAGGACGGGCGGCGGGTGGCCGGCGCTGCTGTAGCTGATCGTGTGCCGGTCGAAGTCGATGAACGTGGTGACCACGGTGGCCGATTCGGCGCCGTCGACCACGTTGGCGTACCGGCCGAGGACGTCCAGCGCCTGGGCGGGCCCCTCGGCGACCCGGGAGGTGGCGCTCAGCGCGCTGCGCAGCTGGCCCATGACACCGGCCGCCTTCAGTCCGTGACCGACCACGTCGCCCACGGAGACGCCGAGCCGGTGGCCGCCGACCAGGTCGACCAGGTCGTACCAGTCGCCGCACACGTTCAGCGCGCCGACCGCGGGCCGGTAGCGGACGGCGGCCCGGTGGTCGCCCACCTGCCGGCGGGCGGGCAGCATCGCCTCCTGAAGGGCGAGGGCCACCTCGCGCTCGCGGGCGTGGGCCCGCCGCAGCCGCTCGTTGACGTCCTGCAGTTCGCGGGCGCGCGTGTACAGCTCGGCCTCCAGCACCCGGGTCCGGCCGGTGCTCCGGCCGCCGCGGGCCCGGATCAGCTCGGTGACCTCCTCCACCCGGTGCACCACCAGCACGACCTCCCCGTCCGGGCCGAACACCGGCGCGTTGCACGGGCTCCAGTACCGCTCCTGCCAGTGCCCGGGCCGCTCGGGGTCCTCGACGTCGTACCGCTGCAACGCCATCGCGTCGCGTTCGCCGGTGGCCAGCACCCGCTGCAGCGAGGCCGCCAGGTTGCGCATGCCGTTCGCATCGGGGTCGTTGGGGTTGTCCGGGAAGACCTCGAACAGATGGTGTCCCACGATCTGCTCGCGCTTGCGGCCGGTGACCCGCAGGAATTCCTCGTTGACGTCCGCGTACACCAGTTCGGGCGTAAGTGCGGCCACCATTCCGGGCAGGGACTGGAACAGCGTCGCGTAGTCGATCGCCGCATCGTTCATCGCATCCGCTCTCGCCACCGGGATCGTCCCAGTTTCGCACGATATGCGCAGTCTCGTTCCGTGTCGGTCGGTCCGTGGTCACGCCGGAGGATCAGTGAGCGACTGCTCCGCCCAGATGACCTTTCCCTCGGGAAGGAAACGGGTGCCCCATCGCTGGGTGAACTGGGAGACCAGCAGCAGTCCGCGCCCGCCCTCGTCCAGGGTGCGGGGGTGGCGCAGATGGGGTGCCGTGGCACCGCCGTCGAAGGCCTCGCAGATCAGCGTCCGGTCCTTGATCAGCCGGAGCCGGATGGGACCGGTGGCGTGCCGGATGGCGTTGGTGACCAGTTCGCTGACGACGAGTTCCGTGGTGAAGGCCAGCTCGTCCAGCCCCCAGTCCGTCAGCCGGCGGCTGGCCGCCTTGCGGGCGTCGGCGACGACGGCCGGGTCGGCGGGGAGCTCCCAGGACGCGACCTGATCGGCGCCGAGGCGCCGGGTACGGGCCATCAGCAGCGCCACGTCGTCGTGCGGCCGGGCCGGGACGAGGTCGTTCACGACCGCTCGGCAGCGCTGGTCGAGGGAGGACGCCGACCGCTCCAGCGCCCGCCGCAGCCGCTCCCGGTCGGTGTCCAGGGCCCACTCCTCGCCGCCGGCCAGCAGACCGTCGGTGTACAGCGCGAGCGTGCTGCCCTCCGGCAGGATCATCTCGACCGACTCGAACGGCCGGCCGCCGGCGCCCAGCGGCGGCCCCTGCGGCAGGTCGACGAACATGATCGTCCCGTCCGGCCGGACCACCGCGGGCGCGGGATGCCCGGCGGCGGCCATCGAACACCGCCCGTCGACCGGGTCGTGCACGACGTACAGACACCCGGAACCCACCTCCTGCGCGTCGGCGCCAGCCTCGGCGTCCGGTGCTCCGCTCTCCTCCTGCGCGGTGCGCGCCACCACGTCGTCGAGGTGCGCCAGCACCTCGTCCGGGGGCAGATCCAGCGCCGCGAGGGTCCGTACGGCGGTCCGCAGCCGTCCCATGGCCGCGGCGGCGGCGATGCCGTGACCGGGCACCTCTCCCACGACGAGGGCCACCCGGGCGCCGGAGAGCGGGATCACGTCGTACCAGTCGCCGCCGAGGCCGGTCAGTTCGTTCGCCGGGCGGTAGTAGGCGGCCACCTCCACCGCGTCCTGGTCGGGCAGCCGGTGCGGGAGCAGGTTGCGCTGCAGCGCCAGTGCCGCGTCCCGCTCGCGGGTGTAGCGCCGTGCGTTGTCCACGCACACCGCGGCCCGCGAGACCAGGTCCTCGGCGAGGCTCAGGTCCTCCTCCTCGAAGGGCTCCTGCCGGTGACGCCGGAAGAAGGTGGTGACGCCGAGCGTGACACCCCGCGCCCGGACCGGCACGACCATCACGCTGTGCAGGCCGGGATCCGGGAACGTGCCCCCGGGGCCGCCGGAGCTGTCCGCACCCCATTCCGGGGCGAGCGGGTCCCCCCGCTCCTCGCGCCGGGGCAGGCCGGTGGCGAGGCACCGGATCTGCGGAGAGCCCGGCGGGTAGGCGGCGGGGTCGCCGATACCGACGGTGGGGGCGGCGGCAGGCTCGGCACCTTCCTGGCCGTCCGAGCCCTCATCGGTCGACCTCCGCCCCGCCCGTCGCAGCCGTACCGGATCCGTCCCGTCCAGCGGCCCGGGCGCCGGCTCCGCTCCCCGCAGCACCGACTCCAGCAGGTCCACGACGACCAGGTCGGCGAGCGCCGGTACGGCCACGTCGGCCAGCTCCTGCGCCGTCCGCACGATGTCCAGGCTGCGGCCGATGTACTCGCCGGCCCGGTCGAGGAGGGCCAGCCGCTGCCGGGCGCGGTGGTGCCCGGTGATGTCGACGACGGTGTAGTACACGCCCATCGGGTGACCCCGCTCGTCGTCGAGCCGGGTGAACGACATCACGTGCGCGGTCTCCCGGTGCGGCGCGGAGCGCACGCTGCCGACGTGCTCGTATCCGATGACCGGCTCCCCGGTCGTCAGCGCGTGCCGCATCTGCGCCTCGATGGCAGCGGAGTCCAGGCCCGGCTGTATGTCCGCCAGCCGCAGCCCGAGCCGCCGCTCGGGCGGTCCGCCGCCGAACTGGGCCAGGGCCGCGTTCGACCACACGTACCGCAGGTCGGTGTCCACGATGGCGATGCCGACGGGCGACCGGGCGGCCATCTGCTCCAGCACGGTGCGCTGCATGTCCCAGCCGGGGGCCTCGGCCATCTCCGACATCAGCATGAGCCACCGGGACGGCCCCCGGGACTCCTCGGCGGAGGCGATCCGGACCATCACCCTCACCGGCCGCCCGTCGCCGCGGCGCACCGACAGCAGCCCCGCCCAGCCGCCGTTCGTGCGCCACTGCTCGACCAGGTGCGGCACCCGTCCGGCGTCCTCGGCGGTCAGCAGGTCAGCCAGGCTCGTGCCGACCGCCTCGGCGGCCGGGTACCCCAGCAGCCGCTGCGCGTCGGCGCTCCAGCTGGTCACCACCCCCGCCGCGTCCAGCAGCAGTGACGCCGCGTCCGCCACGTCGAACCGCCGGCGGGACACCTCGTGCTCCTCAAATGTGCCCACTGCCGACCCCTCCGTCGCTGAGAGTGGTCTACCACCTCCTGACTCAATCTTGCCCCGCGACGACGGGACCGCACCGCGCCGCGGCCGGGGAGTTGAGTGGGGGGCCGCGGCACTCCGCCCGCGCGGCGGCCGACACCCACCCGCCCGGCTCAGTCCCGCCCGAGCACCCTGCGCAGCGCCCCGAGCGCCGACATCAGCTCCGCCTCCGTGATCGTCAGCGGCGGGGCCAGCCGGATGGTCGAGCCGTGCGTGTCCTTGGCCAGGACGCCCTCACGGAGGAGCCCCTGGCCGATCTCGCGGCCGCTGCCGATGGCCGGGTCGATGTCGACGCCCGCCCACAGGCCGCGGGAGCGGAAGCCGACCACGCCCCGGCCGACCAGTGCGGCGAGGCCGTCGCGCAGCACCTCGCCCAGCTCGGCCGCCCGGCGCTGGAAATCACCCGTCTCCAGCAATTCCACGACCGCCGTGCCGACCGCCGCGGCGAGCGGGTTGCCGCCGAACGTGGAGCCGTGCTCGCCCGGCCGGAGTACGCCCAGCACGTCCCGGCGGCCCACCACCGCCGACACCGGCACGATCCCGCCACCCAGCGCCTTGCCCAGCAGAAGCAGGTCCGGGACCACCCCCTCGTGTTCGACGGCGAGCGTTTGGCCCGTGCGGCCGAGCCCCGACTGGATCTCGTCGGCGATGAAGAGGCAGCCCGTGCGGCGGGTCAGCTCGCGTACGCCGGTCAGGTAGCCCTCGTCGGGGATGACGACTCCCGCCTCGCCCTGGATCGGCTCGATCAGCACCGCCGCCGTCGTCTCGTCGACGGCCGCCTCCAGCGCGGCCAGGTCGTTGTACGGGACGACGCGGAAACCCGGCGTGAACGGGCCGAAGCCGGACCTTGCCGTCTCGTCCGTGGAGAACGACACGATCGTCGTCGTACGGCCGTGGAAGTTGTCCGCGGCGACCACGATCGTCGCCTGATCGGCCGGGACGCCCTTCACCTCGTACGCCCACTTGCGGGCCACCTTGATGCCGCTCTCGACCGCCTCCGCGCCCGTGTTCATCGGCAGCACCATGTCCAGCCCCGTCAACTCGGACAGACGCTCCGCGAATTCGGCGAGCCGGTCGTTGTGGAAGGCGCGCGAGGTGAGGGTGAGGCGGTCGAGCTGCGCGTGGGCCGCCTCGACCAGCGCGGGGTGGCGGTGGCCGAAGTTGAGGGCCGAGTAGCCGGCCAGCATGTCGAGGTAGCGGCGGCCCTCGACGTCCTCCACCCAGGTGCCCTCGGCGCGGGCGACGACCACGGGCAGCGGGTGGTAGTTGTGCGCGAGGACCGGCTCCTCGGCGCGGATCAGGTCGGCGGAGGTACGCGTACGGACAGGAACACGGGCGGGAGCTGTCATGAGCGGATCTCCTGGGTGCAGCACTTGATGCCGCCGCCGGCCTTCTGGAACTCGGAGAGGTCGACGGGGACGGGGACATAGCCGTGGTCGGAGAGGCGGGAGGCGAGCGCCTCGGCGCGTGGCGCGATGAAGACGTTCCGGCCGTCGGACACGGAGTTGAGGCCGAAGGCCATCGCGTCGTCACGGGTGGCGAGCACCGCGTCCGGGTACAGCCGGGCCAGTACCTCGCGGCTGCCGGTGGAGAAGGCCTCGGGGTAGTACACGATGTTTCCCTCGCGCCCGGCGTCCAGCACGAACAACGCCGTGTCGAGGTGGTAGAAGTACGGGTCCACCAGCGTCAGGCTGATCACCGGATGGCCGAAGAACTCCTGCACCTCGCGATGCGCCTCCCGGGTCGTCCGGAAGCCGGTGCCGGCCAGCATGTACCGGCCGGTCCACACCAGGTCGCCCTCGCCCTCGCAGACGGACCGCGGGCGGTGGACGTCGTAGCCCGCCGCCTGGAACCAGGTGTCGTAGTGCGTGGACTCGGGGCGGCGCTCGGGGGCGTGGAAGAGGGAGCCGAAGACGCGGCCGTCGACGACGACCGCCGAGTTCGCGGCGAAGACCATGTCCGGGAGCCCGGGGACGGGTTCCAGGGTGTCGACGTCGTGGCCGTGCGTGCGATAGGCACTGATCAGCGCCTGCCACTGCTCGTGGGCCAGATCGACGTCGACGAGGGTGTCGGGATGCATCCAGGGGTTGATCGCGTACTGCACGGCGAAGTGTCTGGGTTCGCAGACGAGGAAGCGCCGCCGGCACGGCACACGGGAATCGGTCACAGAGGGGTTCCTCCGCTTCCTGCGGTGTCGACTGAGGGTTGACACCACGGTAGAAAGCGACCGAGACGGCCGACAAGAAACAAGAATTGCGTGTTCGCGCAGGAATGCTGCGTCTTCGGCCGGATCAGCGCTCGTCTCGTGCGCGTCCCGGCGTCTCCTCCGGCGCGGGCTGGCTGGCGCCCGCCTCCGGGCTCTCCGGCAGCAGGTGCGACAGCACCATCACGCTGATCGTCTTGCGGATGAACGGCTCGACGCGGATGCGCTCCAGCACCTCCTCGAAGTGCTGCACGTCCCGCGCCCGCACGTGCAGCAACGCGTCCGCCCCGCCGGTCACCGTCATCGCCGCGGTGATCTCCGGGTGGTTGCGCATCACCTCCGCGAGCCGCCGGGGCGGGGCCGCGCCCTCGCAGTACACCTCGACGTACGCCTCCGTACGCCAGCCCAGCGCCGACGGCTTCACCGTCGCCGTGAACCCGGTGATCACGCCCGTGTCCCGCATCCGGTCCACACGCCGCTTGACCGCCGTCGCGGACAGCCCCACGGCCGCGCCGATCTCGGCGAAACTGGTCCTGGCGTTCGCCATCAAAGCGGTGACGATCTTCCGGTCGAGCTCGTCGAACGGCGCGGGCCTGCTGCTCATGCGGGCACTGTATCCAGCGGAAAGGTCCTGACCCCTCCACGTGTGCAGGCGTACGAATAACTCCTACACTCCGGGTTCATGCTGCGCGCCCTGGCTGTCGACGACGAACGCCCCTCGCTGGAGGAACTGCTCTACCTCCTGAACGCCGATCCCCGCATCGACAGCGCGGAGGGCGCCGGCGACGCGACCGAGGCGCTGCGCCGCATCAACCGCGCCCTGGAGTCCGGCCCCGACGGGCCGGAGGCGATCGACGTCGTCTTCCTCGACATCAACATGCCCGGCCTCGACGGACTGGACCTCGCCCGGCTGCTGACCGGTTTCGCCAAGCCGCCGCTCGTCGTGTTCGTCACCGCCCACGAGGACTTCGCCGTACAGGCCTTCGACCTCAAGGCCGTCGACTACGTGCTCAAGCCCGTCCGCAAGGAACGCCTCGCGGAGGCCGTCCGCCGCGCCGCCGAACGCAGCGACCTGGGCCCCCGCATCCCCGTGCACGAACCCGACCCGGACCACATACCCGTGGAACTCGGCGGCGTGACCCGCTTCGTCTCCGTCGACGACATCACGCACGTCGAGGCGCAGGGCGACTACGCCCGGCTGCACACCGACAAGGGCAGCCACCTCGTACGGATCCCGCTGTCCACCCTTGAGGACCGCTGGCGGGGCCGTGGCTTCGTCCGCATCCACCGCCGGCACCTGGTCGCGCTGCGCCACGTCGGCGAACTGCGGCTGGACGCGGGCACGGTGAGCGTCGTCGTCGGCTCCGAGGAACTCCAGGTCAGCCGCCGCCACGCCCGTGAGCTGCGGGACCTGCTGATGAGGAGGCCCTGACGTGCCCCAGGACCCCGCCGACCGCCGAGTCGTCGTCACCGGCCCGCCCCGGCGCACCCTCCCCCACGCTCGGCTTCGCTCGCGCGGGCGGTACCCCCACGCCTCCGGCTCCTACCGCCCGCGCACCGAGATCGACGAACAGACCACCCTCGGCCACACGTACGTCCGCTCCCTGATGCGCAGCCAACTGCGCGCCGGCCTCGCCGTGTTCGCGTTCCTCGGCCTGCTCATCGGCCCACTGCCCCTGCTCTTCGCGGCGCTGCCGGACGCCCGCCGCCTCGAATGGGCGGTCCTCGGCTTCGGCCTCTACCTCCCCCTGGTCCTGCTCGCCCGCTGGTACGTGCGGCGCGCCGAGCGCAACGAACGGGACTTCGTGCGCCTCGTAGAAGACCGATGAACTCCGGCTACGCCGTTCCCGCGGTCGCCCTGGTCGTCGTGGCGACCGTCCTCGTCGGTGCCTTCGGCCTGCGCATATCCCGAACGACCTCGGACTTCTACGTCGCCTCCCGCACCGTCGGCCCCCGCCTCAACGCGGCCGCCATCAGCGGTGAGTACCTCTCCGCCGCCTCCTTCCTGGGCATCGCCGGCCTGGTCCTGGTCCAGGGCCCGGACATGCTCTGGTATCCGGTCGGCTACACCGCCGGCTACCTGGTCCTGCTGCTGTTCGTCGCCGCCCCGCTGCGCCGCTCCGGCGCCTACACGCTCCCCGACTTCGCCGAGGCCCGGCTCGCCTCCCAGGCGGTACGGCGACTCGCGGGCGCCTTCGTCGTGGGCGTCGGCTGGCTGTACCTGCTGCCCCAACTCCAGGGAGCGGGACTCACGTTGACCGTGCTGACGAGCGCGCCCGAATGGCTCGGGGGAGTGATCGTCGCGGTCGTGGTCGTCGCCACCGTCGCCGCCGGCGGCATGCGCAGCATCACCTTCGTGCAGGCCTTCCAGTACTGGCTCAAACTCACCGCCCTGCTCGTCCCCGCCCTCTTCCTGGTCCTCGCCTGGCAGGGCGACGGATCCCCCCGCCACGCCTTCGAGGAACCGGCCACCTTCCGCGAACAGCGGGTCGTCCGCGTCGACACGAGCCTGGACCTCAAGCTGGAGGCGCCGCTGACGGTCACGGTGAGCGGCACGGTCGACGGCCGCCCGCACGACGGCCGACGCCTCCGCCTGCCCGCCGGCACCCACCGCATCGAACAGGGCACCCGCCTCACCTTCGCCAAGGGCGCCACCGTCCCGGCCGCCGACCGCGGCAGCAACGGCGGCATGTCGACCTCCCTGGCCGCGAGCCGCGAGGAACGCCCGCTGTACGCCACCTACGGGCTGATCCTCGCCACCTTCCTCGGCACCATGGGCCTGCCGCACGTCGTCGTCCGCTTCTACACCAGCCCGCACGGAGTCGCCGCCCGCCGCACCACGGTCGCCGTCCTCGGCCTGATCGGCGCCTTCTACCTGCTGCCACCCGTGTACGGCGCCCTCGGCCGGCTCTACGCCCCCGAACTCACCATCACCGGCGACGCGGACGCCGCCGTCCTGCTGCTGCCCGAACGCATGATCGGCGGCCTCGGCGGCGACCTGCTCGGCGCCCTGGTGGCCGGCGGGGCCTTCGCCGCGTTCCTGTCCACCGCCTCGGGCCTGACCATGGCCGTGGCGGGCGTCCTCACCCAGGACGTCCTGCCCTCGCGCGGCGTACGGCACTTCCGACTGGGCACGGTCCTCGCCATGGCCGTGCCGCTCGCGGCGAGCACGCTGGTCGGCGGACTGCCCGTCGCCGACGCGGTGGGGCTGGCCTTCGCCGTCTCGGCCTCGTCGTTCTGCCCGCTGCTCGTCCTCGGCATCTGGTGGCGGCGGCTGACCCCGCCAGGCGCGGCCGCCGGGATGCTGGTGGGCGGCGGCTCCGCGTTCCTGGCCGTGGCCGCGACCATGGCGGGCTTCCCGGGCACCGGCCCGCTGCACGCCCTGCTCGCCTGGCCCGCCCTCTGGTCGGTACCCCTGGGCTTCCTCACCATGGTGCTGGTGTCCCTGGCGACGCCGGGCCGGGTACCGGCGGGCACGGCGGCGATCCTGGCCCGCTTCCATCTGCCGGAGGAACTGCGGGAAGAACTGCGCGAAGAGGTGAAGGCGTGAGCGGATTCCTCGCCGGGCTGTGCGTGGCGATCCTGCCTCTGCTGGCCGCCGGCTTCTGGCTCGGCAGGCGCACCGCGCGCCCCCAGAACCTCGGCGGACTCGGCACCCCCGTCGAGCACGCCACCTTCCAGACCCTGCACACCGCCTCCCTCGCCGCGCCCCCGCTGCGGGCCGGACTCACCGAGGAGACCGCGCGCAAGTCGGCCCGCCGGCTGCGCACCCTGCTCGGCACGGACGCGCTGTGTCTCACGGACCAGGAGCAGGTCCTGGTCTGGGACGGCGTCGGCGACCACCACCGCACCGAGATCATGGAACTCCTCGCCGGCCCTTTGGACACCGGCCGCGGCGAGGCCTTCCGCCTGACGTGCGACGTCCCCGACTGCCCGGTCCGCTGGGCGGTCGTCGCCCCCCTCACCGTCGACGACCGGATCCACGGAGCCCTCGTCGCCTGCGCGCCCCGCGAGTCCGCGGTCCTCGTCCGCGCGGCCGGAGAGGTCGCCCGCTGGGTCTCCGTACAACTCGAACTCGCCGACCTCGACCAGTCCCGCACCCGTCTCATCGAGGCCGAGATCAAGGCCCTGCGCGCCCAGATCTCCCCCCACTTCATCTTCAACTCGCTCGCGGTGATCGCCTCGTTCGTCCGCACCGACCCCGAGCGCGCCCGTGAACTGCTCCTGGAATTCGCCGACTTCACCCGCTACTCGTTCCGCCGGCACGGCGACTTCACCACCCTCGCCGACGAACTGCACGCCATCGACCACTACCTGGCGCTCGTCCGGGCACGCTTCGGCGACCGCCTCTCCGTCACCCTGCAGATCGCCCCCGAGGTGCTGCCGGTCGCCCTGCCCTTCCTGTGCCTGCAGCCGCTCGTCGAGAACGCCGTCAAGCACGGCCTGGAGGGCAAGGCCGCGGTCGCCGGCAAGATCCACATCAGCATCACCGCCCAGGACACCGGCGCCGAGGCCCTGGTGGTCATCGAGGACGACGGCGCGGGCATGGACCCCGGCCTGCTGCGCCGCATCCTCGCGGGCGAGGTCAGTCCCTCGGGCGGCATCGGGCTGTCCAACGTCGACGACCGGCTCCGCCAGGTCTACGGAGACGACCACGGCCTCGTCATCGAGACGGCCGTCGGCGCGGGAATGAAAATCACCGCCCGGCTGCCGAAGTACCAGCCGGGGGTGCATTCGGCGGGCCGCCTCAGCGGCGGCTAGGGCCTGTCCGGCGGATCCAGTCGCAGGACATCCGCGGCGTCTCATCGACGCAGGTGAGCGGGGCCTGGTGCGTCGAGCTGCAAGGCGGAGGAGGGCGTCGACGTGGAGCGTCGGCAACCGACGGCAACACCGCAGATCGGCGTGCCAGGCCCCGCGTCTGCGGCATGATCCGCCGGACAGGCCTTAGTGCCCCGGCAGGCATCAGGTGCTGCGCGTGGCCACCATCCCGAGGGTGATCAGCCCCAGCACGACCCAGCCGAACCACAGCCAGCCGTTGCTTCCGAGCGCCACCGTGTAGGCGGTCACCGCGACGAGGCCGCCTACGGTGAGCACCCCCATCGTTCTGGTCGAGCTGTCCGTGGAACCGGGCATCGCAACACCCTCCTCATGATTGGTCCTTCTCCATGGTGCCCCCGTTCTGCTTCCGTACGGTGCATACGACGAAATGCGTGCCGTTCTTCCAGGCACCCTCGCTCGTCCAGGAGCCCGCCGTGTACACCGACGGATCGAAGCCGTAGTCGGCCGGCGGTACCGCACGCCCGCACGCCACGTCCGACTCGGTGCGCGCCTCGGCCAGCGTGACGTCCGCGTCCAACCGGGTGAACCCGAGCACCACCTCGTCGTGCGCCCCCGCGCAGGACACCAGCCGGGCGTCCCGGTTGGAGCGGACGTCGAGACAGTCCCGCTTCTGCATGGTCGCCGTGTCCGCGAAGGCCGCGCCCATCTCGCGGTGCCGGCCTACCGGCCCGTACACCGGACCGTGCGCACCCAGCACCAGACAGGCCGTGCGCCGCCCGGCCGCCTCGAAACCGCCCGCGGTCGGCACGACCGCGAAGCTCCGCACGTCCGCGAGCCTGTCCCGGACCACCCGCGTCCGCTCCTCGCACCGGGCGGGCCCCAGCCGCCGCGCCTCGTCCGCCGACGCGGCCGCGACGAACGCCAGTACCTGCCCGTCCGGTGCCGCCCCGGTCCCGCAGCCCGGGTCCAGGAGCAGCCGGGGCGTGCCCTGGAAGGGCCGCGTGCCCGCCCAGTCGGCGAGCACACAGTCACCGTCCCGCAGCGGCTTGGCCAGCCCGACGCTCTCCCCGTACGGCGGTCCGCTCCCGTCGCCGCCGGGGGTGGTGGTCCGGTCCGCCAGGGCGTACCAGACACCGCCCAGGGCGAGGACCATACCGAGACCGCAGGCGAGGACGGCCCGCAGAGCGTGCGAGCGCTCCCGCCGCCGCCTGACGGGCGCGGCCGGCGGCGAGGGCGTGAAGGGCGGCCCGAACCCGTGCGGGTCCGCGGAGAGGCCCGGCCCGTGCGGATCCAGGGTCGGACCGAGGCCCCGCGGATCAGCGGTCGGCCTGATCCCGCGCGGATCGGCGGTCGGCGACCCGAATCCGCGCGAGTCCGCCACCGGCCCGAATCCGGACCCGGGCGGGCCCATCGGCGGCGCGGTCACCTCCGCCCAGGGCGGCTGCGACCCCAGGTCGGTCTGCGTCCGGGAGTACGCCTCGGCCTGCGGGGTGACGATCCGCGACAGCGCCGCCTCCGCCTCCGCCGCCGACAACCGCTGCGCGGGCTCCTTCGCGAGCAGCGCGGCCAGGACCGGCCCCAGCGCCCCGGCGCGTACGGCCGGACGCGGTTTCTCCATGACCACCGCGGTCACCTCGGCGAGGTGCGACTCCCGCTCGAAGGGCCCCCGGCCCTCGACGGCGTGGTAGAGCGTGCAGCCCAGCGAGAACAGGTCGGCGGCCGCCGTGGGCGCCCCGCCCGTGGCCCGCTCCGGCGCCAGATAGCCGGCGGTCCCCACGAGCACGGACGCCAGCGTGTAACGCGTCTCGCCGGCGTCCGGCTGCACGGAGATGCCGTAGTCGGTGAGCAGCACACGACCGTACGGAGCCCCGGTGCGATCCGGCGCGAGCAGGATGTTCGCCGGTTTCACGTCCCGGTGCATGACGCCCCGCTGGTGCCCCGCGGTCAGCGCGTCGAGCACGGCGAGGCCGACGCGGGCGCACTCGGCCGGGGCGAGCGGTCCCCTCGTCCGGACCAGCTCACGCAGGTCGACCGCGCCCGCCACGTACTCCATGACGATCCACGGCAGCCCCTCGTGCTCCAGCACGTCGTGCACGGTCACCACATGCGGATGGCCGCGCAGCCCGGCCGCGTACCGCGCCTCGGCACGGGCCCGGGCGACCCGCGCGTCCCGCTCGTGACCGGCCTCGACCGGGTCCCGGAAGACGATCTCCTTGAGCGCGACCTCGCAGGCGAGTCTCCGGTCGTGGGCGAGCCACACATGGCCCATGCCGCCGCTGCCGAGCTGGTTCAGCAGCTGATATCGGCCGGCGATGACCCGGCCCACTCCCGATGTCGGTGATCCTGAAGGCATCCGGTGACTCCCGGGTTCTGCGCTACGTGGTCGCACCGGCGGATCCGCTGCCCGCCGGGGCGCTCGTGGCCGGTTCGCTGCTCGCCGGTCCGCTGGTGACGGGCACGCTGCTCTGAGGCGGCGCACTGCTGGTGACCGGGGCACTGGTCGGGGCCGAGCTGGTCACCTGCGGCGGCGAACCGGTGGGAGGCGCCGGGGGGGCCGAGCTCGTCGAAGGCGGCGCGGAACCGGGCGGCCGGCTGGACGGGATGGCCGTGTCCGGCGCGGAGCTGGCCGGCGGGCTGGAGGAGGTCGGCGCGGAATTTGGCGGCGGACCCGCAGGCGGGCTCGACCCGGGCGATCCCGAGCCGGACGACCTACCGCCCGACGTATCGCTCGACGTACCGGACGAGGGCGCCGAGGGCGACGCCCCGCTCCCGCTGCTCGACGGCGGCGGTGTGGTGGTCGGCCCGGAGGACCCGGATGACCCGGGCGGTGCCGGGGGAGCGGTCGACCCGCCGGACGGGCCACTGGACGTACCACCGGACGTACCGCCGGTCGTACCACCGGACGTACCGCCGGTCGTACCGTCGGACGTACCTCCGGGTCCGCCCCCGCGGGACTCGCCCCCCGCCACGCTCAGCGTCACGTACTCCCCGAACCGCAGCTCGGTCCCCGCCGGCGGATCGGACGCCGTGACCCTGGCACCGTTCGGCGGCAGCCCCTTCCCGTCGTACCCGGCCGCCAGACCCGAGTCGGCCAACCGCCGGCTCGCCTGCCCGAACGTCGTCCCGGCGAGGTCCGGCACCGCGCGCCGCTTCCGTGCGTCGAACGTGGAGTCGTCCTCGCCCGTCGTGCCGACCGGCCGGTTGATGCCCCGACCGGGCTCCTCGACGTCGACGAGGGCGATCCGCTCCGGCGTCCGGGGCGCGGGCCGCACGGCCACCACCTGGGACCGCTCGTAGCCCTGCCACTCCTCGTTGCCGTCCTCGAACTCGACCGAGATCCGGCTTGTGTCACCCTCGAAAGGCCGCAGTGGATTTCCGCACGAGCACTTCACGGCCGGCTGTCCCTGCCGATCCACCAGAATCGCGATTCCCGCCTGGAGCAGCGAGTCGTAGGGGACGGCCTTTCCCTTTTTGTAGTCGTGGTTCTTCACGAGAGTGTCGTGACGCAGGAGAACAGGCGTCAGCCGTTCCAGATAATCCGGAATCCCGTTCTTCGAGATCTCCAGGGCACGCGCCCACGCCTTTGCCTTCCCGTCATGGGCGGGATCGGTGAGGAACTGTTCGAGCCGGTCGACGTCACAGATCGTCGGTTGCTTGGAACCCCCGTACAGGCCGGGCGTGTCCCCCTGCTGCAGACCGCCGTGCACGGCCTGGGACCGGACCTGGGCATCCTTGCCGAGCCCGCTGTCCTCGTCGAAGAACGGCGCCGGTGAGGGCACGCCCGCCGCGACCGCCTTCACCACGGCCAAGGGCGTTTCTCTGTCGCATCCGCTCAGCGTGAGAACGAAAACCAGGAAGCACGCAATCCTTTTCCCGGCCCCTTGCATAAATGCGCGAAGTGTCATCACCGCTCCCCCCGGCGGTTCCCCCATCGCGCTTCATGCTACTGAACAAGAAGCCTTTCAACGCCCGCGTGCGTTCAATGAGGCCAAATAGGCGTTGTAGGCCTCGAGTTCCTTGTCGCCGTCCCGGTCGGCGGCCCGGTCCGTTCGCCTGGCCTGTCGCTGCTCGGAGCGGTACCACTGGAACAGCAGTGCGATCAGCACCAGCACGGAGGGGATCTCGCTGAACGCCCACGCGATGCCGCCGGCCGCGTTCTGGTCGGAGAGCGCGTCGATGCCGAGCGAAGCGGGCGGGTTCTTGAACGTCTCGACCATCGGCTCGGAGGCCATCATCAGCGCGATGCCGAAGAACGCGTGGAACGGCATGCCCGCGAACAGCTCCAGCATCCGCATCAGGTAGCCCGGCCGGTTGGGGCCCGGGTCCACTCCCATGATGGGCCAGAAGAACACGACGCCGACGGCGAGGAAGTGCACCATCATCGCGATGTGCCCGGTCTTGGAGCCCATCAGGAAGTCGAAGATCGGCGTGAAGTACAGCGCGTACAGGCTCGCGATGAACAGCGGGATGGTGAACGCCGGGTGTGTGATGATCCGCATGTACCGGCTGTGCAGGAACATCAGCAGCAGCTCGCGCGGCCCCTTGCTGCCCCTGGCCGCGGGCGGCAGCGCGCGCAGCGCCAGCGTGACGGGGGCGCCGAGCAGCAGCAGGATCGGCGACAGCATGCTGATCACCATGTGCTGCACCATGTGCACGCTGAACATGACCATTCCGTAGTCGTTCAGCCGGGTGCACATCACGAGCCCTATGGACAGCACGCCCACGACATACGCGATGGTCCGCCCCACCGGCCAGGCGTCCCCGCGCCGCCGCAGCCGCACGACCCCCCACCCGTACAGGGCGAGCCCCATCACACAGGCCACCAGGAAGAACGGGTCCGCCGACCACTGAAGACCCCGCCCCAGCGTGAACGGCGGCAGATCCATGGTCATGCCGTGCCCGCTGTGATCCATCCAACGGCTCCTGATTCGTGGGGGTTGTGCGTGTCTGTCCGCAGACAGACTAGAACTGCCCCCGGCGACCACTGTCACCGGGGGCAGTCGGTCACCCGCGCGTCAGAGAACGCACTCGGCCTCGTCGTACCGCTCCACCGGGACCGTCTTCAGCGTCTTCACGGCCTCCGCCAGCGACACCATGACGATGTCGGTCCCTTGCAGGGCGGTCATCTTCCCGAACTCACCCCGGTGCACGGCCTCCACCGCGTGCCAGCCGAACCGGGTGGCCAGCACCCGGTCGTACGCGGTGGGCGTCCCGCCCCGCTGCACGTGACCGAGTATCACCGGCCGGGCTTCCTTCCCCAGCCGCTGTTCCAGCTCGATCGACAGCTGCCGCGCGATCCCGGCGAACCGCTCGTGACCGTAGACGTCCTTGGCACCCTCGTCGAAGCTCATGCTGCCGGGCCGCGGCTTGGCCCCCTCCGCGGCGACCACGATCGCGAACCGCTTGCCCGCCGCGAACCGCTCGCCGACCTTCGCCGTCAACTCCTCGATGTCGAAGGGCCGTTCCGGTACGACGATGGCGTGCGCGCCGGCCGCCATGCCGGAGTGCAGCGCTATCCACCCGGTGTGGCGGCCCATGACCTCGACGACGAGCACCCGCTGGTGGGACTCGGCGGTGGTCTTCAGCCGGTCCAGCGCCTCCGTCGCGACACCGACGGCCGTGTCGAAACCGAACGTGACGTCCGTGACGGCGATGTCGTTGTCGATGGTCTTCGGCACGCCCACGATGGGCAGACCGTTGTCCGACATCAGCCGGGCCGCCTTGAGCGTGCCCTCACCGCCGATGGGGATGATGGCGTCGAGGCCGAGCTCCTCGACGTGGCCCCGGGCCCGTTCCACGCCGTCCCGCAGATGGGAGGGCTGGACCCGGGAGGAACCGAGGATCGTGCCGCCGCGCGCCAGGATGCCGCTCACCGAGTCGAGGTCGAGCTTGAGGTAGTCGCACTCCAGGAGGCCCTTCCAGCCGTCCCGGAAACCGATGACCTCGTCGCCGTGGTCGGCGACGGCGCGGTGCACGACGGACCGGATGACGGCGTTCAGGCCGGGGCAGTCGCCGCCGGACGTGAGGACACCAATGCGCATAGCCCGAAACCTTCTCGACGTGGGCCGGATCCGGACCACGTTGTCCGGCTCGATCCCCGCCACCCTAACGGGAGGAGGGGGCGGGGCCGTACCGTGCGTCCGCCTGCTGGACGACCCCGCTCACCTGTGCGGGCCCATGGTCAGACGGGCTGCTGAAGCCCGGCTGGAGAGACGGCGTACGCGCAGGTCAAGCGGCCACACGGGAGCACGCGGGCCACGCGGGTCACGCCGGCTGCTGCGCAGAGGCGATGCGTTCGCTGCGGAGCGCCTCGTACCACCGGTCGTCGGTCGGCGGCAGCGCGTTGACGTCGAGCGCCAGCTTCAGCAGCAGGTCGGCGATCAGCGGGTTCCGTGCCAGCACGGGCCCGTGCATGTACGTACCGAAGACCGTGTCGTTGTACGCGCCCTCCGTGCCGTCCCCCGTGCCGTTGCCCTTGCCGAGGCGGACCTGGGCGAAGGGGCGGGCGGTGGGGCCCAGGTGGGTGACGCCCTGGTGGTTCTCGAAGCCGGTCAGCGGGGGCATGCCGAGGCGCGGGTCGATGTCGGCGAGCACGTCGCCGACGCACCGGTCGCCCTCGCCGCGCGTGGAGACCACGTCGAGCAGGCCGAGGCCGGGCTCGCGCTGGCCGAGGTCGTTGATGAACTCGTGGCCGAGGATTTGATAGCCGGCGCACACCGAGAAGACGATCGCGCCGTTCCCGACGGCCCGGTGCAGACCGCCGTCCCGGCGCAGCCGCTCGGCCGCGAGCCGCTGCGGCCGGTCCTCGCCGCCGCCGATCAGGTAGATGTCGCCGGAGGTCGGGATCGGCTGGTCGCTGCGCACGTCGAGCCGGGCCACGTCCAGGCCGCGCTGCCGGGCCCGGCGTTCCACGACGAGGACGTTGCCCTGGTCGCCGTACGTGCTCAGCAGGTCGGGATAGATCCAGACGATCCGCAGTTGGTTGTCGCTCACAAAAGTCCCCTGAAGTCCGTAGCTCAGTTGCCGACGCGGCGGCGCAGGTCCTGGAAGGCGGTGTAGTTGGCGATGACCTCGATGCGGCCGGGCGGGGACAGCTGCACCGCCTGGTCGAGGTTCTCGCACACCTGGAACTGCTGGTTGGCCACCTCCAGGCGGACCGCGAGGTCCAGCTTGCGGTCGCCGACCACGCAGATCGGGTGGCCGGTCAGCCGCGTGTAGTCGACGTCCCACAGCCAGGAGGTGTCGGTGCCGTCGGCGCCGCGCGCGTTCACCGAGAGGATCACCGGGGTCGGCGGCGGATCGATCAGGCTGAACGTTTCGAGCCAGCCGGCCGGGTTCTTCGCGAGCAGCAGTCTGAGGTCGCGCTCCATGAACTGGACGACGTCGTAGCGTCCGGCGACGGCCTGCACCTGGTACATGCGCTCCAGGGCGACCTGCGGCGGTACGCCGAAAACGGCGGCGACGGCGGCCGAGGAGGCGGCGTTCGCCTTGTTGGCGCGGCCCGGCAGCTGGAGGTGGATCGGCCACGCGGAGCCGTGCGGATCCAGGACGTGGTCACCGGACAGGGCCCAGCTCGGCGTCGGCCGGCGGAAGCCGCACTCGCCGCAGAACCAGTCGTCGCCCGGGCGCTGCATCACGCCACCGCAGGACGGGCAGGACCAGGCGTCGTCCTTCCACATCTGCCCGGCGGCGACCCACACCACGTTGGGGGAGGAGGACGCGGCCCACACCACCAGCGGGTCGTCCGCGTTGGCCACGATGACGGCCTTGGAACCGGCCAGCCCCTCCCGCCAGTTCTCGGCGAGCATCCGGGTCTCGGCGGCACGGTCGAGCTGGTCGCGGGAGAGGTTGAGCAGGGCGATGCACTTGGGGTCGGTGTCCCGGGCGACGCCCGCGAGGTACTTCTCGTCGACCTCGATGACGCCGTACCGGGCCTCCGACCTGCCCGCCAGCGCCGAGGTGATGCCGGCCGGCATGTTGGCGCCGAGCGCGTTGGAGACGACCGGACCCGCGGCACGCAGTGCCTCGGCGATCAAACGCGTGGTCGTGGTCTTGCCGTTGGTCGCCGACACCAGGACGACGTCCAGGTTCTGGGCGAGCCGGGCGAGGAGGTCGGGGTCGAGTTTGAGTGCCACCCGGCCGCCGATCACCGAACCGCTGCCGCGCCCCGCGGCGCGCGATGCCGCCGCGACCGCCTTGCCCGCGGTCACGGCGATCTTGGCCCGCGGCGAGAGCGGGTCCGAGTTGCCTGCCATCAGTTCTCGATCCTCCTTGCGTACGCGCCGCGCCCCTGCCTTCGGCAACGTGGTGTGGGCCTCAGCCTATCGAGATCCATTCGCACTCCCGAATCGCGGCGCCCGCGCGACGTGCGCGTCACTGGGAGGACCGTACCCTTGCCGCCATGCGACACGGCCCGATCCCGGGCGCCCACGGGCGCGTCCGGCCCCTCACGCTGCTCGGCGACGACGTTCTGCACGCCCCCTGCGAGGAGGTCACCGACTTCGGCCCCGAACTGGCGGCACTCGTGGAGGACTTGTTCGCGACCATGTACGCCGCGCAGGGCGTGGGCCTGGCCGCGAACCAGATCGGCGTGCCGTTGCGGGTGTTCGTCCACGACTGTCCGGACGACGAAGAGGTGCGCCACGTGGGCCACGTGGTGAACCCCACTCTCGTCGAGAAGGACGGCGTCGTCCTGCGCGGCACGGAGGGCTGCCTGTCCCTGCCGGGCCTGGAGGCGGGAACGGAACGCCACGACCACGCGGTGATCGAGGGGTACACGGTGCGGGGCGAACCGATCACCGTCCACGGCACGGGTTTCTTCGCGCGATGCCTGCAGCACGAGTACGACCACCTGGAGGGCCGCATCTACGCGGACAGGCTGAGCGGCTGGCGCCACAGACGCCTGATGCGACAGGCGTCCCGAGCCTCTTGGCGCCGGTGAGCGTATTCCCCCAGGGGCGCGGGGAACCGCGCGACGAGCCCCCACCGGCCCGCACACGACACACGACCGTCAGAACCCCGGACCGCCCACCTTGTCTCCCGCCGCGGCCAGCCGCCCCCACAACAGGTCGGCCAGGCTCCGCACCAACTCGGCCCGTGAGCAGGGCCGTTCCACCAGCCACCAGTCACCGGCCGCGTGCATCATCCCGACGATCCCGTGCCCCCAGACGCGGGCCAGCTGCTGGCCCCCCGGGCCCAGGTCCACCCGCTCCTCGATGACCTGCGCCAACTCCTCGCCCATCCTGCGAAGCAGCGGCGCACTGTGCTTGTTGACGTCGAACCCCGGGTCGCCGACCTGGCCGCCTTCCGCCGGATGCATCAGGAAGCGGTACACCTGGGGCCGCGCCTCGATCGCCGCCAGATACGTGTCCAGCGTCGCCTCGACCCGGTCCCGCCGGTCCGCCGGAGCGTCCACCGCCGCGCGGAGCGAATCGAGCAGCGCGTCAGTGTGCCGCTTGGCCAAGGCCGCGTAAAGTCCGCCCTTGTCGCCGAAGTGGCGGTAAAGGATCGGCTTGGTGATGCCGGCCTCCGCGGCGATGGCGTTCATAGAGGCCTGCGGGCCGTCGCGCAGCACCACCCTGTCCGCGGCCTCCAGCAGCTCACGCCGACGGCGGTCGGCGGACCGTTGCTGATCGGTCCGCTGCGTGGTGTCCATGAGCTCTCCCCACCCGTGCTTATTTAGGTAACGCCTGCGCAAACTAACACCCAGCATGCCGGGGGCATCGAACGGGCTGCCGAGCGGTCTCCGGGAGTTGACTTTTCCTACCCGCGGGTAACAGACTCGGGTTACCGTAAGTAACACGCACGTGCAACGCCGCTGGAGGGGACATGGCCGAGTTCACCATGGAGCTCAACGACGAACAGAAGGAGGTGCGGGACTGGCTGCACGGCTTCGCCGCCGACGTCATACGCCCCGCCGCCGCCGAATGGGACGAGCGTGAGGAGACTCCCTGGCCGGTCATCCAGGAAGCCGCCAAGGTCGGCATCTACTCCCTCGACTTCTACGCCCAGCAGTACTTCGACCCCACCGGCCTCGGCATCCCGATGGCCATGGAGGAGCTGTTCTGGGGCGACGCGGGCATCGCCCTGTCCATCGTCGGCACCGGTCTCGCCGCCGTCGGCGTCCTCGCCAACGGCACCGAGGAGCAGATCGGCACCTGGATCCCCCAGATGTACGGCGACGTCAACGATGTCAAGGTGGCCGCCTTCTGCTCCTCCGAGCCCGACGCCGGCTCCGACGTCGCCTCGATGCGTACCCGTGCGGTGTACGACGAGGCCAAGGACGAGTGGGTCCTCAACGGCACCAAGACCTGGGCGACCAACGGCGGCATCGCCAACGTCCACGTGGTCGTCGCCGTCGTCGACCCGGAGCTCGGCTCCAAGGGACACGCCTCCTTCATCGTCCCGCCGGCCACCCCCGGCCTCTCCCAGGGCCAGAAGTTCAAGAAGCACGGCATCCGCGCCTCGCACACCGCCGAGGTCGTCCTGGAGGACGTCAGGGTGCCCGGTTCCTGCCTCCTCGGCGGCAAGCAGAAGCTGGACGAGCGGCTGGCGCGCGCCCGCGAGCGGGCCAAGGCGGGCGGGGAGCGCGTGAAGAACGCGGCGATGGCCACGTTCGAGGCTTCACGGCCGGCCGTCGGTGCGATGGCCGTCGGTACGGCCCGTGCCGCGTACGAGGTGGCCCTCGACTACGCCAAGACGCGTGAGCAGTTCGGCCGTCCGATCATCGACAACCAGGGCGTGGCCTTCCAGCTCGCCGACATGCGGACGTCCATCGACGCGGCGCGGCTGCTGGTCTGGCGGGCGTCCTGGATGGCGATCAACGGCAAGCAGTTCACAGCCGCCGAGGGCTCGATGTCGAAGCTGTTCGCCAGCGAGACGGCCAAGACGGTGACGGCTCAGGCGGTTCAGATCCTGGGCGGGAACGGCTACACGCGGGAGTACCCGGTGGAGCGGATGCACCGGGACGCCGCGATCTACACCATCTTCGAGGGCACCAGCGAGATCCAGCGCCTGGTGATCGCCCGCACCTTGTCGGGGATGCCGATCCGGTAGCGCGTAGGGGACTGGGCGCCTCTGAGGTGACCGGCTCACCAGGTGACGGGGAGGGCTTCCGGCCCGCGGATCAAGGTGCCCTTCTTGAAGGGGACTTCCTTCGGCGGCACGGCGAGCTTCAGCCCCGGCACGCGGTCCAGCAGCGCGTCGACCAGCAGCTCGGACTCCAGCCGGGCAAGCAGGCCACCGGGGCAGGAGTGCGGGCCGAAACCGAAGGACGCGTGGGGATTCGGGCTTCGGGAGAAGTCGATCGTCTCCGGATAGGGGAAGACGTCCGGATCCCGGTTCGCGGAAAGGTACGACACGTAGATCGCATCGCCCGCCCGGATCCGTACGCCCCTGATTCCCACGTCCTCCAGGGCGATCCGGGACAGTCCGACCGCGTTGCGGTGCGGGATGTAGCGCAGCAGCTCGTCGATGGCCCGCGGGCGGATCTCCGGCTCGCGGCGCAGCCGTTCGGCCAGGTCCGGGCGGGTCAGCAGGATGTAGAACAGCTGGCCGCTGTTGTCGGTGACCGCCTCGCCGCCGATCTGGAGCAGCACCGCGAGCCCCACGGCCTGTTCCAGCGTCACTTCGCCACGGCCCACGGCGGCGCCCAGCAGCGAGGTGACGTCCTCGCCGGTGCCGCCCTCCCGCAGGGCGATGAGGTCCGAGAAGTAGGCGCCCATCTCGGCTCTCGCCTTCTCGCCGGCCCGGGCGCCGTGCGGGGAGGTCAGGATCAGCCGGGTCCAGGTGTGCATGCCGTGCCGGTCGGCCGCCGGGACACCCAGCACCTCGCAGATCACGGCGACGGGGAAGGGGGTCAGCACGGCCGCCGACAGGTCGGCCGGCGGGCCGTCCTGAAGCAGCTCGTCGACCAGCTCGTCCAGCATCCGGCGGGACTTCTCGCGCATCCGCTCCACGCCCTTCGCCGAGAAGGCGGCGGCGACCGATCCGCGCAGCCGGGTGTGGTCGGGCGGGTCCAGGAAACCGACCGAGCCACGGGCCGGGGCGAAGTGCGGGGCGAGCCGGGTGACCGGCCGCTCCAGGACGGCCTCGCGGCTGAACCGGGGGTCGTCGGCCACCGTGCGCACGTCCTCGTAGCGGGTGACCAGCCAGGCCCAGCCCTCGCCGTCGGGCAGCTGGATGCGAGTGATCGGGCCCTCGCGCATCAGCTCGGTCAGGACGGGGTCGAAGTCCACGCCGGTCAGGTCGAGCGCCGGCCAGTGCCGGATGGGGGGCAGGATCTCGGTGATCGTCTCTTCGGTCATCTCACGCCGTCTCGTCGGGGCGCTGCCAGCGGCCCAGGTGTGGTCCCCGTTCACGATCCCCCGAGGGGGCGACGATCTCGCGCGGAACTGCTCCGTATCGGGGACCCCGAGGCGCTGCGGAAGGCGATCGCTATCCGGTCTGCCCGCTGCTGTGCGCGATGCACGCCACGTCGATACGGTCGGCCAGCTTGGCCAACTCGATGGTCAGCGCGGCCACCGTGTCCTCGTCGAGCCCGTCCTCCCCGGCTTCGACGAGATGCAGCCACCGGCCGCCCACCGTCCGCAACAACTTGCTGACATCGGCGGCAGCCACCTGCAAGGTCCCGCGGTCGTCGACGATCAGAGGCAGAGTCACTTCGCGGTTCACAAAGGGGATCGTAGCTGCGGCAGCCTCACGCTCCGTGCCATACGGTGGTGATGTTGCAGAACTCCCGGATTCCGTGCCCGGACAGCTCACGCCCGTACCCGGACCGCTTGACCCCGCCGAACGGGAAGGCCGGGTGGGACGCCGTCATCCCGTTGACATACACGGCACCCGCCTCCAGGTCCCGTACGAAACGGTCGACCTCGGTGTCGTCCCGCGTCCACACGTTGGAACTCAGCCCGAACGGCGAGTCGTTGGCGATCAGCACGGCCTCGTCCAGGTCGGCGGCCCGGTACAGCGTGGCGACCGGCCCGAACGCCTCCTCGCGGTGGATGCGCATCTCGCGGTTGATGCCGGCGAGGACGGTCGGCGGGTAGTACCAGCCGGCCCCGTCGGGCCGCTCGCCCCCGCAGAGCACGTTCGCGCCACCGCGCCGGGCGTCGTCGACGAGTTCCTCCAGGTCGGCCCGGCCCTGTGCGCTCGCGAGCGGTCCGACCTCCGTCTCGTCCTCCAGGGGGTCGCCGATCTGCAGCGCCTTCATGCCCTCGACGAACCGCTCGGTGAACGCGTCGTACACGTCCGTGTGCACGATGAACCGCTTGGCGGCGATGCACGACTGCCCGTTGTTCTGCACCCGCGCGGTCACCGCCACCTGGGCGGCGCGGTCGATGTCCGCGGACGGCATCACGACGTACGGGTCGCTGCCGCCCAGCTCCAGCACCGTCTTCTTGACCATGTCCCCGGCGGTGGACGCGACCGCCCGGCCCGCGGGCTCGCTGCCCGTGAGGGTGGCCGCCTTGATCCGCTCGTCGCGCAGGATCTCGTCGACCGCCGCGGAGCCGACGAGGAGGGTCTGGAAACAGCCCTCGGGGAAGCCCGCCCGGTGGAACAGGTCCTCCAGGTACAGGGCGGTCTGCGGCACGTTCGAGGCGTGCTTGAGCAGGCCCACGTTGCCCGCCATCAGCGCGGGTGCCGCGAACCGGACCACCTGCCACAGCGGGAAGTTCCAGGGCATCACCGCGAGCACCGGGCCCATCGGCCGGTAGCGGACCAGGGCGCGGGAGGCACCGGAGTCCTTGACGTCGGCGGCGGCGGGTTCCTCGTCGGCGAGCAGCTCCTCGGCGTGGTCGGCGTACCAGCGCATCGCTTTCGCACACTTCCCGGCCTCGGCGCGGGCCTGCCTGACCGGCTTGCCCATCTCGGTAGTCATGACACGGGCGATGTCCTGCTGGTCCTCGTCGAGGAGATCGGCGGCCCGGTGCAGGAGGCGGGCGCGCTCGGCGAAGGACGTCGCCCGGTAGGTGCGGAACGTGGCCTGCGCGAGCTGGAGCCGGCGCTCGACCTCCTCCTCGCCCATGGCCTCGTACGTCTTGAGTGTCTCGCCGTTCGCCGGGTTGACCGTTGCGATGGGCATGGCTGACCTTCCTGGGGACGAACTGTGTTTCCGACCTTCCCGCGCGGCGGTGGGGACCGCAACGCGTAGGCCTCCGCTCAGGCCGAGTGCTCCGCCAGCCGGTCGAGAAACGCGGCCTGCGCCTTGACGATCACGGCCCGGGCACGGTCCAGGCCGAACCACTCCACCCGGTCCAGCTCCGGGAACTCCCGGGTCTGCCCGGACTTCGGGGGCCACTCCATCCGGAAGGTGCCCGGGGTGACGGCGGCCGGATCGAGGTCCGCCTCGATCGCCCACACCGTCACGATCTTGCCGCCGGTCTGCCGGACCTCGCCGAGCGGTACGGCCTCGCCGTCGGGCGGCGGCAGCCCCAGCTCCTCCTGGAACTCGCGGCGGGCCGCTTCCCAGGAGGGCTCGTCCGGGTCGTACTCGCCCTTCGGCACGGTCCACGCTCCCGCGTCGCGCCGCGCGAAGAAGGGGCCGCCCATGTGGCCGAGCAACACCTGAGGGCCGTGGTCGGTGTGGCGGAACAGCAGCAGGCCCGCGCTGCGCTTCCCGGTCACGGGGAGACCTCCGGATGGGCTGCCAGCAGCCTCTCCACCGTGTCCGCCTCCGCCGGGCGCTTGTCCTCGCGGTAGCGGACCACGCGGGCGAAGCGGAGGGTGACGCCGGCCGGGTAGCGGGTGGACCTCTGCAGGCCGTCGTAGGCGATCTCGACGACGAGTTCGGGGCGTACGGTCACCACGTAGCCGTCGGTGTCCAGGGCCAGTTCCTGGAGCCGCTCGGTCTGCCAGGTCAGCATCGCGTCGGTCATGCCCTTGAAGGTCTTGCCGAGCATCGCGAAGGAGCCGTCCGCCGTGCGGGCGCCGAGGTGCAGGTTGGACAGCTTGCCGGTGCGGCGGCCGTGGCCCCACTCGGCGGCCAGGACGACCAGGTCGAGGGTGTGGACGGGCTTGACCTTCAGCCAGGACGCGCCACGCCGGCCCGCGCTGTAGGGCGCGTCGAGGGACTTCACGACGACGCCCTCGTGACCACGCCGCAGTGTCTCGGCAAGGAACTCCTCGGCCGCGTGCACGTCCTGCGGCCCGGACACCAGCGTCCGGCGCACCCGCATCGGCTCGGGCACCAGCCGGGCCAGTTCCGCGTGCCGTTCGGCGAACGGCAGGTCGAGCAGGTCGCGGTCGTCGACGGACAGGGCGTCGAAGAAGACGGGGGAGACGGGGACGGCCTCGGCCGCCGTCGTCACGTCCACGCGGGAGCCCACACGGCCCGCGGTCTCCTGGAAGGAGCGGGGGCGGCCGTCCGCGTCGAAGGCGATGACCTCGCCGTCCAGGATGAAGCGCTCGCCCCGCAACTCCAGGGCGGCCGAGGTCAGTTCGGGCAGGCGGTCGGTGATGTCGTCCAGGGTGCGGGTGTACAGCCGTACGGCGCTGCCGTCCCGGTGCACCTGGACGCGGATGCCGTCCAGCTTCTCCTCGACCGCGCAGGAACCCAGCTTCTCGACCGCCTCGGCCACCGAGGAGGCGCTGTGCGCCAGCATCGGCAGGACCGGGCGGCCGACGGTCAGCCGGAACCGGGCCAGGGCGGCGGGACCGTCCGCGAGCAGGGCCCCGGCCACCGTCTGGAGCGAGCCCGCGAGCATCACGGCCCGCCGTACGTCCGCCGACGGGGCCTCGGTCGCCTGGGCGAGCCCTTCGATCGCGACCGCGTCCAGCGCGCCCTGCCGTACCTCGCCGCTGATCAGCCCGAGCAGGAACCGCTGCTCGTCCGCCGTGGCAGCGCCCATCAGCTCGCCGACCAGCCGGGCCCGCTCGGCCAGCGAGCCGGCGCCCGAGACCTTGCCGAGCGCGCTCAGCAGCACGTCCACCTCGCGCACGCTCAGGGTGGGCTCGGCGGCAGGGGCGACCGGGCGGCTCAGCACCTTCCAGCCGACACCGAGCCGGCCCTGCGGCAGGCGGCCCGCCAGATACGGGATGACGATCGGCACGTCCGCCGCCTCGGCGTCCCGGAAGAGCTCGGCGAGGAGCGCGATCTTCCGGGAGCGCGCCGAGGTCGCGGCGACCTCCTGGGACACCTGGGCCAGCCGGGTCAGCAGCATGCAGCCATGGTGCACCGGACGTGGGCTCTCTACACCCGGACGGCCGCGACGGCCGCGTCCAGGTCCGTCATCAACAGCTCGCCGTTGATCGTGGCGCCCGCCCGGTAGCCGCCGGCCGCCGCGTTCACGACCTGCTCCGCGAAGCCCGTCGCGTTGCCCGCGGACCACACACCGGGCACGCTCGTCAGGCCCGTCTCGTCGACGACGGGGTACGCGCCGAACGGTGTCTCCCGCAGCTCGGCGCCCAGGCGCCGGAGCAGATCGGTCTGCGGGACGGCCCGGGGCGCCACGAACAGCACCTCGCGGTCGTGCGTGGTGCCGTCCGTGAGCCGGACTCCGGTGAGCCGGTCGTCCCGCGTGACCAGTCCGGAGACCTCGCCGGGGACCACCCTGACCCCGGCCGCCGCCAGCCTGCGCAGGTCGTCGTCCGACAGTTCCTGCTCGGCGACGGTGTGCAGGAAGAAGCTCACGTCCTTCGACCACTGGGACACGATCAACGCCTGGTGCACGCTCATCGGGGTGGTGGCGAGCACGCCGAACGCCTGGTCGCGGACCTCCCAGCCGTGGCAGTACGGGCAGTGCAGGACATCGCGCCCGAAGCGCTCGGCGAGGCCCGGGACGGCGGGCAGTTCGTCCTTGAGGCCGGTGGCGATCACGAGCCGTCGGGCGCGCACGGTGCGCCCGCTCGCCAGGTCCACGGTGAAGCCCTCGGCGACGTCGGCCACCCGGTCCCGGACGAGCTCGACGCCGTACCGCGCGATCTCCTCGCGGCCGGCCGCCAGGAAGTCGGCCGGGGACATGCCGTCCCGGGACAGATAGCCCTGCATGTGCGCGGCGGGAGCGTTGCGCGGTTCGCCCGCGTCGACGACCAGCGTGTGGCGCCGGGCCCGGCCCAGGACCAGCGCGGCGGACAGCCCGGCCGCGCCGCCGCCGACGACGACCACTTCGTAGTTCTCGGTCATTGGTGACCACCTCCACTGAGACAGTCGCTCTCCCGCTGCCGCATTGACAAATGTGTTTGCCGAAACTGCAATGGAAGCCATGAGTGACGACGACATGGACGAGGTCCTCGCCGAGGTCGGCCCGAGGCTGCGGCGGATCCGGAAGGAGCGGCAGGCCACGCTGGCCGGGCTGTCCGAGGTGACCGGCATCTCGGTGAGCACGCTGTCCCGGCTGGAGTCGGGGCTGCGCAAGCCCAGCCTGGAGCTGCTGCTGCCGATCGCGCGGGCCCACGAGGTGGCGCTGGACGAGCTGGTGGGCGCGCCGTCGGTGCGCGATCCGCGGGTGCGGGCCGCACCGATCTCCCGGCACGGGCGCACCTACTGGCCGCTCACCCGCCAGCCCGGCGGACTCCAGGCCTTCAAGGTGCTGGTGCCGCAGGCGAACGAGGAACCGGAGCCGCGGACCCATGAGGGCTACGAGTGGCTGTACGTGCTGTCGGGGCGGCTCCGGCTCGTGCTGGGCGGGCATGATGCCGTTCTGACGGCCGGGGAGGTCGTCGAGTTCGACACCCGGGTGCCGCACTGGTTCGGGTCGACGGGGGAGGGGCCGGCGGAGTTCCTCAGCCTGTTCGGACCGCAGGGCGAGCGGATCCACGTACGGGCGCGGCCCAAGCGGTCGTGACGCATCCGACTGTTCCCTGATCGGCAAGCGACCGCTTAGTATGCGGAGGACCCGGTCAGACGACGCAGTCCCGTGAGTCCCGTGGAGGCCCCGCATGCAGGCATGGCAAGTGCACGAGAACGGCGAGCCGGGCGAGGTGATGCGCCTCGCCGACGTGGCGCGGCCCACGCCCGGTGACGGCCAGGTCCTGCTGAAGGTGCGTGCCGCGAACATCAACTTCCCGGACGTGCTCATGGTCCGGGGCCACTACCAGGTCAGGCCGCCACTGCCGTTCACGCCGGGCGTGGAGATCTGCGGCGAGACCGAGGACGGGCGGCGGGTCATCGCCAACCCCGCGCTGCCGTACGGCGGTTTCGCCGAGTACGCCGTCGCGGACGCCGCCGCTCTGCTGGCCGCCCCCGACTCGCTGGACGACGCCGAGGCCGCCGCCCTGCACATCGGCTACCAGACGGGCTGGTTCGGTCTGCACCGGCGGGCCCGCCTGGAAGCCGGCGAGACGCTGCTCGTCCACGCTGCCGCCGGAGGGGTCGGCAGCGCGGCCGTGCAGCTCGGCAAGGCGGCCGGCGCGACCGTGATCGGTGTCGTGGGCGGCACCGACAAGGCCGCCGTCGCCCGGGAGTCGGGCTGTGACGTGGTGATCGACCGGCATAGCGAGAACGTCATCGCCGCCGTGAAGGAGGCCACCGGCGGCCGGGGGGCCGACGTGATCTACGACCCCGTCGGCGGCGAGGCCTACGCCCAGTCGGCCAAGGTCGTCGCCTTCGAGGGCCGGATCGTCGTCGTCGGCTTCGCGAGCGGGACGATCCCCAGCCCGTCGCTCAACCACCCGCTGGTGAAGAACTACTCGGTCCTCGGCCTGCACTGGGGCCTGTACAACACCAAGAACCCGAAACTGGTCCAGCACTGCCACGAACAGCTCACCGAGCTGACCGCCCGGGGCGCGATCAAGCCGCTGGTGAGCGAGCGCGTGCCGCTGGGCGGCGCCGCGGCGGCCGTGCAGCGGGTCGGCGACGGCGTCACCACCGGCCGGGTCGTCGTCGTCCCCGGACTCGCCGAAGGAGGCGCGGCATGACCGACGCAGCCGAACTCAGGCGCCGTACCGAGGAGTTGCTGGCCGCGTACCCGCCCGCGACCACCGACCGGACCAACTTCCTGAAGGCCCGCTTCGACGCCGGACTGGCGTGGGTGCACTACCCGGAGGGCCTCGGCGGGCTCGGCGCCCCGCGCTCCCTCCAGGCCGTGGTGGACGCCGAGCTGGAGGCCGCGGGCGCCCCCGACAACGACCCGCGGCGCATCGGCATCGGCCTCGGGATGGCCGCGCCGACGATCCTCGGCTACGGCACGGGGGAGCAGAAGCAGCGGTACCTGCGGCCACTGTGGGTGGGGGAGGAGGTCTGGTGCCAGCTGTTCAGCGAGCCCGGCGCCGGATCCGACCTCGCCGCGCTCGGGACCCGGGCCGTCCGAGAGGGCGACGACTGGGTGGTGAACGGGCAGAAGGTGTGGACGTCCAGCGCCCACCTCGCTCGCTGGGCCATCCTCATCGCCCGGACCGACCCGGACGTGCCCAAGCACCGGGGCATCACCTACTTCATCTGCGACATGACCGACCCGGGTGTCGAGGTCCGGCCGCTGCGCCAGATCACCGGCGAGGCCGAGTTCAACGAGGTGTTCCTCACCGACGTCCGCATCCCCGACTCCCGCCGCCTCGGCGAGGTCGGCGACGGCTGGCGGGTCGCGCAGACCACGCTGAACAACGAACGCGTCGCCATCGGCGGCATGCGGCTGCCCCGCGAGGGCGGCATGATCGGCCCCGTCTCCAGGACCTGGCGCGAACGCCCCGAACTGCGCACCCACGACCTCCACCAGCGACTGCTCAAGCTCTGGGTCGAGGCCGAGGTCGCCCGCCTCACCGGCGAACGGCTGCGCCAGCAGCTCGTCGCCGGCCAGCCCGGCCCCGAGGGCTCCGGCATGAAGCTCGCGTTCGCCCGTCTCAACCAGGAGATCAGCGGCCTGGAGGTCGAACTCCTCGGTGAGGAGGGCCTGTTGTACGAGGACTGGACCATGCGCCGACCGGAGCTGGTCGACTTCACGGGACGCGACGCCGGCTACCGCTACCTCCGTTCCAAGGGCAACAGCATCGAGGGCGGGACCACCGAGGTCCTGCTGAACATCGTCGCCGAGCGCGTCCTGGGCCTGCCCTCCGAGCCGCGCACCGACAAGGACGTCGCCTGGAAGGACCTGGCCCGATGACGGATCTTCTCTACTCGGAGGAGGAGGACGCGCTGCGCGCCGCCGTCCGCGACCTGCTCACGGACCACTGCGACGCCGCGGGCGTGATCGCCCGCACCGAGACCGGCGCACCGCACGACCGCTCGCTGTGGAAGGCGCTCGCCGACGGCATGGGCCTCGCCGGGCTCCTGGTGCCCGAGGCGCAGGGCGGCCAGGGCGCCTCGCACCGCGAGGCCGCCGTCGTCCTCGAGGAGTTGGGGCGCGCGGTCGCCCCCGTGCCCTACCTGACCAGCGCCGTCGTCGCCACCGAGGCACTGCTGGTGTGCGGGGCCGACGACCTGCTCGCCGAGTTGGCGTCCGGCCGGCGCATCGGCGTCCTCGCCGTCGCCCTGAGCGTCGCCCCGGGCGGCGCCCACAAGGCCGTACGCCTGGAAGGCGGCACCCTGCACGGGAAGCTGACCGGCATCGCGGACGCGGCGGCAGCCGATGTGCTGCTCGTGCCCGCCGAGGACGGCGGGCTGTACGCGGTCGACGCGGACGCGGTGACCGTCGCCCCGCAGGTCTCGCTGGACCTGACCCGGCCGCTCGCGACCGTCACCCTCGACGGGGCTTCGGCCCGTCGCATCGGGGAGGCCGAGCCGGCCGTACGACGGGCGCTGCGGGCCGGAGCCGGGCTGCTCGCCTCCGAGCAACTGGGGCTGGCCGAATGGTCGCTGACGGAGACGGTCCGGTACCTCAAGGAGCGCAAGCAGTTCAACCGGCCCGTCGGCGGGTTCCAGGCGCTCAAGCACCGGCTCGCCCAGCTGTGGCTGGAGGTCGTCAACCTGCGTGCCGCCGCTCGCCATGCGGCGGACGCACTCGCGACCGGCGAGGACGCGGACGTGGCGGTCGCCGTCGCCCAGGCGTACGCGGCCTCCGTCGCCGTGCACGCGGCCGAGGAGGCCGTCCAGCTGCACGGCGGGATCGGCATGACCTGGGAGCACCCGGCCCACCTGTACCTGAAGCGGTCCAAGGCCGACTCGATCGCGTACGGGACGGCCGGCGCGCACCGGGAGGCGGTGGCCGAACTCGTCGGCCTCCAAGCCCCCTGACATCCACCGGAAAGAGCCCGCCCCACCTGGGGCGGGCTCTTTCGCGTGCTCCGCCCGGACGAAGTGAACGGACAGCGGCAGTCCGGCCAACTCCTCTCCCGGCACTGCTCCTTGGGCCCTTGAGGAACGCATACTCTCTGCGGTCCCGTAAGGCCTACCAGGGAGGCAGAGCATGGCCCTCACCACCCGTCGCAGAGCCCTCACCACCCTCGGCGCCGCCCTCGCGGGCACGGTCGCCCTGCCCGCCGCCAGTGCGCTGGCCGGCGAACAGAGGCACCGCCCGCGGCCGTTGTGGCGCGCCCACGCCCACAACGACTACGAGCACCCGCGCCCCCTCCTCGACGCCCTCGACCACCGCTTCGGCAGCGTGGAGGCCGACATCTTTCTCGTCGGCGACCAGCTCCTCGTCGCCCACGACCCGGTCGACCTCGACCCGGCCCGCACCCTCGAATCCCTCTACCTCGACCCCCTCGCCGCCCGCGTCAGGTCCAACCACGGCTCCGTCTACCGGCGTCACCGCAGGCCCCTGCAACTGCTCATCGACATCAAGACCGAGGGCTCGTCGACGTATCTCGAACTCGACCGGCATCTGCGGCGCTACAAGCACCTGTTCACGACCTACGTCCACGGCCGCGTCCTGCCCGGCGCGGTCACCGCCGTGATCTCCGGGGACCGCGCCGCCCGTACACCCATGGAGGCGCAGACCGTCCGGCGCGCCTTCTACGACGGCCGGCTCGCCGACCTCGGCACCTCGGCACCGGCCTCGTTCGTCCCGCTGATCAGCGACAACTGGACGCTCAACTTCACCTGGCGGGGCGTGGGCGCCTTCCCGGACACCGAACGGCAGAAGCTGCGGACCATCGTGCGGACGGCCCACGCACGCGGGCAGAGGGTCCGGTTCTGGGCCACCCCGGACGTGGCCGGCCCCGCCCGGGACGCCCTGTGGGCCGAACTGCTCGCCGCCGACGTCGACCACCTCAACACCGACGACCTCGCCGGACTGGAAGCCTTCCTGGACGCCCACCGGTAGACACGGACATCACACGTTCGGAGGACAGGTCAGCCGCCCGGACGAAGCCTCCACTACGCCACACTTGCGGCCGAAAGCCGTGAACCGGGCGTGGTGGAGGAGGTTGACGATGGCGATTTCCATCTCTGTGGTGATGCTACTGCTGATCCTGGCGGTGATCTTCCTGCGCAACGGCGGGCTGAAGGTCTCGCACGCGCTGGTGTGCCTGCTGCTCGGCTTCTCGCTGGCCAGTACGAGCATCGCCCCCACGATCAGCAGCGGCCTCACGGCGACGGCGGGCATCGTCAGCAGCCTGAGACCCTGACGCCGCGGCCCCTACGGCCCCTACGGCCCCTACGGCCCCTACGGCCTGGAGAAGATCCCGATGCCGTTCGGGACGCGGCGTTCCACACCGCCGGAGGGGTTGTTCCGTACGGCGACGGCGGTGGCGCCCGGCTCGCGGGTGACCAGGGTCGACGAGCCGCCGCCGTCCAGGCTGCAGCCGTGCACCGCACCCAGCTCCCGCAGGACTCGCGCCACTTCGGCGATCGTCAGGCCGGAGCGGTACTCGGGCGCCCCGTCCAGCGCGAGCAGCAGCAGGCGCCGCCCGCCGTCCGCGACCCCCACGGCCGTGCGTACGGCCGAGGTGGTGTCGTCGAGGCCCGGCAGCGGCCGGCCGTACCGGAGGACCGGGTAGCCGCCCAGCGCGAAGCGGAACGGAATCCGAGACGGGGACGCCACCAGCCGGTGCCGTACCGTCACCGCCTCGCCCGCGGACAGCTTCCGCAGCTGCTGCGCGCCCGCCTCGCGTCCGACGAGCACCGTGGTACCCGCGGCGACGGGCCCGCTGCCCGGGCGGGCCGCGGCCGACACGACCCGCCCGCCCCGGACCGTCACCTCGTGGGTGTCCGTACTGCACGGGGCGGCCCGTTCCGTGTCCGTGCCGCAGGTCGCCCGGACCCGTGAGGCGCTGCCCCAGTCCGAGGTGAACGCCCCGACCGACCCGACCGGCAGCGCGTACTGGTTCAGCCCGCCGAGCGGCAGCCGTCCCTGCGGGGTGCGGACCGAGCCGTCGAGGGCCAGCGCGCCGATCCGGACCCGGCGGTCGACGCCGACGCCGATCACGTCCTCGGTGCTCGTACCGGGCGGCAGCGCCGGACCGAACCGCTGCCCGTCCGGCACCGCCGCCTTGAGGGTGTGGCCCCTGGCGATCGCCGGTCCCACGCTCGCGCCGGTGGCCTCGACACCCGGGTGCTGCGCCTCGGTGATGTTGAAGAAGTCGCCGTTGACGCCCGCCACGGCGCCCGTCGCGTCGGCCAGTGCGGAGACGGTGGCCCGCGCGGCGACCGCCCCCGGGTACAGCAGGTCCACGCGGACGCGCGGGTTGCGCAGGTCGACGGTCAGGACGTGGGCGTGCGCGGGCCCCTTGGCCGCCGGGATGTCGAACTCCTGGTACCCGACACCCTCCGCGATCCGGGTGCGCGTCTGCCCGGCGCCGGCCGGTGCCGCCCCCACCAGGGCCGCACCGGCCAGCGTGCCGAGTGCCGTGAGCAGCGTCAGTGCCGATCTGCCCGCGCCGAACAGCCCTTGACGATGTGTCACAGTCCCCCCGAGGTCTCGTCAACTGTCCCAGGACTGAGGGGAAGTTCACCAGACGGCGAGCGCCGTCGGGGTGGCTAGGCGCCGATCACCCGCGAACGGGTGAGGAAACGCACCCCCTCGGGGGCCTCCAGAGAGAACCCGCTGCCGCGGCCCTCGACGACGTCCACGATCAGCCGGGTGTGGCTCCACACCTCGTACTGGCTCCGCGACATCCAGAACGTCACCGGCTCGTCCACCCCGGCCACGTCCAGCTCCGCGAGCAGCACGTCCGAGCCGCCGGTGCGGAACTCGCCGGCCGGATAGCACATGGGGGCGCTGCCGTCGCAGCAGCCGCCGGACTGATGGAACATCAGCGGACCGTGCGTCTCGCGCAGCCGGCGCAGCAGGTCGGCCGCGGCGGGGGTCAGCTGGACGCGGGGGGCCTCGTCGTGGACGAGTGGTGCGGATTCTTCGGGCATGGTCACCGAGTGCAGCACGGCGAAGGTTGCGAGGGGGTTGCGGGTCGGTCGCCGTACGGCGTGAAGTGCGCCGGCGTGTGGTCGATCGGCAGGTCCGGGCGCCAGGCGGTGAGGCCCTGGGCGCTGCACACGAACAGGTTCTCCGGCAGCCGGTCCAGCGGGAACCAGCGCCAGTCGCCGACGCGTTCGCCGGGCTGGTCGCCCGCCTCGCCGCGCCACGCCGTCACACGGGCGGCCACAGTGAGCCGTACGACACCGTCGACGTCGTCCAGGAGCGTGCCGAGGAGCCGTACGTCGGCCGGGCGGGCGTCGATCCCGGTCTCCTCACGAAGCTCCCGCACGACCGTCTCAGGAAGCGACTCGCCGGGTTCCACCGTGCCGCCGGGCAGTTCCCAGGTGCCCCTGCGGTGCCGGCCCAGCAGCAACCCGCGAGGCCCGTACAGGATGGCGCCGACACCGATCGCCGCGTGCGGGACCGGCGGCCGGGAGGTGCGGGGGCGCGACGAGACGCGGACGGGGCGGATGGCCCGGAAGACCCGGTAGGAGGCCTGGTTGCCCTCGTCCGGCGAGTCGAGGGCGTCGATGTGCTCGACCCGCAGGCCGTGCTCGGCGAGCAGGTCGGACCAGAGCTCCGGGGTGAGGACCCACATCCGCACGGTCGTCTCGCCGCCGCCGGCGAGCGGCAGGATCTCGGGCCGGGACGCGACGACGGACGAGGGACCGTCGCCGTGCGAGTTGGTGTGGAGCACGGTGAAACACAGCGTCCCGCCGGGCCTGAGCGCGCCGGCCAGGGCGGGCAGCAGCCGACGCGGATCGATGTACGGCACGGCGTTGACGGAGTAGACGACGTCGTATGGCTCGGCCGCACGCAGGTGTTCGACGGCGTCCGCCTGGACGAGCCGCAGGCCGGACAGCGAGCCGTAGCGGGCGCGCGCCCGTTCGCACTGACTCGGTGAGGAGTCGACCGCGTCCACGCGGGCGCCATGGGCACGGACGAGGTGCGCGGCGTGCCGGGCCGGGCCGCAGCCGAGGTCGAGGACACGCCGGCCTGACAGCTCGCCGAGGATCTCCTCCCCCGGCCCGGTGCCCCAAAAGCCCCAGTCGATCCGCTCCACCTCCGGCAACACGGTGCCGCGGCGCAGGTGATGGGTTCCGTACGCGTGCCACGCGTCGGCGTTGACCGACTCGGCCCCGTCGGGGGCGAAGGGGTGCGGGCCCGTCACGCGGTGGCCGTGGCGGTGAGGATGCGTACGTCCAGATCGGTCACCGAGGCCGCGGTGAGACGGGCCGTGAACTCCGCACGCAGGCTCTCGACGGCGGCCGGGTCCAGACCCTGCAGCAGGGCCCGGGTGCCGCTGCCCACGACCAGGTCCCATGCCGTGCCGGGTGTCAGGGGAACGGCCGGCCGCCGGGGCTCGACGTGCGCGGCGGTGAGGCCGAGGCCATGCAGCCAGGCGGTGAGCGTGTCGGTGGTGTCGATGCGGGCGCGCTGGGCCGTCTGCCGGGAGTCCGGCCAGGCCCGCTGGGTCTCCACAGCGCCCCTGAGCGCCCGCCACCAGCCGGCGAGGGCGCCCCTCTCCCACACCGTCACGGCCAGCCGCCCGCCGGGACGCAGCAGGCGGGCCAGGGCCGCGGTGTCCCGGTCCATGTCGGGGAGGAAGAACACCCCGAGCGCGCACTGCACCAGGTCGTAGCCGCCGTCGGGAGCGGGCCAGGCCGTGACGTCGTGACGGTGGAAGCGGACGTTCCCCAGCCCTTCCCGCCGGGCCCGGTCGGTGGCGATGTCCAGCAGTGCCCCCGACAGGTCGACCCCGTCGACCGAGCCGGCCGGGCCGACGGCACGCGCGGCGGGCAGCGCCGACGCCCCGGCCCCGCAGCAGGCGTCCAGCACCCGTTCCCCGGGGCCGGGCGCCGCCATGGCGACCGTCGCCTCCCCGACCGGATCCCACAGCAGCGGCGACCAGCGGTGGAACTCCTCGGAGCCCGCGCTGAACACGTCCGTGACGGTCGTCCCGGTCTGCTGCTGTGGTCCGGTCATGAGGGCGTCCTCTCCTGGTGGGCCTACGGCCGGAGGCCTCCGACGGTGACGAAGCCGACGGCCTTCGCCGCCGTGGTGTTGTCGTACACCACCACGCCGGTGGACTTCTTCCAGATCTCGATACGGAAGGTGTCCGGGCCGTCCGTGGCGGTGACACGGAAACCGTAGCCAGCCGTGCCGCCCACCGTGCCGGATCCCTGGTAAACGGCTCGGGTTCCGGTGACCACCAGCCAGTCGGAGCCGGTGGAGCGGAACTTCAGCCGGGCCGCGCCGAAGTCGAAGGTCGCCGTCCCGGACGGGACGGTGGCGCCCTTCTTGTAGTCGGCGGCGAAGGAGAAGGCGGCCTTGCCGGTCAGTGCGGCCCCGGCGGGGTAGGCACCCGCGGGCGAGGTGATGACACCGACCCCGGCCGCGGGGCCGGCGCTCCTGTCGTAGACGACCAGGTCGGGCAGGGTCCTACGGTCCGTGCCGCCGTCGTCGTCGGTCACCGTGACCACAGGCCGGCGGATGCCCGCCGAGGTGTAGGTGTGCGATGCCGTGCAGCCGGAGGCGGTGACGGTGCCCTCCGTCGGCTCGGTGCCGTCCTTCCAGTCGACGGTGCAGGTGTGGGTGTCACTCGTGCCCAGGTCGCCGAACGCGGTGGTGACGTCCGTACGGCGGCCCGCCGCGACGGGTGACTTCGGGCCCTCGGCGGAGGTGATCGCCGGGGCGGCGTTGGTGACGGTGACGGTCGCGGTGTCGCTGCTGCGACCGCCGGTGAGGGTGACCTTGTAGCTGCCGTCGTCCGTGCAGGTGATCGTGGTCCGGGCGGCTCCGGCGTCCGCGAACGTGCAGGGCGCACCCTGTTCGACGGTCCACTTCGGGCCGCCCGCTCCCGAGACGGTGCCCTCGATCCGGATCGCGTCACCCTCGGTGCCTTCGGCGTCGGCACCCGCGTGGACGACGGTGACCGGGTCGATGCTCGTCAGGGTCGGGACGACCTTCTTGATCAGGCCGTCCGCGTCGAACTCCAGCTTGTCGATGGTGGTTTCGCGGTGGGTGCCGTCACCGCCGGGGATGGCGAAGCGGTGGTAGGCGATGTACCAGTCGTCGGTGCCGGGGACGTCCACCACGGAGTGGTGGCCGGGCCCCTTGATGCCGAGCGAGAGGTCCTTCTCCAGGATGACGCCCTGCTTGGTCCACGGGCCGGTGGGCGAGGGGCCGGTGGCGTAGGCGACGCGGTAGTTCTCGTCGCGGGTGTCGTTCTCCGACCACGTGAAGTAGTAGGTGCCCTTGCGCTTGATGACGAAGGTGCCCTCGTTGTAGCCGCTCGGGGTGATGTCCTTGACCTTCGTGGCGTCGAAGGACGTCATGTCGTCGTTCAGCGGGACCACGTAGGCGCGGCCGTTGCCGAAGTAGAGGTACGACGTGCCGTCGTCGTCCGTGAAGACCGCCGGGTCGATCATCTGGCCGGTCAGCTGGCCCGCCTTGAGCAGCGGTCGGCCGAGAGGATCCTTGAACGGGCCGGTGGGCGAGTCGGAGACCGCGACGCCGATGTTGGCGTCGGCGCTGAAGTAGAAGTAGTACTTCCCGTTCTTCTCGGCCATCGTCGGCGCCCAGGCCCTGCTGTCGGCCCAGCTGACGTCCGGTCCCAGGTCGAGGATGACGCCGTGGTCCTTCCAGTGGACCAGGTCGGTGGAGGAGTAGGCCTTGAACTGCGTGCCGCTCCAGCCCGGGAAGCCGTCGGTGGTCGGGTAGAGGTAGAAGGTGTCGCCGAACCTGACGATGTTCGGGTCGGCGTTGAGCCCCGGCAGGACCGGGCTCTTCATCACCAGCGCCGTGACCGTCCAGGTGCGCTTGGAGCCGTCGGAGCCGGTCACCTCGTACGTCACCGGCTCGGTGAAGTCGTGCAGCGTGCCGGAGGCGGGGCTGATGGACGCGCCGTGGGCGAGGGTGAACCGAGGTGCCAGGGCGGTGAGATCGCTGCCCTCGGCCAGCGGCAGGGTGATCCTGCTGCCCGCGTCGTCGATGATCGCGTCGGTCTTCAGCGCGGGGTGGGTCGCCGCGGCGATGCCCGTGGTGTTGCCGCTGAGCTCCAGGACCTCGGTGGGCGACAGTGCCCGGTTGTAGATGCGGAAGTCGTCGACCTCGCCGCCGAAGTAGGGGTCGGGGGAGTACAGGGACTTGCCGATGTAGCCGGAGTAGCCCTTGGCGGAGTCGTAGAGCTCGGACGGCTTGATGGTGACCCCGGTGGCCCGGGCCGCCTGGACGCCGTCCACGTAGAGGACCGCGGTCTCGGTCGCGCTGTCCACGGTGACGGTGACGTGCTGCCACTCACCGGGGGTGAGCCGGCTGCCCGCCGTCATCTGCTTCTCGCCCGACCAGGTGGCCTTGGTGATCGCGGAGAAGAGCTTGCCGCCGCCGTTGGAGGGGGAGGCGAAGAGGTATTTGTTGTTGTCGGGACCCAGACCGAAGAGCCACTGGAAGTTGTCCCCGCCCTTCCACTTGACGTGGGTGGAGACGGTGACGCTGTCGGCGTTCTTCAGGACGCCGTTGGGGATGGTGACGTACGGCGAGGTGGTCGAGCTGCTGGTACCGCCGGACATCTTGAACGAGCCGCCGTCCACGCCGGTCCCGAAGTCGGGCGTCCGCACGTACGTGCCGTGGTAGCCGTGACCGCTGGAGTCGCGGGCGATGTTGCCGCCGGTCTCGTCGAAGTCGTAGTCCAGCAGCAGGTCGGCGGGTACGTCGGGGCCTTCGGCGGAGACCGTGACCTCGGCTTTCAGGGTGGTCCCCTCGGGCAGGGCGCCCGCCACCGTGAAGGTGCCGGCCTGGGCGTACGCGGATTCCGGTACGTCCGCCCAGTCGACGGAGACGGGACGCTCGACGCCGTCGGCGTACGTCGCGATCACCGTGGCCGGCAGGACCGGCGCCTCACCGGTCCGCGTCTTCACGGCGATGTCCTCGACGCTCTCGACGAGCTGATCGGGCTGGTAGGCGCGCAGCAGGCGGTCGTACTCGGCCTGGGTGACCGGCAGCACGGTGCCGTGGCGGGGCTTGGCGGGCAGGTCGTAGCCGGTGGACGGGGTCCAGGTGCCGGAGCCGAGGTCCGTCGTCTCGAACGGGATGTAGCCGCGACCGCCGAACTCGTCGAGGAACGCGTACCACTTCTCCTCGGTGTTTGACTTGAAGACCAGGGGCCCCTCGGCGGCGCTCATCGCGCCCTTGCCGATGCCCTCGGCGACCGCGGTCCAGGACGTGTCGAGGAGCGAGTCGCTCTTCTCCTCGAAGATGAACTTGCTGTTGGGCGTGGAGGAGGTGTTGTTCCGCTCGTCCTTCGACAGGCGGAAGTACGTTCCGTCGTGCTGGATCACCGTGGAGTCGATGACCGAGTAGCCGCGGTCGATCCACACCTTGGGCTCGCTGAAGGTGTGGAAGTCGCGGGTGGTCGCGTACATCATGCGGTTGTACGTGTCGCCGGAGTGCGCCTCGTTGTCGTACAGCTTCGACGCCCAGAAGACCACGTACGCGCCGAGCTTCGCGTCGTAGTACGCCTCCGGCGCCCAGGTGTTGCCCGCGCTGTCGGGGGAGACCTTCACCAGGCGCTGGTCGGTCCAGTGCACGAGGTCGGTGGACTCCCAGACCATGATCGACTTGCTGCCGGTGCGCTGGGAGGCGTCCCAGTCGCCGTTGCCGTAGATCCTGAGGTCGGTGGCGATCTGGTAGAACTTGTCGCCCTCCGGGGAGCGGATGATGAACGGGTCGCGCAGGCCCTTCTCGCCGAGCGTGGAGGTCAGGACGGGCTTGCCGTCGTTCAACTCCCGCCACTTGAGCGGGTCGTTGCCCTTGCTGAGGGCGGCGTAGAGCTGTTCGCCGTCGGAGGTGCCCTCGCCGGTGAAGTAGCTGAACATGTAGCCCTTGAGGGCCTGCTGCGCCGGGAGTTCGGGGACCTTGGCGGTGAAGGCGCGGGTCGCCGTGGCCGCGCCCTTGGTGACGGTCGCGGTCAGGTCGACGGTGGTGGAGCCGTCGCCGTGCGCGGGGCGGTGGACCGTGCCGTCGGCGGCGACGACGTCCGGCCGCGCGGAGGTCCAGGTGACGCGGGTGCCGTAGTCGCCGTCCGCGGGGAGGGTGAGGTTGCCCCGTACGTCGTCGAGGTTGTGGACGGTCAGCGCCTCGGCGGCCTGCCGGGTCGCGGACTCGTCGTCGAAGGCGGCGAGGACCGTGACGTCGAAGGACTTGGTGTCGGTGACGGCGCCCTTCTTGAGGGTCGCCGTGAGAGTGGCGTGGCCGTCCGGTTCACCGGCGGCGGGGCGGGTCACCTTGCCGGTTTCCGACACCACGGCAGGGTTGTCGCTCGCCCAGCCGACCGCGGAGCCGCCGGCCGGGCCGGTCTTCGGCAGGTCGAGGTCGGCGGTGACCGCGCTGGTGTCGCCGAGCGTGAGGGCCGCCTTGTCGTCGGCGACGCCCTGGGTGGCCACGGGGAGGGAGAGTTGCTCGACCTCGGTGCCGGCGAGTGCCCGGTCGTACACCCGGAAGTCGCGAATCCTGCCCTTGAACAGCTTGTCGCCGGAGTACACGGACTTGCCGACGTAGTTGGCGGTGGTGCTGCCGGAGCCGATGGCGCCGGGGGTGATGGTGACCGAGGTGTTGCGGGCCACCTCGGCGCCGTCCTCGTAGAGGACGCCGGTGGTGCCGGTCTGCGTGTAGGTGATGTGCTTCCACGCGGCGCGGGTCAGGTTGTGGGAGTCGGCGGGCCTGGTGGTCTGCTCCGTCGACCAGTTGCCGGTGGCGATGGAGGTGCGGAAGGAGTTGCCGGTGGTGAACAGGTAGCCGTTGCCGTTGCCGCCGCTGGAGTTGCCGAAGCCGTAGAGGAAGTACGGGGTGCTCTGGGTGGAGTCGATCAGTACGTCCATCGAGACGGTGATCGCGTTCATGCCCTGCATGACGTTGTCCGGCACCTTGATGTAGGTGTCGGACCCGTTGAAGGCGAGCCCCTGACCGGAGGGCGACCAGCCGGCCGTGCCGTTGACCGTGCCGTTCCGGCCGTTGCCGGAGGCGTCGGTCGCGGTGGCGCCCGAGGCGGCGTCGAGCGGATACCAGAGGGCGAGGCCGTCGGTGACCTCCGCGGCTTCCGCTGTCGGTGCCGCCTGAGCGGGGCCGGCGGGACCGGCGAGGCCCAGCAGCATTGACGCGGCGGTGAGCCCGGCGAGAGGGCCCGCCCAACGTCTCGCGCGGGCGCGCAGTCGTGCGATGTGCGTCATGTGGAGTTCCCCTGCTGAGACACGGTTGACGAAGGGGCCTCGGCCAGGGGCGCCCCGCTGTTTCGGCTGTGTGACGTCGTGTTGCGAGAGTGTCAATCGGGGTGTGGCGCAGCGTCAAGAGGTTTCGAACGATGTCCGACAGGCCGAACGACTGAATGGCCGGAGATCGTTGGGATGCTTCGGGCCGCAACGGGCACGGTGTCAGGCCCGCCTCACGAGGCCGGACTCGTAGGCGAACACCACGGCTTGGACCCGGGCGCGGGCGCCGATCTTGCCGAGGATGTTGCTGACGTGGGACTTCACCGTGGTCGGGGCGATCGACAACCGTGCGGCGATCTCCGCGTTGGACCAGCCGGAGGCGACGGCGATCAACACGTCGCGTTCGCGTCCGGTGAGGCGGTTGAGGCCGGCCTCCTGCCTGGTGGGGCGCAAGGGGCGCTGTTGACGTACCGCGTCGATGAGGGCGCGCGTCAGACCGGGGGTGATGACGGCCTCCCCGGTGGCGACGATGCGGACGGCCGCGGTCAGTTCGTCCGGGGTGGCGTCCTCGAGGAGGAACCCGCGGGCTCCGGCGCGCAGGGCGGCTCGGGCCTGCTCTTCGCGGCCCGCGCTGGTCAGCGTCAGGACCTGCGGAGGGTTGCGGACGGCTCTGACGGCATCGGACGAGTGGGGGAGGGTGGGGGGCCGGGTGATGCGACGGATGGCCTCGATGCCGCCGCCCTCCGGAAGGCGGGCGTCCATCAGGACGACGTCGGGACGCAGTTCGGCGCTCATGCGGACCGCCTCGAATCCGCCGGACGCCTCGCCCACGACCGTGAGGTCGGGCTGAGCCGCGAGGAGCATCCGGAAGCCGTGGCGCTGCAGCGCCTGATGGGTGACCACGAGTACGGAAGTCATGCCGGGCATGTCTCTCCCACCGTCTGAACGAAACGGTTTCGTTCACATGCGAGAAAGGCTAGCCCCGGCACCTATCGAAACGGTGGCGTTTCTGTTGTGGTGTGGGTCACATTCTGTTCCGGATGCCGTGGCATGAACGCGCTCGGGACGCCCCCGGGGTGCGGGGCGTCCCGAGCGCGTCTGGGAGGCGTCAGTGGTAGGCGTGGGCGACCGCGTGGCCCTTGCCGCGGCCGATCATCCACTGGTTGACCGGCGTGGTGATCAGGAAGGCGATCACGAAGCCACCCAGCAGGGCGGACCGGAACAGTCCATCGGACAGGTGGGCGTCCATCGCGCCGGGGGTGAGGGCGATGATGCCGTTGTCGACCAGCTCCGTCACGGCGATGGAGACGGTGTCGGCGGCGAGCGCGACCTTGATCGCCGTCTTCAGGTCCAGGCCGGCCCGTCGAACGGCGAACAGGGTGAAGGAGTGGCCGAAGAGGAGCGGAGCGTGATCGCCAGAACCATGGTGGGCACGTTGCCCCACATCAGGGCGGTGCCGATGACCATGCCGAGGATCTCGCCGACGGCGCAGCCGGTCAGGCAGTGGAGTGTCGCCTTGGCGACGTTCCCCAGGACGCTCCGCCCGGCGTGTCGTGGCCGGCGTGGCCGTGGTGGCTCTCGTGGGCGGCGTGGTGGTGAGCGTTGCCGGTTTCGTGAGCGGTGTGGTCCATGACCTTCTTCCCCATTCCCGTCCGGTGTGGCCCGTTCTCCGAGCTTCACAGTCACCGGCCATATACCCTCTGGGGGTATTCCTCGAGGGGTGCGCCCCTGCCTCGGTCGCTCCTCGGGGCGCGCGCGGACCGCCCCTCGTCTGCGGATTGCCGTGCGGTACGAGGGTTGCCGCCGGGGCCGTGGATCCCGGCGCCGGGATCCACGGCCGAGGAAGTTCCTGCTCCTGGGTCGGCGCAGTTGGGCAGAGGCGGCCGGGGCGTCAGGGGGGCGGCCGTCCGAGCTCCGGCGCGAACGCCGCGGAGTCCGGACGACCGGGGCGGCGGCGCGAGCCGAACGCTCGGCTCGCGCCGGCCGGGCTCAGAGCCGGTCGAGGATGCTCTGAAGCTGCTTGACCTCGGCGGACTGACCCTTGACGATGTTGCCCGCCATCTTCACGGCGTCGGCGTTCTTGCCGCTCTTCTGCTCGCCCTCGGCCATGCTGATCGCACCGTTGTGGTGCTCGATCATCATCTCGGCGAACATCTTGTCGAACTCGGCACCCTTCATCGACGTGAGGTGCTTCATGTCCGCGTCGGACATCATGCCGTCGCCGCTGCCGTGGTCCATTCCGGGCATGGAGCCCGCGGAAGTCGGCTTGTTCCACGACTTCAGCCAGCCCGTCATCGTCCTGATCTCCGGGTCCTGAGCCTTCTCGATCTTCGCTGCGACGTCCTTGAGCTCCGCGTCCAAGGCCCGGCCGTCGGCGAGCTCGGCCATCTCCAGGGCCTGCTGGTGGTGCGGAATCATCATCTGCGCGAAGGTGACGTCCGCGTCGTTGAAGCCGGCGGAGCCGGACTCGGCGGTTTCCGACGCGGACGCCGAGCTGCCGCTGCCGTGGTCCATGCCGCTCATGTCGCCGTCGTCGCTGCAGGCGGAGAGAAGCAGCGCGGCGGCTGCGACGACGCCTACGGCGGCGGCGCGGCGGACAGGCTTGCGGCGCGGGGCATGCGTGAGGGCAGTCATGGTCGATTCACCTCGTGTGGTCGGTACTTCGGCTGTTCGGGCGTACGCGAAATCGCGGGTTCGCGCCTGGTGCGCGCACCGCGGGAGCGTTCGGCCTACAGCCGCAGGACTGACAAACGGGTGAGATCGGGTCCGCGTGGCGGGGGGTCGGGCCTCAGCGGCGAGGTGAGCTGGGAAAGAAGCTCCGCCGGCTGTCCCGGGCGACGGGTGAACGCCGACCTGAGGAGCGCGATGAGCGCCCACGCGCCGAACAGGACCGCCACGCACAGCGAGAGCATGTCCATGGCCATGGCGGGTTCGTGCGAGGACGGCGAGTCCGCCGGCTCCGCGGCGTGACCGCCCGCGCCCCGGTCGGTGGGAGCGCTCATCGGGGCGTGGCCCGGAGCGGCCGTGTCCATCGCTGTCGAGTGGGACGCGCCGCTCATGGTGGAGTGGGCCGACTCGCCGGGGTGGCCCATGCCGTGCATCGCGAAGATGCCGAGGGCGAGCACGACGACGAGCAGAAGGTGCCCGAGGGCGCCTCCCGCGCGTACGTACCGGCTGACCTTCACACGGACTCCGTCACTGGCGTTCTGGATCTGCTGGACCGACAGTACCCAAGGGATGCCGGCCGTGCTGTGCGAGGGGCCGATTTCCACTGAACTACTTAGCTGATTGGTAGACCATCGCGATGTGGGCGTCCTGTTCGAGCCCGGCGACGGTCGGTCCGGGGTATCGAAATCCGCGCCTGGTGGGCGAGTTCGGGGTAGGTGCGGCCGACCTGTCCGGGGCGGGGCAGGCGGGTCGAGGGCGTCGCGCTCAGTTCGGGACCGGCGGGCCGGGCGGGTCCTCGCCGGAAGGGGAGGCCGTACGCCGTCCGCGCGCCGGGGTGGTCCGGTCGGGTGGTGGCGCGGTCGAGGTGCGGATGATGAGGTCGACCGGTGGGTCGCTGGACGGCAGGGGGGCGGCGTCCGGGTTCTCGATGGAGTGCACCAGACGCTTGAGTCCTTCCTGCGCCACGGCGTCGAAGGGCTGCCGCATCGTGGTGAGGGGCGGAGTCACGTAGGCGGCGACCGGGATGTCGTCGAAGCCGACGACGCTGACGTCCTCCGGCACTCGCCGCCCGGCCTCGGTCAGCGCCCGGATCAGGCCGATGGCCATGTCGTCGTTGGCGGCGAACACCGCGGTGACGTCACCGTCCTCGGCCAGTAGGCGTCCCGCCCGGTACCCGGAGGCGGCCGACCAGTCGCCCTCGACGGCGGGAGGCACGTGCCTGCCGTGCGCCGTCAGCGTGGCCCGCCATCCCTCCAGGCGGCCCCGGGCGGCGAACCACCGCTGCGGACCGGCCAGGTGATGGACCGTCGCATGGCCGAGGTCCAGCAGGTGCCCGGTGGCCGTGCGGGCCATCGCGTCGGCGCCGTCCCCCGCGGTGAGCATCGTCGTCGCCGTGGTGAGCGGCGGCGCACCGAGGACGAGGACCGGAACGTCCGCCCGCAGGGTGGCGTCTGGGTCCGCTCCGCCTTCGTCGATCGGTTCGGAGACGACGATGCCGTCCACGCCCTGGTCGAGGAGCGAGTCCACGGCTCCGGCGATGCCCGCCGGGTCGCCCTCCACGGTGTTGACCACGCGGAGTGCGTAGCCCGTGTCGCGGACACTTCGCTCGACCCCCATGAGCAGCGAGGCGGGCCCGTACAGGGCAGTGCCCAGTGTGATGACGCCGATCGAGCGGGTCCGCCCGGAAGCCAGTGCCCGGGCGGCGTTGTTGCGCCGGTAGCCGAGCTGCTCGGCGGCTTCCAGGACGCGTCGGCGCACCTCGGCGGAGACGTACGGCTCGTCGTTGAAGACCCTCGACACCGTCTTCTGCGAGACCCCGGCCAGGCGGGCCACGTCCACGCTCCGTGGCGCCGGCGCGGCGGCACTTCCGCCCCGCCCTGCTCCTCGCGTCATGGTGTCTCCCGGTGACCGCACGATCGAGCCCCATGATGTCAGACGGCATGCGGGGCGCCGAGGCCGAGCGCCGAGCCACCTGGGAAAGAGACCTGGCCGACGACTGTTGTGCAAAACGTTTTGGATATCTAGCTTGTGCCGCATGAGCCACAGAACGCCTTCGCCGACCGACCGCCTCCTGGTGAGCGGCTGCGATGTGCTGCGCGTCCCGCCGCAGGGCGAGTGCGAGATCCTGCGGGCGCAGGACATCGTGGTGGCGGACGGCGTCATCGAGGACGTACGACCGACCGGGGGCCCCTCCGGTTCGGACCTCGCGGCCGAGGTGATCGACGGGCGCGGACTGCTGGCCGTTCCCGGCCTGGTCAACGCGCACACGCACAGCCCCATGGTGCTGATGCGCGGCGCGGCCGAGGACGTGACGGTCGAGGGCTGGTTCAACGACCGCGTCTGGCCGATGGAGTCCAACCTCACCCCCGAAGACGTACGCGCCGGGGCCCGGCTCGCCTGCGCGGAGATGATCCGCTCCGGTGTCACCACCTTCGCCGACCACTACTTCTTCCCCGAGCAGATCGCCGAGGCGGTCACCGAGACCGGGCTGCGGGCCGACATCGCGCCCACGTACTTCAGCAGCCGAGGCCAGGAAGCCCTGGAGGACACGGTGACGTTCGCCGAGACCTGGCACGGCCGTGCCGGCGGCCGGGTCACCGTCTCGCTCGGGCCGCACGCCCCGTACACGGTCGACGACGGCGACCTGCGGACCCTCGCCGGGCACGCCCGGCGGCTCGGCCTGCGGATCCACGTCCACGCCGCCGAGCACCTGGAGCAGACCCGGTCCAGCCTGGAGCGGCGCGGCATCACCCCGGTCCGGGTGCTGCACGAGACGGGGGTGCTGGAGGCCGGCGCGCTGATCGCGCACGGCTGCGGGATCGTCGAGGACGACCTGCCGCTGCTGGCCGAGTACGCCGGCACGACCGCCGTGGCCTGCTGCCCGAAGGTGTACCTCAAGCACGCCCTGTCCCCGCTCACCCCGGTCCGCGACCTGCTCGCCGCCCACGTCACGGTCGCCGTCGGCACGGACGGCGCCGCCGGCCACAACACGCTCGACGTGTGGGAGGCGCTGCGGCTGGTCGCCCTCACGCAGAAGCAGGCGGTGGGGGACGCCACCTGGATGACCGTCTCCGACACCCTGCGTATGGCCATGCGGGGCGGAGCCCGCGCCCTCGGCCTGCAGAAGGAGATCGGGGCGCTGGAGCCGGGCATGCGCGCGGACATCGTCCTGACCGACCTGTCCGGGCTGCACTGCCGTCCGCTGCACGACCCGCGCGCCGCCCTGGTCTACAGCGCCCGCGCCAGTGACGTCCGGACGGTCGTCGTCGACGGCCGGGTCCTGATGCGCGACGGCCGGCTGCTCACCGTGGACGAGCCCGCGCTGCTGGCCGAGGCCGACGCCCGGGTGGCCCGGATCCTCGACACCTCCCACGGGAGGGCGGTGCAGCACTATGACCCCTGAGCCGTACAACCGGGCGGCCGTCCGGCGCCCCGCGTCCATCAAGGACGTGGCCGCCGCGGCAGGCGTCAGCGCGACCACCGTCTCGCACGTCCTCAGCGGCAACCGGCCGGTCAACGAGCACACCGCCGCCCGGGTCCGCAGTGTCGTCAACCGGCTCGGCTACGTCCCGGCGTCGCTGGCCCGCAGCCTCCAGGCCGGGTCCACCTCGGTGATCGGCCTGCTGATCCCGGACATCAGCAACACCTTCTTCGCGGAGCTCGCCAAGGGCGCCGAGGACGCCGCCCACGACCTCGGCTACGGCCTGATCCTGTGCAACACCGAGTTCGACGCCGACCGCGAGGACCGCTACCTCGGCATGATCCGCAGCCGGTTCATCGACGGGATGGTGTACGCCTCGGGGTCAGCGCCTTCCCGGCGGAGGCTGGAGGCACTGATGGGCAAGTTCCCCATCGCGCTCGCCGACGAGGAGGTCGAAGGGCTCGAAGGCGCCCTCATCGCCACCGCCGACCACGAGGCGGGCGGGCGGCTGGTCGGCGAGCACCTGCGGGCGCTCGGCCACCGCCGGGCCCTGATGCTGACCGGCCCGCGCGCCCTGAAGAGCAGCAACGCCCGTGCGCACGGTTTCGTCCGGGCCTTCCGGGGCGAGGTCGTCGAACGCGTCGGTGACTTCAAGGAGACCTCCGGATACGGCCTGGTCGCCGAACTCGTCCAGGAGGGCGGCCTCCCCGAGGACTGCACGGCCGTGTTCGCGGCCAACGACCTGATGGCCTTCGGTGCCCTCCTGGCACTGAGGGAGGCGGGGCTGTCCGTGCCGGACGACGTCTCGGTGGTCGGCTTCGACGACATCCGGGCGGCCTCGCTGGCCCATCCACCCCTGACCACCGTCCACCAGCCGGCCTACGACGTTGGCCGCACCGCCACCGCCCAGCTCCTCCAGTACGTCACCCGGGGCGAGGTCCCGCCCGCCTCCCGGCACACCCTTCCCGTCGAACTCAAGGTCCGCGGCACCACGGCACCCGCCGCCCGCTGATCCTCACCCGGCTTCAACTGCCGTCGCCCGGCACGGAGTTCCCGTGCCGATGCCCCCTGCCCCGAAAGGCGGTTCGCCATGCCCAGAGTGCTCGTTGTCGGCGAGTCCTGGTTCACCTACACGGTCCACCAGAAAGGCTTCGACGCCTTCCACACCTCCGAGTACACCGAGGGCGGAGGCGCCTTCCTGGACGCGCTCCGCTCACGCGGCCACGACGTGACCTACGTGCCCTCGCACGAGATCCCGACCCGTCTCCCTCTCGCCGCCGACGGCTTCGACGCGTACGACGTCGTCGTCATCAGTGACGTGGGCGCCAACAGCTTCCAGCTCCCGCGCGAGACCTTCACCCGCTCCGTGCCCTCACCCGACCGGTCCGAGCTGGTGCGCGGCTTCGTGGAGCGGGGCGGCGGGGTGCTGATGATCGGCGGCTATCTGACCTTCAGCGGCATCGACGCCCGCGCACGCTGGGGACGGTCCCCGCTCGCCGCCGCCCTGCCGGTGACGATCCTGGACCGCGACGACCGGGTGGAGCTCCCGGCCGGTGCCCTGCCCGAAGTGGTGGGCGAGCACGCCGTCGTACGGGGGCTGGAGCGGTCCTGGCCCGCGTTGCTCGGCCTCAACGAGGTCACCGCGCGGCCGGAGGCGTCGCTGCTCGCCGAGTGTGCCGGGCACCCCCTGCTCGTCGTCGGCGGCCACGGCGCGGGCAGATCCGCCGCGTTCACCTCCGACGTGGCACCGCACTGGGCACCGCCGCCCTTCCTGGACTGGAAGGGGTATCCCGAGTTGTGGGACCGGCTGGTGCGCTGGCTCGCGGGGGAGGAGCTGTGACGGCCAAAGACGTGAGGATGGCCGTCGCCGGCACACCGCACATCGGGGCTCGGCCGGGAGACTTCGCGCCCCTCGTCCTGATGCCAGGGGATCCGCGCCGCGCCCGACGCATCGCCGAAACGTTCCTTCAGGACGCGAGGCAGGTCACCGACGTACGCGGCATCCTCGGCTACACCGGAACCCACCGGGGCGCGGCGATGTCGGTGCTCGCCTCCGGCATGGGCATCCCGTCCGTGACGATCTACGCCACGGAGCTGTTCCGCCACTACGGCGTGCGCAGGATCGTCCGGGTCGGAACAGCCGGCGCGATCCCCGCCTCGGTGTCCCTGCGGGACGTGGTGATCGCTTCCGCCGCGCACACCGACTCCAGCCTCAGCCGCCTCCTCGTGGACGGCCTCACCCTCTCCCTCGCTCCCTCCTACCGGCTGCTGCGCGCCGCCGCGGACGCCGCCGAGCCGGAACTCCCCAGGGGCACGGCCGTGCACATCGGACCGGTCCTCAGCAGCGACCACTTCTACCTCGACCGCCCCGCCCTCTTCGACGCCCTGGAGCGCCGGGGCACGCTCGCGGTCGAGATGGAGGCGGCGGGACTCTACGCCGTGGCGTGTGCCGAGGGCGGCGAGGCACTGGCGGTGCTGACCGTGTCCGACCACCTCCGCACCGGTGACGCCCTCACGGCCGAGGAACGCGAGGCGGACTTCGACCGGGCGCTGCGCATCGCCGCCACCGCGCTGCTCACCGCCGTCTGAAATTCCCTGACCGGAAATCAAACAGAAACCATGCAACGTAGCCAAAACGTTTTGCACTTTCTACTGTCAACGCAGTCGCTCACTCAGCAACAAATGATCAGGAGGTCGATGATGCGATACCGAAGAAGCGCCGCCATCGTGGTGACGGGGATGCTCGGACTCAGCGCTTGCGGGGGATCGGGCGGAGACGATTCCGGGGCAGCGTCCTTGGGCAAGCCGCGCATCAAATTGGTGATCAACGGCGGGCTGGGCGACAAGTCGTTCTTCGACTCCGCCCACGCCGGCCTGCAGCGGGCCGCCAAGGACCTCGGCTACCAGCTCAAGGTCGTGGAGCTCGGCTCCGACCGCACCAAGTGGGAGCCCGGCTTCGAGGACGCCGCCTCGGCCGACGACTACGACATCCTCGCCGCCGGCACCTTCGACGTCACCGACTACATCGGCAAACTCGCCCCGGAATTCCCGGACAAGAAGTTCTGGGTCTTCGACGCACCGGTCGACTACAGCGGCAAGAACGGCGCCTGTTCCAACAAGTGCGAGAACGTCTACTCCGTCACCTTCAAGCAGAACGAGGGCGGTTATCTCGCGGGATTCCTGGCCGAGAAGCTGGTGGCCGCGAAAGCGCTCGAGGGAACGGAATCACTGAAGAAGGCCGGCGTCATGGGCGGCGTGAAGATCCCGCTGATCGAGGACTTCGTCGTCGGCTTCACGTCGGGCTTCCAGGCCGCCGGCGGAAAGAAGTCCGACGTCCTCGTCCAGTACGTGGGCGGCGACAAGCCGTTCGGCGACCCGGCCAAGGGCAAGGAGATCAGCACCGCCATGTACGGCCAGGGTGCCGCGCTGGTGTGGCCGGTCGCCGGGCTCTCCGGGCTCGGCACCTTCGAGTCGGCCGTCAGCGCCAAGCGGTACGCGTTCGGCGTGGATTCCGACCAGTACCAGACCCTCGCCGACCAGGCGCAGAAGAACACCGTCGTCACCTCCATCCTCAAGAACGTCGGCAACGCCCTGTACAAGGCCGCGCAGGAGGACCAGAAGGACACCCTGAAGTACGGCGCCGTCTCCACCGTCGGCCTCGCCGAGGACGCCGTCGGCTACGTGAACGACGACCACTTCAAGGAGTTGGTGCCCGAGACGATCCGCACCGAGGTCCAGGACGCGGCCGACAAGGTCAAGTCCGGCTCCGTCACGGTGCCCAGCGCCCTCTAACCGAACGGCCTTGATGATGAACGAGCCATGGGGCGAGGACGGACCGGCCGTCGCCGCCCGCCAGGTCACCAAGACCTACGCCAACGGGGTGCGCGCGGTCCGCGCCGTGGACCTGGAGGTTCCGCGGGGCGAGATCCGGGCGGTCGTCGGGGAGAACGGCGCGGGCAAGTCCACGCTGATGAAGATGTTCTACGGCCTGGAGCAGCCCAGAGCGGGCGAGATCCTGGTCGGCGGACGGCCCCGGGTACTGCGGGGCCCCGCCTCGGCGATCGCCCTGGGCGTGGGCATGGTGCACCAGAACCTCATGCTGGTGCCGTCCTTCACCGTCGCCCAGAACGTCGTCCTCGGCGTGGAACCGGGCCGCCGCGGCCTGGTCGACCCGAAGGCGGCCGTGGAGACGACCGCCCGGCTCGCGGAGGAGTCCGGACTCACCGTCGACCCCAAGGCCCGCGTCGAGGAGGTGTCGGTCGGCATGCGTCAGCGCGCCGAGATCCTCAAGGCACTCCACCGGCAGGCCCGCGTCCTGATCCTCGACGAGCCGACCGCCGTGCTCACCCCGCAGGAGACCGAGGACCTGTTCGCCGCCGTGCGCCGGCTGCGCGACGGCGGGATGACCGTGCTGTTCATCTCGCACAAACTGCGCGAGGTACGGGAGATCAGCGACCAGGTGAGCGTGATGCGCGCCGGCGCCCTGGTGGGGACGGTCCCCACCGCCGACACCACCGAACGCTCGCTCGCCTCCATGATGGTCGGCCGGGACATGTCCCTGGACGTGGACCGCGCCCCCGCCCGTCCCACGGACACCACCCTGCGGGTACGGAGCCTCGGCTACGAGGCCGCGACCGGCCAGTCCCTGCACGGCCTCGACTTCGACGTGGCCGCCGGGGAGATCGTCGGCGTGGCCGGCATCGAGGGCAACGGCCAGAGCGAACTCGCCGAGATCCTCGCCGGGTTGCGCCGCCCCACCGCGGGCACGGTCCACATCGACGGCACCGACACGGCCGGTCTCGACGTGGCGGGACACCGCAGGGCCGGCATCGGCTACGTACCGGAGGACCGGCTGCACAACGGCGCCGCCCTCGACGCGTCCATCGCCGACAACCTCGTCGTCGACCGCCACGACCGCCCGCCCCTCGCCCGCCGTGGCGTTCTGCACCCGGGCGCCGTACGCGCCCACGCCGAGCAGCTGATCGACCAGTACGCGATCCGCACGCCCGACCCGTCGGTCCCGGTGCGGGCGCTGTCCGGCGGCAACATGCAGAAGGTGATCGTCGCCCGTGAACTCTCCGCCGGGCCGCGCCTGTTGATCGCCTCCCAGGTCACGCGCGGAGTGGACATCGGCGCGATGCGCTTCATGTACGAGCGCCTGGTCGACGCACGCGACACAGGCGCCGCCGTCCTGCTGATCTCCGCCGACCTCACCGAACTCCTCGCCCTCTCCGACCGGTTGCTCGTCCTCAAGGAGGGCCGGCTGGTCGCCCGGTTCGACGACACGACCGGCCTCACCGAGAAGCGGGTCGGGCTGTACATGCTCGGCGTCGAGGAACACGAACGCGACCGGCTCACGGCCGGTCTGGACACCGTGGGGGAGGTGTCCCCGTGACCACCACCCCGATGACGGCGATCGAAACCGAGGACCGCCGCGAGTACCGGGCGACCCGGCGCCGCGACTTCGCCGTCGACCTCAGCATGGCCATGGCCACCATCCTGGCCGCCCTGGCCATCGGCTTCCTCGTCATGCTCGCCACCGGCAACGACCCGGTCCGCGCCTACGAGGTGATGCTCACCGGCCCGCTGGACCGCTCCTTCCGCGTCGGCCGCTGGCTGGAGGACGCCACCACGCTCACCCTGCTCGGGCTGTCGGTCGCGATCCCCTTCCGTGCCCGGCAGATCAGCCTCGGCGCCGAGAGCCAGGTCTACGCCGGTGCGCTGGCCGCCGCGACCGTCGCGGTCTTCCTGCCGCTGCCGCCCGTCGTCGCGGTGATCGTGCCCATGGCCGCGGCCGCCGCCGCGGGCGCCGGAATGGGCCTAGTTCCGGGATCGATGAAGGCACGCCTCGGCGCCAACGAGATCGTGGCCACGCTGATGCTCAACGCGATCGTCGTCCGCGTCTACGACTACCTGGTCAACGGCCCGCTGAAGGAGCCGGGCAGCAGTGCCGTCCACTCGAAGAACATCCAGCAGGACTCCGTGCTCACGCCACTGACCGACTGGTTCGGCGTCCCGCTGGGCCGGGCCAACATCGGCCTCGGAGTGATGCTGCTGACCGCCGTCGCGCTGTGGCTGCTCATCACCCGCACCCCGCTCGGCTACCGCATCCGCATGACCGGCGCCAACCCCGACTTCGCGGCCTACGGCGGCATCCGCGTGCCCCGCGTCATCGAGTGGAGCTTCGTCATCGGCGGCGCCGTCGCGGGCCTGGCCGGAGCCCACCTCGTCCAGGGCGTGTACGGACGGCTCGAACCAGGACTCGCCGGAAGCCTCGCCTTCGAAGGGATCGTGGTCGCCCTGCTGGCCCGGAACAACCCGCTGGTCGTCGTGGTCGCCGGGCTCTTCTACTCCTACCTGCGCGCCGGGGGCGACATCATGGAACAGCAGACGGACGTCGGCACCGAGATCGTGGTGGTCATCCAGGCGGTCATCGTGCTGCTGGTCACCGCCCAGGCCCTGCCCGACCTCCTCAAGCGGCGGATCGCGCGCAGGCAGGTGGGCGTCCGATGAGTTCCGTGCTCGACGTCGTCCTCAGCAGCGCCTTCCTGGCCGCCGCGCTGCGGATCGCCACGCCGTACCTGCTCGCCGCGTTCGGCGGGCTGGTCGCCGAACGCGCCGGCATCAGCAACATCGCCCTGGAGGGCCAGATGCTGAGCGCGGCCTGCACCGGTGCGCTCGTCGCCGGATACAGCGGCTCCGTCTGGCTGGGCGCGGTCAGCGGCGTCGCGATGGCGACACTCCTGGGCCTGCTGCTCGCCGCCCTGCACCTGGAACTGGGCGCCGACGCGATCATCGCCGGCATCGGCCTCAACCTCCTCGCCTCCGGCGGCACCGCCTACGCCGTCTACAGCCTTCTCGACGACAAGGGCGGCACCTCCGGCCTGAAGAGCGGCAGCCTGCCCACGGTCACCCTGCCGGGCGTCGAGAACATCCCGGTGGTCGGCGACGTGCTGAGCGGCCAGAACATGGTCACGTGGCTGGCCTTCCTGGCCGCGCCGTTCGTCGCCTGGCTGTTCTACCGCACCCGCTTCGGCTTCCACCTGCGCGCGGTCGGCGAGATGCCCGACGCGGCGGCCTCGGTCGGCATCGCCGTACGGCGCGTCCAGTACACCGGACTCGCCCTCAGCGGGGCCCTCGCCGGACTCGCCGGGGTCTTCCTCAGCATGGGCTACGTCTCCTTCTTCGTACGGGACATGACGGCCGGCCGCGGCTTCATCGCCCTCGCCGCGGTGTTCCTCGGCGGCCTGCGGCCGTGGGGTGTCTTCCTCGCCGCGCTCGGCTTCGGGGCGGCGGAGGCACTGGCCGTGCAGCTCGGCTCGCTCGACGTACCACCGCAGCTGGTGTCGACGATCCCGTACGCGATGACGCTGGTCGCCCTCGCCCTGTACGCGTGGCGCCGCAAGCGCCGGGGCCGAGCGGTGCCGGCCGCCGCCTCACTCTGACGCCTCGTCACCCCTCTCACTGGGCTCTCCCACCCGCCCGCACCTCGCCGGGCGTGCGGGCCGGCGAGCCATGCCCGCACGCCCCTGTGCCTCTCCTTGGAAGGACACCCATGCGACACAGACCACCCTCGCGCCGCCGCAGACGTGCGCTCCTCGCCTCCCTCGCCGCGACCGGACTCCTCGGCAGCCTGGCCCTGACGAACGGCTTCGCGGCGGAACCGGAGGCGGATGCCTCCGGGAAGGCACCGGACGTCCGGCTCCTCGACACCCTCACGGTGCCCGCCGGGACGACGGAGTTCGGCATGCCGTTCGGCGGCTTGTCCGGCATCGACTACGACCAGAAGTCCGGCGAGTACGTCGCCGTCAGCGACGACCGCTCGGAGAACGGCAAGGCTCGCTTCTACACCCTCCGACTGCCGCTCGACGGGGCGGCTTTCGCCCACGACAAGCCCGACCTCGACACCCTGAACGTGCTCGCCGACACCACCGGCGAACCCTTCGCCCCCAAGGCCGTCGACCCCGAGGCGATCCGCTGGACGCCCGGCGGCGAGAGCCTGCTGTGGACCAGCGAGGGCGCCTCCTCCGCCGGGCAGCCCGCCTTCGTCCGTGAGGCGGCCGCCTCCGGCGGGTACGTCCGCGAACTGCCGCTGCCCCAGGCGTACGCTCCCGTCCGCTCGGCCTCGGGCACCCTCACCGCCGGGGTGCGCAACAACCAGGCGCTGGAAGGGCTCACCCTCTCCCCGGACGGGCGCACGGTGGCCACCATCACCGAGAACGCCCTCGTCCAGGACGGCCCCGCGGCCGGGCTGACGGTCAAGAGCCCGTCCCGCCTGCTGCTGATGGACCGCCGGACGGGGAAGCCGGAGGCCGAGCACGTCTACGAGGTCGACCCGATCTCCGACGCGCCCACCGCGCCGCTGCCCGCCCCCGTCGGCACGTACTCGGCGGACCGGGGAGTCTCCGAGATCCTCGCGGTCAACGAGACCGACCACCTCACCGTCGAACGGTCCTTCGCCTCCGGTGTCGGCTTCTCCATCCGCCTCTACTGGACCAGCATCATCGGCGCGACGGACGTAGGCGGAAAGGAAGCCCTGTCCGGCACCGAGAAGCCCATGCCGAAGAAGCTCCTGTACGACTTCACCACCTCCGGCACCGACGCCGACAACGTCGAGGGCATCACCTGGGGACCGAGGCTGCCCGACGGATCCCGCTCGCTCGTCCTCGTCGCCGACGACAACTTCGGCTTCAACGGCAGCGTCACCAAGTTCCATCTGCTGGCGGTTCGTTCAGGGCTGCTGGCCCACCGCACACCGGACGTCGACGGTGACGGTGCCGTCGACGCCAGGGACCTGGCGGCCGTCCCGACCGCCGGCCCGGCCGGAGACCTCGACGGCAACGGCCGTACGGACTCGGCCGACGTGAAGCTCTGGATCTCGTACACCCGCGCCTTCCCCACGGCGCAGAAGCAGCCGTCCACCGTCGACGTCCAACTGCTGTCCTTCAACGACTTCCACGGCAACCTGGAGCCGCCCACCGGACGCGACGCCAACCTCGGCTCCAAGCTCGACCCGAAATCCACCCCGGTCGGCGGCGCGGAACACCTCGCGGCCCGGCTGGGCCAGCTGAGACAGGGCACCGACACCTCGCTGACCGTCGCCGCCGGCGACATCATCGGCGCCAGTCCCTTCCTGTCCGGCCTCTTCCACGACGAACCCACCGTCGAATCCATGGAGAAGCTGCACCTGGACGTCACCAGCGTCGGCAACCACGAGTTCGACGAGGGCACCGAGGAACTGCTGCGCATGCAGCACGGGGGCTGCCACCCCGAGGACGGCTGCTTCATCAAGGACGAGCCGTACGACGGCGCCGAGTTCCCCTGGCTGGCCGCCAACGTCATCGACCGCGTCTCCGGCAAGCCCCTGCTGGCGCCCACCTGGGTGAAGAAGGCGGACGGGGTGAAGGTCGGCTTCATCGGCATGACCCTGGAGGGCACGCCCGAGGTCACCGGCCAGTCCGGCATCACGTCCGTACGCTTCCTCGACGAGGTCCAGACCGCCAACGCCTCCGCCCGCGAACTGCGCCGGCAAGGCGTGGAGGCGATCGTCGTGCTGCTGCACGAGGGCGGCGTGCAGGCCGGATCGTACGGACAGTGCGACGGCATCTCCGGGCCGATCGTCGACATCGCCCAGCACCTCGACCCGGCGATCGACACCGTGGTGACCGGCCACACCCACCAGCCGTACATCTGCTCCCTGCCCGACCCGGCCGGCCATCCCCGCCTGGTCACCTCGGCGTCGTCGTTCGGCCGGGTGGTCACCGAGACCCGGCTGCCGGTCGACCGCCGTACCGGGGACGTCGTACGGGACCAGGTCGCCGCGATGAACCACCTCGTCACCCGCACCGGCGCCAAGGACGCCGACCAGAGCGCCGTCATCGACAAGTGGAAGGCCCTGTCTGCCCCGCTGGCCAACCGGGTCGTCGGCAGCGTGACCGCAGACATCACCCGCTCCGAGACCCGCGACGCCGAATCCGACCTGGCCAACCTCGTCGCCGACGCCCAACTCGCCGCGACCTCGGCACCGGAACGCGGCGGGGCCCGGATCGCCCTGATGAACCCGGGCGGGGTACGGGCGGACCTGGTGCAGGCGTCGTCGACGGGAGGGGAGGCCCCCGGCGAGATCACCTACGCGGAGGCCTTCGCCGTACAGCCCTTCGCCGGGTCGCTGGTCTCCTTGAAACTGACGGGGGCGCAGATCGAGAAGATCCTGGAGGAGCAGTTCAACGACTCCGGCACCCGGGCCCCCACTCTCATGCTCGGCGTCTCCAAGGGCCTGACGTACTCCTTCTCACGCGGCGCCCCGGTCGGCGACCGCATCGACCCGGCGTCGATCAGGCTCGACGGCGACCCGCTGAATCCGGACGCCACCTACCGGGTGACCGCGAACACCTTCCTCGCCGCGGGCGGCGACGGATTCACCACCTTCGCCGAGGGCACCGGAACCGTCGGCGGCGGGGACGACATCGCGGCGCTCACCGACTACCTCACCGCCCACAGTCCGGTCGCCCCGCCCGGCACCGACCGTGTGAACGAGCTGCCCTGACAACGGGCCCGGTCGGAGACGTCCAGCGGCTCGGCGGGGCGATTCCGTTACGCTGACAGTTCGTCCAATGATTGGGGTCGTCATGTCGGAGCAGTCGACGCCGGGCCCGCTGGGCACGGCGATGCGCGCGGTGACGTTTCCGGACGGGTCTCGGGGAATCATCCTGGTCAGGGCCGGTACGCCACAGGCCGAAGCGGAAGTGATGGCGGCACAGGTGTGGCGGGAGACGCCCGACAAGTAGCCGCTCGTACAGGGGGATCCTGCCCGGCATCCGGGCGGGATCCTTCCCGCCGTTCTCGGAACTCGCTGCCCTGGCAGATGCTCGCGCAGGTCGCACAGGCCACGTCGGACGACCGGCTGCTCGGGCTGGCCGGCTCCTGCCACCCGCGGACCCTGCGTCAGATGCGCTGGACCAACACCATGATCAAGGAACTCTCGCCGCAGCTGCTCGCCAGTGCGTGAGGGCGGGAGTCAGGACCCGGCGCCGGAGCCGCCGGTGTCGTCCGCGTCATCGCGGTCGCCCTCGGCCTGGGACGGCGTCGGGTGGTCCGGAGCCGGGCCGTCGGCCGTGTTCCGGGTGTCGGTCTCCTCGGGTTCGCCTTCTGCCTGGGAGGGTGTGTGGTCGTTCATGAGCGTGCCTCCTGGGGGACGGGGCTCACGTCGTCGGACCGGTCGTCGGTCTGCTGGAAGGCCGTCGTGACCTGTCGCAGGCGCAGCCGTTCCAGCGTGTCCAGCTGGCGTTGGGCGCGGGCGAGCAAATCATCGAGGTGCCCGGGGTCGAGACGGTCGTCGGCGTCGGCGAGTGTGCGCAGGGTCCGCCAGCCGGCCGCCTTCCCCTCCACGCCCAGGCGCAGCAGCTCCACCTCCAGCATCGGGGTGAGCGGAGAACGGCGGACGAGTCGGCCGTTGGTCTTGAGCCGGCCCGCCCTCTCGGCCAGTCGGCCCGCGACGACCTTGTAGCGGCGTACGGGGATGTCGAGCCCTCGCATGATCTTCAGCAGGTCCGCCCGGTCCTCGGCGATCTCGTCGCGGATCGGCCGTACCGCGTGGGCGAGCTCGGGGTCCCGCTCGGACTCGGCGTCGGCCAGCATCCGGGCCCGGTCCACGCCGAGGGTGGCTGCGGCGAGGTGATCGTTGAGGTAGATGCCGAGCAGGTCCGTGTCGGTCGGGTTCGGGCGGTCGTCCATCAGGGCTCTCCCTTCGTGATCGGCTGCGCCTCGGGCGACATCGGCGCGGTGCCGAGTACCCCGAGGAAGCCGGGCACACGCCGGTGCACATGCGGACCCGGACGGAAAGCGTGGCCCTCGCCTCATCGGGCACGCGGTGGGGGAAAGCGCGGCGCGGCGCGAGAGGGAGGAAGCCGCTCGTGCCCGTCGTGGGCGCACCGACGAAAGGGAAACCTTGCAGTCCGAGCACGAAGACTCCGCACCGCAGGTCGTCTCCGAACCCGCTCCGCCCTACGACTCCGACAAGCAGAAGTGGCCCGGCCTGGAAGCCGACATGCGTACCGCGCCGAGCTACCGGGCGAGCCGCTATCGGGCCAGCGGAAAGCTGGAGGGGAAGGTCGCGCTGGTCACCGGTGGTGATTCCGGCATCGGACGGGCGGTCGCGCTGCTGTACTGACCTGCCGTGCGAAGTCCTGAAGCGTGCGCGGGAGGGCGTGCCTGCCGCTCCCTATGGGCGTAACGTCCTCTTATGGGCGAGGTCGGGTACGTCCGGCACGGGTATGCCGTGCCCCGAGCGGAGCAGCGGGGCGCCCGCGGCCGTCCGGGAAGGTCCCCTGCGACGCCGGAGGTGCCTCGTGACCAGCAGGGGTGACCCGGCCGCCGATACGCAGGAACTGGATGCCGTGTTCGCGGAGACGGTCCGCCGAACCGGCGCGTCCATCGGCGCCCTCTACCTGCTCGCACCGGACGAGCAGCTGCTGTGGCTGGACGTGCTGTGCGGGGCGCCGGCCGAGTTCGCCGCACCGTGGGCGAGGGTGTCGACGGCAGCCCCGGCACCGGTGGCGGAGGCGGTCCGTGAGGACCGGGTGGTGTGGGTGGGCAGCCAGGAGGAGATGGCCCGCTCCTATCCGCGCACCGCGATGGTGCTGCCCTACCCGTTGGCGTTGGTGGCCGCACCGGTCACCGGCGCCCGGCGCTGGGGCGTCCTGCTGCTGATGTGGCCTGCCACCCGTCCGCCGTACATGACCGGACGGGAGCGGGGACACATCGCCTCCCGTTGCCGACGCCTGGCCCGGCTGCTGCAGGAAGCCGACGAACACGGCGGGACCCCGGCCCGTGGCGCCCTGCCTCGTGTCGTCCCCACCGGTACCGGCCACCGGTCCGCGAGCCCGGCGACGGCCGCCGCCGACTTCGTGGAGCGCCTGCCCGGCGGCAGCTGCGCCCTGGACCTGGAGGGGCACTTCACCTACCTCAGCTCCGGCGCCTGCCGGCTGCTGGGCAGCGAAGCCGGTCAGCTGCTGGGCACCCTGCCGTGGCAGTCCCTGCGCTGGCTCGACGATCCCGCCTACGAGGACCGCTACCGTGCCGCGGTGATCAGCCGCGAAGCCGTTTCGTTCACCGCGTGCCGCCCGCCGGACCAGTGGCTGGAGTTCCACCTCTACCCGGACGCCAGCGGCATCAGCATCCGCATCGTCCCCAGCGGTGCCCAGCCCCCGCCCGTACCGGCGCCCCGCTGGTCCACGCACACCGTCACACCGACCCGCGCCGGCCGGCTCTACCAGCTCACCCACCTGGCCGCCGGACTGACCGAGGTCGTCGGTGTGCAGGACGTCGTCGACCTGGTCGCCGACCAGATCATGCCCGCCTTCGGCGCCCAGGGTCTGGTCCTGTCCACCGCCGACGGCGGCCGGCTGCGCATCAACGGCCACCGGGGCTATGCCCCCCACACCATCGAACGCCTCGACGCCCTGCCCCTCGACACCGACTTCACCCCGGCCGGGCACGCCCTGGCCAGCGGCATCCCCGCGTTCTTCTCCGACCCGGAGGAGATGCGCCGCATCTACCCCGAAGCCCCGCTGATCAGCGGCAAGCAGGCCTGGGCCTTCCTGCCGCTGATCATCTCCGGCCGGCCCGTCGGCATCTGCATCCTGTCCTACGACAGCCCCCACGAGTTCCCTGCCGAGGAACGCGCCGTCCTGACGTCGCTCGCCGGGCTCGTCGCCCAGGCCCTGGACCGCGCCCGCCTGTACGACACCAAGCACGAGCTCGCCCACGGCCTCCAGCAGGCACTGCTCCCGCGCACCCTGCCCCGGATCAGCGGCCTGCGGGTCGCCGCCCGCTACCTGCCCGCGACCCGTGGCATGGACATCGGCGGAGACTTCTACGACCTGATCCGGCTGGGCGACACGGCAGCCGCGGCCGTCATCGGCGACGTTCAGGGCCACAACGTCGCCGCCGCCGCCCTGATGGGCCAGGTCCGCACCGGTGTCCACGCCCACGCGACCCTCGGCACGGCTCCCGACCAGGTCCTGGCCAGGACCAACCGGCTCCTGACCGATCTCGGCCCCGACCTGTTCACCAGCTGCCTCTACGTCCACCTCGACTTCGCCCGCCGGCGCGCGACCCTGGCCTCCGCCGGCCATCCGCCGCCGCTCCTGCGGCTGCCCGACGGCGACACCCGGCCCGTCGACGTCACGCCGGGTCCGCTCCTGGGGATCGACCCCGACGCGGTCTTCCCCCTGACCGAGATCCCGCTCACCCCGGGCGGGCTGCTCGTCCTCTACACCGACGGCCTCGTCGAGACGCCGACCGTCGACCTCGACGACTCCATCGCCCACCTCGCCCACCACCTCGCCCACGCCGACGACCGGGACCTGGACCTGCTCATCGACGAGCTGCTGCGGAAGGCCAGCGCGACCGAGCAGCGCACCGACGACGTCGCACTCCTGGTGCTGCAGCACGGAACGGGCCGGTGACAGCCGAGATGACTCGGCGGTGCCGGGTACCCGGTCCGCTGCGGAGCCGGACACGAGGCGTCCGGCTCGGGCAGATCCGAGGAGGTACGGGATGCGGTGGCGAAATCATGTGGTGGTGGTGACCGGAGCGTCCGGCGGGATCGGACAGGCCACGGCCGAGGCGTTCGCGCGCAAGGGATGCGCCGTGGTGCTGGCCGCACGCCGTGAGGAGGCGTTGGAGGCGACCGCGCAGGAGTGCGCGAAGCACCGGGGGGCGCGGACGCTGGTCGTGCCGACCGACACGACGGACGTCAAGGCGGTCGAGGATCTGGCGCGGCGTGCCGTGGAGGAGTTCGGGCGGATCGACGTCTGGGTCAACAACGCGGCCGTCAACGCCTTCGGCCGTTTCGAGGACGTGCCCCTGGAGGACTTCCGCAGGGTCCTGGACGTCAACGTGATGGGCTACGTGCACGGGGCCCGAGCGGCTCTGCGGGTGATGCGGGAGCAGGGGACGGGCACGCTGATCAACATCTCGTCCATCGTGGGTGCCGTCGCGCAGCCGTACAGCCACCCGTACAGCATGTCGAAGCACGCCGTCCAAGGGCTCGGATCGAGCCTTCGGCAGCAGCTGCGGGTGGAGGGGGTGAAGGGCATTCACGTGTGCACGGTCATGCCCGCGACCATCGACACCCCGCACTTCGAGCAGGCGGCGAACTTCACCGGGCGCAAGGTGGTCGCCATGCCCCCGGTCTACAGCCCGGAACGGGTCGCCCGAGCCGTCGTGGACCAGGTCCGGCACCCGCACCGTGAAGTGGTGGTCGGCCCCGCGGGCCGGGCTCTGGTACGTCAGTCCCGGCTGGCACCGGGACTGGCGGAGCGGGCGATGGCACGGCAGACGGACAAGACCCATCTGTCCCGCGAAGAAGCCCCGGCGACACACGGAGCGCTGCACGTACCGGCTCCCGGCGAGGGAGCAGTGCACGGCGGCTGGGGCGGGCGCCGGCGCACCGCGCTGCGCAGGACGGCCGTCGCCGCCGCGGTGGCGGGAGCGGCCGTGACCGCCGGCCGTCGGGTTCTGACCCATTCGGGAACCTGACAAGAAGCCGGCCTGAGCGGTTCGCAACGCAGGTACGCCGTACAGCGGCAAGCTGTACGGCGTACCTGCGCGCGGGCCGCCCGCCGGGCAGCCGTAGTCCTCAGCCGCCCTGCTCCCGCACGGTCGCGTCGAGGGCGGCCGCCACCGCGTCGGGATCGCCGGACGCCGACGGGTCGGCGTCCAGGCGTTCCCTGAGATCCCGGCCGGACACCACGGGCATCGCGCCGCGACAGCGCTCCGAGTCCAGGTCCGGCGCCGGGACCACCTCGGCCCGGCCGCGGAGCAGTACCAGCACGGCGTCGTCCTCACGGTTCAGCAACTCGCGGACATGCTCGCCGGTGATCATCGGATGGCCTCCTCCTGGATCAGACCGCCGTCCTCGCGGCCAGGTGAGCGGGCGCCGGTACACGGACCGCCTCCATGACGAATCCGCTGCGAACACGGGCCGGCAGGCGGGTCAGCGGGATCCGCAGGTCCTGGTCGGGCACGTCGTACTCCAGCCGGGCAAGCCGTGGGCCGAGAGCCGTCAGCAGCGCGATCGTGACGTCCTCACCGGGGCAGCGGTGACCGGTGGACCGGTCGCCACCGCCCTGCGGAACGAGCTCGTCCCGCTGGGGCGGCCGCTCCAGGAAGCGCCGCGGGGCGAAGGCGTACGGATCGGTCCAGAGGTCGGGGTCGTGGTTCTGGCCGTAGAGGTCGAGCAGGACCAGCGTGCCGGACGGGATCGGTTCCCCCCGCCATTCCAGATCGGTGACGGCCCGGCCGCCGAGGAAGGGGGCGAAGGGGTAGAAGCGCCGCAGCTCGTGGGCGAAGGCCACGGCGTACGAGGGGTCGCCCTCGCGCAGCTCTTCCCGGATCTCGGGCCTGCTGTGCAGTGCGTGACCGGCGTACGCGACGAACCAGCACACCGCGACGGTCGGTCGGATGACGTTGAGCAGTTCGACCGCGGCGGTGTGCGGGTCGAGGAACTGCCCGTCGGCGTCCCGGTGCAGGGCCACCACGTCCAGCGCCGATCCGGCCGGCGCGGTGACGGTCCCCTTCCGTACGTCGTCGACCAGGCCTCCCAGCCACGCCTCACTGCGGGCCCGCGCGTGGCGGGCCCGCCAGTGGCGCGGTCCGGGCGTGGCGAAACCGTCGACCATGGCGACCAGATCCCGGGCCAGGAGGTCGGCGTCGGCGAGGGGGATGCCGGACCACCGGCAGACGCCTCGGGTGAGGATGCGGCTCGCCTCGTCGAACAGGACGACCGACGGACGGTCGGACCACGAGCGCACGGCCTCGTCCCACACGTCGGTGACGTCGCCGACCAGGCCGGCGACCGCTTCCGGACCGGTGAGCAGGGAGAGGAACATCTCCTTGCGTACCCGGTGGGGCTGTCCGTCCAGGGTGTGCACGGCTCCGTGACCGAACAGTGTGCTCAGCACCGGACCGGGAAGCGCCGTCCGGCGCTCCACATGCCGCTCGTCGTAGAAGAACCGCACTCCTTCCGGCCCGTGCAGCGCCACGGCGTGCCGGCCCATCAGCCGGGTCCGCACGACAGGGCCCGCGGCACGGCGCCGGCGATCGGGAAGCCAGGCGTACCCCTTGGCGAGGAGGGCGAGTGAGCTGTCGGCGATCGGGGGGCGACGACTCTGATTCATGGCTCGACGAGTGCCCGGCGGCCCCGGCCGGAAACGCGGCCCGATCGCCACCGGCCGCCGCACTCACGGCCGGGGATCGATGCGCTGCCACCTCGGTCGTGCGTCAGCGCCACGGCGTCCGGCGACGGAGGCACAGCGCGGACACTGGCGTCGTACCCGGTCCGCGGCTCCGCCGGACTCCGGGAAGGTGTCCAGCCAGACGACGTGCGGGAAGCGGACCAGTTGCGAGCGGCTGAGTGACAGCCCGCACACGGTCTGGTTCATGCCCGGCTCCCAGGCGTGGACCTCACCCGCGGGCAGCCGGCGCCGGCCCTCCTCCTCGTCGGTCCACTGTCCCGAGGCGGCTACGGCGTACTGCTTGACGCGTCCCATGGCGTGCGCGGGTACCCGGCGGCCCGATCCGTGAATCGTCGTGCCGCGTTCGAACCGGTCAGAGGCGGTGGCGGTGCTCGAGGTGGGCGAGTACCGCCTGGACCCGGCGGTGACCGCTGCCGGCGGTGGCCAGGCCGAGCTTGGCGAAGATGCGCCCGATGTGTTTGTGGACGGCGTTGTCCGTGACGGCCAGCCGGTCGGCGATGGCGGTGTTGTCGTGCCCTTCGGCCATGAGGGCGAGGACCTGGTGTTCGCGCGGGGTGAGGCGGGACAGGGGGTCGTCGTCATGGCGGAGAAGGAGTTGGGCGATGACCTCGGGGTCCATCGCGGTGCCGCCGGCGGCGACGCGGCGCAGCCCGTCGGTGAACTCCGCGACCCGGCTCACCCTGTCTTTCAGCAGGTAGCCGATGCCCCCCTGGCCGTCGGAAAGCAACTCCCGGGCGTACTCCCGCTCGACGTACTGCGACAGCACGAGAACCGGCAGGCCCGCGTGGAGACGGCGTGCCCGCAGAGCGGCGTGAATCCCCTCGTCCTTGAACGAGGGCGGCAGCCGTACGTCGACGATCGTCACGTCGGGCCGGTGCTCGGCGACAGCGGCCAGGAAGGCGGGGCCGTCGCGGGTGACCGCGGCGACCTCGAAGCCCTTGGCCGCCAGAAGCAGCTCCAGACCGCTGGACAGCAGCACGTTGTCCTCGGCGATCACGACCCGCACGGCACCTCCACGGCGATCCTCGTCGGGCCGCCCGGAGGGCTGGTGATCCGGACGGTGCCGTCGAGGGCCAGCACGCGGCGGCGGATCCCGGCGATGCCGGTGCCCAGCGTCTCGTCCGCGCCGCCGATCCCGTCGTCGCCGACCTCGATCGACAGCCGGGCGCCCGTACGCCGGACGTGTACCTCGGCGCGTGTGGCGCGGCCGTGTTTGGCGGTGTTGGTCAGCGCCTCGGCGACCACGAAGTAGGCCACCGACTCCGCCGCGGCCGGGACCGCGTCCAGCGTGCCGACGTGCAGCCGGGTCGGCACGACGGAGTCGGCGGCCAGCGCCGCCAGCGCTCCGCCCAGGCCGCGGTCGGCCAGGATCGGCGGATAGGTGGTGCGGACCACGGTCCGCAGTTCCGTCATGGCCTCCTCGATGCCTTCGTGCGCCTCCCGGAGCAGCCTGGTCACGCTCTCGGGAGCGTCGGTGAGCGACTCGCGGGTCACTCCGAGCCGCACCGCGACCGCCACCAGCCGGGCCTGTACGCCGTCGTGCAGGTCACGCTCGATCCTGCGCAGCTCGGCGGCGTGGGCGTCCAGGGCTCCCGCCCGCGTCCGGGTCAGTACCTCCACCCGCCGCGCAAGTCTTTCGGTGGCCGACGGCAACAGCAGCGCCAGGCAGATTTGGGCATGCGCACGCGCCAGCAGCGGGCCGCCCCACCAGGCCGCCGCTGCGAGGACGACGGCCTGCAACGGTGCCGCGGTCAGCGCGCGCGCCCAGTCGGTCACCGGCACGTCGCCGATCAGATGCGGCCCCGAACCGGCGGGAAACACCCACCACAGCGTCATGGCCACCAACGCCGTGAACAGGTTGCCCACGCACAACAGGACGGCCAGACCGAAGGGCAGCCCCGTGGCCACGTGCGCCACCGGCCACAGCATGCCTCGGCGCGCGCCGGAATCGTCGCGCATCCGACGCCACCAGGCGCGGGGGCCCCCGGGCGGTGCCGCCGGCCGAGCCGGAACCGCGACGCCGAGCAGCCTCCTGGCCCGCCGCCGGTGCCAGTCCCCCCAGGCGTGCGCCGGAGCCGGCAGCACCAGCAGCGGCAACGCGACGAGGGTGACCAGGGCGGTCGGCAGACAACCGAGCAGGTAGCCCGTGCCGCGCAACGGCTGTGCCCAGCGTCCCGGCACGCCCGCCCCCTTCCACCCGCCGACCGAGTACTCAGTATCAGGGCACAGCGTCGGCGAGGCAGTACAGCTACCTGTACCTTCAGCCGGCAGTCGGCTGCATTCTCCGGGCGCCGAGGCGGACCTAGCGTCACGGCCATGACGAAGAAGACCCGACTGGGCACCCTGGCACGCCGGTTGGCCGCACCCGGCGCCGCCCTGGCCCTGGCGGCCTCGGGCACCGCCGCGCTCGCCACGAACGCCCCCGCCTCGGACCTCGCCGACTACCACCGGCAACAGGTCCGTTGGGCGGACTGCCGGCAGGGACCGGACGACGAACCGGGCACCGGCCTGGACCGGGCCGGTGCCCGGTGTGCCCAGGTCACCGTGCCACTGGACTACAGCCGGCCGAAGGGCCCGACGATCAAGATCGCCGTGTCGCGGCTGCCGGCGACCGATCCGGCCCGCCGGATCGGCACCATCGTGCTCAACCACGGCGGCCCCGGCGAGCCGACCCTCGGCATGCCGTTGGAGACCCGCGCGCACCTGGGCAAGGCCGGCGCACGCTACGACCTGATCGGGCTGGATCCGCGCTTCGTGGGGCGCAGCACCCCCCTGGACTGCGGATGGCCCGCCGGCCTCTGGATACGCTCGGCCGGATCCGACCGGGCGGGATTCGACCGGCAGATCGCCTTCCAGAAGGACCTCGCCGAACGCTGCGAGCGCCGGCACGGCGATGTGCTGCCGCACGTCAACACCCGTAACACCGCCCGGGACATGGACATCGTCCGCACTGTGCTGGGCGAGCGCCGGATCTCCTACCTCGGCTACTCCTACGGCGCCTATCTCGGTGCCGTCTACGCCCAGATGTTCCCCGGCCGCACCGACCGGATGGTCCTCGACAGCGCCGGTGATCCACGCCGGTGGGGCCCCAGGCCGCTGGTCGGCACGGAACCCCCCTCGGAACGGGCCCTGCGCGCCTGGGCGTCCTGGACCGCGGCACGGCACCACGACTACGGCCTGGGCCGGACTCCGCGCGCCGTGCTCGCCACCGTGGACCGGATCGTCCAGGCGTCCTCGACGCGTCCGCTGCGCGTCGGCTCCTACACGGTCGACGAGCACGTGATCCCGTACCTCGTGTACGGCGGCGTCGGCAGCGACCAGGACCAGGCGCGCGCCGGGTTCGCGTCCACCATGCGCGTGCTGGACGAGGCGACGAGCGGGGCCACCGTCACCCCGAACCCCGAACTGGAAGGGGTCTTGCGCTTCACCCTGGACGGCGCGACCTCGCACCTCGTCAGTCCGGCGGCGGCGATCATGTGCGGTGACGGCGCCGCCCCACGCGACCCGGAGGTCTACTGGAACGACATCCAGGACAGCCGGACCCGCCACCCCCTGTTCGGGCCGATCACCCACAACATCGCCCCGTGCGCCTTCTGGCCCGAACCGCCACGGGAGCAACCGGCCAGGATCGCCAACCGGGCCGCGGCACTGATCGTCTCCGCCACCGGTGACACCGCCACCACCTACCGGGGCGCCCGGGCCCTGCACCGGCAGATGACCGGCTCCCGCCTGCTCACCCTGCGCGGCGCCATCGCCCACGGCATCTACGGCGCCTACGGCAACGACTGCGTCGACCTGAAGGTGAACGCCTACCTGGAGTCCGGAACGCTCCCCACCAAGGGCCTGACGTGCCGGAAGCCGTGACCGGAAGCTGTGAAGGGAGGCCGTGACCGGAAGCCGCGAGCGGTCCGGGCGTCCCGTTCACGCGGCGCCCGGACCGCTCCCGGCCCCAACTGCGCCCCGGAACCGGGCTTGCCGCCCTGCCCCGGGTCTGGCACGATCACTGCGCCCGTCACTCACCACTCCCGGTGGCGGCCGTCAAGGAGGTCCGGTGTACAGGCGCTGGCTGTTCCTCTCGGCTGCCGCGGTGCTCATAGTCGCCTCCCTGGTCGTGGTGCTCCTCCCCGAGGGCGAGGCCGACACCAGGCACGCCGCGCCCACGCCGGTCGCCGGCACCTCGGCGAACGCCCCGACCGCGACGGGGTCTCCGCGCCCCTCCGGCAGTGCGACCACCGCGTCGGCGAAGCCCTCGGCCAAGGCCACCTCACGGACGCCGTCCGCCGACGCGACCACCGCGTCGGCGAAGCCGTCGCCCACGGACGCCCCGCAAGCGGCGTCCGCCGGCGCACCGTTGGCGGGACGCATACGGCCCGGCGTCACCTACGAAGGCGTCGCCACCTTCTACGACTCCGACGGCGGAGGCGCCTGCCTGTACGACCCGAGCGACGACGTCATGACCGGCGCGATGAACTCCACCGACTACGAGTCGGCGAAGGCCTGCGGCGCGTACGTGTCGGTCCGCGCGGCCGACGGGACCTCCATCACCGTCCGCATCACCAACGAATGCCCGGGGGAGTGCGCTCCGGGGCAGATCGACCTCAGTGCGGAGGCCTTCGCCAAGCTCGCCGACCCCACGCTCGGCCGGATCGCGATCACGTGGAAGCTGGTGAGCCCCGCGAGCTCAGGCACGATGTCGGTCCGGTACAAGACGGGGTCCACGCGCTACTGGTGCGGCATCCAGGCCATAGGGCACCGGAATCCGGTGGCCCGTCTGGAGGTTCGCGCCGGCAGCGGCTGGCGTCAGCTCTCCCGTACCGACTACAACTACTTCATCTCCGAAGACGGCACCGGGTGCGGCGGCGCGATCAGGGTCACCGACATCTTCGGAGAACGGCTCACGGTCGACGGGCTCGCGATCCGTCCGGACGTCGTACAGCCCACGAGGGTCCAGTTCGCCGGCCACTGACCCCGCCGCCCGGTCGTGCCGCACATCTGCTTCTTGACGGCACGGATGAAGTGACTGCTGTCGGCGGACCGTCAGTGGGCATCGTGTTCCGACCTGCTCGGTCGGCCGTCCGGCGAAGCGACCCGAGCCGGCATGTTCCAGCCTCCTGTGACGGACGTACGCGCTCACTGACTCGTCGGCCAGTCCCGCCAGTTGGCTCGGCCACCACGATCCGCCGGCTGGGCCGGCCGTCGGGGTGGGTGCAGTACTCCTAGGAGGATCCCGGCCTTCTCCTGCCCTCGAAAGCACGGCAAGTTCGCAGGTGAACGATCCGTTGGCAGGGCTTCAGCCCTGGCTGAGCAAGGAGGACGCGGTGACTCGGACAACCCCGGAGATCACAGAGCAGGACAGCCGGAAGGTCGTACTCGTCACGGGTGCCACAAGCGGCATCGGCGAAGGCATCGCCAGGCGGCTCGCTGCGGAAGGGCACCACGTCGTTGCCGGCGGGCGTCGGGAGGATCGGCTGACCAGCCTGGCCCAGAGCATCCGGGCCGACGGCGGCAGCATCGACGTACGACGTCTCGACGTCACCGACCGGGCCGACGTGGCCAGGTTCGTCGACGAGACCGTCACCGCTCGGGGGCACATCGACGTGATGGTCAACAACGCCGGCGTCATGCCGCTGTCGCGGCTCGACTCACTGCTGGTGGACGAAGGGGACCGGATGGTCGATGTCAACGTCAAGGGACTGCTGTACGGCATAGCGGCGGCCATGCCGCACTTCCAGCGCCAGAGCAGCGGGCACTTCATCACCATTGCGTCCGTCGGCGCCTACTCCGTGGTTCCCACGGCTGCCGTGTACTGCGCCACGAAGTATGCGGCCTGGGCGATCACAGAGGGCCTGCGGCAGGAGGCTGACCCGTTCATCCGGGTCACCACCGTCTCACCGGGCGTCGTCGAGTCCGAACTGGCCGACACCATCACCGATCCAGGAGCCGCGGCGGCGATGAAGGATTACCGCTCGGCTGCCATCCCGCCCGATGCCATCGCTCGTGCGATCTCGTATGCGATCGGTCAGCCCGCCGATGTCGACGTCAACGAGCTGGTCATCCGGCCTGTGCGGCAGCGCCCGTGACGTTCTCGGCCGCCCGGGTCGTGCCGCCGCTGCGGAACCCGGCCCGGGACGACGGAACTCGCCCGCGCGGCGCTGGAAGGGGCGACGGCGTCGCCTCCGTCGTGCGGGTCCGTGGCCCGCCGCAGCGGAGGGAACGGCCGAGGCGTGTTCAGTCGCCTGTGCCGATGTCCCGCTGTACGGAATCCGCACCGTGCGCCGTCTGCGTCGCGGCGAGGCTGCCGAGCAGTGACAGAGCGTGGTCGGAGGGACCGCCGGGCTCGGCCTGGTAGACGACGAGTTGTTGGCCGGGCGCGCTGTTGATGGTCAAAGTCTCGTAGTCCAGGGTGAGTTCACCGACGACCGGGTGCCGGAAGCGTTTGGTCTCACGCCGCTTCTGGCGGATGTCATGACGCGACCACAGCCTGCGGAACGCTTCGCTCTTGAGCGACAACTCGCCCACCAGCTCGATCAACCGCGGATCGTCGTAGTCGGTTCCCGCCGCCTCGCGCAGACCGCCGACCGTGTTGGCGGCGACCCGGTCCCAGTCCGGGTAGAAATCCCGGGCGTCGGGGTCGAGGAAGACGAGCCGCATCAGGTCCCCGCTGTAGGTGTGGCCGGCGAACAGGGCGCCGCCGAGGGGGTTGTGCGCGAGTACGTCCATACAGCGCCCCAGGATCACGGCAGGCGTCCCGGTCCAGGTGTTCATCATCCGCAGCAGAACGGGACTCACCCGCTGACGCCGGGCGGTCTTGCGGGAACGGCCCGGCACGGGCCGGGCCAGTTGGTGCAGATGAGCCGTGGCGTCGTCGTCCAGCAACAGTGCCCGGGCCAGCGCGTCGACCACCTGTACCGAGGGGCTTCTCTCGCGGCCCTGCTCCAGGCGTATGTAGTAGTCGGTGCTCAGCCCGGCCAGCGTGGCCACTTCCTCCCGGCGCAGGCCCGCCACACGGCGGTGGCCGGTCACGGGCACGCCCTGCTCCTCGGGCTGCACAAGGCCCCGCCGAGCTCGCAGGAACCGCCCCAGCAGGTTGTCGCTGTCCATGCCATCGACAGTAGCCGCGCACCCCCTCCCGTGCGGCTGCGCAGGGTGGCCGCGATACTCCCAGGCTCGTCGGCTTGGGTGCCGGGGGGCGCTGAACCACGGCAAGTGCCGCGAGCTTGCTGCGTCGTCGTGGCGCCGCCCCCACTCCGTGCACCCCGGTGTCGTCGCCGTGCGACTACTGGTTGAGCACTTGGCGAACAGGGCCTTGTCCGTACGCAACCTGAACCTGCGGCGGTCGCTCGACGCGCACCGGTGCGTGCAGGACCCAGCCGTGCCCGGCCCGGCGGAGTGGTTCGGTCAGGTTGAACGGCCCGATGCCGTGGGTCTCGAACTGGCGCAGTCGCCTGGTCAGGCGGGTCGTCTCGGCCGGCTCGCTTCGGACTCCGAGGCGAGCAGAAGGGGCTGCTTCGGACCGGGCAGCGGCGGCAGCACTCCGCCGAGGCGGGTCGGCAGGACCACAAGGGGATGTGTCGCCCCGGCGAGTGCTACATCGCGGTGGGCGGGTGCGGGGAGCGGAGTACGAGCAGGGTGATCTCGCTGGGGGCGAAGACGCGGAACGGCGGGCCCCAGAAGCCGGTGCCGCGGCTGGTGTAGAGGAGGGTGCGGGGACCGTGGTGACTGAGGCCGGCGAGGGCGGGCTGGTCGATGCGGACCAGGTGGTGGAAGGGCCAGATCTGGCCGCCGTGCGTGTGGCCGGAGAGTTGGAGGTCGATGCCGGCGGCTGCTGCCCGGTCGATGAACTTGGGCTGGTGCGCCAAGAGCAGGACAGGTAGGTCGGGGTCGGCGCCGTCCAAGGCTCCGGCGAGGTGGGCGCGGTGGCCTGCCAGGCCGGAGGACTCGGCGGTGACGTCATCAACGCCGGCGACCACAAGGGCGTCGCCTCCGCGTTCCAGCAGCAGATGGCGGTTGCGCAGCGGCTCCCAGCCCAGCTCGTCCATCAGGTCGACCCAGCCCTGGGCCTCGCTGTAGTACTCGTGGTTGCCGGTGACGTACACACGGCCCCGGGTGGCCCGCACGGTTGCGAGCGGGGCGGCCTGGGCGCGGCGGCGTTCGGCCGTGCCGTCCGCGATGTCACCGGTGTGACAGACCAGGTCGGCTTCCAGGGTGTTCACCGTCTCGCACACCCGTGCCGACCAGCGGGCGCGATCGAGCGGGCCGTAGTGGGTGTCGGTGATGAGGACGACGCGGAAGCCGTCCAACCCGGCACCCAGGCGTGGGAGTCGCACGTCGAGTCGGCGCACGCGCGGCACGCGGCGGGCTTCGGCGTACCCCCAGGCGAGCAGCACGGCGGTTATGCCGAGGACGGCCCAAGTGACGATTCGGGCCCGGTCCTGACTGTCGCCGACGCCGGCCACGGTCAGGGCGAGCCGCAAGAAGACGCCGAGCAGAACGGACCAGGTGAACAGAACCCAGCTCGTGCCCAGCAGGGTGTCACCGATGATCGCTGCCCGGTCCTGCTGACGCCGGCCGTGGCCGCGCGCCATCGCGAGCGGCATCCCGACCAGGCCGACGACGAACAGGGCGGTGCCGGCCGGCGCGACGGGCAGCGGCCAGTTCTGGCCGGAGAACAGGAGCACCCAGCAGGGCACGGTCCACAGAAGTACGGGGGCGATCAGGGGGAGATAGCGCATCAGGCGGTGCAGCCGGCTCTGCCGCGGAGCTTGCGCTTCGCTGTCGGGGGGTCGGGTGTTGCTGGTGTCGCTCACGCTTCCCCTGTCTGACCGGGCTGCCGTTTCGCGCACTGTATCCGGTCGCCCTCGGGCCGACCGGACCGGCGTTCATGGGAGCGGCGTCCTTCGGGCTGGTGGATGTTGCCCGGTCCCGCGTCCCGTCGCCGTATGAGCGCTGACGTTGTCGCATGACCCGGGCGGGCTCGGCCTTCCGCCGAGCCCGCCACGCCGACTCCGTACGGGAGCCGGACTCGAGTCACGCCGTCAGCGCTGCAGTGTCAGCAGACCAGGACGGTAGGGCAGGAGGCCGTAGTCGCCGCCGGAGTTGGGGCTGCGCCCCTGGTAGAGCAACTGCAGATTGCAGGGATCGACGGTCATGGTCTGATCGGGGCTGGTGCGGATCAGTTCGCCATGGCTGATGTCGTTGGTCCAGGTGGCGCCGCTGTTGGCCTTGCCGGCGAAGGGATTGCTCTCGGTCGCGGCCTGGGGTGTCCATGAGCCGTTCAGACTGGTGGCCGTGAACGAGCGGAAGTAGCGGCCCTGCGAGCCGATCGCCTCGACGATCATGAGGTAGCGGTTCTGCCCCTGCAGCTTGTAGACCTGCGGGGCTTCGAACAGGTTGTTCGTCGTGTCGCTCATGACCACTGTCGAGGTCGCGCCGAAGCTGCCCGGGAAGTTCCCGATCGGCATACTGGCCCGGTAGATCTTGCCGTTGTCACCGGCGAAGAACAGGTACATGTTCGTCCCGTCACCGATGAGCGTCTGGTCGATGGGTCCTGTCCCGGAGTCGCTGATGCTGGCGGTGGAGAGCACCTGCTGGGATGACCAGCCATTGGGGTTGGTGGGGTCGCTCGACGTCCGGTAGGAGAAGGCGGTCCCGCCCCACTGGTAGGCGAGCACCCAGATGTTCTTCGGCGCGAAGTAGAAGAGCGTGGGTGCGACGGTGGAAGTTGACATCGTGTTCTGGCCGGCCGAGGCCATCTCCGACCAGTTGGTGAACAGGCCGAAGTTCATCGAACCCCAACTCGTCCCCGTGTCGTGCGTCGTCGCGTAGACGAGTTGCCTGCCGTTGTAGGGGACGACGGTGAAGTCCTTGAGCGAGACCCACCCCGGCTTGGGCTGCGCCAGCGCGCCCGTTGATGTCCAGCGGTAGGTCGACGGAAGATCGCACGGGCCGGGGCTGTCGCCGCCGACCTTGACGAGCTGCCACTGCTGGTTGGTGCCGCCCCAGTCGTCGTACTGGACGATGTTCCCGTTGTCGGCGCTGGAGGCGCCTTGCACTTCGAGGGCCTTGTTGCTGTGGCGCGAGATGAACCGCACGTAGCCGTCCGAGCTGTCGGCCAGCCGCCACTGCTGGTTGGTGGCGTTCAGGTCGGCCCACTGGACGATCGAGCCGCCGTTCGCGGTGGACCAGTTGTGGACGTCCAGCACCTTGCCCGAGTGGCGGGACTTGATGCGGTGGTAGCCGCCCCCGGAATCGACGAACTGCCACTGCTGTTGGTTCTGATCGTTCCTGGTCCACTGGGTGATGCGGGCGCCGTCGTTGGTCGCCATGTTGTAGACATCCAGGGCCTTGCCGCTGTTGCGGTTGACCAGCACATACGAGGCGTTGGGGTCTACGGTCGCCGCGCGGGCGGGCTGGGCGCCGAGGAAGGTGGCCACGAGCAGCAAGGGGGCGAGGACGGCGAGTAACCGTCTGAGGCGGACCGGGGAGGGGTGGCGAAACCACATCAGAGAGCACTCCTTTGGGGGCGGGGATGGGGGACCCGATGAACCGCGGAGCGGACTGCCGGGGCTGGGACGAGCTCGAAACATTTCGAAGAATTCCCGGAAGCTTTGACGCCACAAGCTAGGAATGTGGGGCGCTCTGGTCAAGGCCTGTCGCCGATCTGTCCACAAACAGCGCCTCCCCTTCGGGCTCGACAAGCTGCCGCGCCGACCGGAAACACAGCTGTACGCGATACGGCTCACCGGTCCAGGGCGTCCGCGCGGAGGAGAGACGTCGAGAAAGCGGCGTCCGCGCACTCGTCCCTGCCTCGGCCCTACGGCTCTGCCGACTGCGGCGGCGGGGTTCGCGGTCCGGCTCGCCGGGATCCGGAAAGTTTCGGGCGAGGAACGGAAATTTTTTCTGCGCGGAGTATTGACGATGCATCGTCAACACATCAATCATCCCTGCCTGAGGAACCGGCCATAGTTCGAGATCTCGAACCGTGTCGGCCCTGAGCAATCTGTGCGGCACGGCAGATCCACGCACAGCTGCACGACAGATCCGCGCATCCCTCAGAACACCTGCGCCACCCCATGTCGGTCCGGTGAGGTTCGCACCAGCGCACCCTGGCTCTCCGCGTAGTCGGAGAGGCGCGCGACGCCGCGTGACGGTCCCCCGGCTGAGTCGCGATGGAGTGCCCCCATGCCTGTGTCGAAACACCGCCGCCGCCCGCCGTACGTCACTCGACGGCCGACCGGAAGCCGTCCGTGCCGGTTGAGAGCGTCCCGGTCCCATGACCGCGCTGTCGGGTAATTCCGTGCTGCCCGGGCTCCGGCCCGCCCCCTCCGTCTGCCGAGTGGGAGCGGACGACGCATTCCCCGGCGCTTCAGTCCTTCCGTGATTTCTACCTTGGAGGCACATTCATGGGCTCGTATGCCCTTCCCGGACCCGTAGTCCGCCGCAAGATCCGCGGCCTGCTGTTGGCGCTGGTCGTCGGCGTCCTCGGTGCGGCCGCCGCACTGGTCGCACCGCCGACCGCACACGCCGCCGAGAACACGCTCGGCGCCGCGGCGGCGCAGAGCGGCCGCTACTTCGGCACCGCCATCGCCTCGGGCAGGCTGGGCGACTCGGCGTACACGACGATCGCGGGCCGTGAGTTCAACTCGGTGACGGCCGAGAACGAGATGAAGATCGACGCCACCGAACCGCAGCGGGGCCAGTTCAACTTCACCGCCGCTGACCGCGTCTACAACTGGGCGGTGCAGAACGGCAAGCAGGTGCGCGGCCACACCCTGGCCTGGCACTCCCAGCAGCCCGGCTGGATGCAGAGCCTCAGCGGCAGCACACTGCGCCAGGCGATGATCGGCCACATCAACGGCGTGATGGCCCACTACAAGGGCAAGATCGCCCAGTGGGACGTCGTGAACGAGGCCTTCGCCGACGGCAGTTCGGGAGCCCGGCGCGACTCCAACCTGCAACGCACCGGCAACGACTGGATCGAGGTCGCCTTCCGCACCGCGCGCGCCGCCGACCCGGCCGCCAAGCTCTGCTACAACGACTACAACGTCGAGAACTGGACCTGGGCCAAAACCCAGGCCATGTACGCCATGGTCCGGGACTTCAAGCAGCGCGGCGTGCCGATCGACTGCGTCGGCTTCCAGTCGCACTTCAACAGCGGCAGCCCCTACAACAGCAACTTCCGCACCACCCTGCAGAACTTCGCCGCCCTCGGCGTCGACGTGGCCATCACCGAACTCGACATCCAGGGCGCTCCGGCCACGACCTACGCCAACGTGACCAACGACTGTCTGGCCGTTCCGCGCTGCCTCGGCATCACCGTCTGGGGTGTGCGCGACACCGACTCCTGGCGAGCGGAGCAGACGCCGCTGCTGTTCAACGGCGACGGCAGCAAGAAGCCCGCCTATACCGCCGTCCTCAACACACTCAACGGCGGCTCTTCTACGCCTCCTTCGGAGTCCGGACCGATCAAGGGCGTCGGTTCGGGCCGCTGCCTGGACGTGCCCGGCACCAGTACCACCGACGGCACCCAGCTCAACCTGTGGGACTGCAACAACCGCACCAACCAGCAGTGGACGTACACCGCCGCCGGCGAGCTCAGGGTCTACGGCAACAAGTGCCTGGACGCCGCCGGCACCGGCAACGGCACCAAAGTCCAGATCTACGGCTGCTGGGGCGGCGACAACCAGAAATGGCGCCTCAACTCCGACGGATCCATCGTCGGCGTCCAGTCCGGCCTCTGCCTCGACGCCGTCGCAGGCGGCACAGCCAACGGCACCCTGATCCAGCTCTACTCCTGCTCGAACGGCAGTAACCAACGCTGGACCCGCACCTGATGGGACCTGCCGCAAACAAAAGGTGAGTCGCTGAAGACCTACGTAAGTCCTGGTCAATCGCATCACAGCGGCAAGGCGGTGGACGCCTCCAGCGCGTCCACCGCCGACGGCGCGCTCTGGAAGAAGCCCAGCTTCTTCGGCGAGTAGCTCACCAGCAGATTCTTCGTCTGTTGGTGGTACACGCGCCGCGTCCGCGCTGACCTGCGAAAACGGGACCGCGGTCAGAGGCGGGCCGTGACCTGGTCCGGGAATGGCCCGGACCTTGGTCCCCGACACGTGGCCCGAATCGCCCGGGCGTCCAGCAGAGACAACGGGCGACGCGCTCTGGCGCCTGCTCGGCGGGCGGTGCAGTGTGGGCACGCGTGCCGCTGACCTGTGTGAACAGCGCCCCGGCGAATCGGGCCGCTTCGCCGGCCCGTGGATGGTCCGGGTCATGCTCCTTACCCATGGACCACTGGCGGCCTGCCTGCGGGGCAAAGGTCCGGCGGTGAACGGAGAGCATGGGCTCGACGCTCCGTCAGTGGCCGATCGTCGCCGGGAGGACCCGGCCCGGTTTCCGCGTCCTCCATTTTCACGCATGTGGTGGTATCTCGCGAGGTGACTCGGTATCTCTCCGTGGGCGTGCGGGAAATGGCAATCTCGGTACGCTGGATGAAGGACACGTCGATGTCTCGGTGTAGAAGGAGTCCGCATAACGGCGAACCGTGTATACCGCAGACCGTGTATACCGGCGACCGTGCATACCGGAAAATCGTGTTCACAGGCGATCAGGGCCGAGTCCCGGCCTGGCGCACGGAGAGTTCCCCTTAAGTCAGCCCGGCCCCCACGGGCTTCTCCGCCGCCCGGTGCCGTTCGCCCAGCTCAGCCGGTCCGAAAAGTGGCCCATCAGGAGGTTAGTTGGGATGAACGCGCGACTGCGAAGCCAGGCTGCGATGGCCGCCGTCAGTTCATGCATCGTCGTGCTGACCGCGTTCTACTACGTATTTCCGGAAAAACGGCTGCTCTTCGTCGCCATTGGAGCGACCGGCGTCATCGGTATCGTCCTTGGTGTCTTTCTCAACCACCCGGCGCATCGACTCCCCTGGCTGTTGCTCGCCGCGGGGAACTTCGCCTTCGCCGCAGGCCAAGCCACCCAGATCATCCTCATCCAGTTGCTCGACGAGGAGATCCCGTTCCCGTCGATCGCCGACGGCTTCTATCTCGCCGCATATCCGCTCTATGCGGCCGGGCTGCTGGGCTTCGTGCACTGGCGCACAGGTTGGCGCGACCGGGCGAGCCTCGTCGACGCGCTGACACTGACGGTCGGCCTGGCTCTGCTGTCGTGGCTCTTCCTCATCGATCCGTACGCCCGTGCCGCGGGTCTGAGCTGGTGGCAGAAGGCGTTCGCCATCGCCTATCCGCTCGGCGACATCCTCGTCCTGGCGATGCTGCTGCGGCTGCTCGTCGGACGGGGCGGCAAGAGCCGCTCGCTCATGCTGCTCACCGTGGGCACCCTCGGCCTGCTCACCGCCGACGTGCTTTACGGGCTGATCCAGCTGAACGGAACGTGGCGCACGGGTAGCGCGGTCGAACTCGGCTGGGCCGTCCTGTACGGCGCCTGGGCGGCCGCCGCGCTCCATCCGTCCATGCGTCGGCTGACGCAACCGGTGCAATGGCGAGCCGAGACCGGCACGGGCCGGCTGAGCCTGCTCACCCTGGCGTCGCTGATCGCCCCGGCCATCCTCCTGACGGAGGCGGTGCGCGGCGTCAGGTCCAACGTCGGCGTCATCGGGGTCTTCTCCGCAGTGCTCTTCCTCCTCGTGCTCTACCGTCTGTCGGGGGTGGTGGCCACCCACCGGCGGGCGGTCGGCCGGGAGAAGGTGCTGCGCAACGCGGTGTCGTCGCTGGGCGGAGCGGGCGAGCTGCGGGATGTGGCCGCCGCCGTCCACTCCGCGGTGACGCAGCTGATGTCGCACGGGCCACCGCGTTCCGCGCTGCTCACCCTGCCGGACAACACGTTCTGGGTGAACGGGGCGCACGACGCCCTGCGCGGGCCCCTGACCGTGCGGGCGACCGCAGCCGTACGGGAACTGATCGCGTCCGGCGAGAACCGCCTGGTGAGCCTCGACGGTGTGGGGCCCGATCTTGCCGCCCGCCTCATGGGCTCGGACAAGGAGCCGACCCGCACCGGCCACGCGCTGGTCTGCCCGCTCGCCGCGCAGGATCACCCCTCGGGCGATCCATTGATGGGGGTGCTGATCGTGGCCGGGAACGAGCAGGACCTGCTCGTGCTCCGCGACACGCTGGCGACTCTCGCCGCGCAGGCAGCACTTGCCGCCGCGCGGGTCACCCTCGCCCAGGAGGTCAACCGGCGCAACAGCGAGATGTACTTCCGCACGCTGGTGCAGAACGCCTCCGAGGTCATCCTGATCCTCGACGACGACGACCGGGTCCGTTACGCCAGCCCCTCAGCCGGCCAGGTGCTCGGCGTTCCGGACCTGCAGGGCACCCTCCTCGTCGATCTGGTGCCACCGCAGGACAGCCGCGCGGTGGTCGAGACACTCGGCCGGATACGGAAAGGCGAGTGCCAGAGCAAGCGCGAGCACTGGCGCATGCTCCGCGCCGACCGGTCGTCCATCGAGGTCGAGGTGAGGTGGAGCGACCTGCGGGAGGAGGCGACCGTCGGTGGAGTCGTGCTCACCTTGCGGGACGTGACCGAACAGCGCAAACTCGAACGCGAACTCACCCACCAGGCGTTCCACGACTCGCTCACCAACCTGGCCAACCGCGTGCTCTTCCAGGACCGGGTCAACCACGCTCTGGCGCAGGCTCAGCGCGACGGCACGGTGGTCGGTGTGCTCTTCATCGACGTGGACGACTTCAAGGTAATCAACGACATACACGGCCACGGTGTGGGCGACGAACTCCTGGTCGCGCTGTCACTCCGGCTGCAGACCGCCGTGCGTGCCTCCGACACCGCCGCGCGCATCGGCGGCGACGAGTTCGCACTGCTGGTGGAGGGCTCCGTCACGACGGAGGGTGTGGAGCGGTTCACCGAACACCTGATGAGCGTGTTCGCCGAGCCGTTCCGGCTCAGTGTGGGGCCGATGAGCACGTACGCCAGCATCGGCGTCGCGACGACGGAAGACAGCATCGACTCGGTCGAACTGCTGACACACGCTGATCTCGCGCTGTACTCGGCGAAGATGGCGGGCAAGCGCCAGTGGCGCCACTACCACCCGGAACTGCAGAGCGGCATGGCTGAGCGTGCCAATCTGCAGGAGGCCCTGGACAGTTCGACGATCGAGACTTCCTTCCTGGTGCTTTACCAGCCCATCGTGGAGCTGGCCAGCGGTCGGATCGCCGGCTTCGAGGCGCTCGTTCGCTGGCCGCACTCCACGCGCGGCATGGTGTTGCCGGAGCAGTTCATCACGCTGGCCGAGGAGAGCGGGCAGATCGTCCCGCTCGGCGCGTGGGTGCTCGACCAGGCCGCGGCCGAGACGGTCCGGTGGAAGGACTCCGTGCTGCGCGGCGGGGCGGCCGACCGCAACGTCCCTTACATCAGCGTGAACGTGTCGCCACGTCAGTTCCGGGACGACGAGTTCTACAACGTGGTCCGGCGTGCCCTGGATCTCTCCGGCATCGAACCGTCGTCTCTCGTACTGGAACTGACCGAGAGCGTGCTGATGTACAACGACGAACGTATCCTGGCCGAGATGAATTCGCTCACAGACCTCGGTATCCGTATCGCGATCGACGACTTCGGAACGGGCTACTCGTCGCTGAGCTATCTGCGTGAGTTCCCCATCTCGATACTCAAGATAGACAAGTCGTTCGTCGACGAACTCGGGCACTCGTCGGAACAGTACGCCCTTGTCGAGGGCATCACGCATCTCGCCGACACCCTCGGCCTCACGGTTATCGCCGAAGGAGTGGAGAACGTGAGGCAGCAGGAATTGCTGATCTCCATGGGCTGCCGGTTGGCTCAGGGGTATCTCTTCGCCGAACCGGTCAGCGCCGAGGAGGCGGAACAACTCATCCTCGCGCCGCCGCTCGGCCGCCTGGCCGGATTGCCTGTGAGGCCCGTGGAAGGGGAGCGGTGATGGCGGCGGCCCTTTCCCGCTAGGGGCGCAGATCGTGCTCCGCAGGGCGCCGCGCGAAGGCAGGAGGCCCGAGTGACGGAACGTGAACAGTTGCCGGCAGAGTCGGCTGCACCGTGCGTCGTGCTGCGCAACGACGAGGAGCAGTACGCGATCTGGCCCGCCGACCGCCGGATTCCGGCCGGGTGGCGTCGGATCGGCGGACCGGAGTCGGCCGCGTGGTGCGCGAGTCTGGTCGACCGCCTGTGGACCGACATGCGGCCCGCGAGCGCCCGCGCCGAGGGCCGGCCCCCGGAGTCCTGGCCGAGCACCGTGCCTGAGCTGGTCCGGGAGCGGGCGCGGCGTGAGCCGTCCGCTCTCGCGGTGCTCTCGGACGACAGTCGGCTCAGCTACGCCGAGCTGAGCGGCCGCGCCGACCGGCTTGCCGACCAGTTGCGGGAGGCGGGCGTCGGCGCGGAGTCCGTCGTCACCGTGTGCCTCGACCGCGTGCCCGAGCTGATCGTCGCGCTGCTGGCGGCGCTGAGCTCCGGAGGCGCGTTCCTGCCCCTCGACCCGGCGACTCCACGGCAACGGATGGTCGCACTGCTCGGGGAGACCGGTTCACGCCTCATCGTCTCGAGCCGCGAGCACGCCCCGATGTTCGCCGGGTGCGAGGCGCGGATCGTCTACGCCGAACCCCCCGGAGCACCGGCCACGCAGGCGCCGCTGGAGGCACCGCGGCCGGCCCGCGGCCCCCGGCCGGACGACCTCGCCTACGTGATCTACACCTCCGGATCCACCGGGCCCCCCAAGGGGGTGATGATCAGCCACCGGTCACTGGCCCACTCGCTCACCGCGGTGGCCCGGGCATACGAACTGACGCCCTGCGACCGGGTGCTGCACGCGGCGGCGCTCGGCTTCGACACCTCACTGGAGCAGATCTTCGCCACGCTGATCAGCGGCGCGACGCTCATCCTCGCGGGAACAGCGACGTGGGCGCCCACCGACCTGCTGCGCCGCCTGCCCGAGCTCGGGATCACCGTCGCCGACCTGCCCCCCGCCTACTGGCACCGGATCGTCTCCGTGGCGGACCGCGGCGAGATCAGCGCGTCGCTGAGGCTCGTCATCGTGGGCGGCGAGATCGTCACCGCGAAGGACTGCCGCGCCGTTCTGCGCCGGATCCCCGGTGCACGGCTCGTCAACGCCTACGGGCTCACCGAGACCACCATCACCTCCACGCTCTGCGACCTGAACCAGGAAGCGCTCGCCGCGCCGGACACCGCCATCGCCCCGGTCGGCAGGCCCCTCGAGGGCAACCGTGTCCACGTGCTCGACGCCGAACTACGCCCGGTGCCGCCGGGCGAGCGCGGCGAAATCTACGTCGGCGGTCAGGGGCTCGCGCGTGGTGTCTGGCGGCAACCCGCCCTGACCGCACGGCAGTTCCTGCCCGAACCGTACGGTTCCGCGCCGGGGGACCGGATGTATCGCACCGGGGATCTGGGCCGTTGGCGCTCGGACGGCAACCTGGAAGTCCTGGGCCGGATCGACGACCAGATGAAGATCCGCGGGTTCCGGGTCGACCCGGCCGAGATCGAGGCCGCGCTCGTCTCCCGCCCGGAGATCGGCCAGGCGATGGTGGTGGCCAGGACACGCGAGGACGGCGACCGGGACCTGATCGCGTACTACACGCCGGCCTCGCCGCAGGCGGCCGGCGGCGAGGCGGCGCTGCGACGGCTGCGGCCGGCACTCGCCGAGGTCCTGCCGGGCTACATGATCCCGGCAGCGTTTCACGCGGTGGAACGGCTGCCCGTCGCGCCCAGCGGAAAGCTCGACCGCAGGGCCGTGCCGCAATCCGGGACCGCGGCGACGACGGCCGGCGCTGACGACCGTCCCGTGCCGCAGGGGCTGGCCCAGCTGTGGTGTCAGATCCTGGGTGTCGACTACGTCCGTCCGCACGACGACTTCTTCGAGCTGGGCGGCAACTCGCTGCTGGCCATGGAGATGCTTGCCCGGACCCGTGTCATATTCGGCATCGGAGTCACACAGATCCGCGACCTGACCCGTTCGCTGCTGCGGCAGCCGATGCTATCCGCGTTCGCCGAGTCCGTTCGCCAGGCACGTGCCGGCACACTGACCCACCCGGAGGGCGGAAGCGTCGACTTCGCCTCGGAGACCGATCGGCGCGTTCCGGCGGTGGGCCGTGACGCGCCGGCTCCCGATCACCGGCACCCCGGCGACGTCCTTCTCACCGGGGCGACGGGATTCTGCGGCGCGCACATGATCGACGAGCTGCTGCGCAGCACGACGGGCCGGATCCTCTGCCTCGTCAGGGCCTCGGACGAGCAGCACGGCATGGAGATGATCCGCTCGAGCCACCAGCGGTACGTCCTCAGCGATCTGTCCAGCGCGCGCGTCCAGCCGGTCGTCGGCGACCTGGGCAAGCCCGGACTGGGGCTGTCTCCCGGCCGGTTCGAGGAGCTGGGATCGACCGTCGACGCCGTCTACCACTTCGGCGCCCAGGTCAACTTCATCTACCCGTATCACGAGTTGCGCGCGGTGAACGTCGACGGAACATACGAGATCATCCGCCTCGCCGCCGGCAGGGCCGTCCCCGTCCACTTCGCCTCCAGCATGGCGGTGCTCGCCGGATTCGGGCCGGCCGGGGTGCGCGAGGTGACCGAGAGCACGCCCCTGGGCTTCCCGGAACATCTGTCGGTGGGATACGTGGAGACAAAATGGGTCGCCGAGGCGCTGCTGAAGAAGGCGTCCGACGCGGGCTTGCCGGTCGCCGTCTACCGCCTGATGGACATCACGGGCAGCAGCGGTACCGGCGTGGTGAACACCAGCAGCGAAATGGCCGCCCTCATCCGCTTCATCGGGCGGACCGGGCTGTGCCCTGACGTCCCGCTGCCGCTGGACTTCCTGCCGGCCGACCGCCTCGTCCGCGCAATCGGACACATCTCCACCCGCCAACCCGCGCGCGGTGAGGTCTACCACCTCACCAACCCCCGTCCCACCCTGCTGGATTCGCTGGCCGAGCGCATGCGCCAGCGGGGATATCCGGTGCAGAAGATCCCCTACGCCGAGTGGATCGCCGCTCTGGTGAAGTACGCGGCCGGACACCCCACCGACGCGATAACACCGTTCGTCCCGCTCTTCGTCGACCTGTGCCACCACGCCGACATCACCGTGAGCGAGATGTACTTCCAGGGTGTTTTCCCGGAGTTCACCCGCAACAACGCGGAACGGGCACTGGTGGACGCCGGGATCGACATTCCGCCCGTGGACGCGGAGATGATGGACCGCTACATCCACTACCTCGAACAGCCCGAGCCCGTCCGGCAGGTGAACAACCGAGGGCAGGGAGCGGCACGGTGGTGAGCCGATGCCCCGGCTGGGAGGCACTGGACGTGCTGGCGGCAGCGCCCGACGGTCCGGTGGCCTTCTGCGCCGACCTCAGTCCCGTCGGCCTCCTGGCGGCGTACCGCGCCGGGGTCTATCCGTTCCCGGCATCCGACGAGTACACCCGCGCCCTCAACGAAGTGGTCTTCGCCGATCAGGTCCAGGAGGGCGGCATCCGGCTCGTGGGGGAGGAATTGGCCGATCCCTTCGCCGTCTCCTGGTGGTCACCCGACCCCAGGCCGGTGCTGCCCGTCTCGGCTGCCCACCTGAGCCGGAGCCTCGCCCGGCGGCTGCGCAACCGGCTGCCGTGGTCGACCAGCCTGGACCGCGGGTTCGAGCGGGTCGTCCGCGAATGCCGCGGCGACCGTGTCCCGCTGTGGCTCACCGAGGAGCTGATCGCGAGCTTGATCCGCCTGCACGAACTGGGTCACGCTCACAGCGTCGAGGTGTGGGAGGACGGCAATCTGATCGGCGGCGTCTTCGGCCTCAGGGTCGGACCGGTCTTCAGCATGGACTCGATGTTCTTCCGGCGTCCCGGCGCCTCGAAGGTCGCGGTGAGCGACCTCGCCGCGCGTTTCGCACATGTCGGCGGCGAGCTGCTCGACGCGCAGCGGGACAGCCCGCACGTCCGCGACCTCGGCTGCATTCTCCTCCCGCGAGAGCAGTACGTGCGACACCTCCGCCGCACCGCGCGCGACAGCCTCCCGATGCCCACCGCCACCTTGCCCGCCCGCCGCCTCGCCCAGCCCGCGCGATCGCGCTGACCGTGTTCGTCGCGCTGCCCGGCGCCCGAGCCTGCTCATCTGCCGTCCTCTGCCGGAGCCTGTTCGTCACAGTCGGTGATGGGTGAGGCGGTGTCCAGCGGGATCGTTGGGTCATATGTGGTGAAAGTGAACTATTGGTTCTAGCTTGTGACTGACAGTCTGACTTCGTGGACAGGACGGTGATGTTCCCACCGCGCGTACTCGTGATCGAGGACGACCAGGATGTGAGCGCCCTGCTGGAGCGGCACTTCCGCGAGCGGGGATGCCCCGTGGCCGTCGCGTACTCGGGGGAAGAGGGGCTCGGGCTCGCCTTCGCCGACCCTCCGGACATCGCGGTCGTCGACGTGTTGCTGCCCGGCATCGACGGACGGGAGGTCGTCCGCAGACTGCGGGCGGACGAGCGGACGAGGGGATGCCGTCTGGTCGTCTCCTCGGTGCTCGACCCGGAAGATCTGATCGGCCTCGCGGACGAGGTGCTGGCCAAACCGTTCCGGCAGTCGGCCGTGGCACGGCTCGTGGACTCCTACCGAAACTCCCTGGCCCATGAGTCCCATGAGTCCCATGAGTCCCAGGAGGAGTAATGGCTCATGTCCTGATAGCCGACGACGACGCGGACATCCGGGATCTGGTGGCGTTCAAGCTGACCCAGAGCGGTCACCAGGTCACGGCCGTGGAGGACGGAATGGCGGCGCTCCGGGCCGCGCGTGAGAACACGGTGGACCTGGCACTGCTCGACATACGGATGCCGGGCATGTCGGGTCTGGACGTCTGCCGGGAGCTGCGCGCGGCGTCCCAGACCGCGACGCTCCCCGTCATCATGATCACCGCCCGGTCCCAGGAAGCGGACGTCGAGGTCGGCTTCGCGGCGGGAGCCGACGACTACATCATCAAGCCGTTCAGCCCGCGGGAGCTGTCCAGCAGGGTCACCGCGGTGCTCAACCGGGTGGAACGGTGATGCCCACCGGCCTCCTCGGCGGCGCGTTGCTGGGCCTGCTGGCCGTCGTCTCGGTGCTGAGCCTGCTGATCGTCGGCAACCGGCTCGTCCGCAGGCACCGACAGCGCAGACGCGAGCGGATCGCGGCACCGGTGCGCGGTCTCCTGCTGCAGCTCCTGTGCGCGGAGGACGACGAGCAGACCGAGCTGCTGCACCGGCTGACGGAGATCGACAGGCGGACCTGGGCCGCCCTGGAGCCGAACCTGACGGCGCTGCTGGGGAAGGTCGCCGGCGGAGCCCGTACGGCGCTGGTCCGCCTGTACGAGCTGCGCGGGGCCGTCGTGGACGCCGTCGCCGCCCTGTCGAGCCGCAGCGCGGTCCGGCGGGGGCGCGCCGCCCAGGTGCTCGGTCAACTGCGCCACCGTCCCGCCGCCCCGTCGCTGTGCCGTCTGCTGGCCGACCGCGACCCCGAGGTCCGCCTGGCCGCCGCACGCGCGCTGGGCCGGTGCGGGGGACCGGAGTCCGTTCCGTTCCTCCTCGAGGCCCTCCACGGACCGCGGGCGGTGCCGCCCGCCGTGGTTACCAGGGCGCTGATCTCCCTGGGACCGGAGGCACAGCGGAGTGTCGCCGCGGGACTGGAACATCCGGAGCCTCTCGCCAGAGCCGTGACCATCGAGGTCATCGGCGCGACCGGCGTGGTCTCCCATACGTCCGAGATCGCCCGTGCACTGCGCGAGGACCCCCAGATGGAGGTACGCATCAAGGCGGCACGCGCGCTGGGCAGACTGGGTATGCCCGACGGCCTGGAGCCGCTGCTGGCGGCTGTCCGGCCCGGTCAGCCGGTCGCCCTGCGCATGGTGGGCGCCGGGGCCCTCGGCACTCTGGGAGCCGTCGTCGCGACGGGCCCGCTGGCGGAGCTGCTCGGCGATCCCGACCCACATGTGGCGGCCACCGCGGCTCGCGCGCTGCTGCAGCTCGGCCCGGAAGGGCAGGCCGCGCTGCGCGCGGTGGCCGAGGACCGCTCCCGCCGACAGGCCGCCGCCCAGGCCAGAGCGGTGCTCGCCGAATCGGCGGTCGGGGCCGCACGCCACGACGTCCGCGCGGAGGTGGCTCTGTGATCACGGCGGCAGACGAACCGTGGGCGTCGCTGCTGGGCGCGGCGCACACGCTGCTCACCGTGTGCGACGGCGTGGTGATCATGTACTTCCTGGCCATCAACACCGCATATCTGGTGCTCATCCTGATCGCCCTCGGGGAGTTCGTCAGAACGCTGCGCCGGGCTCCCTTCGCGGGCCATGACGAGGCCGCCACCAGCCCCCTCACCCCACCCGTGTCGGTGATCATGCCCGCGTACAACGAAGCGGCCGGCATCGTCGAAGCGGTACGGGCCATGCTGCTGCTGCGCTATCCGGAGTTCGAGGTCGTCGTCGTCGACGACGGCTCCACCGACGGCACGCTGGACGCCCTGCGGGACGCCTTCGACCTCGCCGAGGTGGAGTACGTGATGCCCGACGACGTCCCCGTACGCGGCAGGGTCACATCCGTTCATCTGCCCAGGGGCGGCCCGGTGCGCCTGGTGGTGGCGCGCAAGGACAACGGCGGCAAGGCCGACACGCTAAACGTCGGGATCAACCTGGCGCGCTATCCGCTGCTGTGCATGGTGGACGCCGACTCGATCCTCGACTCCCAGGCGCTGCTCGCGGTGGCCAAACCGTTCTGCGACGATCCGCTGCGGGTGGTCGCCTCCGGCGGCGTGGTCGGCCTCGCCAACGGCTGCACTGTCGTGGCGGGGCGGGTGGTCGAGGCGCGTGTGCCCCCGGACGTGCTCGGACGCGTTCAGGTCGTCGAGTATCTTCGCGCCTTCCTGCTCGGCCGCACCGGATGGTCCAAGCTCGGCAGCCTGCTGGTCATCGCCGGGGCCTTCGGCCTCTTCCGCAAGGACGCGGTCGTGGCGGTCGGCGGGATGGACCCGGACTGTATCGGCGAGGACGCCGAACTGGTCATCCGCCTCCACCGGCACATGCGCGAGCAGGGTCGTGACTACCGCATCGTCTTCGTCGCCGAGCCGATCTCCTGGAGCGAGGCACCGTCGAAGCTGACGATCCTGGCCCGCCAGCGGCGGCGGTGGCACCGCGGCCTGACGGAGATCCTGCTCAAGCACCGCCGCATGATCGGTAACCCCCGCTACGGCCGCATCGGACTGCTGGCACTGCCCTTCTACGTCGTCTTCGAACTCCTGGCCCCGCTGGTGGAGCTCGCGGGACTGATTCTCGTACCCCTGGGCGTACTGATCGGTGCGGTGAACGTTGACTTCCTTTGGCGCTTCATGCTCGCCGCCTACGCCTACGCCATCGTCGTCAGCATGGTGTCGGTCGGTGCGGAGGAGTACGCCTACCACCGCTTCACCCGGTGGCGGGACGTCTGGGGCGCCGCCGTCGGCGTGGTCGTCGAGAACATCGGATACCGCCAGTTGACAGCGTGGTGGCGGCTGCGCGGCATGTGGGACGCGTTGCGCGGGTCTCCCCAGGTATGGGGTGCCATGACCCGTGCGGGATTCGACTCTCCCGGTCAGGAGAGGGAGAGCGGAGGTGATCGTGCATGAGCCGGGCTTCCAGGCGGGGCAGCGGTCGGGTGGCGCACCGGCTCGGCCTCGCGTTCGGACTGCTGATCCTTCTGATCGCCTTGTGCGGAGCCGGTACGCTGATCGGCGCGCTGGTTCTGGACAGCCAGCGCGACCGGATCAGCGACCGCCTCCACCCCGCCGAGATCGACAATCTGCGCCTGCTCAACGCGGGCATCAGCGTGCAGCGTTCGATGCGGGGCTATTTGGTCACGGGTGACCGGAGAGAGCTCGCCGCCTTCCGTGCGGCCCGGGACAGCATCCCGTCGATCATCGAGGGCGTCCGTGGGCACGAGGTCGCGGACGAAGGCGATCTCGCGGCGCAGCAGCGGCAGATCGAGGCGTATCTGCGACTGGCCGACGACCAGGCGCACACAAGTCCGGGAAGCGCGCAGGCCGTCGCGCTCACCCGGGAGGCCAGCCGGCGGTTCGGCGCGTTCGAGGCGACCAACGCCCGTCTGAACGATCAGCTGAACGAAGAAGAGCAGCGTCTGGAGGGGAACGCCGACGCGGTGATCCGGGCGGGCGTCGCCGGGCTCGGCGCCGCGCTGGTCGCGGCCCTCTCCGTGGCCGTGTACACGTCGGTGCACGCCACGCGCGCCCTGACCGGGCCGCTGCGGAGGACCGCGTGGACGCTCGGCCGGCTCACCGCGGGAGACCGTGCGGCCCGGGTCGAGGTGACGGGGCCGGAGGAGATCCGGGCGGTGGCGCGGTCGGTCAACGTGCTCGCGGACGAGAGCGACCGGCTGCGGGCGGTCGAGAAGGAACGGCATCGGCTGTCGACGGCCGCGAGGGAGACCGGCATCCGGATCAGGGACCGCCTCGAGGTCGACTATGTCCTCGACGCGTCGTGCCACGGCATCGGCGAGGTCATGCACGCCGACTACGTCTTCATCCTGCTCGCCGAGGACGGCGGCTCAGAGTTTCCCGTGGCCCGGGTGTGGTCCGCGGAGCGCGGCCTGCTGCCCGACGAGGAGCAAGGAGGCATACCGGCGCTCCCGGCGGACGTGGTCCGTGACCACTACCGGCGGGGAACGGCCTGGTTGGTCACCGACCTGCCCCAGTACGTGTCCGACACCAGACCGATGCCTGGCGCCCCCGGCTCCTTCGGGACGACCGGGATGCCGGCGGAGAACCGCGCTGCCGCGGCGGCGCTGGGCCTGTACTCGGCGGTGGTCATCCCCATAGGGGTGGGGGAGGAACCGATCGGTGCCGTGTCCGTTGCCCGTACCAGCGCCGACCGACCTTGGCGTCCGGTCGAGGTCGAAATCGCCGAGTCCATGGTCGGCGGTGTCGGCCGGGCGCTGCACACCGCCCTTCTCTACGAGAAGGAGTCGGGCCTGGTGGACAAGCTGCGCGCCCTGGACAAGGCCAAGAGCGACTTCCTGTCCACCGTCTCCCATGAGCTGCGCACCCCGCTGACGAGCATCGTGGGATACATCGAGCTGCTGAAGGACGAGGACACCGGTCCGCTTTCCCCGTCCCAGCTGCGGATGCTGGACGTCGTCGACCGCAATGCCAACCGGTTGCGGGCACTGATCGAGGACCTGCTCACGCTCTCCAGGATCGAGTCGGGAGCGTTCACCTCCCAGAAGGCACCGGTCGACCTGCGACGGCTGGTGACCTCGGCGGCCGACGCGATGAAACCGGCCGCCGAGGCCGCCTCGGTCACACTGGAGACGCGGTGCCCCGAGCAGCCGCTGGTGCTGGAGGCGGACGGCGAACAACTCGACCGGGTCCTGATGAACCTGCTGTCCAACGCGGTGAAGTTCACCCGCGGCGGCGGGAAAGTGAGCGTACGAGCCGACGCGCAGGACGGGGAGGCGGTCCTGAGCGTGAGCGACACCGGCATCGGCATCCCCGCGGCCGAGCAGGAGAAGCTCTTCCAGCGGTTCTTCCGCGCCTCGAACGCCACCGAACAGGCCATCCCGGGTACCGGTCTGGGCCTGACCATCGTGCACACGATCGTGGCGAACCATGGCGGCCGGACGGAGGTGAGCTCCGAAGAGGGCCGGGGTACCACGATCACCGCCTGGCTGCCGCTCACCGGTACGGACGGTGGGGCGGGCTCCGCCTGAACGGCACCGCCCCGCGGCCTCCCGGGGCGCCCGGCACGCCGGCCCCGCCCTGACCGGACCTCAGTTGTCCAGCCCCGCAGGGGCAGTCCGGTACGTGCGCGTCGGCCGTCAGAAGGCCGGCACCGGAAGCCATGGGCATGAGGGTGCCTGGCAACCGGGCTACTCGGATGGCCGTAGCCCGACCGCAACCCCGGCTCGGCGTCCGCTTCTTCGATTTGCGATCTTCAGTGGTTCATTCTTTGCTGGAAATGTTCGACGAGCGGATCGCTTGATCTCCGTCATCGCACGCCGCACCGAAACCGTCGCGACTGGTCTGTTCGGTGGTCCCGGCCGCGCCTTGTGGCAGTGCCTGACATGTGGAGGCGGACGATGGAACCGGAATCGAAAGCCGGGCCAAGGCAGTATGCGGCCGACGACGAGGAGCGGTTTCGGCTGCTGCTCAAGAACTCTCCGGACATGGTCTTCCGCCGGACGATGGAGGGCGTCTACCAGGAGGTGTCCGCCGCGGGGCAGGCATTGCTGGGCCGTCCGGTCGAGGAGATCGTGGGGACCTCGCTGGAGTCCTGGCTCCATCCGGCCGATCTGGAGGAATTCGAGTGGGCGGAGCGGGATCTGCTCCGCGACGGCCGGGTGTCGGTGTGTCTGCGTCTGCGGCATGCCGACAGGCACTCGATGTGGACGGAGTTGACGTCCTGGGTGGTGCGGGGACCCGCAGGCGAGCCGATCGAAGTACGCGGGTTCGTCCGTGAGGCGGAAGGCCAGCGGCGCAGGGAGGAAGCGCTGCGGCTGTTGCAGGACCAGGCACGTTCGGTCATCGAGACCGCCCGGGACGCCTTCGTCTCCATCGACGAGGACGGCCTGGTCATCGACTGGAACCTGAGCGCAGAGAGGCTGTTCGGGTTCAGCCACCGCGAGACGGTGGGCCGTCCGCTGACGGAGACGATCATTCCTGACCGGTACCACGCCGCGCACAGGGCCGGTCTGCAACGGGTGCTGGCCGGCGGAGAGGCTCATGTGCTGGGCCGTCAGGTCGAACTCACCGCCCGTCATCACGACGGCCACGAGATCCCGGTCGAACTGGCGGTGTGGCGGCTGAAGTCGGCGAAGGCGCGCTGCTTCAACGCCTTCATCCGGGACATCAGCGAGCGCAAACAGGCCGAAGCCGCTCTGGCGGAGGCCCGCGACCAGGCGATCGCCGCGTCCCAGGCGAAGTCGCAGTTCGTCGCCTCCATGAGCCACGAGATCCGCACCCCCATGAACGGCGTCATCGGGCTGAGCGACCTGCTGCTGGGCACCGAACTGGATGCCGAGCAGCGACGTTACGCCGAGGGCATTCAGGCCGCCGGCACGGCACTGCTGTCGCTGATCAACGACATCCTGGACTTCTCCAAGCTGGAGGCGGGCAAGCTCGAACTGGACGAGGTCGCTTTCAGCCCGCAGGTGCTGGTGGAGGAGGTCGTCTCGCTGGTGGCGCAGACCGGGCAGGCCCAGGGTCTGGAACTGCTCAGCGACTGCCATCCCGACCTACCCGCGATGGTGCTCGGCGACGCCGGCCGATTGCGGCAGATCCTGCTCAACCTGGCGTCCAACGCGGTGAAGTTCACCAAATCCGGCGAGGTCGTGCTTCGTGCCAGCCCGGCCCCGTCCCGTTCACCCGCAGAGCAGGCGCCGTGGCTGCAATTCGAGGTGGCCGACACAGGCATCGGTATCGCCGGGGCCGATCAGGCACGGATGTTCGACGCCTTCTCCCAGGCCGATGCCTCCACCACCCGCCGCTACGGAGGCACCGGTCTGGGCCTGGCCATCTGCCGCAGGCTCACCGAGGCCATGGGCGGCTCCATCGGCGTCAACAGCCGGCCCGGCCAGGGCAGCACCTTCTCCTTCGTGGTACCGGTTCGCGCACCCGACGCCCCCGAACAACCCCCGGCCCCACCGCACCCCGACATCCTTCGCGGGCTGCGGGTCCTGGTCGTCGACGACAACGACACCAACCGGCTGATCCTCGACACGCAGCTGCGCAGATGGCACATTCAGCCGGCCATGGTCGCCGGCGGCCCTCAGGCACTGGTGGCTCTGCACGAGGCAGAGGCCGCTGGTCGCTCCTTCCACCTCGCCCTTGTCGACATGCACATGCCTGACATGGACGGCCTGGAACTCGCCCGCCGGATCACCACCGATCAGAACTTCGCCCGCGTGCACATGCTGCTGCTCACCTCCGGCCCCCCGCCGCCAGCCGCCGAGTTGCAGGCGGCCGGGATCGCCCAGAGCCTGTCCAAGCCCATCCACCAGTCGCAGCTCCTGGACGCCCTGGTCGAAGTGGCCACCCGGACAACGCCGGTGGCCAGAGCGGCTCCGAAAGCGCAGGCCCCCCGCACGCCCCGGCCCGCCCACCGGGGCCATCTCCTGCTGGTCGAGGACAACGAGATCAACCAGATGGTCGCCCAGGGCATGCTCACCCGGCTCGGCTACAGCACGGACACCGCCGCAGACGGCGCCCAGGCCCTGCGCATGACCGAGGAACACAATTATCAGGCCGTACTCATGGACTGTCATATGCCCCGGATGGACGGCTACAGCGCCACCCGGGAACTGCGCCGCCGGGAACGGGACCACGGCCGTCACCTGCCGGTGATCGCCATGACCGCCAGCGCCCTCGCCGAGGACCGGGAACGGTGCCTGGCCGCGGGCATGGACGACTACATCTCCAAACCCGTCAGCGCCGACAACCTGGAACAAGCCCTCGCGCACTGGGTCCGCCCCGCCGACCCACAGGCGGACAACGAGGACCTGCGCACATCCATCGAGCAGCGGCTGGACGAACTACGCGGCGCCGGCACCCCGGCCGAGCACGAACTGGTGGACAGGCTGGTGGACCACTTCCTCGTCCGGGCCCCCGAGATGACCAGTTCACTCTTCCACGCGCTCGACCGCCACGACACGCAGGAGATCGCAGATCAGGCCCACAGCCTCAGAGGTGCGGCCGGCAACATGGGCGCCGAGGGCCTCGCCGCCCGCTGCCGGGAGTTGGAAGAACACGCGCGTGCCGGACACCCGGCCTCACTGGCCGAGATCGCTCCCCGCCTCCAGGCCGAACTCGACCGCACCTGTCGCACTCTCGAGACGCTCCGCTCCCAAACTCCCGGCCGCGAACCTGGTTGAGGAGCCGCCCGCACACTGCCGCCCGGGCGCGTAGGGGCCAGAGGAGGGAAGGACAATCTGTGGGCAAGGTTCAAGGCCTGTCGCTCGCCCGCCGTGATGCGGCGGTCTGGGTGTATGCGGCGGCAGGGACCACGATCATCATCATCTATCTGGTCAGTTCCTCCTCAGCGCGTTACATGCTGCCCGTGATGGTGGCCGCCTCGGTCGTCTTCGCGATAGCAATGGGACTCGCCAGGAACAGGCCCCCGTCGTTCGTTCCGTGGTGTCTCCTCGCGGCGGCAATGGCGCCGTACACGGTGGCGGACGCGATCTGGGGCATGTACCAGGTCCGCGACGCAGACGTTCCGTTCCCGGGTGTGGCCGACATGCTGTACCTGGGCAGCTACCTGTTGTTCGCCGCGGGACTGGTGACGTTGGCCCGGCAGCAGACAGGCCGTCTGCACTGGGCGGGGCTGCTGGACGCGGCAATCGTCACCCTGGGGTTCTGCATTCTGTCGTGGGCGTTCATCATCGCCCCCTACCTGCGCAGCGAGCTGTCCGCGTGGCCGCTCGCGGTGTCCATCGCCTATCCCGTCGCCGACCTGGTGCTGTTGTCCGTGGCCGCGCGGCTGATGCTCGCCACGGGCAAGCGCACTCCGTCGTTGCTTCTGTGCCTCGGATGGTTGCTGGCCCTCCTCGCCGCCGACGGCCTCTACTACGGAACGATGGCGACGACCGGGACCGCGATCGCGGAGGACGTGTCCGAAGTGGGGTGGATGGTCTCGTCCCTCCTGCTGGGGGCTGCGGTGCTGCACCAGTCGGTCGGCCGTCCGGCACAACTGTCGGACGGCAATGAGAGCATGCCCCGGCGGCGACTGTCGATCCTGACCGCGCTCATCCTGGTGGGGCCGTTGATCATGGTGGCCAATGTCGGGGGTATCCGGTACCAGCCCGTGAACGTCACGGTGATCGTCGGCATGCTGGCGACCCTTTCGCTGCTGTTGGTGCTGCGCATCGCGTTCCTGGCCCAGTACGCCCAGAGCAGGGCCACCGAAGCGCGGACGCAGGCCCACGGCCTCGCAGCATCACTGCGAGAGCAGGAAGAGCTCCAAAAGCAGCTGAGCCATCAGGCGACCCACGACCCGTTGACGGGTCTGGCCAATCGAGCGCTGCTGGACGAGCGCCTGGAATCCGCTCTCGGCCGGTGCTCCGCCACTTCCCCCGCCGGACTGCTGATGCTCGATCTCGACGGCTTCAAGGAAGTCAACGACTCGCTGGGGCACCCGTCCGGCGACGAACTGCTCGTTGACGTCGCACGGCGGCTGACAGGCAGGGTCCGCGAGCAGGACATCGTGGCCAGGCTCGGCGGGGACGAATTCGCACTGCTCGTGGACGGCATGGGCGCGAGAGCACTGTACGACTACACCATGCGGATCCTCGACTCCTTCAAGGACTCCTTCATCCTCGCCCACGGCCATTCGGTTCACGTGACAACAAGCATCGGAGCACGGAACATCACCAGGCCGACCACGCCGGCAGAAGCGCTGAGGGACGCTGACATCGCCCTGTACCGAGCCAAAACCGCAGGCAAGAACCAAGCCGTGTTCTTCGAATCGCCGTAGCGGAGTCGTGAATCGGCTGGGCGACAGGCGCCTGACGGGTGCTAAGACCACGTCAGGCGCCTGACTTCGGGCGCCTAGAAGAAGCCCAGCTTCTTCGGCGCGTAGCTCACCAGCAGGTTCTTCGTCTGCTGGTAGTGCTCCAGCATCATCTTGTGCGTCTCGCGTCCTATGCCGGACTGCTTGTAGCCGCCGAACGCGGCATGCGCCGGGTACGCGTGGTAGCAGTTCGTCCAGACGCGTCCCGCCTGGATCGCCCGGCCGGCGCGGTACGCCGTGTTGATGTCCCGGGTCCACACGCCCGCGCCGAGACCGTACAGCGTGTCGTTGGCGATTTTCACCGCGTCGTCGAAGTCGTCGAAGGACGTCACCGAGGCCACCGGGCCGAAGATCTCCTCCTGGAAGATCCGCATGCGGTTGTCGCCCTCGAAGATCGTCGGCTGGACGTAGTAGCCGCCCTTCAACTCGCCGTCGTACTCGACGCGTTCCCCACCCGTGAGGACCCTCGCCCCCTCCTGCCGGCCGATGTCCAGATAGGAGAGGATCTTCTCCAGCTGGTCGTTGGAGGCCTGGGCGCCGATCATCGTGTCCGTGTCGAGGGGATGGCCCGGCTTGATCAGCTCGGTGCGGGCCACGGCCGCCTCCAGGAACTCGGCGTAGTGGCCGCGCTGGATGAGGGCCCTCGACGGGCAGGTGCACACCTCACCCTGGTTGAGGGCGAACATCGTGAAGCCTTCGAGCGCCTTGTCGCGGAAGTCGTCGTCCTTCGCCCAGACGTCGTCGAAGAAGATGTTGGGCGACTTGCCGCCGAGCTCCAGGGTGACCGGTTTGATGTTCTCCGACGCGTACTGCATGATCAGCCGCCCCGTCGTGGTCTCGCCGGTGAACGCCACCTTCGCGACCCGCGGGCTGGACGCGAGCGGCTTGCCCGCCTCCGCGCCGAAGCCGTTGACGATGTTCACCACGCCCGGCGGGAGAAGGTCGGCGATCAGGCTCATCCAGTAGTGGAGGGAGGCCGGGGTCTGCTCGGCGGGTTTGATGACGACCGCGTTGCCCGCCGCGAGGGCCGGGGCCAGCTTCCAAGTCGCCATCAGGATAGGGAAGTTCCACGGGATGATCTGCGCGACGACGCCGAGCGGCTCATGGAAGTGGTAGGCCACGGTGTCGTCGTCGAGCTCGCCCAGTGAGCCCTCCTGGGACCTGATCGCGCCCGCGAAGTAGCGGAAGTGGTCGATGGCGAGCGGGATGTCCGCCGCCAGCGTCTCCCGCACCGGCTTGCCGTTCTCCCAGCTCTCGGCGACGGCCAGGGGTTCGAGGTGGGCCTCCATGCGGTCGGCGATCTTCAGCAGGATGCCGGAACGCTCGGTCACCGACGTGCGGCCCCAGCCGGGCGCCGCCGCGTGCGCCGCGTCCAGGGCCCGTTCCACGTCCTCCGCCGTGCCGCGTGCGACCTCCGTGAACGGCTGCCCGTTCACCGGCGACGGGTTCTCGAAGTACTGTCCGCGGGCCGGCGGCACGTACTCGCCCCCGATGAAGTGGTCATAGCGCGCCTGGTAGGAGACGATCGCGCCCTCGGTACCGGGCGCCGCGTAACGGGTCATGCTGTCGGCCTCCTTCAGAAGCGCTGCCCGCCGTTGGGCAGCTCTCGGCGCGAGGTTAGAGAGCGCGAGGTTGCAGGTACGTTGCGTGCACCAGGGGTCGGGTACGGGGGCGCGGTCGGCCGTGGCACCGGCAGCCGACGAGGCCTCGGTCAGCGCCCTGACGAGCGTGCCGTCGGCGCCGCCAGCTCCGACTCGAGCCCGGTGAGGCGGGCCCGGATCGTCGCCGTCGGCCGGACCGCGGCGAGTGCCTGCCATACGTCGAGGTCGTCCTCGCCCCAGGGGGCGTGGGCCCAGTCCGCCAACAGGTCGGGATCGCGGCGGGCGACCAGCGCCGTACGCAGTCCGTCGGCGAGACGACGCCTGAGCCTGACCACCGACGGGGCCTGGGAGCCCGGCAGCAGCGGGCCCGGATACGCGGTCGCCGCCGCCGTGACGGCACCGGTCTCCAACCGCCGCTCCAGCACCGCGACATCGGACTCGACCGGCACGGTGAGCCGGTACGGCCGTGACGCGAGCAGGCCGGGGCCGAGCACCCGGCGCAGCCGCGCCAACTCGGCGCGCAGCGTCACCGGCGTCACCGACTCGTCCTCGTACAGCGCGCACAGCAGCTCGTCGCCGGTCAGGCCCTCGGGATGGCGGGCCAGCAGCACCACGATCTCGCTGTGCCGACGGCTGAGCCTGATCGTGCGGCCGGCGGTGTGCAACAGCGCCTCGTCGCGGCCCAGCGCGGTCAGCTCGGCCAGGTCGGTGGCGGGCCCCTCGGGTGCGAACAGCGCCAGGTGGGACTCGGCGGCCCGCGCGACGGCCTGCACGAAACCCAGGCTGTGCGGATGTGCGAGCCCGTCCCCGCCGGTGATGTCCACCGCACCGAGCACCCGCCCGGAACGGGGATCGTGCACCGGCGCCGCCGCGCACGTCCAGGGCTGCACCCGACGGATGAAGTGCTCGGCCGCGAACACCTGCACCGGCCGGTCGACGGCGACCGCCGTACCCGGCGCGTTCGTGCCGACCGCCGTCTCGGCCCACCGGGCACCCGGCACGAAGTTCATCCCTTCAGCCTGTGCGCGAGTGGCCGGATGGCCCTCCACCCACAGCAGCCTGCCGTGCGCGTCGCACACCGCGAGCAGGTGCTCGCCGTCGGAGGCGAACGTGCCCAGCAACTCACGGAACAGCGGCATCACCCGCGCCAGCGGATGCTCGGCTCGGTAGGCGCCGAGGTCCCCGTCCATGAGTTCCACGCTCGCGGTGCCGTCGGGCCCGACGCCGGCCCGCGCGGAACGCCGCCACGAGTCGGCCACCACCGATCGCACCGGCCGCGGCACCCTGCCCGCCTCGGTGAACGTCTCATGCGCGCGCCGCAGCATCCGCACGCGCTCGGCGGGGTCGGCCCCCGGCTCGAGGGCCACCCAGGGATCGCTCAAACCGGCCTCCCTGAAGGGCGATGCGCTCGGGGACATCGTCACGCCGGGTGCCCGTCCGGACAACCGTTTCGACCGCGCTCATCCGAAAGGCGGCCCCGCCGCTCCGGGGCAGACGCCCGCCGGCGACGTGACACGAAGGCCGCACCTCTCGCGAATCACCGTACGGGGCTTGCCGGTTGAGCAGAGGCGCACACGGTGTTTCTGTGGACGAGGGCGCGATGGTGGAAAACCTCCTCACCCGCTTGGGGGGTGGAGTCGGCAGGGAATCACGCCCGTTCGGCGACGCCTGCCGGGTCGTCGAGGACCCCCCGCACCACCGAGTGCGCGGCCCCCAGCAACGGTCCCTCGGAACCCAGCCGGGACACGGACACCGGGCACGCCGGCCCCGCCGTGCGCCGGGCCAGCTCCTCCCGCAGGGACGGCAGCAGCCACGGCGCGAGCCCGGCCAGCGCACCGCCGAGCACGACGCCCACCGGATCCAGCAGGTTGACCGCCCCGGTCAGCGCGATACCGAGCGCCTCTCCCGCGTCGCGCAGCGCACGCCGTACGTTCTCGTCACCGTCCGCGGCGCGCCCCGCGAGCAGCCCGACGCGGTCCTCGCCCGGCTCCAGACCGGCCGCCCGCAGCACCGCCTCCTCGCCGGCGTACTGCTCCAGACACCCCCGCCCGCCGCACGGACAGTCCGGCCCGTCCGGCCGTACCGGCACATGCCCCAGCTCGCCCGCGAATCCGCGCGTTCCGTGCAGCAGCCGTCCGTCCACCACGACCGCCGCGCCGATGCCGATCTCCGCCGACACGTGCAGGAAGTCGCGCGGGGTGCCGTCACCGAGCCAGAGTTCGGCCAGCGCACCGAAGTTTGCCTCGTTGCCGACGGCCAGCGGGAAGGCGGACGGCAGCAGGGCGCCGAGGTCCGTGTCGTGCCAGTCGAGGTTCGGGGCCCGTACGACGGTGCGGGCGTCGCGCGCCACCAGCCCGGGCACGGCCACGGCGAGCCCCGCGGGCCACAGCCCCTCGCGCTCCGCCTCCCCGACCACCGCGCGGACCAGCCCGGCGAGCTCCTCGATCACGGGACCGGGGGCGCGGCCGCGGTTCGCGCCGTACCGCACGGCCCTGGACCGCACCTGACCGCGCAGGTCGACCGCGCAGACCGCGAGGTGGTCGACGCCGATCTCGGCGCCGATCCCGGCGGGACCGTGCCCGCTGACGGCGAGTGCCGATCCAGGCCGGCCCACCCGGCCGGGCCGCTCGGGGCCCAGCTCCTCCAGCAGTCCGGAGCGTATGAGCTCGTCGACGAGGGTCGACACCGCGGCGCGGGTCAGACCGATGCGGGAGGCGACGGCGGCACGGGACAGCGGCCCCTCGGCGCTGACGGTGTGCATCACCCGGGCGAGGTTGCGGCGGCGCATGCCCTGCTGGGTGTCGGGCAGGGCACGGCCGGGACCGGCCGGGTGGGCCTCGTGCGGCGGTGCGGTCATGCCTCCGTCCGTCCTTGGTCGGTGTGTTCGACGGTCACCCGCAGGTGGGGCGGCCGATGGTCACGAGAAGGGTGCCCGCCAGCCACAGGGGCGCCCTCAGTGGTCTCCCGTCCCCCGCTCCAGCAGCGGCGCCGCGTCGGAGAGTACCCCGGCGATCCTGGCCAGCGTCGCCTCGTCACGCTCGACGGCCTCCAGCACCGGCCCGGCGGCCGTGTTCCAGCGCCGGGCGACCGCGGCCGGGTCCTCGCCGGTCAGCAGGCCGGCCGCCTGAGCCGCCGCGCCGAGCGCCACCAGCTCCTTGGCCTCGGGCACCTGCACCGGGCGCCCGGACAGCCGCCGTACGGTGTTCTGCCAGGCCGTGCCCCGGGCGCCGCCGCCGATCAGCAGCAGCGGGGCCGAGCGGTCCGCGTCCTCGTCGAGGACCAGGTCGAGCGCGCCGAGCAACGAGTGCACGGCTCCGTCGTACGCGGCCTGCAGCAGCTGTCCGCCGGTCGTGTCGTGGCGCAGCCCGTGCAGCAGTCCCGAGGCGTTCGGCAGTGCGGGGGTCCGCTCGCCGTCCAGGTACGGGAGGAGGGTGACGCCGGTGGTGGGTTCGACGGCCTCGCGGTCCAGCCCCAGCAGGGCCGCGACACGGTCCACGGCGAGGGTGCAGTTCAGGGTGCAGGCCAACGGCAGCCAGTCGCCGTGGGCGTCGGCGAAGCCCGCCACGGTGCCGGTCGGGTCCGCGGGGCGGCGCTTCGACACGGCGTACACCGTGCCCGAGGTGCCCAGGCTCATCACCGGCGTACCGGGCCGCAGGCCCAGGCCGAGCGCGGCGGCCGCGTTGTCGCCGGTGCCGGGAGCCACCAGGGTGCCCCTGGAGAACGGCAGGTCGTGGCGGTCGCGCACGGTGCCGGCCACTTCACCGGGCCGGACCACCCGGGGCAGCAGGGCGGGGTCGAGCCCCACGTGGGCGAGGATCTCCTGGTCGTACGACTCCGTGCCCGAGGCCCACCAGCCGGTCCCGGAGACGTCGCCGCGGTCGGTCGTGCCCTGCCCCGTGAGGCGCTCGGTGAGGTAGTCGTGGGGGAGGCGTACGGCCTTGGTCGCCCGGACCGCCTCCGGCTCGTGTTCGGCCAGCCACGCCCACTTCGTCACCGTGAAGGACGCGGCCGGCACGGAGCCGGTGCGCTCGGCCCAGAACTTCGCGCCGCCCAGCTCCTCGGTCAGTCGCCGGGCCTGGGGCGCCGAGCGCACGTCGTTCCACAGCAGGGCCGGGCGGACCGGCTCGCCCTGCGCGTCGAGCGTGACGAGCCCGTGCTGCTGTCCGCCGATGGACACCGCGGCCGCCTCGCGCGCCGCGTCCCCGCACTGACGCAGGGCCTCGCACAGGGCGTCCCACCACTGACGCGGGTCGCTCTCGCGTCCCGCCCCGGAGGACACGGTGTGCGGCGCCTGACCGCTCGCGACGACCTGTCCGGTCGCCACGTCGACGACCAGCGCCTTCGTGGACTGCGTGGACGTGTCCACGCCGACGACGAGCGGACCCTCGGCTGCTGACATCGGGCTCTCCCTAAATTTTTCCGCGGCTCTGCGGGGTCTGTCTTCCCAGAGATGCGTTCGCATACTAATTTGTAAACGGCCATGACGAAATAGTCTCAGCACGCAAGGAGCCGCGGCATGAACTACCAGCCCACCCCTGAGGACAGGTTCACCTTCGGCCTGTGGACCGTCGGCTGGCAGGGAAGGGACCCGTTCGGCGACGCCACGCGGCGTGCCCTCGACCCGGTCGAGACGGTGCAGCGCCTGGCCGAGCTCGGCGCACACGGCGTGACCTTCCACGACGACGACCTGATCCCCTTCGGGTCCTCGGACACCGAGCGCGAGGCGCACATCAAGCGCTTCCGGGAGGCCCTCGACGCGACCGGCATGAAGGTGCCGATGGCCACCACCAACCTCTTCACGCACCCCGTCTTCAAGGACGGCGCGTTCACCGCGAACGACCGCGACGTACGCCGCTACGCCCTGCGCAAGACGATCCGGAACATCGACCTGGCGGCCGAGCTGGGCGCCAAGACCTACGTCGCCTGGGGCGGGCGCGAGGGTGCCGAGTCCGGCGCCGCCAAGGACGTACGCGTCGCGCTGGACCGCATGAAGGAGGGCTTCGACCTCCTCGGTGAGTACGTGACCGAGCAGGGTTACGACCTGCGCTTCGCCATCGAGCCCAAGCCGAACGAGCCGCGCGGCGACATCCTGCTGCCCACGGTCGGCCACGCGCTGGCGTTCATCGAGCGCCTTGAGCGTCCCGAGCTGTACGGCGTCAACCCGGAGGTGGGCCACGAGCAGATGGCCGGCCTGAACTTCCCGCACGGCATCGCGCAGGCCCTGTGGGCGGGCAAGCTCTTCCACATCGACCTCAACGGGCAGTCCGGCATCAAGTACGACCAGGACCTGCGCTTCGGCGGCGGCGACCTGCGTGCAGCCTTCTGGCTGGTCGACCTCCTGGAGAACGCCGGTTACGACGGCCCCCTGCACTTCGACTTCAAGCCGCCGCGGACCGAGGACCTCGACGGCGTGTGGGCGTCGGCCGCGGGCTGCATGCGCAACTACCTCATCCTCAAGGACCGCGCGGCCGCCTTCCGTGCCGACCCGGAGGTCCAGGAGGCCCTGCGCACCTCGCGTCTGGACGAGCTGGCCCAGCCCACCGCGGCCGACGGCCTGAAGTCCCTTCTCGCCGACCGCGGCGCCTTCGAGGACTTCGACGTGGAGTCGGCCGCCGCGCGCGGCATGGGCTTCGAGCGGCTCGACCAGCTGGCGATGGACCACCTGCTGGGGGCGCGCGGCTGACCGCACGCGCGTGCCTCGGTTTCTGAGGGTGCTCGGCATCCGAGTGACCTCGGGGTCTCAGTGACCTCGGTTTCTGAGTGGCCTCGGCTTCTGAGCGATCCCGCGCGGAATGTTCCGGAATCATGCGGTCCAGGGCATGGGGCCGCATCAACTTCCGCGCGGGGCTCGCGCCCGTGACCGCTTCGAGGCGACTCTGGTCGCTATGGCCATGCCGCCCGTACCGCCTCAGCCGCCCGGGCCACCGGGTGACACGCCGCCTCCGGGCGACGGTTTCGGACCGCCTCCCGAAGGCTTCGGCCACAATGGACCGACCCCGTACGGAGGTTCGGCTTCGTACGAGGGCTCCTCACACGGTGGTTTCTCGTCGACCCAGCCGATGACTCCCACCGGCGCACCGGGCGGGCCGTCCGGCGGCCCGGCAAGACGCCGAAACCCGTTGTTCGTCATCCTGGCCGTGATCGCGGCCGCGGTGGCCGTCGCCGCGGTGGTCCTCATGGCGTCGGGCAACAGTGACTCGCCGGACGAGAAGGCACCCCCCGAGAGCAGCGCGGGCACGAGCGGCGCCGCCTCGCCGTCCTTCAGTCTCCCGACCGAGCTGCCCAGCAGTCTGCCGACCGATCTGCCCTCGCAGTTCCCCACCGAGCTGCCGAGCGACTTCCCCAGCGACTTCGAATCGCTGATCCCGTCACTCGGCGACGTCCTTCCCTAGCCGGAATCCGCGCCAGCCGCGCACCGACGTCACCGCAGATGGACGCCCGCCGCAGACCGGCGGCTCCGCGGACCGACGTCGGGCGCCGTGTGCTGGCCGCACGGACGGCCCGACCGGAGGGCGAGCGGGCCGTGGGCTCACGCGCGCGACGCCCTCCATCTCGCTCAGGAGGTTTCCTCCTCGGGGCCGTCCTCCGCCGAAGCCAGCGCGGTCGCGGGATCCTGGGCGGCCCCGCCGACGGGCACCCAGCGACCGCCCTCCTTCCGATACGGCCACCAACGGCCGTCGCGCCCCAGACGCACCTGGCTGGGCGCGTCGACGACCGTCCACCGGTTGGCCTGCGCCCGCAGCGTCGGCCGTTCGTCCTCGTCCCAGGCCGAGTCCAGGGCGGCACGCACGCGTGCGAGCGTTTCGCCTTCCACGGTCCACTCCTCCTCGCACACCGCCAGCGCGGCAGGGCCCCCGTGCCCCCAGGCCCGCACGGCCAGGGCCAGCTGCTCCCGGCCGCGTCCCGACCCGTCGGCCAGCCGGTCCAGAACGGCCTTGGCGGGGGCGCCCGCAGCGAGGCGGACGGCATCTTGAGCCGTCGTCAGCTCCGCTTGGACGACAGGCGATCCGGGACCGGTCCGTAGAGCCTCGCCGAGCAGGCGGTGGGCCTCCACTGCCGTCCGGGCGGCCAGGAACTCCAGGGCCGCCGGATCGATCCCGGGCGCGGGCGGGGTCTCGGTGTCCAGGGCCGACGGCACGCCCGGCTCCTCGGGCAGTCCGGGCGGAGCGGGCAGCGGCGGCAGGACTTCCCCGGCGGCGTACGCCTGCGCGGCATCCACGCCCGCCGGTTCGGCGACCACCGTGGCGGGCGCGGCGCTGCGCTTCTGGAGGGCGTCCAGCAGGGCGCGTTCGGAACGGCCCCGCATCAGCAGCAGCACGAAGGGATCCTCGTCCAGCAGGCGCGCCACCTGGTGGCACAGGGCCGCGGTGTGTCCGCAGTGGTCCCAGGCGTCGCAGTCGCACTCCGGCTCCAGATCGCCGACGCCCGGCAGCAGTTCGATGCCGGCCGCAGCCGCGTCCTCGACCAGGTGGGGCGGCATGTCGCGGTCCAGCAGCGCCGCCACGTGCCCGGCACGCTCGACGGCCATGTCGAGGAAGCGCTCCCACTGCTCGTCCGACAGCTCCGCCAGCAGCACGTCGGCCCGGTGTGCGGTGCCGTCGCTGTCCTGTACCACCGCGATGATGCGTCCCGGGCGCACAGACACCGCGCCGACGGCTCCCGCGCGCGCGAGTCGGCGCCCCGCCTTCACCTGCGCCGAGTCCAGTGCCGTGTCCTCCAGGGCCTTGAGCCAGGCCAAACCCCACCACGTCTGCGCGAAGCCCCTTACGCGCGCGGGAGGCAGCGCGGCGAACGTGCGCTCCGTGTCACGGTCGTACGCGTTCATCGTGCGCCCCCTCGCAGTTCGACCAGCTCGGCCAGCTCCTTGTCCGTCAGTTCCGTGAGTGCCGCCTCACCCGCGCCGAGCACGGCGTCGGCCAACTGCCGCTTCCGGTCGAGCATGTCGGCGATGCGGTCCTCGATGGTCCCCTCGGTGATCAGCCGGTGCACCTGCACGGGCCGGGTCTGGCCGATGCGGTACGCGCGGTCGGTGGCCTGCGCCTCGACCGCGGGGTTCCACCAGCGGTCGTAGTGCACGACGTGCTCGGCCCGGGTGAGGTTCAGGCCCGTGCCCGCGGCCTTCAACGACAGCAGGAAGACGGGGACCTCACCGTCCTGGAAGCGCCGCACCATCGCCTCCCGCCGGGGAACGGGCGTCCCGCCGTGCAGGAACTGCGAGGGCGTGCCGCGGGCCGCCAGGTGTCGCTCGACGATCCGGGCCATCTGCACGTACTGCGTGAAGACGAGGACGCTCGCCCCCTCGGAGAGGATGGTGTCCAGGAGTTCGTCCAGCAGCTCCAGCTTCCCGGAGCGTCCGGCGATCGTCGGCCTCTCCTCCTTGAGGAACTGCGCCGGGTGGTTGCAGATCTGCTTCAGGCTCGTCAGCAGCTTCACGATCAGCCCGCGCCGGGCCATGTCGTCGGCGCCGGCGATCTCAGCGAGGGTCTCGCGCACCACCGCCTCGTACAGGCCTGCCTGTTCCGGTGTGAGTGACACGGCACGGTCGGTCTCGGTCTTCGGCGGCAGTTCCGGGGCGATTCCCGGATCGGACTTGCGGCGACGCAGCAGGAAGGGCCGTACGAGCCGGGCGAGCCGCTCCGCGGCTGCCGGGTCCTGACGGCCCTCGACGGGCTGCGCGTACCGCGTGCGGAAGCTGCCGAGCCGGCCCAGCAGACCCGGAGTCGTCCAGTCGAGGATCGCCCACAGCTCCGACAGGTTGTTCTCCACCGGCGTGCCGGTGAGCGCCACGCGTGCGCGTGCGCCGATCGAGCGCAGCTGCCTGGCGGTCGCCGAGAACGGGTTCTTCACATGTTGGGCCTCGTCCGCCACGACCATGCCCCACGGCACCTCGCCGAGCCGGCGGGCGTCCAGGCGCATCGTGCCGTACGTGGTGAGGACGAACTCCCCGTCGGCCAGGTCGTCCAGGCTGCGGCGCGCCCCGTGGAATCGGCGCACGGGGGTGCCGGGCGCGAACCTCTCGATCTCGCGCTGCCAGTTGCCCATCAGGGACGTCGGGCACACGACGAGCGTGGGACCGGCGGACTCGGCGTCCATCTGCCGGTGCAGATGCAACGCGATCAGGGTGATGGTCTTGCCGAGTCCCATGTCGTCGGCGAGACAGCAGCCCAGCCCCAGCGACGTCGTCCGGGCCAGCCAGCTCAGGCCCCGCCGCTGGTAGTCCCGCAGCGTGGCGGCGAGCGCGGCGGGCTGTGCGACGGGCTCCTGCGCCTCGGGGTCCGCGAGGCGCTCCCGAAGAGCCGCCAGCCAGCCCGTGGGATGGACGTCGACCCTGCGGCCGTCCACCTCCGTGGAGCCCGTCAGAGCGGCGCTCAGGGCGTCGATGGGCGTCACCTTGCGGTCCTGCCGGGCGCGGGCGCGGCGCACTTCCTCGGGGTCGACCAGGACCCACTGGTCGTGCAGGCGCACGACGGGCCGGTCGGCCTCGGCGAGCCGGTCGAGTTCTTCCCGGGTGAGCCGCCGGCCGCCCAGCGCGAACCGCCAGTCGAAGGCGAGCAGCGCGTCGGCGGACAGGAACGACGGAGTGGCCGCCGAGACCTTGAAGGGCCCCGTCTTCTCGTCCGGCGGACCGACCACCGCGCTGGCGGTGAACCCGCGGGCCAGTCCCTTCGGCCAGTGCACCTCGACTCCGGCGCCGAGGAGGCTGCGGGCCCCCTCCCCGAGGAGTTCGGTGACCTCCTCGTCGGCGAGTTCGAGGGCGTCGGGCACGGACGCCGAGAGCAGCGGCGCGAGCGGCGGCCAGGCCCGGGCGGCGCGGCGGAGCGCGAGCAGGGCGTCCATCCGCTCACCCGCGCCGAACACCTCGCCCGCCGTGCCGGAACCCGTCCACACCTCGACGGCGTCCGCGACGAGCGTCGGGTCGCTCACGCTGTGCACCTGCAGCACGGCCCGGAACGGCAGCACCGTGTCGTCCCGAGCCTCGGTCAGACCGGGTGCCTCGATCCGCAGCGAGAGCCGTACGCCCGCGTCGTGGCCCGCGGCGACGTCGGCGGCCCACGGGCGCTGCTCGGGCAGGTGCTGCGGTTCCGGCGCCGCGTAGGCGGTCCCGCCGGTCGCCAGGGGGGCCGCGGGAGAGCGGGGCAGCGTGTCGGCGACCGCGTCCAGGAAGGCGCGCAACAGCCGCTCCGGGTCGGGCAGGCGCAGGGGCCGGACGCCGTCCAGGGGCACGGCGTGCGCCTCGGGCGGCATCGCGGCGGCGAGCCGGCGGATGTGTTCCACGTCCGCCGTCCTCAGAGGGCCTGTGCGCCAGGCGTCGTGGTCGCTCGGGGAGAGGCCGGGCAACAGCAGGCCGCGTGCCGTGAGGTGCAGGGCCAGCACGGCGGCCGCGCCCCAGAACGCGGACGCGCGGTGTGCGTGTTCGCAGGCACGCGCGCGCGTGAGGGCCGGCAGCGCGTCGCGCACCGGCAGCAGGAGGGCCGGCACGGTCACCAGTTCGACACCGTCGTCGCCGGGCAGGGCGACGGCGAGGTCTTCGACGGTCCCCGCCGCCAGGGCGGGAGGGGCATCGCCGTCGGGCCGCCAGAAGGCGACACGGCCGGTGCGAGCCGGATCGCCGGGCACGAACAGGGCGCAACAGCGAGCCAGTTCGGGAATCTGGGTCGATGGTGCCGGGGAAATCATCTGCACAGAGATGCCGATTCCTCAAATTTGACTACCAGGTCGGCCGCCGAGGGTACAGCACTGCCGCGCCCCACCTGGCAAGGCAGGAAAGTGACCTGTGCCACTCTTTGTGGGGGTGTCGTCAGCCCGCTCTCCGAGCGGTGCTGCCCCGGCCGCACACGGGGGTTGCAGCGGCGAACCGTTGGGCCATCTGCGCCGGCAGGTTCTCACCTCGCGCAACATTCGCGGCTGTGCGGTGACCGACTGGGTTCTCGGCGGCCTCGACCACCAGATCGAGCGCCACCTCCTTCCCAGCATGCCCCGCCCCCATCTGCGGCTCGTCCGGCCACTGGTGCGCGCACACTGCCGGGAGTTGGATATCCCTTACGCGGAGACGGGCTCGTCGACTCCTACCGACAGGCTCTGCAGCACATGCACCAGGCGGGCGACCTCCTGCGGAGGGAGTAGGGGCGCGCGTCGGGGATGTCTCAGGGGCGTCTCAGGGTCGCGGTTCGGAACCGCGAGAGGCGCGGACCCGTTTTTCTGGACAGAGAGCGGCACTGGCCGCGGAGGAGGCGACGCACATGTCGAAGAAGGCGAAGATCGCCGCAGGAGGTGTGGCGGTCGGGCTCATCCTGCTGATCTGGCTGCCCTGGTGGGCCGCGCTCCTGATCGTCCTGGGAGTCCCTGCGGCCGCGTACCTCACGCTGGACCCCTCACAGCGGCGCAGGCTGCGCCGCGTCTCGCGAAAGGAGCTGGGCCGCTGACGCACCACCGCGTCGGCTCGGGCCGAGCCGACCAGTGCGCCGGATTCCACCATGGAGCCGCTCGCGGACCTGCCGACCGGCATGGTCCGCGGGCGGGCGGACGCCCCACGGCGCTCAGGAGATCAGCCGCGAACCCGACGCCGCCCGGCCCGGCTCAGAGCGGGCGTACGGCCATCTTGTCGAGCGCCTCCAGGAGACCCGGCAGCTCTGGGCCCCGGCCCACCGGCAGGACCTCGCCGGGCTCGTCGTCGAGCAGGACGAACGCGATGTCGTCGGTCCTGGCCACGAGTGACCAGCCGGGACCGTCGGCACGCAGCGTCCGCGCGTCCCCGGGAGCGAAGGAAGACCGGACGCGACCGAGGGGAGGAGGCGCGTCCACGTAGGCGCGGGCCTCCGCGAGGACACGCCGGATGCCGCCGTGCCCCGCGCGTCCGTCCTTCCCGGCTTCCCGGGCGCCACCGGTGCTCTCGGACGGCTCGTCGTCGTCCGCGGTGCCGGAGTTCCCGTCGCCGAGGTCGTCGCCGCGGTTCTGGAAGGCCGCGTCGTCGATCTGCTCACGCCAGACCGCCCACTGGAGGGCGATCTCGTCGGCGCCCAGTCGCCGCTGGGCCGACCCCCAGACGGTGGTGTCCGGAGGCGTCAGCGACGGGCCCTCCGCGACGTCGGGGTCGGGGTCGTGCGGCGCCGGCACGCCCGGTGCCGCGACGGCGACCGCGAGCGGCCAGCCCGGCAGGGCGGCGACGACCGTGCGTTCGTCGGGCGACAGATCGTGCTCCATGCCGCAGTCCCAGGACGCGATGGCGACGGCGACCAGCGACACGTCGTCGACGACGACCGTCCACCGGGCGCCCTCGCCGTCCTGGCCGAGCACCAGGCCGTACCCGTCGGCCAGCGGCGCGAGACCGAGCGTCGCGCAGGCCTCCGGATAGTCGTCGCCCAGCACGCTCGGGAACTTCGCCGGCGTCAGCAGCACCGCCGTCAGCACATAGAGCGCGTCGTCCGCGGCGGCGACGGCGTCCTCGTCCGTCCCGGCCATCCCAGCCTCCCCATCGGTTCGTCCAACGGCGCGCACCCTAGTGCGCCCGGAAGGCGCTTGTCACGACTCCCCGGCACACCGGAGCTGCAGTTTTCCGGCCGGACGGGGCGAAACGACCGCCAAGGCACGCGCGTCAGGCCACCGGAAGCCCCAGAAGTGCGCGCGCCACCGTCCGCGGCGACTCGTCGCGCTCCCGGGCGAGCGCGATGACGGCCCGGCATGCCAACTCGTTCACCCCGAAGGACAGCGCCTCCGGCGACACCCAGCCGGCGGTCTCGTCGATCCGCTCCTGGTCGTCCTCCGCGCAGGCCGACACATACGCGGCGGCGGCTTCGAACAGGTTGTGCGAGCGGGTGTCCCGGCCGGTGTCCGTCTCGGCGCGCAGGGCATGGACGAATCTGGCACCGGACTTGCGGATCCTGTCGAACATGCTGACCACCTTCCCCCTGTGTGGTTGCCATGGCTGACCGTTCATCTTCCGCTACCCAACGTAGAGTTGGAGCTTCGGCGACAGAAGGGGGACGGCGCGGTGAAGCGCTTCGAGCGGCTCGCGCAGATTCGGACGATGGACCCGGAGAAGGACGCCACCGAGGTCTACCGGCTCTCCGTGGCGTACGAGTTTCCCTGGGACTTCACCCGCGCCCTGGAACTGGCCCTGTACCGCACGTACGCCGTGCCGAGCATAGGGCGACTGCTCGCGGAGACGGCGGAGCTCACGGACCGGACACAGAAGCGGTACGACGACACCTCGCTGCTTCTCGACGCCGTGGTCGAGCACGGTTTCGTCAGCGAGCAGGGCCGGACGGCTATCCGTCGCATCAACCAGATGCACCGCAGCTACGACATCGGCAACGACGACATGCGGTACGTGCTCTGCACGTTCGTCGTGATGCCCAAGCGCTGGATCGAAGCCTATGGCTGGCGTCGGCTGTCGCGTCACGAGATCGTCGCCTCCACCGTCCACCACCGCACACTGGGACGGCACATGGGCATCAAGGACGTACCGGAGACCTACGAGGAGTTCGAGGCATGCCTCGACGCCTACGAAGAGGCCCACTTCGCCTGGGACCCGCAGGCACGACGGGTCTCCGACGCCACACTCGACCTGATGGCCTCCTGGTACCCGCGCCCCCTCGCGCCGCTCCTGCGCACCACGACGCTCGCCCTGCTCGACGACTCGCTCCTGAAGGCCTTCCGCTACCCGCCTCCCAGCGCCGCCACCCGCGCGGGCGTCCGCCGCGCGGTCCGGCTTCGCGGCAGAGCCGTCCGGCTGCTGCCGCCGCGGCGCTCACCACACCACGCGCGCCACAACTGGGAGATCAAGGGCTACCCGGACGGCTACCGACTGGAGGACCTGGGCACCCGCCCGGTTCCGGGAGTGCAGGGCTGCCCGGTACGCCGCACCGGCCCGTCAGCGATCATCTCCGGCGAGTGAGCCCCGATGTCGTGGGCGAGAGGGGCAGCATGAGGCAGGCCGAGTTCGACGGCAAGGGGCTGGAGAACCACGCCTGACGCCCTGGCGGCGGCACTGGACGCGGCCGACGTGGCAGGCGCGGAGCTCATCGGGCACAGCATGGGCGGCACGGTCGCCCCCGTGCTCGCCCATCGTCGGCCGGACCTGGTCTCGCGGCTCGTCCTCACGGAGGCCAACCTCGACGCCTCCCCGCCGCCCGGGCCCGGACCCGAGCAGCGATATCGCCTCCTACGACGAGGACGCGTTCGTCGACGGCGGATACGCGCGCGTGCTGAAGAGGGCGCGGATCGGACCCCGTCATGCGCACGATCCTGGAAACGCTGTCGGTCGACCGGGCCTACCTGCAGGGCGAGTGCAGCGGTGGCCTCGACGGAAGGAAGGACCTGGAGGCCGCGGGTGTACGCGTGGTGACCGTGCCCGGCGCCGGTCACAACGTCATGTTCGACAACCCCGACGCCTTCGTGGCGGTGATCGCCGGACAGGGCTGAGGCGTCGGTTCGGGCGGGCGGCGTCAGCCCTCGCGGACGGCCAGAGCCAGGAACCGGTCGTCCCGGTCGACGTACGAGGTCAGGCGCCACCCGGAACCGGCCAGCAGAGGACGGAGGACAGGCTCCGCACGCAGATCGTCCGGGGTGATCCGCCGGCCCTGGCGTGCGGCGAGCGCCGCCCTGCCGATGGGGTGGAACAGGGCCAGCGTGCCGCCGGGGCGCACCACGCGCGCCAACTCCCGCAGGTTCTCGGCGGGATCGGGCAGGTGCGAGATGAGGCCCGCTCCGAACACCGCGTCCAGTGACCGCGAACGCAGCGGCAGCGCGGTCACGTCGGCGAGCAGCAACCGCCCGTCCCGGTCCCGTCCGGCCCGTACGGCGGCCTGCAGCATGTCAGGGGTCAGATCGGCCCCGACGACCACTCCCGAAGCCCCCACGGCCGCGCGCAGCGACGTCAGGGCCCGTCCCGTGCCGCAGCCCGCGTCGAGCACGCGATCGCCCTCGCGCAGTCCCAGGTCGGCGACCGCGGCGGCGTAGACCGGACCGTCGTCGGGGAACCGGCTGTCCCAGTCGGCGGCACGCGCGGCGAAGAACTCCTGGACGTGTGTGTGGTGGTCGCTCATGTTCCGCATGATCCCTCACCGACACGGATGGCGCCCGGGCGCACACGTTCGAGCGCCACGCGATCGTTCAGGTACACCTCTGCGCCAGATTGCAACACCTTTCGAAATGCGCCCTCTTTGTGCGCCCCTGCCCGGACTAGCGTCCCGGAGCCATGGGACACCTGGACCACGCCGCCCTGGGGTGGCTGACCCCCGCGCTGTCGTACGCGATGGCCTGCATAGGCGCCGCACTCGGGCTGCGCTGCACCGTCCGCGCGCTCGGCGCCACCGGGCGCTCGCGCCGCAACTGGCTCGTCACCGCGGCCTCCGCGATCGGCACCGGCATCTGGACCATGCACTTCGTGGCCATGCTCGGCTTCAGCGCCGGCGGCACCGACATCCGCTACGACGTGCCGCTCACGATCGCGAGCCTCCTCGTCGCCATGATCGTCGTCTGTGCCGGCGTCTTCGCCGTCGGCTACAGCCGTGACCGCACCCGCGCGCTCTTCCTCGGCGGACTCACCACCGGGCTCGGCGTCGCGAGCATGCACTACCTGGGCATGGCCGCGGTACGGCTTCACGGCGCCGTCACCTACGATCCGGTGCTCGTCGGACTCTCCGTCCTGATCGCCGTCGTCGCGGCGACAGCGGCCCTGTGGGCGGCCCTCAACATCAAGTCGCCCGTCGCCGTCACCCTCGCCTCGCTCATCATGGGGGCGGCCGTGAGCAGCATGCACTACACCGGGATGTTCGCGGTGAGTGTGCGCGTCGAGCCCTCCGGGGCGGCCCTGCCCGGGGCCACGGCGATGCAGTTCATCTTCCCCCTCGCCGTGGGCCTCGGGTCCTACCTCTTCCTGACCTCGGCCTTCGTCGCGCTGTCGCCGACCTCGGGGGAGCGCCGGGCCACCGCCTCCGCCCAGCGGCCGATCGAGGGCGCGGCCCACTAGCGGCCCCGGACCCCGCACTGCCCGGACGGCACCTCCCGAACCACTCCCGAGCGAGGAGGCCATGCGTACACCGCGTAGGACCCCCACAGCCGGCGCCGAGACGCCGCTCCACACCCCCGCGCGCGGCCGCCGCGCGCATGCCGGACCGCCGGCCGACGAAGGCCCGGACGAATCCGCGGGCGCGATACCGGAGGACGCGCCCCCGCGCGCGGGACGCCGGATGATGCGCCCGCGGACCGTCCGCGCGAAGATCGTCTGCCTGCTCATGGTGCCGGTGGTCTCCCTGCTCGCCCTGTGGGCGTACGCCACCGTCACCACCGCCCAGGACGTCGCCCGCCTGCGGCAGTTGCAGCGCGTGGACGCCGGAATCCGGGCCCCCGTCGCCGTGGCCGTGACCGCGCTCCAGGCCGAACGGGCGGCCGCCGTCCGCTACGCGACCGACCCGTCGGCCGGGCAGAACGGCGACCTGAAGAAGCTCGCGGAACGCACCGACCGCGCGGTGGCCGCACTGCGGCTCGGGGACGCCAACACCGTCGCCGACAGCGAGGAACTGCCCGCCGGAGTGGCCCGGCGGCTCGAAGCGTTCGTCACCGGCACCGAACAACTGCGGTCACTGCGCACGGCCGTGCTCGACCGCCGCGCGGACTGGGACGAGACCTACGGCCGGTACACGAAGACCATCGGGAGCGCCTTCGCGGTGGGCGGCGCCCTCACCGGCATCCAGGACGCCGAACTCGGCTCCGACGCGCGCGTGCTGCTCGAGTTCTCCCGCGCGGGAGAGGCACTGGCCCAGGAGGACGTGGTCCTCGCCAGCGCGCGCCTGACCGGGGGCCTCTCGGGCGAGCGGCTGCGGTTGTTCACCGGAGCCGTCGACACGCGCCGCGCCCTCACCGAGTCCGCGGTCGCCGACCTGCGGGGCTCCGAGCGCGCCGCCTGGCACCACCTCGCCGGCGGCGGCGCCTACGCCACCGTGGGCGCCACCGAGGACAAGATCCTCGCCGTCGGCGCGGGCGCCCGCGCGATCGACGCGGCACCGGAAGCCGCCTGGAGCGGTGCGCACGCGCGCGTGCAGGACGGCATGCGGACCATCGAGGAGGAAGCGGGACGCGATGTCGCCGACCGGGCCGACCCGTTCACCCGGGGTCTGCTCACTCCCGCAGGCGCCGCGGTACTCCTCGGCCTCGTCGCCGTCGCCGCCTCCCTCGTCATCTCCGTACGCATCGGCCGCGGGCTGGTCATCGAGCTGGTGAGCCTGCGCAACAGCGCGCTGGAGATTGCCCGCCGCAAACTTCCCGAAGCCATGGGGAAGCTGCGCGCGGGCGAGGAGATCGACGTGCAGGCCGAGGCCCCGCCCGGACCGCCCGCGGAGGACGAGACCGGCCAGGTCGCCGAGGCCCTGAGCACCGTGCACCGTGCCGCGCTGCGGGCCGCGGTGGAACGTGCGGAGCTCGCCAGCGGCATCTCAGGAGTCTTCGTCAACCTCGCCCGCCGCAGCCAGGTCCTCGTCCACCGCCAGCTGAGCCTCCTCGACAGCATGGAACGCCGGTCCGACGACCCGAACGAGCTCAGCGACCTGTTCCGGCTCGACCACCTCACCACCCGCATGCGGCGCCACGCCGAGAGCCTGATCATCCTCTCCGGTGCGGCCCCCGGCCGCGCGTGGCGCATGCCGGTCTCCCTGACGAACGTGGTCCGCGCGGCCGTCTCCGAAGTCGAGGACTACGCGCGCGTGGAGGTACGACAACTCCCCGACGCGTCCGTGGTCGGCGCGGCCGTCGCCGACCTCACCCACCTTTTGGCCGAGATCATCGAGAACGCCGCCCAGTTCTCGCCGCCCCACACACGCGTGCGCGTCACCGGCGAGCCCGTCGGCAACGGCTACGCCGTGGAGGTCGAGGACCGAGGACTGGGCATGGGCAAGGACACCCTCGCCGAGGCCAACCGACGCATCGAGCAGTCCGAGACACTCGACCTGTTCGACAGCGACCGGCTCGGCCTCTTCGTGGTCAGCAGGCTCGCCGCCCGGCACGGCATCAAGGTCCACCTGCGCACCTCGCCCTACGGCGGCACCACGGCGGTCGTTCTGCTGCCCACAGCCCTGCTCCACGCCGGCGCGGCACAACGGCCTGCCCGTCGCGAGGAGGACGCGGAGCGACCCGCGGAACACGAGTTCGCGCGCGTGGCCGCCACCACACAGCACCACGAGTCCGTCCCGGCCCCGGCCGACCGGCCCGAACTGGTCGCACCGGTACCGGCACCGGCCGCGGCCCGGGCCACGACCGACACCCCACCCCCCGGAGTCACCGCCTTGCGTCTGCACCGTCCGCCGGACGACGCCGCCGAGGACTCGGACGACCTTCCGCGCCGGGTACGGCAGGCGAACCTCGCCCCTCAGCTGCGTGAGCGGCGCTCCGAGGAGCCGGCCCACGCCTCCGCCACCCGGAGCGACGACCAACGCACCCCCGAACTCGTACGGGACCGCATGGCGGCGTACCGCGAAGGCTGGGCCCGCGGCGGCGGCAGGCAGCCCGGCCGCGGCGACGCCCCGGATCCCCCGGCCGGCAGTGACAGCAGCAGCGAAGGAGACCCCGAATGATCCAGGACCCGAGCATGAGAGCCGCACAGCGGTCCGGCGAACTCGACTGGCTGCTGGACGACCTGGTGGTGCGCGTGAGCGCGGTACGACACGCCGTGGTGCTGTCCAACGACGGGCTCGCCGTGGGCGCGTCGACCGACCTGAGGCGTGAGGACGCCGAACACCTCGCCGCCGTCGCCTCCGGTTTCCACAGTCTGGCCAAGGGCACCGGCCGGCACTTCGGTGTCGGAGGCGTGCGCCAGACCATGGTGGAGATGGACGACGGCTTCCTGTTCGTGGCCGCCGCGGGCGACGGCTCCTGCCTCGCCGTCCTCACCGCCGTGACCGCCGACATAGGCCTCGTCGCCTATGAGATGGCACGACTGGTCAAGCGCGTCGGCGAGCACCTGTACACGCCCACCCGCGTCGGCGCGCGGCCGCCCGCCGCCGGATGAGGCGAGAAGGCGGTCCACGCAGATGACCGAGGACATGACGGGCGCCCTGCGGGAGCAGGGCAGCCAGTGGTACGACGGCGAGGCCGGGCCACTCGTCCGGCCGTACGCGATGACGGGCGGACGCACCACACCCGGCCCCACCGGGGTGCGCTTCGACCTGATCGCCCTCGTCACGCTGGACGCGGGGGCGCCCGGCTTCGACGACGACACCGCTCTGGGGCCGGAGCACCGGGCCCTGATCGACCTGTGCCGTCCGGAGACGCAGTCGGTCGCGGAACTCGCGGCGGGCGCCGACCTGCCCGTGGGCGTGGTCCGGGTGCTCCTCGGCGACCTGCTCGAACTCGGCTGGGTGACCGTCAGCCGTCCGGTGCCGCCCGCGCAGCTGCCCGACGAGCGGATTCTGCGCGAGGTGATCGAGGGACTGCGAGCGTTGTAGATGAAAGTCGAGAACCGGATCCCTCGGAAAGAAGCCGCAGTTGTCCCCATGCACACACCCTCTGACGCCAACCGTTTGCCGGCCCTCCCGAGAGAAGTGATCGATGGTCTCCGATGACTCCGACGCCCAGGACGGCGAGACGGCCGCGCTGGCGCTGAAGATACTGGTCGCCGGCGGGTTCGGCGTGGGCAAGACCACCCTGGTGGGCGCGGTCAGCGAGATCCGGCCGCTACGCACCGAGGAACTGCTGAGTGAGGCAGGTCAGTTGGTGGACGACACCGACGGCGTGGACCAGAAGGTCACCACGACGGTCGCCATGGACTTCGGCCGCATCACCATCCGCTCCGGCCTGTCCCTCTACCTCTTCGGCACGCCGGGCCAGGACCGCTTCTGGTTCCTGTGGGACGAACTGTCACAGGGTGCCCTCGGCGCGGTGGTCCTCGCCGACACCCGCCGACTGGAGGACTGCTTCCCCGCGGTCGACTACTTCGAGCACCGGCACATCCCGTTCGTGGTGGCCGTCAACTGCTTCGCCGACGCCCGGACCTACGGCGCCCAGGACGTCTCGCGCGCTCTCGATCTCGACCAGGGCACACCCGTGGTGCTCTGCGACGCCCGTGACCGTGACTCGGGAAAGGAGGTGCTGATCCGGCTGGTCGAGTACGCCGGGCGGATGCACACCGCCCGGCTGCTCGACTCGGTCAGCTGACCCGGGCGGTCGCTCTCAGTCGGCGACCGCCTTCTGCGCCAGGACCTTGTCGATCGAGACACGGACGAGGAGTTCGCCAGGTACGCCGTTGCGCGTGCCGAACTCCTCCGCCCGTTCCTCGCCCATGTACCGCGCCCCGATGCGCCCCGCCCAGTGCCTGACCTCGTCGAGATCCTCGGAGAGCTGGGCGCGGCCCTGTATGACCACGAAGCCGAAGGGCGGCCGGTCGTCGTCCACGCACAGGGCGACCCGGCCGTCCCGGGCCAGGTTGCGTCCCTTCACGGTGGTCTTTCCGGTGTTGAACACGACCTCGTCCCCGTCGAGCAGGAACCAGATCGGCATCAGGTGCGGGCTCCCGTCGGCCCGCACGGTCGACAGCTTTCCGGTGCGGGTGCCGTACGAGACGAACTCCCGCCATTCCACGTCGGTCATCTTCTGTGCCATGCCCCTATCCTCCTTGCCCCGGCGCCGGTGGTGGGGAAGGCTGGCGGAGAGATCCTCCGGCGAGGAGGAGACGTCACACGGGGAGACGGGAAACATGGGGCAGAACCAGGGACTTGGCTGGCTGTTGGACGACTTGACCGAGCGCGTCGAACACGTGCGGCACGCCTTGGTCCTGTCCAACGACGGCTTGGTGACCGGGGCGAGCACGGGTCTTCGCCGGGAGGACGCGGAGCACCTGGCCGCCGTCTCGTCCGGACTGCACAGCCTGGCCAAGGGCTCGGGACGGCACTTCGGCGCCGGCCGGGTGCGGCAGACGATGGTCGAGTTCGACGACGCGGTGCTGTTCGTCACCGCGGCGGGCACCGGCAGCTGTCTGTGCGTGCTCAGCGGGGCGGAAGCGGACATCGGTCAGATCGCCTACGAGATGACCCTGCTCGTCAATCGGGTCGGCGAGCACCTCGGCGTGGACGTCCGACAGCCCGAGCGAAGCCCGGAAAGAGACCTCTGACCTGCACATTCGACATCCCTCGTGGAGTTATCCACAGGCCCGCCGCGTTGCCCGTCCAACCGGCTACGGTTTTTGTCACGGCGAGCGCACACAGCGTGAGCATTCGACTCCACGGGGGAGATCGACCATGTCCGTCGACACCATCACCACATCGCAGCGCCCTTCCTGCGCACCGAGTCGTGCGGCTCGGGAACTGAAGCTCAAGCGAGGCGAGTTCGACCTCGCCGTCCACCTCGGGTACATCCAGACCGTGCCTGACGAAGGGGGCGGGGGCCGTCGCGTCACTCGTTCCGAGATCGACCGGCTCAGCGCACACGAAGGCTTCCCGGAGTTCCTTCGGACACGTGTGACGGCTGTGGGCACCACGGAAGGGGCTGCCCTCATGGAAGTGTCCCCAGGAAGGTTCACGCGCCTGGCACGCCTGGGCCTGGTGGTGCCGGTTTCTTTTTACCTGAACCGCTACCGAGCCATGGTCTGGCGGTATCTGGCCGAGGAGCTACGGGAGTTCGCGGCCGACGAGAAGAACACCCGGCTGCTGACGGCGCGCATGCCGGAGGGAATGCGCGGACAGCTGGACGCCGGGCTGGATCTGCGCGCTCGCAACTGGCGCGGACGCCACCTGGGATTCCTGCTCCGGCAGGCCGGCGACCCGTGGGAGAAGGCCGGGGCGGTCGCCGCCTTCCTCGACCCCCTCCAGATCGCGGAACTCGTCATCGACCCCTACGAGCGCTCCCACCTGAACCGCTTCAGGCCGAGGCCGCCTGCCCACGGCACACCAGGCTCGCCCGCCGCGCACCTGGCCGAGCGGATCATGACGGCGGACGCCCCGGACGAGATCGGCTGGCTGCGGGCCGACCTGCTCCGAGCCGTGGAGGAAGCACGCGAGCACCGGCCGGCACCGCGTCCGGCGACGAAACAGGTCCACGCGACGGAACGGGTTCCCGCGGCCGCGCACCACGGCCGACCCCTGCCAGGGCAGCCGCAGCCGCAGCCGCCCCGGAAACTGCTGGGTTGGCTCCGCCGCGGCAACCCCCGGCCTGCAAGGCATGAACGACCCGCAAGGCGTGAACGGCCGGTAGGGCCTGAAGGGCCTACAAGGCCCTGAACAACCCCTCCTGGACGACCGACACGAGCAGGCGCCCTTCCACGTCGTAGATACGGCCGCGGGCCAGACCGCGTCCGCCCGTGGCGATCGGCGACTCCTGGTCGTACAGGAACCACTCGTCCGCGCGAAACGGCCGGTGGAACCACATGGCGTGGTCCAGCGACGCCATGTCGAACCCCCGCGGACCCCACAGAGGCTCGACCGGGATGCGGACGGCGTCCAGGAGGGTCATGTCGCTGGCGTAGGTCAGTGCGCAGGTGTGCACGAGCGGGTCGTCGCCGAGCGGTCCGACCGCGCGCATCCACACCGCGCTGCGCGGCTCGGCGTCCTTGACCTCCTCGATGGTCCAGCGCAACCGGTCCACGTAGCGGATGTCGAAGGGCTGGCGGCGGGCCATGCGCTCCAACTGCTCGGGCAGCGCGCCCAGATGCTCCCGGATCTCGTCCGTGACCGTCGGCAGGGAATCCGGATCCGGGACCTTGCGGGACGGCGGCAGCTGGTGCTCGAAGCTCCCTTGCTCAGGCTTGTGAAAGGAGGCGGTGAGATTGAAGATCGTGCGGCCCTGCTGCACCGCGGTGACCCGGCGGGTCGTGAACGCCCGCCCGTCCCGCACCCGTTCGACCTGGTACACGATCGGCACGCCCGGCCGCCCGGGGCGCAGGAAGTACGCGTGCAGCGAGTGCACCGGGCGGTCGCCCTCCGTGGTGCGGCCGGCGGCGACCAGTGCCTGGCCGGCCACCTGGCCGCCGAAGACCCGCTGGAGGGATTCGTTCGGGCTGAGCCCACGGAAGATGTTGACCTCGATCTGCTCCAGGTCGAGCAGGTCGACGAGTCTCACGGCCGGGTTCGTCATGGGTGGGATTCTCCTGTGCTCACAGCTGGCCGACGTCGGTGACGCGGACGATCGCACGGCCTTCGGCATCGGAGGCCGCCAGGTCGATCTCCGCGCTGATGCCCCAGTCATGATCGTCGTTCGGGTCGTCGAAGATCTGTCGCACGCGCCACAGGCCGTTCTGCGGCTCCTCCTCGATCATCAACAGCTTGGGGCCGCGGGCGTCGGGACCGGTGCCGAGATCGTCGTACTCGTCCCAGTACTTGTCCATCGCCTCGCCCCAGGCGTCGGCGTCCCAGCCGGTCTCGGCGTCCAGCTCGCCGAGCTGCTGCACCTGGTCCAGGGCGGCGAGTTCGACGCGGCGGAACATGGCGTTGCGGACCAGGACGCGGAAGGCGCGGGCGTTGGCGGTGACCGGCTTGACCTGGTCGGCCTTCTCCTGGGCCTCCTCGGCGGTCATCTCCTCCGGGTTCGCGAGCTGCTCCCACTCGTCCAGCAGGCTGGAGTCCACCTGGCGGACCATCTCGCCGAGCCACTCGATCAGGTCCTGAAGATCCTCGGACTTGAGGTCGTCCGGGACGGTGTGGTCCAGGGCCTTGTAGGCGCTCGCGAGGTAGCGCAGCACGATGCCCTCGGTGCGGGCCAGCTCGTAGTGGGACACCAACTCCGTGAAGGACATCGCCCGTTCGTACATGTCACGGATGACGGACTTCGGGGACAGGGGGTGGTCGCCCACCCAGGGATGGCTCTTGCGGTACGTGTCGTACGCGTGGAAGAGCAACTCCTCCAGGGGCTTGGGGTAGGTGACGTCCTGGAGTCGCTCCATGCGCTCCTCATACTCGACGCCGTCCGACTTCATCGCGGCCACGGCCTCGCCGCGCGCCTTGTTCTGCTGGGCGGCGAGGATCTGCCGCGGGTCGTCGAGCGTGGACTCCACCACGGACACCATGTCCAGGGCGTAGGACGGCGACTCGGGGTCCAGGAGCTCGAACGCGGCGAGTGCGAAGGTGGACAGCGGCTGGTTGAGCGCGAAGTCCTGCTGAAGGTCGACCGTGAGGCGGACGATGCGACCCTCGGCGTCCGGTGTGTCGAGCTTCTCGACGATGCCGCCGTCCAGCAGCGAGCGGTAGATGGCGATCGCCCGCCGGATGTGCCGCAGTTGCTGCTTGCGCGGCTCGTGGTTGTCCTCCAGGAGGTGCCGCATCGCGTCGAAGGCGTTGCCGGGCCGGGCGATCACCGACAGGAGCATGGTGTGCGTCACCCGGAAACGGGAGGTCAGCGGCTCCGGGTCGGAGGTGATGAGCTTCTCGAAGGTGCTGTCCGTCCACCCGACGAAACCCTCGGGCGCCTTCTTGCGGACGACCTTCCGGCGCTTCTTCGGGTCGTCGCCCGCCTTGGCGAGCGCCTTCTCGTTCTCCACCACGTGCTCGGGAGCCTGCGCGACGACGTAGCCCGCCGTGTCGAATCCCGCGCGTCCGGCACGGCCGGCGATCTGGTGGAACTCACGGGCACGCAGCGTGCGTACGCGAGTGCCGTCGTACTTGGCCAGCGCCGTGAACAGCACCGTCCGGATGGGTACGTTGACGCCCACGCCGAGTGTGTCCGTGCCGCAGATGACCTTCAGCAGTCCGGCCTGCGCGAGCTTCTCCACCAGTCGGCGGTACTTGGGCAGCATGCCCGCGTGGTGGACGCCGATGCCGTGGCGCACGTAGCGGGAGAGGCTGCGGCCGAACTTGGTGGTGAAGCGGAAGTTGCCGATCAGCTCGGCGATCTGGTCCTTCTCCTCGCGCGTGCACATGTTGATGCTCATCAGGGCCTGCGCCCGCTCCACGGCCTGCGCCTGGGTGAAGTGCACGATGTAGACCGGCGCCTGCCTGGTCTCCAGCAGCTCGGTCAGCGTCTCCGTGAGCGGAGTCAGCCGGTATTCGTAGGAGAGCGGCACCGGGCGGGTGGCGGAGCGGACGACCGACGTCGGCCGGCCGGTGCGGCGGGTGAGGTCCTTCTCGAACATCGCGACGTCGCCGAGGGTGGCCGACATCAGGATGAACTGCGCCTGCGGAAGTTCCAGGATGGGGATCTGCCAGGCCCAGCCGCGGTCCGTCTCGGCGTAGAAGTGGAACTCGTCCATGACGACCTGGCCGACGTCCGCGCGCTTTCCGTCGCGCAGGGCGATCGAGGCGAGCACTTCGGCGGTGCAGCAGATGACGGGAGCGTCGGCGTTGACGGACGCGTCGCCGGTCAGCATGCCGACGTTCTCGGTGCCGAACATCTTGCACAGCTCGAAGAACTTCTCCGAGACGAGCGCCTTGATCGGAGCCGTGTAGAAGGTGACCTCGTCACGGGCCAGCGCGGCGAAGTGGGCGCCCGCCGCGATCATGCTCTTGCCGGAGCCGGTGGGCGTCGACACGATCACGTTGGCACCGGAGACCGCTTCGATCAGAGCCTCCTCCTGGTGCGGGTAGAGCGTGAGACCGCGCTCCTGGGCCCACGACTCGAAAGCGTCGTAGAGGGCGTCGGGGTCGGCGGTCGGCGGCAGCTGATCGATGAGGGTCACCCACCCATCTTGCCTGCCCTTCTCCCCTACAGGGGAATCGGATGCGGGTACGAAGATCGCGAACGCTACGCTGTGTCGGCGACGGAGCGTCAGCGCGCCCGGTCAACTGGACAGCGGCACACGAACAACGGGGCGGGCAGCGGCGATGATGGGACCAGCACACTCACTCTCGGGCGCCGCGGCCTGGCTCGGCGTCGGTGCCGCGGCCGCCGCGACGGGACACACCATGCCCTGGCCGGTCCTCCTGGTCGGAGCCCTGATCTGCGCCGGCGCCGCGCTCGCCCCGGACCTCGACCACAAGGCCGCCACCATCTCGCGCGCCTTCGGACCGATCTCCCGTGGCCTGTGCGAGATCGTCGACAAGCTCTCCTACGCCGTCTACAAGGCCACGAAGAAGCAGGGCGACCCACGCCGCTCCGGTGGGCACCGCACACTCACGCACACCTGGCTGTGGGCCGTGATGATCGGCGCGGGCGCCTCGGTGGCGGCGATCACCGGCGGGCGCTGGGCGGTGCTGGCGCTCCTGTTCGTGCACATGGTGCTGGCCATCGAGGGCCTGCTGTGGCGGGCGACCCGGGGTTCCAGCGCCGACGTGCTGGTCTGGCTGCTGGCCGCGACGAGCTCGTGGATCCTCGCCGGCATCCTGGACAAGACGGGCAACGGCTCGGACTGGCTGTTCACAGATCCGGGCCAGGAGTACCTGTGGCTCGGGCTGCCGATCGTGCTGGGCGCGCTGGTGCACGACATCGGGGACGCGCTGACCGTCTCCGGCTGCCCGGTCCTGTGGCCGATCCCGCTGGGCCGCAAGCGCTGGTACCCGATCGGCCCGCCGAAGTTCATGCGGTTCAGGGCCGGCAGCTGGGTCGAGCTGAAGGTACTGATGCCGGCGTTCATGCTGCTCGGGGGAGTGGGCTGCGCGGCGGCGCTCAACTTCATCTGAGTGGCGGGGCCGACCCGCGCCACGCTCCGGGTAAAGGGCTCGCGCTGCGCCGGGCACTGTCTCTACCCTGCCCGGAGCGGGACTGCGCAGTTCCCGCAGGTTGCGGAGCCGTGGCAGAGCGGCCCATTGCGATCGGCGTGAGCGAGGCCCCTCTCACGCCGAGTGACGGGGACCGGGCGGGCCTGCCCGTCCCGTCCGCGGGTTCGAATCCCGCCGGCACCGCAGCCGACCAGCACCGCGTCCGCACACGAGCTGACCGGCCCGCCGGGGCGGTCTCAGCCCGTCCGGCCCCCGTAGCGCCGCTCGAACTGGGCGATGCGGCCCTCGGTGTCCACCGTCCGTGCCCTGCCGGTGTGGAAGGGGTGGCTCTCCGAGGAGATCTCCACGTCCACCACCGGGTACGTCTCGCCGTCGTCCCACTCGATGGTCTGATCGCTGGTCGCGGTGGACCTGGTCAGGAAGGCGTAGCCCGCGGCACGGTCACGGAAGACGACCTCGTGGTAGTCCGGGTGCTTGTCCTGCTGCATGGATGCTCCTCCTACGGCGTCGGTGAAGCGCCCGAGGGCGCGGGGACGGCGGGGTCAGCCGGACAGGGTCTCCTCGTCGACGATGTGCACCGCGGCCTCCTCGGCGGAGGCTGCCGCACCGTCAATGCCCACGTCCGTGGCGACCAGCGCGCTCTCCTCGTCCTCGTGTGCTCCTTCGTCGGGTGCCACGAGGCGGCCGGAGCGGGCCGAGCCGACCTCGTTGTCGAGGAGTTCCCCGTCGGTGCCCTCGCAGTCGCCGATGCCGTCGTCCTCCGGGACGGCGGGCTCCGGCAGCTCCTCGGCGAGCCGCTGGTCCAGCGTCTCGCCCTGCCGGCGCTCGGCGGCCGTCACGCCGCTGTGCTCCACCGCCCAGGGCCGCTCGGGAGGGGACCAGCCCCGGTCGAGGGGGTCGTCGACACCGTCGTTGTCCAGGGTGTCCTCCGCGTCGAGCAGTCCCGCGTCGTCCTGGATCTCGGACCCGTCGGGCTGGTAGACGTCGTCCCCCCATCCGTCGTCGCTGTTCACGGGTACCTCCAGGTGATGAGGGCGGGCACGTCCTCCCCGCGGCCGGCGACCGGCCGCGGGCGTACGGGCCACACGCGGCGCGCTTCGGCGAACCGCGTGCACCGCGAGCGCTCCCCGAGCCGGTGCCGGTTTCCAGCCTTCCACCCCTTTTCGGAACCGCGCAACGCCACGGGCACGACGGCCCGCGGACGGCTCACAGCGGACCTGCCTCCGCGCAGCCCGCACGGGGACGTACCCGCCGCCGTCCGCCCGCCCGCACCGCGGCCGCGGTGCGGGCGGAACCCTCGCTCACCCGTGCCAGGACCGCCACAGCGCCGCGTACGCGCCGTCCGCGGTGACCAGCTCGTCGTGGCTGCCCAGCTCGCTGATGCGGCCGTTCTCGACCACGGCGATCACGTCCGCGTCGTGAGCGGTGTGCAGTCGGTGGGCGATGGCGATCACCGTGCGGCCGTCGAGGACACGGGCGAGGGAGCGTTCCAGGTGCCGGGCCGCGCGCGGGTCGAGGAGGGAGGTCGCCTCGTCCAGAACCAGCGTGTGCGGGTCGGCCAGCACCAGGCGGGCCAGCGCGATCTGCTGGGCCTGGGCCGGAGTGAGCGCCAGACCGCCCGAACCGACCTCGGTGTCCAGGCCGTCGTCGAGCGCACGAGCCCAGCCGTCGGCGTCGACCGCACCGAGCGCCGCCCACAGCTCGGCGTCGTCGGCGTCGGTCCGGGCGAGCAGCAGGTTGTCGCGCAGGGCCCCCACGAAGACGTGGTGTTCCTGGTTGACGAGGGCCACGTGCTCGCGGACCCGTTCCGCGGGCATCCGGGAGAGTTCGGCGCCGCCGAGGGTGATCCGGCCGTCCCGGGGCGCGTAGACGCCGGCGAGCAGTCTGCCCAGGGTGGACTTGCCCGCGCCCGAGGGGCCGACCAGGGCCAGCCGGGTGCCGGGGGCCACCTCGAGGGAGACCTTGCGCAGCACGTCCACGCCCTCGACGTAGCCGAAGTGGACCCGGTCCGCGTGCACGTTCCGCCCGTCGGGGGCCACCGCGGCATCCCCGGCATCCGGTTCGATGTCCCGGACGCCGACCAGCCGGGCCAGCGACACCTCGGCGACCTGGAGCTCGTCGAACCAGCGCAGGATCAGGTTCACCGGGTCCACGAGCATCTGTGCGATCAGCGCACCGGTCGTCAGCTGACCGACGTCGATCCAGCCCTGCAGGGCGAACACCCCGCCGAGCATCAGGACCGAGCCGAGCACGGTGACATGGGTGACGTTGATGACAGGAAAGAGCACCGACCGCAGCCACAGTGTGTAGCGCTCCCAGGCGGTCCACTGCTTGATCCGGCGCTCGGACAGTTCGATACGGCGGTGGGCGAGCCGGTGGGCCTCGACGGTGCGCCCGGCGTCCACGGTCTCGGCGAGCGCGGCTGCCACGGTGGCGTATCCGGCGGCCTCCGAACGGTAGGCGGACGGCGCCCGGCGGAAATACCAGCGGCAGCCGACGACCAGCAGCGGAAGGGCGATCAGCACGGCGGCCGCCAGCGGCGGTGCCGTGATCACCAGCCCGCCCAGCAGCAGGGCCGTCCACACCACGCCGATCGCGAGCTGGGGCACGGCCTCGCGCATCGCGTTGCCGAGCCGGTCGATGTCCGTCGTGATCCGGGACAGCAGGTCGCCGGTCCCGGCCCGCTCCAGGACGCCCGGCGGCAGCCCGACCGACCGCACGAGGAAGTCCTCGCGCAGGTCGGCCAGCATCCGCTCGCCGAGCATCGCGCCGCGCAGCCGCACCGCGCGCACGAACACGGCCTGGACGACGAGCGCTGCCACGAACAGCGTGGCGGTCAGCTCCAGATGGAGTTCACGCGCGCCGTCCGACAGCCGCTCCACGAGGCCGCCCAGCAGCCAGGGGCCGACCATCGAGGCAAGCACGGCGACCGTGTTGACGGTGATGAGGAGCAGGAAGGCGCGGCGGTGTCGGCGGAACAGTTCGGCCACGTAGGCGCGTACGGTCGCGGAGGCTCCGACGGGCAGCGTGTTCGCTGTCGTCGGGGCCGCCGGGTCGTACGCCGGTGGCGCCACGCCGATCATGCTGTCTCCTCGATTTCTGTCAGTTCGTCGAGCTCTTCGAGTACGCCGTTCAGGGCGGTCTCCTCGTCGGTCTCGCGGGTCACGACCGCCCGGTACCGGGCGTCCTGGTGGACGAGTTCGCGATGTACGCCGACCGCCACGACCTCGCCGTCGTGCACCAGGACGACTCGGTCCGCGCGGTCGAGGAGCAGGGGCGAGGAGGTGAACAGCACGGTCGTGCGCCCCGCCCGCAGCTCGCGCACGCTCTCCGCGATCCGTGCCTCGGTGTGCGAGTCGACGGCGGAGGTCGGCTCGTCAAGGACCAGTACCTCCGGGTCGGTGAGCAGCGACCGGGCCAGGGCGAGCCGCTGGCGCTGGCCGCCGGACAGGGAGCGTCCGCGTTCGGTGATGCGGGCGTCCATCGGATCCTCGGCGCCGAGCGACCCCTGGACCAGGGCGGTCAGCACATCCCCGCACTGTGCGGCCGCCAGGGCCTTCGCGGCGTCGACGTCACCCGACGCGGGCACGTCGAGCAGCTCGCGCAGTGAACCGGACAGCAGGACCGGATCCTTGTCCTGGACGAGGACGGCCGTCCGGGCGGAGTCGAGCGGGAGCTCGTCGAGAGGCACACCGCCCAGCAGTACCGACGCGCCTTCCTCCGAGGGGTGGCCGCCCAGCCGTTCCGCCAGGCGCCCAGCCGTGTCCGGGTCGCCGCAGACCACCGCGGTGAACCGGCCGGAGGGGGCGAGCAGACCGGTCGCCGGGTCGTACAGGTCACCGGAGGGCACCTCGGCGGCCCGCGACCCGACGGTGTCGGTCGCCCGCTCCAGCGACAGCACACGCGCGGCCCGTTTGGCCGAGGGGCGCGAGAAGGAGTAGGCCATCGCGATCTCTTCGAAGTGGCGCAGGGGATAGGTGAGGACCATGACCGAGCTGTAGACGGTGACCAGTTCGCCGACGCCGATGCGGCCCTGCCGGGCCAGCTGGACGCCGTACCAGACGACCGCGACCATCAGCAGCCCCGGCAGCAGCACCTGGATCGCGGAGATGAGGGCCCACATCCGGGCGCTGCGCACGGCCGCGTGGCGGACCTCCTGGGAGGCACGGCGGTAGCGGTCGAGGAAGAGTTCCTCGCCACCGATGCCGCGCAGCACGCGCAGTCCGGCGACGGTGTCCGAGGCGAGTTCGGTGGCCCGTCCGGCCTTCTCGCGCTGGAAGTCGGCACGCCGGGTCGCGCGGGGCAGCAGCGGCAGCACCGACAGTGCCAGCACCGGCAGGCCCACGGCGACGACTGCGCCGAGCGCGGGTTCGTAGACGACCAGGCCGACGCAGACCAGCACGACGGTGACCGCCGCAGCGGTGAACCGCGACCAGGCCTCGACGAACCAGCCGATCTTCTCGACGTCACCCGTGGAGACGGCCACGACCTCGCCGGCCGCCACGCGCCGGGTCAGTGCCGAGCCCAGCTGGGCGGCCTTGTGGGCCAGCAACTGCTGGACGCGGGCGGCCGCCGTGATCCAGTTGGTGACGGCGGTGCGGTGCAGGAAGGTGTCGCCGATCGCCTGCCCGGCGCAGCACAGCGCCAGCAGCCCGCCGGCGAGAGCGAGTCGCCGCCCGGAGTCGTCGACGACGGCCTGGACGGCGAGACCCACACAGAACGGCAGCGCGGAGACGGACAGGAAGTGCAGCAGTCCCCATGCCAGTGACTTGAGCTGGCCTCTCAGCTGATTCCGGAAGAGCCACCACAGGAATCGGGGACCTGAGCGCGCGTCGGGCACGCCCGGATCGGGATACGGAAGGTCTTGGATCTGCATGACGTCCCAGTGGCTCGTGTCAGGGGGGAGGGAGCCGCGAACGGCGGCAGCAAACCGTGAAAGGTTCGCGTCGCAACGTGCTCGGAGGCAACCGGTTTTTCGCTGCGGTGCACAGAACCGGCTACCGGTGCGGACCGGCACCCGGTGCGCAGACCCGGCTCCCTGTGCTGGTGGGACCATGGAGCGATGCGGCGGGGCAGCGGTGCAGGGCGTGCGGTGGTGGCGTCGGTGGTCGTTGGGTTGCTTCTGGCGGTCACGTCCGCGTGCGGGGGCGGCGCCGAGCCGAGCGGCAAAGGGGACGCGGGCTCCGTCGGGAAGGCCGCACCGACCCGCCCGGCCGGCGCCGACCCGACGCGCACGACCCGCATCCCCGTTGTCGGTGACCGGCTGCAGCGGCGCATCCCCGCCGACTCCCGCCAGGTCGTGGCGGTCTACGGCGAAGCCAGAAACTCTGCGGACTCCGTGGTCGTGCTCTACACGAAGCACGGCACAGCCTGGGACCGGACCCGCAGCTGGCCGGCACACAACGGCAAGAAGGGCTGGACCGCCGACCATCGCGAGGACGACGACCGCAGCCCGGTCGGTGTGTTCACGCTCAGCGACGCGGGCGGCGTGCTGCGGGACCCGGGGGCCGAGCTCCCGTACACGCGATCCAGCGCGTTCGCGGCCCCGCGCTGGTGGCCGAAGTCGTACTGGCACGACTTCGACCACGTCATCGCCATCGACTACAACCGCGTCAAGGGCACCCCGCCGAACGATCCGACCCGCCCCGAAGGCACCTCCAAGGGTGGCGGGATCTGGCTGCACCTGGACCACGGCAGCGGTACGTCGGCGTGCGTCAGCCTGCCGGAGCCGGCGATGCGGTATCTGCTGCGGACGCTCGACCCGGATCGGCATCCCGTGGTGGTGATGGGGGACAGGGCCGGCCTGAAGACGTAGGGCTCACGCGGGAGGCCTCATTGCGGGGGACGCCCGACTCGCCGTAGAACACCGGCCATGAAGAGACGGATCATCATGTCCATGCTCGCCGGAGGAACCCTCCTGGCGAGCACCCTCCTCGGGGCGACACCCGCGCCTGCCGCGGAATCCGGTAGCGCCCCACCCCAATCCGCCGAAGTCCCCGTCGAGTTCGGCAGCGACTGGCGCGACCCCATCACGGCCGCCCCGCCCATCACCAAGCCCGCCGGAAGGTCCTGCCAGGTCACCGTCGCCGAAGCGCGGTTCCGCGACTTCACCCCCTACAAGGGCATGTACACGCCCCCGGGGGGCTGCGGCGACAGCTGGAGCAAGGTCGTGCTGCGCATGGACGGCACGGTCAGGGGACGGCAGTTCGACCGGCTCGGATATCTGCACCTGGGCGGGGTCGAGATCTTCCGTACGTCCACGCCCCAGCCCTCGCCCGACGGCATCGAGTGGTCCGTCGAGAAGGACGTCACGCGCTACAGCGACACCCTCCGCGGCAGCCAGGACGTCGAGATGCTCATCGGGAACGTCGTCGACGACACGTACACCGGGATCATCGACGTCAAGGTCACGCTGACGTTCTACGCGGGCAAGCCGGCCGCCACGCCGGACCGGGTCCTGACCCTCGACGACCGGTCCACCCTCACCACTCCGCGCAACAGCGAACGCATCCTCGCCGAGGTGTACGCCACCGGATCCGGCGGCGGCTGTGAGGAGTACTGGTATCTGACGGTTCCCGAGGAGGCGCCGTACTCCTGCCGGGCCGACGGTGGTCCTTATCGCGAGGTGCAGGTCAAGGTCGACGGGCAACTCGCGGGCATCGCCGCCCCGTTCCCGACCGTGTGGACCGGCGGCTGGTCCAATCCCTTCCTCTGGTACGTCGTTCCGGGACCGCGCGCCTTCGACATCAAGCCGATCGAATACGACCTGACGCCCTTCGCCGGTCTCCTCAACGACGGCCGCCCGCACCGCGTGGAGGTCTCCGTCGTCGGCGTGGCCGAGGGGCAGAGCGGCTGGAGCGTGCCCGTGAACGTCCTCGTCTGGCAGGACGCGAAGAAGGCGCACGTCACCGGGAAGCTCACCGCGCACCGGGCCGGCGACCTCGACGACTCCTCGACGTACACGCCCGGGGTGGAGCACCGGGTGGACACCGAGGGTGACCACCGGCTGACCGTCGCCGGATACGTAGACACCTCGCACGGCCGGGTGACGACCACCGTCAGCCGCTCCCTGGCGAACACCTCCACGCATCGCTGGACCGACGGCGAGACCACGGACACGCTGGACGCCGTGTGGACGGACGACGAGTCGGTCACGGTCGAGGGACGCGGACCGGCTCGCACGACGCAGACCCGCCGGACGTACACGATGGACGGCACGACCACGCTGGGCGCGGCCGACCGGCTGCGCACCGTGCTGACCCTCGGTGACCGTGCCGCGGTCGACGAGTCGGTGGGTGGCCGGCGCACCGCGTGGTCGCGGCTCGACGACACCTACGCCGGCGACGCGACGTACACGGTGAACGTGCCGCGCGACCAGCGGCACGCGGTCGGCACGACGGGTGAGCGCTACCGGATGCGCGGTTCGAGCGGGTGCTACGACCGCTCGCTGAGCACCGTTCAGGGGGTGTTGACCGAGGATCACAGGGGCTGCTGAGGGCAGTTGTGTGCGATGCGTCACACGAGACGTGATTTACGCGGCTGCAACACAGAGGTCTTGTGGGCGATCAACGGCGCCTCCAGAGTGATCGGCACGGAAACCGCTTTCCGTATCGCAGAAGTCCCGTCCCCCGCTTCTGTGGATCACCGTCCCCCCTCAAGGAGTGCCCGTGCCGCCGTCCGTCCCGTCTCTGCCGCGACGCGTCGCACGCATACTGCGTACCTCTCTCTTCGCGCAGGTCGCCTGCGCGCTCGTGCTCGGAATCGTCGTCGGGAAGCTGTGGCCCGACGTGGCCACGGATCTCCAGCCGCTCGGCGACGGTTTCACGCGGCTCATCAAGACGATCATCTCGCCGCTGGTGTTCTGTGTGGTCGTCGTCGGCATCGCCAAGGCCGGTGACCTCAAGGCGTTCGGCCGGATCGGGCTCAAGGCGCTGATCTGGTTCGAGGTCGCGAGCACCCTCGCCCTGATCATCGGCCTCGTCGCCGCCAACCTCGTCCAGCCCGGCTCGGGGATGAACGTCGACCCGTCCACGCTCAACACCTCCGCGGTGGACGCGAAGACGGGCGGCGGCTCGCTGCCCTCGACGACCGAGTTCGTCGTCGACGCGATTCCCACCAGCTTCGTCGGCGCCTTCGCCGAGAACTCCCTACTGCAGGTGCTCATCCTGGCCTGCCTGGTGGGCGCCGCGCTGCTCCACCTCGGGCACACCAAGGTGCCCCAGGTCCTGCCCGCCATCGAGCAGGCGCAGGAGATCATCTTCGCGGTCGTCGGCTTCATCATGCGCCTCGCCCCGATCGCGGTGTTCGGTGCGATGGCCGTCCTGATCGGCCAGTACGGTCTCGGCGTGATCGAGACGTACGCCAAGCTGATCATCCTGTGCTACGTGGCCGCCGCGCTCTTCATCCTGCTGCTCGCCGTCGCCCTCAAGGTGGTCACCGGACTCAGCCTCTGGAAGTTCGTCCGCTACATCCGCGAGGAGATGCTTCTCGCGCTCGGCACCGCCTCCACCGAGTCCGTCATGCCGCGCGTGATGCAGAAACTGCGCAAGGCCGGTGCCCGCGACGACGCGGTCGGCCTGGTGCTGCCGACGGGATACTCCTTCAACCTCGACGGAGCCTCGCTCTACCTGTCCATCGGCACGCTGTTCATCGCCCAGGCCGTCGGCGTGGACCTGAGCCTCGGTCAGCAGATCACGGTGGTTCTCGTGCTGATGCTGACCAGCAAGGGCATGGCCGGCATCCCGGGTTCGGCCTTCCTCGCCCTGTCCGCGACCGCCTCCTCGCTGGGGGCCATCCCGGCCGGTGCCGTCGCTCTGCTGCTCGGTGTGGACCGCATCATGGACTCGATGCGCGTCGTGACGAACCTGCTAGGCAACTGCGTCGCCGTCTTCGCCGTCTCCCGCTGGGAAGGCGCCCTGGACGCCGACAGGGCGAAGAAGGTTCTGGACGGCGAGTTCGTGCCGTCGGCGGACGACGACGAGAGCGTGCCTACGGCCGACACCGAGATGGCCACCGAGAAGGCCGTCGTCGAGACCGAGAACGCAGCCGCCAAGGAGCCCGCCCTCAAGAACGCCGCCCCCGAGGAACCGCTCTCCGCCGTACCCGCGCAGTCGTCCAAGGAACCGGCCCCCGAGGCCGGTTGAGGATACCCCGCCCGCAGGCCGCGGCCGCCGCTCCAGCACTACGGAGCGGCGGCCGCGGCCTGCGGGGTTCAGCAGTTCCGCCCCCGCACCGGCGTCCCGTCCACCAGCGTGACCAGCAATCCGCCGAGCACCTCACGTTGTTCGTCGCTCAGCGGTGCCAGGATCTCCTCCGCGGCGGCCCGGCGCGCACCCCGTAGCTCCAGCATCGCCTTGTGCCCGTCGTCGGTGAGCTCGATGCGGATCACCCGGCGGTTGGTCGGGTCCGGAACCCGTCGTACCTTGCCGCTCGCCTCGAGACCGTCGACGAGGGTCGTCACCGCCCGGGGCACCACTTCCAGCCGGTCGGCGAGGTCGGCCATGCGGGGCGGCGAGTCGCAGTGCGCGAGAGTGCGCAACAGGCGGGACTGGGCCGGCGTGACGCCGAGATCGCGCCGCTCCAGGTGCCGCTTCTGGATCCGGTGCACACGACGGGTGAGCCGCAGCAACTGCTCGGCGAGCACGCCGTCGGGATCGGGGGTGGTCATACGGGAACAATATCAGGACTAAGTTCATTGTGAGCATAGGTAACAATGAGCTAAGCTCCGTCAGTCCCGACCCCCTCACCCTCCGTAGGAGCCATGCGCGAAGACATCACCCGGACCTCCTCTTCCAGCACCCCGGCCGACGAACCCCGCCAGGTGCGCCGCATCCTCAAGCTGTTCAAGCCCTACCGCGCCCGGCTCGGCGTCGTCGGTCTGCTGGTCGGCGCCGCGTCCCTGGTCACCGTGGCGACCCCGTTCCTGCTGAAGGAGACACTGGACGTCGCCATCCCCGAGGGCCGCACCGGACTGCTGAGCCTTCTGGCGCTCGGCATGATCCTCAGCGCCGTCCTCACCAGCGTCTTCGGCGTGCTGCAGACCCTCATCTCCACCACGGTCGGCCAGCGTGTCATGCACGACCTGCGCACCGCGGTGTACGGCCGCCTGCAGCGCATGTCCCTCGCCTTCTTCACGCGCACCCGCACCGGCGAGGTCCAGTCCCGCATCGCCAACGACATCGGCGGCATGCAGGCCACGGTCACCTCGACCGCCACCTCCCTGGTCTCCAACCTGACCAGCGTGGTCGCCACGATCATCGCGATGGTCGTCCTCGACTGGCGCCTGACGGTCGTGTCCCTGCTGCTGCTGCCGGTCTTCGTGTGGATCAGCCGCCGGGTCGGCAACGAGCGCAAGCGGATCACCACCCAACGCCAGAAGCAGATGGCGGCGATGGCCGCGAGCGTCACCGAGTCGCTGTCGGTCAGCGGCATCCTGCTCGGCCGCACGATGGGCCGCTCCGACTCGCTGACGAGGAGCTTCTCCGAGGAGTCCGAGCAGCTGGTCGACCTCGAAGTGCGGTCGAGCATGGCCGGCCGCTGGCGCATGGCCGTCATCTCGATCGTCATGGCCGCCATGCCCGCCGTCATCTACTGGACCGCGGGCCTCGCCCTCCAGTCGGGCGGCCCCGAGATCTCCATCGGCACCATCGTCGCCTTCGTCTCGCTTCAGCAGGGCCTGTTCCGCCCGGCGGTCAGCCTGTTGTCGACCGGCGTCCAGATCCAGGCCTCGCTCGCGCTCTTCCAGCGCATCTTCGAGTATCTCGACCTGCCGATCGACATCACCGAGCCCGAGCACCCGGTCCGCCTGGACCACGTCAAGGGCGAGGTGCGCTTCGAGAACGTCGAGTTCCGCTACGACGGCGACGGCAGCGACGACAACAAGGTGAGCCCCGTCCTAGACGGCATCGACGTCACCGTCCCCGCCGGCGGCAGCCTCGCGGTCGTCGGACCGACCGGCGCCGGGAAGTCCACCCTCGGCTATCTCGTGCCGCGGCTGTACGACGTGACGGGCGGCCGCCTCACCCTCGACGGGGTCGACGTCCGCGACCTCGACTTCGACACCCTCGCGCGCGCGGTCGGCGTCGTCTCCCAGGAGACCTACCTCTTCCACGCCACGGTCGCCGACAACCTGCGCTTCGCCAAGCCGGACGCCACCGACGAGGAGATCGAGCAGGCGGCGAAGGCGGCACAGATCCACGACCACATCGCCTCCCTGCCCGACGGCTACGAGACGGTCGTCGGCGAGCGCGGTCACCGTTTCTCCGGCGGCGAGAAGCAGCGCCTGGCGATCGCCCGCACGATCCTGCGCGACCCTCCCGTGCTGATCCTCGACGAGGCGACCAGCGCCCTGGACACCGGCACCGAACACGCCGTCCAGGAGGCCATCGACGCACTCTCCGCCAACCGCACCACCCTCACCATCGCGCACCGCCTGTCCACCATTCGGGGTGCCGACCAGATCATGGTCCTGGAGGCCGGGCGCATCGCCGAACAGGGCACGCACGAGGAGCTGTTGGAGCTGGACGGGCGGTACGCGGCGCTGGTCCGCCAGGACGCCCGACTGGAGCCGACAAGATGACGATATGCCGGATTTGTGTGCTTTAGCGGGTTACCGTGCCCGCATGCACATGAACACTCCGCCACGGAGCACGATTCGACTGACGCGCCGGGGCCGGGTCGCCCTCATCGCGACCGGGGCCGTCGTGGCCGGCACCGCCGTGGCGGTGCCGCTGCTGAGCCTGGACGGTGACGCGGAGCCGAAGCCCAGGACGCTGGTGATCCCGGAGGGCTGGCGGGCCGGCCAGGTGTACGACGCGGTCGACAAGGCCCTCGCCCTGCCCGCCGGCAGTGCCAAGAAATCCCTGGCCAAGGCCCACCTGAAGCTGCCGGCCGACGCGGACGGCAACCCGGAGGGCTACCTCTTCCCGGCGACGTACCCGCTCCGGGAGAAGGCGACGCCCGAGGCGCTTCTGACGTTCATGGTCGACACCGCGAACCGCAGGTTCAACGGCGCCCCGATCGCGGCGGGCGCGCAGCGCAACGCGATGAACGTCTACCAGGCGGTCACCATCGCGAGCATCGTCCAGGCCGAGGCGGCCACCAAGGCGGACATGGGCAAGGTGGCCCGGGTCGTCTTCAACCGCCTGGAGCGCGGCATGCCACTGCAGATGGACTCCACCCTCAACTACGCGCTGAACCGCTTCACGCTGAAGACCACCGCCGCCGACACGCGGATCGAGAGCCCCTACAACTCGTACCAGCGCATGGGCCTGCCTCCCACCCCCATCGACAACCCGGGCGAGGACGCGGTGCGCGCCGCGATCAACCCGTCCCCGGGCGACTGGCTGTACTTCGTCACGGTCAAGCCCGGCGACACCCGCTTCACCGCCGACTACGCCGAGCACCAGCGCAATGTGGCGGAGTTTAACGCCCACCGGAAGGCGAGCCCGCGGTCCACGCGGTGACCGCGGGGGGCGCTCACGCGGCGACCGGCTCCTGGGCGAGCAGCCGCCTGATGTCACGTACGGCGGCACGGCCCGCCCGGTTGGCGCCGATGGTGCTCGCCGACGGGCCGTAGCCGACAAGGTGGATCCGCGGATCGGTGACGGCCCGCGTGCCGTCGACCCGAATACCGCCGCCGGGCTCGCGCAGCTTCATCGGCGCAAGATGGTCGATGGCGGCCCGGAAGCCGGTCGCCCACAGGATGACGTCGGCGTCCACGCGTCGTCCGTCACTCCACTCCACGCCGTCGGGTGTGATCCGGTCGAACATCGGCAGTCGGTCCAGGACCCCGTCCTCGATCCCCTGCCGGACCGCGTCGTTGAGCGGCAGCCCGGTCACCGAGACCACGCTGCTCGGCGCCAGCCCCTGCCGCACCCGCTCCTCGACGAGCGCGACGGCCGCGCGGCCCGCGTCCTCGTCGAAGGGGCCCTCACGGAAGACGGGCGGCCGCCGGGTGACCCAGGAGGTGGCGGCCGCGTACGGAGCGATCTCCAGCAGAAGCTGGGTGCCGGACGCCCCTCCGCCCACCACCAGGACCCGCTGCCCGGCGAACTCCTCGGGCCCGGGGTACTGCGCGGTGTGCAACTGCCGTCCCCGGAAGGTCTCCTGGCCCGCATAGCGCGGCCAGAACGGCCGGTCCCAGGTCCCGGTCGCGTTGATCAGCGCCCGCGTCGCCCAGCTCCCGGCAGACGTCTCGACGAGCAGCCGCCCGCCGGCGCCCTCGTGCACGGCACGCACGTCCACAGGCCGCCGTACGCGCAGGTCGAAGGTGCGCTCGTACGTGGCGAAGTACTCGGCGACGACCTGGGAGGACGGCCGTGCCGGGTCGCCGTCCGTGAGTTCCAGGCCGGGCAGGGAGTGCATCCCGTGCACCTTGCCGTACGTCAGTGAGGGCCACCGGAACTGCCAGGCGCCGCCGGGCCCGGGGGAGTGGTCGAGCACCACGAAGTCGCGGTCCGGCTCGAAGCCGGTGCGCCGCAGGTGATAGGCGCCGGCCAGTCCTGCCTGACCGGCGCCTATGACGACCACATCGACCTCGCGCGTGTTGTTCACGGTTCTACTAACAGTGAGGCGGTCGTGGGTCTTCCCGGGGGCCCGGTATGTCCGCCGGCCCTGTCAGGAGCCGCCGGAGGCGCGGGCCGGCGTGGTCGACGCCGGCAGGTCACCGTTGAACCGCGTGTCCACGAAGGCGCCGAAGTCCACCTTGTGCGGGATCAGCTTCAGCTCGGTGAACGCGTCGGCGATCTCCTGCTCGGAGGCGATGAGCTGCTTGTCGACGGCGACGGAGATCCGCGTCGCGTTGGTGCGCCGCACCGAGGCCAGTGCCACGTCGTAGGGCAGCCCGGTGTCCTTCGCCCAGACCTTCGCCCACTCCTCCTGATGGTCGTGGACCCAGGAGGTCGCCCTCCGCAGCCGCTCCAGGTAGTCCTTGATCGCCGCGGTCTTCTTCTTGTCCTTCAGTGCGCCGGGCGCCGCCACCTGGAAGGTCAGCCCGTTCGTCACCCCCTCGCCGGTCGTCAGGACGCGGCCCTGCTTGGCCTGGAGGATCTGCGAGGTGTACGGGTCCCAGACCGCCCACGCGTCGACGCTGCCGGACGTGAACGCGGCCAGCGCGTCGGCCGGCTGGAGGTACTTGACCTTGATGTCGGCGACGCTCAGCCCGGCCGCCTTCAGGGAGGCGACCAGCTGGTAGTGCGCGGACGAGCCCTGCGCCACGGCGACCGACCTGCCCTTGAGGTCCTCGGGCCTGGTCAGTTTCGAGCTGTTCGGCACCAGGATGGCGTCGCCCTGGGAAGTGCCGTGCCAGGCGGACACGACCGTGATCTTCGAACCGGCGCCGGCCGCGAAGACGGGCGGGGTGTTGCCGACGCCGCCGATGTCGACGGCCTTCGCGTTGACGGCCTCCAACAGTGGTGGACCGGAGGTGAAGGTAGACCATTTGATCTTGTAGTCGAGGTTCTTCAGCTCGTCGGCGGCGCGCAGGATGGCCTCCGAACCGCCCTTCTGGTCACCGACGTTCAGCGTCAGGGAGCCCTGGCCGTCGGTGTCGCCACCCGTGGAGGCGGCAGAGTTCCCGCCGCAGGCGGTGAGCAGCAGGGCGAAGGGGAGGAGCAGTGCGGCGGGGGCGAGGCGTCGTCGCATGGTGGTTCCGTTCTGGCTGGCTGAGGGTGGTGGAGAGGAGGTCAGGCGGCTTCGGCGGCGGTGTCGACGCCCAGACGTTCCAGGAGTCCGGCGCGCAGTGCGGCGAAGCGCGGGTCGGTGATGTCGCGAGGGCGGTCGAGGCCGATCTCCTGCTCGTGCGCGATGACTCCGTCGTCCATGACCAGGACGCGGTCGGCGAGCAGGACCGCCTCCTCGACGTCGTGCGTGACGAGCAGCACGGCACATCCGCGGCGCTGCCACAACTCGCCCACCAGACGCTGGGCCTTGATGCGGGTGAGCGCGTCGAGTGCGCCGAACGGCTCGTCGAGCAGCAGCAGATCGGGCTCACGGACCAAGGCACGGGCCAGCGAGGCGCGTTGGGCCTCGCCGCCGGAGAGGGTCTTGGGCCAGGCGTCGGAACGGTGACTCAGACCGACCTCGGTGAGGGCCTGCTCGGCGACGGCGCGTTCGGGCTTGCCGGGCAGCCCGAGCAGCACGTTGCGCCACACCTTCTTCCACGGCATCAGACGCGGCGCCTGGAAGGCGACGGCCTTGCGGCGCGGCACCAGGACGGTGCCCTCGATGTCCCGGTCGAGGCCGGCGAGGATGCGCAGCAGGGTGGACTTGCCGCAGCCGCTGCGGCCGATCAGGGCGACGAACTCGCCCTTTTTGAGGTCCAGTTGGAGGTCGTCGATGACCGGGCGGCCGTCGAAGGAGCGGGTGAGCCCTTCGACGCGTACCGCCGATCGTGTGTCTATCGGCCGGTGAACGTCGGTCGCCATTGCAGCAGCAGCCTTTCGAGGGTACGGACGACGAAGTCGGCCAGCAGGCCGAGGAAGGCGTAGACGATCAGGCAGACGACGATCACGTCGGTCCGCAGGAAGTCCCGCGCCTGCACCATGAGGAAGCCGATCCCGGAGTCCGCGTTGATCTGTTCCGCGAAGACCAGGGCGAGCCAGGCGATGCCGAGGGAGTAGCGCAGGCCGGTCATGGCCCCGGGCAGCGCTCCCGGCAGGACGACGTGCCGCACGAGCCCCCACCGCGACAGGCCGAGGGACTCCCCGGCCTCGATCAGCTGGGCGTCGACGCCACGGATGCCGGCGTACACGTTGAGATAGAGCGGGAACGTCACACCGAGCGTGATGATGGCGACCTTCGGAGCCTCGCCGATGCCGAACCAGATGATGAACAGCGGGATCAGTCCCACGAAGGGCACGGTCCGCAGCATCTGGACGGGTGCGTCCACCAGGTCCTCGCCGATCCGGAACAGGCCCGAGACGAGGGCGAGTCCGGTACCGACGACAGTGCCCAGCAGCAGTCCGACCGCCACGCGCTGCAACGAGGTGCCCATGGCGGAGCCCAGTGAACCGTCGGCGACCAGGTCCCGGGCGACCTGGGCGATCCGACCCGGCGATGCGAGCACGTCGGCGGTCAACACACCGGTGCTGCTGAGGAGTTGCCACAGCGTGAGCAGCAGGAGCGGACCGGTGGTGCGGCGGAGCCAGCGGGGGACACGGGTGCGGCGGGAGGAGCTGGGGAGGATGGGTTCGAGGTCCGGTTCCGGCGCGGTCGCACCTGGATGCGACATAGGGGAAATATCAGGTTTTGGCGAGCCGGGCGGGGCATGGCTGATGCTCATGAGTGCTCCACGGGAGGTGAGCGTCCGGGGGAGGGGCGCGCGTCTCGGCCCCGCGACGTCACCGGCGGGTCAGAGCACGCGGGCGTGCTGCAGCGCGGGCGAAGGGGGGCCGAGGAACGGCGAGAAGGCAGAAAGAGGCGTCAGCGGCCGCGGCGACACGCGGCGGAAGCCACCCGCAGCAGGTCGATGTGACCGCGCGTGGTGAGAAGGGCTGAACGCAACATGCGGCCGAAAGTAGCCAGATGGCGTGGCCATGGTCAATGGCCGTCTCGCGAAGTGGACCACGGCTGTCAGGGGAGTGGACACCCGTATCAGCGAAGTGGACCGCCCGATCGGAGGGCGAGCGAGTGGTCGCGTGTGAAACGCGGCTCCCGGGTCAGGATGGGAGACATGTCAGACGCTTTCACCACCCGAGTCCTGAACGTGGCCACCGGCTCCACGGAGCGGATCGCCGACCTCACCCGTGACTGTGAGGCCTTCCTCAGGGAGGCGGCCGCCGGTCGCGACGGCCTGCTGAACGTCTTCGTGCCGCACGCCACCGCCGGAATCGCGATCATCGAAACGGGTGCCGGCAGCGACGACGACCTCCTCGCCGCCCTGCACACCCTGCTGCCCGCGGACGACCGCTGGCAGCACCGCCACGGCAGCCCCGGCCACGGCCGCGACCACGTCCTGCCCGCGGTCGTCCCGCCGCACGCGACGCTGCCCGTGCTGAACGGCCGTCTTGAGCTCGGGACATGGCAGTCGGTGTGCCTGGTCGACACCAACCGTGACAACCCGGACCGTCAGGTGCGGTTGAGTTTCCTGGGGTGAGGGACCGTGCTGGGGCGGCCGGGTCACATCCGCCCAGCAAGACGGACACCTTGTGGGTGCCCGCAGCGCAAAACCGCCGGGTCCGCGGTGATGAGAATCACATCACCGCCGCCACCCGAAGCCGCCACCCGAAGCCGACTGCCAGGCAAGTCGATCATTCAGCCAGGGCGTCGGAGGTGTCCTCCTCCACATCCGGCGCCGCCTGGAAGGGATCCCTCATCGGGGGCGGCGATACCGCCGTGGTGTGGAGGTGGGTCGGCTCCGGGTCGGAGAACAGCGGGATCGTAGCGATGAGACGTCTCACTTTCATTGCGGGCATGCCAAGTAGAGCGGTGCCGCCGGTGTGCGCAGGGGCCGTTTAGAGATTAGTCAACTTGTTGTACGGGCTCATGATCCGCGCTTCGAGCGAACCGAAGTCGACGACGACCGCGATTCCCTCCTCAACGGCGGTCACGCGGCCGAGGCCGTACACGTCGTGTGTGACTCGGCTTCCTACGACGAACTGCTTGGACGGGGGTGAGGCCGGGGCCAGGAAGGGGCTGGTCGGCAGATGACGCTTGGGCACGGGTGACTTTGTCATTGTCACCAGTATGCGCCTGCCGGATCGCCACAACCGGCGCGCTGCTGCCACTTGCCATGATCGATCAACAAAATTCTCCGCGTTGAAGATCAGATGGCGTGCCGCGCGGCCTTCTTCAGCCGTGCGCAGGGCCGCTCGACGGCTTGAACGGGTGGATGGATCGGATCGTTTCCGGCGATTGGATGGATAGCAGGAGATATGTCACGTGGCGTTCGTCGGAGCCGTCACGTTCTTCTCGGCGTCACGGGAGGCGGTGTCGCCGGTGGTGGCACGAGATGCCGTGCCCTGCGACGCCGCGCCGGCCCGGTGAGCGTTCAGTCCTTTCCGGTGAGCAGCCGCCGCGGATTGGCGATGCGGAAGGCGTACGCCGCGGCTCCGCCGAGACCGAAGCCGGGATGTTGCGGCGGCTCCGCGTAGGGCCGGTCCGAGCCCTGGACCACCGCGTCCACACCGAGGGCGCGGACGATCGCGTCGACGGCGCGCGGACCGTACGACGACGTCTCCACGAACACACCAGGGTCCACCTCCTCCTGGCTGCCGCCACGGGCGGCGAAGCGTTCGGCGTGCAGCGGGGCGAGCCCGGCCAGCAACGCGAAGCACACCCGCAGGTGCGGATGGCGCGGCCGGCCGAAGGCACGGAAGGCGAACCAGGCGGCGTGCATCTGCTGGACGTAGGGCACCATCGCGGGCCACCAGCCGGGCCCCTCGGACCCGCCGGCCGCGGGCCCGGGGTGGACGAACAGCGGGAGGTCCCGCTCCTCGAGCAGTTCGAGCAGCGGGGCGCACCGCGCGTACCCGGTCGCGTCGGCAAGGGCGTTCGCGGGGAGCTGGAGTCCGGCGAACCCCCGGTCGAGGTCCCTGGCCGTCGCGCTCGGGTCGATGTCCCGTACGCAGGCGGCGGCCCAGCCGCCGAACGGCTCAGGGAGCGCGGCCGTGCCCTCGTGGTAGGCGTCGAGCAGGGGCCGTGCCTTGGCCGAGGGCAGCCACTCCACGCCGATCGGGGCGGACAGCGAGACGAGCACCTTGCCGAGACCGTCGGTGGCGGCGAGTTCCGTACGACGGGCGACGTCGTGGTCGGCGGGAGGGATCTCGTAAGGCGGCTCACCGTCCAGAAAGAGCGTCCAGCCGTCCAGGAACGGCGGTTCGCGGCGGGATCGCAGCGCCGTCACCAGCGACGGGATCCACAGATGCTGGTGTACGTCGACGTTGGTCATGACGCTCCTCCCACCAAGGCGCGAAGTGCGCCCGGACGTCGTCGGACCCCAGGATGTCGTGGCTACCCGCCTCCACGTCCACCCCGGAGGACCGGTCGTCCTCCGGGCGGGGCGCGATCACCCCGACAGCCATCACTCTGCTGCATCTCACGTCCCTCCACACCCATTCTGTGACCCCTTGGTCCAGGATTGGCCCGGTGGCCGCGCTGACACCTGAAATCCGCCCCGCCCCGGCCCCTTCGCGTGCTCGCCCGTCTCGGCGCGGGGGGGCATGGGCCGCGCGTATCCGGTGCGCACGGCGCCGCGCCCGTCCACCGCGTCCTGAACCCGTCGAACGTCCAGGGGCAGGACGGAGCGGCGGGCGCCTAGCCGATGTCCACGACGCGTGCCCAGGCGGGCGGCGAGTCCGGCACGTAGTCGGGATCGTCCTCGTTCCCCGAGCCGCCCGTGTGCTGCCGGGGGAACAGACCCACCACCGTCCGGCACGGTGGCCGGGTGTCCGGCCAGGGCGTCTGTCCGTCGGTCAGGACCACGACGACGTCGGGTCGTGGCCGCGTTCGCAGCGCCCTGGCGAAGCCCGTGCGCAGATCCGTGCCCCCGCCGCCCATCAGCGGTATGCCCTCGCCCCGGCACAGGGGGTGCACGACCCGGGCCGCCGCATCGCACGGCAGCACGGCGACCAGGTCGCGACGGCCGCCCACGGCACGGGAGATCGCGGCGACCTCGAGGACCGCGCTGCCCAGTTCGGCGTCACTGACCGACCCGGACGTGTCGATGATCACGCAGACGCGGGGCGGCCTGCGCCGCAGACTCGGCAGGACGACGCCGGGCACGCCGACCGAGCGCCGAGACGGCCGGCCGTAGGTGTAGTCCTCGCCCGCACCCGGGCCGGAGGCCGCGGAGCGGACCGCCGCTCCCAGCAGCTCCCGCCACGGCTGCGGCGGATGGAACGCCTCCTCCGCCCACCGCTGCCACCCCTTGGAGGCGCTTCCGGGCCGGCCGGTGATGCCCTGCGCCACCCGGAACCGGACCGCGTCCCGTTCCTGCTCGCTCAGACCGTGCGCGCCGTCCGGCCCCAGGTCCCACTCCCGTTCCCGTCCGTCGGCGCCACTGCCGCAGTCCAGCCAGGAAAGGTCCTGGGTGAGCGGCCCGAGCCGGAACTGACGCAGGTAGTCCTCCATGAGCTGTCCCACGGGCAGGTGCAAGGACGCGGGCACGACAGCGCCTTCGGGAAGTACCAGCCCGTCCCCGAAGACGTCGTCGTTGATCTCGCAGTCGGCGGCGATGTTCATCCGCAGCCGTTCTCCCGGGCCGGTCAGCCCACGTTCCCGCGCGACCCGGTCGCTGCGCCCGTGATGGTCGCGCAGCAGGTGCGACACCTCGTGCACCCACACGCCGGCCAGTTCCTCCACCGGGGTCCGGTCCACGAACGCGGGCGAGACATAGCACCGCCAGTGCCGGTCGACGGCCATGGTCGGCACCCGCCGCGACGCGACGGTGTGCAGGGCGAACAGGGCCGTCGCCAGGTAGGGCCGAGCCCGGGCGGCGTGCAGTCGGGCGGCGAACAGCTTGTGGAGGTCCAGCGCAGCCGGTGCCTCGGTACTCATCGTCCGGACCCTGTGACGACCGAGCCCTTGGCCGCCGCTCGATCGGCAGCGCGATCCGCCGCACGGTCCGCCCGCCGGGACAGGGACACCACTCCGGCGAGCCGCTCGATCGAGGCCGGAACGTCCCAGTCCTCCTGACGCAGCGAGGCGAGGGTGGTCGCGGGGACGACCACCAGGTCCGGGGCTCCGGTCTCCACCGCCCGGACCAGGAGCGCCCAGGCCGCGTCCCAGCGGGCCCTGTCCGGGCGCCGGCGCACCGCGTCCACCACACCGTCCAGTACGGCCTGGCGAAGATCGCCCCGCTCGGGCAGTACCGCACCCGCCGGATCGGCGAGCACCGCCTCGGGGTCGGGGAGGTCCATCCGGTCCAGGCTCGCCAGCAGCTCAAGCCCCGGACCGTCCCCCACGGTGCCCCTGACCAGCAGGGAGAGCACTTCCCGGGAGGAGCCGGCGGCGGTCGCGAAGGCGACCAGGCACAGCGTCATCTCCCAGCTCCGGGGTGACGGCCAGGCGCCGCCCCGGCGCGTCTCACTGCTGGGCAGCTGGTGCACGAGCTTGGGGCGGGCGGTGAGCAGCCCGCACACCGCCCGCCGGGCGAAGTCCACGGCCTGCGGCAGCTTCGCCGGGTCGAGCCGCGGCAGGGTCGCCCGGGGCCAGGTCCCGCCGAGGCCGCGTACGACGACCTCATGGTCGTGGGTCCACTGCAGATGGACGAAGCGGTTGGCGAGCGGCGGGCTCAGCTCCCAGGACGAGCCGGAGCAGCGCGGCCTGCACGGCCGGCGGTGCGGTGGAGAGCTCGTCGAGGAACAGCAGCCCCCGGCCGGCCCGCACCAGTCGCACCGCCCAGTCCGGCGGGGCCATCGGCACACCCTGTTCCGCGGGGTCGTCCCCGACGACGGGCAGCCCCGAGAAGTCGGACGGCTCGTGCACGCTGGCGATCACCGTGGTCAGCGGAAGGTCCAGGGCCTCGGCGAGCCGGGTCAGCGCCGCGGTCTTGCCGATGCCCGGCTCGCCCCACAGCAGGACGGGCAGGTCGGCGGCCACGGCCAGGGTCAGGGCCTCCAGTTGGACGTCGGGCCGCGGTTCGGTGGTGGTGTCGCGCAGCAGGCTCAACAAGTCGCCCGCGACGTCGAGTTGGGAGTCGTGAACAGGGGCGGAGGGGACAGCGGACAGGGTGCATGTGGGCATGTGTGATCACCTTTTGGCCAGTGGGTGGGGGAGATCCCCCAGGGCATTGAGTGGTGGTGAGGGGACCTGTGGTCCCCGAGGTCAGCGACCGGTCGTGTGGCGCGGATGCGAGCGGTGGTGACGAGGACGGGGCAGTCCCGGGCGGACGCGGTCCGGTCCGGGTCCGACCAGGCCGGCCCTGAACAGCCCGTAGGTGATCCGCCGCTCCGCGGCGGCCTCGAGTTCGTCCCGCAGGGCGCCGTCGCGCAGCGCCGCGTCGGGGCCCAGCAGCCCCTCGACGACGGCCAGCGCACCGGCGATGTCGCCGTGGTCCAGGCGTTCGCGCACGCCGGTGAGGCAGTCCGGACGTCGGTGTGCCTCGTCGATCGCCCGCAGACAGGGAAGCGGCGAGCCGGTCAGCGCGACCAGCAGCTCTTCCCGGCGGATCTCGTCGGGGTCGTGGTCCAGCGGGGCCAGCACCCCGTCGACCAGGCCGATCCGGTGCCGGGCGCCCCGGCACTCCACGAGACGCGGGTGCCCCGCCCGGTCCGAGGCCCGGGACGGCCCGGGCGGCGACCAGTCCGGTACGAGTGCAGAGGCGACCAGCGGATGCAGCCGCTCGGCCTCGATCGCACCGCTGCGGATCAGCTCCAGGTCTGGCGGCACCCAGGTCGCCGCGTCGGGCAGCAGCGGCAGAGCGGAGGTGTCCCCGCCGCTCGGCGCCGCGATCCGGACGGTCGGCGGCCCGACGTCGTCCATCCCTTCCAGGACCAGCCGATGCCGCCTCCCGAGCCGCACGACGACGGCACCGGAGGACCGCTCCTCGGCGTCCAGCAGGATCCCCGCCTCGGCCGCCCACCGGTCCACGGCCCAGCGACGCCCGTGCGGCGCCGTCCGGGGCAGATCCGGGACGGGCAGAGGCCGACCGCCGTCTGCAGGCCCGTCGGCCCCGGACCTGGTCCGCAGCTCATCGGTCCTGCGTACGTCCCACAGATGGCGGTGCAGGTCCAGGCGGAAGCGCCGACTGGGCCAGGGATGCGGATGGCGGTCGGTGCCGCCCTGCGCGGGGGAGCCGTCCCACAGCGCGAGGCTGATCCGCTGACCGGCGTCCGCCCAGGCGGGCGGCGTACGGACCACGAGATGCACCGGGCCGGCACGCCCGGCGGCCTCGTACCGGGCCAGCGAGACGGTCAGTCCCGGACGCAGCAGCCCGTCGGGAGCGATCCTCGGCAGGTGCCAGCGCAGCAGGTCCGGGGCCAGATGGCGGAGATCGGCGCGGATCCGGGCCGCGAGCTCCCGGCCATGGGTACGCGCCACGGAACGCAACTGGAGATCGACATCGACGCCCGCGGCGGCACACGCCCCCGCCCAGTCGCCAACGTGCCGACGGGCGGTCGCGGTCTCGATCATGGAGGGCGGCACGGCGAACTCTCGCACGCGCGGCCAGAAGGAAAGGCGGGAATCCTCGTGCGCGGTTCTGGTGAGCATCAGCACTCACCTTGCGCGGACGGGGCCCCCAATCTGCCAACAGAATGAGTCGTCATCGTCGCGGAGCATAGCGTCCCTCACTCCGGTCTGTCAGCAGTGATTCAACTTCCCGGTCGGTGGACAAGTCCGTGCGCGGGCGCGGTGGTTAGCCTTGGCTGTGATCGGTTTCCCCCCTCCCGTCCTCGTCCCCATGTCCCTCCTCATCCCCGGCACGGGTTCATGATGAGTGTCGTCGACTCCTTCCCGCTCGGCGCCGCGACCACCCTGGCCGGACTCGCCGAGGACCCGCACCCGCGACTGGCGCTGCTGCGGGCGCACGAGCCCGTGTCCTGGCTGCCCGAGCTGGACGGATGGCTGGTGACCCGGCGCGATCTCGCTATGGGCGTGATGCGGGACGCCGCGACCTTCACCGTCGACGACCCCCGGTTCTCCACCGCCCAGGTCGTCGGGCCGAGCATGCTGTCCCTGGACGGTGCCGACCACGCCCGTCACCGTGACCCCTTCGCCGCTCCGTTCCGCCCCCGAGAGGCGCACGACGGTTTCGCCTCGTACATCGAGCAGGAGACCGACCGGCTCATCACCGCACTGGAACCGGCCGGCGCCGCCGAACTGCGAACCGCGTTCGCCGGTCCGCTCGCGGCCGCCGTCGTGACCGAGGCACTCGGGCTGGCCGGCACCACCGCGGCCACGGTGCTCTCCTGGTACGACTCCATCGTGCGGTCGGTCTCCGACATCACCGCCGGACTCGACGCCGGACCCGCCGGCGCGGTGGCGTACGCGCAGCTGAAGGCCGCCGTTGAAGCCACCGTCTCCGACCGGGACGCCGCCTCTCTCCTCGGCTCCGCGGCCGCGCGGCTGGGGCTGCCCGAGGTGGCGTCCAACGCCGCCGTCCTGATGTTCGGGGGCATCGAGACCACCGAGGCGATGATCACCAACGCGCTGCTGCACCTGCTGCGCCATCCCGGCCAACTCGCCCTCGTCCGGGCCGATGCGGGCCTGCTGGACGGCGCGACCGAGGAATCGCTGCGCCTCGAACCGGGCGCCGCGGTCGTGGACCGCTACGCCACCCGCGACACCGTGCTCGGCCCGGCCACGATCCGCCGCGGTGACCTGGTCACCGTCTCCCTGACGGGCGCGGGCCGGGACCCGGCCGTCTTCCCCGACCCCGACCGGTTCGACGTCCGCCGCGCGAACGCCCGCCTCCACCTGGCCTTCGCACACGGCCCCCACCGCTGCCTCGCCGCGCACCTCGCCCGCCTGGAGACCCGCATCGCCCTGCGGAGCCTGCTCGAACGCCTTCCCGCCCTGCGCCTCGACCCGGACCGCCCGACCGCGCCGTACGGCCTGGTCTTCCGCAAGCCCCCCGCCCTGCACGTGCTGTGGGACAGGGCTGCCTGACAGGAGCATCTCGTGACGTACGACCTCACCGCCATCCGCTCCCAGTTCCCCGCCCTGGCGGCCGGCACCGCTCACTTCGACGGCCCAGGCGGCACCCAGACGCCCCGACCGGTCATCGACGCCATCGCCGACGCGTTGGCGCACCCCTTGTCGAACCGGGGGCACACGGTGCCGGGGGAGCGCAACGCCGAGAGCATCGTCGTCGAGGCCCGCCGGGCCATGGCCGACCTGCTGGGGGCGCAGCCGTCGGGGATCGTCTTCGGCCGCAGCGCCACCCAGCTCGCCTACGACTTCTCCCGCACCCTCGCCAAGACGTGGTCCCCCGGAGACGAAGTCGTCGTCACCCGCCTCGACCACGACGCCAACATCCGTCCCTGGGTCCAAGCCGCCGACCGGGCCGGTGCCACCGTGCGCTGGGCCGACTTCGACCCCGCCACCGGGGAGTTGACCGTCGACGACATCCGCGCCGTGCTGTCCGAACGCACCCGGCTGGTCGCCGTCACCGCCGCGTCCAACCTGATCGGCACCCGGCCCGCGATCGACGAGATCTCCCGACTGGCGCACGACGCAGGGGCGTTCACCTACGTCGACGGCGTCCATCACACGGCCCACGCGTCGGTCGACGTGGAGCGGCTCGGCGCGGACTTCTTCGTCTGCTCCCCGTACAAGTTCCTCGGCCCCCACCACGGTGTCCTCGCCGCCCGCCCGGAACTGCTGGAGACGCTGCGGCCGGACAAGCTCCAGCCCTCCACCGACGCCGTCCCGGAGCGCTTCGAACTGGGCACCCTGCCCTACGAGTTCCTCGCGGGCACCACCGCGGCGGTCGACTTCCTCGCCGGCCTGGACACGGGTGCCGCCGGCACCCGACGGCAGCGCCTGATCGCGGCGTACTCGGCGCTCGAAGCGCACGAGGACAGCCTGCGTACGCAACTGGACAAGGGGCTGTCCTCGCTCGAAGGCGTCACGATCCACTCCAGGGCGGCGGACCGCACCCCCACCCTGTTGCTGACGTTCGAGAAGCACGGCACGGTGGACGCGTACCGCTTCCTCGCGGAGCGCGGCGTCCACGCGCCGTCGGGATCCTTCTACGCCGTAGAGGCCTCGCGCCGACTGGGCCTCGGCGACACCGGCGGCCTCCGCCTGGGCCTCGCGCCCTACACCGGCACGGAGGACGTCGACCGGCTCCTGACCGGGTTGTCCGAGTTCCTGACATCCCGCTGAGCCGCTGAAAGGAGAGCAGGTCATGAGCACATTCCCCACCGCCCGGGCCGTCCGGACCACGCCGGAAGGCCTCCTGTGGGAGCCCAGCGCACGCTGGGTCCGCGGCCGCAAGGGCGAGGTGACGGTCGTCGACAGCCGGCACCCCGTCCTCGTCTGGGAACCCGACGTCCCCGTCCCGCTGTACGCCTTCCCCCGCGAAGAGGTCCGCGAGGACCTGCTCCGCCCCGCGAAGAACCCCCCGACGGGAACGCACACCGGCTCGCGGATCTTCTACGACCTCGAAGCCGACGGTAAGACCGTGGAGAACGCGGCCTGGAGCTTCCCCGCCGCCGACCTCGCCGACCACATCGCCTTCGAGTGGTTCCGGCGCGTCGGCCGGGGCCTCGACCACTGGTACGAGGAAGAGGAGGAGATCTTCATCCACCCCCGCGACCCGCACAAACGGGTGGACGCGATCCCCAGCAGCCGGCATGTCGTGGTCGAGATCGACGGCACTGTCGTCGCGGACACCCGCCGCCCGGTCCTGCTCTTCGAGACCGGTCTGCCCACGCGGTACTACATCCCGCGCGAGGACGTCCGCCTCGACCTGCTCGAGCCCACCGACCACAGCACCGGCTGCCCCTACAAGGGCACCGCCGGGTACTGGTCGTGGCGGGCCGGCGCCGACGTGCCGCCGAACCTCGTCTGGAGCTACCCGGACCCGCTGCCCGCCGTGGGCGCCGTCAGGGACCTCCTCGCCTTCTTCAACGAGGCGGTCGACATCACCGTCGACGGCGAACGTCAGGAGCGCCCGCTGACCCCGTTCACCAGGATGCTCTCGGCACCGTCACCGGAGTGACCGGCGCACAGTATCCCGAAACCGACACCCCCACGTGACCTGGCTCTCATGGCAGGGCGGGGCCATTGCCGCGAGCATGGTGAGTCTCACCGGCAGTTCGAAGGGATCCGGGATGCTCCGCAAGGTACTGGTCGCCAACCGAGGCGAGATCGCGATTCGCGCCTTCCGCGCCGGCTATGAGCTGGGTGCGAGGACCGTCGCCGTCTTCCCGCACGAGGACCGCAACTCGCTGCACCGGATGAAGGCCGACGAGGCCTACGAGATCGGCGAGCCGGGGCACCCGGTACGGGCCTACCTCTCCGTCGAGGAGATCATCCGCGCGGCCCGGCTGGCCGGTGCCGACGCCGTCTACCCGGGCTACGGGTTCCTGTCCGAGAACCCGGAACTGGCGCGGGCCTGCGAGGAGGCGGGCATCACCTTCGTGGGGCCGAGCGCGCAGATCCTGGAGCTGACGGGCAACAAGGCCCGTGCGGTGGCCGCCGCCCGCGCGGCCGGCGTACCGGTGCTGGGCTCCTCGGAGCCCTCCGCCGACGTGGACGAACTGGTACGGGCCGCCGAGGACATCGGCTTCCCCCTGTTCGTGAAGGCGGTCGCGGGCGGCGGCGGGCGCGGCATGCGCCGCGTCCAGGAACCCGCCCAGCTGCGCGAGTCCATCGAGGCGGCGGCGCGCGAGGCGGCGTCCGCGTTCGGCGACGCCACCGTCTTCCTGGAGAAGGCCGTCGTCGAACCCCGTCACATCGAGGTGCAGATCCTCGCCGACGGGCAGGGCAACGTCATCCACCTCTTCGAGCGCGACTGTTCCGTGCAGCGCCGCCACCAGAAGGTCATCGAGCTGGCGCCCGCGCCCAACCTCGACCCGGCGCTGCGCGAGCAGATCTGCGCCGACGCGGTGCGGTTCGCCCGCGAGATCGGCTACCGCAACGCGGGCACCGTGGAGTTCCTGCTCGACCGCGACGGCAACCACGTCTTCATCGAGATGAACCCGCGCATCCAGGTCGAGCACACGGTGACCGAGGAGGTCACCGACGTCGACCTGGTCCAGGCGCAGCTGCGCATCGCCGCCGGCGAGACCCTCGCCGACCTCGGCCTCTCCCAGGAGACCGTCACCCTGCGCGGCGCCGCCCTGCAGTGCCGTATCACCACCGAGGACCCCGCCAACGGCTTCCGCCCGGACACCGGCCGGATCAGCGCCTACCGCTCGCCCGGCGGCTCGGGCATCCGCCTGGACGGCGGCACCACCCACGCCGGTACGGAGATCAGCGCGCACTTCGACTCCATGCTGGTCAAGCTCACCTGCCGAGGCCGGGACTTCACGACCGCGGTCCGGCGGGCCCGACGTGCCGTGGCCGAGTTCCGCATCCGCGGGGTCGCCACGAACATCCCGTTCCTGCAGGCGGTCCTCGACGACCCGGACTTCCAGGCGGGCCACGTCACCACGTCGTTCATCGAGCAGCGGCCGCATCTGCTCACCGCACGCCACTCCGCCGACCGCGGCACCAAGCTGCTCACCTACCTCGCCGACGTGACGGTGAACAAGCCGCACGGCGAGCGGCCCGACCTGATCGACCCCACCACCAAGCTGCCGCGGCTCGCCGACTCCGAGCCGCCCGCCGGCTCCAAGCAGCAGCTCACCGAGCTCGGCCCCGAGGGGTTCGCCCGCCGGCTGCGCGAGTCGGCGACCATCGGCGTCACCGACACCACCTTCCGCGACGCCCACCAGTCACTGCTCGCGACCCGGGTCCGCACCAAGGACCTGCTCGCCGTCGCCCCGGTCGTGGCCCGCACCCTGCCCGAGCTGCTGTCCCTGGAGTGCTGGGGCGGCGCCACCTACGACGTCGCGCTGCGCTTCCTCGCCGAGGACCCCTGGGAGCGCCTGGCCGCCCTGCGCGAGGCCGTGCCGAACATCTGCCTGCAGATGCTGCTGCGCGGCCGCAACACCGTGGGCTACACGCCGTACCCGACCGAGGTGACCGACGCCTTCGTACAGGAGGCCGCGGCGACGGGCATCGACATCTTCCGCATCTTCGACGCGCTCAACGACGTAAGCCAGATGAGGCCCGCGATCGACGCCGTACGGGCGACCGGGACCGCCGTCGCCGAGGTCGCCCTGTGCTACACCAGCGACCTGTCCGACCCGAACGAGCGGCTGTACACCCTCGACTACTACCTCCGCCTGGCCGAGCAGATCGTGGCCGCGGGCGCCCACGTCATCGCCGTCAAGGACATGGCCGGCCTGCTGCGCGCACCGGCCGCCGCGAAGCTGGTCTCGGCCCTGCGCCGCGAGTTCGACCTGCCGGTCCACCTGCACACCCACGACACGGCGGGCGGCCAGCTCGCCACCTACCTCGCCGCGATCCAGGCCGGCGCGGACGCGGTGGACGGGGCGGTCGCGTCCATGGCCGGCACCACCTCGCAGCCGTCCCTGTCGGCGATCGTCGCGGCGACCGACTACTCCGAACGGCCGACCGGCCTGGACCTGCGGGCCGTCGGCGACCTGGAGCCGTACTGGGAGAGCGTCCGCAAGATCTACGCCCCGTTCGAGGCGGGCCTGGCCTCGCCGACCGGACGCGTCTACGACCACGAGATCCCCGGCGGGCAGCTGTCCAACCTGCGCACCCAGGCCGTCGCGCTGGGCCTCGGCGACCGGTTCGAGGACATCGAGGCGATGTACGCCGCCGCCGACCGCATCCTCGGCCACCTGGTGAAGGTCACCCCGTCGTCCAAGGTGGTCGGCGACCTCGCCCTGCACCTGGTCGGCGCCGGGGTGACGCCCGCCGAGTTCGAGGAGACGCCGGACCGGTTCGACATCCCCGACTCGGTCATCGGCTTCCTGCGCGGCGAGCTCGGCACCCCGCCCGGCGGCTGGCCGGAACCGTTCCGCACCCGGGCGCTCCAGGGCCGCGCCGAGGCCAAGCCCGTGCAGGCGCTGACGCCCGAGGACCGTACGGGACTGGAGAAGGAACGGCGTGCGACGCTCAACCGGCTGCTGTTCCCCGGGCCGACCCGCGAGTTCGAGGCGCACCGCCAGAGCTTCGGCGACACCAGCGTGCTGGACAGCAAGGACTTCTTCTACGGCATCAGGCCCGGCAAGGAGTACGCCGTCGACCTGGAGACCGGCGTGCGGCTCCTCATCGAGCTGGAAGCCGTGGGCGAGGCCGACGAGCGCGGTATGCGAACCGTGATGTCCGCGCTCAACGGCCAGCTCCGGCCGATCCAGGTCCGCGACACCGCCGCGTCCTCCGACGTGCCCGTGACCGAGAAGGCCGACCGTTCCAACCAGGGCCACGTCCCCGCGCCGTTCGCCGGGGTGGTGACGCTCGCGGTCGCCGAGGGCGACGAGGTGGCGGCCGGTGCCACGGTGGCCACGATCGAGGCGATGAAGATGGAGGCCACGATCACCGCCACGAAGGCCGGACGGGTGTCCCGGCTGGCCATCAACAAGATCCAGCAGGTGGAGGGTGGCGATCTGCTGGTGGAGATCGCCTGACCACGGGAGCAGCCACCGTGGGCCCCGCGTGTGATTGCGGCCCTGTCCGACCCGCCCGACCTGTCCGACCCGCCCGACCTGTCCGACCCGCCCGACCCGCCCGACCCGCCCGAGTCCGGACGGGTCGGGCGGGTCGGCTCGCGGAGGGCCGACAACGGCGTGGCACCCGCACGCTCACCCGCTTACCCGTGGCGATGCGACACATGGCACAGCGACGGCGGCCGCGCGTCCCTACCGCCCTCGAAGGACCCGGGAGGAGGAACCCCTGTCATGACCGTGATCCTCGAGATCAACACCCTCGTCTGGCTGGGCGAGTTGAGTGAACGCCACGGGCGCCGCATCACGCTGGGCGAGGTGCCGGACCAGGTCTGGGACGAGATCGCGCGGCCCGGCATCGACACCGTCTGGCTGATGGGCGTCTGGGAGCGCAGCCCGGCCGGCCTCGCCATCGCCCTGCGGGACGAGACCCTGCTGGCGTCGTTCCGCGAGGCGCTGCCCGACGTCACCGAGGCGGACATCGCCGGATCGCCGTATTGCGTACGGAACTACGTCGTCGACGCCTCCCTCGGCGGCCCGGAGGGCCTGGCCACCGCCCGCGACCGACTGGCCGCCCGCGGCCTCCGACTGATCCTCGACCACGTCCCCAACCACGTGGCCCCCGACCATCCCTGGCTCACGGCCCACCCCGACCGCCTGATCCAGGGCACCGCGGACGACCTGGCCCGCGCGCCGGACGCCTTCGTCGAAGCCGGCGGCCGCAGCTACGCCCGGGGCCGTGACCCGTACTTCCCGCCCTGGCCGGACGTGGTCCAGGTGAACGCCTTCGCCGACGACCTGCGCTCGGCGACCGTGGACACACTGGTGTCCATCGGCGACCAGGCGGACGGCGTGCGCTGCGACATGGCGATGCTGATGATGAACGACGTCTTCGCCAGGACGTGGGGCGACCGGGCGGGGCCGGTTCCCGCCGAGGACTTCTGGCCGTACGTCATCCCGCGCGTGCGCGCACGCCACCCGGATCTCCTCTTCGTCGCTGAGGCGTACTGGGACCTCGAAGGGGCCCTCCAGCAGCAGGGCTTCGACCATTGCTACGACAAGCGGCTGTACGACCGCCTGTGCCACGAGAACGCCGGTTCCGTCCGCGCCCATCTAGGGGCTGGCCTCGCCTACCAGCACGGCCTCGTCCGCTTCCTCGAGAACCACGACGAGCCGAGGGCCGCCGCCACCCTGCCCGGCGTACGAGGCCAGGCGGCAGCCACCGCCGTCGCGACCCTCCCCGGTGCGACGCTCTGGCACGAGGGCCAGTTCGAGGGCCGCCGGGTACGCCCGCCGGTGTTCCTCTCCCGCAGACCGCAGGAACCGGTCGACGAGCCCCTGCGCGAGTTCTACGGCCGCCTGCCGCGGGTGGCGGCCGCCGTACGCCGAGGCGAGTGGCGGCCGTTGACCCCGGAGGCCCTGCCGGACAACGACACCCACCGTGACCTGCTGGCGTGGACCTGGGCGGACCAGGACACACGCCACGTGGTCGTCGTCAACCACTCCGACCGCCCGGCCCAGGCGCGGCTTCCCCTCCCGTGGGTCGACCTCCGAGGCGGCGAGCACCGCCTGACCGACCTCCTCACGGACCGGACGTACGACCGCGACGGCGACGAACTGACCGGTCCCGGCCTGTTCGTGGCCCTCGACCCGTGGGCCGGACATGTTCTGGCCGTGCCGGCTCGGGGGACCTCGTAACCGCTGGTCTCGCCACTGTCCGCGTCACTGTCCCCCTCACCGCATGGGCCGCGGAAAGGTCTTCAACGCCCCGGCGAGCCCCGCGGCGTCGGTGCCGACCTTGCGGTAGGCGGCGGACAGCAGTTGCCGTACGCCCTGCTCGGTGAGGCGCAGTTCCTTCGCGACCACCGCCACCGGGTGGCCCTGGGCCGTCATCTCGGCGGCTCGGCGTTCGTGGGCGGTGAGCGTGTCCGTCTGGCTGTAGCGCAGGGGGAGTGGGCGCATTCCGGCGGCGGAGAGTTCCTCCCTGGCCTTGGCGGCCACGGCCTCGGCACCGCAGTGGACGGCTGTCTCCAGGCCTCGGTAGAGGTGGTCGGCGGCTTCCTGGAGCCGGCTGTTCCGGGACAGCGCGGCGCCGTGGCCGACCAGGGCGCGGGACAGTTCGTAGGCGGCGGGGGACTGCTCAAGGTGTTGGACGGCCTGTGCGTGCAGGTCCAGGGCCGCGGGGCCGCCGGTGACCTCGGCCTGAACGTGCAGGGCCTGGCCGATCACGGACGCCGCGCCGAAGTCACGGGCCCGCTTGACGGCGTCCTCGGCGAGACGGACCGCCCGGTCGGGGGCGCTGGGGGCGACAGCGGACGCCAGGTCCAACTGCCAGGCACACCAGGACGGGTTGCGCCAGGCCCGTGCCTCCAGCCGCTCCCCGACGTCGGACAGCAGGCACTCGGCTTCCGAGCGCCGACCCTCGGCCAGCAGCAGTTCGGCGTACACCGTGCGCGGGTCGGGATAGATGACGGCGTTCGGGACGACCTCGCCGTAGTGGTACTGGTCGGCGAGGCGGCGGGCTGCGACGGCCCGGCCGCGGGCCAGCAGGATCTGGATCAGAATGCCGATGGCGAACCACTGGGCGGGTACGGCGCCTTCGACCCGGTCGGCGATGCGCAGGCCCTCCCGCCCGAGTTCCTCCGCCTCGGCCAGGCAGCCGCGGCGGTAGCGGATGTAGCCGAAGAGGGTCTGTCCGACGGCCAGGTGGGAGCCCCGCCAGCCCTTGCCCTCGCACTCGGCCATGCCCTTGATGAACAGCTCTTCGGCCCGCAGCGGCTGGTCGCAGTACATGAACGTGAGAGCGACCGAGACGGGTACCTCGAAGCCACGGTTCTCGTCGGTCCAGCTCATCCCGCCGCGCAGAGCGTCCTCGGCACAGGTGAGGACGGTCCGGCGCGGTTCACCACGCACCAGCGCGTCCCATGCCCGCAGGCCCAGGATGTAGCGCTCCTCCAGTCCGCGCCCGGGCAACTTCTCGGCCAGGCGTGCCAGCCGGCGGGAGCGGGCGGGAGAGTCGGGCTCGTCCATGCGGAACGCGCTCCACACGAAGTGGTCGGCCTGCATCCGCAGCCGCGTCCGCGGGTTGGTCGCCTGCCGTGCCTCGTCGGCCGCCACGGTCGCGGCCTCGGCCAGTCGGTCGGTGTGGGCCAGGGCCTGGGCCAGCCGGTAGACGATGGAGGCACGGAGGTCGGGGTCGACTCCGGGCTCCGTCAGTGCCTCCCGGAGATAGCCGACCGTGGCCGTGGGTTCGATGAGAAAGGTCGAGCACGCGAGTTCGTGGAGGAGTACGGCCCGGTCCTCAGCGGGAGGCGGCTCCCGCAGGGCTCGGCTCAGGGCACGTCGGGCCGCCTCCGGGGCCCCGGCCCGAAGGTACTCACTGGCGGCCGCCCGCAGGCATTCCACCGCCTCGGGCCTGCCGTCACAGGGAACTTCCAGCAGGTGCCGGGCCGCGGCGGTGGGGCCGAGCCCGGCGGCGCGGACGGCCTCCGCGGCCGCGTTGTGCAGACCTACCCGCAGGCCGGACGGGATGGCCCGGTAGATGGTCGTGGCGATCAGCGGGTGGACGAATTCGAGCCCGCCCCCTGGGCCCTGGTCGTGTGCCAGGATCCGGGCCGCGCGCAGCCGCTCCGTGGCCTCGGCGGCCTCCTCGACGCCGATCACCGCGAGGTCCGCGGCGAGCTCCGGTGAGAAGGACCCGCCGAGCACGGCAGCGGCCCAGGCGTAGCGGACGGTGGCCGTACCGAGCCGTTGGAGGCGATCGAGCAGTCCGGGGCCCTTGACGGCCGCTGCGAGATCTCGCATCAGGGGCAACTCGTGCAGCATGCCCCGGACGTGCCGCTCAGCGAGCCGGAAGGCGAGTTCGACGGTCTCGAACGGGCTCCCACTGGTGACCGTCCAGCACTCGTCGCAGAAGTCGTCCTCGGCCTGCTCTCCCACCTTGTCCCTGATGATCCGCGCGACGGCGTCGGCACTCAGCGGCCCCAGGGCATGGGGGCGGTTCCCGTGGCGTTCGAAGACCGTGCGAATGGCATGCGCCTCGGGCGGCATGTCGTCGGGCCGATAGGCGGCGACGATCAGCAGGGGGACATCGGCGGCCCGCGGCGCGAAGGAGGCGAGCCAGCTCAGGGACTCGGCATCGGCCCAGTGCAGGTCGTCCACGAGCAGTACGACGGGCGCCTTCTTCACCGCCAGACGGGTCATGACCCAGTCGAGGCCGTCGCGCACTCCTGTCGGGTCCGGCACGTGGGAGGTGTCGCTCGCCTCGAGGCCGAGCGCGACCGCGACGATGTCGTACCAACTCCCCAGGAACGAGCGAAGCTCCGTGTCGTCCATCGTGGCCAGGGCAGGCTGCAGGAGTTGGCGCACCACGCGGAACGCCAGCCCCTGCTCGTTCTCGCCACCCTTGCCGGAGAGCACCGTGCAGCCGTGCGCGACGGCGCGGGCACGTGCCGCGGCGACGAGGGTGGTCTTCCCCATGCCGGCCGGACCGGCGAAGACGAGGAGTTCGCTGGACGGCGTGCGCGGCACACCCTCGGCCGCTTCGCGCAGCTCGGTCAATGCGCAGTCGAGCGCTCGCAATTCCCGATGGCGTTCGAGCAGAGGACGGTACTCGGTGAGGGATTGCCGCAGCCCAGGCGCCATGTGCGCTACCGCTTCCTGTCGTTGATCCGCGGAGGACGGCGCCGAGCGTACGCCCTCAAATACACGCGGCGGTCGGGTTCGCACAGCAGAACGGCATTGCGAGTGAACTATCCACGGCAGAGCTCCGAGTGTCCGTCCCTCGGGTATTATGTCCGGCTCACCTTCATGGAACGGCATACGCGTCCGAGGTGTCCGCGTAGCGCGGCACCGTGCGGGACCAGTAGTAACAGCCGCGAATCCAGCCGATCATGCCGTCCAGATAACCGACGCCGGCGGGACTCAAGTCCAGCCTGACTTCCTCGTGGAGCGACTCGAACTCGCAGATCGTGCTGTTGATCAGCCGGATGGCCAGCATGACGGCGGTCGGCAGCGGGCAGCGGTGCAGCCGCTGCCGGGCGAGGGCGACATTGATGACTCCCCCCGCCCGCTGCTCCTTGACCGCGGAAAACAGGTCGGCCGTCCACACGGCGGCGTCGACCGAAAGGCGGTTCAGCCGCCGTACGCCGGGGTGGTGGAGGTCATGGAGGGTGAGTTCGCGGTGCTGCGCCGCCTCGTACAGGGGATAGAACGGCTCGATGCCCGCGGTGAGCGAACGGATCGAGCCGCACAGCCCTGCCCCCAGGGGCACGGAGTCGCTCTGTGCCACCGCCTCGTACAACAGCCCGTGCACGTACTCACGGCTGTTCCACGCCCAGCGGGCCGCCTGCGCGGGAGTGCACCACTGCCGGACCTGTCGGTGGAGGTCGGCGAGGGCGGCCCCGAGAGTCGTGCTGGGGGGCCGGCCGTCCCTGAGGATCTCCACGCTCTCGGTCAGCATGGGCAGCAGCCGGCCCGGCTGTCGGCGGCCGACCTCTTCGGCCCGGTCGTCGAAGATGAACTGGTAGGCGATCTGGTTGGCGACGATCTGGAGGAGGTCGGCGTCCATGGACGGGCTGTTGTGTGCCGCGAGCTGGGCGGGGCGCGTGGCGGTGATCATGGCCGCCACCTCCGGGTCGTCGGTCAGCCCCCAGGCGCGCAGCCAGGTGTCGACGCCCGCCGCCGCCTCGGCGGCGTGGCGATTGCTCTGGAACGGGAAGGGCATGTACAGGTGGGCGTCGATCAGATCCCTGAGGCTGCCGGTCGTGATCACGTCCTGCGGAACCGCTGCGATTTCCTCATGCGTCGTCGACACCGTTGTCACCTGCCGTTCGGGGGTCCTGTACGCGGGCTGCTGCGGTCGCTCGGGGAGCGAGGGATCGTGCACGGGGCGTCGAGCCGGCCGGTGCGTGCGCACGCGGCTGGCACGTCATCACCAGTGAGCGCGGCCCCAACGTCGCTGCCGGGCGCAGCCGTTCGGCGTATCCGGGCAGGTGGCGCAGCCGCCAGCGGCCGGCGATGGTCGCGAGGGCCAGCGTGGCCTCCGCCATGGCGAAGGTGTCGCCGATGCACTTCCGGCTGCCCGCGGCGAAGGGTTGCATCGCGCCGCGCGGATCGGCGGTGGCCCGCTCCCGGAGCCAGCGCTCGGGAAGGAAACGCTCGGGTTCGGGGAACGAGGCGGGGTCGTGGTGCAACAGGTAGGGGCTGTACAGAACGGTGGTTCCGAGGGGGAGCCGGTGCCCGGCGAGCGTCGTCTCCCGGGTGGTGACGCGCGTGAAGAGCCAGCCGGGCGGTCGGTGCCGCAGGGTCTCGGCGACGACGCACCGGGTGTAGGTGAGCCGCGGCAGCGCGTCGTGGCCGGGCCGTCGCCGGCCGGCGGTTACGGCGTCGACCTCGGCATGCAGGCGACGTTCCGCCTCGGGATGCCGGGCCAGCAGATCGAAAGCGGAGGCCAGGCACAGGGCGGTGCTCTCGGCTCCGGCGAGCAGCAGTGTGACGAGCTGGTCGTGCACCTCCTGTTCGGTGACCTCTGATGATCCGTCGCGTGCGGCGGCCAGGAGCGTTTCGAGTACGTCGTCCCGGTCGTCGTCCGGGCCGCGGCGCCGGCGCTCCGCGACAACCTCGCCGACGATCGCGTGCACCCGGGCGACCGCCCGCCTGTAGCGCAGGTTCGCGGGAGTCGGGACGCGGAACAGAGCGTCGACCGGCACGGCCGTGCGGACGAACAGGCCCCGGACGATGACGGCGAGACGGTCGCCCACCTCGGCCGCCGCGGCGGCGCCGAGCGAGTCGGAGAAGAGGACGTGGTTCATCACCCGGGTCGTCAGGGCCATCGTCGCCGCACTGACGTCGACCTGGTCCCCGGCCCGCCAGTCGCGGCACGTCAACTCCGCTTGCCGGCCCAGCATGTCCGTGTGGTCGGCAACCCGGGAGGGACGGAAGTCGGGTTGCAGCAGCCTGCGTTGGCGTCGGTGCGTGTCCTTGCCACACGTCACCAGCCCGTTGCCCATCAGCGGCCGCAGCCTGTTGTACAGCGGTCCCCCCTTGTCGAAGGTCCGCGGGTCCATGAGGACCTGGTGGGCCACTTCGGGGTGGCACGCCATCCAGGCGCGGAGCGGGCCCAGACGTACTTCGACCAGATCACCGCGGGCCGGCAGGGAATTCAGGAAATCCAGCGGCCGACGGAACAAGGCGATAGAGTGGCCGATGGACGGGAATATGCCCGGAGCAGTACCCACGGTCCATGCTCGTTCTGTCTGAGGTACGGCATTGCTCATCGAATACCACCTGTCTCAGTCGACGCGCGAAAGTCGGTGGTCGATCCACCGACTTGGCGTTCGAGACATGTCCTGCCCAGTCCAAGCTGCTGACGGTGCCCCGAATCCCCTGTACGCGGGGGCGCACAGGAGCACGAAGACGCATTGAGCAAGCGACCTTGGGTGTGCAATACACCCAAGAATTGTCGCCTTCTGTCACTCAGGCGTCTTTCGTGCTCCTTTTTCGCATGCGGCGAATCCGAAGGGAATGGACGGGCCGGGCAATCAGAGGTGGGGATCGGGGTTGAACACCGGGTGATAGCTCTCCGGCGGCGCGAGATAGGTGGCGGGCAGGCCGCCGGTGTCGACGACGATCTGGTCCACCGCGATCGCGGGGTCGACCATGAAGAGCCGCAGGACGTGTTCGCCGGGTTCGGTGACGGTGATGGTGGCGGTCAGCTTCTCGATACCCTCCTCCACGTTGCGGGCCCAGGCGTCGCCGCGGTTGCCGGTGGCGACGGACTGTCCGGACAGCACGGTGACCGGCTGGTCGTCGAGGGCGACGGCGATCCGGCGGTGACCGCGTTCGTCCAGGGAGGGCAGCCGGAAGACGGTGACCGGGAAGCTCCCGGCGCTCGCGAAGCGCACCCGGTACCTCAACTCCGGCGCCCGGGCGGCGAAGTCCTCGGTGACCGGGGCGGCCGTCGACGGCACCGCCTCCATCGCGCCGGTACGGCGGCCCAGCCCGCGCACGGTCCGCCAGCGGGATCCGCCGCGCGCCACCCGGTGCTGGAAGTGCACGGCGTCGATCGACACGTATCCGTGCGCCTCGACGAACCCACGGGCCCGACGGCGTGCCCGCTCCCCGTCGTTGACCACCCGCAACGGCACCTCGACACGCTGCCCCGCACCGGTGACGACGACCGTGGACTCCTGCGCCCCCTCGGGAACGCGCGCCCAGTCGATCTCCACCCACACCCGGGTCTGCTCGGTGATCGAGCCGCCCGTCGTGCTCAGCCGGACCCACGGGTGACCGGTCTCGGCCGCCCAGTCCACGCTCAGGAAACCGGTGTTGAAGACGTCCAGGAAACGCCGGCCGCGGGTGTAGGAGGAGAAGGAAAGCGGCCGGTCCACCCCGGCCTCGTTCCCCTCGGCCGCCACCCCGAGCCCCGAGGTCTCCTTCCGGGCGACCCTGGTGACGGCCGGACGGCCCGGCGCCTTCGGGATCTGGGAGGGGTACGGATTGACGATCCCGTCCCACTTCCCGCCCGCCACCTCGGTGTTGTACCGCTTGGTGATCGCCGCTTCCTCGGCATGGGCGGCCTCGGCCAGGTCCGCGAAGCGGTTCGCGCCGGCCCCCCGCCCCTGCCGGACCGCGAGCGCGTTGCGGTCCGCCCAGTAGTACTTCAGGTTCATCAAGTACGCCCCGTGCACCGGGTACTCGACCAGCTCGTAGTAGGCGTCCCGGTAGGCCTCGGGCAACTTGGCGCCCAGGGCCCGGGCGCGCTCCAGCAGCCGGCCGTAGGCGTCCGTCCGGCGTCCGGCCTCGTCACCGTGGTGGATGACGGAGAACATGCCGCGGTCGATGAACTCCGGGCGCCGCTCGGCGGCGAGCCGGTAGTACTCCGTACGGATCGCGGCGATCTCCGGTCCGTGGCGGCGCCCGAACTGCCGCCCGGCCCACTCGGCCACGAAGTCCTCGACCTCGTCGGCGTCCCACCGGTCCACGTCCCAGGCCATGTCCATGGAGAAGGACAGCCCGGTCTCGATCGACTTCACGTCACCGACGTTGAAGATCCACATCCGGTCGACGCCGTGCTCGTACACCCGGCGCAACTCCTGCCACACCTTGGACAGTTGGGTGGTGTCCAGCCACAGATAGCTGCGCGGGCGGCCCCAGTAGGAGAGGTGGTAGTAGATGCCGTTGCCGCCCGCGCGGACGCGCTCCGCCTCGTTCGGCAGCTGGCGCATGTTGCCGTGGTTGTCGTCCGGCCAGATCAGCGTCACGTCGTCGGGGACCCGCACGCCCGCGTTGTACAGGTCCAGGACCTCCTTGTACGGAATGAAGATCTGCGGCTCGGCCGCCGCGCCGACCTCCTCGGCCAGGATCCGGCGCTGGTCCGCGATGATGTCGTTCATCACCACGACCTTCTCCGGAATGGTCGTCGCGTGCTTCGTCTCCAGCGCGGAGTCGTGCAGCCCGCGCATGCCGAGCGTCCAACTGCTCTCGTACGACGCGTTCTGCCGCGCTCTGGCTCTCCAGTAGTCGGAGATGACACCCGGGTTGACCGTGTAGTCGTACAGGGGCAGGGTGCCGTCCGCGCCGGGATGCTCCTTCGCCCACGGCTCCCACTCGTGGACACCGTTGCGCAGCAGCGCCTCCGGGTGACTGGAGCCGACGACGATGCCGTAGCTGTCGGCGAGTTGGGGATTCTCGCGGTGCTTGTTGAAGAAGTCGGAGTACGGATGCATGGCCGGCCACAGGTAGTTGGCCTTCAGGCGCAGCAGCAGTTCGAAGACGTGTTTGTACGTCTCGGGGCCGATGTTCTTGTCCGGCTCCTGGGTGCGACGCGACCACGTGGTGAGGTTCTGCTCGTCGTTGATGAAAATGCCCCGATAGCGGACGGAGGGTTCACGCCGTTTGAGGGGTTCCGCCGGCACCGTCACGGTGTCGCGGCGTACGACGGGCACGTCGGCCCACCAGTACCAGGGCGAGACGCCGATACGCTCCGAGGTGTCGTACACGCCGTAGACGGTGCCGCGCCGGTCGCTGCCCGCGATCACCAGGGCGCGGTCCACTCCCGGTAAGGGGCGCTCCACCACCTGGGTCACCGACGCCTCCCAGCGCCCCTTCACCCCGGACACGTCCAGACGCCGGTCCGCGACGAGCCGGTCGATGACGGGACTGGCGCCGAGCGTGCCCACCAGGACCAGGTGCGTCGCCCGTTCGGGCAGGGAGTGCAGCAACCGCGGCCGTACGCCGCTGACCCGTTCGATGTCGGCGGGCAGGTCCCCGGCCGCGCGGACCACGGCATGGTCGTCCGCCGCGTCCACGAACACGTCCGCGGCGACGCCGCCCTGGACGAGGGGGAAGGCCGGGCGGTGCGAGGGGGCGGCCTCGGCGGCCCGGGCGGTCGTGGGAAGAACCCCCGGGAGCAGCGGGGCGACCCCGGCAGCCGTCATTCCACGCAGGAACGACTTGCGGGTCCATGACTGCGAGGAACCCTGCGGTTCGTTGTGCGGCACGAGACGCTTCCTTTCCGCCCCGGGCACCCTCGGCGGCTCCTCGTGCGGACCGTCCGGCGGGGCTGGGCGCAGGGGCTGGGGAGTAGGCCGAAGAGCGACGGAAGTGGAACGCTTGCGCGGTCATGCGCGGGTGGGCAAGCGATTAGAAAGCGCTTGCTGTCGCACCTTAGGTCAGGGCCGGACGAGGCGTCCAGAGTCGTGCGTGACCGGAGTGCCGACGGGGGAGCGGACAGGCGTGTGAGGCGCCAGGGGTGCCGGGGCGTCGGCTGGATGCGACCGGCATTGTTGCTGCCGCACTCGTCGGCGGGTGCGGCAGGTGCGGCGGGTGTGGCGATGCTGGCCTTGCTGCGGCCGGTCCTGCGTCCTGCGTCTGCGTCCTTGCGGACGTTCAGGCGGGCCGTACTGCGCCGCGGATCGCCGACTCCCCTGCGTAGAAGACGGATTCCTCGCGGATGTACGCCCCCGGGCCCGGCGCGTGGATCATCGTGCCGTTGCCGATGTAGAGGCCGACGTGGCTGAGGTCGTCGTAGAAGAAGACCAGGTCGCCGACGCGCGTGTCGGCAAGGGGCACCAGCGTGCCGGAGGCCGCCTGGGCGAGTGTGGCGCGAGGAAGGGCGACGCCGGCGGCCCGCCAGGCGGCCTGGATGAGGCCGGCGTTGTCGTACGACCCCGGGCCGGCCGCGCCCCAGACGCACGGCTTGCCGATCTGGGCGCGGGCGAAGGCGAGCGCGCGGGAGGCCTTGGGTTCGTGGGCCGGGGCTTCCGGTGCCTGGGTGAGACCGACCGGTGCCGGTGCCGGTGCCAGTGCCGATGCCGGTGCCGGTGCTGCGGGGGCGAGGGGGATGCCCGCGCCGGAGGTGCCGTCCGTCTGGAACGGCGCGGTCGTGGGGAAGGGCGCGGTGGTGCCGAAGGGCGGCTGTGCGGTGGTGGGTGCGGCCGTGGCGGCGGGGGTGGCGAACGTGAGGGACGCGTCCGAGGGCAGCGGCGTGTTCGGGGGGAGCGGAGCGGCCGTGGTGGGGGGCGCCATGGCGATGGACGCGTCCATGGAGGGCGACGCGTCCACCAGGGGCGAGTTCGTGGCGAGGGGTGTGTTGGTGGTGAGCTGAGCGCCCATGGGGGGAGGCGTCGCCGTGGCGGTGAACGGGTCCGTGGCCGGCGGCGTTTCCATGGCGAAGGGCGTTCCCGCGTCGAAGGACGTGCCTGCGCCGAAGGATGTGTTCGGGGTCAGGGGTGCGCCCGTGGCGGTGAACGGGTCCGTGGCCGGCGGCGTTTCCATGGCGAAGGGCGTTCCCGCGTCGAAGGACGTGCCTGCGCCGAAGGATGTGTTCGGGGTCAGGGGTGCGCCCGTGGCGGTGAACGGGTCCGTGGCCGGCGGTGTCTCCATGGCGAAGGACGTGCCCGTGGTGAGCGGCGAGTCCATGACGAGGGACGTTTCCGTGGCGAGCGGCGCGGCCATGCTGGTGGCGGTCGGCTGCTGTTGCTGCCAGAGCGGGTCGGGGTCGAGGCGGGTCTCCGGGGCCGGGGCGGGCCATATGTCCTCGGCCGGGCCGGACTCGATCGCCGTGAGCGACGTGCTCGGCTGGGCTGCCTGAGCGGTGCGCGTGGTCAGCAGGTCGCGAGCTGTAACGAGTTGGCGCTGGATGCGTTCCTTCGAGGTCCGCAGCGAGGACTGCCCCGACTCGGCCGCGGCGGCGGGCAGTGCCCTGGGAGCCGCCTGCTGCCCGGCGTCCGACTGCGCCACCGGCGCGGACGGCAGCGCCGGTGTGGACCCGGCGGTCAGCTCCGGGGCGGAGCGGTCGGCTGCCGCCTGGGCGGGGATGCTGGGGGCGGCCACCGGGCGCGCGGGACGGGCGGCGGCCGGTGGGGCCTGCCTCCGGTCGGTCGGAAGGGCTGCCGGAACGGTCGGCCCCAGCTTGGCCCGTGCCACGTCGAACCACTGCCGGGCGACGTCGGTGATGGCGGGATCGGCCTGCCTGCGCGGGGCGTCGTCGGTCCGGGCGTCGACGCGTCCGCGGTCGGTGACCGGAGCCGCTCCCCCTCGCCCGGTGTCGGCGGGCGAACCGGCGCGTTGGCGGGGGATCGCCGCCGCGCGGGTCGCGTTGAAGGTCCCGGTGTCGCTCTCGGCCCGGTTGTAGAGGTTGTCGACCCGCTGCCGGACCTCTTCGCGGCTCGGTCCGTCGTCTCCGGTCGCGGGAGTGGCGCTCGCGGTCTGGGAGAGGAGGGCCACGGAGGTGAGAGCCGCCGTGGCGAGTGCGGAGTTGCGCATGCCCGGGAGATTGATCCCTCCGGGTCGCGGGGTTCGCTCCGGCGCCATGGAAGACGTACTCCTTCCGTAACCCGTGCCCGAACTCCGCTAGCCGAAGCGGCTGGTGGGCCCGGTCAGAGGGTGACTCGACCAAGAAACGCGCGACACGGCGGGGTTCGCCAAAGGAAGTCGTGCGGTCAGGCGGCCAACTTAACCAACTTGTGTGACTGGTGTGAAGATTGAAGGGTGAAATGCCCGATACGTAACTGTGACCTTCGTCGTGTTGCTCCGACGGGCCTCCGACGGACCTGCGGCGGTGCGTGAACCCGTTCCGGCCGGGTCGCGCCCCTGACGCGACGCCGGTCAGCGCGCGGCCCGCTGCCCCTGCCAGGCCTCGTAGTGGTCCAGCACCGTCTGCTCGACCGGGCGGTAGCTGACGCCGAGTTCGCGCACGCTCCTGCTGTTGTCCACCCGGAAGCGGATGCCGAGGTGCGCCCGGATGTACTCCTGGGTCAGGCCGAAGGCGGGGCCGAGGACGCGCACCGGCCAGTGCGGGAGCGCGGTGCGCGGCAGGCGCACGGCACGGGGGTGCCGCGCCCGGATGATGCGGGACATCTCGTGGAACGACGTCATCGTCTCGGCCGCGACGATGTAACGCCCTTTCGCGTCGGGGTTCTCGGCCGCCGCGATGTGCGCGTCGGCCACCTCCCGTACGTCGGCCGTGGTGAAGGCGAAGTCCGGTGCTCCGTAGAAGAAGTAGCCCTTGAACAGTTCCTCCAGCAGGAAGAGGCTGCCGGACTCCGACGCGGGGGAGAGGGAAGGGCCCAGGATCAGGCCGGGGTTGACGGAGACCATGCGCCAGCGGTCCTGGGCGGCCTCCGCCTCCCACGCCGCGCGTTCCGCGACCGTCTTCGCGTAGTGGTAGGGGTTGTTCCGCACCGTGCTGGTGGTGTTGAAGTACTTCTCCGAGAGCACCTGGCCGTCCATGGCCAGCACGTCGGCGTAGTCGCCGAAGATGGCGCCGACGGTGGAGGTGAAGACCAGTCGCTCGACCGTCGGCGTTCTCTCCAGGCTCGCCAGCACGTTGCGGGTGCCGAGCAGGGCCGGGTCCACCATGTCCCGTCGGCCGTCCTTGATCTTCTCCGGCATGAGGAACGGCGACGCCACATGGAAGACCACCCGGCAGCCGCGGATCGCGTCGTCGAAGGACCCCTCGCGCAGCAGGTCCGCCTCGAACAGGTCCAGCAGGCCCGGGAACTCCTCCTGCATCTCCCGCAGCGGCCTGACCTTCACCGTGTGTGCGAGGCTCCGCACGGTGGTGCGCACCGCGTAGCCACGCTCCAACAGCCGTCGGACCAGATGACTGCCGACAAAACCACTGCCGCCGGTCACCGCGACGACCGTCGCCCCGCCTTTGCCCACGCCTCACTCCTCAGTCCCGCTCACCGGTACCCCCGGGGGCACGCGATCCGTGCCCCCGGCCAGAGTCGGGCATGCCCTTCCGGAAGGGAACATCAATGGCCGAGTTGTGATCGTTGTCGGTGGCTCCGGGAGGGCATGTGGGTGTGCGGTGGGTGTTCTGTCCTGTTGTCGGCGTCAGAGCCGCGGCCCTTGCTCGGGGTGTCTCTGGTCCTCGGCACCTCTGCGGGCCGCCTCGGGCCGGTGGATGCCGCGGGGGTGGTAGCCGAGTTCGTCGGAGCGGCCCAGCAGGTCGGCCAGGAGCCAGATGATGGCCAGCCACATCTCGGTGCCCTGGAGGCCCGGTTCCGGGCCCGGGCCCGCCGTGCCCGGGCCGAAGCCGAAACCACGGCCGTCCCGCCATCGGGGGAGGGCGAGGGCCAGCTGCCGCTCGGCCCAGGCGCGGATCTCGGCGGTGCGGTAGCCGGCGGCCCCGGAGCCCGTCCCGAGCTGCCGTGTGCACAGCCACAAGGGGTGGGCGACGTCCAGCACATTGCAGGCGTTCTCCTGGCCCGCCCCGAAGTACCGGGTGTCCCGGGCGTGGTCCAGGACGGCGTCCACGACCCGCTCCGGGTGTGGCACGGGCAGTCCGAACTGGGCGAACGACCCGCGCGTCAGTCGGTAGTAGCCGTTGACCACCTGCAACCGCCCGGCGCCGGGTGAGGGGACGCCCCACATCCCCGTCCAGGGGTCGGCGCGGGTGAGCAGCCAGCCGAACAGCGCCTCCAGCGCTCCGGGCTGCGTTCCGCCGCCGTGAGGGCGCCGCAGGTTCCCGTGGGCGGCCGTGGCCCAGGCGTCGATCCAGGCTCCGGCGCCCCAGGCGTTGTCCCGCCAGGGCAACTCGTCCAGTCGTGCGACGAGTTGTGAGGCCGTCATGTGCTGGACGCCGCGCACCGGATGGGGGAGGGCCACGCCCAGCAGGTTCAGCGCGTAGCCGACGCACAGGACGTGGTAGAGCGCCGCTCCCTCGCTGGGAAAGCCGTCGTCCGGCAGGGACGCGCCGAACTCGGGCACCAACCCGGTTGCCGGGTCCTGGAGCGCGGCCAGGCGCCCGCTGTGCTCGTCGGTCGTCAACTGCCCCGGGGCGGCGCCCAGCAGCAGGTCGGCGATCTCCACGGCGTCGCAGTGCGCCCGGACGGTGGGCGCGGCGCCGGGACGGTCGACGTACCGCTCGCCGTCCCAGCAGCGGGCCAGCAGGTCGGGAGCCTGGGCGCGGGCGGTGTCGGCGATGCGGCTGAGATCCGTGCCGCCCGCAGGGGCCGGCGCGGTGTCCCGGCGGTCACGGATCGGGCGGGCCGGATTCCCCGCGGCCACCGTCCACGCCGGAAGGTCCTTCGTGACGACCGCTCCCGCGCCGATCACACAGTGGTCGCCGAGGGTCACGCCGTCCACCACGACCACGTGCGAGCCGATCCACACGTCGTCCCCGACCTTGATCCCCCTGCTGGTGAGCGGTTGCCGGTGGACCGGCCGGTCGGGGTCCATGGAGTGGTTGAAGCCGAGCAGCGAGGTGTGGGCCCCGATCCGTACACCGTCACCCAGTGACACGGCACCTCGCACGGTGGTGAACGGGTTCAGCGTGCAGTCCGCGCCGGCGGCCAACTCCCCGGTGACATAGGCGTGGGCGGCGATGTACGAGCCGGCCCCGAGCCGCAGCCGGTCCGGGAACACGGCAGCCGACTCGGCGACGTAGCACCGCTCGCCGATCTCGACGTCCCCGCCGATCGCCCGCTGCCGTTTCCGCTGGGCGAGGCGCTGCTCCTCGGTCGCCTCCGCCGCGAACAGCCAGGGGCAGTGGTCGAAGTGCCGTACGGACGGCTCCTGGTGATCCATGGGCCGTACGCTAAGCGTCCCGGTATCTCACCGGAAGGGCTCGTGAGTCTCACCGGTCCGGCAGCCCACCCGGCCTGACCAGCCCCGTCTCATACGCCAGGACGACGGCCTGGGCGCGGTCGCGCAGGGCCAGCTTGGCGAAGATGCGGGCCACGTGCGACTTCACCGTGGCCTCGCTCAGGGTCAGCTCGGCGGCGAGCTCGGTGTTGGACAGGCCGCGGCCCAGCAGGGTCAGGACCTCCAGTTCGCGAGGCGTCAGGGCGGCGAGATCCGCGGGCGCCACGCCGGGACGGTCGCCGTGCGAGGCGAAGCGCTCCACCAGGCGCCGGGTGATGGACGGGGCCAGCAGGGCGTCACCCGTGTCGACCAGCCGTACGGCCGCCGCCAGGTGTTCCGGGGTGACGTCCTTCAGCAGGAAGCCGCTGGCCCCGACGGACAGCGCGGTGTAGACATAGCGGTCCAGGTCGAAGGTGGTCAGCATCAGCACCCGGCAGTGCGGGGCGTGTGCCAGGATGCGGCGCGTGGCCTCCAGACCGTCCATGTTCGGCATGCGGATGTCCATCAGCACGACGTCCGGGCCGAGTTCGCGGGCCATGGCCACCGCCTCGGCGCCGTCGGCCGCCTCGCCGACCACCTCGATGCCCCGCGCGTTCAGGATCAGCCGGAAGCCGGTGCGGATCAGGTTCTGGTCGTCGGCGATGAGCACGCGGGGTGTCCGCTCGGCCGTCGTCACGGGCGGTCCAGGGGGATGCGCGCCCGGACCCGGTAGCCGCCGCCGAGCCGGCGCCGGGCGTCCAGGTCGCCGCCGTAGACCGCGACCCGCTCGCGCAGGCCGAGCAGTCCGCGTCCCGTGCCGTCCCGGTGCCGGGGTGCCGTCCGCGCGGGCGCCGCGCCGGTCAGGACGCTCGGGCCGGTGTTCAGCACCTCCACCCGCAGCGCGTGGGCCGCGTACCGTACGGTGACCTCGGCCTTGCCGCCGTCGCCGTGTCTGAGCGCGTTGGTCAGCGCCTCCTGGACGATCCGGTACGCGGTCACGTCGATGCCCTGCGGCAGCGGGCGCGGTTCCCCGGCGATCCGTACCTCGACGGGCAGTCCGGCGAAGGAGACCCGGTCGACGAGCGGACCGAGCCGGTCGAGGCCGGGCTGCGGAGCCAGCTCCACCGGGTCACCGCCGTCGCCGACGGGGCCGGGATCCACGTCCTCGCCGCTCGCCGACGGCGCCAACAGCCCCAGCAGATGCCGTAGATCGGTCATCGCACCTCGTCCCGCGTCCTCCACCGCCCGCAGAGCCCCCTCGGCCTCCTCCGGCATCGTGCCCAGTACCTCGCGGGCCGCCCCGGCCTGCACCACCATCAGGCTGACGTTGTGGCTGACGATGTCGTGCAACTCCCGGGCGATACGGTCGCGTTCGGCCGCGACGGCCGCCTGCGCCGCGCTTTCCCGCTCCCGCTCCAGCAGCCAGCCGCGCTCCCCGACCGCCGCCTGCCACCGGCGCCGCGTACGCCACAGCGCGACCGCCAGCCCGAAGGCCGCCGCGCACGCCACCCCAAGCGCCGCCATCAGCGCGTTCGTCTCCCCGTTCCCCACGGGCATCACCTTGGCAGACCGGCACGGGATCCGCATCAGCCTGTGGATCCAGGGCCCTGCATCTCCAGGATGAACGGGCGCCCGATGTGCCATCCGTGGAGGGATGTTCAGGCCGCCGTACCCTCCGTAGCGTCTTCCGCATGATCACTGAGGAGAGCACATGATCACTGGGGAGAACAGGGGAGAGGCCGTCGTACGACTCGGCGGAGTGCGCAAGGAGTACGGCGAGACGACCGCGCTGGACGGAGTGTCGCTGGAGATCCGGGCGGGGGAGTCGGTCGCCGTGATGGGGCCCTCGGGGTGCGGGAAGTCCACCTTCCTCAACATGATCGCCGGGTTGGACCGGCCGACCGGCGGCACGGTCGTCGTCCACGGCGAGAACGTGGGGGAGTTGAGCGAGAAGGGCCTCGCCCTGTACCGGCGCCGCCGCATCGGCATGATCTTCCAGTTCTTCAACCTCGTCGACGACCTGTCGGCGCTCGACAACGTCGCGCTGGCCGCGCAGCTGACCGGTACCCCGGCCCGGCAGGCCCGCCGCCGCGCCCTGGAGCTTTTCGAAGAACTCGGCATCGCGGACCGCCGAAACGCCTACCCGGCGGTGCTCAGCGGCGGTGAGCGCCAACGCGTGGCGGTGGCACGGGCCTTGATGAACCGTCCGGCGCTGCTGCTGGCCGATGAGCCGACCGGCGCCCTGGACAGCCGTGCCGGCGAGCAGGTGATGGACCTGCTCCTCGACCTCAACCAGATCGGCCAGACCCTGATCCTGGTGACCCACGACGAACACCTCGCCCGGCGTTGCGCCGGCCGGCTGGTCGAGTTCGCCGACGGCCGGGTCACCGGCGAGCACACCCTGGAGCCGTCCGCATGAGGGCGGTGTGGCGGGCCGCCCGCGCGGCGGTGCGGCGGCGCAGACTCCAGACCCTCGTCATCGCCCTGGTCACGCTGACCTCGGCGGCGGCGATCGTGGTGGCGCTCGGCCTGGTCGACGCGGCCTCGGCCCCCTTCGACAAGGCCTTCGGCAAGCAGCGCGGCGCGCATGTCGCCGCCGCCTTCGATCCCGCCAGGGTCTCGGACGCGGAGCTGGCGCGGACGGCCCGGCAACCCGGCGTCGAGGCCGCCGCCGGGCCCTTCGCCCAGGCCGCGGTCGAACTGCCGCGCGGGACCATGGACTTCGGCCTCGGCACCGACCTCACCGTCGTGGGCCGGGACGACCCGGCGGGCCCGGTGGGCCGGCTGGACCTGTGGGCGGGGCGCTGGGCCACCGGGCCGGGCGAGGTGGTCCTGAACCGGCAGTCCGACTGGACCGCCGACGACCTCGGCAAGAAGCTCCGGGTGCCCTCGGGCCCGGACCTCACCGTCGTCGGGTTCGCCTTCGACCTCGGCCGGACCGCGGACGCCTGGGTCGCCCCCGAGCAGATCGCGGCCCTGCACCCCACCGCCACGCAGATGCTCTTCCGCTTCACGGACGCCTCCTCGCAGGACCGGCTCCGCGCGAGCCTGGCCGCCGTCACCGACGGGCTGCCGCCGGGCGCGCTGACCACCTCGCAGTCGTACCTCACCCTCAAGCAGCAGATCGGCGGTTCGGCCCGCGCGTACACGCCCTACCTGATGGCCTTCGGCATCCTCGGCATCGTGGTGGCGGTGCTCATCGTCGCCAACGTCGTCAGCGGCGCGGTGATCTCCGGCTTCCGGCACATCGGCATCCTCAAGGCCCTCGGCTTCACCTCGGGACAGGTGCTCGCCGTGTACCTCACGATGATCTCCGTCCCCGCGGTCGCGGGCTGTGTCCTCGGCACCGTCGCCGGCAACCTCGTGGCCCGCCCCCTCTTCGAGTTCGTCTTCACGGGGCCGGACGCCGGGGTGTTCCACGACAGCGTGGGCATCGCGCCCTGGGTGAACGTCCTCGCCCTGCTCGGCATGCCCGGCGTATGCCTCCTCGCCGCGCTCGCCCCGGCGGCCCGCGCGCACCGGCTGCCCGCGGCGCGGGCGATCAGCGCGGGCAGCGCCCCGCGCGCAGGGCGCGCCCTGGGCATCCAGCGGCGGCTGGCGGGCAGCAGGCTGCCGCGCTCGGTGAGCCTGGGCGTCGGGCTGCCGTTCGCCCGGCCCGGGCGCAGTGCCCTCACCCTCGCCGCAGTCGTCCTGGGCGTGACCACCGTGACCTTCGCGACCGGCCTGGCCGCGTCGATGACGAGGTTCGGCGAGGCGGGCCGCGACGCCTTCCAGGTCACGGTGTACGTCGGCACGTACAAGGACGGCAAGGAGATCCGGCCGACGCACACCGACGCCGAACTCCAGTCACTGCTGCGGTCCTTGCCCGGTGCCGGCGAGGTCACCGCGCGGGCGGACGTCGAGGTGCGCATGGCCGGCTCCGCGCAGGAGGTGATGCTCGAAGGCCGCCGGGGCGACCGGCCACAGCTGGACAGCGTCCTGACCGACGGCCGGTGGATGCACCGGAGCGGCGAGATCGTCGCCGGCTCGGCCTTCCTGCGCCACAACGACCTGCGGGTCGGCGACCGCGTCCGTCTGGAGAAGGGCGACCGGTACCGGACGCTGGCGATCGTGGGGGAGTACATGCACAACGACCGTCGACTCGTCGTCACCGACCAGTCGACGCTGACCGCCCTGGCTCCCCAGGAGAAGCCCATCGCCTACCACGTCAAACTACGCGAGGGAGCCGACGCGGCCGCCTACGCCCGCGCGGCCCGGGCCGCCGACCCCGGGATCCGGCCGGACCCGGTCGGCGCCAACACCGTCACGCAGACCATCGTCGGCTCTGCGACGGCCCTCACGGTGATGCTCGCCGTGGTCGCCTCCCTCGGCGTCTTCAACACGGTCGTCCTCAACACCCGCGACCGCCGACGCGACCTCGGCATGCTCAAGTCCATCGGCATGACGCCACGGCAGGTCACGGCGATGACGGTGACCTCGATGGCGATGCTCGGCGCCCTCGGGACCGTGGTCGGCGTACCGCTGGGCATGCTCGGCCATGAGCTGGTCGTCCCGCGGATGGCGGAGGCCGTGGACATCACCCTGCCTTCGTACATGACGGACGTGTGGCAGGCGCCCGCGCTGCTCGCCCTGGCCCCGGCGGGTGTGGCGATCGCCGTCCTGGGTGCGTACGTCCCGGCGCGCGGAGCGGCACGGCTGACGGTCGCCGAGGTGCTGCACAACGAGTAGGCGGCCGGCTGCTCCGCCCCGCGTCTCGGAAACTCAGTCGGCGGCGACGTTCGAGGTGAGCAGGCGGAGCAGTTGCTTGGCCAGGGCGTCCTGCTCCGGGGTCAGGCCCATGGCGTCGCCGATGGCGAGCGGCACCGTACCCGCGCGGTCCCGGAGCCGGGCTCCTGCGTCGCTGAGGCGGATGGCGACCGAGCGCTCGTCGTCCGCCCGCCGCTCGCGGTGCAGCAGGCCGTTCGCCTCCAGGCGCTTCAGCAGGGGGGAGAGGGTGCTGGACTCCAGCTGGAGCGAGGCGCCCAGCTCACGTACCGATATCGAGTCCTGCTCCCACAGCACGAGCATGACCAGGTACTGCGGATAGGTCAGGCCCAGCTCGTCCAGCAGCGGCCGGTAGCGCGCGGTGACCGCACGGGAGGCGGCGTACAGCGCGAAGCAGAGCTGGTCGTCCAGGAGCAGCGACCCGTCGGCCGGTTCGGGGGCTGTGCTCACGGGTCGGCTCCTGATTCCTGTGCTGGTCATCTGTTCGCACCACCCTAGCGTTGAAGTCCAGTCGATAATATCGCGCCCTAATTAGTTGTGCACGACTGAATCGAGCGCTACTCTCCCTGTATGCCGCCTCTCCGGGCCGGGATCCTCCCGCCGGAGCCTGCCCGCGGCACCCGATCCGAGGAGATCGCCATGACCGAAACCCGCCCGGTCCTCGAGCCCGCCGCCCAGGCCTTCGTCGAGGCGACCGCGAATCCGCCGTACCTCTTCGACCTCCCGCCCGCGGAGGGCCGCAAGGCGGTCGACGAGGTGCAGTCCGGTGAGATCGGCAAGCCGGAGACCGACGAGGAGTGGATCACCGTCCAGGGCGGTCCGACGGGCAGTGTCCGGGCGCGGATCGTCAAGCCCGCCGGTGCCTCCGGCGCCCTGCCGGTCATCATCTACATCCACGGCGCGGGCTGGGTGTTCGGCAACGCCCACACCCACGACCGGCTGGTGCGCGAACTCGCCGTGGGCGCGGGGGCCGCCGTGGT
>NZ_JAGMUK010000182.1:122141-197170 GCF_019049245.1 Streptomyces sp. AC555_RSS877 | reverse complement strand
ACCCACAACCCCCACCACGCCTACATGGTCGGCGACCACTTCAGCGTGCTGCGCCTCGGCACCATGGAACTGTCCGCCTCCCGCGACCAGGTCAGCCTCGAAGAGCTCACCAACCACATGGCGGGCGGCTCCGAACTCGCCGCTCTCAAACACGAACTGGCCCAGGTCCGCGGCGTCGACGTCGAAGAACTCCCGGGAGAGGAAGACCTCACCGCACCCGTGGCGACCTCGTCCGAGGTCTCACCTCCCTGACAACGGCGTCGCCGCACGCATACGGCGACAGCGACACTCCACCCCGTCACCCTGATCCGAAGGCATTTCCCCATGAAGATCGCCCTCGACCCGTACATGATCCGTCACGTCCCCCTCCTCGAACTTCCGTCTATGGTGGCTGAGTTGGGCTACGAGTGGATCGAGCTGTCTCCCCGCGAGGACTTCATCCCCTTCTTCCGCCATCCGCGCGTGGACGACGCGACGGTGCGGAAGTTCCGTAAGGCACTGGACGTGGCGGGTGTCGGCATCTCCTCGCTGCTGCCGCTGTTCCGCTGGTCCGGCCCGGACGAGGACTCCCGGCAGGCCGCCGTACGGTACTGGAAGCGCTCGATCCAGATCGCCGCCGACCTCGGCGTGGACAGCATGATCTCGGAGTTCAACGGGCGCCCGGAGGACCCCGACCGCAGTGAGGCGCAGTTCTGGAAGTCGCTGGACGAGCTGCTGCCGGTGTTCGAGCGCGAGGGCGTCAAGCTGGCGCTGGAGCCGCACCCGGACGACTTCATCGAGAACGGCTACGACGCGATCAACCTGATCCGGGGCATCAACAACCCCCACGTCACCTTCCTCTACTGCGCCCCGCACACCTTTCACATCGGTAGCGACGCCCCCGGCATGCTCAAGTACGCGGGCGACCTGCTCACCCATGTCCACCTGGCCGACGCCCTCGACCACACGGCGTCCTCGGGCAACCGCTACATCCTCAACCCGCCCGGCACGACGGCCCGTGTCCACCAGCACCTCGACATGGGGCAGGGCGAGGTGGACTTCGACGAGCTCTTCCGTGAGCTGCGCGCGAACGGCTTCGACGGCACGCTGACCGCCTGCGTGTTCGCTTGGGAAGAACGCGCCAAGGAGTCCTCGGTGTTCATGCGGAAGAAGATCGACGAGTACCTGACCACCTGGTCGTGACAGCTCGCGCCTAGTGTTTTGAAGTTCTTTAAAACGCTTAAAAGTCATGATCCCGGAGTCTCCGGAGCGAAGGGAAACCAGAGAAATGCCGTTCGAAGTGCTGACCATGGGCCGGGTGGGAGTGGATGTGTATCCGCTCCAGACGGGTGTGGGGCTTGCGGAGGTCACCTCGTTCGGCAAGTACCTGGGCGGCAGCCCGACGAACGTGGCCGTGGCCGTCGCCCGCTACGGCCACTCCGCGGCTGTGATCACCAAGACGGGCCGCGACCCGTTCGGGGACTTCGTCCGCGCGGCCCTGGACGGCTATGGCGTCGACAGCCGTTTCGTCGGCACGTCGGACATTGCGCCGACCCCGGTCACGTTCTGCGAGATCTTCCCGCCGGACGACTTCCCGCTGTACTTCTACCGGCTGCCGAAGGCGCCCGATCTGGATATCGCCCTCGCTGAACTGGATCTGGACGCGGTGCGCGACGCCGGGATCTTCTGGGTGACCGGTACCGGACTGAGCGAGGAACCGAGCCGTTCGGCCACGCTGGCAGCGCTGGCGCACCGGGCGAAGGCGGGGGAGACGGTCTTCGACCTGGACTGGCGGCCGATGTTCTGGGCGGATCCGTCCCTGGCACGCGCGTACTACGCCGAGGCGCTGCGGCACACGACCGTCGCGGTCGGCAACCTCGACGAGTGTGAGGTCGCCACCGGTGAGCGCGAGCCGCACGCAGCCGCGAAGGCGCTGCTGGCTGCCGGGGTGGCGCTGGCCGTGGTGAAGCAGGGGCCGAAGGGTGTGCTGGCGATGGACCGGGACGGTTCTGCCGTCGAGATCCCGCCGGTGCCGGTGGACGTGGTCAACGGCCTGGGCGCCGGTGACGCGTTCGGCGGCGCCCTGTGCCACGGACTGCTGTCCGGTTGGGACACCCGTCGTACCGTCTCCTTCGCCAACGCGGCCGGTGCCATCGTCGCGGGCCGGCTGTCCTGCTCCGACGCCATGCCGACCGAGGACGAGGTCGACGCCGAACTCCGTGGGGCCTCCCTCGCCCCCACCCCCGTAGAACGAAAGGCGTGACGCCGTGCTGTCCGACAACATGAGCCGGATCGTGTCCGCCCGGGTGGGCGACCCCGGCGCCATCGCGGCCGCCGCCGAACGCCGGGTGAAAGCGACCTCGCTGCTCGGCGAGCACGGCAAGGCCATGATCATCGCCGCCGACCATCCGGCGCGTGGGGCCAATGGCGTCGGGGGCGACCCCAGCGCCATGGCTGACCGCTTCTCGCTCCTGGACCGCCTGTGCACCGCACTCGAGCGGCCCGGCGTGACCGGTGTGCTGGCCACCGCCGACATCCTGGAGGACCTGCTGTTGCTCGGCGTCCTCGACGGCAAGAGCGTGTTCGGCTCGATGAACCGGGCGGGTCTGTCCGGGGCGGTGTTCGAGATCGACGACCGGTTCACCGGCTACGATGCCGCCACCATCGCCGCGATGGGCTTCGACGGCGGCAAGATGCTCACACGTATCGCCCTCGACGATCCGGCCACCCCGTCGGTGCTGGAGAACACCGCCCGTGCCGTCGACGAGCTGAACGACCGGCAGCTGATCGCGCTGGTCGAGCCGTTTCTGTCAGGGTGGCGGGACGGGAAGATCCGCAACGACCTGTCGACGGACGCCGTCATCAAGTCGGTCACCATCGCCTCCGGGCTGGGCCGGCGCACCGCCTACACCTGGCTGAAGCTGCCCGTCGTGGACGACATGGAACGGGTGCTGGCCTCCTCCACCCTGCCCGCCCTTCTGCTCGGAGGCGAGGTCAAGGACGCCGACGCGGCCTTCGCCTCCTGGGGCAAGGCGCTCAAGCAGCCCACCGCGCAGGGCCTGGTCGTGGGCCGCTCCCTGCTCTACCCCGCGGGCGGCGACGTCGCCGGCGCCGTGGACAAGGCGGTGAGCCTGCTGTGACCGGGAGCAAGTACCACCTGCCGAACGGGACTTCGGCGGACGGCCCCTACGATCTCCTGGTCACGCCGGAGTCGGCTGGCTGGGGTTACTCCGGTCTCAGGATCCTGACCCTGAGGCCGGGCGAGGCGCACACCCTGTCCACCCAGGACGCCGAGTTCCTGGTCCTGCCGCTGACGGGCTCCTGCACGGTCACCACGGGCGGCAAAGCCTTCGAACTCGCGGGCAGGACGGGCGTCTTCGACTCGGCCACCGACTTCGCGTACCTGCCACGCGCGTCGGAGGCACTGATCAGCAGCGCGCACGGAGGTCTGTTCGCGCTGCCCTCCGCCCGTACCGAGCAGGGAGGTCACTCGGCTCGGTACGGGCGCAAGGAGGACGTCCCGGTCGAACTGCGGGGTGCGGGCGCGTGTTCGAGACAGGTCAACAACTACTGCCTGCCCGGCACGTTCGAGGCCGAGCAGCTGCTGGTGTGCGAAGTCCTCACTCCCGGCGGTAACTGGTCCTCGTACCCGCCGCACAAGCACGACGAAGCACGGCCGGGCGCCGAGTCGGAGCTGGAGGAGATCTACTACTTCCAGGTCGCCGGTGAGAACGGCTTCGGCTACCAGCGCGTGTACGGCACCCCCGAGCGGCCGATCGACGTGCTGGCCGAGGTTCGCTCAGGTGACACCGTCCTCATCCCGCACGGCTGGCACGGCCCGTCCATCGCCGCGCCCGGCTACGACCTCTACTACCTCAACGTCATGGCAGGCCCCGGCCAGGACCGCGCCTGGCTGATCTGCGACGACCCCGCCCACGGCTGGGTCCGCGACACCTGGCGGTCCCAGGACGTCGACGACCGGCTCCCCTTCGAAGGACCCAACGAGCGATGAACACCGTACGACTCACCACCGCCCAGGCCCTGGTGCGCTTCCTCGCCAACCAGTACAGCGAGCGCGACGGCCAGGAACAGCGGCTGATCCCCGGGGTATGGGGCATCTTCGGGCACGGCAACGTCGCCGGCATCGGACAGGCCCTGCTCCAGGCGGCCACCACCAGCGAGGCCGACCTCCCCTACTACCTGGCCCGCAACGAGCAGGGCATGGTGCACGCCTCGGTGGCCTACGCCAAGATGCGCGACCGGCTGGCCACCTTCGCCTGCACGGCCTCCACCGGCCCCGGCTCGACGAACATGATCACGGGCGCTGCGCTGGCCACCACCAACCGGCTGCCCGTGCTCCTTCTCCCGAGCGACATGTTCGCCACCCGCGCCGCCGACCCCGTCCTGCAGCAGCTGGAGGACACCCGCGGCGGGGACGTCACCGTCAACGACGCCTTCCGGGCCGTGTCGAAGTACTTCGACCGCATCTCGCGTCCCGAGCAGTTGATCCCGGCCGCGCTGGCCGCGATGCGGGTGCTGACCGACCCGGTGGAGACCGGCGCCGTCACCCTCGCCCTGCCGCAGGACGTGCAGGCGGAGGCGTACGACTGGCCGGTCTCCTTCTTCCGGCGCCGGGTGTGGCATGTGAGCCGCCCGGTGCCGGAGCCGGAGGTCGTCGAGCGGGCCGCGCGTCTGCTGCGCGCGGCGAAGAGGCCACTGATCGTGGCGGGTGGGGGTGCCGTGTACTCCGGTGCTGAGACCGCGCTGCGGGCCTTCGCCGAGGCCACCGGCATCCCGGTGGCCGACACCCACGCCGGCAAGGGGGCGGTGCCCTGGGATCACCCGTGCGCGGTCGGCGGCATCGGCTCCACCGGCTCCTACGCGGCCAACGAACTGGCCCGCGAGGCCGACGTCGTTCTGGGAATCGGTACCCGGTACTCCGACTTCACCACCGCCAGCCACACCGTCTTCGGTAACCCGGACGTCACCTTCGTCAACCTCAACGTCGCCCGCCTCGACGCCGTCAAACACTCCGCCGAACCCCTGGTCGCCGACGCCCGCCTCGGCATCCAGGCCCTCGCCGGAGCGCTCACGGACTGGGAGGTGGAACCGTCGTATCGGCAGCGGACGCGTCAACTGATAGCCCGGACAAGGGAGGTCGAGGACGAGTGCTTCGCCCCCGGCCGCAACACCGGTGACCTGCCCGCCCAGACGCAGATCCTGGGCGCCCTCAACGACGTCCTCGACGACCGGGCCGTCGTGATCAACGCGGCGGGGTCGATGCCCGGTGACCTGCAGCAGCTGTGGCGGGCCCGCGATCCGAAGGCCTACCACGTGGAGTACGCCTACTCCTGCATGGGCTACGAGATCGCCGCCGGCCTCGGCGCCAAGATGGCCGACCCCTCACGCGAGGTCGTCGTCCTGGTCGGCGACGGCTCGTATCTGATGATGGCTCAGGAGATCGTGACCATGGTCTCCGAGGGCCTGAAGGTCATCATCGTCCTCGTTCAGAACCACGGCTTCGCCTCGATCGGCGCCCTGTCGGAGTCCCTTGGATCCCAGCGCTTCGGCACCAAATACCGCTATCGCAACGGCGATTCGGGCCGCCTGGACGGCGATGTCCTGCCCGTCGACCTGGCAGCGAACGCATCCTCGCTCGGCGCAGACGTCCTGCACGCCACCTCCGTCGAGGAGTTCCGCAGCGCGGTGGAGAAGGCCAAGGCCGCCACCCGCACCACCGTCGTGCACGTCGAGACCGACCTCTACGGACCCAACCCGCCCGGCCACGGCTGGTGGGACGTCCCGGTCAGCCAGACATCCGCGCTCGACACCACCCGCGCCGCACACGACACGTACGCCGCCCACAAGCAGGCCCAGCGCCACTACCTGTAGCACTCTCGTCCCCGAAGGAAATCCGTACCGTGACCACCATCCAGCACTGGATCAACGGCTCTCCCACCCAGGGCGCCGCCACCGCCACCCAGCCGGTCTTCAACCCGGCCACCGGCGCCGAGCAGGCCGAGGTCGTCCTCGGCACAGCCGCCGCCGTGAATGCTGCCGTGCAGGCCGCCTCCGCCGCGTTCGAGACCTGGTCGGAGTCCTCCCTCAGCCGGCGCACCCAGGTCATGTTCGCCTTCCGCCAGCTCCTCCTCGAGCACGAGGAAGAACTCGGCCGGATCATCTCCGCCGAACACGGCAAGACCGTGGACGACGCCCGCGGCGAGATCACCCGCGGCCGGGAGGTCGTCGAGTTCGCCTGCGGCCTCGGCGACGTGCTCAAGGGTTCCTTCTCCGACCAGGTCTCCCGCGGCGTGGACGTGCACAACTTCCGCCAGCCCCTGGGTGTGGTCGCGGGCATCACGCCCTTCAACTTCCCGGCGATGGTGCCCCTTTGGATGCACCCGATCGCCATCGCGACCGGCAACACCTTCATCCTCAAGCCCAGCGAACGCGACCCGTCCGCCGCCAACTTCGTCGCCGAGCTGTACCAGAAGGCCGGACTGCCGGACGGCGTCTTCAACGTCGTGCACGGCGGCAAGGACGCGGTCGACGCGATCCTGACCCACTCCGGCATCGAGGCGGTGTCCTTCGTGGGATCGACGCCGATCGCCAAGTACGTGCACGAGCAGGCGACTTCACACGGCAAGCGCGTTCAGGCCCTCGGCGGAGCCAAGAACCATGCCGTCGTCCTGCCCGACGCCGACCTCGAGTTCGCCGCGAACCACATCACCGCCGGCGCCTACGGCTCGGCCGGAGAGCGCTGCATGGCCGTCTCCGTCGCCGTGGCCGTGGGTGAGGCGGCCGACGCCCTGGTCGCGCTGCTCGAGCGCAAGGCCCGCGAGGTCCAGGTCGGCCCGGGCGACCGGCCCGGCACCGAGATGGGCCCCCTGGTCACCAAGGCCGCCCAGGAACGCATCGAGAACGCCGTCACCACCGCCCACGCCGAGGGCGCCACCGTCGTCGTGGACGGCCGCGGACTGAAGATCGACGGGCATGAGGACGGCTTCTTCACCGGCCCCTCCCTCCTTGACCACGTCACCACCGAGATGGCGGCGTACCGAGAGGAGCTCTTCGGCCCGGTCCTCGCGATCGTCCGCGCCGAGTCCCTCGACGAAGCCATCGACCTGATCAACGCCAACCCGTACGGGAACGGAACCGCCCTGTTCACCGCCTCCGGTGAAGCAGCCCGCCGCTTCCAGCGCAGGATCAAGGTCGGCATGATCGGCATCAACGTCCCGGTCCCGGTCCCGATGTCGTACTACTCCTTCGGCGGCTGGAAGGACTCCCTCATCGGTGACTCGCCGATCCACGGCCCCGACGGCATCCGCTTCTACACCCGCCCCAAGGTCGTCACCACCCGCTGGCCGCAGCCCGCCCAGCAACTCACCGCCGGCTTCAACTTCCCCACCTCCACCTGAGGGACCCCACAGCCCGTCCGCCACGAGGTGGACATGGACGTCAGGGATGCCCCCTTGAGGCCCCAGTCCCACTTCCGTCGGCAGTTCGCCGCCTGATCACTACTCCTCTGAAGGGCACAGTCATGACCACGTCCGCCAAACCCCTCTCCGTCGCGGTGATCGGCGCCGGCATGGCCGGCCGCAGTCACGCTGCCGGATACCGCAACGTCAACACGGTCTTCGGGGCCGGTCTGCCGCCCGTCCGGCTGGCCGCGATCGCCGATGCCAACGTCGAACTCGGCCAGGACGCGGCCCGCCGCTACGGCTACGAGAAGGCGCTGCCGAGCTGGGAGGCCGTCGTCGAGGACCCGACGATCGACGCGGTCTCCATCGTCGTAGCAAATGATCTGCACCGTCCGATTGCGGAGGCGTTGATCGCTGCCGGAAAGCATGTGCTGTGCGAGAAGCCGTTGGCCGGGTCACTCGAAGACGCCCGCGCCATGGCGGAGTTGGAGCGGAGTGCGGCGGTTGTGACGGCCGTCGGGTACTCCTTCCGGCGTTCGCCCGGCATCGCCGCCATCCGTGAGCATGTGCGTGCCGGTGAGCTGGGCGATCCGACACTGTTCAGCGGCCGTTACTGGTGCGACTACGCGACCGACCCGAACGGGCCGCTGAGCTGGCGGTTCAAGGGCGGCGCCGGGTCCGGCGCGCTCGGGGACATCGGTTCGCACCTCATCGACGCCGCCGAGTACGTCGCCGGGCCCATCACCTCGGTCTCCGGTGCCTCGTTGTCGACGCAGATCACCAAGCGGCCGCTGCCGCTGGGGGCGGTCGTCGGGCACAACACCGCCCCCGTCTCCGAGGAGATGGGCGAGGTCGAGAACGAGGACACCGCAGCCTTCACAGCCCGTTTCGCATCCGGTCTGGTCGGCACCTTCTCGGTGACGCGCACCGGCTTCGGCCTGCCCAACGGGCTCGCCTTCGACGTTCTGGGCGTGGGCGGGCGGGCCGCGTTCGACCAGCACCGGCCTGCCGAGTACCTCTTCGACGACGCGCAGCCGGAAGCCCGTACACGCGGGGCCCGGCAGATCATCGTCGGCCCGCGGCTGCCGTACTTCGCGGGAGGTGTCCCGATGGAAGCGCCGGGTGTGGGCGCCGGCAACGCCGACCACTTCACCTACCAGGCACGGGCCTTCCTCGACCAGGTCGCGGGGGTCGCCGAGCCGGTGCCGGCCTGCGCCACGTTCGCCGACGCGCTGCGGACCATGGAGATCATCCGGGCCGTCGTCACGTCCTCGTGCAGCGGCGGTGCCGCCGTCGACGTCCCGCCCGCCGCCTGACCTCCGCACGCAACCAAGGAGCACGCACATGGCCCTCAAGCTCGGCGCCTACACGGCCTGTCTGCACGACCGCACCCTCACCGAGGCGCTCGACATACTCAAGGAGAACGGTCTGACCTCCGTCGAGGTCAACACCGGCGGCTTCATTCCCTCCCCGCACTGCCCGGTCGACGTGCTGCTGTCCTCGGCCACCGCCCGGGAGGAGTACCTGGCCACCTTCGCCGACCGCGGGATGGAGCTCACCGGCCTCAACTGCAACGGCAATCCGCTCAATCCGCTCCCCGGCGTCGGCCCCAAGCACGCCGACGACCTGCGCCGCACCATCCGTCTCGCGGGTCTGCTCGGCGTGAAGCACGTCGTGACCATGTCCGGTACGCCCGGCTCGGACCCCGACGCCAAGTACCCCTCCTGGGTCGTCAACCCCTGGGACGGCGTGTACATGGACGTCCTGGACTACCAGTGGGGCCTTGCGGTCGGGTTCTGGAAGGAGATCGACGCGCTGGCCCGCGAGAACGACGTCCGGATCGCCATCGAGATGCACCCGCACAATCTCGTCTTCTCTCCCGTCACGCTGAAGCGGCTCGTCGACGAGGGAGGCCTGACGAACGTCGGCGCCGAGATGGACCCCTCCCACCTGATGTGGCAGGGCATGGACGTCATCGCCTGCGTCAAGTGGCTCGGCCCGCTGGTCTTCCACGCCGCAGCCAAGGACGCGACGCTCTGCCCGGGCGCCGACATCCGCGGCGTGCTCGACACGTCGTTCACCCGCGTGCCGGCCGACGCGCCCGGCAGGGTGCCCACGGGTTACGGCTTCTGGTGCAACGACTGGCCGGAGAACCCGGCTTGGAAGTTCGTCGCGGTCGGCCTCGGCAACGACGTCCCCTTCTGGACCGAGTTCCTGCGCGCCCTCGCCGAGATCGACCCCCACATGGCCGTGAACATCGAGCATGAGGACGCCGCCTACTCCCAGACCGAAGGGCTCGCCTTGGCCGCCAAGAACCTGCACAGCGCGGCGGCAGCCTTCTGAACTCCAGCGGCGCTCCGCCCTGCGCCGCTGGAATCGATTCCTGAAGTCATCGGTACTGCAGCCGGGCCTGGCGTGGGACGGCGCCGAACCTGCCGGTGTGGAAGTCGCGGAACGCCTGCTCGATCTCGGCCCGGGTGTTCATGACCATGGGCCCGCCCATCGCGACGGGCTGTCGGATGGGTGGCCCACTGAAGGTCAGGACCTTGCTGGCGACGTCGCCGTCGCCGGTCCGCAGGCCGATGACGGACAGGTCCGCGTCCGGCAGCGGATCGGACCAGGCTGTCTGCCCCGCGGTCACGGTGCGGCCGGCGATGCTCACGGCGCCGACGAGCACGGCGAAGAACGCTCGGTCCTGGCCGGGCAGGACGTGGTCGAGGCTCCGGCCGGGCTCCAGGGTGATCATCGAGCCGGATATCGGCCAGTGGTTGAGCGCCGGGCCGGTCAGGCCGCCGGTGGCGCCGGAGATGAGGTCGATGTGGGCACCGTCGTGGTCGATGGTCGGCCGGCCGGTGGCCAGCAGGTCCTGGTAGCGGCTGTCGACCATCTTCTTCTCGGCCGGCAGGTTGACCCACAACTGCAGTATGTGTGCGCGTTCATTGCGGAAGGCGAGCTCGCGGTGGATGATCCCGCGACCTGCGGTCATCCACTGGATGTCCCCAGCGGTCAGTGCGCCGCTGTTCCCGATGCTGTCGCCATGCTCCAACACCCCGTCCAGTACCAGCGTCACCGTCTCCAGGCCCCGGTGCGGGTGCCACTCGAAGCCGGGCTCCGAGAACAGGTCCTCGACCAGCACGAGGAAAGGGTCCGTCAGTGCCGGGGCCTGCGGAGAGAACATCAGGCTTTTGTCGTCGACCTGAGCGTCCGGGCCGAGGTGAATCCTGTCCTCGATCCGGGCGACGGTTCGGCGCGAGATCTGCTGCTGTGCCTGCATCATGTGCCTCCGCACAACCCCGTGGCGTTGATATGGGGGTAGAAGTCAAGCACCTTTTTGATGACACGTCAACGTAGCCATGCCTGTGCGGTATGACACACGCCCGGCGTCGACCGGCGCCCGCGCGATCGGCCAGGGCACGGTGCGGATGGCCAGTCGTGATCGTTGGACCCTCGCCGAGTTCATCCGGTCGGTCAACTGGTCTGGCCGGTCAAGAGGGCGGGCCATGTCCCGCGCAAGAAGAGTCGGTGTCCCTTCGAGTACATACCGGCGGCCAGTGCCAGCACCGCGAAACGATCAAGACTCGATCGCGTCGCCCGAGTTGATGGATCAACTGGTTCTCGCTATGTTGTTGATGCGTCAACCGGAATCTCTTCTGACAAGGACACCTGCCATGAGCAACAAGAAGGTCATCGCAGTCGCCGGAGCAACGGGTGCGCAGGGAGGCGGTGCCGCACGAGCGATCCTGGCCGATCCGGAGTCGGGCTTCACGGTCCGCGCGCTCACCCGGAACCCGGACTCGCCGGCGGCCAGGGAGCTCGCGGCGCTCGGGGCCGAGGTCGTGCAGGCGGACTTCGACGACGAGCCGACCGTGCACAAGGCGTTCGAGGGTGCCTACGGTGCCTTCCTCGTCACCAACTTCTGGGCGCACGGTTCGGCGGCGAAGGAGATGGCGGAGATTCAGGCCCTGGCCCGGGCCGCCGCGGCCACAGGGCTGCGTCACGTGGTCTGGTCGACGCTGGAGGACACCCGCGAACTGCTGCCGTTGGAGGACGGCCGTATGCCGGTCCTGCAGGAGAAGTACAACGTGCCGCACTTCGATATCAAGGGTGAGGGTAATGAGCTGTTCAGGCAGGCCGGGGTGCCGACCACCTTCCTCAACACGACCTTCTACTTCCAGGGCTTCCTGCAGGGCCTCGGCCCCCAGCGCGGCGAGGACGGCGTGCTGGCGCTGGGCCTGCCGCTGGAGGACGGCAAGCTCCTGGCCGGAGTGGACGTGGCGGACATCGGCCGGACGGCCTTCGCCATCCTCAAGGGCGGCGAGCAGTTCATTGGTCAGACCGTCGGCCTGGCCGGCGACCATCTGACCGGCGCGCAGTACGCGGAGAAGCTGGCGGCGGCGCTGGGCGAGCCGGTGCGCTTCCAGTCCGTGCCCTACGACTTCTTCCGCACTCTCGAGATTCCGTTGGCCGAGGAGCTCGGCAACATGTTCCAGTACTACGGCGACTTCGATCAGGAGTTCACCGGCGCCCGTGACCTGAACCGGGTGCGCGAGATCAATCCGGCGCTGAAGAGCTTCGACGACTGGCTGGCCGAGAACGCCTCGAAGTTCGAGTTGAGCTGACTGGGCGCGACCACTCCCGTGAGTGGGCAGCTCGACGGCCAGGTCGTCTCGCCGTGACGGCGCCGTCCGCCGCCCTGCGGCCGGGTTTCGGAGCGGGAGGCACCACCCGCTGGAAGAGTTCCCACAGCTCATCGAGCACCAGACGTTTGACCGTCATCACGAACCCCACGCTGTCGACCCACTCATGGAGCGGGCGTCGGAAGGAACTTCATCAGAAAGCGTCTCATCAGCATGATCGCCGCAGGCGGCGCGGCAGCCGCGGCACCGGCCGTGACCACCGGCCCCGCCCAGGCGGCGATCCAGTCGCCCCAGTGCCAGGCCGACGCAGGTGCCGCCTGCCTGGCCGTCAGCACCCTACTGACCTTCTCGGGCTACCACTGCGAGAGCGACACTCAGAACTCGCAGCCCGTGGGCTGGTGCACGGGCACGGGTACCGGTAATTACCGCTGGGTGAGCATCGGACGTGTCTGGATGTGACACATGCGGTGCGGTGGCAACCCCGGCGGTGGCCACCGCACCAGCTCCTCGGCACAGTGCACGCCGCTACTGGTGAGCCCGAGACCCGCGGGCCGGCCGACTTGCGGGCCGCTTAGGCGTGATGGCGGCCCACCTGCGGGCCGCTACCGCGCTTCGATGCCTCGCCTTCACCGCCACCAACTGCACCTTTCTCCCTTTGCGTTGCGGTAGGCGCGTCCGTGGAACGCTCGGACTACGCCGGGATGGACACCACGGTGTATTCGGCGTTCACAGGCGAGGGGACGGTGAAGCGGGCGTTGGGCAGATAGAAGCGGTCACCGAAGCGCGCGATAGTGGTCGGGGTGTCGAAGCGCGAGTCGGTGCGGTGCCCTTCGCCAGGACCTGGCCCCGGGCCTGGCCCACCTTCCGGCCTACGCCGTGGCGGCCCGCTGGGGCCTCACGGAATCGAGTTACTTCGGCAGAGTCTTCAAGTCCGCGTTCGGTGTCTCCCCGCGGGAGTTCCGCCGGTGGCCTCTTTCTGGTGCCGCCGGAGAGTGACCACTTCCGTTGCCGTCAGGAGGCGATCAGGGATCGGCAGTGGGCCAGGAAGCCGTCCAGTGCAAGGTCGAACGCGGCGTCTGCGCGGTCGGGGCCGACGGCGGTCAGCGCCTGAGCGAGCAGCGGGGTCGTGCCGTCGGCGTCGGGTTCCCACATGGGCTCAGGCGCGGCCAGGTCGAGCGCGGAACCGAGGACGAGGTTGTCCAAGGCGGTGAGGACCGCCATGACGCGGTCCTTGGGGAAGCCCGCGTCTAGCAGCAGGGCGACCGCCCGCTCGTACTGGGCCAGCGCGTGGGGTGCGCGGACGGGCGCCGTGGCGAGCAGGGGGATGGTGCGCGGGTGGGCGGCGAAGGCGGCCCGGTAGGAGCGGGCCCAGGCGGCGAGGGCGGTGTCCCAGGGGCGCAGGTCGAGGGTGGCCGGGTCGATGGCGCCTGTGACGCGCAGCCGGATCAGTTCGACGATGCCGGCACGGCCGTCGACGTGATGGTAGATCGAGCCGGTCTGGACGCTGAGCTTCTTGGCGATCTGCGGGACGCTGAAGTCGCCGTCGCGGTCGACCAGTTCGAGCGCTACGGAGCCGATGCGCTCCCTGTCGATCAGGGCCTTGCTCGGCCGCCCCATGCGTCGTTCTCCTCGATCGTTGCCGCTCGGGTCTTCCCAGTAGTGGGCCCCAGGGCTACATTACCGAAACCGAAAGGCTTTAGGTTTAGCTCGCCGGGCGGTCCCCTGCCGCCGAACGGCGCCGTCCGAAAGGTGCCCGCCCCCATGGCCTCGACCACCAGACCCGAACCCGCGACCGCCGCGGGAGCCGACTCCTCGCTCCGCTCCGGCACCCTCCGCACCGGTGACATCACCTTCCTCGTCGTCTCCGCCGCCGCCCCGCTCACCGTCATGGCCGGCGTCGCCCCGTTCGCCATCCTGCTCGGCGGCATCGGAGCACCGAGCGGATACCTCATCGCCGGCGCCGTCCTCGCCCTGTTCGCGGTGGGCTTCACCACCATGAGCCGGTACGTCGGCAACGGCGGCGCCTTCTACACGTACGTCACCCGCGGCCTCGGCCGGCCCGCGGGCGTCGGCTCGGCCGCCCTCGCACTGCTGTCGTACAACGCGATGCAGATCGGCCTGTACGGACTGCTGGCCACCACCGTCCGCGACGCGCTGCAGGCCCTGTGGGGAGTCAGCATCCCCTGGCCGGTGGCCGCCCTCGTCGGTGTCGCGGTCGTCTGGCTGGCCGGGTACCGCAGCATCGACTTCGGGGCCCGGGTGCTGGGCGTGCTGCTGGTCACCGAGGCCGGCATCCTCGTGGTCCTGGCCGTCGGGGTACTGGCGGACGGCGGCGCACAGGGCATCCACTTCGCCTCCTTCACTCCCGCCAACGCCTTCACGCCCGGCACCGGCGCCCTGCTCGCCTTCGCCTTCGCGGCCTTCGTCGGCTTCGAATCCACCGCCATCTACCGCTCCGAGGCCCGTCGGCCGGAGCGGACGATCCCCCGCGCCACCTACGCAGCCGTCGGCTTCCTCGGCCTGTTCTACGCCTTCGTCGTGTGGATCGTGGTGCAGGCGTTCGGCGCGCGGGGTGTCATGGCCGCGGCCGCCGAGGACCCCGCCGCGCTGTTCTTCACCGCCATCACCCGGTACGTCGGCACCTGGGCGGCGGATGTGATGCACGTCCTCATCGTCACCAGCGTCTTCGCCGCGCTGCTCGCCTTCCACAACGCCATCAACCGCTACACCCACGCCCTTGCCCACGAGGAGGTGCTGCCCGCGGCCCTGAGCCGGGTGCACCCGCGGCACCGCTCGCCGCACATTGCCGGGATCCTGCAGACCGCGCTCGCGGCCCTGGTGGTCCTCGGCTTCGCCGCCGCCGGCGCCGACCCCTACGAGCGGCTGCTGCTGTGGGTGAACACCCCCGGTGTGGTCGGCATCGTGCTGCTTCAGGTGCTGACCGCAGTCGCCGTCCCCGTCTTCTTCCGTCGCATCAGTCACTCCGAGGGTGTCTGGCGGGCCGTGTTGGCCCCGATCGCCGGGGCCGTGCTCATGGGTGCCGCGCTCTACCTGATCATCGACAAGGTCGAGTTGCTGACCGGCGCCGGGACCGGCACCAACGTGGCGCTCCTCGCGCCCGTCCCGCTGGTCTTCGCCGCCGGCGTCGCCCTCGCGTACCGGCTGCGCCGCACCCGACCGCAGGTGTACGAGGCGTTCGCCGCGGAGCCCGACACCGACAACCGGCCCGCTGGAAACCCCGACACCCCGCAGTAGCCACTACCCCCCGTCACCCGAGCCGCCGCGAAAGGCGATCCACGTGCCCTTCACCCACGCCGACACCGTGCTGGTCGGCGCCACCGTCCGCACCCTGGACCCGAGGCGTCCCCTGGCGAACGCCGTCGCCGTCACGGACGGCCGTATCGCGGCGGTCGGCGAGGAGGCCGACGTACGCCACTGGTGCGGCCCCCGCACTCAGGTCGTCCACCTCGGCGGCGCCACCCTCACCCCAGGCCTCACCGACGGCCACACCCACGCCGTCAAGGGCCTCGAACTCGCCCAGGGCATCGACCTGTCCGGCTGCAAAACCCTGGAGCAGCTGCGCGCCACGTTGCGCGCGGCCGCCCGGCGGGCCGCACCCGGGTCGTGGATCACCGGTTGGAACCTCGACCACAACACCTTCGAGGGCGGCCCCATCAGCCGCCACCTCATCGACGACGCCGTGGGCGACAGCCCCGCCTTCCTACGGCTGTACGACGCTCACTCTGCGCTCGCCGGCTCCGCGGCCCTGCGGGCCGCCCGAGTCGACGGTCCACGCCGCTTCGACCAGGGGGCCGCCATCGTCTGCGACCCCGACGGGCGCCCCACAGGACACCTCGTCGAGCAGGCCGCCATGGAGACCGTCGCGGCCCTGATCCCGCAGCCCTCTCCCGCCGAGCGCCGCAAGACCCTTCTCTCCCTGCTGGCCGACATGGCCGCCACCGGCCTCACCGGCGGTCACGTCATGGACCTGGAGACCCCCGACGCGCTCGATCTGCTCACCGCCATCGAGGACGAGGACGTCCTGCCACTGCGGCTGCGCATCGCGCCCTGGTGCCAGCCCGGCGCCGGCCCCGACGAACTGCACCGGCTGATCGCCCTCCAGGGGCGCGCCGGACGGCACTGGCGCGTGGCGGGCGTCAAGCTGTTCCTCGACGGCACCGTGGAGGGCGGCACCGCCTGGCTCGACCATCCCGACTGCCATGGCGCCGGCACCGAGCCGTTCTGGCCCGACCCCGCCGCGTACACCCGCGCCGTGCATGCCCTCGACCGCGCGGGCGTGCCGACCGCCACCCACGCCATCGGCGACGCCGCGGTCCGCCGCGTCCTCGACACCGTCCAGGCTCTCGGCACTCCGCAGGCCTGGCACCGCGCCGAGCATCTGGAGACCGTGCCCGACGACCAGATCCCGCGCTTCGCCCAGCTCGGCGTCGCCGCCTCCATGCAGCCCGCCCACGCCACCTACGCCCGGGCGGACCACAGCGACGAGTGGTCCCGCCGACTCGGTCACGAACGCGCCGCCCGGGCCTGGCGCTGTCGCGACCTGCGCGCCGCCGGAGCCACCCTGGTCCTCGGATCCGACTGGCCCGTCGCCCCCTACGACCCACGCCGGGTACTCGCCGCAGCCCAACTGCGCCGCCACCCCGGCGACCCCGGCACCCCGCCCGTGCGACCCGACCAGGCACTCACCCCGCTGGCCGCCCTGGAGGGCTACACCACCCACGCCGCGCGGGCCGCGGGGGAGGAGGACATCGCCGGACGCATCGCACCCGGCTTCCGGGCCGACCTCACCGCCTTCACCCTCGACCCCCTCACCACCGCCCCCGACGAACTCGCCGACGCGCCGATCCGGCTCACGATGAGCGGGGGCCACGTCACCCATCGGACGCTGTGACACCGCTCAACTCGCCCGGAGCATCCCGGGTGCCGGCGTTGCGACAGATCCGCGGTTCCGGTGCCGGGTATCAGTTGGCTTCGAAGGCGCCGAGATCCGGGGCCTGTCCCTTGTACGGAAGGCCGACGTCGACACCCTTGTCGATCAGGGCGCTGTTCGCCGCGAGGCGGAGGTTGGGCAGCACCGGCAGACTGCCGTCGGCCTGCCGGGCCGCGTCCCAGCCGGACGTCGTCACGCTCTGGAACTGCGCGTCCGACAGGGTGAGGCTCAGGTTCCAGGAGTTGTTCGCGGCACTCGTGCCGGTCATGTTGGACGTCAGGGTGCCGGTGTAGGCGAGGTTGTTGCGCAGGTTCCCCCGACCGACGGCGGCGCCGCTCGAGTCGACTCCCAGCATGTTGAAGTCCGGGCGGTTTCCGTAACTGGTGTTGTTGAAGTAGTCGTTGGCGACCGGGTGGTGGTTGGCGTAGAACCCCGACGCCCTGTTGAGGAAGGCCACCGACGTGCGGACGGTGTGCTTCACGGCGCCAGCGTCGTAGTCACCGCCGTAGCCGCCCGCCTTGAAGCCGGTTCCGTTGCCTGCCGCGGTGGTCGATCCGGGCGTGTACCCGTTCCGCCACGCCCAGGAGTTCTCGATGGTCACGGACGAGTAGGCGCTGATGAGGTCGAAGCCGTCGTCGGCGTTCCACCATCCGCGGCAGCCCTGGAACACGTTCCCGGGATTGCCCGCCGAGATGTGCGCGCCGAAGCCGTCGGCGTTCTCCCCGGCCCCGTTGGAGGAGTTCAGGTCGTAGTTGTCGTGCGAGTCCGTGTTGAGGACGAGGTTGTTGCCGCCGTTCTGGATGAACAGGCCGGGTCCCATGTGGTGGTGGGTGTTGATCTGCTCGAAGGTGTTGTTGCTCCCCGAGATCCAGATTCCCCACGACTCGTGGTTGAGTTTGTTGTTCTGCGGCACCCCGGTGACTTCCAGCCCCTTGAGGTGGATCCAGCTGCCGGTGACGTCGAAGCCCTTGATGCGGCAGTCGTCCTTCATGCCCGAGAAGTTGAAGACGGGCTTCTCCCCGGGGTAGGCCGAGTAGCGGATCGGATTGCCCGAACTTCCGCTCTTGTTCAGGGTGATGGCGTCGACTCCGTCGGTCTGGCTCTTGCAGCTGTTGATCCCGTGGGTGTAGCCGTAGGTGCCGCCCCGTAAGTACACCGTGTCGCCCGGCTGGGCGACGGCTTGTGCATGGGCGATCGTCGCCCAGGGGGCAGCCTGTGTCCCCGCGGCGCTGTCGCTGCCGTTGGGGGCGATGTAGTAGACGTTCGCGGCCGCCGCGTTGCCCGCGGCCGTCGAACCGGCGGGGACGGTGAAGGGGGTCACCGCGACCGCGGACATCAGCAGGGCACGTCCGACGATCCTGACAGGTCTCATCACTCGCTCCAGATTTCGTTGCTCGCCCGGAAGGGGCGCGGGCGTGTCGGTGCCGCGCCCGCGGCCATGCTCACACGCCGAGGAAGCCGTCCATGGCCGCGGTGGGCCGCCGGGTGCTCTCGTCCCAGGCCGAGCTGTTGTAGGCGTTGAACGACGGGTAACCCTCGGGCTCCCAGAAGAAGGTGCCCAGACCGCCGAAGCCCTTCAGACCGGTGATGAACGCCTTCAGGGAATCGCGTACCTGGGTGGGCTTGCCCACCGGCCCGCCGTACTCCACCTGCATGATCGGCTTGCCGTAACTGGACTGGATGGTCTGCATGTTGGCCAGCACGGTGGGCACGTTGCCGCCCTGTGCGTAGGAGGACAGGCCGGTGATGTCCCACTTCCCGCCGTTGTCCCGGTAGGCGTTGAGGAAGTTCTGGACGCCGGCCAGGTTCTGCGGCTGGGCCAGGTGCACCATCACCGGGGTGTTCGGGAAGACGTGCTTGGACATGTTGTACGCGGCGTTCAGCAGGCCCGTCATCTGAGCCGGGCGCGTGACGCTGCCGATCGGCTTGCAGATGCCGGAGTTGGTCTCGTTGCCGATCTTCACCCAGGCCGGCGTCACTCCGTAGTACTTGATGATGTTGCACGAGTGGTACACGTAGTCGTACATGGCGTCGAGCATCTCGCTGTAGTTCATGGCGGCCCAGGCCGCCGGCGGGTTCTGCACGCCGACCGAGTTCCAGGTGTCGCCGAAGTGGAAGCCGATGAGGACCTGCATGCCGGCGTCCTTGGCCCGCTTGGCGAGCTGTGCGGTCTCCTCGATGCTGCAGTGCCCGTTGGCCGGATCGCTGGACGGGTTGACCCAGGTCCGCAGCCCGATCGCGGTGATGCCGTACTCCTTGAGGATGGTGAACAGGTCCTGCCGCACGCCGGCGCTGTTGTTCCAGTAGTAGCCGGTCGCCTCCATCTGCGGCAGCCAGCTGACATCCGCGCCCTTGACGAAGCTCGCCGCTTCCGCCGGAGTGGCCAGCGGGCCCGCGCCCAGGGCGAGCGCACCGGCGCCGGCGGCCGCGCCGAGCAGCACGCTGCGTCGCCGTAAGCTTTGAGGCTCGGTTCGTTCGTTGTCGGTCATTGCGGGTTCCCTTCGTCGGAGGTTGTCCGTCCCGGTCCGTCACAGCTCGGGACGTAAAGCGTCTGCTGTGCGAAATTCCTTTGAGGGACCGGCTCACCCCTTCATCCCCGAGGTCGCGACGCTGCGCACGAAGTACCGCTGGGAGAACAGGAAGACGAGCTGATCGGGACCACGTGGAGCACCGTGGCCGCGGCTTGCACGGTAGGCAAATGGTCCCTGTTCTTGCCGTCCTTCTTCACGGCCGGCTTGCGGGCGTTGACGAGGAGTTCGCCCCGTCGCGTTGATGTCGCTCCGCCCCTGCCGAGTACTCCGCTTCCGCAATTGTCGAGCTCATGACAGCGACACGCTGGCCCCTTTGAAGTGTCTCTGTCAATCCACCTACAGAGCTTTATGAAGTTTCGAGAATTCTCGGCAGCCACTCCGCTCGGCGACCAGGAGCACCTCAGAGTGCGCGGACCTGATCGCCCTCGGCGGCCCTCGACGCCGCCCGAGCGCTCGGGCTGTCCGGCTGTCCGTACCTGACGACCTGAGCGGGCACCACCCGAACCTTGATGTCCCTCATCGCGCCCCAACCCTTCCCACCGACGGCATCCGCCTGGCCACCAAGTTCGTCCTCCGGGCCACGACGGCGCCCCCGTCCCGCGGGTGAGGGTGTGGACGGGGTGCGGCACCTCGCGGCACCAGGCTCCGACGCTCTTCGATGACCGGCGCCGTAGCGCGGTAGGCGAGGGCCGCGTCCCAGGAGGCCGGCAGGGAGGTGGTGCTGGGTAGGTTCAGGGAGGGCTCGGGTTCGCCTGGACCGGTCCGCGTGCGCCGGAGGGACCGGCGGACACGGCGGACACGGCGGACACGGCGGAGACGGTACTGCCCTTCTCGCTCGTGAAAGTCTCACGTACTCCGATTCGCCCGTACCGGATGCTTGCTCATGATCGAGACCCGGTTGAAGGCGCTGATGGTGATCGCCACCCAGATGGCAGCGGAGATCTGGTCATCGGTCAGCACGTGTCGAGCGGCCTCGTAGGCGGATTCCTGTGCCACGGCATCGGTGGGGTCGTTCGTGGCCTCGGCCAGTGCGAGGGCCGCGCGCTCCGTGGGGGAGAACACCTCGGCGTCCCGCCAGGCGGCCAGCACTCCCAGCCGCTGCGCCGACTCACCCGCGCGTACGGCCGCCTTGGTGTGGGTGTCGAGGCAGAAGGCGCAGCCGTTGATCTGCGATACGCGGAGGTTGATCAGCTCCACGACGGTGCGGTCGAGCCCCGCCTCGGCGGCAACGGCGCGTACCGCTTCCGATGTCTGCACCAGGGCGTGGAAGGCCTTGGGGCTCTGTTTGTCGATGAAGATCCGCATGTCTCCCGCTCGTTGTCTGCTGCTGTGGCCCTCACTCTATGATCATGACATTATAGTTGATGCAGCAACTAACTAGACTCCATGGGAGGTGGCTCCGGTGAGCAATGTCGAAGCCGAGCCGGCAGTGCTGAGATGTGGGGTGTCGGGCGACGACGTACGTCCGACCGGTGTGCCACGGGTCGACGTGCTCCCCGCGCGGGACGTGCCTCTGGGCGGTCCGCGCTCGATGACGGTGCGGCGGACGCTGCCGCAGCGGGACCGGCCGCTGATCGGCGCCTGGTGCTTCGCCGACCACTATGGTCCCGACGAGGTCACCGACAGGGGCGGCATGGCGCTGCCCCCGCACCCGCACACCGGCCTTCAGACGGTGACCTGGCTGTTCAGCGGAGAGGTCGAGCACCGCGACACGCTCGGCACGCACGCCTTGGTGCGACCCGGGGAAATCAACCTCATGACGGGCGGGTACGGCATCGCCCACTCGGAGCTCTCCACCCCGCGCACGACCGTCGTCCACGGAGTCCAGCTGTGGGTGGCGCTGCCGGACGAGCAGCGGAACGCCGAACGGGACTTCCAGCACCATGTGCCCAAGCCCGTGAGAATGAAGGGGGCCGAGATCAGGGTCTTCCTCGGCTCGCTCGCCGGTGACGTCTCTCCGGTGCGGACGTTCACACCGCTGCTCGGCGCCGAGATCACCCTCGAACCGGGTATGACGCTCACCCTCTCCGTGGACACCGACTTCGAGCACGGCGTTCTCGTGGACACCGGGGACGTCCGTGTGGCCGACACTCTGCTGCACCGGGCGGAGCTCGGCTATGTCCCGCCAGGTGCCGACGCGTTGACGCTGACGAACGAGTCGGACAGTCCGGCGCGGGTGATTCTGCTCGGCGGCACCCCGTTCGACGAGGAGATCGTCATGTGGTGGAACTTCATCGGCCGCACCCACGAGGACATCGTCAAGGCCCGCGAGGACTGGGAGGCATCCTCCGACCGCTTCGGCACGACAGAAGGATTTCACGGAGGCCGGCTTCCCGCGCCCGCCCTGCCCAACGCCACCATCAGGCCGCGCCGCAACCCTCCGCGCCGCTGACCTCTCTCAGAAAGGCACCCCCCATGACCCAGCCTTCTGCCGCCCCGGTCGTCGAGCGGGTGGACGCACACCATCGGTACGAGATCGTGGTCGACGGCAAGCGCGCCGGCGTGACCGAGTACCGCGATCGCGGTGAGCAGCGCGTGTTCTTCCATACGGAGGTCGGTGACGCCTATGCCGGACAAGGCCTGGCCGCGGAACTGGTGCGGCAGGCGCTCACCGACACCCGCGCCTCCGGGAAGCGGATCGTGCCTGCCTGCCCGTACGTGGCCAAGTTCCTGAAGAGGCATGACGAGTTCGCCGACATCACCGACCCCGTGACCCCTGAGGTCCTGCGGTGGCTGGAGGCGAACCTGGGCTGACTGGTCGTCCACTGGCGCCTACGGATCTCCGCATGGTTCGCGGCCACGCGCACAAACCAGCCAGGCCGCAGGGAGAGACCAAACCTGCCCGTCAGGGCACTGTGATCCGCCCTGGCGGCGAATCTGCCAGCCGTTGCGGACCACATACGGGATCTTGAGACCACGAGCAGCCCATGGCAGGCTCACGACGCATGATCGATGCATTCGCGAAAGACAACCTGCACGGGAGACTGCGGCGGGACCGCAAGGCGCTGCTCTGGAAACTCGACGGCTTGTCCGAATACGACGCCCGCCGACCTCTGACAGCGACCGGCACCAACCTCCTCGGCCTGGTCAAACACGTGGCCACCGTCGAGGCCAGATACTTAGGCGAGGTCTTCGACCGCCCTTCCCCGGAACCGCTGCCCCGGTGGCAGGACCACAACGGCAGCGATCTGTGGGCGACCGAGGACGAGACCCGCGATCAGATCATCGGGTTCTACCGGCGCACGTGGGAACACTCGGACGCGACGATCAACGAGCTTCCCCTCGACGCCCCCGGCCACGTGCCGTGGTGGCCGGAGCCCCATCCCAACACGAACCTGTTCGCCATCATGGTCCATGTCCTCGGCGAGTCCATCCGGCATGCCGGGCACGCCGATATCCTGCGCGAGGGTCTCGACGGCCGAACCGGGGTGCGCGCCGAAAACGAGCAGCAGATCGACGAGGAAGCCCGTGCAGCCTACTGCGCGAAGATCGAGCAGGCCGCCAGGTCGGCCGCACCAATCAAGGCTCAGAGGATCTCCCATCCCGCCACGGCGAGGCAGGAGCCGTAGACCAGACGATCGTCGGCACGGCCCTGCCGACGATAGTCGCGGACCTGGGCGGCGGTTCTCCCATCCGGTGTCAGGGACGTGCCGGTCAGGTTGTGGCCCTTCCGACCAGTTCCCGTACTTGGGGCGCGACTTCTTCGCCGAACTGCTGGATGGCGGTGGGATCGTCGCCAGCCAGGATGTAGCCGGTGATGCCGTGTTCGAGGGTGATCGCGGCGAGTTGTTCGGCCCACTGGGTGACTGGTCCGCTGAGGGCTGGGGAGCTGCCGCCTGCGGAAGGGGCGCCGATGTTGAGTAGTCGGCGCACCGATGCGGGGTCACGCCCTGCGGCCTCGGCGCCCTCGTCGATGTGACGGCCGGCCTGGGCGAGCCCGGTCAGTCCGCCCTCGATGTAGGGCAGGCTGGGCAGCCATCCGTCGGCGATGCGGCCGACCATTCTCAGGATCCGCGGCCGGTAGGCGCCGACCCAGATGCCGACGTTGTGGGCGGGAGCGGGGCCTCGCTTGGCGCCCGCGAGGCCGTAGTGGGTGCCGTCCATCCGCACCGCGCCGCGCGTCCCGGTGTCCCAGATCTCACGGATGATCGTGATGGCTTCTTCGAGGGCGTCGACGGACTCGCCGGGTGTCAGTCGACGGCCGCCGATCGCTTCGATGGCATCCCAGAACCCGCCCGCTCCCAGCGCCAGTTCGACGCGTCCGCCGCTGAGCAGGTCCAGCGTCGCGGCACTGCGGGCGACCACCACGGGCTGGCGCATGGGCAGGTTCATCACGTTGGGTGCCAGCTTGATACGGCTCGTCGCCGCGGCGAGGTACGAGATCAGTGTCCAGGAGTCGAGCAACCGCGGTTGGTAGGGGTGGTCCTGGAACGTGGCGATGTCGAGTCCGGCCCGCTCGGAGAGCCGGGTGAGCGCCACGACCTGTTCGACGTGATCGGCACTCGGCGTGATGAAACTTCCGAAGACCAACTCGTGCCGCTGCTTGGGCATATCTCAGCGCTCCCTCAGGCTGGCCGTGGACTGGTTCCGAAGCTGGAGATGGATACCGGGCGTCCCCGTCGACGTGGAGGACTTGGTAGGCCGTGCGTACTTGGCCTGTGTTGGGTCGGGCTTCCTTGCACGGAGGTTCAGGACGTGTGGGGGAGGCGTTGGGCGGGGATGACGCCGAGGCGCCCCGCCTGGTAGTCCTCGAAGGCCTGCTGCACTTCTTCGCGTGTGTTCATCACGAACGGGCCGTAGTGGAATACGGGTTCGCGGATCGGGAGGCCGCCCAGAACGAAGAGCTCCAGCTTGGAAGAGCGGAACTCCTGGGCGCGGTCGGCCGTCAGGCGCAGCGCGTCACCGGAGCCGAGGATGGCGAGCCGGCCCTCCTGGATGGAGCGGGATTCGACGCCCACCGTGCCGTGCCCCGCCAGCGCGTAGACCAGTGCGCTGTAAGTCGGGTCCCACGGCAGGTCGACCTGGGCGCCGGGCTCGATCGTGAGATGCGCGACGGTGATCGGGGTGTGGGTGACGCCGGGGCCGGTGAACCCGGCGATGTTCCCGGCGATCACGCGGATGAGCGCACCGCCGTCCGGCGTGGTGACCAGCCCGGTGTGCTTGCCCTTGATGTCCTGGTAGCGAGGCGGGCTCATCTTCTTGGCGCGGGGCAGGTTGACCCACAACTGCACGCCGTGGAGGACCCCGCCGCTCTGGACCAGCCGCTCCGGCGGCTGCTCGATGTGCAGGATGCCGGATCCGGCGGTCATCCACTGGGTGTCGCCGTCGCTGATCTCCCCGCCGCCGCCGTTGGAGTCCTGGTGTTCCACGGCGCCGTCGATGAGGTAGGTGACGGTCTCGAAGCCGCGGTGCGGATGCCAGGGGGTGCCCATGGGCTCGCCCGGTGCCGTCTCGGTCTCGCCGATGTGGTCCATGTGGATGAACGGGTCGAGCTCGGTCGGCAGCACTCCGGCGAAGGCGCGGCGGACCTGAAAGCCCTCGCCCTCGACGCCGTACTGGGCGGTCGTCAGGCGGCGGACAGGCCGGAAGGCGGTGCCGGCCGGGTCCAGCTCCGGCAGGCGCGGCAGGACCAGCACGTCGTCCACGGTGATCGCGGGCATGTGGGCTTCCCCTTTTCTCTGTCTTGCTGTCAGAAGGCGTGCGGGCCGAAGCGGCCCCAGGCCACGAAGACGGTCAGGGCCAGAAGGACGATGTTCACGACGACCGACTGGAGCTCCCCGCGCCGGCTGTGTGTGATGCCGGCGCCGAACATGGTCAGTGCCAGGCCGGAGGCGGCCAGTGGAACGAGGCCCGGAGCGATGTCCACCGCAGCGGGGAGAATCAGCCCGAGTGCGGCGAGAACCTCCAAGAGGCCGATTGTCTTGATCATCGCCGGGGAGAAGTCCTCGGCCCAGCCCATGGAGGGGGATGCGGTGAGCTTCTCCTTGGGCTGGGCGAGCTTGGCAGCGCCGGCCCCCAGGAAGACAAGAGCGAGCAGGGCCGCGACAGCCCACAGAGCGACGTTCACAGGTACCTCTTGTGATCGGTGGTGGTCCCGCATGAATTGATTGACGTATCATCTAAACTAAAGGGAAGTAGGTGACGTGTCAATCGGGTGGGTCGAGGTGACTATCCCGACGGGGAAGATCCCTGTAACGACGAGACGGCCCCGTGTGCGACCTGATTGATGTATCAGGTAACGGGTTGCGAACTGATTTCTCACGCCCCTCCAGCTTCAGCAGCGGGAAAGGGGAGCCGGCGGTGATCAGCGCCCTGCCGACGGTCCAGTGGGGGAGGTCGGGTTGGACAGCGGAAGGATCACCGGCCGGTCGCACGCGGCGGCCATCTCACTCACGACCCCGCGAGATCGAGCGCACCGCACCCCACCTCCGTGTCGTCGCGCGCGTACACATGCTGCTCGGGCGTGAGGTCGGTTCGAAAGCGCACCAGCAGCACGTCGATGTCGACGAACCCGAAGCGGTCGTCAGCCTGCTGAGGGAAGCGACCTTCTCACGGCCGTCGGGCTAGCGGTTTTGCCGCCTGCCAAGCCTCTCGGGTGACAGACCGCATGATCGTGGCCGCGGCGCGGGCGGTGGGGGAGTGCGCCGTGCGGGCGGGCGCGGGCGCGCCCGTTGCTGCCGCCGCTGGTGGGCATGCGGGACGGTGCCTCCGAGTTCGCGCTGGCCGTGGCCAAGGCCGCGGGGAGAGCGGCGTCGCCCGCGAGTGAGGCCAGGGAGGGCGGCGGGGTGGACGCCGCGTACGCCTGACCGCGCAAGATGCAGTGGCCGAGGGACAGGGCTTCGTACAACTTGGTGACCCATCAACCCCACTACACTCGCTTGTATGGATGAAGAAGTGCGGTGGTTGACGGCGGAGGAGCAACACGCCTGGCGGAGCTTTGTTCGGTTGCATGAGCGGCTGGTGGGTCGGCTGTCGCGCATGTTGCAGAGTGAGTCGAAGCTCTCGGCGGCGGATTTCGGCGTGCTGGTCAATCTGACGGATGTGCCGGAGGGCCGGCAGCGTTATCAGGATCTGTCCCGCGCGCTCGAGTGGGAGAAGAGCCGGATGTCCCACCACATCGCGCGGATGGCCGGACGAGGGCTGGTGATCCGCGAGGAGTGCCCCGATGACGCGCGGGGAGCGTTCGTGGTGATCACGGACGCCGGGCGGGCGGCGATCGAGAGGGCGGCCCCGCTACATGTGGAAGCGGTACGGGAGCTGTTCCTGGACCATGTCACCCCGGCAGAGCTGCGGACTCTGGCGGACATCTCCGTTCGAGTGGTCGCGAAGCTGGACGAGGACCCCGCCTGATTATCGGCCGACGGCACTACTACCCGGCAAGCGACACCGTTTCCGGTGTCGCCCTTCTGCGCAGCGTGGCGAGGGCTCAGAGGACGAAGTTCTCACCGGCCGTGCGCAGGGTGATCTCGCTGATCGGCACGGCGAGTGCGTTCGCCAGGTTGGGCCCCGCGGTTTCCAGCGGAGGGACTCCCAGCGCAGTACGGGTCGGGATCAGGCCGGTGTATGGCAAAGGCGATGGCCATCTCAAGGGCCCAGGGTGGGGGATCCGAGCCGATCGCCGGTGTCGCGCTGACGCTGAGGGGCGATGGAGTGGGCGGCACTGTCCTGCGGCCTGGCGCCAAGCCGCGCAAGCCCATCCGTTCTTCGGACCGCTGCGGACCGCCCGCGAGTTGGCCGACGACAGCTGTCAGCTCACGCGGTGACCACCAGCTTGCCGATGTGCGGGGGCAGGCAGCTTTGCCTGGCCCCGAGCGAGTTTCTGCTGATCGAGTTGCGCAGGTCGATCCCCGTGACGGGACCGGGATCGCGCCGGCGGTGGTGTATCGAACGCCGCGTCCAAGCGCCTCCAACAGCACGTCGATCACTGGTTTGCCGACGGCGTCCGCGGCTACGTGGCCGCCAGTTCACCGATGACGCCTCGATCTCCCGCCGCACGTCCTCCCTTTCGCGAGCGACGAACTCGTCCGCCCCGAGCGCGCGAAGCCGCCTTTCCGTGGGGTACCGGCGATGGCTCCGACCCGCCGGCCTTTGGGGCCTGCCTGCCGTGCGACTGAGGCCTGGCAGTACAGGTGTCCAGGCCACTCAGCTTGTCATCCTACCTATGCTTCAACTTCCCCCTCTGTCGGCACCGTTGACAGCATGATGAGTCCATTCCATCATCAGACATCCGATGAATTGGAGCCGCTCATGGGTATGTATCCGAGACGTCAGGTCCTGGGCACCGCGGCCGGAGTGGCCGCCGCGGCGACCCTCCTTCCCCTCGCCTCAGGCACCGCCGCACACGCCGCCGAACCACTCGCCGAGGACGCCGGGCCGTGGGCTGCCGTACCCGACCCCGTCCCTGTTCCGCTCGACTCCCTCTACGACAACGATGGCGTCGACACCGCCTCCGCACGGGGCGGCGACTTCGACGGCTCGGGCTACACGTTCCCGGGCGAGGAACTTCCCACGGGCCGTGTGGAAGTCGACGGCGTGCCCTTTGTCTTCCCTGCCTCGGATGCAGGCGCGAAGAACAATGTCGTCGCACTCGGCCAACGCGTAGAACTGCCCAAAGGCCGCTACCTCTCCGCCGTGTTCCTCACCGCGGGCAGCTACGGCAACGCCTCCGGCAAGGCCACGGTCCACTACGCGGACGGCTCGACCACGACCGCCACCCTCGGCGGAGCCGACTGGTACGCAGCGGGTGGATCTCTGTCGGCCCCGTACCGCTACGGACCGGACGGCACCAGGGACGAACACCGCGTGGGAATCGGTACATCCGAGCTGTGGCTCGACCCACAGCGCGACGCCGTAGCCATCACGCTCCCGGTGACCAACCCGGCGCAGGCGAACAAGACGTCGCTCCACGTGTTCGCACTGTCCCTGCAACCTGCCGCTCAGGGACGCGCGCTGGCCCTGCGCGGGGCCCGGTCCACGAACTCGCTGCTGGAGTCGTCCGGCGCACAGAGCATCGAAGCCACCGTCGTCAACGCGGGGACGGTCTCCGTCCTGGCCGCGGACGGCGTGTCGGTGGGCGTCGAGGTTCCGGGAGCCCGCACTGTCGAGGCCGCCCGTGTCCGCCGCCTGGACCCCGGTGAGCAGGCCCGCATCCGCGTGGGCATCCGCAACCGTGCGGGCACCGCCCCCGGCACGGTCCGCGACGGTTCGGTGACCGTCACCGGACGCGGAACCGAGGCCGCCGCGCAAAAGAGCCGGTTGACCCTCGGCGTCGCCGACTACCAGCCCACCGCGTCCTCTCTCTCCGGCCACCAGGCGCCGTACTGGTTCCAGGGCGCCAAGTTCGGCATCTTCATCCACTGGGGCGTCTACTCCGTGCCGGCCTGGTCGCCGGTCGGAAAGCAGTACGCCGAGTGGTACTGGAACCACATGCAGGACCCCGCGAACGCCGTCTACGGGTACCACCGCGAGAAGTACGGCGAGAACTTCGCCTACGACGACTTCATCCCGATGTTCACGGCGGAGAAGTTCGATCCGCGTGCCTGGGTCGAACTGTTCCGGGACGCGGGCGCGCAGTACCACGTGCTGACCTCGAAGCACCACGAGGGCTTCGCGCTGTGGGACACGAAGGTCTCCGACCGCAACTCCGTGAAGATGGGCCCGAAGCGGGACCTCGTCAAGGAACTCTTCGCGGCGTCCCGCCGGTACACCCCCGAACTCCACCGCGGGCTCTACTTCTCCATGCCCGAGTGGTTCAACCCGGACAACCCCTGGATGGGTCACGCCCCGCGCAATCCGTACACCCTGGAGCCGGAGCCCTACACGGGTTACACCGCGGGCAAGGACTTCGTGAAGGACTACCAGGCCCCGCAGATGCTGGAGCTGATCCAGGACCACGACCCGGAGCTCATCTGGTGCGACATCGGCGGCGCCAACGACAGCCTCCATGTCCTGGCCGAGTACTTCAACCACGCCAAGAACCGCGCCCGGCCCATCGAGGTCACCGTCAACGACCGTTCGGGCATCGGCTTCCACGACTTCACCACCCCCGAGTACACGACGTACGACAACACGGTCGTCGCCAAGTGGGAGTCCAGCCGCGGCCTGGACCCGTTCAGCTACGGGTACAACCAGGCGACCCCGGACGACGCCTACATGACGACCGAAGCGGTGGTGCGCAGCCTCGTCGACATCGTCTCCAAGAACGGAAACTTCCTCCTCGACATCGGCCCGCGAGCCGACGGCACCATCCCCGAGATCATGCAGACCCGGCTGCGCGAGACAGGCCGCTGGCTGCGCACCAACGGAGAGGCGATCTACGACACCACGTACTGGTCCCGGATGGCCGAACTGGGCGAGGACCTGCGGTTCACGGTCCGCCCGGACGAGGCCTTCTACATCCACTCCCTGGCCAAGCCGGGCGCCAAGCTCACCGTCGAAGCACCGGTCCCGATCCGGAGCGGCGACAAGGTGACGATGCTCGGCCACGGCCGACCCCTGACATGGACCCGCAGCAACGGGGCGCTGGTGATCGACGTTCCGGAAGCCGCACGCAAGGCGGGGCAGCACGTGTGGGTCTTCAAAGTGCACTGGCGTGCCTGAGACCCCAAGGCCACCCGTATCGCCGAAGTGATGCGAGGGCGTGTGCCTGTGGTCGCTGTCGCGGTGGGACGCGCAGTGTCCTGGCCGGGGAATTGTGAGGGGGCGAGATGGCGCAGGTGGGGGTGGCTGCGGGGGGCGAGTATGCCCGGTACACCAACCGTCTGCGCCTGTCGTCCACCGCCCGCAGCGCCCTGGCGGCGGAGTGGGGCCGGTGCCGCTGGGTGTGGAACGAATGCGTCGCGAAGTCCAGGGCCGTGTACCAGAACACGCGAATGTCCATCGGCGAGGGAGTCTCAGGACTCCGGCGTGGCCTGATTGGCCGCGTAGGCGGCGGGTGTGAGGCCGGTGTGGTGCCGGAAGAAGCGGCCGAAGTTGGCCGTGTCGGTGAAGCCGAGGTGATCGGCGACCGCGCGGGCGGTCCACCGGGAGCGGCCGAGGAGGCGGCGCGCTTCGAGGAGGCGGCGCTGGTCGATGACCTGCCGTGCCCCGGTGCCGGCGGCGGCCTGGGTGGCGCGGCTGAGGGTTCGAAGGGAACAGCCGAGCAGCCGGGCGTAGTCGTCGACGCGGTGCAGCTCGCGGAAGTGCACCTCCAGGGCGTCCAGGAATTGTTGGTGGACCGGCCGTCGTGCCGAGGCGCCGCCTGGGGAAGTGGTTGCGGCGGCGACCGGAGCTTCTGTGACGTCCGGTGAGTTGGCGAGGCGGAGCAGCAGGGCTTCGAGGAGGCTGCACCGCAGGGCGTGGTGGGCCGCGAGCGGGCGGCGCCCCAGCGCGCGGTGTTCGTCGAGGAGCTGGAGCGCGGTCTGCTCGAGCCAGGTGGCGTCGTCGGGATGCGGTGTCAGTATGGCGGGGGCGTCGTGCGAGGTACCGGGAGCCAGCTGGCGGGCGATGTCGGGCCGGAACGCCTCGGGTTCGAACAGGATGAAGGGGCCGCGGGCGGTGCCGGGGTCGTGCCAGCACTGCACGTGTCCGGGGCGTACCCACAGCCACTGGCCGGGAGCGACGGTGAGCGTGACGTGATCGACGTCGTGCTGCAGCGCGCCCTCCGTGACGAGGATCAGGTCGTGGAAGGTGGCACGGCCCGGACGGGGCGGGTTCCACGGCCAGTCGTCGTGGTCGGCGTGGAAGTCCTCGACGGTGGTCACCTCCAGCCCGTACGGGGTGCCGACCGGGGGCTGGAAGCCGTACAGCGGGACGGATTCGGGCTCTGCGCGTGCAGCGGAGCCGGGCCGCGAGACGAAGAGGGCGGAGGAACCCGGCTCCGACCGCGACGGGTGTCGCCTGTCGACCATCATGTGTCCGCAGTTTACCGGTCGAGTTGTCGTCCGCAGGGACAGGATGGTGACCGCGGCCCGCGTGTGTGCGTGCCGTCGGCGTGGTGAGTGCCGGGGCACTCACCCTCGACCCTCTGTGAACGAGAGAAAGGTCCCCGCAAACGTGACACTCGCCGCCGACGAGCTTCCCGGCAGGCTCAAAGATGCCGACATGGTCCTTCGCTCAGACCCGCACCGTGACCCTGAGACGATCAAGATCATCGCTCCGCTGGGGCTCACTCGCAACGTGCCGCCAGAGGGTGTTTCGCGGCAGTCGTCCCGCGAGGAGCAGCTCGCCAGGGCGAAGAGAAGACCTGCGGCATCCGAGGGCACGACGGCTACGCGATCTGCTGTATGTCGCCCGGCCCCTTTCCACGGAGGGCCCCCTGCCCGAGGTCGCGCACCTGAACGGGGGCGGACGGATGTCGTTGTCCACCGCCATCCCAAGCTACGTCCAGCTGCGCAAGTCCCTCGCGCACCGGGGTCTTTGGTGATGGGATTCCCCAACTGCGCGGCCAAGTTCGGTCCCTGCCCTCATCCGGCCGGCCTGAACGACTGCTATGACGCCGTCGTGCGGAGCTCGGCCTGTCGCACCTCGTGGTGGGCGGGGACTCCGATGGCGGGAACCTGCTCCGGACATCATGGCAGCGGTCATGGATCCCACTGGCTTTCCCTGAGGTTCTGCGCGTCCTGCGTGCTTACCGTCGCGGTCGTGTTGCCGACGCTGCTGTCCGTACTGATCATGCCGGAAACGGCACTGGTGCCCCGTACTGCTGGTCGGGGCGTTAAAACGATGAAGGAGCTGATGACCATGGACACAGAGACGCTGCAGAAGACCGCGGCCGACTGCGCCGAGGAACTTCCCGGAGCTGGGCTGGAGCACCCGTTCGGGCCGGAGTGGGAGGTGTACAAGGTGCGCGGCAAGGTCTTCATGCTCATGACGCAGGTGACGGGCGAGCCCATGGTGATACTCAAATCGGCGCCCGACGAGGCGGCCGCCCTGCGTCGCGAGCACGCGGAGATCACCCCTGGCTACCACATGAACAAGAAGCACTGGATCACGCTGGAGAGCGGAGACACGATCGACGAGACGCTGGTGAAGGAACTCGTGACCGACTCCTACCGACTCGTCGTCAGCGGGCTCGCCAAGTCACAGCAGCCCGTCGACCCGCACACCTACGGCCTCCGCACCTGACCTCCGGCATGTCCTTCACCGGCACGAAGCTCCAGGACACCGCGCGCCACGCCGCACTCGCGCTCCCGGGCGTCAGCCACGGGCGCCCGTTCACCGAGCAGTTGGACGTCTACAAGGTGGCGGGCAAGGTCTTCCTGATCGTCACCGACGACCCGGAAGAACTCGTCATCACCCTCAAAGCGGAACCGGAGTACGGGCGCCTGCTGCAAGGCCAGTACCCGTCGTTCACTCCTGGCCGCTACCTCGACAAGCGGCACTGGATCTCCGTAGGAGCCGGCCGGGGCGTCACGGCGGCCCTGGTCGCCGAACTCGTCGACCGCTCCTACCACCTCGTCGTGGAGACGGTTCCGCGCAACCACCGCCCCGGATGACTACGGACCGACCGACCGACCACGGACAAGGACCGCCCATGCACAGCATGTCGACCGAGCAATGGCACGCCTTCGTCACCCGCGGCGCGCCCACCGGACGGTTCGCCACTGTCGGGGCCGACGGCACGCCGAACATCACCCCCGTCTGGTACGTCTTCGACGGCGAGGACTTCCTGTTCACGACGGGTGGCGCGACGGCCAAGGCCCGCAACCTGCGGCGCAACCCCCGCGCATCCCTATGCGTCGCCGACGACGCGCCGCCCTTCGCCTACGTCGAAGCGCGCGGCGAGGTGACGTTCAGCGAGGACCTCGACGAACTCCTCGATGTCGCCACCCGGGCCGGTGCCCGGTACATGGGCGCGGACAAGGCCGAGGAGTTCGGCAAGCGCAACGCCGTTCCCGGCGAACTTGTCGTCCACCTCCACCCCACCAAGGTCATCGCCTACGGCGGCGTCACCGACTGATGCCCGGTCGCCGGCTCCCTGCGCGGGGAGTACCAGACGCGCCCCGAACTGCCGTTCGTCCTCGGCTGGGAGGTGTCCGGAACGGTCCGCACGGACGGTGCCGGATTCCGTGCGGGTGACCGCGTGGCGGCCCTGCCGGTCACCGGTGGCTACGCCCAGACGGTCGCTGTCGAGGCGTCAATGGTCTTTCCTCTCCCGGACAACGTCGACACCCGCAGTGGGGCGGCGCTGCCACTGAACTACCTGACCGCACATTTCGCGCTCATCCGCCGGGGTGCTCTCCGCCCCGACGAGGTCGTCCTCGTCCACGGAGCCGCAGGCGGAGTGGGGAGCGCGGCCTGCCAGATGGCCGCGTCGTACGGCGCGCGCGTCATCGCCGTCGTGTCCACCGACGAGAAGGCAGAACTGGCCAGGACCGTAGGAGCACAGGAGGTGGTGAGAGTCGACGGGTTCCTCGACGCCGTCAGGAGACTCACCGACGGCCAAGGGGTGGATCTTGTGGTCGATCCCGTCGGCGGGGATCGCTTCCCGGACTCGCTTCGTGCGCTGCGGCACGGCGAGGGGCTGCCTCCTTGTACTGGGATTCGCGGGCCGGGGCATCCCCACACTCAAAGTGAATCGGTGATGACCTGCCGACGTTCCTCGGCGCTGAGTTCGACCAGAGGCCGGAACTCCTCCCGCCCGTCTTCCGCGGCCGCTTCGATCAACTCCAGCAGATGCCGCCACCCAGCGGCCGAGGTGTCCTGTCGTTCGGCGTGGAAACCGACACGGGCTCGCGGACGCGGCTTGGCCTGGTCGAAGCACACGCACTCGTCCCGGTAGGACGCGCGTCCTACAGATGCCGGATCCGATGTGTCGCCCCACCGATTCACAAAGAGTCTCGGCTCTCCCTCATGCACCATGTGGTCAAGATACGGATCTTCATCTGGCCGGCCCAGGCCTTAACGGCCAGAGGAACCCGCTTCCCGCGCCGCGTCCAAGGGCGGGCGACCGGGTTCCTCGGCAAAGTCCGCCTCCTGCTGGCGTTCAACGGAGCCGTGCTCGCCGGACGTGCGTCCGTGGCCGACAAGGACCTGCGGCTGCTCACGAAGGCGGTTCGGCGGAGCCGCCGTGCACGCTCTGGCTGCGGCCGACGAGCGTGCCGGGCCCGAGCAGCGCGCAGGCCACGACGCGGGGCACGGGCCAGTGCTCGCCCCGCCGCCGCCCGCAGCACGCTCAGCCGTGCAGCACGCAGGGCAGGGCGATCAGCGGCAGCGACGGCCCACCCATGGATGTGGCGCGTCAGGTCATCGGTTCGGGTGCAGGACGACCTTGGTGTAGCCCTCGACGCGCTTGTCGAACTTCTCGTACGCCTGCGGCGCCTCGTCCAGCGACAGCTCGTGCGAGACGACGAAGCCGGGCCGTGCGCGGCCATCGATGATCATGTCGCGCAGTTGCCGGTTGTAACGCTTCACGTTGCACTGGCCGGTGCCCAGGCGCAGTCCCTTTTCGAAGAGCCTTCCGATGGCCACCAGGAGCATGCCCTTCTTGGACTGATCGTCCGGCCCGCCGGGGTCGGAGGGAACGTACAGGCCCGGAATGCCCAGCGCTCCTGTCGGCCGCACCGTCTCGACCAGCGAGTTCAGGACGGTTGCCGGCTCCTCACGGTCCTCGCCGCGTGCCTGAGCCTGGTAGCCCACCGCGTCGATGCCCTTGTCGGTGCCTTGCCCCTCCGTCTGGTCCTTGATCTGCTCCACCGGATTGGCCTCGGAGAAGTTGACGGGGATCGCGCCGATCTCCTCGGCCTTCTGCAGCCGCTCGGCCACCCGGTCTACGACGAACACCTTCCTGGCACCGCGCAGAAGGGCGGAGTAGGCGGCCATCAGGCCGACCGGACCGCCGCCGTACACCGCGACGCTCTCGCCCGGACGGACGTCAGCCAGCTCGTTCCCGTGGTAGCCCGTCGGGAAGATGTCGGCGAGCAGGACGAAGTCGCTCTCGTTGGCATCGCCCTCGGGGAGCTTCAGACAGTTGAAGTCGGCGTACGGCACCCGTACGTACTCGGCCTGACCTCCGCTGAACGGTCCCATCGCGACGTAGCCGTACGCGCCGCCCGCGAACCCGGGGTTGACAGTCACGCAAAAGCCCGTGAAGCCGGCCGTGCAGTTCTTGCAGAAGCCGCAGGCGACGTTGAAGGGCATGACCACCCGGTCGCCCCGCTTGAGGGACGAGACTCCGTCCCCGGTCTCCTCGATGATCCCGAGGTTCTCGTGGCCGAAGACGATGCCCGGCTCGGCCGCGGTGCGGCCCTCGTACATGTGCAGGTCGGAGCCGCAGATCGCCGTGGACGTCACGCGGACGATCACGTCGTTCGGGTGCTGGAGTCCAGGGTTCTCCACTTGCTCGACGGCAACTTCGAACGGTCCCTTGTAGACGACGGCCTTCATGCTCAAGCACCTCCACGCGGTAGTGCTGCTGTCGTGCCTTCGTATTTTTGTGCCCTATCTCATAGTCCGTCCGTTGTGCCCCATAGGACAAGATGGCTACTGTCGTCACACATTTATCTTTGAAACGAGAGAGCGCGAACAGTGATACGACGCTTCGGCACCCTGCTCGTCTCCGTGTCCGGACTGTCCGGCACCACCTATCCGCCCGGCACCACCGTGTCGATCAGCGGTCAGGGGTCGGCGGTCGACGGTTTCGTCAACGGAGACTGGCTGCCCCTTGCCTGGTGGGAGTTCTCCGAGGGCCGCACCGAGGGTGCCGTCCCCGAAGCCTGAGCGGCGAGTTCCGCCTCCTTGGCCCGGTCGCCAAGCGCCGGTTCACCCGAGCAGACCGCCTGCGGATGCCGCCCGCGGCCGCTCCGCCGACGATCAAAAAATGCCGGAACTCACATCTAGGAAACGTCTGGTCGGTGAACTCACAGCCGAGTTCGTCGGAACCATGATCCTCATTCTGTTCGGCTGCGGTGTCGTCGCGCAGGTCGTCGCCGGTGGCGCACTGACCGACGGTGGCCTGGGCGACCACGACAGCATCGCGTGGGCCTGGGGCCTCGGCGTCGTCCTCGCCGTCTACGTGGCGGCGCGGATCAGCGGCGCCCACATCAACCCCGCAGTCACCCTCGCGCTCGCGGCCTTCAAGGGCTTCCCGTGGAGCAAGGTCCTGCCGTATGCGCTGGCCCAGACGGCGGGCGCGTTCGTCGCCGCCCTGCTGGTGCGCTGGAACTACAGCGAGGTCCTGGCTAGGGCCGACCCCGGGCACACCGACAAGACGGAGATCGTCTTCTCCACCCTGCCGGGCAACGGCGGGCTCCCGATCAGCCAGCTCGGGGCCTTCCGTGACCAGATCATCGGTACGGCCCTGCTGGTGCTGCTGGTCTTCGCTGTCACCGACCTGCTGAACACGCCGCCGGGCGCGAACATGGCCCCGTTCATCATCGGCCTGATCGTCGTCGCCATCGGCATGGCCTGGGGAACCAACGCGGGCTACGCGATCAACCCGGCCCGTGACCTGGGACCGCGGCTGGCGGCGTTCCTCACGGGCTACGGAGGCGCTTGGCGTGATCAGAACGGCGACCTGTACTTCTGGGTGCCGATCGTCGGCCCTCTGGTCGGCGGCCTGGTCGGTGCGCTGCTCTACCGCCTGCTGATCACCCCCTTCCTGCCGATTACCGATGCCGAGCAGGAACCCGGCCGGGTGCCCACGCCCGACAAGTGAGAGGGACGACCATGCCCGAATTCGTCGGGGCGGTGGACCAAGGCACCACCAGCACCCGCTTCATGATCTTCGACCACGACGGCAACGAGGTCGCACGCCACCAGCTCGAGCACGAGCAGATCTTCCCCCGCTCCGGCTGGGTGGAGCACGACCCCGTGGAGATCTGGGAACGCACGAACTCCACGATGCAGAACGCCGTCCGCCAAAGCGACCTGTCCGCCGCCGATCTGGCGGCCATCGGAATCACCAACCAGCGGGAGACCACGGTCATCTGGGATCCCCGCACCGGTCAGCCCTACTACAACGCGATCGTCTGGCAGGACACCCGCACCGACTCGATCGCAGCGGCGCTGGAGCGGGAGCACGGCGATCTCATCCGGCGCAAGACGGGGCTGCCGCCGGCAACCTACTTCTCCGGCGGCAAGATCAAGTGGATCCTGGAGAACGTCGACGGCGTCCGAGAGGCGGCCGAGGACGGCCGGGCCGTCTTCGGGAACACGGACGCCTGGGTGCTGTGGAACCTCACCGGCGGCCCGAACGGCGGCATCCACGCCACGGACGTCACCAACGCCAGCCGCACCATGCTCATGAACCTGGAGACCCTCGACTGGGACGAAGAGCTTCTCGACATCTTCGGCATCCCGCGGGCCATGCTCCCGGCCATCAACCCGTCCTCGCACCCGGAGGCGTTCGGGTCCACCCGCACCACCCGGCCGCTGCGGACCGCCGTACCCATCACCGGCGTCCTCGGGGACCAGCAGGCGGCCACCGTCGGCCAGGTCTGCTTCCGCCCGGGCGAGGCGAAGAACACCTACGGCACCGGCAACTTCCTGGTCCTCAACACGGGCACGGAGATCGTCCGGTCCAGCAAGGGTCTGCTGACCACACTGGCGTACCAGTTCGGGGACGCGCCGGCGGTGTACGCGCTGGAGGGGTCCATGGCGGTCACCGGGTCCGCCGTGCAGTGGCTCCGCGACCAGATGCGGATCATCTCCTCGTCCGCGGAGGTCGAGACACTGGCCCGGCAGGTGGAGGACAGCGGCGGCATCTACTTCGTACCGGCCTTCTCCGGCCTGTTCGCGCCCTACTGGCGCTCCGACGCCCGGGGAGCGATCGTCGGTCTCGCGAGGTTCCACACCAACGGACACCTCGCCAGGGCGACGCTGGAGGCCATCTGCTATCAGAGCCGCGACGTGGCCGAGGCGATGGAGCAGGACTCCGGGGTGGCGCTCGACGTACTGCGGGTCGACGGCGGCGTCACCGCCAACGACCTGTGCATGCAACTCCAGGCCGACATCCTCGGCGTACCCGTCAGCCGCCCTGTCGTCGCCGAGACCACCGCGCTCGGAGCCGCCTACGCTGCGGGGCTCGCCACCGGCTTCTGGGAGAGCACCGACGAGCTCCGTCTGCACTGGCACGAGTCGAAGCGGTGGGAGCCGCAGTGGAACGACGAGCAGCGGGAAAAGGGCTACGCAGGCTGGAAGAAGGCCGTGGAACGCAGCCTCGACTGGGTCGAGGTTGAATAGCCGGGACTCGGGCGCGCATGGGCCAGAAGTCCGCAGCGACCATCCGCAAGATCACTTGGGTGCTCGGATGGAAGCTGCACGGCCTGTGCAGGCACAGCGTGTCACTGCCTCAATCAGAGCGCAGGCCCGGACGCGGACCGTGCGAGTGCCGTGACGGTGAGGCGGCCTGACCAGAGAACTGCCTGAGCTGTCTGGAGCTTGGGCGTCATCGGCCAGGACCAGGCAGACGTGGGTGCCCCCGCCCAGGACGCCCGCGTCGGCTCCGCGAACTGGTCTTCGCGGAGCCCTCTTTCCTGAAGAATCTGGCGGTGCGGGCAGTGCCGCCTTGGGTGCCCCAGCGGCGTGGTGGTGGGCGCGGACAGAGGTGGAGTCGACGATGATGTCCCCATCGATGTCCCCATCGATGCCGCCCGCGGCGTCCGCCTGAGCCTGGACTGCGTCCGGGCAACTCTCTCCACTGGGCCCCGGTGCTGAGCCGGTGGAGAAGCTCGTTGATCACCTGGTGGTGTCCCGCCACCGGCCGCACCGGTTGTTGGCCGACGGCAGCAGCGGCTCCAGCATGGCCCACTCAGCGTTGGTCGAGTCACCCCTGCTGATCATGTCCAGACCTGCGGGTATCGCCTCGGGCCGCTGCTACGCCTTGGCCGTCTTCATCAGCTCCACCAGGCAGGAGAAGCTGTCCGCCGCGTGCCCGGCGTCCATGCCGCGCCGGAACAGAGCGGCCACGGCGGCCGGCAGAGTGGTGTCGACGCCCGCGTCGGCGTTGGTGTGCAGAACGTGTTCGACGCTGGCCATGCCCATGGCGAGGCGGTCCACGTCGCCGGGATGCTCGCCGGCGTCGATGCGCTCGGCGTAGAAGGAGAGGAAGTCCGGCATCCCGGTCATGGTCTCGATGGCGTGCGGGAGGACGTCCATTGCCGTGAGCCCGTTGGCGTCGGCGAGTGCGACGACCTGCCAGTAACTGAGCGTGGAGGTCCAGAACATGACCATGCCGATCTGGTACAGGAGCGCGGCGAGGCCGGGATCCTCGCCCCGGTAGTCCGTGCCGGTCAGGACCTCGAGGGTGGACCGGTGCGCTTCGAAAACCTCGCGCGGCCCGCTGTAGAAGGTGGAGGACCCGGGCTGTCCGATGCCGGTAGGCGAGGCGTTGACGCCACCGGTGAGGTGGACCCCGCCGTGGTCGGACACCCACCGGGCTCCGGCGCGGGTCTTCTCCGGGGTGTCAGAGCTGAGGTTGACGAGGACACGGCCGGTCAGGGCGTGGGACGCCGGTTCCAGCACGGTGTACATCGCGCCGTAGTCGGTGAGGCTCAGGACGACCAGCTCGTTGGCGGCGACGGCGTCTTCGACGCTCTTTGCGAGTACGGCGCCGCGCGCTACGAGGGCATCTGCGCGGGACGCAGTGCGGTTCCAGACGGTGACGTGGTGTCCCTGCCCGAGTAAGGCGTGGACCATTGCCTGCCCCATTGGGCCGAGTCCGATGACGGTCACAGGCTGCTTGGCGCTCATGGGGAAGACCTCCGGGGGATGTGTTCACGACCAGCCGCCGCCCGGGCACGAGCCGGTGCCGCAGCGAGGACGAGACTAAAACGAGCGTTCTATCCAGGGCGGGAGCAATGTAGCACAGCTCTAAAACGAACGTTCTAACCAGTAAGGTGTGCACATGGGACAGGCCAGCACCCGGGACCGGATCGTCATCGCCGCAGCGAGCCTGCTGCAGCGCCAGGGCTATGTCGGCACGGGCATCAAGCAGATCGCCAAGGAGGCGGAGGCCACACTGGGCTCCGTCTACCACTTCTTCCCGGGCGGCAAAGAGGCCGTCGCGGTCGCCGCCATCAAGTACAGCGACCGGGAGTTCGCGGCGGTCCTCCGCGACGCTCTGAACAGCGAGGAGGACCCGGACGCGGCCGTAGAGGCCTGCGCCGGACAGCTCGCCGAAGGGCTGCGCGCATCGGGTTGGACCGACGGCTGCCCGGTCACGGCAGCGGCACTGGAGACCTTGGGAACCGACTCCGAAATCCAGCAGGCATGCGCCGACGCGCTTCGCAACTGGGAGCAGATCGTCACTGACAAGCTCCGGAGCTCCGGCTTCCAGGCCCGCGACGCCCGGGAGCTGGCGACCACCATCATCAGCGCCCTGGAAGGCGCCGAAGTGACGGCCCAGGTCAACCGCAGCGAGGAACCACTACGCGTGACGGGCCGACAACTGGCCCGCCTGGTGGGTTCGTACGGAGTGTCCCGCTCGTAAGGACCACGTGTGACGGTCGCCGCGTCGGGGGGTTCCAGGTGGCCGGGTCGCCGAAGACGAACTCGCCGCCGTGGCGGGGCGGGGCTGAAGGCCGTGGCCCAGCTCGCCGGCGTGAGCGCCGGCTACTACACGCGGCTGGAACAGGGCCAGGCAAGTACAGCCTCCCCATAGGTCCTGGACGCGCTCGCAGGCGTGCTCCAGCTCGATTCGGCCGGGACCGCCCACCTGCACAACCTCGCCCGTCAGCCCGCCACTTCACGCCTGGTCCGCCCCCGCCCGGAAAGGCCGCACCCACGAGTACTGGCACTCCTGGCCTCCCTCGGGGAGACCACACCGGCCGTCGTGCTCGGCCGCCGTGGCGACGTACTGGTCTGGAACCGCACCGGACATGCCCTCGTCGCAGAACACGTCGACTTCGACGCGCCTCACGATCTCGCGCGACGGCCGTCCATCTCTCGGATGTTCTTTCTCGACTCTCTCACCCGCGACCTGCACCGAAACTGGGATGAACTGGCTCGAGCTCATGTCGCCTACCTGCGGCTCACCGCGGGCAGGTATCGCACCGACGCCCGGTTGGCTGAACTGATCGGCGAACTTTCCATGCACAGCGGCGACTTCGCCAGGCTCTGGGCCAAAGGCGACGTCGCCGACTGCACCGTGGGCACCATGCGTCTGCAACACCCAACCGTCGGAGGGGTCGAGGTCGACTACCAGGTGTGGCTCCAGCCAGAGAGCCCCGACCACCGGCTTGAGGTCCATGCCCCCAAAGAGCAATGGGGGTATACGCCCTGGAGGCGGCGTCAATAACGTCCTGTCCCGCAACAACCAGTGAGCTGGTCCCTCGCTCAGCGAGTCGAGGAACACATCGGCCGCCGCCCGGACGCGGAACGCCTTCCCGCTCGGCAGCTGTAGGAAGGTGGCACTGTCGCAGGAGACGGACCTTGCCAATGTCGCCGGTCGGTTGAGCACGGCTGCGGAGGCCCCCAGCCGGGTCCAGCTCTCAGAGGTGGCATGGGACAGGTGTTCTTCGGGGCGCACTCCCGGTGGCAGATCCGTCGCGGTCAGGATGACCCGTGGGGACCTGGCTCAGGCCTCTGGCTTTCGACATCGCTTCGCTCAGGAGGTCCAGGCGGCGCGCCAGGTCACTATGGTGTCCACACGCCCAAGTAGTGGATGCCGGCCCGAGGCGACTCCACCGTGGATGGTCACCGTCGTCGAGTCATATGCTGGCAGCGTGCCGAGGATTTGAGGGGCAGGGAAGGTTCCTACCGCGTTGATCGGTGCTCGGGTGGAGAGCACAGATTTTGATCTGCAGGTCGGGCTGAGTTTCGGTGCCCCGGACCCGGACGAGGGGTACCGACTGGGTGCCGAGTTGATATTGCATGCGCCGTTTCTGCTCCGGGACGCTGCTGGCGAGTGGCACGAGCTGGACCCCGGCACAGGTGTGAGCCTCGCCCCCGTGCTTGCGCTGTTCGGGCAGACAGTGGTTACGGTCGATGTCCGCGACCGCGGTGTGCTGGTCATCGACTTTGAAGACGGCGCGGGGCTATGGGTGGGCCCAGACCCGCAGTTCGTGTCCTGGCGTCTGATCGGGCACGGAATCGAGCCGATCACGGTCGGGCCTGGGGGCGAGGAAAACTGGGAGCGCTGACCACCACGAAGCGCGGGTTACCCACGCGGTCGGCGGAGTCAACGGAGTCCCTTCCGTGAATACCCCGGTTTTAGAACTCCTAGCGGAACGCGCTCGGAACTCGGTGCGCGGCATGTGTCCAGAACCTCGTGAGTGCCGTCAGAGACAATCGATGAATTGACCGTGGCTGCACTCGCGTTGGCGTGCCGGTTCGGGAGTTCGGCTCAGCTGCTTCGGGCCGAGGGCCGGCGGTGTGGTCACCGCCGGCTCGGCGTGCGGGGGCATGCTCATCACCGGGTGCCCTTTGCGGCGAACTCGGCGACTCCGGCGGCGTTGTCCTTGGTGATGAAGGCCGGGCCGGTGAGGACGGGCGCGGTGCCGCCGCCGCTGACGTTGCCGTTGGTCTTGTAGAGCCAGAGGGCGTCGACGGCGAGATAGCCCTGGAGGTACGGCTGCTGGTCGACGGCGAACTCGATCGTGCCGTCCTGGACAGCCTTGACCAGTTGCTTGTTCAGGTCGAAGGTCGCGATCTTGGCTGTGGTGCCGGCGTCGGACAGTGACTGCACGGCGGTGAGTGCGATCGGGGCGCCGAGGGTGACCACCTGGTCGATGGAGGAGTCCTGCTTGAGCTTGGCGGTGATCGTCGACTTCACGGACGGCATGTCGGTGCCGTTGACGTAGAGGATGTCGGTCTTGCCGTTGAAGCCCTTCTTCAGGCCGGCGCAGCGGGCCTCCAGGGCGACCTGGCCCTGCTCCTGGATGACGCACAGGGAGTGCTTGGCGCCGAGCCCGTTGAGGCGTTCGCCGAAGGCCTGGCCCGCAATGTTCTCATCCTGGCCGAAGTACTCGAGCATGCCGAGCTTCTTCCAGTCGGCCACGCCGGAGTTGAAGCCGACGACCGGGATGCCGGCCGCCTTGGCCTTGGCGACCACGTCCTTCATGGCGTCGGGCTTGGCGGCGGTGAGCGCGATGCCGTCGACCTTCTGGTCGATCGCGTTCTGTACGAGATTGGCCTGGTTGCCGGCGCTGGGGTCGCTGGAGTAGACGAGCTTGATGTTGTCCTTCGCGGCGGCTGCCTGGGCACCCTTGCGGATGAGGTCCCAGAAGGTGTCGCCGGGGGCGGCGTGGGTGATCATGGCTACGGTCATACGGGGAGTGGTGGCCTTGCCCGCGGAGGCGGCGACTCCGCCTTCCTCGGCCTTCTTCCCGCCGGAACTGCTGGAGCATCCGGTGGCGAGCAGGGCGCCGGTGAGAACTACTGCGGAAAGGGTGGCGGCTCGGTGATGTCTGTGCATGTCCCTCGCACCTCACTGTGCTGGTCGGGATGGTCTGTGCCGGATGGTGTGGAACGGCTTCGGGTGTGGGTGGGCCGGTCGCTGCGGAATATTTGCTGGTGGGTCCGTCACCGTGACCCAGGGATGTGCCTTCGGTCGATGGGGCCGGCGGGGCGGCGCGCACACCCTGTCTGGTGGCGGACGCGGTTACTTGGCGGTCTTGTGCGGACCGTCCGATACCTGACTAGAGCGCTTCACTAGCGCGCTCTAGTGACGGTGACTCGTACTATGGATCGAGCCATCGATGGTGTCAATATCCTTGTCAGGACGTATCGACATAGTTCGCAGGTTGTTGCGTGGGGCCGTTGACTCGTCGCGCCGATGGCGGCCATGGAGACCCGCAGGTCGCGGTCAGGCGGCCAGTTCCTTGGTGATGCGGTCGAGCATGAACGCGGAGGACTCGCGGGCCCGTTCCTCCCAGGCGAAGACGCAGGCGGTGGCGACGCCGTCGAAATCCAGCTCGCGCAGGGTGCCGAAGAAGGCGTTCCAGTCGACCTCGCCCTGGTCGATGTCGAGGTGCTGGTGGATACGGGCGGCCGTCCCCGGCGGGTTGAGGATGTAGCGCAGGCCTGAGGAGCCCTTGTGGTTGAAGGAGTCGGCGATGTGCACGTGCTTCAGCTTGTCGCCGGCGTAGCGCATCATCGCCGCGATGTCCGCGCCGACTTGTGAGGCGCCCGAGAGGTGGAAGGAATGGGGCGCGCAGTAGAGGTAGTTCACCCACGACTCGTTGATCGCGCGGACGAGGTCGACCGCGGGGGTGTTCTCCTCGCAGAAGTCGTCCGGATGGGCCTCCAGGTTGAGTGCGATGCCTTCCCGCTCGAAGATCGGCAGCAGTTCCTCCAGCGAGCGCCAGAACGCGGCCTCGCTCTCCGCTGCGTGTTCGGGTCGGCCGTTGAACTCCGAGTTCATCAGGGTGCATTCGAGCTCGGCGGTGATCTGGACCATCCGCTTCCAGTAGCGCACGGCGGCCTGCCGCTCGCTCTCGTCGGGTGAGGACCACTTGTAGAGGGGCAGGACCGAGGACAGTTGCACGCCGTGGGTGCGCAGCGATTTCTTGAGGGTGGCGATCCGCCCGTCGTCCGCCCGCGGGTGCAGGAAGAACGGCATGAAGTCGTCACGTGGTGACAACTCGATGTACTGATAGCCGAGTTCGGCGACCGTGCGCACCATGTCGTCGATGGGCAGGGCGCGGAACATGTACGGGTCGAGAGCTATCTTCATGCGGCACCTCCGTAGAGTGTGGGGCGGGGCTTGAGGTCCGTGGCGACGACGCGGCCCGACTCCAGGGCCTCGACGGTCGCGCTGGTGATGACGGTGGCGGCATAGCCGTCCCACGCGGAGGGGCCGGTGGGCTCATGGCCGGCGGCGAGGCCCGCGATCCATTCGCGGAACTCCGTGTCGAAGGCGTCCGCGAAGCGGCCCACCCAGTCCGTGAGCACCTCCGTGCTCTGCTGTCCCGCGCTGCGCAGGCCGACCGCGGCCGGGTCGGGCAGTCGGACCAGGCCTTCCTCGCCGACCGCCTCGCACTGGATGTCGTAGCCGTACTGGCAGTTGACGAAGACCTCCAGATCGATGCGGACACCCTTGGCGGTCTCGAAGAGCATGATCTGCGGGTCCTTGAGGTGGGCGAACCGCCTGCTCGTGGGGCGCGGGGTCACCACCTGGGTGGAGATGATCTCGTCGTCGAGCAGCCAGCGCAGCACGTCCACCTCGTGCACCGCCGTGTCCAGGGCGGCCATGGCGGAGGTGTACGACTGCGGAACGGTCGGGTTGCGGTGGGCGCAGTGCACGATCAGCGGCTCACCGATGCGGCCGGAGTCGATGACCTGCTTCATCTGCCGGTACCCGGCGTCGTAGCGGCGCATGAAGCCGACCTGGACCAGGCGGCGGCCGTGGGCCGTCTCGGCATCGATGATCTTCAGACAGTCCTCGGCGGTCGTGGCCAGCGGCTTCTCGCAGAACACCGGTTTCCCGGCGGCTATCGCGCTCAGCACGTGCTCGGAGTGGGTCGGGCCCGAGGACGTCACGAGGACGGCGTCGACGTCGTCCGCCGCGATCAGGGCCGCGCCGTCGGACAGCACTCGGGCGCCGACCGGCGCTGCTGCCTGCTCGGCGCGGGCGGCGTCGATGTCGGTGACCGCGGTGACGCGGGAGCCGGTGACGGTGTCGGTGAGGCGCCGGATGTGTTCCTTGCCGATCCAGCCGGCGCCGATGACGCCTACACGCACAGTCATGGGTGGTGGTCCTTTCTGCGGCCTCCCGGGCCGATGGCGGCCCGGGGACTGGGGGAGTCAGGAGAAGCGCGTACGGAGTTCGGCTTCGAGGGCTTCCAGGGAGCGCCCCCTGGTTTCGGGGACGTAGCGCTGGACGAAGGTGAGGGCGAGAACGCCCGCCGCCACGAAGAGGAAGAACGTGTTGGAGATCCCGATTCCGTCGACCAGGGACGGGAAGACCAGTCCGATCGCGAAGTTGGTCAGCCACAGCACCACCGCCGCCACGCCCATCCCAAAGCCGCGCATCCGCATCGGGAAGATCTCCGAGAGCATCAGCCAGGTGACCGGCGAGATGGCGCCCTGCTGGAAGGCGAGGAAGGTGACGGTCATGGCGAGCACGGCGTAGGCGCGGCCGTCGCCGGAGGGGAGCACCAGGGAGAACACACCGATCAGCAACAGAGCGGCCGTGGTCCCCATCTGACCGGCCATCAGCATCGGACGGCGATTGACCCGGCCCAGCAGCCAGATGCCGACGAAGGTCGCCAGCACCGAGATCACTCCGTTGGCGATGTTCGCGGTCAGAGCGCTGTCGGCGGCGAAGCCGGCGTCGGTGAGGATCTGGGTGCCGTAGTACATGATCGTGTTGACGCCGGTGATCTGCTGCACGATCGCGATGCCGAAGCCGACGAACATGAGCCTGCGTACCCAGGGTGTGGCCCTCATGTCCTGCCAGCCGCCGATCTTCTCCCGCTCCTCCTTGACGGCGAGGGCGGACACCTCGGCGAGTTCGGCCTCGGCCCGCTGCCGGGACCGCACCTGCTTGAGGACTTCCAGGGCTTCCCCGAAGCGGGTCTGCGAGGCCAGCCAGCGCGGGCTCTCCGGCATCACCAGCATGCCGAACCAGAGCACCACGGCCGGGACGGTGGCGAGGACGAGCATCCAGCGCCATACGCCGCCGGACTCACCGCCGACCCGGGCGATGATCGCGTTGGAGGTGAAGGCCAGCAACTGGCCGCTCACGATCATGAGTTCGTTGCGGGTGACGAGGGCACCGCGCCGCTCGGCGGGCGAGACCTCCGCGAGGTAGACGGGCACGGTCACCGAGGCACCGCCGACCGCGAGGCCGAGCACGAACCGGGCCACGACCATGACCGCGGTGTTCGGCGCGAGCGTGCAGCCGAGCGCCCCGACGAAGAACACCACGGCGAGGATCAGGATCGTACGACGCCGTCCGCGCGCGTCCGACAGCCTGCCACCGGTGACCGCGCCGAGTGCGGCACCGAGCAGCAGTGAGCTGGTGACCATGCCCTCGGTGAAGGGGGTCAGACCGAGGTCGTCGGTCATGTAGGGCAGGGCGCCGTTGATGACGCCGGTGTCGTAGCCGAAGAGGAGCCCGCCGAAGGTGGCGATGACGGTGATGAGCCGGAGCCGCCGGGAGACCGCCGGCGGCGTGTCGTCCCTGCCTGGGGTGGCCTGTTCGATGTCGTCCCTGTCGTCCCTGACGTCCATGGGCGCCTCCTACCGGTCAAGAGTCGGGCGCCGGGTACCCGCCAACCCGCAGCCGGCCAGGTGCTCTCGGGTGCTGACCGCGATCGGCAGCGGCACCTCGGGAGCGCACGGGTACAGGTCCTGCTCGACGATCACGAACAACTCGGCTGCAAGCCCGGCGAGTTCGGCCACCACGTCCGCCGGGTTCGGCACACCGGCCGGGGGCGACGCGCACACCCCGCGGTTGACGGCCTCGCCGAAGGAGAGGTCCTCGGCGACGACCTGGGCAAGAATCTCGGGGTCCATCTGCTTGATGTGGACGTAGCCCACCCGCTCGCCGAAGCGGCGGATCAGGTCGAGGTTGTCGCCGCCGCCGTAGGCCACATGGCCGGTGTCCAGGCAGAGGTTGGTGTAGCGGGAGTCGGACTCGTTGAGCAGCCGCTCGATCTCGGGCTGGGTCTGGATGTGGCTGTCTGCGTGCGGGTGGAGGACGAGCCGTACGTCGTACTCGTCCAGGAGCAGCCTGCCCAGCCGGTCGGCGTTCCGGCCGAAGCCCGCCCACTGCCCGGCGGTCAGCTCCGGCGACTCGGTGAACGCGCCGCTCTTCTCGTCCCGGTACATCGGCGGGATGAGGACCAGGTGGTGGGCGCCCGCGGCAGCGGTCAGAGCGGCGACCTGCCGGACGTGGGCGAGCATCTCGTCCCAGGCATCGGGCCGGTGCAGCGCGCCGAACGCGGTGCCGCCGGAGACCTGCAGCCCACGGGCGGCCAGCTCGTCCTTCAGCCGCTGCGGATCCGTCGGGAGGTAGCCGTAGGGCCCAAGTTCGAGCCACTGGTAGCCGGCTGCGGCCAGCTCGTCGAGGAAGCGGGTGTACGACACCTGGTGCTCGTCCTCGGGGAACCAGACGCCCCAGGAGTCGGGGGCGGAGCCCAGGCACAGGTTGCCCGCGATGGTGCGGAGGGAGGATGGCGCCGTTGCCATGGTGTGTCCTTTACGGGGAGGGGCGGGGACCTTCAGTCGGAGGTGGGGAGGTCGAACCCGGCGGCGACAGCTGGGCGGGGGGAGGCCAGCGGGTGGTGACGACTTTGCGGCTGTCGACGCCGTAGCCCTCCAGGGCCGCGCGGGCGATGTCCCCGAACGGGTCGTGGCCCGTCTTGGTGATCACGGCCGCGGCGTGGCCGTAGCGGGCGGCTGCCACCGCGACGTTCGTCGGACTGCTGCCCAGGTACTTCCCGAGCGAGGTGACCTCCGCAAGCCCGACGCCGGTCTGGAGCGGATACACGTCCACTCCCACACGGCCCATGGTCAGCACTTCGAACGGCATCACGCTGGTTTCCCTTCGCTCCGGAGACACCGGGGAGTTCTCGTGGGACGTTCTCGAACTGGCGCGCTCTACTAGCGCGCTCTAGGCAAGTACGATGAGCCCTGTCCAAATGTCATGTCAATAGCTTGTTGCTGGGAGATTTCGCGGCCGACCGTAAGGTGGGGCGCGTCGAAGGGGGAGGTTCACAGGTGGATGCGTCGGCCAAGCAACGGCCCACGATGGCGGACGTCGCCGCGAAGGCGGGCGTGTCCAGGGCACTCGTATCAATCATTTTCCGCGGCCAGCCGGGGGCCAGCCAGGAGACCCGCGAGCGCGTCCTGCGCGTCGCCGACGAGATCGGCTACCGCCCCGACAACGCCGCCCGGCTGCTCGCCCGGGGGCGCAGTCGCACGCTCGGCGTGATGTTCACCGTGCACCAGACGTTCCACTCGGACCTCATCGCGGGCATCTACCCCGAGGCCGAACGGCTCGGCTACGACGTCCTGCTCTCCGCGGCCACGCACAGCCGTGCGGAGGCCAAGGCGATCGAGGCGCTCCTCGGTCACCGTTGCGAGGCAGTGATCCTGCTCGGCTCCGACGCGGAGGCTGCCTACCTCGACGAGCTCGGGCGTCGCACGGTCACCGTGTCGGTCAGTCGCCGAGTGCCCCACGCCCACGTCGACTTCGTGCACTCGGCCGAGGGTAAGGGGGTGCGACAGGCCATGGACCACCTGGTCGAGCTGGGGCACCGTCGGATCGTGCACATCGACGGCGGCCGTGGCCCCGGGTCGGCCGAGCGGCGGCGTGCCTACCGGGCCGCTATGCGCCGTCACGGGCTGGAGTCACAGGCGCGGGTCATTCCCGGTGACCACACCGAGCTGTCGGGCATCGAGACGGGGACGTTGCTTCTCGCGGAGCGCGACCGCGGGCAGCCCCTGCCGACCGCGGTCCTGGCGGGCAACGACCGTTGCGCGTGGGGTCTGTTGATGTCGCTGACGCGGGCGGGGGTCGACGTCCCCCGTGACATGTCGGTCGTCGGCTACGACGACAGCCATCTGTCCCACCTGATGCCGATCGGCCTGACCACGGTGCGCCAGGACGCGGTCCTCATGGCGGAGCACGCGGTGCGCTTCGCCGTGGAGCGGTTGGAAGGCGCGGACGTGGCACCGCGGGAGGCCGTGCTGGACCCGAAGCTCGTGGTGAGGGGGACCAGCGGACAGGCTTCGGAGTCACAGGTCTGAGGTGCGTGATCCACCGCTGGTCGGGTTCGCACCAGCCAGGATGAGGCGGCCGACGCGTGACCTCCACCCCGACGTACCCGCTGCCTGTGCTGCAGTGGGAAGTCCTACATCAGCCCAGTTGCCCAGGCGATGACTCACCCGGCCGTTCCTGTGGCGGCATCCGCGTGTTCTCCTCGGGTCGCGCCGGGCGATCGCCCGCCACCTGGGCTGGGGCCGGCCTCAAAGCCGTGCTGCGCCACGCGCGCGCCGTGCACTGGCAGACGCCTTCCGTCGGACTCGGCCTCCGCCCAGTCGGCTGGACCCCTACAAGCCCTGTCTGATGAAGCGGTTCACCGCAGGATGCAGCCCTGTCACCCTCCTGCACCGCGAATGCCTCACAGAGAACGCCCCTGTCACCTACCGGATGGTCCGCGCGTACATCGCCACCCTGCGCACCGCCTCGCCGCAGGCACGGCCTCCGCCGTCGGTGCGGCAGGTGACCGGCACGCTCACCTGGCATTCCACGGCCCTGAGCGAGGAAGACCGTGCCGCGCTGAAGGGACGTCCCGGCTCTGCCCCGACCTGGACACCGCTGCCGAACATGTCCGTACCGGTGTGCCGCGCCGTCCGCTTCACGGGACTCAGGGCAGTCACCCGGCCCGTCGCTTGGAGATCGACTTCCAAGCAGAAGAGAAATCCTTTGCTCGCGCTTTGTCGTGCGGGGTGCTCTGCGTGTTTCGTAGCGGTGCCGTCTGCGGTACGCGACTATACGGACGGCGACACCACATTCATCGGCATGGTGCGTGGAATCACCGAGACAGAAAGAAGGATGACGTGTCCGGTAGCGAAAGCGAGAACCCGGCAATTGCCTCTCCGACCCCTGCGCCGACTCGGCCCAGGACGAACCGGGACTGGTGGCCGAATCAGCTGGACCTTCAAATTCTCCACCAGCACTCGTCCCGCTCCAATCCGATGGACGAGGACTTCGGCTACGCGAGAGAGTTCGCGACCCTCGACCTCGACGCACTGAAGCAGGACGTCTTCGACGCGATGACGACGTCACAGGAATGGTGGCCTGCCGATTACGGCCACTACGGGCCGCTCTTCATCCGGATGAGCTGGCACGCCGCGGGCACGTACCGCGTCGCCGACGGCCGGGGCGGTGGCGGCAGCGGCGCTCAGCGCTTCGCCCCCCTGAACAGTTGGCCGGACAACGCGAGCCTCGACAAGGCGCGCCGTTTGCTGTGGCCGGTCAAGCAGAAGTACGGACAGAAAATCTCCTGGGCCGACCTTCTGGTTTTCGCCGGTAACTGTGCCATGGAATCGATGGGGTTCAAGACGTTCGGGTTCGGATTCGGGCGAGAGGACATCTGGGAACCCGAGGAGATCTTCTGGGGACCCGAGGACATCTGGCTCGGAGATGAGCGCTACAGCGGCGACAGGGAACTCGCCGCTCCCTTCGGTGCCGTGCAGATGGGACTGATCTACGTCAATCCGGAGGGACCCAGCGGAAACCCGGATCCGATGGCCGCCGCCCGGGACATTCGCGAGACATTCGGGCGCATGGCAATGAACGACGAGGAGACGGTCGCACTCATCGTCGGCGGCCACACCTTCGGCAAGTGTCATGGTGCGGTCGATCCCGCGTACATCGGCCCGGAACCCGAGGCCGCCCCCGTCGAGCAACAGGGTCTCGGCTGGCGGAACACGTACGGCAGCGGCAAGGGCACCGACGCGCTCACCAGCGGGCTCGAGGGCGCATGGACCTCCGAGCCGACCCGGTGGGACAACGGGTACCTGGACAACCTGTTCAGGTACGAATGGGAGCTGACGACGAGCCCCGCCGGTGCCAAGCAGTGGACTCCCACGGATCCTTCGGCCAAGGGCACGGTGCCCGATGCTCATGATCCGTCGAGGAGACACGCTCCGATGATGCTGACGACGGACCTCGCGCTGAAGCTGGATCCGGTCTACGGCCCGATCTCGAAGAGCTTCCACGAGAACCCGGACAAGCTCGCGGAAGCCTTCGCCAAGGCGTGGTACAAGCTGTTGCACCGCGACATGGGACCCGCCACGCGCTACCTCGGCCCGTGGGTTCCCGAGCCGCAACTGTGGCAGGACCCCGTCCCCGAGGTCGATCACGAACTCGTCGCGGCCGATGACATCGCTGCTCTCAAGAGCAGGATCGTCGGCTCGGGGCTGTCCATCTCCCAGCTGGTCACCACCGCTTGGGCGTCGGCGGCGAGCTTCCGCGGCACCGACAAGCGGGGCGGGGCCAACGGGGCACGGATTCGCCTCGCGCCGCAACGGGACTGGGAGGTCAACCACCTGCCCGAGGTGGCCGAGGTGCTGCAGAAGCTGGAGCTGATCCAGCAGGACTTCAACCGCTCACAGGCCGGCGGCACGAGGGTTTCGCTCGCTGACCTGATCGTCCTGGGCGGTTGCGCGGCCGTCGAGCAAGCAGCGAAGAACGCCGGATACGACATCACCGTCCCGTTCGCGCCGGGGCGCACGGACGCCTCGCAGGAACAGACCGACGTGGAGTCGTTCGCCGTGCTGGAACCCAGGGCCGACGGATTCCGGAACTACGTCCGCGCGGGCGAGAAGCTGTCGCCGGAGACACTCCTGCTGGACCGCGCCAACCTGTTGACGCTGACCGCCCCCGAGATGACGGTACTGATCGGCGGCATGCGGATCCTGAAAACCGGCTACAAGCGATCCTCACACGGCGTCTTCACTCACCGGCCGGAGACGCTGACCAACGACTTCTTCGTCAACCTGCTCGACATGCGCACGGAGTGGAAGGCGTCGACTTCGGACGAGAACGTGTTCGAAGGCCGGGATCGCGCCACAGGCGAGCTCAAGTGGACCGCCACCGCAGTCGACCTCATCTTCGGATCACACTCCCAGCTCCGAGCCGTCTCGGAGGTCTACGCGTCCCAGGACGCGGGACACAAGTTCGTGCGTGACTTCGTGGCCGCGTGGGACAAGGTGATGAACCTCGATCGGTTCGACCTGGCCTGAACCCGTTGTCCGGGCGGGGGCAGGGACGCTGGTCCCGCAGAGCTCCCACGGCGCTTCCATGGCGGGCACGCGCACCCCACACGGCACGCGGGCCCGCCGAGCCCAGAGGGCCACTCATACCAAGCGGCCCCGCTCGTCAATTCTCCTGGAGCACGGAGAGAACGTTCCCGGCCGGGTCGGTGAACCACGCGATCGCCGCAGGACCGCCGTCACCGACACGGACGATGCCCTTCTCGTCGTGGTCGAATCCGGGATAGCGCTCCAGGTTCACGCCGCGCCGCTCCAGTTCACCGACGGCGGCCTCGATGTCGTCCACGGGGAAGTTGAGAAGCGTGAACGTCGCGGGGGTGTGCGTCTCCTTCGGGTAGACGAAGACACGCGCGCCGCTGCCGAGCGTGAGGGTCAGCATCCGCATGTCCCCCTCCCCGGTCTCCTCCACCCGGAGACCGAGAGTCTCACCATAGAACCGGCGGGCCTCGCCGAGGTCGTCGACCGCGAAGCCGCTGAACGCCTGCGACTGTCCAAACATGCCGTGTGTCTCCTTCACGGGTGAGCCAACACAAGATCTCAGGGCACACCACACGGACTACGGTCGACGGCACGCCACGCGGTCGACGCCCGGATGGTCGTGCGCCCTTCACCCTCACGAAGCGATGGCCGGCCGCCGCCCTGTGCTCCGTCGACGGACAGTCACCGGAGCCGATCACCATCGACCTCGCACAGACCGACACTGAAATCGCAAACCGCTCCGAGCCGGGCCTGTACCCCACCGCCGCGGGCTCGATGAGGGACCGCCACTGAGGGTGTCCTACAGACTCACGGTCGCAGGCATGGCGCAGCGGCCCGTGCACGCGGCTTCGGTCCGCATGGTCTGCGGGGCAGCCTGAGGACAGAGGCGTACGACTGCCAGTCAACTGGTCCTTCAGCCTGACGGCTCGTCGAACTGCCGCGATCGGAATGTTGGTGCTGGACTCCGGGTTCACGTTCGGTTGCCAGGGATGTCGGTTTGAGGTTCGACATGTAGGTCCGGATGAAGTGTTATGCAATGGATAGACAATTATCCGCTGTATACACCTGCTTGAGGATTACGTCCCGTTCAGCTGGTCAAGTATCCCGCTGTACGGGCACGGCAACTCGCATCCGGGGGACCTTGATGAGTGGGACAGTCCGAATCCAGATCGACAGCAGGATGCCAGGTGACCTGTTGCGGTCACTTCATGGCTCGCTGTCCGGGGAACCTGAGTGGCGCGGCCGGGTGGGCTTGGTGGAGGGGCCTTCGCGTAAGGACGCGTTAGGGGGTGGCCTTGAGGCTCTGACCGTGGCGTTGGCACCGGGTGGGTTGGCTGTGGGGCTGGTGAGCGCTGTGGTGGCCTGGGCTCGGAGCCAGTCAGTTGGCGAAATGGTGTGCAAGCTGAGCCGGTCGGACGGGTCGTCGGTGGAGGTGTCGGCTCCGCTGGCGCGCAGTCTGCACGGGGCGGATGAAGTGCGCGCTCTGGTGGAGGAGTTGTCGCAGAGGCTTGGGGACGGTTCTCCAGGAGTCCCGTCCGGGGAGTGATGGGGGTGGAGGCACTCAGGACGGATGGCACCCAGGTTCTGCTCGCAGGGTGCGGCACCTACGGTGCGGATTCAGGACTCGAGGATGTCGCAGCGGTGTCTGCAAGTGTTCGGGACCTAGGCGAGGCACTGGTGGAGCGCTGTGGGCTGGGCAGAGAGAGCCTGACTGTGCTGCTGGATCCGGCGGAGCCCGCGGAGCTGGGCTTGGTATTGGAGAAGGCGATCGAGCAGGCCGCAGCCGGAGGGGTGCTCTGGTTTCACTACGTGGGGCATGGTCTGGTCAGCCCAAATGGGGCTCTGCATCTGGCGACCCAGGCTACTCGAGCCCGCCGTCCCCGGTCGCTGGCGTTCACAGCGCTGCCGTATACCTCAGTGCGGGATGCTCTGCTGCAGAGCGACGCGAGTGCCCTGGTGGTCACACTGGACTGCTGCTTTTCCGGACGGGCTGTCGGGACCCTAGGGACAGACGCTGAGGGGATGGGGACTGGGCTCATACGGATCGAGGGCGGATTCGTACTGACGGCTGCGGCACGGGAGGAGCACGCTCTGGCTCCGGTAGGGGCGGTGCACACCGCCTTTACCGGCGAGCTGATCCGCCTGCTGCGGCAGGGGGATCCTCAGGCTGGCCCGCAGCTGACGCTGCTGAGAGCGTCCAGGTACCTGCAGCAGTCGCTGGGCTCGCGAGGATTGCCTGTCCCTCTTCAGCATGCCAGCGGGCGGGCCGGCGAACTGGTGCTGGGCGCCAATCCTGCCTATCGGCCACCGACGGCCGCAGAGACGGCCGACGAAGTATGGGAAGCGGACAAGAGCGCCGCTGCTGCGGTGTGCCCGTATCCGGGCCTGGTGTCCTTCGGACCCGAGCAGGCCCAGTGGTTCTTCGGCAGGACTGCGCTGCTCGAACAACTGACCGCGCGGCTGGCTCAGCAGATGGACGTGCACGAGCCGCTGCTGGTGATCGGCTCGTCGGGTGCGGGCAAGTCGTCCTTGCTCGGTGCTGGTCTCCTGCCGGCTTTGGACCGCGGCGAGGTTGCTCTGCCGGGCTGCGCCAGCTGGCCCCATGCACGGCTGACGCCCACCGGACGGCCGGTGGCTGCGCTGGCCAGTGCCTTGGCTCGGCTGGGGGCCGGCGATGTCGAGCAGATGGCCGCAGCTGTGGCAGCGCGGCCTGATCATGTGCGTGGCTTCGTCAACAACGTGCTGGAGGCTAGGGCGGCCGGAGAGCAGATAGGCCAGGCGCGCCTGGTGCTGGTGGTCGATCAGTTCGAGGAAATCTTCGCGCTGTGCAAGGACGCGCGTGAACGGTGGGCTTTCGTACAAGCCCTGGGGGCGGCAGCGGGTGGTTCGGGTGGTGCGCCGTGTGCGCTTGTGGTCATCGGAGTGCGGGCTGACTTCTACGCCGACTGCCTGGCCCAGCCGGGTCTGCAGCGAGCGCTGGACAAGGCTGTGGTCGTCGGTCCGCTGACTGCCGCCGGTATGGCCAAGGCCATCATCGAGCCTGCGCAGATGTGCCATCTTGAGCTGCAGCCAGGACTGGTTGAGCTGATGCTGCGCGATCTGGGAATGGAGGCGGGGGACGAAAGGACTGAAGAGTTTGCTGATGCGGGGGCGCTCCCCTTGCTGGCGCATGCGTTGCGTGCAGTGTGGGAACGGCGTGAGGGTCGCACGCTGACGGTGGCCGGATACAGCCAGGCAGGAGGTGTCCATGGGGCCATCGCTGCCACGGCGGATGCCTGTTACGACGGCCTGGAAACTCAAGCGCAGCAGGAGCTGACGCGGACGCTGTTGCTGCGGCTGATCCAGGTGGGAGAGACCGTCGAGACGCGTCGCCGCCTCCACGCTGCCGACCTGCTCGAGAATCTGTCCGAGCCTGATGCCTCGCTCGTGCTGGAGGCTCTGACCCGGGTGCGGCTCGTGACCCGGGATATCGGCACGGTCGAAATCGCACACGAGGTTCTCATCCGGGCGTGGCCACGGCTGCGGGCCTGGGTGGAGGAAGACCGGTCGGGGCTCCTGATCCGCCAGCGCATCGCAGCTTCCGCCGCGCAGTGGGAGGCCGCTGGTCGGCAAAATACTGACCTGCGACAACAGCCGGTGCTGCTTGGCGAGGAGATCGCCTGGGCGGCGACCGCCCCTGCGCATCTGCGGCTCACCGCCGGCGAGCGGGACTTCCTTGATGCCTCGGGGGCGCTCGGACAGCGCCGTACCCGAAGGCGGCGGGTATTGCGGGCCGTGATCAGTGGGCTGACTGTGCTGGCGCTGCTGGCGGGGGCGCTGGCCTGGCAGCGCTCTCAGGCTCTGGCAGCGGACAGGTTGCAGGCAACGGCTCGCAATATCGCTGCTCGCGCCGACACCCTGCGGCAGTTCGATCCTCAGACGGCGATGCTGTTGAACGTCGCCGCGTGGAAGACCTCACGTGTCCCCGAGGCGCGCTCTGGGCTGATCACTGCCACTGCCCAGCAGGATCAGGACACCTTCTCTCTGCCGGACTTGCCGACTGCCGAACAGCACCTGTCCCAGAACGGGAGCACAGTCGTCAGCGTCGACAGCCGCGGTTCGGGACGGGTGCGGGTCTGGGATGTCCGGGCTAAGAAGCAAACCAAAGATTTCAACGTGCCTGCCCGGCCCGCAGCCCCGACAGGACAGACTTCGGCGCTCAGCACCGACGGATCAGCCATCGCTGTCCAGTCAGCGGACGGCGTACGGCTGTGGAAGACCTCTACGGGACGACCCTCTTCCGCTGCGGTGGGAGACAGCGACAGCCGGCCGCTGGCATTGCGCGGCACCACGCTCGTACTCGCCATGCAGAGTCACGTCGAAGTGTGGGACATGCGCGCCTCCCGCCAGGTGGCCCGCATCAACCAGACCGCGAGTGAGGCGGAACTCGACGGGACGGACCGAGTGGCTCTGTGTGACAGCGGGCTGATGGAGGGCAGCCGCGGGGGCCGACTGGCGCTGTGGAATTTGCGAACCGGGGACAAAGTAGGGAGGGACTTGACTTCCAGGCCGGGCGAGGCGGTCTGCGACGAGGGCTCGATGCGTTTCAGCCCGGACGGGAAGCTGCTGGCTGTGCCGGTTTTCAGCAGTCAGAGCACCGGGGCGATCAATTTGTGGAACGCACGGACCGCGAGGCCCCCTCATGACGAAGACACGCAGGCTCCGTTCGCTGTCCTGGGGCCCGGGTTCCCCTTCGCCATATCAGTGGCCTTCAGCCCTGACGGGACAGTACTGGCGGTCGCCGATGACCGTGCCATCGTCCTTTACAGGGTAAGTCCGAAGTCTCCCACTACCTTGATCAGCTACTCCTTACAGAGTGAGGGGGCGGACTATCTCGGGTTCACTTCGGACGGACAGACGCTGGCATTCCTGCGCGGCAGCGATGCTGGCACTGCTGTGCGGTCGCTGCGGCCGTTTGCCGGCTCGCCTCGCACCTATGCGAGCCCCAATGCGCTGGGGGTCATCAGCGGAGACGGAACCGTTGTGGCGGTACAAAGCCCTGATGCCGAGCGCAACGAGATACGGACCGTGGACGGGGACACAGGGAAGGCGACCGGGTTCGTCGTCAAGACGCTTCCCCGGACTGACTCCGCTGATACCGACGGCACCACGCGCGTCAGTCCGATGGTGCTGAGCCTGGACGGCCAGGTCTTGGCTGTCGGAGACCCCGGGGCACGCACAGTAACGGTCTGGAACACGCGTTCGCGTCACCTGGTAAGAGAACTAGCCTTCTCCGCACCGATCAATCAGCTGTCCTTCCAACTGGGCGGTGGCCTGCTGATGAGCAGCGACGGCACCGTCGCGGTGGCAAGAATCGGTAACGGCAAAACCGTCGAGGCACTCAACGTCGACACTGGCGCCGTCATCCGCACCGTTTCCGGCGTTTCGGGACAGCTCATGGCCATAAGCGCCGATGGGCAGCTCCTGGTGACCGACAATGGAGAGATCATCAACCTGGACACGGGCGGTCATCGGCGTGTTGTGCTGGCCCGCTACGCCACGGCCACCCAAGCGGTTTTCAGCCCGGACGGACGGTTCCTCGCGGCCACTGACTACGCGGGCGGCCTGGCCTTGTGGGACAGCAAAGCCACTAGGCGGCTCACATACCTCGACGGTGGCAGCGCTTACGCCTACGGGCACGGAACCCGCCCACGTGGGGGCATTCTCGCCTTCTCCGTCGATGGCAGCATGCTGGCCGTTCAGCACCCGCTCGAACCCAAGGTCCAGCTGTGGGATACCCAAACTCTGCGTCACGTGGGCGCACCGATGCCTCTGTCCGTGGATGGCGAGGAGTTCCTGCCTGCTTCCCTTGCTTTTGGCCCGCAGGAGAAGACGCTCCGGGCAGTGGGAGGTGCTCTCGATTTCCTCAGTGAGCAGGCCACAGTGGGCCACTCGGTCTTCTACACGAAGGCGCCTTTAGACCCTGCCACGCTGGTGACGGGGCTGTGCACACGGGTAGGACGAGATCTCACCAAAGCCGAGTGGGCGCTATACATCCCCGAGATCTCCTACCGGCATGTGTGTGCCTGAACGGGCGTTGGGCGTTCTGGCAACGCGCGCATACCGTCAAGGTGATCATGGATCTGGATCCAGGACAGGCCCTCAAGAGCCCTGTCCTGTCGATCTCCGCCGTCAGCGGTCACACGCCGATGAAGCTCACCGTTTCCGTCATGTCCGCCCGCCCGGTACGCAGCCTTGGCACGTCCTCCTTCTCAAAGCCCACTGAAATGCCGCAGAACAGTACGAGATCGTCGTCGGCTCCGACTGTTCGGCTGACGGTGTTGCGGTACATGGTCCACATCACCTGGGGGCAGCTGTGCAGCCCTTCCGCTCGCAGCAGCAGCATGACCGTCTGCACGTACATCCCCGCATCCGCCCACTGGCCGGGCCCCATCATCCGGTCGAGGTAGCAGAACAGGACGACCGGCGCCCCGAACGCCTGGGAGTTCAGGGCGGCGATCTTCTTGGGCCGGTCGGGGTCGTCGCGCTCGATCCCCAGCGCTTCGTACCGTTGGGTGGCGGCGGCGGAAAAGCGGTCCAGATACGGCGAGGCCAGTTCGTCCGGGTACATCGGATACTCCCGCTCATCACCCGGGTCGCCTGCCAGTGCCCTGGCGGTCGTGTGCTTCTTCAGGTCGGCCAGGGGCTCGCCGGTCACGACGTACACATGCCACGGCTGGAGGTTCCCACTGGACGGAGCCCGCGTCGCTGCCGTCAGCACGCGTTCGAGTACCTCTTTGGGCACCGGCTCATCGTTGAACGCCCGCACGGCCCGGCGACTGTCCACGGCCTCATACACGTCCACGTCTTCGCGCCCTCTCAGTCAACCGGCCCCTCCACCGGATTCAGCGGTCAGCACCGAGCATGGCTGGGGCTGGACGACGTTCCGGCGATCAAATCCGGTCGTTGATAGGACTGTGGGAGACAGAGGTGACTTGACGGATGCTCAGTGGGAGTGGCTGGAACCGCGTCTACCGGTGAGCAAGGGACGTTGCGGCAGATAACGGGCCACTGCCAGGCCGTTTATGGGGTGCTCTACCGGATACGCACGGGCGTGCAGTGGAGCGTGATCTGCCTGAGTGTACGGACATGGAAGACGGTGCACGAGCGGCATCGCCGCTGGTCGGCGGACGGAACGTGGGAGATGCTCATCCAGGGGGCCCAGGCCGAGGCGGGCGCGGTCGGCGAGATCGACTGGGAGATCTCTGTCGACTCGACATCGATGCTTGCGCACGACCACGCCGCTGCCGCTCGGCAGGCCCCGCCGCCCGCCGTCCCAAGAGCTTCGCCCGCCCGGTCAAAGCTGCTCGGATCCGGGCGAAACTGGTCGACCGGCTGGCGGAGGTGGCGCGGGACGTGAGGCGCTCGGCCGCTCACTCGGCGGGTTCACCATCAAGATTCACCTGAGTGCGGACGGCCGCTGCCGGGTGTTCTCGCTGGTCGTCACGGCCGGGCAGTGCCGACTGCACCCGGTTCGAGCTGGTGGACCCGTCCCTCACTCTTGCCAGACATCACTGACCATTGCCGTCACCAGTTCCGTACTACCTACCTGCGCGAGTACGGCCACCCAAACCAGCATTCCTGGCCCCCTGCTGTCTGCCGATGACCAGGGATCGTTGCCTCTCCGTCTGGGCAGGATCGCTCCAACTCCAAGCGAACAGGAATTAAGGTACCGCCGATAACGGTCCTCACTCCTCGCCACCAAGCGGTGCGGCCCCGACCTGTGCACGGGGCGACAGCAACGGCCGTAGCCCCGGGCGTCGCCCCACCTCCGTGGTCGAAGGCCCGAGTGAGCCGAGGGGAGCGGCCGGCGCCGAAAGTCGGCCCGCCCGGGAGTCTGTCGGCGTCGGCCTGCACGTCGATGACGGGTCATCAGGGCGATAAGCGTCCGGGACACTGCAACGTTCCGCGACGCCCGGTGCTCTTGTCGGGCGATGGACGTCGGTCGGCGCTGAAGGTGCATATCACCTTCTGAGAGCGGGGGTCGGCGGCACGGGTGTGGGGCTTCCCGTCACCCCCTGATGTCAGGCAGCGCGCTTCACGTGGCGGACCAGCCACATCAGCAGGGCATCCAGGTCGGCGACGGCCGAGAGCACCCGGTCGACCGCCTCGGGCGCGTGCAGCCATTCCTCGCAACCGAGGGGCCGGGCGGCGATCAGCGAACGGTGGCGCAGCAGCTGCGTACGGGAATGGTCCGTCGGATAGCCGCGCGGAGGGCGTTTCATCATGTCCCCCGAGATCTCGTAGCCCTTCTTCCGCACCTCCTCGACGATGCCGGACAGTTCGCGACCGCTCCCCTCGCAGGCCACGGCCTTGCGGAACATGTCCACCTGGCCGGGATCGGGGTGCCACCAGGCGCCCTGGATCCGCAGGCCGTCCAGGTCGAACCGGAGACCGATCTCGATCTTGCGGGCGAGCCGGATCACCGCGCTCTGGTGCTGCCACCACCAGGAGTCGGTGCGGTAGTGCCACACGGAGAAGTCCTCGTACCGGGGGTCGGTGTCGGCCACCTCGTTCAGCAGGGCGATCATCGGCTGCCGGACCAGGCGCTCGCGGTCGCGCGGTGGCGCTCGCGGGTCGCGTGGGTCGGTTCGCCCTGCAGCTGCCACAACTCCGCCTCGAGTCGTTCCACCAAGCCGACGCCCACGAGCAGATGTTGGTGACCTATCACGCCGAACCGAACTCCCCGTCGGCGGAGGCTCTGCGACTGCTGGCCAGCTGGGGCGCGGATGCGACCCGGGCGGGAACGGACACGTCGTCGGCACGCACGGCTTGATCAACTCCCCTTGATCACCGGTAGTCGGCTGGGCGCCACACCCCGCGTCCTGTCGCACGCCAGACGCCTCCGGGAGGTGTCGGATCCAGGACGGCCCGGGTGGCGCGGGCGTGCCTGGGGCCGCGGTGGCTCAGCCTGGCGGTACATGTGCCGCCGCGCGAGCCGGGGGGCGCTCAGGAACCGTCGGGCCCGTCAGCGTCCGCCGTCCCCTCCACCGATCGCCAAGACGGATAGTGGGTCTCGACCGGTCGGCCGTCCGGATGCTGGCCGCACAGATAGTCCAGAAGCTTCACGTACTTGGCGCGGCCGCGGCGAGAAACACGTTCATCTGGGCCACCGCGTCGCCCACCTCGACCGTCACCGTTCCGGTCCGGTGAGCACGCAGGCGATGCTGAACTCCGCGGGGCTCTCCCAGGCATCGGTCAGCGCCTCCATCGACCGACGAGGTGCTCAAGAGTTTCACTGCCTGCCCGATCTCGCGCATCGACGGCGGATGGCCACGCTGCTCGACCGAGTCGGTGATGCAGGTCAAAGCTTTCCGCTGCCGGTCGGTGAGGCCGTCGGCACAGGCCGGATGCCGGGCGGCCGGCAGATGGGGCGGTAGTTGTTGGTGATGGCCTCCATACGGCCTCCTTGATCATGATTTATCTTGAAATTGTATCTCGCGCCGCAAACAACGCGCTGGCATTCGATCTGGGAGGGCGTTAAGTCCGTTTCTGGTAGCGGCCTCGTCCGGGCTGGGTGAGGAAGCCTTGGCGAGTGAGGCGTCCGAGGCGAGCGCGGGTGACGTTGGCCGATGCCTCGTCGGTGGGCATGTCGAGGAGTTCGTGCAGCTCTCAGGCTCGGAACTCCCGGTCGGGGTGCTGGTTGAAGGCGCTCACGATGGCCTGGTAGACGTTGTTGGTCTCGGGCGGTTCGGGGTCGCCTTGGGCTGGTGCGATCTCGGCGATGACTTTCCGGGTGGTGGCCAGCTCCGCAAGTCGCGCTTCGGTCTCGGTCAAGGCCGCGGTCAAGTGCTCGATCTGTCCGCGGAGTTCGCTGGCCCGGGCCGTGGTCTGGTCGTGCTGGCCTGGAGACCCGCCAGGAGTTCGGTGATGTTCACGCGGCCAGCTCGAGTGTGTCGCGCCAGGACGGACTCGGCGTGGTGAGGCGGCGGGTCATGTTCGCAATCGACGCCCAGTAGACGCGTGAGGCGGAGGTGTCGGGGCGGTGGTCGTACTCCCGGGCCAGACGGCGGTGCAGCATCAACGTGCCGTTGACCTGCTCCGCGATCCACCCTTTTCGGCTGCGGGACGAAGCCTTTGCCCTGGTCATCGGCGTTGCGGCGGACGACCTCGACGTCGATGTCCAACAACGCGCCATGGATGAGGACTTCGTCCTTGAAGCCCTGGTCCACCAGGGCCTTTCTCCAGACGCATCCCGCACCGCTCGGCGGCCTGGTCGAGCAGGGCGGTGCCGGCCGCGTTGTCGTGGGCGGATGCGGCCAGCACCACGACGCCGATGATCAGTCCCAGAACGTCGACGGCCAGTCCCCGCTTGCGGCCCGACACCTTCTTGTTGGCGTCCAGCCCCGTCGTGTTCTTCGGGACACCGGCTGCCGCGCGGACGGACTGGGTGTCGATGATCACGAGAGACGGGTCCTCTAATCGCTTCGCTCTCTCCCGCACCTGGCAGCGCAGGAGTTCGGAGATCTGCTGGTCGAGCCCGTCCTGGCGCCACAGGCCGAAGTAGTAGAACACCGCCGACCAGGACGGCAGATCATGCGGGAGATAACGCCACTGGCAGCCCGTCCGGTTCTGGTAGAAGATCGCGTTCACGATCTCCCGCAGATCGCAGGATCCGGGATCTCCGGTCGCTGACCGTGCCACCCGGTCCTGTTTCCAGGCCGTGATCATCGGCTCGATCAACGCCCACTGCTCGTCCGCTAAGTCGCTGGGGTACGGCTCTCGCTCCATGGCCGCATCTCGGCATGCACATGCCCAGGCAGACGGCCTGCCCGACGATCAGTACCTCGATCGAGCGATCACGAACCGAGGAAGATCGGACTTGACGTCCGCTCAGATCTCCTGGGGCTTGTAGGAGCTGGGTTCGCGCAGGGCGACGCGGCGCAGGAGGTCGACGGTTTTGGTGACGCCCTCGACGGGGGCCACAAGAACGTCCTCGTGCTCGATGCTCAGGACGTCGTCGTAGCCGGCTCGACGCAGGGCGAGGCAGAAAGCGCGCCAGAACGCGTCGTCGTGGCCGTAGCCGAGGGTGACGTAGTTCCAGGAGCGTTCCTTGGCGGCCATGACCGGCAGCGTCTCCAGCCTGCTGGTCAGGGCCTGGCGGGAGGGTTCCAGCCGGGTGTCCTTGGCGTGTACGTGGTAGATCGCCTCGCCCAGGGTCTCGATGGCGGCGAGCGGGTCGGCGCCCATCCACATCAGGTGGCTGGGGTCGAAGTTGGCACCGACCACGGGCCCGACCTCCTCGCGCAGGCGCAGGAGGGTGGGGACGTTGTAGACCACCTGGTGGGCGTGCATCTCCAGAGCGAGCTTGGGCACGCCCCGGTCACGGGAGTGGGCGACGAGGTCTCGCCAGTACGGGAGTACGACCTCGGTCCATTGCCAGTCGAGGATCTGTGTGGTCTCCGGCGGCCAGGAGACCGTGATCCAGTTGGGGTTGGCGTCGCCCGGCCCGCCCGGCAGCCCGGACATCATCACCACGCGGTCGACGCCGAGGAGCGGGGCGAGAGCGATCGTCCTGCGCGCGACCTGGTCGTGCTCGCGGCCGCTGGGCCCGGGGTGCAGGGGGTTGCCTGAGCAGGTGAGGGCGCTGATCGTGAGCCCTCGGTCGGCGACCTTGGCCAGCAGTTCGCGGCGCGCGCCGTCGCTGTCGAGAAGCCGGTCGATGTCGATGTGCGGGGCGGTGGACCAGGCGCCGGTGGCGAACTCCACGTGGTCCAGGCCGAGTTCAGCGGCCAGGTCCAGGGTCTCGTCGAGCGTGAGGTGCCCGACGCTGTCGGTGTTCAGACCGATCTTCATGATGCGTCCCGTCTGCGGTGTGGTCGGGCGGGGAGCGGTCGTTCCCCGCTGGTTCGGTGTGCCGGCGGTGGGGGTCAGATGTAGAGGGCCGGGCGGTCGGCGAGTTCCACCTCGACGCGGCGGCCCTCGGTCTGGGCGCGGATGCCCGCCTCGCAGACCGCGGCCACGGCGTAGCCGTCCCAGGCGCTGGGGCCGGTGACCTCGCCGCGCCAAGTGGCGTCGATCCATGCCTGGACCTCGCGGTCGTACGCTTCCTCGAACCGCTCGACGAAGCCGGGGGTGACCGTGCCGCCCCAGCGTCCGCCGGCGCTGACGAGCATGTCGTGCCGGTCGCCGACGCGGGCGGTGCCGTGCTCGCACACCGCCTCGGCCTGGACCTGGTAGCCGTAGCGGGCGTTGACGTAGATCTCGACGTCGACCAGGGCGCCGCCGTCGGTTTCGAAGACGACGAACTGCGGATCGGCCAGCCCTTCGGGCGCGTTGCCGGAGGGCCGCGGCCGCATGACGGTGACGGATGTGATCTCCTGGCCGAGCAGCCAGCGGGTGATGTCCATCTCGTGGGTCACGGAGTCGTTGATGAGCATGGCGCTGGTGAAGTCCGGCGGGCAGGACGGGTTGCGGTGCCGGTTGTGCAGCATCAGCGGCCGGCCCAGTTCCCCGCTGTCCAGCAGCGCTTTGAGCCTGATGTACTCGTGGTCGTAGCGGCGCATGAAGCCCACCTGCACCCGGCGGTGCCCGAGCCGCTGCTCGGCCTCCAACACGCGCAGGGCGGAGGCGGCGTCGGGGGTGAGGGGCTTCTCGCACAGGACGGGCAGGTCGTATTCGAACGCGGTGAGCAGTGCCGCCTCGTGGGCGACGCCCGGGGAGGCGAGCAACACCGCGTCGACGTCGGGTGAGGCCATCGCTTCGGCGACGTCGCCATAGGCCGCGCATCCTTCGACGTCGGCGGCAACCGTCTTGGCGCGATCGATGTCGACGTCGACGACGGCGGCCACATGGGCGCCGCTGGTCACCTCGCTGATCCGGCGTACGTGGTCGGCTCCCATGCGGCCGGCGCCGATCACGGCGACTCCAAGGGAGGTGCGGTAGGTCATGTGGTTCCTTGACTTGAGGGGGGCGATGGCGGTGACGGTCAGCAGAGGGCCGGCCGAACCCACACGGGTCCGGCCGTGACCCGGGTCGTACGCGTCACCGTGTTCCCTTGGCGGCGAACGTGGCGACGGTTGCGACGTTGGACTTGTCGACGAAGGCCGGGCCAGTCAGCACGGGCGCCACGCCACCGCCGCTGTAGTTGCCGTTGTTCTTGTAGAGCCAGAGGGAGTCGACCGCCAGGTAGCCCTGCAGATAAGGCTGCTGGTCGACGGCGAACTCGATGCTGCCGCCCTGGATCGCCTTCACGAGTTGCTTGTTGAGGTCGAAGGTGGCGACCTTGGCCTCGCTGCCGCCGTCGGACACCGCCTGCGTGGCGGTCAGCGCGACCGGGGCGGCGAGGGTGACGACGTAGTCGATGGAGGGGTCCTGCTTGAGCTTGGCGGTGACGGTCGACTTCACGGACGGCATGTCGGCGCCGTTGACGAACAGGTTTTCCGTCGTGCCCGAGAAGCCCTTCTTGACGCCAGCGCAGCGTGCCTCGAGGGCGACCTGGCCCTGTTCCTGGATGACACAGGCGACCTTCTTGGCGCCGAGGGAACTCAGCTTCTTGCCGACCGCCTCGCCCGCGACGGTCTCGTCCTGTCCGAAGTACTGGAGCAGGCCCTGCTTCTTCCAGTCGTCCACACCGGAGTTGAAGCCGACCACGGGGATACCGGCCTGCACCGCCTTGGCCACGGTGCCCTTCATGGCATCGGGCTTGGCGAGGGTGACTGCGATGCCGTCGACCTTCTGGTCGATCGCGTTCTGCACCAGGTTGGCCTGGTTGCCCCCGTTCGGGTCGGAGGAGTAGAGCAGCTTGATGTTGTCCTTCGCGGCTGCGGCCTGGGCGCCCTTGCGGATGGTGTCCCAGAACGTGTCACCGGGGACCGCGTGGGTGATCATCGCGACCGTCATGCGAGGCGTGGTGGCCTTGCCTGCGGAGACGCCACCGGCGCTCTCCTCCGACTTCTTGCCGCCCGAGCTGCTGGTGCAGCCGGCGACCGTGAGGACTGCGCTGGCGGCCATGGCCACCAGGATGGTGAATCTGCGGGAGCGGGAGGGGAGCGAGCGGTTCATTTCGGCACCTCACTGTGCTGACTTGCGGGAAGGGTGATCCAACGGCGGGACGCCACACATCCCGTTGTGGGTCGGGCGGGAGCTATTGGGTGGCCGGCTCTGCGGGGGTCGGGATCAGAGGGCGAACGCGGCACGGAACCGCTCCATGGCGGTGTGACTGTCGCCGGAGGGCCATGCCTCCAGGGCGACCGTGCCGTCGTAACCGAGGTCGGTAAGAGCGCGGGCGACGGCCGGATAATTGATCTCTCCGGTGCCGGGTTCACGGCGGCCGGGCACGTCGGCGACCTGGATCTCTCCGATCAGCCCCGCGCCATGCGCGCGGCGGACGAGCTCGATGAGGTTTCCCTCGCCGATCTGGGCGTGGTACAGGTCCAGATTCATCCGCAGACCGGGCCGATCAACTGCCGCAACCAGGGAGAAGGCGTCGGCGGCCGTGGCGAACGGGACACCGGGGTGGTCGACGGCGGTGTTGAGGTTCTCCAAGGTGAAGGTGACGCCCGCGCTCTCACCCAGTTCGGCCAGACGGGTGAGCGTGCGGTGGGCGGTGATCCACATCTCGCCGGTGGCCTCGCCGGTCACCGGCACCACGGGCAGGCCCTCGCCGTCCAGGCCGGTGCCATGCAGGTTGAGCCGGGGGCAGCCGAGATGCTCGGCCGCCTTGATCGACTCCTCGGCTGTGCGCAGGAGTTCGGCTGCGCCGTCCGGGTCGGTCAAAGTGCCGCGAATGTAGCCGGTCATCGAGGAGAACTCGGCGGGGGTCTGGGCCAGTGCGTTCAGGTCGTGCCGGGTCCAGTCCCAGATCTCCACCTGGAAGCCGGCCTCGTGGATGCGCCGGGCCCGCTCCTCGATCGGCAGGTCGCGGTAGACCATCTCGGCACAGACCGCCAACGTGTACATCGCAGCTCCAGACTTATAACGTTCTAAGAGAACAGGAGCAGTACGCCAGGCGCCGGGCAGCCTGTCAAGGGTTTGTGCGGACATTCGACTTATAACGTTGTAACAACCGTGACCAGTGTGTGTCCTGCTGGGCTCGGTCTACGATCACCTCGGAGAAGACCCTCGATCAGGAAGGCCGACGGTGCCATCGCGCTCTGCCGTCCCGGACGGAAAGCGGCCGACACTCAGCGACCTCGCGGCGCGGGCAGGTGTCTCCGTGCCGCTTGCTTCCATGGTCATGCGCGGTGCCAAGGGGCCCAGCGCGGCAAGTCGCGAGCGGGTGCTGCGGGCCGCGCAGGAGATCGGCTACCGGCCGGACAGCAGGGCCCGCCTCCTGCGCAGCAGCCGCTCGCACCTGGTGGGAGTGCAGTTCGACCTGCGACAGCCCTTCCACGCCGACATGGTTGAGGCGCTCTACGCCGCGGCGGGGGCGGCCGGCTATCAGATCGCGCTCAGCGCCGTTGCCGCGAGCCGCAGCGAACAGGATGCGGTGGAGACGCTGCTCGACGACCGCTGCGAGGCGTTGATCCTGCTCAGCCCCCATGCCCCGGCGGCCCGGCTGGCAGAACTCGCGGCGCAGCTACCCGTCGTCTCCGTGGCCCGCCGGCTGCGTCCGCTCGCCGAGGGCGTCGACGTCGTCCGCGCGGCCGACGACGAGGGCGCCCGCCAGGCGGTGGACCACCTTGTGGCACTGGGCCATCGCGACATCGTCCACATCGACGGGGGCAGGGCGCCGGGCGCGGCCGACCGGCGCCGCGGCTACAAGTCGGCCATGAAGCACCACGGCCTCACCGACCGCGTCCGCCTCGTGCCGGGCGGGCTGACCGAGGACCACGGCGCGGCAGCCGCACGAACACTCCTCGCCGAGGCTGCCCGCCCCACCGCTGTCCTCGCCTTCAACGACCACTGCGCAATCGGCGTCCTCGACACCTTCCTGCGCGCCCGTATCCCTGTGCCCGACGAGATCTCGGTCGTCGGCTTCGACGACAGCCACCTCGCCCGCCTCGCCCACGTCCAACTCACCACGGTCGGGCAAGAAGCCCGCCAGCTGGCGCGCCGGGCCGTGAGCCGGGCCGTCGCCCGGCTGGAGGGTGGGGCGGCGGACGACGAACGAGAAGTCGTCGTCACACCACACCTCGTCATACGAAGCACCACGAGGGCACCTTGCCGCTCCTGACCCGCGCTGCTCCAGTCCCGGCTCGTTCTGGTCGAAGTTCCACCGCGACCCCATGGACCACCCACAGCTGTCCGCCGAGGGAACGTTCGGACACCGCACTACCTGGGGCATGGAACGGATTGGCATGAAGCGGATCGGTCGGCCGCCTGAGGCCAGTGAGCGGTGAGCGCATGACGGCGCCGTGAGCCGCAAGCCAAAAATGCGCACTCCTGTGCCGCGGAATCGGGTCCGGTTCGCCTGCCGGTCGTGGGCGGCGCTCCGGAGGACGTCACGCACCCGGATCACATCGGGGTTGGCATGGGCGCCCGGCCGCTGCACGAGGAAAACAGGGTGTTGAGCGGCGGTCTCCTGCTTCGTGGAGGAGCGTGAGACGGCCGCCGTCGAGGCAACCCGTCCGGTTCTGGTAGAAGATCGCGTTCACGATCTCCCGCAGATCGCAGGATCCGGGATCTCCGGTCGCTGACCGTGCCACCCGGGCCTGTTTCCCAGGCCGTGATCATCGGCTCGATCAACGCCCACTACTCGTCCGCTAAGTCGCTGGGGTACGGCTCTCGCTCCATGGCCGCATCTCGGCATGCACATGCCCAGCAGGTGGTCTGCCCGACGATCAGTACCTCGATCGAGCGATCACGAACCGAGGAAGATCGGACTTGACGTCCACTGAGATGCGGCCCCTATGGGGCAGTGCATCCCTTACCTAATCGAGTGATAGCGCCACACCTGTTGCACGCGGTAACGTCCTTCGCACTGCTGCTGAACTGCACCGATTCTCATCGGATCACGCTGCACGACGGTTGCCCCCGCTAGAAGCGACGATGCCGCCGTGGTCGGCGCTGTCCTGCCGCCTGACGGTCACGATGTCACCGTCGCAGATCGCCGCGTCGACCATGCTGTCGCCGGAGACCGTCAGGGCGAACAGGTCGCCATCGCCCACGACTTGGCGAGGCAGGGAGAAAACGTCCTCGATCATCTCCTCGGCGAGCAGGGGCGCGCCGGCAGCGATTCGCCCGACGAGCGGCACGTCGACCGGCGCCTCGCTCCTGCCACCGACGTCGGGCGCCCACGAGGGCCGCACCCGATAGGCGCGGGGACGGTGCGGGTCGCGGTAGAGCACACCTTTGCTCTCCAGGGCCATCGGTTGGTAGGCCACCGAGAAGATGTACTGGCGAGGTCCACGGCTCTTCCGATCTCCCGCATCGAGGGCGGGTAGCCCTGCCGGTCGACCGTCTGCGTGATGTAGCGGACGATGTCCGACTGGCGGCTCGTCAGCTGCCCCTCAGCGGTCTGGGGGCCTGGGGGGCCTCGGCGGGCGGGCGCGTTGTTCTCCATCCCGGGCACCTCCGTGCAAGATCTTCGCGGAATGTGACCTTCACCCGCCATCCGGCGTAAATGGAACCCTCTTTCGACTGACGATCGGTGCCTTGCTGTGCGCGACGCGTGGCGCCAGAGCCGCGACCTCGCCCTGACCGGCCACAAATGAGCCAATGGTCAGACTCGCACCGTTGACCGGGTAAACGGAGCGCTGTCTCATGTCGGCGGCATGGATGGCGGGGGCGACTTGCACGATCGCCGTAGTGCTCCGGGGCAGCAGGGGGTTTCGGCGATTGGTTGCCTGGTCGGGCCCGCGTTTTGGGTGCCCGACCAGGCACTGCCTCGGTTACAGGTACGGGCGGGTGATCAGCTCAATCGCGTGACCGGCGGGGTCCTTGAAGTACACGCCGCGACCGCCGTGCTCGGTGTTGATCTCGCCCGAGCGCTGCATCTGCGGATCGGCCCAGTGCTCGATGCCGCGATCGCACAGTCGCTGGTATGCCCGATCGAACAGCTCGTCGTCGAGCAGGAACGCGTAGTGCTGCATCTGGATCTCCACCGGCGGCTCGGCGAACTGAAGAAGCACGCCGTCGGTGAGCTGAATGTTGGTGAACGGGCCCCAGGACGGCGCTTCCGAAAGCTCCAAGAGCTCGCGGAAGAACTGAGCCGACTCGCTGCGGTCTTTGGCGGCGATAATGGTGTGGTTGAAGGTGGCCGGCATTCGGTTGACCTCGCTATTGTTCGACACGAAAAAACGGACTCGTAGTGCAAGAGCACTGGGGGTCCACGTGCCGAACTGGGGTGCCTTCGCCGCACCCGCTGTGCGATCAGCCCTCCACCGGGTTGCCAATCTGTGCGTGGCGTAGCGCCGGTCCGGTGTTCACGTCGGGGACTCTACTTGATCTTGCTGGCTGCGACAACAGGTGAGCGATCGGCTGCTTGTTGGCTCGTCACGCAGCTTTGGTCGGGTTGCGGTCCGCTGACGGACGGGTGAGTAGGCGCGAAGTTGGTCTGGGCCGAGGCGCGTGCGTGGGGAATCCGGCGCCCGCGGCCAGGGCGAGGAACTGCTCCAGCGGGAGGCCGGAGACGGTGGCCGGGTTGAGGCAGGGCGCGAACCGCCCGGTGACGTCGCCGGTCATGCGGTGGCCAGCCTTCCGTTCAGCAGCTGCTCGCGCAGCATGCCCAAGTCCTCCACCACGGCGGCGATCACTCGCCGGACGCCTCCGGCGTCGGTTGGGTTGGGGCCGGAGGTCTGCACGATCGCCTGCCACGGGTCGGTCAGGCCCTGGCCGGACTGGGAGACCAGTGCGACGGCGCAGTCCAGCCCGGTCTCCTCGTGGAGCCGGCGCGCGGCCTCGGCGGCCGCCAGGTTGCAGAGCTTGCCGACGTGGTAGACGGGTTCTTGCCCGTGCTGCAGGATCGCGCGGAGCTCATCCAGGCAGTAGCGGCTGTAGGCGCCGGAGATTGCCTCGCCACGCCATCGGCGAGGGTATCGGGTGACCGGCGCCCTTGCGCTCGACGAGCGCCGGGCCGACCGCGATCACCTGTGGTTGGGGCCGGTCGGCCCCCGTACGCCGCCTCATCAGCCCTTGTCCTGGGTCCCCTGATGCTGCGACCGTCGAAGGGGCACGAGGTCGAGGAGGTGTCGACCATGCCCGATGGCAGCAGGGGTACGAAGAGTCGGTTGTGGCGATGGCGCAGCAATCCGGTGCGCCGGCACGACGACGTGGTCGAAGCCTGGATCGTGCTGGTGATGTGGACGGTCGTCGTGGTGGGCGGGGCGATCGCCGGGCTGGTGACGGCGCACGCCGCCCACGAGGTGCTCGCACGGGAGCGCGCAGATCGGCACTCTGTCGCAGCTGTGCTGCTCACCGATGTTCCGCAGACCCGGTCGGCGGCCAGGGGCACCGACCGGGCCCTGGCGAAGGTCAGCTGGACGGCTGACGACGGCGCCACCCGCACCGGACGGACCTTGGTGGGCACCGGTCTCCACTCCGGATCGACGGTCACCGTCTGGCTGGACCCCCGCGGTGCGCTCACCACCGAGCCGACTGGGCCGACGGAGGCCGCCGTGGAGTCGGCGCTCTTCGGCTTCGCGGCAGCCGCAGCCCTGTCCGGCCTCGCCTTCGGCGCCGGCGCCCTCTTCCGGTGGGAACTCGACCGGCGTCGCCTCGCCCGGTGGGCCAAGGAGTGGGAGCAGGTCGGCCCGCGGTGGAACCAGACGACCGGCTGACGCGACGGGCCGCCCGGCCCTTCGCGAGCGAGCGGGCTGCGGGCGCGGTGCAATGAACAGTGAGGCGGCTTGCTGCCGCCGCGCATGAGGAGGTGGCGCATGCGCTACGAAGACCGCACGGACGCCGGGCGTCATCTGGCCCGTCGCCTGCAGCACCTGCGGGGCACGGATGCCGTGGTGCTCGGACTGCCCCGAGGCGGGGTCCCGGTCGCGTACGAAGTGGCCCGCGTGCTCGGCGCGCCCATGGACGTGCTCGTGGTGCGCAAGCTGGGCGTGCCGTGGCAGCCGGAGCTTGGATTCGGTGCGATCGGCGAGGAGGGCCTCCGCGTGATCAACCAGGACGTCCTCCGCGAGAGCGGGCTCAGCCCCATCGAGCAGGAAGACGTCGAGCGCTCCGAACGTGCCGAGCTGGAGCGGAGAGTGCGCCGGTATCGCGCCGACCGCCCACCCCTGCCCCTGGCCGGCCGCACCGCTGTGGTGGTGGACGACGGGCTGGCCACCGGTGCCACGGCCGAGGCCGCCTGCCGGGTGGCCCGCGCTCGTGGGGCGGGCGAGGTCGTCCTCGCCGTCCCCGTCGGGGCGGAAACGACCGTGCCGCGCCTGCGCGAAACAGCGGACCAGGTCTTCTGTCTGCAGGCATCGCGTCATCTGGGGTCCGTCGGGGCCTGGTACCGCGACTTCTCACAGACCAGTGACACGGAGGTGGCCGCGCTGCTGGCCGAGGCCGGCCATTCCGGCTCGTCGCCCGACAGCCCACGACGACCGGAGCGCCCGTTGACCGTCGACGAGGTGGAGGTCCCCGCCGGGCCGGTACGGCTGGCCGCACGACTCGTGGTACCCGCCACGGCACAAGCGGTGGTGGCGTTCGCCCACGGCAGCGGGAGCAGCCGGCACAGCCCGCGCAACCAGCATGTCGCCGCAGTCCTCAACCGCAGGAGTCTGGGCACGCTGCTGCTGGATCTGCTCACCGAGGACGAGGCACGCGACCGCCACAACGTCTTCGACATCATCCTGCTGGCCCGACGACTGCAGGCCGTCGCCCAATGGCTGCGCCGGGAAACCGCCCTGCCCGTGGGCTACTTCGGAGCCAGCACGGGTGCGGGCGCCGCCCTGGAGGCAGCCGCGGGAGACGACATCCGCGCCATCGTCTCCCGCGGGGGCCGTCCGGACCTGGCCCGTCCGGCCGCACTCGCACACGTCCGGGCTCCGACGTTGCTGATCGTCGGCGGACTCGACACGCGGGTGCTCAGCCTCAACCGGCTCGCGGCCGACTGGATGCACTGCGAGCACCGAATCGCCGTGGTCCCCGGCGCCACCCACCTCTTCACCGAGCCGGGTGCTCTGGACACCGTCGCGGAGCTCGCCTGTGAATGGTTCACCGCCCACCTCGCACGACCGGACGCGGCGGCCCGGCCGATCAGGTCGGCCTGAGCGCGGCACCCCGAGCCCTCAATGGCGTCTCCACACAGCCATGGGCAGCTCGGTCATCAGTGCTCGTCCTTCTCCCTGCCTTCTACTCGTAAAGCACAGGTCAGATCCCATCTTCAATGAGCCCGAAGCCTTCTGGGAACCCTTCCAAGAACTCGCGCCGTGCCGGGTCGGACTCGGCTTCGGCCATGGTTCCAAGCAGTTCGATCAACTCGTTCCGCTGGTCGCCCGACAGCTTGCTGACCAGGTGGGCGACACCCTCCAAGACCTTGACGGCGTCGTCCGGATCCATCTGCTCCTCTTCACTGCCCTCGACGAACCACAGGACATCGACCAAAGCCTCGGCCAGGGCGTGAGTCAGAGACGAGTACACGGGCATCAAGATGGACTCCCAGCAGGTCATGGCAGCAAAGTCCGGCCATCCCACCACACACCATCCCACCACACACCACTGACATCACACTCAGTCAGCCTCCACGGAAAGTGAGCCAGAACTCGAGAACCGAAAGCATCTGTACACGAGTTCGGGAGGGGTCGGCGGTGTGTCGTGTTCGATGTTCATGTGTAGCGACAGCGCCAGTGCGCCGTTGCTCAGAACCTCAGCGGTTCTCAGCGTTCCGGGCTTTTCTGCCCGGAAGGTCCGTCTCGTCACCAAAGCGTGAGGGCTTCGGCTTGAGGACGGTCTCTCGTTTCTGTCTGCCGCTGCTGCGGCAGGGTTGCGCCACCTGCCCGCCCCGCCTCCGCCTTGCGGC
>NZ_JAGMUK010000182.1:122027-122131 GCF_019049245.1 Streptomyces sp. AC555_RSS877 | reverse complement strand
CGGGCGACGCGTTCGAGGTCTCGCTTGACCTCGGCCTGGAAGGAGACGAACCAGCGTCCGCGTTCGTGCCGGACCGTCGCGGACAGGATCCGTGCCGTCCCGGC